>NZ_CP016305.1 GCF_002285905.1 Rickettsia sp. MEAM1 (Bemisia tabaci)
GATACATTTCCTCTAAATGGGATTGAATCTCACTCATGGTCATACCTCTTGCATAAAGTGAAATAACGCTATCATCAAATCCAGTGAATCTTCTAACTCCCTTAGGAATTAATTGAGGCTCAAAACTATTGTCTCTATCTCTTGGAATATCAAGTACTATCTTTTGACCACTGTCATCTATTACTGTCTTTTCGCTCGTACCATTACGACGATTGCTATCTTGCTTTGATGCCTTGCTATGCCTCGAATAACCTAATTCATGACTTAGCTCGTCCTCTAGTATTCTCTCTACTAACCTCTTCTTTAATTGCTGAAACAATCCATCCTTTCCAAATAACTCTTTAGGATTAGATTGGGATAATATTTCCTCTACTAACTTATTATTTATATCTGCACTTCTAACACCAGCTTCTATTTTCTTAGCCATATTTTTTACCTTTGTTCTAGTTGTATTTTAACAGTATTTCTTTCTCTGTTGCTTTACAACTTACACAAAATATATGATAGACTCCTAATAACACTACTACTAATAACCCTACAGACAAAGCTTAATAGCTTAATTTTTATGCAAGGCATTAAAGATCATTTTCGCAAGTGATTTACTAATGCCTTTTACTTTAGAAAGCTCATCTAGCGTCGCATCTGATACTGCTTTATATGAACCAAAATAATGCAGTAATGCCTTTTTACGTGTATCCCCTATTCCCTCTATTTCATCAAGGCTTGAGACTTTTATAGCACGTGACCTACTAAGTCTATGATTCTTTATTGCGAAATTATGAGCTTCATCACGCAAGATTTGTAAATATTTCATAAGCGGTAAATTCTTGTTCAAGGTAAATACTTCTCTACCTACCATATGAAACTGCTCAAGACCAGCATTTCTATCAGGACCTTTTGACATACAAACAAACGGAATATCCATTTGAAGCTTATTCATCACTTCTTTAACAATACCTAAATGCCCTTTACCACCATCTATAATCATCAAGCTTGGCAATCTATGCGGCTCTTGTTTTAATCTCGTTAATCGTCTAGTTAAAACTTGACGAAGCATTTCATAGTCATCACCTACAGCGTCATTTCTTATGTCATCCTCGCGAAAGCGGGGATCCATACTTAATTTTTCTGGATTCCCGCTTTCGCGGGAATGACATTGTAGAGAACTGGAATGACTTACACTTACATTAAAAACCCGATATTCTTTTTTATCAAAACCGGATTTTCCAGCAACTATCATAACCCCGACGGCAAACTTACCTTGAATATGGCTATTATCGTAAACCTCAATTCTCTCAAGAATTTCAGGAAGATTAAATAACTCTTTAACCTCAAACATAAGTTCTTGACTTTTAGCAAATTTCTTTAGATATTGCTCAAGCGAAAATAAGGCATTTTCCTCAGCATTTTGAACTAATTTAAGCTTACCGCCGCTAGCAGGAATTGTAATGCTAAGCTTAGCAAAATCATTAATATTCCTAATTGCTTCTATAATATTATCTTTATCATCAATTTCGTGATTAATAATAATTTCCGGAGGCACTTGTTGCTTTTGATAAAATTGCAGTAAAAAATGCCTTAACACTTCTTCTTTAGTACTATTTTCAGTAGAAGTAGGGAAATACGGAATATTACCGCAAGCTTGCCCTATTCTATATAAAAATACCTCTACGCAATAATGCCCATTCTTTTCTATAATAGCAATTATATCTGCATCTTTAACAATATCCGTAATACCCGCTTTAAGCTGTACATAACTCAATGCCTTAATACGATCTCTAATGTCTGCCGCTTCTTCAAAACGCATCTGCTCGCTTAACTCTTCCATTTTCTTCGATAGATTTTCTTGGAGTTCTTTACTGCGTCCTTGCAAGAAATCTTTAACCTGCCCTACTAGCTCTGCATAATCCTTTTTATTAATCTTACCAACACATGGAGCATAACAACGCTTGATTTCATATTGTATGCAAGGACGAGTACGTGAATTGAAGTAATTATCTGTGCAGGAACGTAGTTTAAAGATTTTTTGTAGTTCTGATAAAGTAGTGTTAACTTCGGTTGCTGAAGCAAACGGACCAAAAAACTTCCCATCATTTAAGGCTCTGCCTCGGTATTTTAGCAATTGCGGGAAATCATGATCTAAACGTAATTTGATAAAAGGGAAAGATTTGTCATCTTTAAGAAGAATATTGAACTTCGGTTGAAATTTTTTGATTAGCTGAGCTTCTAAAAGCAGTGCTTCGACTTCAGAATTAGTAATGCTATACTCTAACGAGCAAGTATTTGCAACCATCCGAAGCGTTTTAGTATTTAAATCTGTTTTAATATAATTAGTAAGACGCTTTTTTAGGTTTTTAGCTTTACCGACATAAATGACTTGTTTATTAGCGTCAAACATCCGATAGACCCCTGAACGCTCAGGGATATCTATAAGCTTGGACTTAATTAACTCATTTCTGGTAAGTTCCATAGTCATATATTACATGTCATTCCCGTGCAGGCGGAGTCAATCATAATTTTTGTGTAAATTGTTAAAAATCATTTTCTAATAATTCATATTTAAAATTTCCACATAGTATCTCAAATTGATTCAAAGCAAGAGACCATTCTTTAATAGGCATGGTCCACTTTTTTGCAGCATGTTTAAGAGCTAAGTAGACAATTTTTGTGATAGATTTATCATCTGGGAAAACCCCTTTATTTTTGATAATTTTACGGATTTGTCTATTTACCGATTCTATCGTATTGGTAGTATAGATTACCTTTCTAATCTCTTTAGGGAACGCAAAGAAAGGTACTATACCACTCCAATTACGTATCCATATATCAGAAATAACTGGGTATTTACTATCCCATTTTTTAGCAAACTCTTCTAATGCTAAATTAGCCATATTCTCATTATTTGCTGTATAGATTTGTTTTAAGTCAGCTGCTACTTCTTTAAGATTTTTGTAAGAAACGTACTTTAAAGAATTACGTACCATATGTACTATACAAAGTTGTACTATGGTATTTGGGAAAACACTGTTTATTGCATCTCTAAAACCTTTAAGACCGTCAACACATGCTACATAAATTTGTTCTACACCTCGGTTCTTTAATTCGCTTACAACCTGCATCCAAAACTTTGAACCCGCATTCTTGCTAATCCAAATACCCAAAAGCTCTTTCTTGCCTTCTATATTTATACCAATAACAAGGTAAACAGCCTTATTTATAACTATATTATTATCTCTTGCTTTTACCATGATGCAATCTAAATATACAATTGGGTATATTCTATCTAATGCTCGGGCTTGCCATCTTATTACCTCTTCCATAACTCCATCTGTAATAGTCGAGATAAGCTCCTTAGATACTTCTGTATGATACATTTCCTCTAAATGGGATTGAATCTCACTCATGGTCATACCTCTTGCATAAAGTGAAATAACGCTATCATCAAATCCAGTGAATCTTCTAACTCCCTTAGGAACTAAACAACCCTCAGCTATAAGCTGAGGGGTTATAAAGTGGAATCGATTAGAAATCGATCATCATTCACAGGTTCACCTTCCTGTTCATCAATATAGTGCTGTATCATTTCATCAGTTATATTACCTGAACTGACTGCCATATAGCCCCTAGCCCACAAATGATTGCCCCAAAATTGTTTTCGTAAATGAGTAAATTCTTGCAATAAAATTCTTGAGCTAATGCCTTTTAAATACTGTACTAACTTGCTAAGAGATATTTGCGGCTTATATGAGATAAAAATATGTACGTGATCACATGATATTTCCCCTGAAATTATATGTACTTCATGTTCCATACAAATCTGCCTCAGTAAATCTCTAGTCCTTTCCGATACTTTGCCTATCAATATTCTCTTCCTATATTTTGGTATCCATATAAGATGCACTTTTAAATCATACTGACTATGACTATTCTTTCTATAACTTCTCATATTTCGTGATATAAATTCATTGCTAAAGCAATTTCATTATATCTTCCCTTCGCCTAAAGGCGAGGGATTTTTGATCCCCGAAGGGGGACATTAATTGAGGCTCAAAACTATTGTCTCTATCTCTTGGAATATCAAGTACTATCTTTTGACCACTGTCATCTATTACTGTCTTTTCGCTCGTACCATTACGACGATTGCTATCTTGCTTTGATGCCTTGCTATGCCTCGAATAACCTAATTCATGACTTAGCTCGTCCTCTAGTATTCTCTCTACTAACCTCTTCTTTAATTGCTGAAACAATCCATCCTTTCCAAATAACTCTTTAGGATTAGATTGGGATAATATTTCCTCTACTAACTTAGTATTTATATGTGCACTTCTAACACCAGCTTCTATTTTCTTAGCCATATTTTTTACCTTTGTTCTAGTTGTATTTTAACAGTATTTCTTTCTCTGTTGCTTTACAACTTACACAAAATATATGATAGCCTCTGCAGGCGTTGTTGTGTAGATCAAAAAACACTCTTGGTGTCATACCATGGCGGTATTATTGCGTAGATCGAAAAATGCCCTAAGGTAGTCATCTAGTTGCTTGACCACGGCATCCAGAAAATAATAAAAAATACTAATTTTATTAGTATTTTTTAGCTGGCTCTAGTTCATAAATCACGGGATGACAGGGGAAAATGATCCACGCGGGCAATGCCTTCTCGCAATGACGGGAACTAAGTTATAACTGTTTTTTCTCTTGAATCAGCTCAAATACCTCGACTGTATCACCCTCTCTGATATCTTCGTAATTCTCAAATGCGATACCACACTCATAGCCTTCTCTGACTTCTTTAACTTCTTCTTTAAAGCGTTTTAAAGTCTTCAGCTTACCCTCATGAATTACTATATTATCACGTAATAAGCGTACTCCTGCTCCTTTCTTAATAATACCTCTAGTGACATAAGAACCAGCGATTTTACCAATCTTGGTAATGTTAAATATCTGCCTAATTTCTACTGATCCAATATATTGTTCTCTAATAATCGGATCAAGCATTCCGCTCATAATTGCTTTCACGTCATCTAATAGATCGTATATTATGCTGTAATATCTAATTTCAACTTTTTCTTTCTCTGCAGCAGTTTTTGCGTTTGTACCTGCTCTAACATTAAAGCCAACAATAATAGCTGAAGAAGCATGAGCAAGTGATACATCCGATTCTGTTATAGGACCTACACCACTGTGAAGAATGCGGAGCTTAACTTCATCATTTGGTAATTTTAATAAACTACCAGCAATAGCTTCAACTGAACCATGAACATCACCTTTAATAATTAAAGGTAATTCTTTAATTTTACTACTACCAGAAGCTTTTAAGAATAAATCTTCTAGACTTGAACGTGGTGCTATAGATATTTTCTTTTCTTTAGCAACTCGCTCTCTATATTCTGCTATGTCTTTTGCTTGCTTTTCAGTTTGTACTACGTTAAACATGTCACCAGCATGAGGAACATGACTCAAGCCCTGAATTTCTATTGGAACGGATGGGGTAGCTTCTAAAACTTCTATTCCTTTATCGTTAGTCATTTTTTTGACTTTACCATACGCAGTTCCAGCTATTATAATATCGCCACTTTTTAAAGTACCACGCTGAACTAGCATGGTTGTTAACGCACCTCTTCCTTTTTCGATTTTTGATTCGATCACGACGCCGCTAGCTGATCCGAATGGACTTGCTTTTAAATTTTGCATTTCTGCAATTAATAAAATAGCTTCTTCAAGCTTGCCTAAATTAATTTTTTTAAGTGCCGAGATCGGAATAACCATAACGTCACCACCAGCTTCCTCACCGATAATTTCATACATATAGAGTTCGTTTTTTACACGCTCAATATCAATATCAGGTTTATCAATCTTATTAATGGCAACTATTATAGGAACATTTGCTGCTTTTGCATGGTTAATCGCTTCAACAGTTTGCGGTTTTATACCATCATCTGCTGCAACTACTATGATAACTATATCAGTGACACCTGCCCCTCTTGAACGCATTTCTGAGAAAGCTTCATGACCAGGAGTATCAATAAATGTAATAGCTCTACCATCAGCAAGCGTTACTCTATAAGCCCCGATATGCTGGGTAATTCCCCCTGTCTCACCGGATGCTACATCTGTAGATTTCAGAACATCAAGTAGAGAAGTTTTTCCGTGATCAACATGCCCCATAACTGTAACAACTGGTGCACGTGATCTTAAATCTTCTTCTTTATCATTGGTAATTAAGATATTTTCAACATCCGATTCTTGGACTCTTTTGACAGCATGACCTAGATGGGTAGCTACTAACTCTGCAGTATCTGCATCAATTGTTTGACTAGCATTAGCAAGAATGCCAAGCTTCATTAATTCTTTAATAACATCAGCCACACGCTCAGACATTGCGTTTGCAAAATCACCAACTCCAATAACTTCAGGTAGCGTTATTTCTCTATATACTTTTTCAGGTGCTTGTACTAATGATTTATGCTTTTCTTTTTCTCTTGCCCTTTTTATAGAAGCAAGACTTCTAGTTCTATTTCTATTGTCGTTTTCATCGTCACCAACCATATTAAAGAGGTCAGTCTTTTTAAACTTTCTTGATTCTTCAACTTTAGGTTTTGGTGCAGTTACCTTATTTTCGGTTACTTTATCTACAGTTTTTTCTGATTCTATAACGTAACGTGTTCTAGTTCCTACTAATGGAGACTTTACAAAAATATCCTCTTTCTTTTTAAGAGTTTGAAGTGCAGACTCCTCAGTATCTTTTACTTCTTCTATTTTTGGCTCTTCTTTAACTTTGTTAGTATCGCTGCTTTCTTCTTGCTCAATTTCTATAGGATCTTCTTGTGAAGCAATAGATTGATTAATACTTGCAAGTTTACTTAAAGTACTTATTTGTGAATTATCATTTAATTTTGATTGTTCTGCAGCTTTTTTTAGAATAGATAAGCGTCTGTTAAATTCTTCACTACCACTACTTGAACCAGTTTCTAAACTACCTTTCTCTTTATTTAATGAAAGGGTAGTAGTAGAACCACTAGAGCTTTTTCTAACCTCTACTAATGTTTTCGACTTAGCATTGACAAAATTTTGAGTACTCGCAAGAGAGTCAAAAGACTTGTTAAGTGACAATTTTGTATTGCTAAGTGTCAACTTTTTGGGTTTGTTTTCCTGGTTATCCGTCATATTTAAACCTTTGTGTTTAGTAATAGAACCCTTTGCTAGAGTAATATGGTGTCTTAACTGAAGACCGTCATTGCGAGGAGCGTAGCGACAAAGCAATCTCAGGACATTCTCATGAGATTGCCACACCACTTTCAGCGGCTCGCAATGACGAATATGACACCAAAATTTTTTTATTCTTCTTTTAGCTCGCTATGTTGTTTAGCAGTCTTAATTAATAATTTAATATTTTCATCTGTTATATTAGAATTTGGAGCTAAATTTTTAAATTCATTTACGCTCATTTCACCTAAATCTTCTATGGTCTTAATACCATATTCAGCAAATTTTAGTATTAATTCAGGTTGTATTTCTAATATGTCTATTAATTCTTGTTCAACTCCAAGCTCTTCAAGTTCTTTAACAATCTTTTCATTTTTGAGATTAACATAATTAATAGCTCTATTTCTAATCTCTACAGCAAGCTCCTCTTCAAAACCTTCAATATTCATTAAAGCATTAACATCACTATTTGCAATTTGTTCTACTGTATTAAATCCACTAACTGATAAAAGCTGCCCGATTACTTCTTCAACGTCTAAAGCTTCCATAAATAATTCTGTAGAAGTTACGAACTCTTCATTTCTTCGTTTTGACTCTTGCTCTTCAGTCATTATATCGATATTCCATCCTGTAAGTTTAGCAGCAAGTCTTACATTTTGTCCTCTTCTACCTATTGCAAGGCTTTGATTCTCTTGTGAAACTACTACCTCTACTTTTCTTTTATCTTCATCAATAAGAATTTTTAAAATTTCAGCAGGTGCAAGAGCATTGATTATAAACTGTGCAACATGCCTATTCCATAATATTATATCAATTTTTTCTCCATTTAGCTCATTTGTTATAGCTTTTACCCTATTGCCTCTAATACCAACACATGAACCTATCGGGTCTACACTACTATCTGAAGCAAATACAGCTATTTTGGCTTTTGAACCGGCATCACGTGCTACTGCCTTTATTTCGATCATTCCCTCATAAATTTCTGTAACTTCTAACTCAAATAGTTTAGCAAGCATCCTATCATCTGCTCTAGATAAAAAGATTTGTGGACCTTTTGTTTCGTGTCTTACATCTTGTACATATGCTTTAACACGATCACCAACTTTAAAATTTTCACCTTTAATCTGTTGTTCTCTCTTTATTATTGCCTCAGCACGGTTAAGGTCAACTATTATATCACCATATTCTATTCTTTTGACAACACCATTTATAACTTCACCTTTTCTATCTTTGAAATCATGATATTGTTTTTCACGCTCTGCTTCTATAACACGTTGTGTTATGACTTGCTTTGCGGCTTGAGCTGCTACTCTCGCATGATCAATAGAAGGTAAATATTCATATATTTCACCATCAATTTTAGCTTCAGGATCTTTTTGTAAAGCTTCGGTAAGTGAAATTTGTGTTAAATAATCTTCTACATTTTCTACTACTTTAAGCACTCTTAAAAGATTTATTTCACCTGTCTTTCTATTTATTTGTGCTTTGATATTATATTCATTGCCATATTTTTTTCGCCCTGCTACTTGCACTGCTTGTTCTACAGTTGATATCAAAACTTCTTTTGATATTCCTTTCTCACGAGCTACAGAATCTATAATTTGTAAAATTTCTATGTTACCTATATTAGACATATATTACATTACCTTGTATTACTTTTATTCTCAGAACCTAATAATTTTTTAAACATTTCTTCTGTTAAAACTAGGTTAGCACTTTTAATTAAATCGTAATTAATTATTACTTCTTGGTTTTCCCATTTTAAATATACTTTATCGTCTTTAGCCTCAATTATCGTACCTTGATAACGGCTTCTACCATTTAACAACTCTTTAAGCTTAATTTTAACTTCTCGTCCTACAAATCTT
The DNA here is from genome assembly GCF_002285905.1 of Rickettsia sp. MEAM1 (Bemisia tabaci). Lineage (GTDB taxonomy): Bacteria > Pseudomonadota > Alphaproteobacteria > Rickettsiales > Rickettsiaceae > Rickettsia. Next base: position 9,072 of record NZ_CP016305.1, read on the forward strand.
TTATAATTTTCAAAATTTACTAATGGACGTTCAACACCACTCGATGAAACCTCTAAATAATATGCCTCCTCTATCAAATCTTCAACATCTAAAATAGCTGAAATAGTATTGCTTGCTTTAGTGCAATCTTCTACCGTTACTTTTTGATCATCAAGCCTATCTATCAATATCTCGACTACTTTAGAGCTTAGACCTTTAACACGCACAAGCACTAATTCAAACCCCATATCTCTTAAGGTTTCTTCTATCAGATCTGTTATTTGTTGTTCAATAGTTTGCATTTGTAAATTTGTAACAAAAAAGGTGGGATAACCCACCTTCATTTATTTTTATATTTGTTTCCCTTATAAGGGCAGGATACACTAGTAAATGTATATTGGCAATATTTATTTAACAATAATAAAGAACTATATATTTAATGAAACGGACAAACACCTATTAATGCTGAATCAAGAATTTCTGGTATCGAACCGAATCCCTCTATATGAATATTATCTTCTGCAACACCCCATCCCTTTAATGTCTGTTGTATAGCAGTACTAAAAGAGCTAGAAGTGCAAACTTCATAATTGCTATCATGATTTTCTAAAATATCGCTTAAAGATTCTTTAGTCATTCTACCACTACAATGAGTATAATGTTTATGATGAGAAACATTAATATTATGTGATTTTGCAACATTAATTACTTCATCTAATTGAAATGTATCACTATTTTTATTTTTAGTAGAATGAATAACATGGATGGATTGTGAGAACGGAATATCCTTTTTATTTATCATCTCATTTATTATAGAAATAGAATGACTTTCTCCTGATCCACCACTAATAAGGACAAGGTCTTTTGTGGTTTCTATATCTGACTCAATATATGAGGGTTGCACTTTTACTAGCTGATTTTTATCATTAAATAGATAATTTGTTACAGTTCCATTAGGGTTTTTCTTTATTAAACATTGATAATAATACCCCTCATCATCATGACCAGTTTTCATAACTGTAAATTCACTATACTTGCTTCCCACTTTAATAGTAATAATTTGTCCGTGTTTATGAGGTGTTACTTCCTGCTCATTCTGTCTATAAAATTTTATTTTTGCTGTATCTCCATCAGCGTTTTTCATTTCGATTTTTATTTTATGCTCTTCAAAATTTTCTATTTTGTATTCTTTCAACTCATTATATTACTTCTCTTCAGTTTTTACAAAATATGCTCCTACTTCATTTAATATTTCTTTTACTAGCTCATTACCATTTCTTACATTTAATATAAGCTTTTCAGCAACGGGTGGATATAGATGTGCAGGAATATTACGCCCTACATGTATGCCAACAATTTTTGCTATCGCTTCATTAAATTTATTATCACTATCTAAAGCTGATTGTATAACTTCTGAAATATTTACTTCATCTGTTTCATTATATGAATCTAAAACTTTTAAAATAGCATTTCCAGTAAGGTTTAAAAAATTTTTCATTAAATTTGGTTGCGTTCCTTTTTCTGGTTCTTTCAAATTGAAGCTACTACTATTAAAATATTCATCTACCACAGCTTTATAATTAGCTACCAAACTCCCATAAAATTTTAATGATTTAGTAATATCAAAATTTTTAAATAACTTAGCAGCATCTTTTATTTCTTTTGCTTTAATTACTTTAGACATAGTCACTCCTTGTTTACAATTATTAATATGTTATAATATGTATTTGAAATACATATTATAACATATAGACTTATATAAATGTTTTTTTGTATATTCAAGATAAAAAATAAAATTTTTATGCAGTTAACAAGTTTTACAGATTATGGATTACGTAGTCTTATATATCTTGCATCTAAACAAGAGAAAATTTGTAGTATAAAAGAAATAGCAGAATACTATAATATTTCGCTTAATCATTTAGTAAAAGTAATACACAAATTAGCACAATTAGGATATATAAGTAGTAGTAAAGGAAAAGGAGGTGGAATTAAACTTGCATTTAACCCCTCCTCTATGAAACTTGGAGATATAATAGAGAAGTTAGAGCCTAATATGGATATAGTAGAATGTTTTAATAAGGATACTAATCAATGCAGAATCAATAATTCGTGCCAATTTAAACATTTTATTAAGGAGGCAAGCAATGCATTTATAAAAACACTTAATAATTATACATTAGAGGATGCAACTAAACAACCCTCAGCTATAAGCTGAGGGGTTATAAAGTGGAATCGATTAGAAATCGATCATCATTCACAGGTTCACCACTAACTTGCTAAGAGATATTTGCGGCTTATATGAGATAAACATATGTACGTGATCACATGATATTTTCCCTGAAATTATATGTACTTCAGGGTCTGTCAGATTTTTTGTGTAAGTACGATTTCTCCATTTGCCCAATTTTGTAAATTAGTATCACAAAGTATAGCAAATTGATTTAAAGCCATCGCCCAATTCTTAATAGGCATTGTCCATTTTTTAGAGGCATTTGTCAACGCCAAAAAGATTATTTTCTGAATCGATTTGTCATCTGGAAATACTCCTTTATTTTTAATAATTTTACGAATTTGACGGTTAGTGGATTCAATAGCATTAGTAGTGTAAATCGCCTTCCTAATGTCTTCCGGAAAGCTAAAAAATGGAGCTATGCCAGACCAATTTCGTTGCCATATGTCAAAAATAACTGGATATTTTTCATCCCATTTTTTGGCAAAGTTTTGTAATTCTCTTAATCCCTCTGCTTCATTTATTGCAGAATAAACTGCTTTTAAATCAGCTGTTACCGCTTTTAGATCTTTGTATGATACGTATTTTACAGAATTTCTTACCATATGAACAATACACAACTGCACTATCGTCTTTGGAAAAATGCTATTTATCGCCTCTGGAAAACCCTTAAGACCATCAACACATGCAACATATATTTGTGCAACTCCTCGATTCTTCAGTTCTGTTACTACCTGCATCCAAAATTTACACCCTTCATTCTTGCCTATCCAAATTCCTAATAGCTCTTTCTTGCCCTCCATATTCACTCCAATAGCTAGATAAACCGCTTTATTTATTATTACATGATTATCTCTTGCCTTAACATGAATACAATCTAAGTACATTATAGGATATACATTATCAAGTGCTCTATTCTGCCAAGCAGTTACTTCCTCTAAAATACCATCAGTTACCTTTGATATTAACTCAGATGATACCTTGGTGGCATATAGTTCTTCTAAGTGCCCTTGTATTTCCCTAATGGTCATTCCCCGAGCATATAAGGATATTACTTTATCATCAAATCCTTCAAATTTACGCACTCCTTTTGGAATTAGTTGAGGTTCAAATTCTCCATCCCGATCCCTTGGCACTTCTACTGTCAATTTACGACCTTCTGGATCTATTAGAGTCTTTTCATAATTACCATTACGTCTGTTATCTGAGTATTTCTCATTTTTAGAATGTTTCTCATAACCTATATGAGATTCCATTTCTTTCTCTAAAATCTTATTTACTATCTGCTTTTTAATTCCCTGAAATATCCCTTCTTTACCAAATATTTCAGATGGATCACTTTGTGATAGTATTTCTGATACTAATTTTTCTATAGCTGGATTTGATACTTTGTTATTGTTCTTCATATTAGCTCCATGTAAGTTGTTTATGTTATTTTTATTCTTAACTATTTTTACAACTTACACAAACTTCCTGACACCCTCGTACTTCATGTTCCATACAAATCTGCCTCAGTAAATCTCTAGTCCTTTCCGATACTTTGCCTATCAATATTCTCTTCCTATATTTTGGTATCCATATAAGATGCACTTTTAAATCATACTGACTATGACTATTCTTTCTATAACTTCTCATTTCTTGATATAAATTCATTGCTAAAGCAATTTCATTATATCTTCCCTTCGCCTAAAGGCGAGGGATTTTTGATCCCCGAAGGGGGACATTAATAATAAATTGATTTAAAGTGTCTTTTTTCTCTGCCCGACTATTAAAAACTCCTTATTTCCTTTAGCTCCGAGTATTGGGCTTTCTACAATACCGAATATCTTAAAATGATGTTCCTGTTTAAGCCAAGCTTTAATTTTATTGCACACTTTTTGATGAAGTAACGGATTCTTAATGATTCCTCCCTCATCTACCTCATGCTTTTCGACTTCAAATTGTGGTTTGATTAAAGCTATAAGCAAACAATTTTTCTTAGCTAAGGTAAATGAAGCAGGCAGAATAGTAGTTAAGCTGATAAAGCTTGCATCACAAACTATCAAATCAGGCTGAGTAGTTATTTGCTTTTCGGTTAAATATCGTGCATTAGTTTTCTCAAGCACTATAATTTGTGGATTGTCACGCAATCTATGATGCAGCTCGCCATAACCAACATCTACAGCAAAAACTAACTCTGCACCTTGCTCCAATAAAACTTCCGTAAAACCGCCAGTACTGCTTCCAAGATCAATGCAAACCATACCGCTTGGGTTAATCTTAAAATGATCTAAAGCCTTAATTAACTTTAATGCTCCTCTTGAAACATAATTATGCTTCGGCAATTTTACCTTAATATCCTTATCATTTATATTAACTTGCGTTCCAGCTTTGGTTAGTTGCTCATGTTTATTATGCACTTTACCCTGCATAATTAGACTTTGTGCTACCTGAATATTTGGAGCAAAACCTTTTTGCAGTAAAAATTCATCAAGTCTTATTTTAGTCATTGCAAATTGAGTAATACTTGATTTTGTAGTTTAAACAATTCTGAAACACCAGCTTTTGCAAGTTTTAACATTTCTAAAAATTGCTCTTCAGAAAAAGGTTCTTTCTCTGCCGTTCCTTGAATTTCAATTAAGTTTCCATTACCTGCAAATACAAAATTACTATCTACTTCAGCGTCACTATCTTCTAAATAATCCAAATCTAATATAGGTTGACCTTTATATATACCGCAAGAAACGGCAGCAACTTGGTTAATTAATGGATTTACTTTCAGAATTCTTTTCTTCATTAATGATCTAATAGCTAAATGCAAAGCTACATAACTCCCTGTTATAGCGGCAGTTCTAGTACCTCCATCGGCATTAATCACATCACAATCTATGGTAATTTGTCGTTCACCAAGTTTTTGTAAGTCAATTATCGAACGCATCGTCCTCCCAATTAAACGCTGTATTTCTTGCGTTCTACCTGACTGCTTACCTTGAGCTGCTTCCCTTTTATTACGCTGAGATGTAGAACTTGGAAGCATACCATACTCTGCGGTAATCCATCCTCTGTTCTGATTACGCAAAAATGGTGGCACTGTCGTATCATAACTTGCACTACACATAACATGAGTGTTGCCTATTTTAATAAGACATGAGCCTTCTGCGTTAATAAGAGGATATAATTCTAATGAAATAGGACGTAATTGATTGCTTTTTCTGCCTGACTGCCTCATAATATAATATTTATACCTCTAATAGATGAAGAATAGATAGACAAAGTTTTATTTGGAAAAGATTTTAAATAAAACAAGTATACCCCATTGAAAATTTTAGATTTTTTATTATATCTTATACTATAAGTAAATCAATAATAGTTATACGATGACGGACAATAATATAGGAAACAAAGAAGAGGCAATAAATAATATTGTTGAAGAGGTAGAAAATACTGAAACTAATTCAGAAATAGCAGACTTAAAAGCCCAAATAGAAGAGCTAAAAGATAAGCTAATTAGAGCAAGTGCTGAAATAGATAATACAAGAAAGCGTTTAGAAAAAGCACGTGATGATGCAAGAGATTATGCGATTACTACATTTGCTAAAGAACTTTTAAACGTTAGCGATAATCTATCTAGAGCATTAGAACATAAGCCGCTAGATGCTTCAGTAGAAGTAACGAATATTATTGCTGGTGTTCAGATGACTAAAGATGAACTAGATAAAGTATTTCATAAGCATCATATAGAAGAAATAAAGCCAGAAATAGGATCATCATTTGATTATAATTTGCATAATGCAATTTCTCAAATAGAGCATCCTGATCATAAACCTAATAGCGTTATTAATATAATGCAAGTTGGCTATAAAATTAAAGATAGGTTACTTCGTCCTGCAACTGTTCAAGTAACTAAAAAAACATAATATTTTTGAGTAAATACATATGAATAAAACCGCTATATTTTGGCTTCTTTTTATAGGAATTTTTATAAGCGGTTTTATGCTAATTTCAGAAGCAATAAGACCATTTTTTATTGCTTTTATAATTTCTTATTTACTACAACCTGCTATAGAATTTGTTGCGTCAAAATTTAAACTATCAAATAAAATTTCATCTATTGTAGTTTACTTAATATTTTTAAGTATATTTTTTACTGCACTTACTCTTTTAGTGCCGGTAATTTATGGGCAGATTTCTACTTTTGTCAATAATATCCCTAAATATAAGGATTATTTTCAAGCAGAAATATTACCGCCTATAATGACAAAAATTTATGCTGTAGAGCCTAATATCGCTGATAAGATACGGGATTCTTTAAGTAATTTCATAAATAGTATATTCACTATACTTGGCAGCCTTGCTAATAATTTTTGGCACTATACTCTCATTACAATTAATATATTTGTCTTGTTTTTACTTATACCTATAATATTATTTTATTTCTTACGTGATTGGACGAGAATTATCGAAAATATGAAATCATTATTACCGCTAAAAAGCAGGCATAAAATCCTTGGAATATTATCCTCTATTAATAGCCTGCTTGCTGCCTATATAAGAGGTCAGCTAAATATCTGCTTAATGTTATCGATTTATTATAGCATCTCATTTAGTGTAATAGGCATCGATCTTGCTCTTTTACTTAGAATTCTAACAGGTTTTTTAGTTATTATTCCTTTTATCGGCACTTTTATTTCTTTTCTTCTAACTCTAACTGTCGGATATTTAACCTTTGGTGCAACCACAAAACTGTTTTATATAATAGTGGTCTATTTAATCGGAAATATTTGTGAGTCATATATTCTAACACCTAAAATTATTGGTGATAAAATAGGTTTACATCCTCTTTGGATTATATTCTCAATTTTTGCCTGCGGTAGCTTATTCGGCTTTATTGGAATATTTTTCGCTATACCAATAGCTGGCGTCACAAAGATTTTACTTTTTAATATAACTAAACAACCCTCAGCTATAAGCTGAGGGGTTATAAAGTGGAATCGATTAGAAATCGATCATCATTCACAGGTTCACCTTCCTGTTCATCAATATAGTGCTGTATCATTTCATCAGTTATATTACCTGAACTGACTGCCATATAGCCCCTAGCCCACAAATGATTGCCCCAAAATTGTTTTCGTAAATGAGTAAATTCTTGCAATAAAATTCTTGAGCTAATGCCTTTTAAATACTGTACTAACTTGCTAAGAGATATTTGCGGCTTATATGAGATAAACATATGTACGTGATCACATGATATTTTCCCTGAAATTATATGTACTTCATGTTCCATACAAATCTGCCTCAGTAAATCTCTAGTCCTTTCCGATACTTTGCCTATCAATATTCTCTTCCTATATTTTGGTATCCATATAAGATGCACTTTTAAATCATACTGACTATGACTATTCTTTCTATAACTTCTCATATTTCTTGATATAAATTCATTGCTAAAGCAATTTCATTATATCTTCCCTTCGCCTAAAGGCGAGGGATTTTTGATCCCCGAAGGGGGACATTAAATTCTATAAATCTAGTAGATTTTACCGCTTGGAGGGGTAATTAGTTACTATGTCATTCCCGCGGAGCATTGTTGCGTGGATCACTTATGTCATTCCCGCGGAGGCGGGAATCCAGAAAAAAAGCATAAACACAATAAGTTTCTAAAGCTAAAAGCTTGCTTTGTCTCGCTTTATGCTTGATCCCCGCCTTTAGCTAGGGATGACATTATAATAAACTAAACTGTTATAATAAATAATTTACAAAATAATGACAAACACTAAATATTACCCAGAAGTTAGCTCAAATGCTGATTTTGCTACCATAGAAAAAGAAATATTGAAATTTTGGCAGGATAATAACATATTCCAAAAATCTATTGATATTAGAGAGGGGGATGCTGAGTTTATCTTTTACGATGGTCCGTCTTTTGCTAACGGGTTACCGCATTATGGACATTTACTAACCAGTTTTATTAAAGACGTATATGCTAGATATCAAACAGTTAGAGGTAAAAAAGTAGAACGCCGTTTTGGTTGGGATTGTCACGGACTACCTGCTGAAATGCAATCTGAAAAGGAACTCGGTATTTCAGGGCGTCTTGCTATTACTAATTTTGGGATAGAGAAGTTTAACGCTCATTGTAGAGATTCAGTAATGAAATATGCCGGTGAGTGGGAGCAATATGTAACACGTCAAGCAAGATGGGTGGATTTTAAGAATTCTTATAAAACAATGGATAAGAATTTTATGGAATCTGTGCTTTGGGCATTTAAAGAGTTATATAATAAAGGATTATTGTACGAATCTATGCGAGTTATGCCATATTCTTGGGCATGCGAAACTCCGCTTTCTAACTTTGAAACAAGACTTGATAATTCATATAGAGAGCGAGCAGATAAAGCTGTAACAGTTAGTTTTGAATTATGTCATCCTGAAAATATAACCGATGTCATTCCCGCAAAAGCGGGAATCCAGGAAAAATTGGATCCCCCCTACGCGGGGATGACATAGAGTATCGTGTTTTAGCCTGGACGACTACCCCTTGGACATTGCCGTCAAATCTAGCCTTAGCAGTTGGTAGCGATATCGATTATGCGTTAGTTCCTAAAGGCGATGTCTGTTATATCATAGCTGCTTCATCTGTTTCTAAATACGCTAAAGAATTAGAGCTAAAAGGCGATGAGCAATTTACGATAATCAAAGGCTCAGAACTTCAAGGACTAAGTTACAAGCCGTTATTTGATTATTTCAAAGATCATCCGAATAGCTTTAAGATATTTGCTGGCGATTTTGTTGTTGAGGGTGATGGTACGGGCGTGGTACATATGGCTCCTGGGTTTGGTGAAGATGATCAAATACTTTGTGAATCGAAAGGCATAAAGCTCGTTTGCCCCGTGGATAATAGCGGTAAGTTTACCAAAGAAATACCTGATTTAGAGGGCTTACAAGTATTTGATGCAAATGACAAAATAATAATCAAGTTAAAAGAACAAGGAAATTGGCTAAAAACCGAGCAGTATATCCATAATTATCCGCATTGCTGGCGAACCGATACGCCTCTTATATATAAAGCTGTTCCGTCATGGTATGTAAAAGTTACCGAATTTAAAGACAGGATGGTAGAGCTGAATCAGCAAATTAATTTGATACCTTTCCACGTTAAGGACAATTTATTCGGTAAATGGCTTGAGAATTCTAGGGATTGGTCAATAAGCCGTAATAGATTCTGGGGGACGCCTTTGCCAGTATGGAAGTCTGACGATCCGAAATATCCACGCATAGATGTTTACGGCTCTATAGAAGAACTAGAAACAGATTTTGGTGTTAAAATTACTGATTTACATCGTCCATTTATTGATGAGTTAACGGGGACCAATCCCAACGATCCAACCGGCAAATCAACAATGCGTAGAATAGAAGACGTATTTGACTGTTGGTTTGAAAGCGGCTCGATGCCTTACGGGCAAGCACACTACCCTTTTGAAAATAAGCAGTGGTTTGAGGATCATTTTCTGGCAGATTTTATAGTTGAGTATTCCGCACAAACACGTGGCTGGTTCTATACTTTAATGGTGTTATCTACTGCCCTATTCGATCGTCCGCCGTTTTTAAATTGTATATGCCATGGGGTAATTTTAGATGCTACGGGTCAAAAGCTTTCAAAGCGTCTAAATAACTATGCCGATCCACTGGAGCTATTCGATAAATATGGCTCTGATGCTTTAAGGGTAACAATGCTTTCTTCCAATGTAGTTAAAGGGCAAGAGCTACTGATTGATAAAGACGGCAAAATGGTATTTGATACGCTGCGTTTATTTATCAAGCCTATCTGGAACGCTTACCATTTCTTCACGATGTATGCTAACGCTGACCATATTAAAGGTGAGTTAAATTTTACATCTGAAAACGTTCTTGATGTATATATATTATCCAAGCTCAAAATAGCAGTAGAAAAGATTAAAGAAAGTTTAGACAATTTTGATACTCAAATAGCTTATCATGCTGTTTCAGAATTTTTTGAAGTACTAAACAACTGGTATATCAGACGAAGCAGAGCTAGATTTTGGAAAAGCGAAAAAGATCTAGACAAGCAAAATGCTTATAATACGTTATACACCTGCTTAGAGACTATGGCTATTGCGATGTCATCGCTCGTGCCGCTTATCTCGGAAGCGATATATTTGGGACTTCATTGTCATCCTCGCGAAAGCGGGGATCCAGAAAAATCTGTATTCCTGGATTCCCGCCTACGCGGGAATGACATAAAGGATGTACAAAATGACAGTTTATCCGTCCATCTTTGCAACTACCCTAATCTTTCAAAATTTGAAATAAACAGCGAGCTAGTGGATACTATGGATACTGTATTAGATATTTGCAGTAACAGCTTATTCATCAGAAGTAGTGAAAATGCACGTGTAAGACAACCGCTTAGCAGCATAACTATTATTAGCAAAAATAACGATAAATTGAAAGATTTTGAAGATTTAATTAAAGATGAAATCAATGTTAAATCTGTAATTTATCGTGATGATTTAGAGAATTATGCAGTTAAAAAATTATCGATTAATTTTCCAATGCTCGGTAAGCGTCTGCCAGCTAAAATGAAAGATATTATAGCTGCCTCTAAAAAGAATGAATGGGAAGCAACCTCTGGCGGCTTGAGGATCTGTAATGAGACTTTAAATAGCGATGAATATAAGCTAATCTTAGAACCACATTCGCATATTAAAGGTGCTAGCAGCTTTGCCCATAATAGCAGTCTGCTGATACTTGATTTAGAGCTGACCTCTGAGTTAATAGACGAAGGAATAGCTAGAGATATTGTGCGGTCTATACAACAAGCTCGAAAAAATGCCGATTTTGCTATAACGGATAGAATTTTAATTGATATAGATTTACCAAAAATAATCGATATTTATGGTGAGTTTATTAAAGAGCAAACCTTAGGTGAATTTGCTAAAGATTTTACTCCTGATCATATTAGTGAAATCGAGCTAGAAAACCACAAACTACAACTAAAGATTAAGAAAGTAAACTGATAGTTAATTCTTTAATATTTAGTTAATATTTTATATTGATAATTTACCTTTATTACTTTATAGTACGCCCGCTATAAATTAATTAAGGTAAATTATCATGAAAAAATCTTCCTCTTTAGCTCTAGGAAATTTTTTTAAAACTAAAAAACAAATTTTAAAAGCCGATATTCAAAAACTTATAAAAACCAATCAAATCAACTATGTTGATCCTAAACATGGAACAGCATTAAATAGAGCGATTAAGCTAAAAGATGAAAAAATAATAACAGAGTTATTAGCAAAAAAAGTTGATATAAATGAAGTTATTTATTTTGCAATAGGTCATGAATATACCCTAGAAGAAATTAAAACATTAATTTCCTTATCTTCATCAGAACTTCCTGATGAGTATCTTTATAAAGCAGTTCATAAAGGTCGTTTAGATTTAGTTCAATATTTTATTGAAGAAAAAATTTTGATGTTAATACTACAATTAATAATCCTTTACATGGAGGGGCTATATTAAGTATTGCCACCATGGAAGAACATATTGACGTAATAAATTATCTCCTAAAAAATGGTGCTATCGCATCTCAAGGTATTATATCCACAATACTAAAAGGTAATGTAGAAATTTTAGAAAAGCTATTCGAATATGGTGCAACAGCTCACGATGATTATTCAGAAGATCTTGTTGCTTTATTAGTAAATGCTGCAATACCAGCTAATGATCCCACTTATTGCAAAAGTTCGAATTCTGAAACAAAAAAAGACTTATCTAATTATGTAGAAACACTTAAATTTTTATTAGAGCATGGCGGTAATCCTAATGCTGAATTTTTAGAAAGAGGCACAGTAATTCTTATAGCATTATCCGCACTTATGGATGAGCCCAAAAATGATACATATAAAGCTATATGCAAACTATTAATTCAATATGAAGCTGATACTTCAAAATTTAAAAGTTATACAGAAGCTATAAATAAACTGAAAGAAGAGATAATAGAAGATATGAAAGTAATTAATAAAAGTGATTTTAAAGATGAGGGGTATATTTCGGATTCTGCTGAAACTAATCAACCATCTAAAAAAGGTTCTAAATTAGTGGATACTTCTTCTAAATCTGTATTCTTTTCTCTTGAAGAAATTATTGAGAAAAATCCTACTACTTTAGGTGGCGAAACGGATATAGTTAAATCCGAGTTTTTTAATAGTTAGTGTCTAATCTTTTACCCTAATAACCGTAGGTCATGCCCGCCTACACAGGAAGGCTTTGTTGCGTGGATACTAAGTCGTCATTGCGAGCGAATGAAATGGGGTCTGTCAGATTTTTTGTGTAAGTACGATTTCTCCATTTGCCCAATTTTGTAAATTAGTATCACAAAGTATAGCAAATTGATTTAAAGCCATCGCCCAATTCTTAATAGGCATTGTCCATTTTTTAGAGGCATTTGTCAACGCCAAAAAGATTATTTTCTGAATCGATTTGTCATCTGGAAATACTCCTTTATTTTTAATAATTTTACGAATTTGACGGTTAGTGGATTCAATAGCATTAGTAGTCTAAATCGCCTTCCTAATGTCTTCCGGAAAGCTAAAAAATGGAGCTATGCCAGACCAATTTCGTTGCCATATGTCAAAAATAACTGGATATTTTTCATCCCATTTTTTGGCAAAGTTTTGTAATTCTCTTAATCCCTCTGCTTCATTTATTGCAGAATAAACTGCTTTTAAATCAGCTGTTACCGCTTTTAGATCTTTGTATGATACGTATTTTACAGAATTTCTTACCATATGAACAATACACAACTGCACTATCGTCTTTGGAAAAATGCTATTTATCGCCTCTGGAAAACCCTTAAGACCATCAACACATGCAACATATATTTGTGCAACTCCTCGATTCTTCAGTTCTGTTACTACCTGCATCCAAAATTTACACCCTTCATTCTTGCCTATCCAAATTCCTAATAGCTCTTTCTTGCCCTCCATATTCACTCCAATAGCTAGATAAACCGCTTTATTTATTATTACATGATTATCTCTTGCCTTAACATGAATACAATCTAAGTACATTATAGGATATACATTATCAAGTGCTCTATTCTGCCAAGCAGTTACTTCCTCTAAAATACCATCAGTTACCTTTGATATTAACTCAGATGATACCTTGGTGGCATATAGTTCTTCTAAGTGCCCTTGTATTTCCCTAATGGTCATTCCCCGAGCATATAAGGATATTACTTTATCATCAAATCCTTCAAATTTACGCACTCCTTTTGGAATTAGTTGAGGTTCAAATTCTCCATCCCGATCCCTTGGCACTTCTACTGTCAATTTACGACCTTCTGGATCTATTAGAGTCTTTTCATAATTACCATTACGTCTGTTATCTGAGTATTTCTCATTTTTAGAATGTTTCTCATAACCTATATGAGATTCCATTTCTTTCTCTAAAATCTTATTTACTATCTGCTTTTTAATTCCCTGAAATATCCCTTCTTTACCAAATATTTCAGATGGATCACTTTGTGATAGTATTTCTGATACTAATTTTTCTATAGCTGGATTTGATACTTTGTTATTGTTCTTCATATTAGCTCCATGTAAGTTGTTTATGTTATTTTTATTCTTAACTATTTTTACAACTTACACAAACTTCCTGACACCCTCGAATTATTAGAAAATGATTTTTAACAATTTACACAAAAATTATGATTGACTCTCTAAATCTGTATTCTTTTCTCTTGAAGAAATTATTGAGAAAAATCCTACTACTTTAGGTGGCGAAACGGATATAGTTAAATCCGAGTTTTTTAATAGTTAGTGTCTAATCTTTTACCCTAATAACCGTAGGTCATTCCCGCCTACGCAGGAAGGCTTTGTTGCGTGGATACTAAGTCGTCATTGCGAGCGAATGAAATGAGCGTGGCAATCCAGAAAAAATAATAAAAAATGCTATAAATTAGCATTTTTTAACTGGATTGCTTCGTCAATTACTTCGTAATTTCCTCGCAATGACAGAAAAACTGATCCACATAGGCAACACCTCCTCCCAATAACAATATTTACTCATCCCCTATTTTTAATGCAGCAATAAAGGCAGATTGTGGGATGTCGATATTGCCGTACTGCCTCATTCTCTTCTTACCGGCTTTTTGTTTCTCGAGCAGCTTACGCTTACGAGTTATATCACCGCCATAACATTTGGATAAAACATCTTTACGCAATGCCTTAATAGTCTCACGGGCAATAATACGGCTGCCGATACTTGCTTGAATTGCAATATCAATTTGCTGTCTCGGTATTAAATCCTTTAGCCTTACACATAACGCCCTACCCCTTTGCTCAGCACGTGAGCGATGCACAATTGTCGATAATGCATCAACCGCCTCGCCGTTAACTAAAATCCCAAGCTTAACAAGTTCGGAAGGTTCGTATGTATCCATTTGCCATTCAAAACTTGCATAACCTTTTGAGCAACTTTTTAACCGATCATAAAAATCATATACTATCTCATTTAGTGGCAATTTATATACTACTTTTGCCCTATTTGCTATATAGTTGTGATCTAACTGAATTCCTCTTTTTTCAGTGCAAAGCGATAATACCGCACCTAAAAACTCATCAGGTACCATTATAGTTGCTTTGATCCAAGGCTCTTCCATCGAGTCAATTTTTTGTAAGTCAGGTAAATCAGCAGGATTATGAATCTCTAGACTCTCACCCTCACGCATATGAATTTTATACACCACGCTTGGAGCGGTAGTAATTAAATCTAAATCAAACTCCCTACTTAAACGTTCCTGTATGATCTCTAAATGTAGTAACCCTAAAAAGCCGCATCTGAAACCAACCCCTAGAGCTGATGAGCTTTCCATTTCATACTCAAAACTTGCATCGTTAAGACGAAGTTTTGCCAGCGAATCCTTTAAATGCTCAAATTCGGCACTATCCGTCGGATAAAGCCCGCAGAATACTACCGGCAAGTTTGGTTTAAAACCTGGTAAAGCTTCAAGGCAAGGTTTTTTCTCATCGGTAATAGTATCTCCAACCTTACAATCTGCTACCTGCTTTATAGAAGCAGTGAAAAAGCCGATTTCCCCTGCATGCAGAACATCCGAAATATGTTTTTTAGGAGTGAAATATCCGACATTTTCTATTGTATAAACCGAATTTGTCGCCATCATTTTGACTTTCATATTTTTACGTAATGATCCGTCAATAACACGCACTAAAATAACCACACCAAGATACGGGTCATACCAACTATCAACAAGCAATGCTTTTAAAATATCTGTACTACTCTCTTTCGGTGGAGGCAACTTATTTACGATCGCTTCTAAAACTAAGTCAATACCTATACCACTTTTGGCAGAAATCAGTACTGCCTCACTTGCATCAATCCCAATTATATCCTCTATTTGTTGTTTTACCTGCTCAGGTTCTGACGCCGGAAGATCAATCTTATTCAGTACCGGCACTATTTCATGATTATTCTCAATTGCCTGATAAACATTGGTAAGAGTTTGTGCCTCTACCCCTTGCGTACTATCAACCACTAACAACGACCCCTCACACGCTGCAAGCGATCTACTAACCTCATAAGCGAAATCGACATGCCCAGGGGTATCCATCAAATTTAAGTAGTAAGTATTGCCGTCTTTAGCCTTATATACAAGCCGCACTGTTTGGGCTTTGATCGTTATACCCCGCTCCTTTTCAATATCCATTGAATCTAGTACTTGCTGGCTCATTTCTCTTGCCTGCAAGCCGCCGCAATACTCAATTAACCGGTCAGCCAAAGTAGATTTGCCGTGATCGATATGAGCGATTATTGAGAAGTTCCTTATATATTTTTGATTATTCATAATTATTGTGATATAATTTGCGTTTGTTTATTGGGGTCATTACCATCTCACAAAGGCACGGTATTATTGCACGCCCTATATGTCATTCCCGCTTTTGCGGGAATGACATATAATATAACAAAACCAAAATATATAACAGGAAAAAATAATGCGAGCAGAAATAGAGAATTACGTTAAGAAAATTGAGCAGTCTTTAGAACTGCTTCGGAGGTCACTTTGACGTCGAAACGTCATCAGCTAGACTAGTAGCGTTAGAGGAGTTAGCGGCTAGTCCCGATCTATGGAATGATCAGGCTAATGCTCAAAAATTACTACGAGAAAAAAGCAATCTAGAAGAACAATTAGGAGCTTATAATAAAATTAAGTCTAATCTAAAAGATGCATTAGAGCTTGAAGAAATGGCTGAAGCTGAAAATGATCTTGAGATAATGCAGCAAGTTGAGAAAGATTTACAAAATTTAAGCACTAGTGCCGCAAAATTTGAAACTGAGTGTTTGTTTTCAGGTGAGGCTGATAATAATAACTGCTTTTTAGAAATAAATGCCGGAGCGGGAGGAACAGAAAGTCACGATTGGGCTTCTATTATGATGCGTATGTATTTACGTTTTGCCGAAAGATTAGGCTTCAAAACTGAGATCATTAATATGATTAACGGCGAAGAAGCAGGCATAAAATCATGCACGATTAGGATAATCGGTAAGCGTGCTTATGGCTGGCTTAAAACTGAAGCAGGCGTGCATAGGTTGGTGCGTATTTCTCCTTTTAATGCGGCAGGCAAACGTATGACTAGCTTTGCCAGTAGCTGGGTCTATCCAGAAATTGACGACAATATAGCAATTACCATTGAGGATAAAGATTTAAGGATCGATACTTTTAGAGCATCAGGAGCGGGAGGACAACACGTTAATACTACCGATTCAGCGGTACGCATCACCCATATACCTACAGGCACTGTTACACAATGCCAAAGCGACAGATCGCAACATAAAAATAAAGCTCAGGCTATGAAAATGCTGCAAGCTAAACTCTATGAGCTTGAAATGCAAAAACGCACCGATAGTGTTAACGAGCAGAATGCCGCAAAGACGGATAATAGCTGGGGGCATCAAATTAGATCTTATGTTTTACAGCCATATCAAATGGTAAAAGATTTACGTACCGATTATGAAACCTCCAACACAAAAGGCGTACTTGATGGCGATCTCGAAAAATTCGTCTCGGCAAGTTTAGCGATGAATGCTGGCGGTAGGATATAAAATGGATCAATTTTTCCGTCATTGCGAGGAGATGCGTAGCATCGACGCGGCAATCCAGTTAAAAATACTAATATTATTTTTTCTGGATTGCTTCGTCAATTACTCCGTAATTTCCTCGCAATGACGGAAAATAGTAATACCAGTTACCAAAAGTTATTTTGCTTGATATTACGATTAAGCCGTGATATGTCTCTCCCATATTTCAACCTAATTACTTTATCACAATATGAAAAGCTGCAAAAATTTTAATATAGCTATTTCTGTAATTATTATAGCTATAGTTTCAGTTCTAGGATTTCAGCATTATCAAAAAATTACTCAAGATCGGCATTTTGAGCAAATAATAACTGATCTTAATAATTTAGAGGTTAATAATGAACAGGTACTTAAGAGTTTCATTTCAGAGATACAAAATATTTATGTAACCGAAAATCCCCAAATAGACAAAGATATAAAATATGTATGGGTTTTATCAGCAAGACATTCTTATAACAAAATGCCTATTATTTCTCATACCCAAAATATAGGGGCTGTAGATAAAGAAGATGGCTGTAATAGAATGAGACTTGGTATTGAAATTGCAAGAGAAGTAGCTGCTAAAAAGCTTAATAAGCAAATATCTGATTTGACTTATCAAGAATTAAAGGAGCATGGACCGATAATTCTATTTAATGGCGGAGCTTATGATAACGGTTTATTAAAAGAAGTTCTCGATAATAATCAAATTAAAGATTATCCAAAAGAGAATTTTTATATTTTTGCATTACCGAAAAATCAGGCTAACACTGGCGGACAGTTTAAAACTTTATATAAAGAACATGAGGAGAGTCTATCATATATTTTGTGTAAATTGTAAAGCAACAGAGAAAGAAATACTGTTAAAATACAACTAGAACAAAGGTAAAAAATATGGCTAAGAAAATAGAAGCTGGTGTTAGAAGTGCAGATATAAATAATAAGTTAGTAGAGGAAATATTATCCCAATCTAATCCTAAAGAGTTATTTGGAAAGGATGGATTGTTTCAGCAATTAAAGAAGAGGTTAGTAGAGAGAATACTAGAGGACGAGCTAAGTCATGAATTAGGTTATTCGAGGCATAGCAAGGCATCAAAGCAAGATAGCAATCGTCGTAATGGTACGAGCGAAAAGACAGTAATAGATGACAGTGGTCAAAAGATAGTACTTGATATTCCAAGAGATAGAGACAATAGTTTTGAGCCTCAATTAATTCCTAAGGGAGTTAGAAGATTCACTGGATTTGATGATAGCGTTATTTCACTTTATGCAAGAGGTATGACCATGAGTGAGATTCAATCCCATTTAGAGGAAATGTATCATACAGAAGTATCTAAGGAGCTTATCTCGACTATTACAGATGGAGTTATGGAAGAGGTAATAAGATGGCAAGCCCGAGCATTAGATAGAATATACCCAATTGTATATTTAGATTGCATCATGGTAAAAGCAAGAGATAATAATATAGTTATAAATAAGGCTGTTTACCTTGTTATTGGTATAAATATAGAAGGCAAGAAAGAGCTTTTGGGTATTTGGATTAGCAAGAATGAGGGTTCAAAGTTTTGGATGCAGGTTGTAAGCGAATTAAAGAACCGAGGTGTAGAACAAATTTATGTAGCATGTGTTGACGGTCTTAAAGGTTTTAGAGATGCAATAAACAGTGTTTTCCCAAATACCATAGTACAACTTTGTATAGTACATATGGTACGTAATTCTTTAAAGTACGTTTCTTACAAAAATCTTAAAGAAGTAGCAGCTGACTTAAAACAAATCTATACAGCAAATAATGAGAATATGGCTAATTTAGCATTAGAAGAGTTTGCTAAAAAATGGGATAGTAAATACCCAGTTATTTCTGATATATGGATACGTAATTGGAGTGGTATAGTACCTTTCTTTGCGTTCCCTAAAGAGATTAGAAAGGTAATCTATACTACCAATACGATAGAATCGGTAAATAGACAAATCCGTAAAATTATCAAAAATAAAGGGGTTTTCCCAGATGATAAATCTATCACAAAAATTGTCTACTTAGCTCTTAAACATGCTGCAAAAAAGTGGACCATGCCTATTAAAGAATGGTCTCTTGCTTTGAATCAATTTGAGATACTATGTGGAAATTTTAAATATGAATTATTAGAAAATGATTTTTAACAATTTACACAAAAATTATGATTGACTCCAAAATGAATTTAAATAACGAGTTAAAATTTTAATGCGTTAATTAAATCGCTTTTATACCTCCAATGTGCTGCTCCGCCGCTTTCGGCATGATAATGCATATTTTCATCGCGTATCTGTATTTCTATACTATATTGATCTTCAGTTATAATAACAGTATGTAAAGATTGGTAACCATTTGGTTTAGGATTATCAATATAATTTTTTAGCTTATCTTTTTCATACTCATATAAATTATGTACTATTTTTAAAGTTTTATAGCATTTTTCTTCATCTAATACCACTATCCTAATTGCGAAGATATCAGTTAATTGTTCTATTTTTATCCCCTTACGATACAATTTATATAAAATTGATACGGGATGTTTAATTCTACCTGTTATTTTAGCGGTAATATCATGTTTAGATAAATTATGACTTAAATGTTTAATAACTTTTTGAAACAACACTACCTCCTTAATTTATTAGCAGTAGCAAATCAATGTTTATAATTGCTATTATAAAGAAAAGTTGTAGAAATCAAGGTTTGAGGTCATTTCCTCGCCCGATTTCAAAATAAAATTATTATTTATCTTATTATAAAGATTATAAGCTTTTGCTTAATTCAACCAACTAAACAACCCTCAGCTATAAGCTGAGGGGTTATAAAGTGGAATCGATTAGAAATCGATCATCATTCACAGGTTCACCTTCCTGTTCATCAATATAGTGCTGTATCATTTCATCAGTTATATTACCTGAACTGACTGCCATATAGCCCCTAGCCCACAAATGATTGCCCCAAAATTGTTTTCGTAAATGAGTAAATTCTTGCAATAAAATTCTTGAGCTAATGCCTTTTAAATAATGTACTAACTTGCTAAGAGATATTTGCGGCTTATATGAGATAAACATATGTACGTGATCACATGATATTTTCCCTGAAATTATATGTACTTCATGTTCCATACAAATCTGCCTCAGTAAATCTCTAGTCCTTTCCGATACTTTGCCTATCAATATTCTCTTCCTATATTTTGGTATCCATATAAGATGCACTTTTAAATCATACTGACTATGACTATTCTTTCTATAACTTCTCATATTTCTTGATATAAATTCATTGCTAAAGCAATTTCATTATATCTTCCCTTCGCCTAAAGGCGAGGGATTTTTGATCCCCGAAGGGGGACATTAAATTTATACAGCTGAGATTATATTATTTTGTAGAAATGTAAAGAAATTTGTTTATATTTTATATTTAACACAAGCGATGAATTTACTTTATTTTTATGTCAAATTTAAAAACCAAAATTAATGAGTTAATGGCTCAAAGAAAAATGAGTGCTAAAGATATTGAAAATTTAACAGGACTAAGTAGAAATACTGTTAATAGTATAATATTTGGTAGCTCTAAAAACCCTGGCATTTATACTATTAAGCAATTAGCAAATGCTTTAAATGTTAAGGTAGAATCCTTAATTTCTGATGATAAAGAAATTCAATTTGATATTTTAAAACCCGAACAGATAAAATTATTTGGCGAAGTTGTAAGCCTTACTACAAATATCATTTCCGACAAAAATATTGATTTTTCTATGCATAAAATTACTTACTATTATACAAGAAGTATATCAATGTGCTTTAAAAGGTAAGTCAGAAGAAGTACAAAAACATTTAGCAGAATATTTAATGGATATGCATATAGACTCTACAAACAAAATTTAAACTATTTTTCGTCAAGAGTTTATTGCGTAGATTGGGAGTTGTCATTACGAGCGGGCATTGTTACGTAGATCGGTTTTTCGTCATTGCAAGGAAAAACTATAAGTTTTGACGAAGCAATCTAGTAAAATGCATAGCATTTTTATTGTTTTTTCTGGTTGCCACCCTCCTTGCAATTGTGTAGCTTATGACGAGAAAACCGACCCATGCAAGCAAAACCCTTGCACATTACTAACTAGCGTCAATTCAAATTGTAAAACATTTTTTCTAATTCTTCTAAGCGTTGTTCTATTCTTTCAATATCTTTATCTGTTACGGGGGTTTCTAATAAATGTGCAACTTCATCTTTTAGAATATTTACTTCTCTTTCAATGAAGTCTAAATTAATATTGTGAATGATTTTTTTATTTTGATTTGACATTTGATGGCTCCCGATTAATTAAAACCACCAATGAATGAAACTTTGGTGGTCGGGGAGGTAAGAAAACCGTTACAACAGTTTACAATA
This sequence comes from Rickettsia sp. MEAM1 (Bemisia tabaci), assembly GCF_002285905.1. Lineage (GTDB taxonomy): Bacteria > Pseudomonadota > Alphaproteobacteria > Rickettsiales > Rickettsiaceae > Rickettsia. Next base: position 30,815 of record NZ_CP016305.1, read on the forward strand.
GCCTTTAGGTTTAAGGTGCATACCTTAAACCTAAAGGCTATTGATACCCCGACCGTAATAAAGCCGAGGATAGTATCATTTAATGGTAGATACCCACCATGTAACAAGAGATTCTTACATCCCAAAATAGCTTAATAGCTATTTCAGTTACAATGTATACTTAACTCCCTAAAAAAGTCAATTGGCAATTAAGTTTTATTATTTTACTAAAAGCCATTAATGCTTAAAATTTTACAAACTATTAGTTGTTTTTTTGCTACTACTATTTTTATTTCTAATATTAGTTGTAAAATTTATTTAGAGTATCTATAATCCAAAAAAATTAATATGAAATACAATGAATTTAATAAATTATTAGTATCAAAAGTTATTTTTACTTACTACCGTGGACAAGAAACTAGATTACACCGAAGGTGTTTTCCGATCCACGCAACAATGCCATCACGGAATGACAGGGAAAAATGATCCACGCGGAGTAAGCCTTAAGCGGGAATGATATATATAGCATTTTTCAAGCCATACAATAATGCTATAATTTCCTTGCAATGACGGGTTCTTTTTTAACAACTGTCCTGTACTATTCGATTTATCATGCATTGATTTTATTAAAAAATTAACTTGATAATTAATAATAACTCAATTATTAATAAACTCATTAATAATAAAACTAAACAACCCTCAGCTATAAGCTGAGGGGTTATAAAGTGGAATCGATTAGAAATCGATCATCATTCACAGGTTCACCTTCCTGTTCATCAATATAGTGCTGTATCATTTCATCAGTTATATTACCTGAACTGACTGCCATATAGCCCCTAGCCCACAAATGATTGCCCCAAAATTGTTTTCGTAAATGAGTAAATTCTTGCAATAAAATTCTTGAGCTAATGCCTTTTAAATACTGTACTAACTTGCTAAGAGATATTTGCGGCTTATATGAGATAAACATATGTACGTGATCACATGATATTTTCCCTGAAATTATATGTACTTCATGTTCCATACAAATCTGCCTCAGTAAATCTCTAGTCCTTTCCGATACTTTGCCTATCAATATTCTCTTCCTATATTTTGGTATCCATATAAGATGCACTTTTAAATCATACTGACTATGACTATTCTTTCTATAACTTCTCATATTTCTTGATATAAATTCATTGCTAAAGCAATTTCATTATATCTTCCCTTCGCCTAAAGGCGAGGGATTTTTGATCCCCGAAGGGGGACATTAAAAATTATATGCATCCAACTCATATCAAATTTATTACACCTAATTCTAAAGACTTGGACATTTTGTGTGTAGCACTTTCTCTTGTTAAAACTTCAGATCAAATAAATGATTTTAAAATTCTTGTTAAACAAGCTCTTAATCAAGGGTTTGATATTAATATGAAAGATGGAGATCATTGCACTCTTCTATATTATTCCTGTACACTAAAATTGTATGAGATAGCTCAATTTCTTTTAGAAAATGGAGCTGATCCTAATATTAGAAATACTGTATATGATCAGATTACGCCTTTGTCTATTGTAAGAGTACACCCAAAAACAAAACAAGATTATGATAAAAGTTTTATAGTCAAGCAGTTACCTAAGCAGTTAATTGATAAAACCGAAGTATCAGAATTTGAGCTAACCGGTAAAACAGCTGAAGTTACATCTGAAATAGCTTAAATTTTCTACAAAGTATAAGGGGGGCAAAATGCCCCCTCTTTTTAATCTTCCTATTTTTTAGATTTATCTATATAAGCTTTGTTACTAATTAAACCCATGCCATAAGTTTTACAATATTCAAGCATTTCAATTGAATCAGGATGCTCCGCTCCAAAATCTATAATTTGTGGTTTAGCAAAAAACTTATAGTTAAGCGTGTCTTTTCTTTTGCATGCAACCTTTGCTCCTTTAAGATTTACCTCACTTACTTGTGCTACATTTTTATAATTTCTTCTATAAACATTAAAATATATACCTCGTGCATCCATATAGCTATCTAAAGCCTCCTCAAGCTTATCACTCGCAAATAATATATCCCCTCTTATTGTGCATGTAATAGCTATTATAGGGTTGAATACATTAGGTATTCTTCTACTCATAAAGCTTTTATCATTATTCTTAAAAATCTCTATTGCTTTATCTGCATATTCTAAAGCTTTATCTTTTTCACCTAAACCAAATAATGCTATTGCTTTTTGAGTAAATATTCTACCAAATATTATATTGGTTTCTTTTTTACACGCTTTTGCATGTTATACACTTGCTCTACTTGAGTAAGAGCTTCCTTATATTTACCTAGTTTATTTAATGCTTCAGATTTGGTTAAATAATTACCAGTGAGAAATAAAGCATCTGGAGATAATCCATTAGAAATAATAGCTTGAATAGACTTATTACTCTTTTCTAGTGCTTCATTATATTTCCCTTCTAAAAAAGATAATCTTGCTTCAGCTATATACAACATTGCTCTATCAGAACTATCTTCTAACTTTTCGTCTAATTTTTGATTTAAAATTTCTATACTTTTTCGTGCTTCCTCAACATTTCCTACTGAAATATATACAAGTGCTAAACCAAATACTACATTAGCTTTCATTTCTTCATATCCTTTAACATCTTCAAATACCTTGTTAGATTTCCTAAAATATTCTATAGACCTCTGATAATTAGAAGATTTTAAGTAATACGCTCCTATTAAGTTTAAATATTCAGCATATACTCTTTTTTCTTCATTGTTCATTAACCATAATTTATATTTTCCATCTATATCGTTTTTATCAAACCAATCAACTAATTTCTTTCCACCTACTAGATCATAAGAATTATCACACTGCACTATCTGCTTTAGTTTTAACTCCAATAATTTATAAGTACCTATATTATATTTTTCAGCATTTTGCGTCATTATCTCAATATTTTCTGGTACTGTTTTAGCGTTTCTATACATAAATGCTTTTACTCCACCTTGCGGTGTACCATTAATAAATTTAGTAACTGCCTCTTCTAGATACTTACTATTATTTGCACTATTTTTTTCTAATATTTTCTGTGCAATAACATCATGCAGTTCAAAAACAGGATTATCCTCACTAGCATCTATATTTGTTATTAAAGCAAATTTTGATAGCTCAAAAATATCATCATTAAGATTATCTTTATTATCGGTAATAATCCCAAGAAAATCTTTGGAAAAACTTTGATTATTGAGTAATGCTATTTTACTTAGAAGTTGTTTAGCACTAGAACTTAATTGCTTAATCACCAGCGATATATTATAATCTATTTTATCGTTAGATTTCTGTATTTGATGTTTATATTTTTCTTTATCTAATCCAGGAACATTATTTAATATTTGTGCTCCTTGTACTATCAATACTGGATAACCTTTAAATTCTTGTACCAAAAATTCTACTAAATTATTATCTTTGTCCAACAAAATATTATTAGCAAGCTTAATAGTTTCGGGCTTTTCAAATGGTACAGCTTTGACTATATAAGGCATCATATCGCTATCTTGCGAGCAAAATATAATATTGCCGTTATGCTCCCAATTAATAAAATCTTGTACTTTTTTATTCTCACCTACTTTTAAATTATCAAATACTAATAACCATTTATCACTTTGCCCTAGATATTCCATTAACTCTTTTTTTACATTAGCTGCTTCTTCTGCAATTACAGTTTTCTCTTCAGCTTTGTTAATAGCTTTTGCTAGCTTTAAAAGTTCATCGTTAATATTTAAATTGCAATCAATAAACCAGATCAAATTATAATTATCCTTATTTCCATAAGCATACATTCTAGCTAACTGAGTTTTACCCATCCCGCTAACACCTACAATACTTGTTTGCCTCTATTTTTCTAAATTAGTCTTTATTTGATTTAGTGGCTGAACGTGATTTATAAAATAGCTGACTGGTGCAACTATATTATTTACTTTGGCTTGAGCGAATAAATTTAAAGGGATGATAGATATTATGAATAATAATAAAAATTTTTTCATTGCTTTTCCTTTATTTTAGTTGTCAATATAACTTATATTTGGTGTCAAATAATTTTAATTAACTAATCAAGAAAGAGCTTAATTTCTCTACTAATTATATGACTTTAACAAACGTTAACGTAACTCTTATTTGTTTATAAAAAAGTAATTTTTAGTGTTGAGCAAATTTATACTTTTTTTATCAAAAGTCAATAAGAAATTTTACTGGAGGTTAAAGTTTAATAATAACTAAATTTTGCAACATAAAGTTTAAAAACATTCATCATTATAATTTTTTACTTTTCATTTTGATTATAAGCTGGTACAAGAATTGTTTTAACCAACTAAAATAAACTTTTATGGAAGATTTAAGCTCTTGGAAAGAAAAGTTTGAAGAATGCATTTATGCTAAAAAACTTCTCAATAAACTCAAATATTTAAATACTAAAGTAGCAAACCCTGTAAATCTTGAAGAAATCAAGAAAGCAATATATTATGCTCGTAAATATCATGGCTTGCAAATGCGTAAGTCAGGCGATCCATATTATTCCCATCCGGTTGAAGTGGCAATTATGGTGGCAGAGTTTACGGCAATGGAAGTACCTAAACTTTACACTGGTATAATGATGCAAGCAGCACTACTACATGATACTATCGAAGATACGGCATTAACTGAAGAAATGATTGTCGAAATCTTCGGGGAAGAAGTTGCAAAACACGTTGAAGGTCTAACAAGAGTTAAATCTTATGGAAAAATTACCGCTGAAGAAAGTTTGAACATATTAGTTAAACAAAAACGATATGATACAGCTTTAATAAAATTATTCGATCGTATCCATAATGTTCAAACCTTAGGGGCTAAATCACCTGAAAAAGCTAAAAAAATTATAGAGGAAACTTTAATAAATTTTGTAGGAACAGCTCTATATTTAGAAGTTCCTAATATAAAACAACAATTGATTAGATTATGTTATAAAAATCTTAATTTTATGTTATTTCCCGATGAACCTGAAATAGTTTCTCAGGATAATTTCCAATCTCTTGTTCCAGTTTTTGGAAAAAGCTTACCCCATAACCAAAACCTATGGTAACTGGAACTAAAATAACTAATAATCCCCAATACCCAAAATATTCAGTTAAATAAATTATACAAAACGAAGTTATTACATACATAACAGCCCGAGATAATGCAAAAGAAAAACTAACATAAGTAAAACGCTTTAAAATTGGTAAATGCTTATAAAAAATTGGGAAAGCAGGATTAATAAAACAACCAAATAACATAATAAATGATTGTATTAAAAATATATGAGTTGAACTCGTGGCTTTATAAAATAAATAAGGGCATGTTACAACAAAAATAACAAATACCGATAACTTTATTTTTAAAATTTTTAAAGGATAAATTTTAGTGCTTAAATATATTAATAAAAAAGCTCCTAATAATTCTACTACAGAAACAAATAAATTTTGATGTATAACTTGCTCGGGAGTAAAATTAAAGTTATTTCTTAAGATATCACCACTATAAATATATGTGAGGTAAAAACCTAAAGGCCATGCACAATCTGTTAAAAAAAATGCCATTAACTTTTTTATACTTGAGCTTTCTTTAAGTAAAGAAAAATTTTCTATTTTCTTCTTATCTATATTAGCCTTTTCTAAAGTTTTTACCAGTTGACGTTTTGCATCTACAAATTCGGGAGTTTCTCTCAAGGCAGTCCTTGCAAAACCCCCAATTAAAGCGATTCCTGCACCTGCCCAAAATGCCATACGCCAGTTAAACCCAAACGAAGTAACAAGTGCAGCTATACCTAAAGCAGCAAATCCTCCTAATACAAAACAACTTTCTAAAGTTGCCACAACAGAATATTGTATAGGAGGCTTTACTAATTCCGTTAAGTAAAGATCTGCTCCGATTATTTCCCCCATAGAAGAAAGCCCTTGAAATACACGGCAAGCTGTCATTATCCAAGCAGCTGCTACACCTATTTCCGCATAAGTAGGTAAGTTAGCCATAATAAGACAGGATATAGACATCATAAATGTAGTCATTATTACTGTAGTCTTACGTCCTATAGTATCACCTATCCAACCAAATACTAAAGCTCCGATAGGTCTAAAAATAAATGTAGCACAAAAGGCTGCAGAAGCATAAAGCTTAGCAGTATGCGGCTCTGCTTCAGGAAAAAACAGTTCATTAAGTAACACCGCCATATGAACAATATAGCATGAGATCGAAATATTCGAGAAATGTACCTACAGATAGTAAGCCTATGGCTTCTTTTTGATTGCGAGTTAAACTAACTTGCTCTTTTTTGTGACCCAGCATAAGTTCCTTACAAAAAATTGGATTGTAAAGAACTTATACCTATTTTATAGCAAAATGCGAGCTATTTTTTCAAAAAAAATAAAAAAACATCAAATATATATTTTTTTTGGGTCTTTTTGCAGGGGTTAAAACATGCTTTAGTGATCCTTGCGTGGATCATTTTTCCCTGTCATCCCATGGCAGCATTGCCCGCGTGGATCGAAAAGCATCCTAAGGTAGTCATCCCGTGGCTTGCTAACTAGATCCAGAAAAAAGCGAGATGAATCGAGCTTTTAGTGCTAGAGGTTTAACGTATTTAAGTTTTTTTATTACTGGATTCCTGCTTTCGCAGGAATGACACCGGAACCACGCAACAAAGCCTACGCAGGAATGACATCAGAGTCAGACAACAAACTAGGAAAAGTCGCAGCATGACAGGGGTAAATGATGCACGTGGGTAATGGTTATGCAAAAATAACACAGCTACAGAATAATATTTTATTTTAGCCTAATAATTCTACTTTATAAGTATATTCGTCAACATTATTAAATTCTACCTTAGGGGCTATTTGCACTAAACAACCCTCAGCTATAAGCTGAGGGTTGTTTAGTTCATACGTTCTTTTTGCAAAATCAATATCTTGCTGGGCTTTTCTTTCAGCTTCTTTTCTTTCTTCTTCATTAAGATATTCGCCACGTGCTAATCTCTTTTGTTCTTCTGTTAAAGAATTAGGATCATTAATCATTTGATTCAAAAGCTTATTATCCTCTTTTAAACGATCTAATGATTCTTTTTTAATTTTCTCGTACTCGGTCCAATTCTTCTCTATCCTAGCTTCCCTTTCTATATGCTCTTGATGTTCTCGGATGGCTTCAGGACTTTGACCCTCCATATTCAAGCCTTTTTCAGAAGCTTCTGAATATATGATCTGCTCGGCGTTTTCTTCTTTTTTAGAAATGGAGGATTGGAGGTTTTTGATTTGGTCTAATAATTCTCGATTATTAGTGCTGGACGCAAGACCCGCAGCGGCACTAGCTAAACGTGCGAGTTCGGTAGGATTGTTAGTGGCTGTAAGTGGGGCTCTAATGGCATTGAGATCATTTTTTACTTGAGCATCATCTTGTTTATTTTGAGCCTGGTTATCATTTGACTTGCTCAAATTATTATCTTTGACCTGTGTATCATTTTCCTTATTTTGAATTTGATTATCGTCTGACTTGCTTAATCGGAATTTTGATTTTGCATAAATATGAACCTCTGAAAAAATGTTTATTAGACTCGGCTTAAGTTTCCCCGTCATTATGTCATTCCTGCGAAAGCAGGAATCCAGTATAAAGCGAGCTTTTAATTTAAAGAACTTGTTGCTTTTAAGTTTATTTTTCTGGATTCCCGCCTCCGCGGGAATGACATCAGAATCACTCAACAATGCCGCCACGGGGCAACATATTACTTTACTCCACCACCTCCCCTATTTGCTCTATCGGCTCTAAGCCGTATAGTGATATCATGCGTTCAAGCACTCTTCCGGCAGTAGGGGCAGCAGTCCAGCCAGCTGTTGCAAAGCCAAACGTTTCTTTAGTAGGTTTTGGCTCATCAATCATAATATAGATAACATATTCAGGCTTTGAGGCTGGCAGTAATCCCAAAAATGAAGTAGTACGACTATTTTTAAGATATTTCTTTTTACCAGCATTACTTGATAATTTCTCAGCAGTACCGGTTTTTCCACCAATCAAATATCCTTTTACCTCTGCCCTTTTACCTGTCCCATCTTTTACCACAGTTCTAAATAACTGCCTCATTTGCTTTGAAGTATTTTCGCTAAATACTCTTGTCCCTTCAACTTTTTCATCATCTCTTTTTAACAAGGTAAGATCGTATAAAATACCACCATTTACGACAGGTAGCATTGCCCTAACAAAATGTAAAGGACTAATTGAAATACCATAACCATAAGACATAGTAGCACTAGTTAATTCATTCCATCTTTTTTCTGAAGGAAAAAGAGGAGTACCTCGCTCCGGCAATTCTATTTGCACTTGATCTAGCAAACCTAATTTCTTTAAATATTTCCTGAAATTATTTTTACCTACTTCAAGCATAATCTGACTTACACCGATATTTGAAGAATGCAGAAAAATATCCGGTACACTATGCCACCCTTGTCTTGGGGTATAATCCTTAATCTGAAAACCACCGACTTTCATATAGCTTATATCATAAGCATCATTCATATTTATTGCACCAGTATCGAAACCGACCGCCATAGTCAAAGATTTAAATACCGAACCTATTTCATAAATTCCAAGGCTTGCCATATTAAAAAGCTGTTGAGGCTTTGCAGCACTTGGATAATGTGGATCAAAATCCGGTTTACTAACTAAAGCTAAAATTTCACCATTATTAGGATTCGCAATAATACCCACCGCTCCTATAGCACTAAATTGCTTTAAAGTCTTGTCGATCTCTTCGCTCAAGATACTTTGCAACCTAATATCAATTGATAATTTAAGCGGCTCTTTCTGCTTTCCTGGCTTATTTAAATCAAGATCGGAATTAGTTAAATATTTATCATAAGCAAGTTCGAGTCCGCTAAGCCCCGCCATATCCCTACCAACATAACCCACGATGTGCGATGATAAGTTAGAAAATGTGTAAATACGCTTTTGTTCTTCTTCAAAATCAAAACCAAGCAACCCAAGACTCATTATTCTTTCTTGCTGACTAGGCAATAAATCCCTTTTAACCCATATAAAACTTTTATTGGATTTAAGATCAGCAAGTAGCTTAGCCTTGTTGATATCGGGCAGAATCTCAGCTATTTTTTTTACGGAATTTTCGGGATCAATTACTATTTGCGGATTGGCAAATAATGACGCAGATGGCAAATTTACAGCAAGCAAATTATCGTTACGGTCGACTATTTCTTTTCTAAACTGGCTATTTTTTTTTAAAGCGTGGAGGTTTTTATCGTAAACATTAGTAGCAACTATTATAAGCCTGTAAGATAAGGTACAAAAAAGAATAGAAAAAGCACCAATAACTATCAATAATCGGATTTTTGTATTTTTACTACAAACATTCCAAAATATTAAACTCTTAATATCAGGTTTCCACTTTTCTAAAATCTGTTTCATATTAATTTGTTTTGTTTCAAGTAGATGCTTTGAAATAAAATATGGATAGACGAAGTTCAACTTGAAAAAGAGCAAGGAGTCTGTAAACCGAAGAGCGGAGCGTACATTTAGTACGTGAGCATCTGAGGATTACAAAGACAACGCAGCCAATTTTTTAAGTTCAACGAGTATATCATTTCTCTCGGCTTGAAACTGTCTGTATATATTTATTATTTGTAATTCTTTTATGTCTCCGATTATTATTGCTTTTAAAAATATTAATATCTTGATCAAATCTAATATTTGAGGCAGTAATCGGTGATAATGGATCTCTTACCATTTGACAAGGTTTCACCGTTTGTAATTCTAAATAAGCAGTTGCAAGATTTTTTAATCTTGCTGGCGAGATGAGATAAGCTTTTTCTGCTTTCAAAATATGAATATTATTATTTTCGCTATTTATTTGTTTTAAAACACTACTTAATTGGTAATCAAGGGTTGAAACTCGTTCCTTAATGGTAAACAAGCTGCAAACCGCTACAATTATCACTGGCAATACTAGGTAATGAAATTTCTTAATACTCATAATTATATTTTTTTTGCTGCTCTTAGCTTTGCTGATCTTGCCCTTACATTTAGAGATATCTCTTTATCTGATGGTATTTCCGCTTTATTAGTAATAATCTTAAGCCATTTATCTGGGTTCAATATAATATCTTCTTTAGCGTATTTTGACCTTGCTACTGGCTTTTCTGAATTTTCTTTGAAAAAATTCTTAACTATTCTGTCTTCTAACGAATGAAACGAAACAATAACTAAACGACCATCTTTTTTTAGTATGTTTTTTACATTCGCTAAGAACTGCTCAAGCTCTCCAAGTTCGTTATTTATATAAATCCTGATGGCTTGAAAAGTCTTAGTTGCAGGGTCAATTTTACCTTTTCTAAAACCTATGCAGCTACGCACTATATCAGCTAATTTTCCAGTACTATCAATCCTTGCGGCTTTTCTTACTTCTACAATTTTCTTAGCAATTCTTCGGGAAAAAGTCTCATCGCCATATTTATAAATTACATCCGCAAGATCTTTTTCTTCTGCGGTATTTATAAACTCTTCGGCACTAAGCCCCTGCCCGCTCATACGCATATCTAAAGGTCCATCATGTAAAAACGAAAATCCACGATCTGGTATATCAAGTTGCATAGAAGAAACACCTAAATCAAGCACTATGCCGTCAAATTTTTTTGATTCGAGCTTTGCAAAACAATTACCAAAATTTGTTTCTACAAAATCAAATCTATCTTTATAATTATGTTTTATCTCTTCTGCTTTCTTAATGACATTTGGATCACGATCCAAAGCTGTGACATAACAATCACAATTTTCTAATAACGCTTTACTATAACCACCTGCTCCAAACGTGCAATCTAAGTAGGATTCACCAGTTTTTTGTGCTAAAAACTTCAGCATCTCGTTTAACATTACGGGTATATGAGGCTGTTGCATCAATTCGTATTCCTTAAAGTTAAACGTTTCTCGTGAGCAAGTTTTTGAGCAGAAGCTAAATAATCTTTGAAATTCTGCGGTTGCCAAATCTCAAAAATCACTCCTTTACCTACAAAACATACTTGATCTTCAATACCCGCATGCTGCATTAAAGATGCAGGCAATATTACTCTGCCCTCCCCATCAAATGAAAGCTGTACAGCTTCGCCAAATATTATAGTCTCAAAAGCATCACGCTCTTCAGAATACGGATCAAGCGACTCAATCATCTGTCTTAGTTTCTCAATATGGGATATACCGCAAGCTTCTATACAATTATTTCTAATAGACGGATAAGCAATTATCCCATTAAATACTTCTTTCCCTAATACCGCTCGATAATTCGCCGGTACTGATACCCTACCCTTTTTATCAATATTAATATTGATAAATTTCGATAAAAATATATTCATTGGTATTATTTGGGTTATCTTGGGATTTAATGGTAAATTACAGGATATTATAGGAATTAACCTAAGTCAAGGGATTTTAGTGTATAGAATTTAAACTAAACAACCCTCAGCTATAAGCTGAGGGGTTATAAAGTGGAATCGATTAGAAATCGATCATCATTCACAGGTTCACCTTCCTGTTCATCAATATAGTGCTGTATCATTTCATCAGTTATATTACCTGAACTGACTGCCATATAGCCCCTAGCCCACAAATGATTGCCCCAAAATTGTTTTCGTAAATGAGTAAATTCTTGCAATAAAATTCTTGAGCTAATGCCTTTTAAATACTGTACTAACTTGCTAAGAGATATTTGCGGCTTATATGAGATAAACATATGTACGTGATCACATGATATTTTCCCTGAAATTATATGTACTTCATGTTCCATACAAATCTGCCTCAGTAAATCTCTAGTCCTTTCCGATACTTTGCCTATCAATATTCTCTTCCTATATTTTGGTATCCATATAAGATGCACTTTTAAATCATACTGACTATGACTATTCTTTCTATAACTTCTCATATTTCTTGATATAAATTCATTGCTAAAGCAATTTCATTATATCTTCCCTTCGCCTAAAGGCGAGGGATTTTTGATCCCCGAAGGGGGACATTAATTGACTTGAAATATAAAATGAAGTAGATAAAATTAGTTTAAAAAATTAAGGATTTTTAAATTAAAAGTTGATGATATTATTAATGAAAAAACAAGTTCTTTGGAACTATCTAAAACAGATAAAGAGAATGAAAAACGTAAACCTGGATATTGGGAAAGGAAAGTAGTTATAAAAGAAGATTTTGATCAATTACCTGACGATTTTATGGAGTTTTTCAAATAATTATGATTAAATATTTACTAGATACCCATATTTTATTACGATGGCTAAATAACAATAAGGTTTTACCAATTAGTATAATAGAAATTATAGCTAATCCCAATAACATAATTTTTGTAAGTAGTGTAAACACATCGGAAATTACTATTAAAAAATCTTTAGGAAAACTAGAAGTTCCAGATGATTTAGAAGAAGCTATTGAAGCTAATAAATTCCAAAAATTACCTATTACTATTGAACATAGCACTTACATCACAAATTTACTTTCTTATCATAGAGATCCATTTGATAGGCTATTAATTGCACAAGCAATAGTAGAAAAACTAACCTTATTAACTCTTGATACTCAAATGCTTAAATATTCTACACATATAGAAAAACTAAACTGGTTTTTTCTAAACTTAACTTTATTCTTCGCTTAGCATCAATAAAATCAGGTGTTTCTTTAAGTGTTGTACGTGCCATAGTACCGGTAATTGCAACTAATGCTCCGAACAAGAAAGCATAACGCCAATTTAAATTTCCGGAAGTTACAATAGTAGCAACACCAAGTGCGACTAATACCCCTAAAGTACCAAAGAGGGTAATTAACGCTACAGCAGGATACTGCACTGGAGGCTTTACCATCTCTGTAATATAAAGTTCAGCCCCCCCTGTAACTTCGGTAGCAGAAGATATACCTTGCAACCCTCTAAGAAGAGTAATAAGCACTGTTGCAGTAAAACCTATTTCCTCATAAGAAGGTAGAACAACTATACCTATACAAGTACCTACCATCATTATGGTTGTAATTATAATTGTTGGTTTACGTCCAATATTATATCCAATCCAGCCAAATAATAAAGCTCCAAATGGTCTAAATACAAATGTTGAACAATAAGCAAAAGCAGATAATACTTTTACTGAATAAAGATTATCTGGAGAGAAAAATATTGTATTAAGTAGCACAGCCATATGAACATATAGCATCAAATTAACATATTCTAAGAAAGTTCCTATAGATAGTAAACTTATTGCTTGTTTTTGATTTTTGGTTAAACTTCTTTGCTCTTTTTGATATCCTAACATAACTTCCTTATAAAAAATAAACTGCAAAAAGAGTTATATTTTTTTATATGGAAGTCAATAAAAAAGTAAAAAATTAGCAAGAAATATTTACAAAACTTAAAGCTTCTTTAACTAATGGAATAGTTATTTTTCTCTTAGAAGTTAACGCAAAGTTATTGATATACTCTAATATTTCTAAAATTTTGTTATATTCTCTAGGCAAATTCACTAATAAAAAATCTATTACTATTTGTGATATTGTTACAGAAGATGTAGCAAAATGTTTAAATATTAAAATTTTAATTAATTCATCGTCAGGAGGACAAAGCAGAACATTTAATATAGAATTAATACGTGATGATAGATCAGGTAAGGTAAAATTTTTACCTTTATTATTAGATGTAAGTAAAAGATATTTTTGCTTTTCATTAATAAGATTAAATAGATGAAGCAATGCTGTTTCCTGCCAATTTTCTATATCCTCAATAATGAAAGCATTATGATTTGCTAAAATCTTATCATCAAAAAAAATATCTTTAATTACATAAGCATTACTTAAATTTTGCCATATTTTGGTTAGATAGGTTTTGCCTGAAGAGGCAGGACCCTTTATTAGTAAAGTAAACTTATAAGGATTAACGCCAAAGCTATTCTGCCAATTTTGTAAAGCATTATAAGCTAAGGCATTAAATTCAGAAACAATAAATTCCTCAGGATGATATTTTGAAGAATTATTAAAAGGAAATATATATTGCATTTATTGAATATGTCATCCCGTAGCTTGTCCACGGGATCCAGAAAAATAATTTAAAAATGTAGGTTATCAATATTTTTTACTGGATACCATGACGATGTCGATGTTGTTGCATAGCTCCAAAAAAGCACTTGGTATCATCCCGTGGCTTGTCCACGGTATGACACCTCGGATGTTTTTCGATCCACACGGGCAATGCCACGAGCAAAGCGAGTGCGGCAATCTCATTTTATTATCCTGAGATTGCTTTGTCAAAACTTACAGTTTTTCCTCGCAATGACGATTACTAGATCCTGTGGACAAGCCACGGGATGACAGCTAAATATACTTACTATTCTCTTCTTTAACTAGCTCTATCAACTGCTCGATTGATAATACTTCCTGCTCGGTAGTTCCAAGTCTTCGAATAGTTATTTGTTTATTCTCTTTTTCTTGTTTTCCAATTACCGCAATCATTGGTACTTTCTGGTTAGAAAATTCACAAATTTTATAGTTAATTTTATCGGGTGATATATTAATATCAACTCGCACGCCACTCTCAATTAAAGCTTTTTGTACTTCTAAAGCATAATCGTTTAAATCACTTGTAATAGTAGCTATTGCAACCTGTACAGGAGCAAGCCATAAAGGAAAACGCCCAGCATATTCTTCAATTAATATCCCAATAAAACGTTCAAGCGAGCCAAGTATTGCTCTATGTAACATCACAGGTCTTTTTTTCTCACCACTTGCTGCAACATAGCTAGCATCTAAACGCTCAGGCAAAACAAAATCTATTTGCAGAGTTCCACATTGCCATTGACGCCCTATTGCATCGGTTAACACAAATTCAAGCTTAGGACCATAAAAAGCACCCTCGCCCAGGTTTAGTGTATAGCTATAACTGGCTTTCTCTACTGCCTCTTTTAGAGCATTCTCAGCCTTATCCCAAGTCTCATCGCTACCAGCTCTAACCTCCGGTCGATCAGAGAATTTTACTTTTATATCAGTAAAACCGAAATCCTTATAAATCTCTGTCAGTAACTTACAAAAGCTAACTGTTTCCTCAGTAATTTGTTCCTCGCTGCAAAATATATGTGCATCATCCTGCACTAAACTTCGCACTCTCATTAACCCGTGTAAAGCACCTGACGCCTCATTACGATGGCATAAGCCAAACTCAGACATACGAAGCGGCAAATCTCGATAGCTCTTAATACCCTGCTTAAAAATCTGTACGTGACAAGGGCAGTTCATCGGCTTTAAAGCAAGCGTCTTGTCGTCTGTTTCTAAAGCAAACATATCATCACGGAATTTTTCCCAATGCCCCGAAAGCTCCCAAAGACTCTTATCAACTAAAACAGGGGTCTTAACCTCAATATAACCGTTCTTACGAATCTTTCTTCTAATATATTGCTCAATAGTATTATATACACTCCAACCCTTATCATGCCAAAATACCATTCCTTGAGCTTCTTCCTGAAAATGGAATAGATCAAGTTCTTTTCCTAATTTTCTATGGTCACGCTTTTCAGCTTCTTCAAGCATGAATAAATAACTATCTAGCTGCTCTTTAGTAGCCCAAGCCGTACCATATATACGCTGCAACATCTCATTTCGGCTATCACCACGCCAATAAGCTCCCGCAACTTTCATCAGTTTGAAATGTTTAACAAAGCTGGTAGATGGAGCGTGTGGACCTCGGCATAAATCAATAAAGTTACCTTGCCTGTACAAACTAATAGGCTCATTTGACGGGATGGAAGCAATAATTTCAGCTTTATAATGCTCACCTATCGATTTAAAGAACTCTACAGCCTTTTCCCTATCCCACAATTCTCTTATTACTTTCTCATTCTGTTTAGCAAGCTCATGCATCTTAGCTTCTATAACCGCTAAATCATCAGTAGTAAAAGGTTTATCCCTAACAAAATCATAGTAATAACCATTTTCAATAGCAGGACCGATTGTTACTTGCGTTTCAGGAAATAATTCTTTTACTGCTTCCGCTGTTAAATGTGCAGCATCATGCCTTATAACTTCAAGACATTCAGGATCTTTAACAGTCAAAATACGCAATTTACAATCACTATCAATTTGAGTACTTAAATCTTTAAGCTCACCATTAATCTCAGCAATCATTGCTGCTTTAGCAAGCGATGTTGAAATAACTACCGCTATCTCAAATGCGGTAATATTCTTTTCAAACTGTTTTACACTCCCATCAGGGAAAGAAATATTTATCATTTTTTATTCTAACTTATTTTTCTTTTAAACGATCAGCTATTAATTTATATGATTCATAAGCTTTAGCTGGTTTTTTTTCTAGCAATTCAAATCCTAGTCTTTCATTACTATTAATGTGCCATAATTTACAAGTATCAGGGCTAATTTCATCAGTTAACATTACCAAAGATTCTTCACCAGTAAATACCCGTCCAAATTCAAGGCTGCATTCAACAAGCCTAATACCGATGCCGATAAATAAACCGCTTAGGAAGTCATATATACGCAAAGCTTGCTTATTAACTGTATTAATTTCATCTTTAGTTAACCAACCAAAATTTAATATTTGATGTTCATTAACTATCGGATATTTAAACTCACGACTTTTTACTTTAAAGTCAATTATTGGCTTATCAAATACAAAGCCTTCATCCATGCCAAATTCTTTTACAAACCTACCGCACGCAACAGAAGATACAACTACTTGCAGAGGAAACATCTCAACATATTGAATTAATTGCTCTCTCATATTTAGCTTTTCAATAAAATGATTTTCAATGCCAATCATTTCAAGCTTATTCATTACAAAAGAAGAGATATTATTATTAAGCACTCCTTTGCCTGATACATCAATAATTTCACCATTTTCTAAAGTAGCTCTATCAGAAAAAGCCATTACAAGCAAAAACTCTTCTTCAGAAGTATATAGGGTTTTGCTTGAACCTTCATATAGTTTTTTTTTCATATATTATTTTTAAAAATTTATTTAGCGTCATTGCGAGGAAAAACTACAAGTTTTGTACGTGTGCAATATAGTTAAAAAATGCTATAAACCAGCACCTCTAACTGGATCCCGTGAATAAATCACGGGATGACAGGGTGGGAATGATCCACGCAGGCAATGCCCCTTTGTACAATAATATATAAAAGAAGTCTAAGACTTTTTTAGCAACTCAATTGTTTTCGAAAAGTCCAAAATATACTCTTCTTGCTTTTCTAAATCTTTGATTTTGAGTTTGTTATTTGCTTGTTCTTCGTCACCGATAAAGACAATAAATTTGGCATTATCATTCAAGGCTCTTTGCATTCTTTTTACCATTTTACCGCTTATTTCTATCAACGCAGGTATGTTATGTAAGCGTAATTGATCGGCTATTTTTAAAGAATGCGGAATATTATTCTCGCCTATTGGCAATATAAATATCGGAGTTACTGAATCTATATTATATTCTCGCATCAAGGCTATTCGCTCAATTCCTGCTGCAAAACCTATCGCTGGCACTTCATCGTTATTGCCCATAATGCGACTAAGCCTATCATAACGCCCGCCAGCAAGAATAGTGGATTGACTTCCTAGCTTTGTAGTCGTAAATTCAAAAGCAGTATGGCAGTAATAATCAAGTCCTCTAACCAGACGTACATTTATGGTGTATTTCACGCCTAAAATATCAAGATATTTCAATAACTCTTCGAAATATTCTTTTGACTCATCAGTATAATACTCTGATAAAATAGGGGCATTTGCTACTATTTTTTGATCAACTTCACTTTTAGAATCAAGAATCCGCATCGGGTTTTTAGTTAGCCTTATTTTGCTATCTTCTGATAATTCATCCTTAAAGTCATTTAGATATTCTACTAATTTTTGCTGATAAGTAGCACGTGACTGACTGCAACCAAGAGAGTTTAGCTCTAAAGTAGTATCGGTTAAAACCTCTAAACTTTCAAGTATATCTACTGCTAGTTTTAAGGTTTCAGCATCGGAAATAGCTCCTTTAGCCCCTAAATATTCATAATTTAGCTGGTGGAATTGTCTTTGACGCCCTGCTTGCGGTCTATCATAACGAAAAACAGGACCAGTAGAAAATAATTTGAGAGGTAGTTTATGCTGCAAGCCGTTTGAGATAAAAGCTCTTACAATCCCTGCTGTAAATTCAGGACGCAGAGCTACCGATTCGTCACTTTTATCTAAAAAGCTGTAGATTTCTTTACTAATTACGTCAGAGCTTTCACCCATTGAGCGATTAAAGACTTTGGTATATTCGAGTATTGGCGTACTCATTTGCTTATAGCCATATAATTCCCCAACCTCTTTTGCTTTTTTGATTATATAGTCATGAACTTTATAATCATCCGGCAAAAGATCTTTCATTCCTCGAAGTGTTTGGAGTTTATCAGTCATTATACTAGTTTTGTTTTTTTGGTTTTGATGTCATTGCGAGGAAAAACTAAACAACCCTCAGCTATAAGCTGAGGGGTTATAAAGTGGAATCGATTAGAAATCGATCATCATTCACAGGTTCACCTTCCTGTTCATCAATATAGTGCTGTATCATTTCATCAGTTATATTACCTGAACTGACTGCCATATAGCCCCTAGCCCACAAATGATTGCCCCAAAATTGTTTTCGTAAATGAGTAAATTCTTGCAATAAAATTCTTGAGCTAATGCCTTTTAAATACTGTACTAACTTGCTAAGAGATATTTGCGGCTTATATGAGATAAACATATGTACGTGATCACATGATATTTTCCCTGAAATTATATGTACTTCATGTTCCATACAAATCTGCCTCAGTAAATCTCTAGTCCTTTCCGATACTTTGCCTATCAATATTCTCTTCCTATATTTTGGTATCCATATAAGATGCACTTTTAAATCATACTGACTATGACTATTCTTTCTATAACTTCTCATATTTCTTGATATAAATTCATTGCTAAAGCAATTTCATTATATCTTCCCTTCGCCTAAAGGCGAGGGATTTTTGATCCCCGAAGGGGGACATTAAAAATTTTGACGAAGCAATCTCAGGAATTTTCGTATTATTTCATGAGATTGCCACGTCGGTTATTAAAATAACCTCCTCGCAATGACGGACATTAACTATATTTCTTTTTTCATAAAAAATGATCTTACAATATATAAAACAAATATCGTAACAAACCAAATTAATAAAGCACGTCCTGCAGTATGTAAATTAAATTCACCATCAAATACTTGAATAAATAACAAATATACACATGCACATATAATAAAAGGAGCAATAATATATACCAAAGGACATTTAAAAGCTCTTTGAGCATTCGGTAGTCTTGTTCTAAACAACAACACTATTGTTGCAACAGTTATGTAGTCAATAATTGCTCCCATCGAAGTTAATTGGGTCAATAATTCCGTTGAACAAAATCCTCCAAGAATAGCAGCTAAAGATGCAAATATTATAATTGTAATGTATGGGCTATCGTACTTAGGATGTAATTTTGCAAAGCTTTTTGGTAGTAACCCATCACGTGCGATAGCGTAAAAAATACGTGAAGTACCATAAATATTCATCATTAACACCGTCATCATACCGCAAACTGCACCGGTTGCAACGATAGCTAAGCCGATTTTACTGTTGTTGATAGTTAAAGCATAAGCAAGCGGTTGATCGTTATTTAACTGATCAAAAGGTGCAATACCCGTAACAAGACCTGCCATTGCTACATATACTATAGTAGTTAAAACGAGCGAGCCGATAATACCGATCATTATATCACGCTTTGGGTTTTTACACTCTTCGGCAGCAGTTGCAATTGTTCCAAATCCTGTAAAGGCTAAGAATAGAATAGATGCACCAACTAAGACGTTACTAAAACCAAACGGCATAAAATTGCTCCAATTAGTTGCATCAAAATGTGGAGCAGCAGCAATTATAAAGACGAATATCGCCGCCATTTTAATAAATACTAAAATAGCATTTAATTTTTTACTGTCTTTAGTACCTAAAAATAAAATAAACCCAATAAATACCGAAATTAAGAATGCAGGTAAATTTACTATACCGCCATTTGTCGGCACTGTGGTTAAAGCTTTCGGCAACTCAATTCCACCAGCTGCGAGTATCCCTTGTACGTAACCAGACCAACCGGCAGCAACTATTCCTGAAGCAACTCCTAACTCTAATATTATAACGCTACCAATCATCCAAGCAAATACCTCACCGAATGCAACATAGGAATAAGTATAAATACTACCGGATGTCGGAAGCATTGCCGCAAGCTCAGTGTAAACAAAGGCTACAAAAATACAGGTAATACCCGCAATCGCATAAGATATCATAACAGCAGGACCTGCATATTTAGCGGCTATTATGCCGGTAACAACGAACACGCCAGTACCAATCATAGCACCAAGTCCAAGTAATATTAAATCAAATGCTCCAAGAGTCTTACTAAGACCGCTCGAGCTACCTATTTCCTTTACTGATTCAAAACTTTTCTTTCTTAAAAAACTCATTAGTTTCTCCTGTTTTTAGTGAGCTTATTTTTTTATGAATTATGTGTCATACTTAATGTCACCCCGTGGCGGCATTGTTGCGAGGATCGAACAACACCCTCGGTGTCATACCGTGGCTTGACCACGGTATCCAAAAAAACAACTAAAAATATCAATATTATTGATATTTTTTACTGGATCCTGTGGACAAGCCACGGGATGACAATTTATATCCCTAGTAATCCAGCCGCCGCCAAGTACTCTTGTGCCGTCATAAATAACGCATGCTTGTCCAGGGGCAACAGCCTTTTCTTCAGACAAAAACTTTACTTTCATTCTGTCACCCTCAAGCTTACTTATTTCAGCTAAACGAGGGGGTCTTGTTGAGCGGACTTTAACGCTTACTTCCAGCTTCTCGCCATCTTTTAGGCTACCGGCTAGCCAATTCACGTCTTTAATTACGAATTCCTGCACGTTTAACGCAGATTCTGGACCTACATATACTATATTACTATTAGGATCAATCTTTATCACATATAAAGGCTCGTGGTAAGATATCCCAAGACCACGACGTTGTCCTATAGTATAGTTAATTATGCCGCTATGAGTTCCTAACTCAAAACCATTTATATGCAGAATCTTACCGCTTTCGCTTGCGTTAGGACGTATCTTATTTATTACGTTCTTATAATTCCCATCAGGTACAAAGCAAATATCTTGACTATCAGGCTTATCTGCCACCTCAAGCCCAAATTTACTAGCAAGTTTTCTTGTTTCGTCTTTAGTAAGGTCTCCAAGCGGGAAATCTAAATATTCAAGCTGCTCTTTGGTAGTTGCAAATAAAAAATAACTTTGATCTTTTAAAGGGTCAAGTCCCATATGAAGTTCTGGACCATTATCACCATTTATTTTTCGTACGTAATGACCTGTAACAAGTTTATCAGCTCCAAGTTCTTTAGCAGTTTTGATTAAGTCCCTGAATTTTACTGATTTATTACATTGTGCGCATGGCAGAGGCGTCTCACCTCGCAGATAGCTATCAACAAAATTATCTATTACCGATTCTTTAAATTTACTTTCATAATCAAGCACATAATGAGGCATACCAAGCTTATTTGCGACCATTTTAGCATCATAAATATCCTGACCTGCACAACAAGCATTTTTTTTGCCCACAGCCATACCATGATCGTATAATTGCAGGGTAATACCTATTACATTATAGCCTTGTTCGCACAATATCCCAGCAACCACTGAACTATCAACGCCGCCAGACATCGCAACGACTAAAGTAGACTGTCTATCGTTTAAGTTAATCATAAGAACTTCTAAACAAACAGCAAATTATACTAGATTTACGATAAATTACAACCAATTATTTATGAAAAATTTAAATTTTAATGTTATTTCTTCTATAGTAAATAAATAGTTGATATTATGACTATAATATATTACCATGGTTACATTTAATATGATTATATATCTATATGAAAA
The DNA here is from genome assembly GCF_002285905.1 of Rickettsia sp. MEAM1 (Bemisia tabaci). Taxonomy (GTDB): domain Bacteria; phylum Pseudomonadota; class Alphaproteobacteria; order Rickettsiales; family Rickettsiaceae; genus Rickettsia. The sequence goes on from NZ_CP016305.1 coordinate 52,818, forward strand.
ATAATAATGTCCAAATATCTGCTAGTGAGTTTAAAAAACACTTTTTAAACTTAGTTGACCAAGTAAAAAATAAACATGACTCTTTCATTATAACAAAAAGAAAATTACCAATAGCTAAGGTAGTGCCTTTACAAGACAGTAATAAAGATAATAAAAAAAGTTATTTTGGTTTTTTAAAAGGAACAGTTAAAATAAATGATGATATAGTAAATTGTTCTTTTGAATCTGATTGGGAAGTAAATAATGACTAGCATAAATAACTTTGAAAGCCTAATTTTAGATACTCATATTTTAATTTGGTATGTGGAAGGAATAAAGTTATCTGAATCTCAAATAAAGTTAATAGATAAAGCAAGAGAAGAAAATATCCTGTATATCTCTGCTATATCTATTTGGGAAATAACAATGCTTGAAAATAAAGGTAAGATTGCACTTTCAGTTAGCCTAGATGAGTGGATAAATAAATTATTATCTATGCCAGGTTTGCATTTAATTGATCTCTCAGTCTCGATTTTAATGCAAAGTTGCCTTTTGCCTCATTATGACCATAAAGATCCAGCTGATAGATTTATTATATCGTCTAGCAGAACTAGTAATTCACATTTACTAACATTCGATCAAAAAATTATAGAATATGCTAATTTAGGTTACCTGAAAATAATACGAGATTAAATTTATAATCAAATTAAAAGCTAATAATATGTCGTTGCAATATAAAAAACCTCTTAAAACTTTATGCAAAATAGTTACTGCATTAATATTTATTTATTTGGTGCTGGTTATTTTAGAATATGCCCGCCAAGGTTTTATAAATGATTTATCGATGCAGAAAGTAGATTTATCAGTTCAAAACTCAATTAAAGAACCTATTTATCTAGTTTCTTATGCTGATGGTGCAGAACATATTTATCGTAATCAGAATGCGACAAGTCATTATGCGATCAATAAAGGTATAGATTTTATACTTAATTATAAGAAAAAACATATTGATCAAACATTTATTGAAAAACATCAAGAAATTTTTAATGAAAAAGCAGGAGCGGGTCTATGGTTATGGAAGCCCTATATTATACTTGAAACAATGAAAAATGCTCCGGAGGGAGCTATTATAGTATATTTAGATTCAGCTTTTATTATCAAACAACATATTAGCAATCTGACTAATCTGTTAGGCAATAATGATGTATTACTGGTACATGATCGTGATCGTAAAAACGGCAGTTTTGTAAAAGGCGAAAGCTTTGCCTTGATGAATTGCCTTAATGAAGAATGTAGAAATGATGATCATATTTGGAGTGCTGTTATTGTAGTACGGAATACTAAACTTGCCCGCTCTTTTATTGAAAAATGGCTAAAAAGTTGTGAGGATATTAGAATCCTTTCAGGTAAAGATTATAATATTCATCCTAATTATGACGAATATAAATGGCATCACTCAGACCAGTCAGTGCTTAGCCTTATATATCACCAAAACCCACAATCGGTTAAAGTAATAGAATATGAAGAGACCATGCCCTTTTTAAGTTGGTTTCATCGTAAGAATTCAAATAGTTCGCCGTTAAAAGCTTGGTATAGCATATATGGTATAGATCCAGTAATTAACTTTAATACTAATGGTAAAGCATTGCCATCTACAGCTCTTATAAATACTTTGCCAATAGTTAAATTACGTAAATGGATTATTGAATATAATCTTTAAACTTTGATGTCATTTCTGAATAAGCATTGCCTGCATGGATCATTTTCCTCTGTCACCCCGTGGCTTGTACCTACGGGGTCCAGCTAAAAAATACTAATATTATTAGTATTTATTGTTTTTCTGGATTCCCGCCTCCGCGGGAATGACATCAGAATCATACTTTCTCATAAGCTTTAATTCTTTATTTAGATCAATATTTTTATACTTATCTAATATATTTCGGGCTTTTTCTATATTTGAATGAAAAGTTGATACTATTAATTCTGAATCATTATATTTTATTGTTACCTCATCACCTGTTTTGAGTTTTAACTTTTTCCTAACTTTTATAGGAATTGCAAGTCTAACATTATTATCAATATAACTTTTCTGTACTATCATAAAAATAATTGTTTTCTTAGATTTTACTGTTTTTAATAGAATTAATCAATTAATTAAAATCTTATGTTTTGATAATTCCTTATTTTTTCACATCTCGTACTTTGAAAAAACTATAAGATAAGGTAAGTACTTTTACATCTCTCATTTCAGGATCGTTTTCGAAATCCTTATCTATATAAAACATGACTGGCATTAAAACTTTCTCACTGGCTTTTAATAATTGTTCTTCGAAACAAAAACAATGAATCTTTACAAAATACTTACCTGCTTTATTAGGAGTAACGTTATAAATTGAAGTTCCTATAATATCGTTATTACTTAAATTTTCCGTTTCATAAAAAACTAGAGTATTTTGTCCTGGAACAATCTGAACTCGCTGCTGCCTTGGAATAAAACGCCAAGGTAAATTTTTATCGACATTAGCATCAAACTCAATAATTATAGGTCTAGTTCCTTTGACTTTAGAATATATATTTGTCGTTTCTCTGCTAATCGTGCCACCATATCCCGTAACTTTACAAAATAAGTTATAAAGCGGTACGGCAGCAAAGCTAAGTAGCACCATGCTAACTATTAGTCCTAGCAAGGAAAACGCTAAACTTTTATTAGATTTTTTAGACATTATTTGATTTTATTTAAAAATACTCTAGAAATAGTTTATTTTAGAACATATATATGATATTATAAAGAAAATTAATTGGTAAGGTTAGTAATGACTAGTAATATTAATGCATTAGCAATCTCTAGTGAATCAGGCTTTTATAGCTACTTACAGAAAATTAACAAAATTCCTTCACTAACGCAAGAAGAAGAGTTTTTGCTGGCTAAATCTTACTTAGAACAGAATGATCTGCAAGCGGCACATAAGCTAGTAACTAGCCATCTTAAGTTAGTTGCAAAAATTGCAACTGGTTATAGAACTTATGGTCTTCCTGTTACCGAATTAGTATCGGAAGGTAATATAGGTTTAATGCAAGCAGTGAAAAAATTCAATCCTGAGCTTGGTTTTCGCTTGTCAACTTATGCTATGTGGTGGATTAAAGCTGCTATTCAAGAATATATATTAAAATCTTGGTCATTAGTAAAGATGGGTACGACTGCTGCACAGAAAAAATTATTTTTCAGCCTTAGTAAAATTAAAAATAAAATCACTAATTTATATTCAAGAGCTATTACAAGCGATGATTTTGTCCAAATCGCTGATGAATTAGGCGTTTCAGTTAGTGAAGTTTCTGATATGAATATCAGGCTTTCCAGTTCTGATTTATCGTTAAATAATACTATAAATAATGATGATGCAAGTTCAGGTGAGTTGATAGAATTACTGCCTGAAACACGCCCAAGCCCTGAAGCTATAGCCATTAGTAAAGAAGATATGACTCATAAGAGAGCTTTATTATCTAGTGCTATGAAAGTTTTAAACGCCAGAGAATTACGTATTTTAACGGAGCGTAAATTGCAAGATACCCCTAAAACCCTCGATGTTTTAAGTAGTGAATATAATATTTCTAAAGAACGTATTAGACAAATAGAAAACACCGCTTTTGAGAAGATAAAGAAATTTATTTTGAGTAGTGATGCTATTAAAGCTAATTAGATTTTTACTAGGAAAACATAATGGAAGTATTTAATACAAGTGAAGCAAAAAATAAACTTTATGAGCTTATGAATTATGTTTCCGAAGTACATAAACCTATTTATATTAAAGGTAAGAAAAGCAAGGTAGTATTAATTTCAGAAGAAGATTATCGTAATATGGAAGAAACTTTATATTTACTATCTATTCCAAATATGCATAAGTCTATAATTGAAGGACGAAAAGAACCAATAGAAAAGTGTAGCCATAAACTAGATTGGTAATTTTTTATAAATGTATATAATTCGTTACACTAAACAAGCACAAAAAGATGCTAAAAAAATAGCACGAGCTGGTTTAAATATGTTCGTCATTGCGAGGAAATTACGAAGTAATTGTACGTACGCAATCCAGTTAAAAAATGCTAATTTTTAGCATTTTTTTATTAGTATTTTTCTATCTCTACACTCCTTTTTGCTTACAATGACATTATTATGAAATAACCAGTAGTATACATTATTACTAACAAAAGAAATGGTACTCTGTATGTTGGAGTAACTTCTAATCTTACTAAACGTATATATGAGCATAAAAATGAACTTTTAAAAGGATTCTCTAAAAAGTATGATTGTAAAATGCTGGTGTTTTATGAGTTACATGACACTATGATATCAGCAATCACAAGAGAAAAGCAAATATACTACTAATAAATGAAGAGTTGGATAGACGAAGTTTAATTTGGAAAAGAGCAAGGAGTCCATAAGACGAGGAGCGGAGCGTATACTTAATACGTGAGCGCCACAGTACTTATAGGACGACATAGCCAATTTTTCAAATTAAACAAGTATAAAGGCAGTTCAAGAAAAAGAAAGTTGGAATTTATTGAAGAAATAAATCAAGAATGGATAGATTTATATGAAGAGATTATTTATACTTCCTTGCTTCGTCAATTACTGACATAATTTCCTCGCAATGACGGTGTAAGTATTATGAACAAAATCTCAGCTTTTATCATTACTAAAAATGAAGCTGCAAGGATAGAACGGGCTATAAATAGCGTAAAAAATATTGCTGATGAGGTGATAGTTGTAGATAGCGAAAGTACCGATGAGACTGTAGCAATCGCTGAAAGCTTAGGAGCTAAGGTAATAGTCAAGCCATGGCTTGGTTATGTAGGGCAGAAATCTTTTGCTGAAGATCTATGTAAAAATGATTGGATTCTTAATATTGATGCTGATGAAGAACTTTCTAAAGAGCTGCAAGACGAAATAGAATATATTTTTGCCTCTCAAAATCAAGATCGTTATTTGGCTTATCAAATAAAGCTTTTAATAATGCATCGTAATGATATACGCCCTAGAATTTTTGCTCCTTATAATAAATGCACTAGATTGTATAATAAAAAATTTGCTAGTTTTGCAAATACTATAAATAGCACCACTCATGATTCGGTAGTATTTAATAAGGATGTTGATTTTGCAAATAAAATCTATACATTAAATGAAGCTGCTTATCACTATTCAGGTACTTCGATTGAACAGCTAGTAGCTAAAGCAAATTTTTATTCCAGTGAGCAAGCAAAAGATTTAATTAAGCAGGGTAAAAAACCATCGAATATTCGAATAGCAACCGAAATGATATGGTGGTTTTTCAAAGCATTTTTTATTAGAAGATATTTTGTATTCGGCTTTAATGGTTTTGTAGATTCAATGATTTTTGCTTTTGCAAGATTTTTGCGGCTTGCGAAATTAAGGGAGTCATCACTTCTATGTCATCCTGCGACTCGATCGCGGGATCTCAAGAAACAGTTTGTTATACAAGATCCCGTGGCGGGGCCACAGGATGACAATATTGTATGACAATTTAGAAAAGTAATAAATAACTTATGAAAGAAAATTTTAACGTTAGTAAATTAAAGAATGGTTTAACGATTTTAACATATAATATGCCTTATGTTAATTCGGTAGCAATAAATTTGATAGCCAAAGTTGGTAGCCGTTATGAAAATCCTGAAGAAGAAGGGATATCTCATTTTCTTGAACATATGGCCTTTAAAGGCACTAAAACCAGAACAGCAAAACAAATAGCTGAAGAATTTGATTCCATAGGCGGGCATTTTAATGCTTATACTGGTCATGAAAAGACAGTATATTATTCAAGAGTATTATCTGAAAATTGTAATAAAGCACTAGCAATAATTGCTGATATAGTACAAAATTCTGCTTTTGCTGAAGAAGAAATAGCAAAGGAGTATCAGGTAATTTTGCAAGAAATAGCACATGCTCAAGATAATCCTGATGATTTAGTATATGAAAAATTTTATAATAGTGTTTTTAAAGATCAGCCACTTGGTAAACCGATACTTGGAACAAGTAAAACGCTTGAGACTTTTAATAGAGATCATTTCTTAAACTTTACAGGTAAGCACTATAATGCTGAGAATTTTTATTTATCGATTGCAGGTAATGTTGACCATGAAGAAATAGTAAAAGAAGCAGAGCGTTTATTTTCTTCTTTAACACGAGGAGAGAAAAGTAATTTTTCACCTGCAAAATATATAGGCGGTCATAGCTTTATAAATAAAGATTTAGAGCAAACTACTTTAATATTAGGTTTTGAAGGAACATCTTACATTAATTTAGAAAGGCTTTATCAAACTCAGCTACTTGCTATAATATTTGGCGGTGGGATGTCTTCAAGATTATTCCAGCATATTCGTGAAAAATTAGGGCTTGCATATGCAGTAGGTAGTTATAATAGCCCATATTTTGATAGCGGAGTATTTACTATTTATGCAAGTACGGCACATGATAAATTAGAGCTATTAGCCGCAGAGCTGAAGAACGAAATAAAGAGAATGGCAAAGCAAGTAAAACAAGAAGAGATCGAAAGAGCTAGAACACAAATCCGCAGTAATTTACAAATGGCTCAAGAAAAAGTAGCTTATAAATCGGAAGAAATAGGCAAAAATTATGCTGTTTTCGGTAAATATATCTCACCTGAAGAGATTATGGAAATTATCATGAATATAAAAGCCGAGAATATAATACAAACAGCAGCTAGAATATTTAGTACTAACGCTACATCTGCTGTTATTGGTCCTAATAGCTTAAGCGGGTTTTAGTAATTTTGTTACGTAAATACCAAATACGCCATTGCGAGTGGGCATTGCCTGCGTAGATCGGAAAACGCCCTAAGGTAGTCATCTAGTTGCTTATACCTGCGGCATCCAGAAAATAATAAAAAATACTAATTTTATTAGTATTTTTTAGCTGGCTCTAGTTCATAAATCACGGGATAACAGGGGAAAATGATCCAAGCAACAATGCTTTACGAGTGAGCGTGGCAATCTTAGGAGTATCATACTGTTTCATAAGATTGCCATGCTCATTTTATTCGCCGAGTTCATGACGATTTAGTACGCTTAATACCAAAAAAAATTAGACCTCTTGCATAACCTCCTTCTAAAGGTAATTTGTACGTCGATCCGGTACTCGGATCCTCACGTACTTCTTTGTACGCTGCGGTACGAGGTGAAGTGTCTCCTTCAAATTCCTCTTTATAAGATAGGTTATGCAAGAGGTCTATTCATTACCCATAAATCTAGGTTATTAAGCCTTTCACTTGTGAATTCCATAATTTTTGATAAAGCTTACTATTTTTTAACAGCTCTGAGTGGCTACCGTCTTCAGTGATACTACCTTTATCAAAAACTAAAATTCTATCCATATTAAGCAAAGTCGATAATCTATGAGCAATAACTATCACAGTTTTATTTTGCATTAAATATTCCATTGATTCTTGAATTAAGCTTTCTGTTTCGCTATCTAGACTACTTGTTGCTTCATCAAGAATTAGGATAGGTGCGTTTTTTAAGATAGCCCTTGCTATAATAACTCTCTGACGCTGACCACCTGAGAGGTTATTACCACGCTCGCCACACATAGTATCGTACCCTTCTGGTAACTTACTAATCACCTCATGTATATGAGCGGCTTTTGCTGCTTCAACTACCTCCTCAAATGATGCTTCTTTACGACCATATCTAATATTTTCTAAAATAGTACGATGGAAAAGTATCGGTTCTTGTGGGATAAGGCTAATAGCTTTTCTTAAAGAATCTTGCGTTACATTTTTGATATTTTGACCATCAATTAAAATCATACCATCTTCGATGTCGTGTAATCTGGTAATTAAGCTAATGAAAGTTGTTTTACCTGATCCAGAAAAACCAACTAATCCTACTTTCTGCTTACTAGGAATTAATACTGATTTATTACGGAATAAATTACTATTGTGATGATAATTAAAGGTAACATTTCTAAATTCAATAATGCCGTCTTTTATATCTAAAGGAGAGGCGTTTTCTATATCGGTTATAATATGTGGCCCCATTAGCGATAGACCTTGGTTAAACGCCCCCACCTGTTCAAACATATCACCAATTTCTTGCGTTAAGTCCCAAATATTATCCGACACATTTATGCATAATGTTAATACCAGCACACAATCACCTATGGTTATAGCGAGTTCACTACGAAGTGTTGAGAGGTAGTAAATCATGACAAAAATCATTATCGAGCAAGAAGTACCAAGAGCATAACGAAGTTTGAACATAAAAAACTGCATGGTTTGTTCATCAGCTACGGCATTTTCTACCCTTGTTTCCAAATGTTGACGCTCAAATTTATGAGAAGTGAACATTCTAACCGCATTAATATTACTAATTGCATCAACAATACTACCAGCGACAAGCGATTGGCTTCGTGCATAATTTAGCGAATATCTATTAATGTTACCTGAAAATAAAACGCTAAGCCCTAAGAAAACTGTAATCCAGATAATAAATATGGTGGCAAAAATATAATGTACCGAATATAGAGCCACTAATGCAAAAGCAATAATTGCAAGCTTACGGAGAATTTTCTCGCCAAATATCGAAATTATCATTTCAAATGATCTAGCAGTCTCAGTAATTCTATTGCTAATATGCCCTGCTAAATTGTCTTGAAAGAATTTATGGCTGTGATACTGGGTATAATTATAAAGCTCATTTAATATCTTTCCTTTAATAACCAGCATAGTTTTTAAATATAAATAATCGTATGAGCGGTAAGCGATATTAATTCCCTCCCACCAAAGAGCATAAAATACTGCCCAATAAATCATTGAAGATAAAAGATTATGTGCATTATCGTCACTGAATGACTCAATTAAATCGATAATCTTTTGCAGTAATATACTATCAACTGCCGGAATCATACCAAATATAATACAACTAGCAGTTAATAAAAGAATTTTAACTTTATCGAATTTTAAAAAATAAATACCTAAACTAAGCGTCGATTTGGATAAAGTAGGATATTTTACCACTATAATGTTACCTCATATTTTAAAAAAGCAGTGTATTTAACTTAATTTTTTTGTAAAAATATACCTAAAACTATTAAATATATTGAAAACTCTTGCTTCTTGCTTTAAATAGTGTTACAAAAATCAGAAAATAAACTCAAAATCATTAGAAATGCAAGAAAAAGAATTATCTAATAATTTTTTAGAAGAACAAGAAGACATGAAAGATGATAATTCTCCATTCTTCGATGTAAAATATATTTGCCAAGCAAGTCTATTAATTACTGATTCTATCCGTAAAGGATATGATGTTACGCAATTGCCAAACGGTGATGTTAATGTTACAGAAGTAAGAATAGTAAATGTTCATTATAATTGGAACTCCGAAAAAGGAAAATTTATTAAAACTAATCAGATAGAATTTGATAATAGCAACGGCGGCTAATTAAATCAAATACAGAAATTTATTATTTATGGTTTTGTAATATATGGAATTTGATCAAGTATTATTATCAAGAATTCAGTTTGCTTTTACCATAAGCTTTCATATCATATTTCCCGCATTTACTATAGGTCTTGCAAGCTTTTTGGCAGTTATTGAAGGCTTATGGTTAAAAACAGGAAAAACTGTTTATCAGGAAATATATAAATTTTGGGTAAAGATTTTTGCAGTTACTTTCGGTATAGGCGTAGTTTCTGGCGTCGTAATGTCGTATCAATTTGGTACTAATTGGTCAAATTTTTCTGATAAGGTGGGCAACGTACTTGGTCCATTACTCGGCTTTGAAGTTTTCACTGCTTTCTTTTTAGAATCCTCCTTTCTCGGCATCATGTTATTTGGCTTTAATAAAGTCAGCAAAAAAGTACATTTTATTTCTACTTTTATAGTTGCTATCGGTACTGTTATCTCAGCTTTTTGGATACTTTCAGCTATTAGCTGGATGCACACCCCTACCAGCTTTGAAATTAGGGATGATGGGCTTTTTTATCCTTTAAATTGGCTTGAGATTATCTTCAATCCTTCTTTCCCATATCGTTTTCTTCACATGCTTACGGCAGCTTATCTAACCACTTCGTTTGTTATTGGCGGTGTAGGAAGTTTTTATTTACTAAATAACCTCTATAAAGAACATGCTAAAATTATGCTTTTTATGGCAGTATTAATGGCACTATTTGTTGCTCCTGTTCAAGTATTTATTGGTGATCAGCATGGCTTAAATACTCTTAAATATCAGCCTGTTAAAGTTTCGGCTATGGAAGGAATTTGGGACACAGAAAAAGGGGCAGCTTTAAATATTATTGGCTTTCCTGATAAAGAAGAGGAAAAAACAAAATATGCTGTGCAAATACCATATGCTAGTAGCTTAATCTTAACTCATAGCTTAGATGGTGAAATAAAAGGACTAAAAGAATGGTCAAGAGACGAACGTCCACCGGTTGCTACAGTATTTTATAGCTTTCGTGTCATGGTCGGGATTGGTTTTTTAATGGTATTTACTGGCATCGCCGGATTATATCTTTATTTAAAGAAAAGATTATATAATGCTAAATGGTTTCAATATTGGTATATGTTAATGTCACCATCAGGCTTTATTGCAGTTTTAGCCGGCTGGTTTGTCACTGAAGTAGGCAGACAGCCTTATATTGTCTATAATATTTTAAGAACTGCCGATATGGCATCACCGGTGCTAGGCAAATATGTATTTATTTCTTTGATGGCTTTTATAGTAGTATATATGATTGTTTTCGGGGCAGGAATGTATTACATATTACGCCTAATCAAACAAGGAATAAAAGCCATAGATAATTCAGAAACATATGGAAAACTTGGGTTAAATAATCCTTTCTAAATTTCTACTTTTAGCCTTTCCAGCATTTAAATTTCATAATCCCAAATACAATTTATTTATTAGACTCTGCTATTTCTGCTTTTAGCTTTTCTACTTGTTCTTTTGTTAAATCAGTAAATTCCATAATCTCACCCACGGGTTTTCTTTTTATAAGCATTTTCTTTGCCATTTCTATACTTTTTTCAGCCTTACCTTCGGCTTTACTTTCTTTTTTAGCTTTTTTAAGCGTATTAGCTTCGATCATAAGCCATTTTAAGCGGTCTTCATAAGTGTTTCGCTCTTCTTCGTTAAAATTCATAACCTCAAGTACGGTCAAGGCTTTCTTTAAAACTTTATTATCTAGTTTTTTTGGCAGCTTATCTTTGTTTAATAAATCATGGCGAGTTAAAAAAGCTAGCCATATATCAAGAGAATCTTTAACCTTTTTTACTATATCTGTTAGCTCTTCTTTAGCATTAGTAAATTTATTTAATTCTATTGTATGTAACTCTATATCTTCAAAATATACTAAGCTGGTTACTCTATCTCTTAGCTCAAAGGCACTATGATAGTTTGCAGTATTCGGAATACTAGTAAAATTTAGTATATGAATACCTATTGTTTTATTTAATTTTGAATAGTCATCACCGGCTTTTAGCTGTTCTGCATATAATTTAGACCAATAATATAAGGCTCTTTTATCATAGTCAGCTTCATCGGTCACCTGTATTTCGATATTGAACATTTTACCGGTTTCACTTTTAGCCTTTACATCGAGAATAGATAATTTATCTGCTGCAAAATTTTTCGGATTATACGGATTAAGCAGCGTTACTTCTACAATTTGATCTTTTTCACTAACTATTGAATTAATAAGTGATATCAATAAATCCTTATTCTCTTCCACTCCGAAGATTTTTTTAAATGCTAAATCTACTCTAGGATTAACTTTGTACATATCTCTTTTATTATTCTATTTAATATTTTTATTATATCATTTTCTGAACTAAATATCCATAATAGTTCGCCCCTAATAGTGAGTTGCAAATAAGCAACGATATTTCAGCTTATCATAATTATATTCCGAATAAATCCAATATTTAAGGATTATATTCCTAGGTTCTATGAAGATTTGTAATATGAATTGTTTAAGATGAGAAAATAATTAGTTTTATTAATGTATACCTTTAATACTTCAAGATTTGGTAAATACTAAGATAGAACTTCAAAAATTGGTGACAATGTTCTATAAGTACGCAGGTAGCCGCGTATTAAGTAACTGCTGCCGCTCCTCGTCTTATGAACCGATTACTCTTTTTGAAGTTGATCTTCGTATAAGCAAAATTTCGGGATTCGTCTTTGCTCACGTAGTTTATCTACGCTTGTGCAGACTCACCGCTTATTTGACTTACCAACTTTTGAAGTATTTGCGGTATATGTACTTCTTTTCCAAAAAAGCTTTAGATAATAATGAACATCTAAGGTAATAAGCAGGCTTCACCTTAGATGAAGTTATTTTATTCCAAATAAAATATGCCGCACCATACCAGTTAATGGTTCTGTGTACAAAGTTTAAATTACTCAAATTAACCACCAAAGAGCATAACGTTGGTGGCTGGGGAGTTAGAAGAACCGTCACAGAACAGTTATAACAGCCTTTAGGTTTAAAACCTTGTACATAGCTACTATCTCCCCAACCATGACAAAGTTGAGGAGCATTTTTAAATGGATGATGCTAACCATCTGTGATCAAGGGCTTCTATACCCTAGGATAGCATTACTGCTATCCTTGCAAAGGATTTTAGCTAACTTTTCTAAATGTCAACTATATTTTCTAATTAGCTACTTATTTGCAAACAGAAAGTATATTTTCGGTAAATGAAGAGTTAATAGACGAGATTTAATTACTCGTCTCTTACTACTAAGACTGATATACTAGAATGACGGACGATTTTAGAGGCATTAGGACCAAGCATATAATCTCTTAGCTGCGGTCTAACTGCTGAGATTATTATTAAATCAGCTTTGATATCATTGGAACGCTTAATTATTTCATCATAAACAGCACCGCTACCTATGTAATAATCGGCTTCAATTTCATCCGGTACATATTGTTTTATAAGCTCTTTTACTTGAGTTTGATATTTTGCTTTCTTTTCTGCAATCCAGTTTTTAGGTAAATAATCTTCGACCATTTTCATCCCAAAATCAGAAATCACATATATAAAATGTAGCTTTGCTTGAGAAGCTGTTGCAAACATTAAAGCTTTAGAAAGAAGAGCTTTCACAGACTTTTTATCTGCTAAGTCTATAGGTATAAGTATATTTTTAAACATAGTATTTCTATATAATACTCTAATAAATAGTTATTCTCTATTTCTTACCGAGTCATGTTTTGGTAAAACAAAGTTTTGAGTATCGGCAAAATAGTTAATGTTAATATTGTTCAATAAATAATTAGAAAATTTAAAACTTGCAACATTTCTATGAAAAGCACCAATAAATTTATCTAACATATTAGAATCTACATCATTTCTAGTTACTAAAATTGCTGATACTTTTACAGTTGTTTGATCATCTGTAATACATGGATATAAGCCTTTATGAAGCTCCGCTTTGCGAAAAGCTCTATTTTGTTGTATTAACTCTGCTATTTTAGCGTTTTCAATTGAAACAAAATCAATTTCACATCTATTAGCAATTAAATTCACTAAAGGGTTTGGATGCCCAACCATCATGATTATAGCATCTATTTCTTTTTGGCAGAATTTATCGATAGAATCTTCGTAATTAATATCAGTATTTATTGGTTCTTTAGCAAATTTATATAGAGAACACATTGCATCATAAGTAATATTGCTGCTGGAATATTCTGGACCACTAGTTATTCTCTTTCCATCAATATCAGCAAAAAACTTTATCTTATCCTCATCTTTTACAATAACTGTAAAAAATTCATCATGCAAATTCAGTAGCTGACGTAGATTTTGCATTTTTCCTTTATCGCTATAATAACCTATTCCATCATATGCTTCTACTGCAATATTTGCTTGCACTAAAGCTAAATCGATTTTACCTTGTTGCAATAATTTTAAATTTTCAATACTACCATTTGTTGCAACAACTTCGCATACTATATTTTCGTTATTTTTTTCATCTCCTATAATTGTTTTGCATAAATCAAGACCTATAGAATAATAACCTTGCAAAATAGAGCCAGTACCAATCTTAAAAACTTTTTGCTTTTGATCAGCATAAATATCACTACATGTAAGAATTATACTAAAAACAAAGCTATATAATACTAATTTAAGGTTATTCATATAATTAATTCGCATGATTTTCAGGCTGCTGTTCTTCTTTACTATCACCAAGTTTTAACTCAAGTAAATTAATAGAGCCGATATTTATTCCTTTTTCAGAAAATTCAACATCAAACTTAGCTTTTTCTATATTATTATAATCAGTATTTGAGCCAGCTGATTCTTTTTGATTAGCAATGAAAGCTGCTTCATCGGAAGCTTTATTAACTGCTTTAGCTATAACTGTTTTAATAAACTTTTTAGAAAACATAATGTTATTAGGTAATAACTTATCAATAATAGAGTGATAGTTTTCAAGCTCAAATGATAACTTACCTTGTGGTAATTTGTTAGCAAAAAATTGTAAAGCACCATTTAGATTGATTTTAGAGTTATGATCACAACTAAAAACAAATTTTTCTATATTAAAATTTTGTAAAATAGCAGAATTTTCACCATCTGGGGTAAATTTTAATAAAGCAGCAATATCTAAAGTAGCATTTTTAAAATTAGCTATATTCTTTTCAGAATCATAATTCATATTTAAAATCAATGAAATATCTTCGCTATCTGCTAGATTTTTCTTAGAAATAAAGAAAGCTAAATTATTAATTTTAAAAATCTCTTCATCATCTTTGAATATTAATAATGATTTATTATTAAGCTGAATCGATTTTATTACTTCTTTTAGATCATCATCTTTCGATATTTTATATAAAGGTTTATTAAATTTCCCTATTCCTTTTATATCCTCTTTACTACGCATATCATAGATGAAGGTTTTATCGCCGTAATTATCTACTTCTTTAATAAACGGTCCAAAATTTAAAGTAGCTTTTTTAGTACTAAACTTAATATTTAAAACAATATTTTCACTTGAAAGCTCTTTAGAATTTACATGATCTATTAATTTTACTTTTGGATCTGTTATAGTAATTTTCCAGTGAAACGGATATCCTGAAAATTTAACTGTATTATAGGATATTTTAAGATTATCCGATTCAGAATTTTTAATTAAATTTATTACATTGTTTTTCAAAGTATAAGCAGCAGCAAACCATACTATAGTAAAGGCTAAGAAAACAAAAATAAGTATTTTACGTATCACTTTTTTAATCCATCATTTTATGTTACGAGTAGCAGAAGGGAGACGTACTTTTATACCGTCTAATTTTTCAGTTAAAATAATCTGACACCCTAATCTAGAAGTATCTGTAAGACCAAAGGCTAAGTCAAGCATATCTTCTTCTTCTTCCTTAGGTTTTTCTAATTTGTTGTAAAATTCTTCCTCTAAAATAACATGACAAGTAGCACAGGCAAGAGAACCTTCACAAGCACCCTCAAGATCTATGCTATTACTATGAGCAACTTCTAAAATAGAAAGCCCTAGCGGTGCTTCTATTATTTTCTCTTCCCCATTATTTATAACAAATGTAACTTTTATTGTTTTTGACATTATCCTCTTTCTTCCTCAGATTTTTCATATAACTTATCTTATAAATAGGAATTTGCAGGAAACACGGAACGCAGCATACATAAACGTATGTAAGCATGCGAGTAACGGATTGACGTACAAATTACCTTTAGAAGTAAGTTATTTAATTTGATTGATATTTTTACCTTTCAACAAATCACTAATTACTATATTAATCTTTGTATTTAAAGATTTTTTTGTTTTAGATTTAAAATCTTTAACAGCATTATTAATTAAAGCACGATCTCGTGCATCTATTGCATGCTTTATGTTATTTAATAAACTACTGATTATATGCTTTTCGTTTTCTGATAGCAAATCTACTAATTCTTTAATAGCATGTTCTATATTAAAAATCAAAGATTCAGCTTCAATAACTGTTTCTTGTAATAATCTTGCAGCATGATCCAGTTTAGCATTTTTATAAGCATTTTCTAAAACCTTATCAACTTTGCCTGCATCAATCCCATAATCCGGCTTCACTTCTATGATATGCGAGGTATTACTTATTTTTTCGTAAGCAGAAACAGATAATATACCATCAGCATCAATAGAAAAAGTAACTTCTGCTCTAATACTTCCTGCTTTCATGGGAGGAAGTCCATTTAGCTCAAACCTAGCCAAAGTACGGCAGTCTGCTACCATTTCACGTTCACCTTGTAGTATATGAAATTGTATGCCAGTTTGATTATCAGCATAAGTTGTGAACTCTTTTATCACAGAAATAGGAATTGGGGTATTTCGCATGATAATTTTTTCAACGATGCCGCCATACAATTCCATACCTAAAGATAAAGGTACTACATCAATCAATAATGAATCGATGTTCGGTGTTGTTAGATTTTCTGCTTGCAGTGCAGCCCCGTATACAATAGCTTTATTAGGATCAATATCTGAAAGAATATTTACTTTAAAAGCTTTATATAATTCATCCTTGATTAACGGAATACGAGTTACACCACCTACTAAAATAATGCCTTCTATGTTTGGATTTCCTGCTATTTCCAAACATTCTTTGGCTATATTGATTGTACGACCTATTATAGGGGTAATTAACTGTTCAAATGTTTGTTTATCAAGCGATATATTATTGAACTCAAAATTATCTTGGTTCGATAATGCTTCTTTTGCCTTTTTAGCAAACTCTAGAGTATCAGTGTTATCAGGTAAGTTAAATTTATTACAAAAATAATCAGCAATGATTTTATCTATATCATCGCCGCCAAGCATATTATCACCATTTGTTGCTATAACCTGAAAAACTCCCTCTGTAATATTTAGAATTGATACGTCAAAAGTACCACCACCTAAATCATATACAAGATAACAACCTGTATGATTTTTATTCAATCCATAAGCATAGGCAGCCGCAGTAGGCTCTGCAATTAGCCTTAGAACCTCTAAGCCTGCAAGCCTTGCTGCACGCATCACCTGCCCTCTCGCCGCATCATTAAAATGAGCTGGAACAGTAACAACAGCTTGGGTTACTTCGGTTGTAAGCTCTTTTTCTGCCTGTTGTTTTAAATATATAAAAACTTCTGCTGCAATTTCAGCAATCCGCATTTGTTTATTGGCAAATTTTAATTTAACTTCTTTACTTTGTAGATCTATATAATCTTTAACTAAAAAAAAAAGAGCAGGAGTATTTAGAATTTCATTTAATGTTTTGCCGAATAACCTTTTAATTGAACGTAAACCTTTATTACTACCTACTATAATATTGCTATTTATAAATTCTATAGTAGTTGGGATTAATTCTTTATTATCTTCAGTTTGTATAATTTTAACTTTTCTACCAGCTGAAATAGCTATTAGCGAGTTAGTAGTGCCAAAATCTATACCCACAGCTATTTTAGCTTCTTGTTTAGATTCTGCTTGCCCTGGTTCTCTAATTTCTATTATTTGCATAATTTCATTTTTTCCTGAAGCTTACTCAGCAATGTATGAATATATTTAAGTTTACTAGTTTTGATAGTCGCATCTGATAAATCTTGCTTTTTGAAAGACTCAGCTAAAAAATTTACTTCTGCTTTCTCCATTAATTCATATTTACTTTTTATTTCTTCTAAACTTTTATATGAGCTAGTATTTTCTATAAGCTCCATTTCATCCCAGAATATACTTAACTCAAGAGCAGAAAGCTTACTGCGTACTTTCTCATCATTTAAGTTTACGCCATACAAAAGCAGCATATATTCAGCACGCTTTAAACTATCTTTAAGGGTAGAATAAGCTTTATTTAGGTTTGATGCTATAATAAGATTTTGCTCTTTTTCTTGCAAATTTTTGGCTTTATCAGGATGATATTTTATCTGCATAGCAAAATATTGCTTTTCTAATATCTTCAAATCAATATTATAAATTTGCTCTAACCCTAGTAATTCAAAATAATTTTGCACTTTATTTGTAACTCATAAACTGATTTATCATATATTAGAAATATAAAAAATACAATTATGGAAATAGATATATTACATTTTGAAAAAAAATACCCAAACTTTATTCTAGCTGGCATAGATGAAGCTGGCAGAGGACCGCTAGCTGGACCAGTAGTAGCTGCCGCTGTAATAGTGGATCAAAACAATATTATAGCTGGCATTAATGATTCTAAAAAACTTTCTAAAAAGAAGAGAGAATTATTATATGAACAGATAACTGCTAATTACATTTGGGCAACCGGTATTATCTTACATACTGAGATAGATAAAATTAATATATTAGAAGCAACGAAAAAAGCTTGTCTTCTTGCTGCAGAACACCTTAGTACTAAGCTGGAAATAATTTTAGTTGATGGTAACATGCAATTCAGCGATAAAAGATTTATCAGCATTATAGACGGTGATAATTTATCACTATCGATTGCCGCAGCTTCTATTATAGCAAAAGTTACTAGAGACCGATTAATGCTAAAATTAAGTGAAGAATTCCCGCAATATTTATGGCATAAAAATTCAGGCTACGGCACAAAAGAGCATGCTCAGGCTATAAAAGAATATGGCTTATCCCCTTATCATCGCCTAAGTTTTACTAAAGCCTTATGTAAATAAAAGTTTATTTTTATATTATTAATATTAAACTTTAAGTTTAAATAAATATAGACATCATATACAAATTAGGATAAAATACGCCGCAAAAAACTACTAGATTTTGTGGTCAAAAAATTAAAACATGATTCCTGAGTAAAAATAATAATGACCGATAAAATAGCGGCACAAGAATTTTTAGAATATTATTTACCTAAGGATTTTAAAAAACTGATAGATTTATCAAAAATAACTGTAGAACAAGAAAGCTATATTGAAGAGTCTCTAAGTAAAAAATACAGTGATATAGTTTATGGAATTGAAACGAAAGAAGATGGCAAGGGATTTGTGTATATATTAATTGAAGCACAATCAACTGTGGATTTTGGAATGCTCTAAGATTATGGAAATATACCTTTAATACTTCAAGATTTGGCTTATACGAAGATCAACTTCAAAACAAAAAGAGTAATCGGTTTATAAGACGAGGAGCGGCAGCAGTTACTTAATACGTGGCTACCTGCGTACTTATAGAACATTGTTACCAATTTTTGAAGTTCTATCTTAGTATTTACCAAATCTTGAAGTATTAAAGGTATCCTCTTCAAAAAAAGCAACGCGTTATTGTCATAATTAAATATAATCTTTATAATGTTAGTTATTCAAACTAGCAAAAACATTTATGAAAGAATTTCCGAAAAATTATAATTTTATCGAAAGCGAAAAAAAATGGCAAAAAATTTGGCAAGAAAAGCAAATTTATGCATACAATGAGAATATCGCTAAAGATGAAACATTTGTTGTAGATACGCCTCCCCCGACTGTTTCGGGACAGCTCCATATCGGGCATGTTTATAGCTATACACAGACCGATTTTATAGTACGGTTTCAGCGTATGATGGGAAAAAATATTTTCTATCCTATGGGCTTTGACGATAACGGACTGCCGACTGAGCGACTTGTTGAAAAGCAAAGACAAGTCAAGGCGTATAATATGGGCAGAGAAGAATTCATAAATATTTGTAATGAGGTAGTAGCAAGCGAAGAAGAAAAATTTAGAAGTTTGTTTAATCAAATCGCTTTATCGGTAGACTGGAATTTAGAATATCAAACAATCAGTCCGCTATCTCGTAAAATCTCACAAATGTCTTTTCTTGATTTAGTAAAAAAAGGTGAGGTTTATCGTAATAATCAGCCAATTTTGTGGGATCCAGTAGACGGCACAGCCCTTGCTCAAGCTGATATTGAGGATAAGGAAAAAACCTCATTCATGAACTATATCACTTTTAAAACTGAAGCAAATGATGAATTTACCATCGCAACTACCCGACCTGAACTATTACCTTCTTGCGTTGCCGTATTCTATCACCCAGACGATAAGCGTTATCAGCATTTAGCAGGAAAGTTTGCCGTTACTCCGCTGCTTAATGTTAAAGTCCCGCTTTTAGCCGACCCGTTAGTGCAGCAAGATAAAGGCACAGGGCTTGTTATGTGCTGCACATTTGGTGATCAAACTGATATTATTTGGTGGAAAACGCATAATCTGCCTTTGAACACTATTATTACCAAAAAAGGTACGATAGATTTCCCTCATGAGATCGGAATAGACGGCTTAAAAATAAAAGAAGCAAGAAGCAAGATAATAGATATTTTAAAAGAGCAAGAATTGCTTGTTAAGCAAGAAGAGATTATCCAAACTGTTAAATGTGCTGAGCGTTCAGGTGCACCTCTTGAGGTACTGACTGTGCCACAATGGTTTGTTAAAACTATATCGCATAAAGATGAGCTATTAAAAAGAGCAAACGAACTAAATTGGCATCCTAAAAATATGAAAATTCGTTTAGATAACTGGATTAATGCCATATCTTGGGACTGGTGTATAAGCAGGCAGCGTTATTTTGGCGTGCCATTTCCTGTTTGGTATTCTAAAAGAATCGGCGAAGAGGGTAAAATTTTATACGCTGATATTTCGCAATTGCCTGTTGATCCTTTAAAAGATTTGCCTGCTGGCTATAGCAAAGATGAAGTAGAGCCTGACTTAGACGTTATGGATACTTGGGCAACTAGCTCTGTTTCGCCGCAACTTTCAACATGGGGTATTTCTGATGAGTTTGCCGTGAATAAGGATAGGCATGATAACTTATTCCCAATGGATTTAAGACCACAAGCACATGAGATTATTAGAACTTGGGCATTTTATACTATCTTAAAAGCTCATCTACATCAAAATACTCTACCATGGAAAAATATCATGGTAAGTGGTTGGTGCTTGGGTGAAGATCGTAGTAAAATTTCTAAATCTAAAGGGAATGTATTAGTACCAGAAAAATTGCTAGAGCAATATGGTTCTGATGTTATACGTTATTGGTCAGCTAATTCAAAATTAGGAGCTGACACTGCCTATTCAGAGGACGTAATGAAAAATGGCAAAAGGCTTGTTAATAAGCTATGGAATGCTGCTAAATTTGTTTCACAGCATTTTGATAAATTATCTGATGAAGACAAAAAAGCAAATCTTATAGATGTGAAAGAAAAAATTACTCATGAATTTGATCAGTGGATAATTAATAAGCTAGTAGAGCTAGTAAATAATACAACAAACGAGTTGCAAAATTATGAATATGCTAACGCTATGCATTTAACGGAAAAATTTTTCTGGTCAGTATTTTGTGATAATTATTTAGAAATCAGTAAAACACGTGCTTATAATGAAGAAAATAAAAACCCTAGCGGACAATATAGTAGCATATTAACGCTTTATCACGTTATGCAAACCTTACTTAAACTATTTGCACCATTTATGCCACATATTACCGAGGAGTTGTATCAAATATTATATAGTGAAAATTCTATTCACATTAAAGGTAATTGGGTTAATTATAGTAATTTAAACTATAAAGTCGAACCAGAACAAGCAGAAGGCTTGCTTGAAATTTTAGATCATGTTAGAAAATTTAAAGCTGAAAAGAATCTATCCATAAAAGCAGAAGTACAATTGCTTGAAGTTAGCGGCATTGAATTATCCGAAGAATTGACATTAGATTTAAAAAATGTTACATCAGCAAAAGAAATAAAATTCAAACCAACAAATAATGAAATTAAAGTCAGTATTCTCACCTAAAAATATTTTAGGTTCTATTCTCTTGCTTTTTGCCAGTATATTTTTTTATACTCACGTGCTTGAACATGATTGGCATTATAAAGTGCCAACCGATGAAGAAGTAAAAAAATATAGAATTAGTGAGAATACGACTCTCTCACTCTATCAAGTTATGAAAGATACTCATGAGTTGTTAACTAAGCACAATATTAATTATTGGATAGACGGAGGCACCTTACTTGGGGCAGTTCGTCATCAAGGGATAATACCTTATGATGATGATCTTGATATTGGCATAATGCAGGAAGATGAGATAAGGCTACAACAAATATTCCCTGAGTTTCAAAAACTAGGCTATTCTATTTCTCATGATTTAGCTTATGCAATATGTCAAAAAGGCTGTATTGATATTTTTACTTTTCAAAAAAACCAAAATAAATTTATTCATTCTAACTTAAAAACACGCACTCAATATCCTAATGATTTCTTTTATGATCATGAATTATTGCCTTTAAAAAAATATAAATTTGGTGATATAGAAGTTTATGGTCCCTATAACCCAAAGGAAAATTTAAATAGACAATATCCTGAATGGGATAAATATGCGGTGATACATCATCCACACACTTTTCATTTGTTTTTTCTATCAAATATCGAGAGAAAAACTAAATTCATCTTAACGCCGAAATTATTAAAACCGGCTAAAGCACTTAAGCCCTTAAAAAATAGAGTAAACTAACGTTACTAGATGATACTACAAACTAGAATTATTAGAAATAGTAGAGCAATATCATGCAGATATAGGATTATTATTAGATTATTTTGATCAAAAAGGAAACGTTGATTATAACACAGGTCTAACTTTATGTGTTAAATCATCTCTCAAGAAATACTACCTCTTACCAGCAAAGGCTTTAATTTTGCTTAAAAATTTTACAAAAGAATAATTGCATTTAAAATTGCTATAGCTCATAATGGTTAATTTAAATTAACTATTATGAAAAATTATGAGCAGTAAGCTTGAAATAATATTAAACTATTATAATAATATATCAGCTTTTTCAACATGCTTATGGAAAAGTACTACTGCACTTGCAAGGTTTGATTTTGGTAAATTATTTAAAATATGGGGATATGATAAAAATTTTGATAATTTACCCACAACAACAAAAAATTTTGTTTACACAGAACATTTACAAGCACTATTAAGCAGCATAGCAAAAACTAAAAAATATCAAGGTGAAAATATTACCGATAAAAATTGGCAAAATATTTTTAACGAACTAAATAACTATGATCATTTTTTACATATAAAATTACAAAAATTAATAGGAATAGAAAATAAAAATCTTATTGACGCAATTCTAAAATATATAGGAGATATAAAATCACTAGAATTTATTGAGTTACGTAATAAAGTTCAGTTGTTTTTAGAGAATAATTTTGAGCATTACGCAAAATTATTTGAATCAGCAGAAAAAATTTCTAATACGTCATATCCGCTCACTAAAGAATATTTCCTATATCGATATGTTGCTAAGGCAATATTATATAAGCCAAACGTGAATTATGCAGAAGAATTTAACAAAGAAAAAGAGATACATTTAAATTTTGTAAGGTATATTAGTTCATTAAAGCAAAGTTACTTTAAGCTAGAAAAAGCTAAAGATCAATTTAACGAGGAACATAAAATTAACTCTTGACTAATAGAAAAATCCAATTCTATTAGCAGCCATTCTGGCAAAATAGCATTGACTTATAGTACTCTTATAACAGGAGTAATATTACTTCGTTCATATGTATTTGATGAAGAAGAACCACTATATGAGCTGTGTGCTTTACCAACTACTATTCTTGCTATATTACAACTTTTATTATCTTTTCCGAGTACCGTATTATCAAGTAAACAAACCAAAATCATTAATTATAATCTGTTTAAGGAATTAGAAAGTAAAACAAACGATAAAAGTCATTTTGAAGATATTAAATTTTTATTTGATAATACTCCTACCTTTTCTGATAATTTGATAAATAATGTAGTTATTTGTTTTAGATATGCAGCAAATCTACTATTACAGCCTATTGATTTATTAAATAATAATACTGTAAATTATTTTATAACATGTACCGCTCTACGTTGGTTATCCGCAGCTGGAGTCGTCGAAGAACAAAGTAAAGTTACGAGCTTTATGCACAATAAGCTACTTGGATTTTTGCACAATAAAATTGTTCCTGCTTTAATTGAAAATAAGTTGTTTTCGTCTGAAGAAACTAAACAACCCTCAGCTATAAGCTGAGGGTTGTTTAGTTATTATTAAATTCAAGAATAAATTATGATTAACTATGATTTAAATACTAATTATACATACTATGTGCTGGAGGGGTTAAGAGCACAAATAGCCCCTATGCATTTAGGCATAAAGATTTTGAAAGAAGCATATGAGCGTGAATCATTAGAGGAGAATGGTTTTGCTAGAATCATGCATTCTTACTTAACGCTTTGTGAGCGTATGACTAGAAAATATGAAAAGCCAGAATTTAATATCCTTGAAACTACTATTGATAACAAAGCCTGTAAGATCAATGAAAAAGTTATATTGAAGAAGCCTTTTTGTGAGTTACGTCATTTTGAAAAATTAGGTTTTAAAAATGCACTACCTAAATTGTTGATAGTAGCACCTATGGCAGGTCACCACGCTACGTTACTCCGCTCAACTGTGCAGGAATTATTACCATATACGGATGTCTATATTACCGACTGGACGGAAGCAAGCTATGTACCGCTTGAAGCAGGTTCTTTTGATATGGATGATTACATTGATTACGTAATGGAGTTTATTAATTTTCTAGGACCAAATGTTCATACTATGGCTGTTTGTCAACCGACTGTACCTCTACTTGCTGCTATTAGTTTAATGTCGAAAGATAATAGCCCAAACGTTCCAAGCTCAATGATTTTAATGGGCGGTCCTATTGATGCTAGAAAAAACCCAACAGCAGTAAATGAATTTGCTCTAAGCAAAAGTTTGGAGTGGTTTTGCAAAATGGTTACAATGCAAGTACCACCTAATTATCCTGGTCATGGTAGAAAAGTATATCCAGGATTTTTACAACTTGCAGGTTTTGTAAGCTTAAATCTATTTCGTCATATAGATTCGCATTTGGAATTATGGCAAAATTTATTAAATTGCGATTATCAAAAAGCTGATCATACTATTAAATTTTATGATGAATATTTAGCTGCTATGGATATGCCGGCAGAATTTTACCTACAAACTATCGATGAAGTATTCCAACAATTTTCACTAGCAAGAGGCAAATTAGTTTCAGAGCAACGTCCTATTGATTTAAAAAATATTACTAAATGTGCATTACTTGGTATAGAGGGAGAACTTGACGACATTGCAGCAGTTGGTCAAACCAAAGCTGCTTTAAAGCTTTGTGCCAATATTCCCGAATCAATAAAGAAATATCATTTACAAAAAGGTGCAGGACATTATGGCGTATTTAGCGGCAGTAAGTTTAAACAGTTTATAGTACCTGTTATTAAAAGCTTCATATACGATTTTGACCAAGCTAATTTTAAACAACCTAAAGCTAAAATGGTTTGATAAAACTCTAATAATAGTATGTCATAATGCGATTCGATTGCGGTATCTTAAGGACACGGCTAGTAAGATTCATTTTACTATATTTCTAGTTTGGTCTTCCCATCTCAATAATAGTTGAATCTTTAAAATCAGTATTTATTAAAAAAGGTACGGTAATATAAGCTTGTATTCTATTATTAGCTACTTCTTGTGCTATACTATCATCAATTGGCTCGCTAAAGCTTTTACTATATTTAAGAAGCTTCGTAGCAGCTTTTAAATTTACTAAATAACCTGTAGAAGTATAAAAATACCTTTGGCTACCAATTTTTTTAAGATAAGGATTATTATAAATTTTATAAAATTTTTGCCTCGGTAGATGCATTAAAAATAAATAGACTAGATCCCAATCACTAGGTAAAGATTTGATTATGGTTGAGAATTTCTTATAAAAATTTTCTTCTAATATAGCATCGTCTTCTAAAATTAAGGCATATGGAATATTTTCTTCAACCATTTTAAGCCAAATTTCTCTATGGCTACAATAACACCCAAATTCACCCGCGGTTAAAGTGCGATTTAATATCTTGCTATTTGCATAATAATTTATATTCTCTGATGGACAAACAATAGTATAATTATTATCTAAAAGGGAAGAATTATTCTTTACATCTAAACCAGTAAACTTTTCTCCTTTTTGGTTTGTTATAGATAATTCATAACCATCTACTGCTCTAAATCTTTCATAAGGTAAATTAATATCAATAAATTGTTTATTTATATTATTATATCTATTGGTACTATGATCTAGATTAATTACAAAAATTTTAATATCTTTTTCACTAATTGGATTATTTTTTAACTGATAAGTAATATAGAATAAAGAAATTTCATTTGATCCAAACTTACAAAATATTAATAGGCAGCTAATTATAATAAATAATATAAAAAAATACTTTTTAATGTGATAAATTTTATTTTTCATTTAGTAAAGGTAACAAAGGTAAAAGTTTTCCTTTTAATTTCTCTTTTATTATGGGGTAATTATTTAAAGAATTGGGTACAATTGAGTTATTATATATTTCACAATATTTTTCGTCATTTTGATCAACAGAAATAATATAGTTATATAGATCTTCTTCTGAAGCAAAATCTTTAGCAAATATTACTGCCTTAGGATTTACGTCTTTAACATAGCTTTTATCTGCATAATAAATAGGCGCCGCTCCAGCTAGATAAGCTTGGAAAGGTTTTTCAGTAACATAGCCTTCATACGTTTTATTTTCATAAGCAATTACAAATTTGCATTCAGATAACCACTCTCTAGTGTTTTCTTTAGGTACTACTCTAGCTTCGTTATTTAAGTATTTACCTCCGCTTCTTATTCTTTTATATGATGATAGCTTGTGAAAAAATTTATCTCTTGCAACGCAACCATCAAATTTTTCAGTATCATCTATATGTGCACTAACAAGAAAACAAGCAAAATGCGGCTTATTCGGGTTGCATTTAGGTCTTTTATAATTTGTGCTTATCTCATTAGTAAAATACATATAATATAGAGGTATCCTTAATGCGGATGATCTATATAATCAAAACCTATAGCTATATCATAATTATCAGGGTTAGGTCTAATAGATTCACCAGTAAAAAATATTTTTATATTATTCTTGTTACTAATTTTTTTCTGACCGAAAACACTCTCAATTATAAGGTCATAATTTTTATGATCTATAAGAATTTTTCTTCCACTTTCTTCAATTATTTCTTTTATCATTGGCAGTTCATATATTGTAAATCCTGACCACATATTGATAAAACTAACTCTTAGAATATTTTCATTTTTTTTGGACTTTAAATTTTCTATACCATATGTGCAGACAAATACTAATAATATTGATATGCAAATTATAAAAAATTTTTTTAACATTTGAATTATCGATTTATTCTTCTATTTGTTGTGGTTGAGAATTTTCTGCTTCTACTTCAATAATTTCGGATTTGGAAGAAACAATTTGATAGCGTTCAAGACTTGCAGGTAGCGTTTTATTTCCTGAATCAATACCCAGTTTTTGTATATTCTTAACTCTTGACATAAAATTACGATTAAAAGAAGCCGCAAACTTATCATAATTAGTAACCATATTATGTAGATTATTGCCAATTTTTTGAGAATAATCTGCTATAGTACCAATAGAGCTTAATAACTTTCTTACCTCTTCAATGATTATTTTATAATTTTCTGAACGACGATGATCGGTAATTTGAAATTTTGCAAATGATAGCATATTCATAAGCCCACTAGGGCCTACTGGAAAAATACTACAACCCCAAGCTTTTTGTAAAAAATTAGGATCGGCTGCAATAACTTTCTCAACGGCTTGTTCAGTGGGTAAAAACATCAAAGTAATAACATTGTTATAATTCTGCTCTTTTTTATTTAAGTCAGCTAAAATATTTTCAGCATAATCTTTATTAGCTAGTGACTTTAAATGATAATTCATAGTTTTGCTAAGATTCCCACTATTATCCTGCTCATCAACTAAAAATTTGGAAGCTTTTGAATCAATCACCATCAAATTACCGGACGGCAGAAAAATAAGTGCATCAGGTCTTAATTTAGTACTATCTGAGGTGGTTAAGCCATATTGCATGATGAAATCTAAATTAGAACGTAATCCTGATGATTTTAAGATATTTTCGAGAGTAATCTCAGCAAGTAGCCCTGCCCCAATAGGCGAAAGTAACGACTGTTTGATTAAGTCCACTGTGCTTTTAGACTGCTCAATATCTTTATTAAGTGTCCCTATCATAGTAATTAAACGCTCAAACTCACTATTAAACTTTCCAGAAGCAGTAGCAATATTTTTCTCAGCTAACTCTCTTGCTGCTGTGTTTTCCATTTTATGGATTTCGATAAGTTGCTTGGATAAATCCTTGCCTAAATCAAATAAAGCAGCTTTAGCCGAAGAAAAGGACTCATTACGTATTTTTTCAGAATCCTTAATAGATTGTTCTTGATACTCCACTCTGCACTTTAGTTGCTCGATTTTTTGTAAGTAAGCTATTTTTTCTTGATTAAGTAGCTGATTATTGTTAGAGATTTCTAAATTTTGATCTGTTAAGAATTGTAGCTCTGTTTTTAAAGTTCTAACTTTTATATAAAACCAGATTATTATAACTAGTAAAATAAGTATTATAGTTATGATTACAGGTATTAAATAAGGCATAAAGTGAAGTGTTAAATAAGATTTATTTGTGTGGCTCAATTTTCCCTCTGTCACCCCGTGACTTGTTCACGGGGTCCAGTTAAAAATACTAATAAAATTAGTATTTTTAGTTATTTTTCTGGATCTAGTTCCCAAGCCACGGTATGACACCCAAAGCGTTAAAAACGCAGATACAAGCTACTAGGTGATAAATACTACGCCGGTATGTCTTCAACAGCTGCTTGCTTTTTACTTGTTTTTGCTGTTGGGGTAATAATAGAAGTAATTATTGGCTCTATTAGCCCTTTAACTACATCTTCTGTAATAGTGACACGCTGTTTCTTCAGCTCAGCAACTTTATACATACTATCAAGTAAAAGATGCTCAATTATTGAACGAAGACCTCTTGCTCCAGTTTTTTTAGCTAAAGCTTTTTCAGCGATAGCTTCTAATGCAGAATCCTCAACTATTAACTCAGCTTCATCAAGCTCAAATTGTTTTTTAAACTGTTTTACTATAGCATTTTTTGGCTTAGTTAAAATTGTAACTAAAGCTTCTTTATCTAAATCATATAAGGTTGTAACGATTGGTAATCTTCCGATAAATTCAGGAATTAATCCAAATTTTGTTAGATCCTCAATCTCTAAAGATTTAAGAATTTCTCTGTTAATTTTTTCTTTGTCAATATTTACATTTGCTGCAAAACCTATAGAGCTATTATTTGTTCTAGAAGTTATGATGCTATCAATTCCCATAAAAGCACCACCGCAAATAAACAAAATATTTGAGGTATCGAGCTGCACAAAATCTTGCTGTGGATGTTTTCGACCACCTTGCGGAGGAACAGAAGCAACCGTTCCTTCCATAATTTTAAGTAGTGCTTGTTGTACGCCCTCCCCTGATACATCTCTAGTAATTGAAGGGTTTTCAGATTTTCTAGCAATCTTGTCAACTTCATCAATATAGATTATACCTTTTTGTGCTTTAGCCACATTAAACTCGGCAGCCTGAAGTAATCTAAGTAAAATATTTTCAACATCCTCACCAACATAACCAGCTTCCGTTAAAGAGGTAGCATCAGCCATAGTAAAAGGTACGTCTAAAATTTTAGCAAGTGTTTGAGCAAGTAAAGTTTTACCAGAACCAGTAGGACCAATTAACAAAATATTAGATTTATTAAGCTCAACATCATTATTGCCTGATTGGACATATTCAAGCCTTTTATAATGATTATATACCGCTACTGCTAGAATTTTTTTAGCTTGCTCTTGACCAACTACATAATCATTTAAAACTGAACATATTTTTTGCGGAGTTGGAATAGTGGAAGTAATCTGCTTTAACGCAATTTTACTCTCTTCTTCCATTATATCCACGCATAAATTTATACATTCATCGCAAATAAATACTGCAGGACCTGCTATTAACTTTTTCACCTCATGCTGCTTTTTGCTACAGAATGAACAAATTAATTCTTTTTTATTAGCTTCTACTACCATCAATTTTTCTTTTTTTATGTTTATATACTTAGTTGTCTATCATGATGACGTACTTGCATGGCTTAACTCTGTCATCCTGTGGAGGCTTTGTTGCGTGGATCACTTATGTCATTCCTAGCAACGGCGGGAATCCAGAAAAAATTATAAATACAGCAAATTTTTAAAACTAAAAGCTCGATTTCTCTTGCTTTATGCTGGATTCCCGCCGTTGCTAGGAATGACATAAGTGATCCATGCAACAACGCCAGCTCGCAATGACGTTTTTGTTACAAAACCCTACCATACATATAGTAATCTTTATGCTCGTTTGCAACTATTTCATATTTTTTAAGTATTCCCTCACGTACAAACCCGCATCTTTCAAGTAAATTAATTGAGCGTAAATTATCTGTAATTACTGTTGCTTGAACTCTGACAATTCCAATATGATCAGCAATTTTTAAAATATTTTTTATAGATTTTAACATTATGCCCTGCCCCCAAAAGCTATAATCCAAATCATAACTGATTTCTGCCTTGTGATGCTCTAAATTTATTATATTAAAACCAGCAGTACCAATAAGTTTATTATCACTTTTAAGTGCAATACCCCAGTAAAAACTTCTGTGATTCTTATATAAACTAGACCAATAACGAATTTCTTCCTTAGCTTCCTCTAAAGTTTTTGGTCTGTTACTTTCTGTTATATAAATAGCCATTTCAGGCTTATTCATATAATTAAAATAGTCTTCCGCATCTGTATCCGTTAGCTCTCTTAAAATTATATCATCTAAATCAAGCGTAGGAAAGGGGGAGTATAAATATTTTCTATCAATCATACATGTATACTCGCTGAATTTGAAAAATTGGCGTCGTCGTCTTTGTAAATCCTCGGAGGCTCACGTATTAATTAACTGCTGCCGCTCCTCGTCTTACAGTCTCCTTGCTCTTTTCCAAATTGAGCTTCGTCTACCAACTATTTGTTTATTAAAATTATCTATAATTAATTGGGTCTTGTACATTATTCTTTTTAAAAGCATCAAGCCTTATCGTGCAAGCAAGGCAAGTGCCGCAAGATAGATCATCTTCGCTAGGATCATAACATGATATGGTATTTTTATAATCTACTCCAAGCCTAAGCCCTGTTTTAATTATCTGATCTTTAGTCATATTAATCAAAGGAGTATGAATAGTAACACCTCCTATATTGGTTGCTAGGTTTGCCATTGCTTCAAAAAATTTGATATATTCAGGACGGCAATCAGGATAATTTGCTGAATCGCTAGTATGTACGCCTATAAAAATATCCTTAGCACCTATTATTTCGGCAAACCCTAATGCGTAACTTAAAAAGATCGTATTACGGGCAGGTACATAGGTAACCGGTATATCTTCAGGTAGCTCTTTCCCATCCTGATAATGAGGAACTTTTATATTATCATCGGTAAGAGCAGAACCACCGAAAGCTCTTAAGTCTATATTGACAATTTTATGTTGCTTGACGTTATACTCTTTTACTAGCTCCGTAACTTTCCGTAGTTCAGCATTATTACGCTGCCCATAATTAAAACTTATAGCATGAATCTCATAACCTTGCTCTCTCATTATTGCAAGAACAGTAGCAGAATCCGCCCCACCACTAACTAAAATAACCGCTTTTTTCATTGTCTTACCGATAAAGTTAATTTTTGGGCAACTAAAGCATTTAAACTAATTTTTGCTCTAAATGCTTCTAATGCTAAAGCTCTATGTATACGCTTATCTACTCGAATATTAAATTGTCCACTATATTCTTTTCTAGATGGTGCTAAAGGAACAGGTTGATTATGGCTTACATAACTTTCTTTCATTAAAAACCAAGCTTCTTGTAATTCCTGCAATGCCTTTTCAGGTGAATCACCAAAAGCCGATACATTAGGTAATTCTTCAAATTTTGCTAACCAATCTCCATCAATATCTTTAAAAAGCTCTATAGTAAAGCCGTCAAATATATCATTACTTTTCATCTTCTTTACCTTTTTCAAAGTTTAAAAATTGTCGAACTTGATATTCTTTCGCCATATTTCCAACAGTCTGAACAGATAACCTATCACCTCTAGGTGAATACCAAATTTGATGGCTACCTTTTTGTCTATCTTTAATCCAACCACACCCAATCATTAAATTATGAAACTCTGAGAAACTTAACCCTTTAGGATTTTGCTTAGCTTTACTTATAAGTTTTATATGCTGATTCATATTGTAACTATATATAGTTATAAATTGCAAGTCAAATTATTATACAAGTCAAATTATTATATTTGTATGCATTATTAAAGCAACAAGTTTTAATTAAATCTATTTTCTATAAATTAACCTTAATTACTCCTAAATATTCTTGACTAAATAGTGATAATAATTTAAAGTCACGCTGTTACTTTGATAACTTATGGCGGGTGTAGCTCAGTTGGTTAGAGCATCAGGTTGTGGTTCTGAGGGTCGCGGGTTCGATTCCCGTCACTCGCCCCATATATATTTATTAATTTCATAAACACGGTGACAGATTCAGAACTTGAGGTTGTCTTTATTCCACCTTTACTACAGTTATTAATATCATCAGAAAATAATAAAGGATTACCTTTAGCTGAAGAAGAAGTTTTAAATATTTGTGATAATGCGACTGGTATATTAGTCAGTAAAGATAGAGCTAGAAAGCTTGAAATATCTACAGGATATAAAGATATCAACCCTGAAAATTGTTGGGAAGAGTGGCAAGCTTACAAAAATAAATCTGCTTAAATAACTTTATTTTGAAGCATTTTCTATTATTTCTTTTGCTTTAACATAGTATTATGAACACTAAACTTTTATATAGACTGGCTAAAAACTTAAGATTCTATAAAAAAGATTTGATCATCGTTATAATCTCTCTTCTTAGCGTATCGCTTGCGTTATTACTAATCGGAAATGTTTTCAGAAATTTAGTTGATCAGGGTTTGGTTTTAGATCGCACTGCGGCAGTTGATAAATCCATATTATATATCTGCCTACTTATTATTATCTTAAGCATTGCTAGTTTTTTCCGCTCATATTTTATTAATAATGTTGCTGAAAAAGTCTCAAGTCAAATAAGAAAAGAAGCCTATAGCAATCTAATTAATTATGAAATTACTGAATTTGAAGAACTAAAAATTGGCGATATAATCTCACGTCTAACGAGTGATATAGATCAAATATCTAAGCTTATTGTTAATTTCCTATCTTTTTTTATTCGCAATTCAGTGATGTTAGTCGGTAGCATTATTTTGATGTTTTTTGAAAGTTTTAAACTAGCATCGATAGTAATTATTACCATTCCTTTGCTGCTAATTCCCATAATCAAATTTGGTAAACATGTTAAAGCTTTATCCAAAAAAACCTTAGAATCTCAATCACTTTTAGCATCTGATATTAACGAAAGCTTTAGCAATATTAAAACCATTCATGCTTTTGGCGGTCAGGCAGCTAAAATTACTGAGTTTAATAATCTGCTGCAAGATTATTTGACCTATTCGGCAGCTCGTTTAAAAATTCGTGCTTTGTTTTTTGCATTCTCAATGGCTTTTATATTTCTTGGGATTACGCTGGTTATTTGGATTGGGGCTTTGGATATAGTAAAAGGTAATTTATCCTCTGGTCAAATTATATCATTTATTTATTATGCAATTATTGTCGGCTTTAGTAGTGGCGGTATTTTTGAGCTATTAAGTGAAATGCACTTGCCGCTTGCTGCTTTAGAGCGAATAGTTACCATCATTGATAAATCACCTATAGTTAATCATAATAATTATTCAGATTTAAAGCCCGTTAATTCTATATCGTTAGAGTTTAAAAACGTAAATTTTTCCTACCCATCAAGACCTAATTTAAAAATCCTCAATAATATATCTTTTAAAATAGATTCTACCAAGTTTATTGGCATCGTTGGCAGATCAGGCTCAGGTAAAAGTACTTTAATGCAGTTGCTATTACGCTTTTATATCCAAGAAAGCGGTACAATTCTAGTAAATAACCAAGATATTGCTCTTTTAAATCCTAATGAAATCCGTAAATTAATCGCTTATGTTCCGCAAGAAGCTAGTATTTTTTCTGGTACTATTAAATCAAATATTATGTTTGGTACAGCACACTCCATAAAGCTCGATACAAGCGAATTTTGCAGGATTCGCCTTTGCTCACGTATTAATATACGCTCCGCAGACTCACCTTTAAATTCATCTTGTCTAGAGCTTTCTGAAACATGCTGTAATATTAACGTTAGCGAAGAGGAAATAACCGAAATAATAAAAATTACCGGTATAGCTGATTTTGCTGATAAAATTCCTGATGGGATTAATGCCAAAATTGGCGAAAAAGGTGTTAGGCTATCAGGCGGACAGAAGCAAAGAATAGCCTTAGCAAGGGCTTTACTACGCAAACCGCAGATTCTACTTCTCGATGAAGCAATGAATGCTTTAGATAGTCAAAGCGAGCAGAAACTATTAAGCTCTATTAGGGATATAATGAAAGGAAGAATTGTTATATCAATCGCCCACCGCATCAGCAGCATAGAATCAGCCGACAATATTTTGATAATAGATAAAGGAGCAGTAGAAGCCGAGGGAACGCACGCTCATTTATTAAAAACCTCCAACCTCTACCGCACTATTTATAAGGAAGTGGATTTATTATAAAATAAGTATTAAATTATTGCCCTTATAGAGAATATAAGTTATATATTTTCAAGTAATAGTTAATAAGCAGAAAAGGAAATAACATGAGCTTTGAAAATAAATTAGTGATAATTGTAAATAAAGATATTGAGATTGGAGTTGCTATGAATGCAGTAGCACATAGCTCTCTTGCGGCTGGAGCTTTACTTGGTAAGCCTACTTGTTTCTTACAACCGAATATTGATGCAAGTGGTAATAATTGGCAAATTTCAGGAATGCCTTATATTATTTTACGTGGCAAATCAAGTGAGATAAAAAAAGCTATACTTAATGCAAAAGAGTCTGAAGTTATGCATTTGGCATTTACAGATAGTATGACCGGAGGAACATATTTGGAACAAATAGAAAATATTGCAAAAAAGACAGAAGAAGAACATATTTATTATGCAGCCGTACTTTTTGGAAAATGGGATACGATTTCTCAAATAACAAAAAAGTTTTCTTTATATAGATAAGGAAACGATTTTATATGACTAATCACCCTCGCATCGGTGTCGGGATTATCCTATTTAATAGTAAAAATGAAATCTTGCTTGGTAAGCGTATTAACTCACACGGTGAATTTACCTATGGTAATCCGGGCGGGCATTTAGAATTTGGTGAAACTTTTGAAGAGTGCATCATTAGAGAAGTTTTAGAAGAGACAAATTTGATCATTAAAGATCCTGAATTTTTAGCCGTCACTAATGATGTTTTTGAAAAAGAGCAAAAACATTACATATCGATTTTCCTTAAAGCTCATTGTTTGAATGAGCATGAATTACAGAATCTAGAACCCCATAAAGTAGAAAGCTGGCAATGGTTTGCTTTAGATAAACTACCTGACAATCTCTTTCTACCTTTAAAAAAATTACTTAATGGTAAGGGTTACAGAAGTGGTTCATACTAAAAAGCATCAAACATAAAAAAATACCTAAGTTAATCTCATCAAAAGCCCTTTTTAAAGCGGTAGCAAAAAATAATATCGCAGGCACTAAATTTTTGCTTGAGCATGGTATTAGTCCAAATGAAACGCATCCAAATGATTCTATTGAATATAAATCTTTACATTGGATTATATCAAAAAACGGTGAACTAATAGAGATAGAAGTAGGTATTGACACACCATTACATATAGCAGCTAAAAATGGTTATACCACTGTTGTGAAAATTCTTCTTGAAAATGGAGCTTTTATAAATGCTAGGGATTATTTTGGCTTTACTCCTTTACATTCAGCAATCATATCATCGTATAAACTCAGTTCTATAAAGCTATCATTAGAATACGGTGCTAGTATTACTTTAGAAATTATCGATGGTTATTACAGAGGTAAAACACCAGTAGGTTTATTAAAAAAGATAGGAAGTAAAAAAGATAAAAAAGTAGTAGCTTTAAGAGCTTTACTGGAGCTTGAAAAATTATATCGTAATAAAGAACTAGATAAAATTGTTAAAAAAACTTATATTAAAGAACCACATATCAAAGATTTTATAAAATGGAAAATAGAAGCTGAAATACCTAAATTTATTAAAAGTAATATATCTCTTTTAAATAAACATATAAAAAAATTATTTGCTCTTAACAAATTTTTGCAAAATAATTCGGCTTTGATTAGTAATGAAACAACAAAACTTTTAGAAGAAAAAATTCAAAAATATACAGGTAATCAAGTTTTGAGGGTGTCAGGAAGTTTGTGTAAGTTGTAAAAATAGTTAAGAATAAAAATAACATAAACAACTTACATGGAGCTAATATGAAGAACAATAACAAAGTATCAAATCCAGCTATAGAAAAATTAGTATCAGAAATACTATCACAAAGTGATCCATCTGAAATATTTGGTAAAGAAGGGATATTTCAGGGAATTAAAAAGCAGATAGTAAATAAGATTTTAGAGAAAGAAATGGAATCTCATATAGGTTATGAGAAACATTCTAAAAATGAGAAATACTCAGATAACAGACGTAATGGTAATTATGAAAAGACTCTAATAGATCCAGAAGGTCGTAAATTGACAGTAGAAGTGCCAAGGGATCGGGATGGAGAATTTGAACCTCAACTAATTCCAAAAGGAGTGCGTAAATTTGAAGGATTTGATGATAAAGTAATATCCTTATATGCTCGGGGAATGACCATTAGGGAAATACAAGGGCACTTAGAAGAACTATATGCCACCAAGGTATCATCTGAGTTAATATCAAAGGTAACTGATGGTATTTTAGAGGAAGTAACTGCTTGGCAGAATAGAGCACTTGATAATGTATATCCTATAATGTACTTAGATTGTATTCATGTTAAGGCAAGAGATAATCATGTAATAATAAATAAAGCGGTTTATCTAGCTATTGGAGTGAATATGGAGGGCAAGAAAGAGCTATTAGGAATTTGGATAGGCAAGAATGAAGGGTGTAAATTTTGGATGCAGGTAGTAACAGAACTGAAGAATCGAGGAGTTGCACAAATATATGTTGCATGTGTTGATGGTCTTAAGGGTTTTCCAGAGGCGATAAATAGCATTTTTCCAAAGACGATAGTGCAGTTGTGTATTGTTCATATGGTAAGAAATTCTGTAAAATACGTATCATACAAAGATCTAAAAGCGGTAACAGCTGATTTAAAAGCAGTTTATTCTGCAATAAATGAAGCAGAGGGATTAAGAGAATTACAAAACTTTGCCAAAAAATGGGATGAAAAATATCCAGTTATTTTTGACATATGGCAACGAAATTGGTCTGGCATAGCTCCATTTTTTAGCTTTCCGGAAGACATTAGGAAGGCGATTTACACTACTAATGCTATTGAATCCACTAACCGTCAAATTCGTAAAATTATTAAAAATAAAGGAGTATTTCCAGATGACAAATCGATTCAGAAAATAATCTTTTTGGCGTTGACAAATGCCTCTAAAAAATGGACAATGCCTATTAAGAATTGGGCGATGGCTTTAAATCAATTTGCTATACTTTGTGATACTAATTTACAAAATTGGGCAAATGGAGAAATCGTACTTACACAAAAAATCTGACAGACCCTTAGAAAATGATTTTTAACAATTTACACAAAAATTATGATTGACTCTAATTAATGCCTCTTCTTCCTCATCATGGGCAGATATACCAAAACTTGCTTTTTCATAAGGTAATTTCAAGGTTACCGGTTTTGTCCATTCATTATTTTCCAAAGTAAATGTAACAACTTTTGAAATAACATTATCATAGCTAGCTAAAAATACTGTATCTTTAGTTACTGATACATAATTAAATACTTCCCTATCTGTTGGGGTAAATAATATTTTAAGGCTTGCTTTATCGCTATCTACTTTTAAAAGATCTTGCCAATGAATAGCAACAAGCGATCCTGCTTTTATATTAGTATCATTAAATTGCCAATCAGAACGTAAAAGCCAAAATACATATTCCTTAAAAGAACCTGCAGGGGTTGTATCTGACGGCATATTTATTTTTTGTAACTGTAAATTCTGATCTTTAGTATCTAAAATATAATTATCATAATTGTAGAAATCCTTACCAGCAGATATAAATATTAAAGATGAAGAAATAGTATCAGACAAAAGTTTACCAAATGAAACACCTATATACTCTTTCGGTACTTCAAATATTTTCTTAGCTTTTTCAATCGGCTATCCTCGTTTCCATATATATAAAGAGTTAGGATATAGTGAATTCGTTACATCTTCTTTATGTAAAACAAAATTAGAAATAATAGTATCTTGATCTATCCAAACACCATCAGTAAATTTTCCTTCTAATAATTTTCCATCGCTTGTTTTTGGCTCGAAACCATTCTTTACAAAATCTTTCTTCTCTAAATTCCATTCTGCAAAAAACGTTTCATCTTTACCGCCAAATGACATAATAATAAGGTAGAGATTAGGATTTTGAAGATACTCCACCCCACCTCGACACATCACTTTTTTTCCAAATTCTTTAGATAATTTATCAAAATCAATTAAAGTTTCCCATTCTGGTTCATCTTTGGAATATTCCTGAATTAATGTCCTACGCCATAAACCTTGGGGGTTTTTATCATCTGACCAAAAATTATATACGTAACCATTACGGATAGATCCATATGGAGTTTTCCTCTGATCATAAAAAATAGATTCTATTTCTTTTTCAATCGGCTTATATTTTGGCATAGCCTGAAAAGATTTTTTTGCCTTATCAGTGCGTTTCTTTGCCCATTTTAAAGCTTCTTTCCCTTCAGCCTCTTTAAAAACTTAGTATCTTTTGGATCGTATATTTGTTTAGTACTATTTCCCATAGTTTGACCACAAAAAGTTAATAAAGAGATTAAAAGATAAAAAATATTAGTTTTATTCATATATTTACAAAAAATTTATGGGTTTCACTTCTTGGTAAGGCTTCAACTGAATGCCCATCAATAAACGCCACAATCGCCCATCTTGAAAAAGACTTGCCAATCTCAGATTTATCTAATTGAATTACATCATGCCATGCAGGTTTTAGTAGCTCATATCAATTATTTTTCAAAATTACTAGAAATAAAGAAAATAGCTTTATTTTCTTCATGTCTGACAACTTCCAAATCTTCAGGATTTGTTCCAATTCGAAGACCAGGACTACTTTCTGCTATTGCGATAGTAAATGATCCTGAATCGAAGTGAGGCTTTGCAAGATACTGACCCGATACTGAATAATCATATTTGAGAAACCTTAATAATATGTGGGGTGTATCAGTATCAAATATTTTGGATAAAGTATTTGGATAGTCTTTTTCAAAATTAGCTAATATATCTTTAATAGTATAATAAACAATATCCCATAATAGAGCAGCGTTTTTTAAAAATATTCTGAGCGTTTCATGCTTTTTAATAAATTCAGAATAGTGTTTTTCAATAATTGGATGATAATGAAAAAAATCTTTACTATCATTATAAATATCATCCTCAGGGTTACGATGCTTAAAACCGATATCACCTCTCCGATGTAAAGGGGAAATTTTTAAATCTATATGCTGCTTTATATTCTCAGGAAGTTTTAGGAATTCAAAAAAAGAACCTATAGCTTCTTCTATTTGAGCTTTTTTAGCCGAAAAAGGAACTAAACAACCCTCAGCTATAAGCTGAGGGTTGTTTAGTTAAGGAATTTTATTAAATTAGAACAATTAATTTATTTATTATTGTTAAAAAACTACTTATTATAAAATAGAAAGCTTATATCATTATTTCAAAAGCTTACCAAACAGGAATGGATTATTTTGATTAATGTAAATTAGTAGGATAGATAAATGTGAGGATAAGAAAAGTTTTTTGAAAAGCAAACAATTAGTTAAAGATAGTGACAGTAAATATTTGGACTGAAGTAATTACTATTAAAGTAATGTACTTAAATTTAGTCTTTAAGGAGGTAATCCAGCCGCAGGTTCCCCTACGGCTACCTTGTTACGACTTCACCCCAGTCGCTAATTTTACCGTGGTTGGCTGCCTCTTGCGTTAGCTCACCACCTTCAGGTAAAACCAACTCCCATGGCGTGACGGGCAGTGTGTACAAGGCCCGAGAACGTATTCACCGCGGCATGCTGATCCGCGATTACTAGCGATTCCAACTTCATGCTCTCGAGTTGCAGAGAACAATCCGAACTGAGATGTCTTTTAGGGATTTGCTCCACGTCGCCGTCTTGCTTCCCTCTGTAAACACCATTGTAGCACGCGTGTAGCCCAACCCGTAAGGGCCATGATGACTTGACGTCGTCCCCACCTTCCTCCAGCTTATCACTGGCAGTTTTCTTATAGTTCCTGGCATTACCCGCTGGCAAATAAGAATGAGGGTTGCGCTCGTTGCGGGACTTAACCCAACATCTCACGACACGAGCTGACGACAGCCATGCAACACCTGTGTGTGGTCCAGCCGAACTGAAGGAAAGCATCTCTGCGATCCGCGACCACCATGTCAAGGGTTGGTAAGGTTTTTCGCGTAACATCGAATTAAACCGCATGCTCCACCGCTTGTGCGAGCCCCCGTCAATTCCTTTGAGTTTTAATCTTGCGACCGTACTCCCCAGGCGGAGTGCTTAATGCGTTAGCTGCGAAACCGAGAGAAAATATCCCAATATCTAGCACTCATCGTTTACGGCGTGGACTACCAGGGTATCTAATCCTGTTTGCTCCCCACGCTTTCGTGCATCAGCGTCAGTTGTAGCCCAGATGACCGCCTTCGCCACTGGTGTTCCTCCTAATATCTAAGAATTTCACCTCTACACTAGGAATTCCATCATCCCCTACTACACTCTAGATTAGTAGTTTTGAAAGCAATTCCGAGGTTAAGCCCCAGGCTTTCACTTCCAACTTACTAAACCGCCTACGCACTCTTTACGCCCAGTAATTCCGAACAACGCTAGCCCCCTCCGTCTTACCGCGGCTGCTGGCACGGAGTTAGCCGGGGCTTTTTCTGCAAGTAACGTCATTATCTTCCTTGCTAAAAGAGCTTTACAACCCTAGGGCCTTCATCACTCACTCGGTATTGCTGGATCAGGCTTTCGCCCATTGTCCAATATTCCCCACTGCTGCCTCCCGTAGGAGTCTGGGCCGTGTCTCAGTCCCAGTGTGGCTGATCATCCTCTCAGACCAGCTACAGATCGTAGGCTTGGTAAGCCATTACCTCACCAACTACCTAATCTGACGCGGGCTCATCCATCAGCGATAAATCTTTCCTCCGTAGAGAATATACGGTATTAGCTTTTATTTCTAAAAGTTATTCCGTACTGATGGGCAGATTCCCACGTGTTACTCACCCGTCTGCCACTAACTAATTGGAGCAAGCCCCAATTAGTCCGTTCGACTTGCATGTGTTAAGCATACCGATAGCGTTCGTTCTGAGCCAGGATCAAACTCTCAAGTTTGATTCTGTCAGTTTTACTTTAAAAAATTGACAAGTTTAATTATCACTTTTGTGATATGTACGTGTTTACTGTCACTATCTATATCTAATTATTTACTTTTAAAAACAGCTGCGATTTTTTTCATTTGTCGCTCTCGATAGGTGTAGTTATAAGCAATATAATCGAACCTGTCAACTACAATTTTGAAATTATTTTTATTTTTATTTTATAACTTATTACTACCTGGTATAAAATTTAATTTCAAAAGCCCTAAGAGCTGATTCTTAAAGGTTTTTTATCTTTAATTACGTATTAAAATTTATTTTAAAAATTATAATTATTTTGCTTTAATTATAACAAAACTCAAAAATTCACAGATATAATTATCTTTCATTTACTTTATTGCCACGTTTTACTGTTGATTCTTTTAATCTATCCACATGACTTTTTTTATCTGTCATTTTTTTCTTTTCTTGCCTTTGGACAGCATGCTCATCAAGTTTCTTTTGACAATAATTTTTTAATGAAGATATACCTAAAGCACCTGACATTTTTCCAATAAGCTTATATATTTTATCTTTAAACGGCAATTTAGAATCTTTCATAGCTTCTTGACGATCTTGAGAAGCTTTGCTGTCTAAGTACTGATCTACTTTATTATGAGCAGCTAACCCATTTTCTTTAAAGCAATTTGCTAATTGTTTTTAAACCTTTTTTAGTTCTTCTACTTGATTAGGATTTTGTAAATTTGCATTATCTATAATGTTAATGAGAGGTTTAAGTGTAGAATCTTTAGAAGCTTCTTGTATTTTTTTTGCTTCTTGTGCTTTTTTTATTTCAGACTCAAAACCTACTGCCATGCGTCCCTTTAGCCCCGATATAGGTGGTGCTTCTTGTACTTTTTTTTACTTTTTCCTGTGTTTTTATTTTGGATTCAAAGTCTTTAGACATATACTAACTTATTTATATTAAAAAATTATATGATACTTAATAAGTATAAATATAAAATCTTAATCTAAGCTAATAGATATTAATTTTTTAACAATTATTTTAAATGATTGTTGTAAATAAAATTATTTATTCAGTGTAAATACTGGAGGAAATCTTTATAGTGACACTTAAACTAGTGTTAAGCCTTAAATTATAGGCTTTCTGGAGTTTTAGAAAGCCTAACTAATTACACCTATTTCATGACGTTTTACCTTGAGCTTAAGCTCCTCAAGGTTAAACCTAATATCAATCACAGCTCCGACTGTCTCTCTATTTGCAATATCTAAAACACCGCAATGTTCTTCGACTATTCTTTTAACGATAGCAAGCCCTACTCCCATACCTTTACTTCTAGTGGTTACATAGCTTTCAGTAGCTTTACCTATTAGCTCAGGCGGGAACCCTCTGCCGTTATCTATGACTGCAATATTAATAAATTGCTCACTTGCATTTACATTAACTTTTATTGCTGCTTGATTACTTCCCTCTAATGATTCTTCAGCATTTTTAAGCAAATTTATCATTACTTGATTTATTTGAGTAGTATCACACGTAAAATCAAATTGATCGATATTAGTTTCAAAACTATAGGAAATATTATCATTAAGTAATTTACGTGCTTCTACAATATTATTAATTACATAAATCAAATCACAATTGGTAAATTTAGGGGCAGGAAGACGAGCAAAAAGAACAAACTCAGATACAATATTTTTAATATCATTAGTATGGCGAATAATCATTTTTAAATAATTCTCGAACTCTGCCCTTTCTTTAATTTCAGGACTAAATTTTTTAAGCAATCTTTCAGAAGCAAGCAAAATAGGTGTTAACGGATTTTTAATTTCATGTGCTACTTTTTTTGCTACATCTGACCAAGCTAATGCCCGTTGTGCTATCACTAAATCTCTTTGCTGGCGTGAAAGCTGCTTAATCATTCTATTAAATGCAGCATAAAGCGTTCCTATTTCGTCTTTATCTACCTCATTCTCTGGAACTTGCACTGTCAAGTCACCACTTTTTACTTTATCGGTTGCAATAACCAACTTCTTAATGGGATTTACTATCTTAGCAGTAACTATAACCCCAAAACTTATCGCTATTAAAAGAAGTAGTAAGGCAATAAAGATAAAAATAATTGAGAATTTTATTTGTATATTTCCTATTTGATTTTTAAGACGATGATACTCCGCTGCCGCTCCATTAGTTGCATCTATATGATCAATAATTTTATTATCAATTAACCTACCAACTAATAAATATACATCATTATATTCTTTCAATTTTATCAGCATTCTTATTTTAGTTGGATCAGATTTTACTTCTACAGGCTCACAAGAATCTGCTTTTTTAATTAAATGTGGAGGAATAGTTGCAAATGACAGGGAAAAACTTAAATAGCTATTAGCAATTATTGTATTGGTCGACTTATTTAACACTATTGCTTCATCAAGCGATCTCATTTCTGCTTCGGTGTTTAATGTCTTAGTAAACAAAGCGGGGTTATGAATTAAATCATAATACATATCACTTAAATCTTCAGCAACAGCGAGTGCTGTTGCTCGTAACTGCAATTTATGCTCAGCAATATAAGAATCAGCAACCATTATAGATTGATCAAGTACAACAGAAATTTTTCGATCAAACCAAGCCTGAATACTAAGGTTTAAAAAATAAGCAGAAGATATTGAAACGATTATAGTCGGAATAGCAGCAGCTAAACTAAACGCAACTACTATACGATTTTGTAACTTAGAAGTATTTTGATCGCTATTTTTAAAGAAAAAACTTTGGAAAAATTTACGAGTTAATAATATACCAAGAATTAAGAAAATTATTAAATCAATTAGTAAAAACCAAATTACTTTACTAGAATTAACTGCACCATTTTTTGTGCCGATAGATATTGTGTAATAAGTGAAATAAGAGAAAATAATAGCTATTGCGACTAAAATACCTATAAATCTTTTACTATAGAGATATTTAAATAAAAATATTTTTAATTTTGGCATCTTGCTATCTTAAAATCTTAATTCGTTTGTTATTTAGCGTTATTGCATGGCTCGTAAATCGTCATTGCGAGCGACCAAAGGAAGCGTGGCAATCTCATGAAGCAGAACTCCTAAGATTGCGACGTCGAGGTTTCGCCTCTTCCTCGCAATGACGACTATCCATCCACGCAAGCAAG
Source organism: Rickettsia sp. MEAM1 (Bemisia tabaci) (assembly GCF_002285905.1). Taxonomy (GTDB): domain Bacteria; phylum Pseudomonadota; class Alphaproteobacteria; order Rickettsiales; family Rickettsiaceae; genus Rickettsia. The sequence continues at coordinate 97,580 of NZ_CP016305.1, forward strand.
TCTCACGCAGGAATAACATTGACTATAATAACAAAAAAAGCTAAAATACCACTATTTCTAGCTTTTATGCTTTCTAATAAATGAAGATGGTAATTTAACTAAACAACCCTCAGCTATAAGCTGAGGGGTTATAAAGTGGAATCGATTAGAAATCGATCATCATTCACAGGTTCACCACTAACTTGCTAAGAGATATTTGCGGCTTATATGAGATAAACATATGTACGTGATCACATGATATTTTCCCTGAAATTATATGTACTTCATGTTCCATACAAATCTGCCTCAGTAAATCTCTAGTCCTTTCCGATACTTTGCCTATCAATATTCTCTTCCTATATTTTGGTATCCATATAAGATGCACTTTTAAATCATACTGACTATGACTATTCTTTCTATAACTTCTCATTTCTTGATATAAATTCATTGCTAAAGCAATTTCATTATATCTTCCCTTCGCCTAAAGGCGAGGGATTTTTGATCCCCGAAGGGGGACATTAAATTCAAGCAGCATCTGACCTTTGACCACATTATCCTTTTCACTTACGAAAATTTTAGCTATTTTCCCGTCACGTTCGGCTAAGATGATATTTTCCATTTTCATAGAGGTTAAGATCATAATTTCCTGCCCTATTGTTACTTCTTGTCCTTCTTTCACTTTAATTGAGGCAATTTGACCATTAAGAGGTGCTTGCATTTCAGAATTTTCTTCTGTTACTACTTTCGAAACCATTAACCCCTCAAGCTCTGAAATACGAGGGGAGCGAACAAAGGCTTTTACGCTAATACCGGCATGTGATAGTAAATAACCAGTTCTGATATTTTCAATTTTAATATTTGTCTTTTTGCCATTAATTATGGCTACAAAAAGCTCATTACCTAAATTCCAGTTACTACGAATATATATTCGGTCACTTTCATGACGTATATTATAGCCATTTTCAACAGGCGTAATTAGAACAGGGAATAACTTATCGTCAATCGTTACCACCCATCTTGTACCGATTTTATTAGCTTGGTTATTGATATTTCCAGAAATTAAAGAGGCACGTCTTTGCTCAGATATATAAATAAAAATAGCGGTTGCTAAAAATACTCCCGTTACTTCTGAGGTTAGACTTGCACCGGAAAACCCATCTGGATATTCTTCTTGAATAAAGGCAGTAGAAATATCACCGCTAACAAAACGAGAATGAAGCATCACTGCTTCTAAGAAGCTGATATTATGAGAAATACCATTAATAATATAAGAACTTAAAGCAGAACGCATTACCTCAATTGCCTGCTCTCTTGTTTCGCCGTAAGTACATAATTTTACGATCATCGAATCGTAGAACATGCTAACTTCACCGCCAAGTCCAATGCCCGTATCTATACGAATATTTGGGCTTTTTACAGGTTCAGAATATGCAGTAATCCTACCACTTGAAGGCAAGAAACCACGACTTGGATTTTCAGCACAAATTCGTGACTCAAACGCCCAGCCCTTTAACTTTACGTCATCTTGCGTAAATGATAATTTTTTACCGGCAGCAATTTTTATCATTTCTTCAACGATATCTATACCAGTTATTAATTCGGTAACAGGATGTTCTACCTGCAATCTCGTATTCATTTCTAAAAAATAGAAATTTTTCTCACTATCTACTATAAACTCAACAGTACCTGCTGAATAATATCCTACCTTTTTGGATAAAGATATTACTTGCCTATACATTTCCTGCCTTATTTCTTCGGTAATGAATGAGCTTGGAGCTTCTTCAATTACTTTTTGATGGTGACGCTGTATTGAACACTCACGTTCCCCAAGACATACGCTATTGCCGTACTGATCAGCAAGCAATTGAATTTCGATATGACGAGGTCTTTGGATCAATTTTTCAATAAACAACCTATCATCACTAAAACTATTACCGGCTTCAAGCTTTGCAGATTCAAAAGCATTTGTCATTTCAGAAGGGTTATTTACCACTCTCATACCACGCCCGCCACCACCGGCAGCCGCTTTTACAATGACCGGAAAACCTATTTCTTTTGCAATATCTATTGCTTGCTTAACATCATTTATAGTTCCCATATAGCCAGGAACAGTACTAACTCCTGCTTCTATTGCTATCTTTTTTGCTTCAATTTTATCGCCCATTTTCTTTATAGTAGCAGCATTAGGACCTATTAAAACTACTCCCTCTCTTTTAAGAACATTGGCAAAATTAGGGTTTTCAGATAAAAAGCCATAGCCAGGATGTACGGCATTTGCACCACTTTCACGAATTGCCGAAACAAGATTTTTAATAGATAGATAGCTTTCGGTTGCTGGTGAATCACCTATATAATAAGCTTCATCTGCATGCTGAACATACATTGAGTTTGTATCGGCTTCAGAATATACAGCAACCGACCCTATCCCCATTTTTTTTAAAGTACGGATTATTCTAACAGCAATTTCGCTACGATTAGCGATTAAAATTTTATCAAATAAAGGTTTAGTCATAGTTTTTTGATTAAAATAGTTATTTAGTTATCCACCAATATGTGGCTCAGCATAAATTGTTTCACCTGTAAGAGATAAAGCACATGTACTTGTTATACCATCATAGGACTCAACAGGTATGGGAGGTGGTGCTTCTTCCAGGGCTAAATCTTTTATTGGTCTTACAAGTGCATGTGCTGAATTATAGAAATATTTACTGTCCTTATGATTAAAAAACGAACTAGAATTAACGAAAGGCATATATGGAGTCATAGGTGTTACCAGAGTCATTGGTACATCCGAAGAAATATTTTTTTATCTCTTGCAATCCTAGTTACTGCATAAGGAGTAATTATTTTATTACCATTATAATCTATTGGAGTTGGAGGTGCCATATATATCGATTCCTCTTGTTGTACAATAATTAAAGGTGATAGTGAAGTTTTCATAATTAGTTTCCGATTATATTATTATTCTTGAATTTGTATTTATATTTTTATGTCATTCCCGCTTAAGGCTTGGCCCACCACGTGGATCGAAAAGCACCCTCGGTGTCATGCCGTGGCTTGACCACGGCATCCAGCATAAAGCGAGATAAATCGAGCTTTTACTTTTAAAAATTTTTTTATTTACTGGATCCCGTGGCGGGGCCATGGGATGACATCAAATGCGTCTTACCTACGCAAGGATGACAGCTATAACGGCAAATTATCATGTTTCTTCCAAGGCAATTCTACCTTTTTAGTACGTAAGAAATTTAGGGCTTTACATATTCGCCATCTTGTATTTTGTGGTCTTATGATATCGTCTAAATAGCCTCTAGATGCTGCAACAAAAGGTGATGTCACTACTTTTGTATATTCATCGATTTTTTGTTTTTTAGCCTCCGGATCTTTGCATTCTTCCCTAAATATTATTTCAGCTGCTCCCTCTGCTCCCATAACTGCGATTTCAGAATTAAACCAAGCATAATTTATATCACCTCTAAGATGTTTAGAATTCATCACTATATAAGCTCCGCCATAAGCTTTACGAGTAATTACAGTAATCTTAGGGACTGTTGCTTCAGCATAAGCATATAAAAGTTTAGCACCGTGCTTGATAATACCATCATGCTCTTGAGAAGTACCTGGCAAAAACCCTGGCACGTCAACAAGGCTTACTATAGGAATATTGAAAGCATCACAAAACCTAATAAATCTTGCTGCTTTTCTCGAAGCATTAATATCTAAACACCCCGCTAAATGCAATGGTTGATTCGCAACAAACCCTACCGGATAACCTTCCATATAGCCAAAACCAATGATGATATTCTTAGCAAAATCTGGTTGTAACTCAAAAAACTCTCCCTCATCTACAATACGCTCGACAAGTTCTTTCATATCATAAGGTTTATTGGGAGTATTAGGGATTAGAGTACTTAGAGACATATCAACCCTATCAGCAGGGTCAACAGTAGGACGAATAGGGAGTGGGCTACGATTAGATGATGGCAGAAAATTAAAAAACCTACGAATTTCCAGCAATGCTTCTATATCATTATTAAATGCAAGATCAGCCACACCGCTTTTGGTAGTGTGCATACGTGCACCACCAAGTTTCTCTTGGCTTACTTCCTCACCAGTAACGGTTTTTACTACATCAGGACCGGTTACAAACATATAGGAACTATTTTTAACCATGAATATAAAATCGGTTAAAGCAGGCGAATAAACAGCACCGCCCGCACAAGGACCCATAATTAAAGTAATCTGAGGAATAACACCTGATGCTAAAACATTACGCTGGAATAGCTCACCATATCCAGCAAGAGCATCCACACCCTCCTGAATTCTTGCACCACCTGAATCATTAATGCCGATTACGGGAGCACCAGTTGCTATAGCTTGATCTAGAATATCGCAGATCTTTTTAGCATGATACTCACCAAGTGAACCGCCAAGCACTGTAAAATCTTGGCTATAAATAAAAACTAATCTTCCGTTTATTGTGCCATGACCAGTTACAACACCATCACCTAAAAACTTCTTATCATCCATCCCAAAATTTTCGCATCTATGAGCTACAAACATTCCTGTTTCGGTGAAACTATTAGGATCTAATAATACCTCTATTCGCTCACGTGCTGTTAACTTACCTTTCTTATGCTGGGTATTAATTCTATCTTCACCACCCCCTTGCCTCGCAATATTTTTTTTCTCGTCAAGTAACTCCGCGGAGATTATATTACTTTGATTCATAGATATTTATAATTGTTATTTTTCAAAATATCCGTAGTATAATATAATAATGTTAGCGTGAAAAGATAATTATTTATGTCATCTACCAAAGATAGCAAAGAACAAACTACAAAAACCAAGATAAAGCCTAATTTTAGCAATTTATCATCTGCTTTAAAAAAGAATTTACAGAGACGAAAAAAAGTTCAAAAAGAAAAAGATGGAAAGATGTAACCTCTTATAAAAATATTTCAAAAGTTAAGGTTTTTTTACCACTAGCAAATAATTTAGCTTGTAATATATTAAAATAAAGTATGATAATGCACGGCAAATTACTAATGGGGAGGAAACGAATATGATTATAATGCATGAAATAATAAATAGAATAGCAACACAACAAGTTACAAAAGATGATGTTGCAACACTAAAAAGTGCTTTTGGTAACGATATCCCTGGACGCAAAGCTTTTCTTGCAGCATTAGATGAAATTTTAACAGATCAGGATCTACATACATTAAACTCCGTAGTAATGAAGCATGCTAACATTTTAAGTGACGCCCCGAATCTTTTATGTAGGACGCAAGAAGAGAAAGTTTTTGCTGACTTACTAATAATGGAAGCTAAACGTAGGGGTATGCAAATAAAATTTGATGACAATAATAATGCACAACCCCTAAAGCCTCAGGACATCCCTGATGCTATTTTAGCTCATTATAATACATTACAAAAACATTTCTATAATGATACTAAGGTAAGAGAGAATAATAAATCTAATTATGATATCAATAGTTTAGTATCTCAAAGCATAAACTTTCTTTTATATCCTTCTCTTTTAAGAGATACAAAAACTTACCAAGATTGGAGCGATGAGACTAAAATGAGTACTGAAATAGCATTGCAAGATATGAAAGGTCAGTATATTAAGCAGTTAAGTGACTCTAATATTGCACAACATGCAATCAATCATAAACAAGTAAAATTCAACTCAGACCCACAAAAAAATATATCTTCAAATGATAAAGTTAATAATATTATTACTATTTACGGTAATAATTTAGGTATAACTACAGAAAAAATAGTATTAAGTGCCATAGAACAATATGAAAATAACAACAAATTAAATTTAGATAATTCAACTAAAACAAACGCAACGAAAATATTAACCAATCAATTAAATGATAGTTTACTCAATAAGCTAGAGAAGAATTTTTATCCGACGTTAGTTATAAATAGCAAAAAAATAGCAGATATAATTACCAAAGGATTGGAAAAAATTAAAATAAATAAGCTTAATATATTTAACAAATTCAAAAATTTTAATGAAGAAAATTTATTGACAATAATTAACAAAGTACCAGAAAAAATAGGAATCACTAAAAATAAATCTAATATAAATAGAAAGCCACAAATATCACCAGTAATTAAAGGCGATGTAGATGAAATTTTAAATAAATTGTCTAAAATGCCAAATTTATCAGAAAAAGAAAAAATGTTATTACAAAAACCTACTAATATAACAAATAAACCAAAATCACAAAAAAGCCATACAATTTGACAAATTTGACAGGCACCGTCAAGTTAAGTAAATTAGTGTCACAAAGTACTATATTTTTAGATTTCAGACAGCAAGAAGTCTTTGAGTAGTTTCATCCCAAATGGATTTAGCGGACGCAAAGGGTCTGTCAGATTGGGTCTGTCAGATTTTTTGTGTAAGTACGATTTCTCCATTTGCCCAATTTTGTAAATTAGTATCACAAAGTATAGCAAATTGATTTAAAGCCATCGCCCAATTCTTAATAGGCATTGTCCATTTTTTAGAGGCATTTGTCAACGCCAAAAAGATTATTTTCTGAATCGATTTGTCATCTGGAAATACTCCTTTATTTTTAATAATTTTACGAATTTGACGGTTAGTGGATTCAATAGCATTAGTAGTGTAAATCGCCTTCCTAATGTCTTCCGGAAAGCTAAAAAATGGAGCTATGCCAGACCAATTTCGTTGCCATATGTCAAAAATAACTGGATATTTTTCATCCCATTTTTTGGCAAAGTTTTGTAATTCTCTTAATCCCTCTGCTTCATTTATTGCAGAATAAACTGCTTTTAAATCAGCTGTTACCGCTTTTAGATCTTTGTATGATACGTATTTTACAGAATTTCTTACCATATGAACAATACACAACTGCACTATCGTCTTTGGAAAAATGCTATTTATCGCCTCTGGAAAACCCTTAAGACCATCAACACATGCAACATATATTTGTGCAACTCCTCGATTCTTCAGTTCTGTTACTACCTGCATCCAAAATTTACACCCTTCATTCTTGCCTATCCAAATTCCTAATAGCTCTTTCTTGCCCTCCATATTCACTCCAATAGCTAGATAAACCGCTTTATTTATTATTACATGATTATCTCTTGCCTTAACATGAATACAATCTAAGTACATTATAGGATATACATTATCAAGTGCTCTATTCTGCCAAGCAGTTACTTCCTCTAAAATACCATCAGTTACCTTTGATATTAACTCAGATGATACCTTGGTGGCATATAGTTCTTCTAAGTGCCCTTGTATTTCCCTAATGGTCATTCCCCGAGCATATAAGGATATTACTTTATCATCAAATCCTTCAAATTTACGCACTCCTTTTGGAATTAGTTGAGGTTCAAATTCTCCATCCCGATCCCTTGGCACTTCTACTATCAATTTACGACCTTCTGGATCTATTAGAGTCTTTTCATAATTACCATTACGTCTGTTATCTGAGTATTTCTCATTTTTAGAATGTTTCTCATAACCTATATGAGATTCCATTTCTTTCTCTAAAATCTTATTTACTATCTGCTTTTTAATTCCCTGAAATATCCCTTCTTTACCAAATATTTCAGATGGATCACTTTGTGATAGTATTTCTGATACTAATTTTTCTATAGCTGGATTTGATACTTTGTTATTGTTCTTCATATTAGCTCCATGTAAGTTGTTTATGTTATTTTTATTCTTAACTATTTTTACAACTTACACAAACTTCCTGACACCCTCTTTTCTAATAATTCATATTTAAAATTTCCACATAGTATCTCAAATTGATTCAAAGCAAGAGACCATTCTTTAATAGGCATGGTCCACTTTTTTGCAGCATGTTTAAGAGCTAAGTAGACAATTTTTGTGATAGATTTATCATCTGGGAAAACCCCTTTATTTTTGATAATTTTACGGATTTGTCTATTTACCGATTCTATCGTATTGGTAGTATAGATTACCTTTCTAATATCTTTAGGGAACGCAAAGAAAGGTACTATACCACTCCAATTACGTATCCATATATCAGAAATAACTGGGTATTTACTATCCCATTTTTTAGCAAACTCTTCTAATGCTAAATTAGCCATATTCTCATTATTTGCTGTATAGATTTGTTTTAAGTCAGCTGCTACTTCTTTAAGATTTTTGTAAGAAACGTACTTTAAAGAATTACGTACCATATGTACTATACAAAGTTGTACTATGGTATTTGGGAAAACACTGTTTATTGCATCTCTAAAACCTTTAAGACCGTCAACACATGCTACATAAATTTGTTCTACACCTCGGTTCTTTAATTCGCTTACAACCTGCATCCAAAACTTTGAACCCTCATTCTTGCTAATCCAAATACCCAAAAGCTCTTTCTTGCCTTCTATATTTATACCAATAACAAGGTAAACAGCCTTATTTATAACTATATTATTATCTCTTGCTTTTACCATGATGCAATCTAAATATACAATTGGGTATATTCTATCTAATGCTCGGGCTTGCCATCTTATTACCTCTTCCATAACTCCATCTGTAATAGTCGAGATAAGCTCCTTAGATACTTCTGTATGATACATTTCCTCTAAATGGGATTGAATCTCACTCATGGTCATACCTCTTGCATAAAGTGAAATAACGCTATCATCAAATCCAGTGAATCTTCTAACTCCCTTAGGAATTAATTGAGGCTCAAAACTATTGTCTCTATCTCTTGGAATATCAAGTACTATCTTTTGACCACTGTCATCTATTACTGTCTTTTCGCTCGTACCATTACAACGATTGCTATCTTGCTTTGATGCCTTGCTATGCCTCGAATAACCTAATTCATGACTTAGCTCGTCCTCTAGTATTCTCTCTACTAACCTCTTCTTTAATTGCTAAAACAATCCATCCTTTCCAAATAACTCTTTAGGATTAGATTGGGATAATATTTCCTCTACTAACTTATTATTTATATCTGCACTTCTAACACCAGCTTCTATTTTCTTAGCCATATTTTTTACCTTTGTTCTAGTTGTATTTTAACAGTATTTCTTTCTCTGTTGCTTTACAACTTACACAAAATATATGATAGACTCATTTTTTAGCATTGAGTTGCTTTTTGCTAATCCTGAATCCTGACCACTTGATTTTTGCCATTCCTTTTTGCCATATACATTGCTTTATCTGCTCTTGCTATAAACTGCTCAATGGGCTCTCCTTGCTTATATTCTGTAACACCAATACTGACTGTTTTCTTAAGAATCTTATCTGTTAATGGTATTATGAACTCTGTTTCTTCTACCTTTTTTCGTAACCTTTCTGCTAACTGCTCTGCTTGATCTAATGTAACACAACCAAGCAATATCACAAACTCCTCACCTCCATACCTTGCTACTAAGTCCGTTACGTAAAAATTATCTTTTAATATTTCTGCAAATGTTTTTAAAACTGCATCCCCTGCTTGATGCCCATACTGATCGTTTACGTTTTTAAAATCATCCAAATCGCACATTAGTAAATTCCCATGCGTTTCTCTTACTACTTGTATTGCATGTACATCAAAATAATGTCTATTAAATATACCAGTAAGTCCATCCTTTATAGATAATTCTACTTGCTCCTGTAGCTGTCTCTTCAAATTATCTTTATATAGTTTTCTTTGTAATAATGTTTTAACTCTTATTACTAATTCCACCTCCTCAATATTATATAAGAAGAAATCATTTATCCCTATATCTATACACTGCGTTACTTGCTCCTCATCAACTTTATCAACAAGCATAACGATTATGCTATCTTTATATAATTTATGACTCCTAATATAGGATACAACCCTTAATGGATCTTGATGTTCTAAAAGAGAGCTGATAAGTACTATGTCAATATCTTTGTCTGATGCCTTAATATCCTCTTCGTCTCCAGTAAATTTGTATATATGTTTAGTGATATTATAAAGGATATCACTAATTCTTTCTGTTTTGCCTTGATCATCAATTACTGCTATGCTCCTCTCAGCTTCCTCTTCCATACTCATAGCAGCTATATCAAGAATTATATTGCTACTATTTCTTATCATCAACTCATCTATTAGCTTCTTGGTTCTTGATAATGCTGTTAATCTAACTAATAACACTATAATATTTATTGGATATGTTATTAATTCATCTGCACCTGCATTAAAAGCTTGAATTCTTATATCAGTATCTTCTTTTTCTGCTATCATGACGACAGGTATATAAGTAGTAGAAGGATTCTGCTTTAATCTAGTACAAATCTTAATGCCGTCTACCTCCTCTAAATCAATTCCAAGTATTATTACATCAATTTTGTACTTAGCAATATGCTCTATGGTCTGACTAGAGTTCTCTGCTATATGCACCGTATAATACTCTTTATACAATCTTGCCTCTAGCGAGCTAATTCTTTCACGATCCTTTGATACTAGTAATACTGATGCTGTCATATGTTTTTTCTTGATTGGATATTTACTATAAGACTATAGATTATATAAAATATCTACAGTGGTTTTGCTATTTCTATAGTCTTGCTTATAATACCATAGTCTTGCTTATAATACCATTTTTTGCAATAAACTTACGGATAACTCCATAATGAACATTGATAAATGTTGCATGATTTTTTTACGCCAAGATCTCATGATGTAAGCTCCATTGCAATAGAGCTTACCTAATAAATCTTATTTGCAAATTTAAATTAAAGAGCAGCTTATTACCACTCAGATATACACTACCATATTCATGTCTCTTTGTGCTTGCACTTTCAAATTTTGTATTTTCATATAGATAAGAAAGAAATTCATCTCTGTTATAAAGGTGGTAACAAATTACGACACCGTCATTGCGTACGACAATATAACCTCCATGTACCTTGGTAAAACCGTCCCATACTTTGCTTGGTATCATTCCCAGAGCAGCGGATTGAAGGAAATTTTTAATCTTAAATTCGTAGTCCGAGTAAGATAATCCATACAGTTCCCATAAATCTCTATTTTTACTTAGAAGACTTGTTAAATCTGAAATTTTAGCAGCCTTACACGAAAAGAAATCAAATAACATTTGGGCTATAAATACAGGGAAGGCAGTATCTATCTTTTTAAGATTTGATTCAAATTCTTTTCTTTGAAGATTTTTGAATATTAATGTACCACCATGTTCTTTAATTGCTTTAATTCTATCCTGAACTTTTGACCTTGTTGAAATTGCATTAATTTCATTAAGATAATTTATATTTAAGTCTTTAATCTCAAAAACAAAGTTTGTTGTTTTTCCTGCGTTAAGAAGAGTTGATGCACCACCTAATAGTGACTTAACTGAAAAACCAGAAGGTACTATGGTATTTGCTATTCTATCGACGACCTTGGCTTCTATATCTGCTTTAGTATTTTTGTCTGTTTTGATCCGAGTGCAAAGTAAATCGGACATTAATCTCGTAGGCACCGTCAAGTTAAGGGAGGTATAAATTAAGTATTGAGCAATTACAGGGAATGATTTATAGAATAGCAGTAACAATTTATCCTAGATTTTACCGCTATGCATATTACTCAAGCCCCGAATAGACATCGTTTTCCAGCAAGCATTATTAGCCATACAGTATGGTTATATCATCGCTTTAATAATAGTTACCGAGATGTTCAAGAGCAGATGGCTTATCGAGGTATTATATTAAGTCATGAGACTGTAAGGTTTTGGTGTTATAAGTTTGTAGTTTATTTTCAAGATGTTATTAGTAAGAGAGAGCGAAAGCCAACTGATAAATGGCATTTGGATGAGATGAATATCAAGATCAAAGGTGAAGTATTCATATTATGGAGAGCTGTTGACTCTGAGGGACATGAATTAGAAGTATTACTGCAGAAGCGTCGTAACAAGAAATCAGCTATTCGCTTTTTATCAAGATTATTGGGTAATTATCCATGTCCAAGGGTTATTGTGACTGATAAGCTAAAAAGCTACATTAAACCAGTTAGGTATATGTGTCCTAGGACTAAGCATCGTACCGATAAAAGACTAAATAATCGGATTGAGAATGCCCATCAGCCAACTAGGAGAAAAGAGAAGATACTGATTAAATTTAAGCATCCTAATTCAGCACAATGTACATTATCACTGATGGGAAAAGTCAGAAATATATTTGCTGTAAATGTTGGAAGATATACTAAAACAGCATCTGAGCAAAGAATTGCATTTGCGTCCGCTAAATCCATTTGGGATGAAGCTACTCAAAGACTTCTTGCTGTCTGAAATCTAAAAATATAGTACTTTGTGACACTAATTTACTTAACTTGAGAGGGTGTCAGGAAGTTTGTGTAAGTTGTAAAAATAGTTAAGAATAAAAATAACATAAACAACTTACATGGAGCTAATATGAAGAACAATAACAAAGTATCAAATCCAGCTATAGAAAAATTAGTATCAGAAATACTATCACAAAGTGATCCATCTGAAATATTTGGTAAAGAAGGGATATTTCAGGGAATTAAAAAGCAGATAGTAAATAAGATTTTAGAGAAAGAAATGGAATCTCATATAGGTTATGAGAAACATTCTAAAAATGAGAAATACTCAGATAACAGACGTAATGGTAATTATGAAAAGACTCTAATAGATCCAGAAGGTCGTAAATTGACAGTAGAAGTGCCAAGGGATCGGGATGGAGAATTTGAACCTCAACTAATTCCAAAAGGAGTGCGTAAATTTGAAGGATTTGATGATAAAGTAATATCCTTATATGCTCGGGGAATGACCATTAGGGAAATACAAGGGCACTTAGAAGAACTATATGCCACCAAGGTATCATCTGAGTTAATATCAAAGGTAACTGATGGTATTTTAGAGGAAGTAACTGCTTGGCAGAATAGAGCACTTGATAATGTATATCCTATAATGTACTTAGATTGTATTCATGTTAAGGCAAGAGATAATCATGTAATAATAAATAAAGCGGTTTATCTAGCTATTGGAGTGAATATGGAGGGCAAGAAAGAGCTATTAGGAATTTGGATAGGCAAGAATGAAGGGTGTAAATTTTGGATGCAGGTAGTAACAGAACTGAAGAATCGAGGAGTTGCACAAATATATGTTGCATGTGTTGATGGTCTTAAGGGTTTTCCAGAGGCGATAAATAGCATTTTTCCAAAGACGATAGTGCAGTTGTGTATTGTTCATATGGTAAGAAATTCTGTAAAATACGTATCATACAAAGATCTAAAAGCGGTAACAGCTGATTTAAAAGCAGTTTATTCTGCAATAAATGAAGCAGAGGGATTAAGAGAATTACAAAACTTTGCCAAAAAATGGGATGAAAAATATCCAGTTATTTTTGACATATGGCAACGAAATTGGTCTGGCATAGCTCCATTTTTTAGCTTTCCGGAAGACATTAGGAAGGCGATTTACACTACTAATGCTATTGAATCCACTAACCGTCAAATTCGTAAAATTATTAAAAATAAAGGAGTATTTCCAGATGACAAATCGATTCAGAAAATAATCTTTTTGGCGTTGACAAATGCCTCTAAAAAATGGACAATGCCTATTAAGAATTGGGCGATGGCTTTAAATCAATTTGCTATACTTTGTGATACTAATTTACAAAATTGGGAAAATGGAGAAATCGTACTTACACAAAAAATCTGACAGACCCTAACTTGACGGTGCCATTTTAAATTCTAGACAAAAAAATAGTTAAAATTTGTAAAAAGAATCATATTTTTTTATAGAAGATGTGCGGATAATAATTTCCTCTGGTATTTCAGCTAAGAACCTTGATGGGTATGATCTGACTATTTCGTAGAATATTTTACGGCTTTCAGCATGGGTAATATAAAGCTCTTTTTTAGCTCTAGTAATACCAACATAAGCAATGCGGCGTTCTTCTTCCAAACCTTTTTCACCCTCTTCATCTAAAGATCTTTGAGACGGAAACACCCCCTCTTCCCAACCTGGCAAAAATACTACATCAAATTCAAGACCCTTAGCACCGTGTAGTGTCATTATTGTTACAGAACCACCATAATTGGTCTCTAAAACTTCATTTTCCATAACTAAGCTAGAATGCTCAATAAAATCATGAATATCGTTAAACTCAGCAATAGCTCTTAGCATTTCGTTGATATTCTCAATCCTGCCTAAAGCTTCTTCAGTTTTTTCTTCCTGAAGCATTTCTAAATATCCAGAATCATCGAGTATTGCTTTAGTTACATTTATTGGAGCATCGAAACTAAACCTTTCATGCCAATTGCTGATTTTAGTAACTAAATCTTTCAAAGTTTCATAGGATTTTGTTTTTATCTCACCATCCTCTAGCATTTCTTTAATAGCAACAAAATTAGAAATATTTTTTTCTATAGCATATGCTTTAATTTTATTTAAAGTCACTGCCCCTATTGCTCTTTTCGGCACATTAATAATACGCTCAAGGGCTAAATTATCATTTTGATTTAAGGCAATACGAATATAAGCAAGCACGTCTCTTATTTCCATACGTTCATAGAATCTAAGACCTCCGATAATCTTATAAGGCATAGCACTATTTATAAAGGCTTCTTCAAAGCTTCTAGTTTGAAAGCCTGCTCGCACTAATATAGCAATATTTCCTGCACTATATCTTCCCTCTCGCACTAACCTAGCTATTTCGGAGGCAATATATCTTGCTTCCTCTTTATCGTTCCAACAAGATATAATTTTGATCTTTTCGCCGCTTTCCTTATCAGTCCATAAGGTTTTGCCATGACGATTTTTATTGTTATTAATAACATTTGAAGCAGCCGCAAGAATTGGCAGAGTTGATCTATAATTCTGCTCCAATTTAATAATTGTGGCGTTTAAAAAATCCTTTTCAAAACGTAATATATTACCAACTTCTGCACCACGCCAACCATAAATAGACTGATCATCATCACCAACACAACAGATATTTTTACTTAAGCTCGCAAGCATTCTTGCCCACAAATATTGCACGACATTAGTATCTTGATACTCATCAATTAAAATATAACGATATTTTTCTTGATAATATTTTAATATCTCAGGGTTTTTAATGAAAAGCTCATTATTATAAAGTAGTAAATCCCCAAAATCCACTACGTTAGAGATAAGTAAATTTTGCTGATATTCTTCATAAACAAGTTTTGCTACACGTTGCAGCGGTAAATTAGTATCAGAGCTTGAAAGCTTATTTGGCAATAAACCTTGATCTTTCCAACGTGAGATTACGATATGTATTAATTTAGGAGCATATTTTTTAGTATCAATATTTTTGAGCTTTACTATATCCTTAATCAATCTTAGTTGATCATCTTGGCTAATAATAGTGAATCTGCTATTTAAACCGAGATTTAAATGCTCTATTTGATCACGCAATATTCTTGCTGCCATTGAGTGGAAAGTACCAATATTAAGACCGTAAGAGCTAACCAAATTATGGACTCTTTCCTGCATCTCTTTTGCTGCTTTATTCGTAAAAGTAACAGCTAAAATATTTTGAGGGGATGCTAAATTTTGATGAATAATATTTGCAATTCTTGAGGTTAGTACTTTCGTCTTACCAGTTCCTGCCCCTGCAAGCAAAAGAAGCGGTCCTTCGGTATGAAGAACTGCTTTTTGTTGCTGCACATTTAATGAATGTAAGAAGTCTTGATTTGGCATATATGGATATATTTGTTGTGTGGGTGTCAATCCCAGGGCTTGAACAAAGCTTTTAGTGTCATTCCTGCGAAAGCAGGAATCCAGAAAAAATAAACATAAAAACAGTAAGCCTTTAAAATTAAAAGCTCGATGTATCTCGCTTTATGCTGGATTCCTGCTTTCGCAGGAATGACACCATAGAATAATACCCTCATTTTTGCTTTTATCAATAAAAATTTATCTAATTCTTTTAAGGTTTTTTAGAATATAAGAAAGGGTAATGATAGGATTACAAATTATTATTTTTAATAATTTGAGATAAGAATTTAAATTTTTATCCTCAATAAACCAGCTATATAAATCATCTATAGGCTTAATCTTATTGGGAATAATATATTTATCCTTAAATAATTCCTTTAAAGCTTTTTTAGCTTTTTGTGCTTCTGCTTTACGTTCAGTTGTTAGACTCTGATCATGCACCATATAAAAATATAACGACTCTGGTATATGAGCAAATTTCGTAACAAGCCCAAACCGAAGCCAATATTCATAATCATCAACTAAATACATGTTTTCGTTATATCCACCTACTCTCTTTGCTATATCTGCTCTGTATAAAAAGCATGCTCCAACACAATCACGAATAGGCAAAAATTCCGGAGATTCTTGATAGAGCCTTGCCCCTATTTTGCCCTGCTCATCAATTAAAGTATAATCGGTATAAACAAGCCCTATATCCAGTGAATTATCTAAAACATTATTCATTCTTGCTAAAGCATCTTCGTGCAGAAAATTATCATCGGAAGTCCAAGTAAAATACTGGCCCTTAGCCTCTTTAAAAGCAATATTAAGACTAGCTGGCAATTTTTTATTAGGCTCATTTCTTATTACTTTAATACGCTGATCCTGCTTTGCATATTCCTTTGCTATTTCAAAGCTTTTATCTTTAGAGCAATCATCGATTATAATAAGCTCAAAATCTTTAAATATTTGATTAAGACAGCTCTCAATAGCTCTCGGCAATAACTTCTCTCTGTTATAAACTGGTAAAACTATTGATATTTTTGGAGAATTATTATTCATGTTTATATTTTAATTATTGTGTCATCTCATCATCCATAATGTCATTCCCGCGTAGGCGGGAATCCAGTAATAAAAACACAAATACAACAAGTTTTTAAAATTAAAAGCTCGATGTATCTCGCTTTATGCTGGATTCCCGCCTACGCGGGAATAACACAAAAATTCGGGTAACTCATGACGGTTTAATCTTAACCATACCAAGGAGCAAGAGATAAGCCTACCCTAATCCCCCCCGCAGTAATATCTTCTCCCTTATTAGCCAAATACTTCTCTTCTCTAATTAAGGCGATAGCTTTATTTTGATAGCTAGAACATATTATGCCTATTGAATCATTTCCTGCAAGTATTTCCTCATCTTTAATCAAGGATGATAAATCTTCCTCAGCTATAATTTTGTATATTTTTCTTCTTATAACACCTTGATATTTAGCTCTTGATATAACTTCTTGACCTACATAACAACCTTTATCATAACTAATAGAGTTCAATTCTTCAGCACCATAAATAACTGGAATTGACTCACCTGAAGCCAAATCATCTACTCCGTCTACTATGGCAAAATTATATTTATCCTCCAAATATAATTTTTCATCTGGATTCCCAGCTACGCAGGGGCTTAGTGTTATAGAACGAAATCCTAATAAATTATATCGTGGATCATGAGCTGTGACTAACGAATCCATATTTAATTCCTGATGAGAATAAGCAATTTTATATTCCTCTTTACAATCTATTATTTCTATTTTGGAGCGGAACTTATAAAAATTTAAGTGATCTATTAAGGCAGTTTTACTTTTCTCATCAATATCAATATAAATTTCTTCAAGGTTATGTATATATACAAAGAAATCAAATAAATATCTACCTTGATTATTAAGTAAATAAGTATAACAATAATTACTCTTATTGATATCATTAGTTGTAAGGTTTTGCAGGAACTTTAACGAATCCGAACCCGCTATTTTAATAACCTCTCTATTGTTTAATATTTCGTACATAATTATAATATTATTGACTTTAATACATTGTAACCACTATACTTTAAATTTATGTAAATTAAACTTAAATAATTATGAGATGTTCATCTTACTGTGTTTCTTCTGAATATAAGATGAGTGATCTGGTTACTAATTTAAAAAAGATTGGGCTTGAACCTCAGCATTTTGATGATGTTTTATATATTCGGAAAGAAATAAATAAAGATTCTGATTATATAGATATATTTTTCTTTCCATTCGGTTGTGTAACTATTTGGGGTGGTGACGAAATTCAGGAAAAAGTAATTTTAAATGATACTGATTTAGTAACGATAAATAGACTTGCTGAACCTGTATCCGATTATATTTATTTTGAATATAATGAAGAACACGAAAAAACTTTTATTGACGAAGAAAAAAACAAAATAATTTTAGCTGATAAATCGGTATTTGTTAAGCTATCTATTTCTCATGCACTTGCTCAATCTGTTAAGCTTAGCGTTCTTGAGCAATCTGTAAGTAATTTGATCTCTCAAACCACTCCTATACAACAAGAGCTAGCTAGAACCGGTAGTGTCTCTCTGTCTAAAAAAGAGATATTACAACAAATAGGTATATTATTTAGTGAACGCTATTCAATTAGCTTACATAGCGATATATTCGATACTCCTGAATTTTTTTGGCGTCGTCCTAGCTATGAACCCCTATATCTTATGACGGCAGAATTTCAGGACATAGAAATAAGACAAAATATAATGAATCATCGCCTTAATATGATTCATGAGTTGCTCGATATCCTTTCAAATGACCTTAATTATAAACATTCTACTAAACTTGAGTGGATTATTATTATATTAATTGGTCTTGAAGTAGTATTATCTTTATCTCATACTAATCTTTTTCTAAAAATTATTGGAGCTTTGTAAATAGCTTCATTTATGCAAATTATTAATAGTCAAAAAGTATTAGAAGAGTTTTGTAGGGAATTATCCACCAAAAAATGGTTGAGTATAGATACAGAATTTGAACGTCGTTATACCTATTATGCTAAACTTAGTATAATCCAAGTAAAAGCAAAGGGTTGCAGCATAATAATTGATGCAATAAATAACCTAGATTTAAATGTCTTTAACAAGCTACTTATAGATAATAATATTATTAAAATATTTCATGCACCTCGTGAAGATTTTGAAATTTTCTATAATTTGTTTAAAACTCTACCTTCTAATATTTTTGATGTACAAATTGCAGCAAATATTTGCGGTTTTGGTAGTCAACTAAGCTATGATGATATTTGTTATAAACTTTTCAAAATCAATATTGATAAAACTCATCAAAAATCTAATTGGTTAAAACGCCCTATCACCGAAGATATGCTAAATTATGCATTTTTAGATGTTGAATATTTGGACAAAATATATAAACAACTAAATAAGATAATTTTAGATAATAATTTAACGAATCAATATCAGTCCATGCTTCAGTTTTTATTTAATATTAAAAACTATGAGGTAAAACCCGAAGATGCTTGGAAAAAAGTAAAATTTAGAATTGAGATTAAAGATTTTAATACTAAAATACAAATGCTTGCAGCCTATCGTGAAGAAAAAGCTCAAACTATAAATATTCCACGAAAACATTTCATTTCAGATGAAGACTTAATGAAGTTGTGTAAATATCTACCTTTAACTGAACAAGATTTTAAAAATCTAAACCTAAAAAGTAGACATTTACTAAAACCAAGATACAAAGAAGAGCTAATACAATTATGCAATAGCTATATGCATAAAATAGAATAGCACCGAAAAGTTATTATTCTATGTCATTCCCGCTTAAGGCTTGCCCCGCGTAGATCGAGAGTTGTCATTGCGAGGAGCAAAGCTTTGTTGCAATCTCAGGAAATAATGATGAGATTGCTTTGTCAAAACTTACAGTTTTTCCTCGCAATGACGAGAAAATGATCCACGCGGGCAATACCTTCCCACAATGACGGGCTATTAAAATTTTCTTTTACTGTTGAGGATACGGGTTATTACTTGCCACTTGAGCAGTAACAGTTTTTACACTATTATCATCAAAGAAAAAAGTTATATCAACTGTGTCACCAACTTTTAGATCTTTCCTTATATCATAAAGCATTATATGCATACCTCCAGGTACAAAACCAACGTTAAGATTACCAGAAATTAAAAACGGATAATCTACTTTCACCATTTGACTAACACCATTACTGTCGGTAACTGTTTGGTGCATCTCTATTCTACCTATTTGATCTGAAGATATATTAACTATATTATAGCTAGCCGGTCTAGTATTTACTAATGTAAAATACATAGCAGAATTGCTTAGTACATTATTAACATTTGTTGTAGGTCTTACCCAAGGTTGTGCAAATTGTACAGCTCCTGCTGCATTTAACGTAGATAAAGTAACAGATGAATCTGTAGGGTTAGTATTTTGGGTTGGCTGAGTATTAGGTCTAGCATAGCTTGTTATACTAGCAAAAGCTATAAAACCAGCCAATAAAGTTTTTATCATAATTAACACCTTTTAATAGTTTTATAAAATACTAGCATAAATTTTATATAAATCTAGTTTTTTAGAATATAATGCCTGCGTGTTTCTTTAGGAAATCTCTCAATCGCATAACGCAATGTAGTTCTAGGCATTTGCGATATATGTTGATTTAGAAAATCTATAAGCTGCTTTTCGTCCTTTTTTCCTGCTTCACATAGCATCCACCCTACCGCTTTATGAATTAAATCGTGCTTATCGTTCAGTAATAATTGTGCTATTTTAAAAGTTAAATTGAGTTCATTTTTGCGAATAAAATACCAAGTTGCAACCATTGCTATTCTTCTTTCCCAAAGATTTTCAGATTTTGCTAATTTAAAAAGATATTCCTTATCTTTATCCCATAAATAAGCTCCAATAATATAATGAGCTGAAGCATCAACCAAATTCCAATTATTGACATATTTTATATTGTCTATGTAGAATTCATAAAAAAATTTCTTATCATTATCAGAAGCTTTTTGATATTGATTGATAAGGATAACTAATGCTAAAAGTCTTTCTTCATTAAATCTTGATTTAATAAGTCCGCCTAAATCATCCTTACTTAAATTATAATAAGTTTTAGCTATTTTACGTAAATTCGGTACAGTCACCCCTATAAATTTATCATGCTCACCATATTGCCCTTCTTTGGTCTTAAAAAAGACAGCTAAGCGTTCTGTAGGAATGGTTGCGGAACTAAACAACCCTCAGCTATAAGCTGAGGGGTTATAAAGTGGAATCGATTAGAAATCGATCATCATTCACAGGTTCACCTTCCTGTTCATCAATATAGTGCTGTATCATTTCATCAGTTATATTACCTGAACTGACTGCCATATAGCCCCTAGCCCACAAATGATTGCCCCAAAATTGTTTTCGTAAATGAGTAAATTCTTGCAATAAAATTCTTGAGCTAATGCCTTTTAAATACTGTACTAACTTGCTAAGAGATATTTGCGGCTTATATGAGATAAATATATGTACGTGATCACATGATATTTTCCCTGAAATTATATGTACTTCATGTTCCATACAAATCTGCCTCAGTAAATCTCTAGTCCTTTCCGATACTTTGCCTATCAATATTCTCTTCCTATATTTTGGTATCCATATAAGATGCACTTTTAAATCATACTGACTATGACTATTCTTTCTATAACTTCTCATATTTCTTGATATAAATTCATTGCTAAAGCAATTTCATTATATCTTCCCTTCGCCTAAAGGCGAGGGATTTTTGATCCCCGAAGGGGGACATTAATTAGAATATTTCTAATTTCTTATAAATTTTCTTTCATGTTCAATAAGCCATTTTTTGCGATGTAATCCTGAACCATATCCGCCAAGCTCGCCATTATTATTAATAATGCGGTGACATGGAATAATTATAGCAAATCTATTTGCTCCGTTAGCATTTGCAACAGCTCTATAAGCAGTTTCTTTACCCACTGCCTTAGCTTGTGTAAAGTAGCTTCTTGTTTCGCCATATGGCACATTCATTAGCTTTTCCCATACTAATTTCTGAAACTCGCTTCCTACAAGGCGTAAAGATGTATTAAATTTTTGTAAATTGCCGTCAAAATATGACTTAAGTTCTTTTTCAACTGATGAAATAGGTTTGGTATTGCCATTAATAATAGACAATTTAGTCTTAACTTTAAGCATTTTAATTTTACGTTCTAAGCCTTTACTTTGAGCAAAATCAAGCAAATAAAGTTTCTCTTCATCACTAATAGCAAGCATCGAACCAAGCGGCGTATCAAGAAAAGTGGATTTTAAACTCATTTTTTTACCTAAAATTTTTTTAGTATTATATATTGATTTCTTTATTTAACAATTTTATTTTTTTTTAACCAATAATTCCAAACGATTAAAACAGATAGAATAGAGAGTATTTAATGTCCCCCTTCGGGGATCAAAAATCCCTCGCCTTTAGGCGAAGGGAAGATATAATGAAATTGCTTTAGCAATGAATTTATATCAAGAAATATGAGAAGTTATAGAAAGAATAGTCATAGTCAGTATGATTTAAAAGTGCATCTTATATGGATACCAAAATATAGGAAGAGAATATTGATAGGCAAAGTATCGGAAAGGACTAGAGATTTACTGAGGCAGATTTGTATGGAACATGAAGTACATATAATTTCAGGGAAAATATCATGTGATCACGTACATATGTTTATCTCATATAAGCCGCAAATATCTCTTAGCAAGTTAGTACAGTATTTAAAAGGCATTAGCTCAAGAATTTTATTGCAAGAATTTACTCATTTACGAAAACAATTTTGGGGCAATCATTTGTGGGCTAGGGGCT
The DNA here is from genome assembly GCF_002285905.1 of Rickettsia sp. MEAM1 (Bemisia tabaci). Taxonomy (GTDB): domain Bacteria; phylum Pseudomonadota; class Alphaproteobacteria; order Rickettsiales; family Rickettsiaceae; genus Rickettsia. The sequence goes on from NZ_CP016305.1 coordinate 120,137, forward strand.
ATATGGCAGTCAGTTCAGGTAATATAACTGATGAAATGATACAGCACTATATTGATGAACAGGAAGGTGAACCTGTGAATGATGATCGATTTCTAATCGATTCCACTTTATAACCCCTCAGCTTATAGCTGAGGGTTGTTTAGTTTGAGTGACGTCATTGCGAGGAAAAACTGGTTTTGTCCCATGGATAACAAGTTGTCATTACGAGGAGATACGAAGTATCGACGTGGCAATCTCAGGATTTAATATTAGATTGCAGCAAAGCTTCGTTCCTCGCAAGGCATTGCCTGCGTAGATCGGAAAACGTTTACCATGTCATCCCGTGACTTGATCACGGGATCCAGTTAAAAATACTAATAAAATTAGTACTTTTTATTATTTTTTGGATGCCGCAGGTACAAGCCACGGCATGACATTGAAAGTACTTTTCGATCCACGTAACAATTTTTCCTTGCAATGACGGGAAAACAGTCAATCATCTATAATATCTGCAAGTCTAGTGAATAGAGCCTCAATCATGTCCCAGCCTTTTTTCTGAATATTAAGCAGTAAAAGATCATTAACATTTAACTGTTTTAATAAATCTACTCCCATTTGTTCATGCTCGGGGTCGAGGTGCAGATGGGTTTTAAAGTGCTTTTCTGCTTTTTTACAACTTAAAAATATCGAGCCTAATTGCTCATAAAATATAGTAGCACACGATTCTATTATCATATGCACAAGCACCGCCCGCTCACTATCACCAAGTGTCATCATTTTTAAAGTAAACCAAGAACCAAGTGCCTCAAAGATAGGATCTTCCATTTCTGTATTATTTTTTCTATCTTTTGAGAGTTCTATATTGTGACCGAATTCATCAAGTAAATGTTCCCAAGCAAGTTTTGTAAATTTTTTATGTTCTGAAAATACTACCCTTGCAAGTACCATTTTTTAAAATTCATTTGACCAGATTTGGAAGTAATCAAGAAATTTATTTTTTTGTGCGTCACTTTCTAATTTAATTTTAAATAACTTATTTTGTTTAAATCTTTCTTTATATTTTTCATTATCTAAAATTAAACGATCTATTATATTCATGATTATTAATATTAATTAATTATTCAGACATATTAATATTAATAGAAAATAAATGCCATCAAAATTGTTAATCTTTATCTACCAATTTTTAAAACCATATGTGTAGCTATAGACAAATATAAACTGCAAAATCATAATTTGTACACAATATATATATATAATATTTCTGCTGATCCATTTTAAATTTATAAATATTCTTTTTGAATAATTACTTATGATCATTAATATATATGTAGCTGTTAATAAGATAAGATCTAAAACTAAATCAAAATTTGAGGAATTAAGATCACTAAAAGAAATAGTAAGCATGAACAAAGCTGAATGTACTAAAGTAATAAGAATTGTTACAAAACAACAAAGTTTTAGGCTTTTGGGTTCATGTTTTGCAATAAATCCAAGTATCATAATTGCAATTACAATCGTACCATAATCAATGATAGCCCAACTTATATACCATAATATTATCATTATAATAACATGGCAGTAGCCGCTATAGAAGAAACGAGTTAGCGACTTACGAAAACAATAAATATAGCACTGCCCTAAATAAATAGAGATTAAAATATTTGTGGTGATAAACTGCTTGAATAATATTGTAGTGTAAATTTGTAGTAAAATACCCCATATTATTATTCGCAATTTTGGCTTATCATGAAAATTATAGCCAGCAAAAAAGCAAAAAACTGGCATAGCAGTACGACCAATTATTCGCAAAATAATAAGGTCAGGATATAGATACAAACCTATATGATCAATGATCATGGCTATGATTGCTAGAGTTTTTAGCAAATCTTGATAATTTGATTTATTTTTACTACTTTCTAACATGCTTAACTACTTTTAATAAATAAGCTACACTAAAAAAGACTATAATCCCAATTGTAATAGTACCTCCTAATGCAAAAACTTTAATCAGCAAATATTCCGAATAAAAATATTCTAAGAAATAATGTTTTATTGAGCCAATCATAATAGACATAATTGTGCAGCATAATAAAACTTTAATACAAAAAGATTTTATATCCTGTTCTATATGTAGCATATTCTGCTTTTTAGTATAGCTATATAATAAACCTAAATTATACCAAGCTGCAATAGAAGTACCAACTGCAATACCGATATGCTTTAAAGAATCCATCAATAATAAATTCATGCTGGTATTAATTATTATTGAAAATAGAGTTATTTTCAGAGGTGTTTTAGTGTCAATATTAGCATAAAAAATGGGGGTTAGAATTTTTGCTAAAATAAAAGCAGGCAGCCCTAAAGCAAACGCAGAAATAGCCTCAGCCGTATTTGTAGTATCAAGGGAAGTAAAAACGCCTCTTTCGTAAATCACGTTAATGATAGGATGCGATAAAATTATAATTCCAAAAGTCGCAGGTAAAGACAAAAATAGCCCCATTCTAATTGCGTTATTCTGTACTTTCGTTGCAGCTACTATATCATTTGATTTATATATTTTTGATAATTCAGGTAATAAAATAGTTGAAAAGCTAGTGCCTATTATTGATAGAGGAAATTGATAAATTCGGTCCGCATAGGATAGTATGGATATAGCTCCCTCAATAAAGCTAGCAATAGATTGAGAGATAAAAAGGTTTAATTGCTGTACGCCTGAGCTAATGGTCGCCGGTCCCATATTAATTAAAAGCTTTTTTACATCTGGATCATTTGGCTTAAAAATAAACGGAAAGCTTAAATCCGCTCTTTTAACGCAAACAAACATAAAAGAGACTTGTAATATTCCAGCAATTATTAAAGATAAGCTGATTGAAATGGTAGACTCTGTATAATTATCCAACATTAATGTACAGACTATTACGCATATGCTTAAGATAACAGGTGAAAAAGCAAAAGCAGCAAAGCGTTTTACTGAGTTTAAAATCCCACCTAACAAAGCTGTAAGTGATACAAATATTAAGTAAGGTATAGTGATTCGGCATAAGAATACTGTAAGCTCAAACTTCTCTTTTTTACCGTGAAAACCAGGAGCTATAAATAGCATTAATTGCGGCATAAATATCTGCATTAATACTATTATAATTATTAATGAGAGTAGTAAAAGTGTAAAGACCTCACCAGAAAATCTACCTGCTGCTTTCTTAGAAATCAGCATTTTTTCATTATAAATAGGGATAAAGACATTTGATAATGCTCCCTCAGCAAAAATTCTTCTAAATAGATTTGGTAATTTAAAAGCAACATTTATGCTATCACCCATTTGAGTAGAGCCGAATAATGATGCAATAAATTGCTCACGCACAAGCCCAAATATGCGAGAAATTAGTGTAAAAAAGGCTACTACAATCCCTGATCTGAATAATGTCACTGTTTTATAATACTATTGTTTTTATAAGTACGTCATTGCGAAAAGATGTTGCTTGGGTGAATCAATTTTTCCTCTGTTATCCCGTGGCGGCATTGCCCGTATAGATCAGTTTTCCAGTTGTCATCTCGCGACTTGATCGCGGGATCCAGTTAAAAATATTAATAAGATTAGTATTTTTTATTATTTTTTGGATGCCGCAGGTACAAGCCACGGCATGACATCGAAAGTGCTTTTCGAACCACGCGGGCAATGCTGCCGCGGGATGACACCCATGCACCACCTTGGCAGGAATGACATAAAACTAATTCTTAGCTCTCTCTACTCCCTCATTAATCAGGCTATCAGCTTTGGCTTTATTTTCCCAGCTGGTAACTTTAACCCATTTACCTTTTTCTAAATCTTTATAATGCTCAAAGAAATGAACTATACGTTTCCTAAGCATCTCACATACATCATCTAATTCTTTGATATGATCAAAGGTAATATCAAGCTTAGAGGTTGGAACTGCAATAATTTTCTCATCAAAACCCGATTCATCTTCCATCATCAATACCCCAACAGCTCGGCACTTAATTACTGAGCCAGGCACTACTGGATGATGCGATACAACAAGCACATCTACCGGATCACCATCATTAGAAAGAGTATGCGGAATAAAACCGTAATTACATGGATAACTCATTGTAGTTTGCATGAAACGATCAACAAAAACCGCTCCTGATTCTTTATCAAATTCATACTTAATCGGACCACTATTCATCGGTATTTCAATGATTACATTTATTTCGTCGTTATTTGCTTTTGCTTTAATTTTATCTATGAACATGTTTTATTTTTTTGTTATAATTGTTTTATGTTATTGAATAGCTCATTTGTCATTCCTAGCTAAAAGCGGGAATCCAGTCAATTATATTGTCATCCCGTGACTTGATCATGGGATCTTGTGCCATAGAATGTGTCCTGAGATACCTAAGGTACAAGTGAGCTAGTATGACAGATTTTTTTCTAGATTCCCGCTTCTGCGGGAATGACAGTATTCGGAGGTCGGTAATTCTCGTCATGTTTTGCAAGCAACTCCCTTGCTATAAACTTGCCATTTGATAACTTACCTATAGCAATAATGCCCTGATTCTCACGAAATAAGGCAGGCAGCACTCCTTGATATAATATTTCTAAGTCTTTAATATTGTCTGTGATAACAAAATTTATTTTATCAGCCGCAATTTTATTTATTGAATCTACTTTAACTAGTCCGCCAACTCTTAGTTCTTTCCCCTGCGCTACTTCATTAATTTTTGATGGTGGCACGAAAAATACTATACTTTTTTCTAAATTATAAAGTATTATACTAACTCCTATTACTGCTGAACAAAAGCAAATAATGATAGTTATTAACCTATTTTTTGCTCCTTTTTGCATCAATATTTTTTTTCTCTTTCTTATAACTTATAAAGCTACTAACTAACAATACTCCCAGACTTAAAAAGGTAAATATATATGCTGCTAACAAATAATTATTCATCAGTTACTTTTTAAAAATTCCATAATTTCGCTAGGAGCAGAATCTAAATAAAAATGCTTTAGATATTTTCCATTTTTATCCATTAGATAAGTAAAAGAAGAATGATCTAACATGTAATCTTGGTCATTATCATTTTCACTAGCAGCCTTAGCATAATAAACCTTAAACTTATCTGCTACTTCTCTTATTTGCTTCTCATTACCTGTAAGTCCAATAAATTTAGGATGAAAATGTTTTAAATATTCTTTTAATACCGCTGGAGTATCGCGGCTTGGATCAATAGTAATAAAAACTGGTACTATATCTATCTTATTTTCGCTTAAAATTTCCACCGCTTTTGTTATTTTATTTAAAGAAGTTGGGCATATATCAGGACAGCTAGTAAATCCAAAATATATAAGGCTTAATTTACCTTTTAATTCATCACTGCTAAATATTTCACCATTTTGATCTATTAATTCAAAGTCACCACCGATTTCTGCGTTATCTTCATAAATATTTACCTGACCAGCAAGAGGCTTATCTGGAGTCTTTAAAGATAATAACAAATATAATGCTCCAACGCCTATTAATAGACTAACTCCAATAATAATTTTTATAACATTTGATTGCATTTTTTATATCCTCAAATCTTATACAAGACCTAGTTTTTTAGGTTTAAAATATTTTACCCAAATATCTATTAGTAATTTAGTAATAATAATTGCTGAAAACATCGATGATATAATCCCGATTGTTAATGCCACAGCAAAGCCTTTTATTGCTCCAACTCCAAATATATAAAGTAGAAAAGCAACAATCAGAGTAGTAAGGTTAGAATCTAAAATAGTAGCAAAAGCTGACTCAAAACCAGTTTTAATAGCATAAAGGTTGGAAGTTCCTTTATTTAGCTCTTCCTTTATTCGCTCGTAAATCAATACATTAGCATCAACAGCCATACCCATAGTAAGTATTATCCCAGCAATCCCTGGCAGAGTTAAGGTAGCTTGGAAAAGCGACAATAATGCTAAAACATATAGCATAGCAAGGCTTAAAGCTATATTTGCAAATAAACCAAGCAAGCCATAAGACCATATCATAAATATACAAACTGCTGCAAAACCAATTATCCCTGCCTTTTTTCCCGATTCTATAGAATCAGCTCCAAGATTCGGTCCTATACTTCTTTCTTCAATAATTTTAAGCGGTGCAGGCAACGAGCCGGCACGTAATAATAACGCAAGTTCATTTGCCGATTCAACAGTAAAATCACCTGAGATTATACCACTACCACCCATAATTGGTTGATTTATTGTTGGAGCACTAAGCAGATTATTATCTAAAACTATAGCAAGATGCTTTCCAACATTATTTTTAGTAACTTCACCAAATAATTTACTACCAAAACTATTAAAAGAAAATGATACAACCGCCTGTGAATTCTGATCAAAAGAGGCTGCGGCAGTTGTTAATGAATCACCACCTAAAATAGCTTTTTTCTTTACAACTAAATAACCCATTCTATCCCCTTGAACAAGCATTGAACCCATAGGCACATGACCTTTTACTGCTTCTTCAACATTGGCATTTTCATCAACCAAGTGAAAAGTTAACTTGGCAGTTTTACCTAAGATATTTTTTAAATAGGTTGGATCTTCTTCACCAGGAACTTGTAATAATATATGCCTGTCACCTTGTTTTTGCAGTATAGGCTCTTTAGTGCCAGTACTATCAACTCGCATTCTAACAATCTCAATAGATTGATCGACTACTTTATTAAGTAGCTCACTTAATCTAGATTCGCTATAGGAAAGCTTTATCCTATTATCATTTGCTTCAACATTAATCTCAGGATCAATTTTGCTAATTATTTTCTTTAATGGCTTTAATTCTTCCTGCGATCTCAGCTCTAACTGAATATTATTCTGCTTAACTAATAGATTTTTATAACCAACTTTATCTTCACGGAAGCTTTTACGTAAAGTATCGGCTAAATTTTCCATAGTGTCATTGAGATAAGTATCGAAATCAACATCAAGCAATAAATGTGCTCCACCCCTAAGGTCAAGCCCTAAATTTACTGAATCATGAGGCAGATATTTGGACTCTACCTGTGTAAAATTCGGTAAAGCACAAATAACTGCAAAAATCGTACATATAATTGAAAGGAAAATTTTCCACTTAGGAAGATTTTGCACCGCTTACCTTCTTATCTTTTTTGTTATTTTTATTATCTTCCTTTTTAAATGCTACATCTTTAGAACGGCTAGTTATATCAACAATAGCACTTTTTAAAACTTTAATACGTACATCTTTTGCTATCTCAACTTCAATGTTAGGTTCGCTTTCACTAACTTTAGTAACGATCCCGTAAATACCGCTATTTGTTAGAACTTCTTCACCCTTTTTAACTTCGCTTACTAATTTCTCTCTTTCTTTACGACGTTTTTCTTGTGGACGTAACAGTAAGAAATAAAATACTGCAAAAATTAAAACCATCGGTATTAAGCTTGTTAACCCCGATTGTAAAGAATTCGTAGTTTCTACAGGTACCACTTCAGTTTCTTGTATCTCTATTGTATCATTATTATTTGCGTTACTGTCTTGCCCATTTGTCGACATAAATTATTTCCTTTAAGTTTAAAAAATCAATGAAATAAAAATAGTTGCCTAATCGCTTTAATGCAAGGGTAAAATAAAAATATAGAAGAAAAAGAGAGATTATTAATTGCTTTATCACTTAATAGAGAATGAGGAATAAGTGATTTTATTAGAAAATCTTAAATTTATGGCATCGTTTTTGAATTATGGGAGTTTTTTAAAACTTCTTTATAAACTTCAAGATTTTTTCGGAGCATTAAATCAAGAGAGAAATCATTAATTACAGTATGTCTTGCGGCGGTTTGAATTTTCTTAGCTTCTTCAGTATTTAAAATAGATAAGCAATGATCAATTTTTTGAGCTAAATCTTCAGCATCATTCGGCTTTACGTGAAAACCTGTTACATTATCATTTATTGTTTCAGTAGCTCCACCAATATTAGTGGCAATAACAAGCTTTTCCATAGCCTGCCCTTCAATGATAGTACGCCCAAAAGCTTCAGGCTCAATCGAAGCAGAAACAATAATATCTGAAATACCGTAAAGATTTATGATATCAGAATCATTACCAAAAATTTGAATTTTATTTTGAAGTTTTAAATTTGCGATAAGTTCTTTTACTCTATTAGTAAAACTTGGATGTCTTGATAAATCACCAACCATTAAACAATAAAAATTTCTATGCTTTAACTTACTTAATGCCTCTACTAAAACAAGATGTCCTTTCCAGCTAGTCATTCTCGAGGGCATCGATATTATCGGTACATTATCTGGAGCATCATATTTATCACGACATTTTTTAAGCCTTTCTGGTGTTAAATTTGCTGGATCGAAATAATCACAATTTACACCACGCTCAATTACCACTATTTTACTTTCATCAACATTATAATTTTTAAGTAAATGCTGCTTCACAAAATTGGATACGGCAATAACTTTCTCTCCCTTTAACATTATACTATTATAATATTTCTTCAAATCATTAGGAGCGTTATAAATACCATGAAAGGTTGTTAAAAACTTAGTATTCGTCCATTTTGCTGCTAGATATGAACTCCATGCTGGAGCTCTTGATCTTGTATGAACTATATCAACCTTATATTTTTTGATTATTTCAGCTATTAACCTAGCATTACTTAGAATTACAAAAGGGTTTTTACTACTACTATTCATTTGAATATGTAGTATATCCTCATTATCTAACTCTTTAACTAAAGCACCGCCAGCTGAAATTATAATCGGAGTATGACCAAGAACTTTAAGATATTTTGCAACTTCTATAGTCCCTCTTTCAACTCCTCCTGAAACTAAAGCAGGAACTACTTGCAAAATAGTATATTTATTGTATCGTTTACTTGAATTTAATGAAGGCATTATATTTAATGAAGGCATTATAATTTCATCTGTTTAAATAATCATTTAAAATGCACAAGCTTTATACTAGAACACAAGACAAATTTGTTGTCTATAATAATTATAGAATTGTTAATACAAATATTCCACCTGTAATTTTTTTACACGGCTTAATGTCAGGTATGCATTCATCTAAAGCTCTCTATTTAATAGATTATTGTAAAAAAAACAATTATAATTTTACTATTTTTGATAATTTTGGTCACGGTCATGCTGCAGGACAATTTACAGATCAAACTATTAGTAGTTGGTTAGAAGGAGTAGCTCTAGTTTTAGATGAATTAATTGATGATCAAGCTATAATAGTCGGCTCAAGCATGGGAGGATGGCTTGCACTTCTTGCAGCTTTAAAGTTTCCAAATAAAGTTAAAGGACTTATCTGTTTAGCCCCTGCGGCTGATTTTACGGAAGATATTTGGCACAATCTATCGCCAACAGATCAATCTAGAATACAAAAAGAAAGTGTGTTAGAAATATCAGGTAGAAGTTGTGAACATAGATATCCTATTAGCTATAAATTAATAGAAGATGCAAAAAAGCATTTACTATTGACAAAGAACAAAATTGATATAAATATTCTGGTACATTTAATCCATGGCATGTTAGATGAAGATGTACCTTATGATATTTCTCTTAAGCTGTTAGAAAAAATAACAAGTAAACAGATAATACTGAAATTAATTAAAGACGGAAAACATAACCTATCTAGAGAAGAGGACTTAAAGGTGATGACAAATTCTTTAGAGGAATTGATCCAGCTTCAACATTTTCGATCTTGATACTAAATTTTGCAAGATTCGCTTATACTCACGTATTAAATATACGCTCCGTTAAGCTCACTTTTAAATTCAGCATCAATATTCAAAAATGTTTTTGCTGTAAATTATATTAAATAAAGAAAAAAATAATTATGTTTAGTAAAATAAATAAAATTCATGATTTTAAAGAAGTTATAAAAGCAATAGAAAAAGCAGATGGAACTTATCTAGTACTTTTTGATGTTGATGAAGTAATAGTGATGGATTCAGACGAGTCTAGAACACATGATTACCGCAAAATATTAGTAAATGACATTGAAAAAAGGCTCTCTCGTAAAGAGTGTGAATTATTAATGAGCGTAGTTCTAAAGGACCGCAAAGCTAGGTTTGTGAGTGACGATATTTTAACCATATTTGCTTTACTTAAAGAAAAAAATATTCCAGCAATGGGTCTTACAAAGCTTCCTACCGGTAAATTTGGCGTAATTGAAGATATGATAGAGTGGAGAGTACGAGAACTAACTTCATTAAAATTGAATCTTCAAGAATTATCACCTTTAAATGATGAAGTAATAATAAAGGATTTTAATGCTGGTTATGGTGATCCTATTTTAAAAGATGGGATAATTTACACCGCAGAATATGATAAGGGAGCTGTGCTTGAATATGTGTTGCAAAAAACAAATTATTCTCCGAAATCAATAATATTTATAGATGATATAGAAGAAAATTTATTATCATTACAAAAGACATGTAGTAAACTAAAAATTAATTACCAAGGTTTTGAGTTTATGGGCTCTGCAATAGTTCTTGAACCTGATCTTGATGAACAACTAGAAAAAATTAGATTTGAGATTTTAGAAAAAGAATATAAATGGTTAACGGATCACGAACTTAAAAAATTAAATAAATAATATTAATTATGCCTACAAAACTTATTATCCTTTTTGTCCTATTTTTTTCGCTTTCTACTATTGCAAGTAAAAAAATAGAAGAAAAAATTACAGGAGTAAAAGTTACTAAAGCAGAAACAGCTGAGCTTTATGAAGTCTTTAATATTGTAGGGCGATGCCAAAATAATAATAGCCGTGATTATTATGCTAATGCTGCTGGTACTGTTGAAAAAATTTCAGCTATGCAAGGACAAATAGTTAAAAAAGGTGATATATTACTAGTTATAGATAGAGATGTAGCGGAAACTACTAAATCAAAAGCCGAGGCTTTATTAAATACAAAGCAGGAAGAGTATAATAGAAAAGATGCTTTATTTACAAAGAAATATGTAAGTAGCCAAGAACATAAAAAATCGAAAAGCGAGCTTGAAGAGGCTAAATTTAATTATACAATAGCTCTTAAAACTTACAATGACATGATAATTATCGCTCCTTTTAATGGTAAAATAGGGGTGATAAAACCTATGGTTGGTGATGAAGTAAAAATAGGTGATTATCTTTTTAGTATTACAGGAGCTGATAAATCACAAAGTGTTTTTATTGAATTACCAGAATCTTTAAGCGGCAAGGTCCTTGCCGGTACAAAAGCAATAGTTAATGGCAAAATCCATAGTGAGGTTTTTGCTATCTCACACTATTTATCAAATAATGGTACTATAACCGCTAAAATTGCCTTACCAAATAATACAAATATCTTACATAATAGCTATGTAGATGTTAAGTTGATAATTAACCCACATGAAAATTTAGCTGTGCCAGAAAAATCTATACAACGTAATAATCAAGGTAATTTTGTCTATAAAATAGATGGTGATATAGCAAAACAACTATATGTAAAAACTGGTTTACGAACCAATGGCTTAATCGAGATTATTTCCGATAACATCAAAGACAGCGATATAATCGTTACAGAGGGCATGCCTCAAATAAGCGATGGTGCAAAAGTAAAAATACTTAATGAGTAAATTACTTAGATCTGCTTCTTTTAAGCCATATACTTATTCTAGATATAGTTGCATGCATTCCATTATATTTTATAGAATAAATGGCTAATCTAATTAAACTTGGTATATTAGAAAAACCTAATAGTATTTTTTTTATACCACTAGAGTCGCTCTTTGTAACATCATCTTCTTTTAATGATTTTAATTTGGTTATAGCTTTTGATAATAAACCAACAGTTAGGGAACTATATTTATTTAAATAAGGATGACTAATAATATAAGATGCTGTGTTTATTAAACTTTCTGCATGTTTTCTAGGATTTGACAAAGTATTAGTACTAGTTATTCTTACTTGTGATAATTCTTTATTAATACCACCTATCAGATTCTTACTTGCAATAGAAATCCATACACAAAAATCTTCACCATTTCTAATATTTTCAGGAAATAAATTTTGTCTAAATACAGAAGTTTTAGCCATAACTGTCGGCACTGCTATTGGACAGTAATTAATAATCTGGGGAAAACATTGTCCAGAAAAAGTACCTGAATCCTCAGAAGAAAGATATTTTAGTTGCTCATCTACTTTTTGATAAGAAGTATGAGAAAATGATTTATCATTTTCTGCCATATACCTTAATTGAGTTTCTATTTTATCCGGCATAAATAAATCATCTGAATCAAGAAAAGCAATATATTCTCCGATAGCTTTTTCAATTCCAAAATTACGAGCTGAACTAACGCCTTTATTTTCTCTACGAAAATATTTTATTCTTTCATCTTTTTTACAGGTTTCAATCAATTTTGATACCTCATCAGTTGATCCATCATCTATTACTAGCACTTCAAAATTTCTATGAGTTTGAATAAGCACACTTTCTATAGCCTCTATAGTCCAATTTATCCTATTATATAGAGGAATAATCACGGTAACTTTTGTATTATTTAAATATTTATTTACCATCTCTAAAGCTAATTGTTCTGATTTTTTATAGGGAGTACTGTATTTTAAAAAATTTATAGTATCGAATAGAAACGCTGCTATTGAGCCACTACCCATGGTCAGCATTTCTTGCTCTGTTAATTCTTTTAAAAAACCCGTCCATAACACTTCACATTCTTCTAACTGGTTAGGAACGATACGATTACTTTGATTTGGATGTTGACGACATTTTACAAGAATTTGAGAATCGAAATGAATTGTTGCTATCCGAAAAATCTTAAAAAATAAATCATAATCCTGAGTATGTTTTAGTGACTCATCAAATAACCCAATTTTTTGAAAATATATACTCGGTATTAATAAAGTACAACCATATGCTAATCCACGTAAAAGAGCAAATAATGATATATTTAATTTTTCTTTTGGATATTTCTCATCAGGTTTTATAAAACGTAAAGAACGGGATTTTTCATCAATTAGCTCATAACCACCATAAATTATGGTATCTTTGTTATCTAATTTATTTAATATATTAATTTGATGTTCAATTTTACTAGGATAATATAGATCATCATGACTAAGCCAAGAAAAATACTCACCTTTCATATTTTTTATGCCGACATTTAAAGCCGAAGCACATCCACCATTTTCTTTAGAAAAATAACGTATTTGATCACCATATGATAATGCTATTTCTTCCGTTTTCTCATTATCTTTTGAGCCATCATTAACGACTATAATTTCAATATTTTTATATGTTTGAGCTAAAGCACTATCTATTGCCTCACGCATATAATTTGCCCCATTATATACCGGAATAATAATGGAAACTAAGGGGAAATATGTATTTTGCTTCATTTAACTCTAATTACCTAATTTCAAAAATTTTAAAAATCTATCTCTCATACATTCTAAAGTAAAATCTTGTAAAAAACAATCATGCCCGTTTTTAGCAAATTGTTTATAAGAATCTCTATCGGTTATTGCCTTTTCAAGCTCATATATTATTTTATCAGTAACAAGAGAATTACATAAATATCCTGCATTATTGTTTGCTATATATTTACTTGGGGAGGAATAGTCAGGAGCATGACAAAAAACTGGTCTACCGGCTGCAAAATATGTAACTAATTTTCCTGGAAAACTAGTAGATGATTCTTTATAAAATTCTTCTGAAAACCAATATGGAAGATATAAAAGATCTGAATCTGATAATAAAGTTATAGCTTCCTCTTGCGGACGCCATCCTAAATATTCAAAATTTTCTGATTTTTGTGTAGAAACTTCAGAACGTCCAATAATACGGACTAAAATACGCTTTTCCCCTATTATCCAATTAGCCTCATTTAACGCATTAATAAAACTCATCCATGCATCTTGAGCATATAACTGCCCTGCTATTGCAATTATAAAAACATCTCTATCTTCATGTGAAGTAGTAGCAGGAGATTTAGCTAATTCTTTAGGTAAACTAGCAATTATCGGTATAGTTGGTATATTATATTTAGCTTCATACTCCTTAGACATCCCCCAAGAGGCGGTAGCACAACAAGTACTATATTTGAGTACTTCATCAAATTCTTCTAAGAGTCTTTTGCTGGTATATTTATCAATATAATGACTGCGTAACCGCCATTCAAAATGATCCCATACCTGCGTATATAAAGGAACTGAAAGTTTTTTAGCTAAAGGACGTGCTAGCCTAACTATAGTTTGACCTTGCAATATAATCCATATAGTATCAACTTTATGTTTTTTGGCAAAATTAATAATATTAGGAAGTAAAAAATATTTTACTTTTAAGGCACGAAGTAGCTCAATACCATAAGAAATTAAAGTTTTTATTTTCTTTCCTTTAAATCCTGTAACTGATTCACTAGGTTTGAATAATTTTAAATGAGGAATCTTATCTAATTCTTCTGGTATTTTAAATTCTAAAGACGAATGTGAAACTGTACATATAACAATTTGATTTAGGGGTAGAAATTTTACTAAAGGTTTTAATACCAACCCTGCAGTATAATTATCGCAAGGAGGAATATCGGTTAAAAGTAAAATCTTCATTTATTCAGAACTTCCTTATAAATATCTACTAAGTTCTTTACATGCATATCTTGATTATAATGTAACTCAGCTGCCTTTCTTCCTTTACTACCTCGTTCTAAACGTTCTCCTTGATTATTAATTAAATGCTTTATTGCATTTGATAAAGCATTACTATCACGCATTGGAACAGAAATACCGATATCAGGTGCAAAAGTTACCTCAGGTAATGATGTTTCATCAAAAACTATTATCGGCTTACCACATGCCATTGCTTCTATCGCCATAACGCCAAACGCTTCCGCAACAGAGGGCATCAAGAAAATATCGGAAGCAGCTACAACATCTCGGAGTAAAACATCATCATTAGTCCAACCATGTTCTATTATTTCAAATCTTCCTCTAAATCGTTCTAACAAATTATGTCTACCAACTGTTAATAGACATATAGATTTTGTAGTTTCCAACTTTTCTAACGCATCCATAATATAGCGATAACCCTTAAAAGGAGTATCTTCCGAGCGGAAACAAATCACTATCTTATCATCGCTAATATTAAAACGCTCTCTTGCTTTTTTAGTATGATCAGGAGAGAAAAATTTTAAATCCAAACCGAAAGGTAAATGATGAACCTTAACTTCTTTATCAAATAAAGGTGAAGTATCAACCATATTCTTCATCCATTTTGATGCTACAATTAAATTAAAATTGGATTTTTCATAGATTTTTCGTTTGTTATCAAATAAAGATCTACTATTGTCTACTCTCATTGGAAATAGGGTTTTAAGGTCAGGGCAAACACCGCAATTTTTTTCCCATCCGGTGCAACCCATTGGATAAACGCAACGTCCTGTCATTGCCCAAGGATCGTGCAAAGTCCAAACTGTTGGTTTTAACCTAGTTATTTCAGGTAGGTGATTTATGCTAAAAAACCGAGAATGAATAATATGAAGATGTATAAGATCAGCTTCTTGAAACTCAGGCATCTTTATCATTTGTAAAGCATTACGATATAAAATTGATTGCAACGATAAAATATTTTCTGCTACATACAAAAAGTTATTTATTATATGATCTTTTTTGCTAAAAGATAACACCTCAGGGTTATTGGTATCTCTTTTCCAAATCAGATGTTTGGAATCTATGCTATATTCTTTTAAAAGAGGTGTAATAGCTAGACCATGAAAACGACTCCCTGGTGACTCATAACCATTTACTTGTAATATCTTCATTTTAAACTTGCTGTAAATAATATTTTCTAGTAAGATTTCTGTCTTTATCAGTAAAATCATGCTTTTTCCATAAAGCTCTATGTGGCTTTTTTATAATATCATTAGTTCATCACGTGGAGCTTTAGTATAATAATATAGTATAATAGATTTACGATATTCACCTTCAGGAAAATTTAATGGATCAGGAAGACCATGATAACTTTTATCATGAGTGTCAAAGGTAACTAAACGATTAAAAAGCGGCTCTACTCTTTTTACACATTTATCACCATTTTCATCATATATACCAAATTCTCCACCCCACCCTTTTCGCCAGTTAGGATTTAAATATAAAATAACATTCATACGACGATTAAGACCTGTTGCATCATGATAATTTCCATCAACATGCACATCTAACAAACCACCAGGCATTGTTATATTAAGCCCACCACCAGTAAAATACGGATCAGGAACAAGTTTCGGAATTTCAAAAAGCTCTGCAAGTGCATAAAGCATATCCGATGAATTAAATAAACGTATTGTATCAACAATGCCATCTGGTATATCAAATTCAGATTTCCAAGTTGATCTTTGTTTAATTTCTATGTCTTTATCATTCGCTATATCCCATTGCTTTTCTTTAGGATTCGGAAAATCGTCTAAACAGCTTTTAGCGAGTTCTAAGGATAAGAAATTATCAATTACTAAATGTTTAAAAGGCGATAAAAAATACTCTTTTTCTTTTTCTGCATTTATTATTTTTTTTATGCTTTCTTCTGCAAAATTTTTCATTTGTTGCTGTGAAAATCTTTTAGTATTCATTACTCACCTATTATTTTACTTGAATGTTATGTTATTCTTGCATGGATCATTTGCACTATTGTCACCCCGTGACTTGTTCACGGAGTCCAGTTAAAAATACTAATGATATTAGTATTTTTATTTATTTTCTGGATACCTAAGGTACAAGCAACTAGATGACACCACTCTCACAATACAATTTACTTATGCCATACTGTGCGGTTAATATAATCTACATAACTTAAAACTATACGTAATATCTTCTTAGATACAAGCCCTGCTTCATTATAATCAGGCACTATAGCTTGCGAACGTTTATTGTTATCATGTTCTTCAGTAATAGTCTTTACCGCTTGTAATACCCGCTCAGCCTTAAAACCAGACATAATTAACGTGCCGACATCCATTCCTTCAGGACGTTCGTGAGCCTCTCTGATATTTAAAGCCGGCAGATTAAGTATTGATGCCTCTTCAGTGACAGTACCACTATCGGATAAAATACAAAAAGCATTCATTTGTAATTTTATATAATCAGTAAAACTAAAAGCCGGTAAAAATCTTATTTTATCTCCAAGCTCTTTAAACCTTTCTAAATCTTCAAGCCTTTTTTTAGTTCTCGGATGCGTAGAAAAAATTATCGGGAAATTATACTCTTTAATAAGCATTTGTAGACTATGTAATAATTCTTTTAGATTATTTTTGATATCTACATTTTCTTCGCGATGTGAGCTAATTAAGAAATATTGTTTTGGTGTGAGTGATAATTTATCTAGAATATCTGACTTTAATATTTTAGGCATGAAGCGATCAAGTACTTCTGGCATATGTGAACCTGATTTAAAGGTAAGCTCAGCCAGTAGCCCTTCAGCAATTAAATAACGTCTTGCATGCTCGGTTAATGTAATATTAACGTCGCTAATATGATCAATGATTTTACGGTTTATTTCTTCTGGTACTCTTTGATCAAAACAACGATTTCCTGCTTCCATATGAAAAATTGGAATCTTACGACGTTTAGCAGCAATTGCAGAAAGACAAGAATTAGTATCACCGTAAAATAGCACAGCATCAGGTTTTTCTTTTTCAAGAACTTCATCTACTTTTTCAATAACAAGTCCGATAGATTTTGCTGTATTATCTGCTGCAACCTCTAAAAAATAATCTGGTTTTCTGATTCCCATATCATCAAAAAAAACCTGATTTAATTCATATGCATAATTTTGACCGGTATGAACTAGAATATGTTTGGTATGTTTATCAAACTCAGAGATCACACAACACAGCTTAATAAGCTCAGGACGAGTACCGACAATAGTCATTACCTTAAGCATTTTTTAGCTCCTCTTGAATATAATCAAGATTTAGTAACAACTCTTTGACTTCTTCTAGATTTAAACGTTTTGTATTATGTGAGGTATAATCCTCTAAAAGTGCTACTTTCTTTTCACCCTCAACAAAGTACTTTGCATAATTAAGATCACGTCCATCCATAGGAATACGATAATAATTTCCTAAATCTTCGGCTTTCGCCATTTCTTCCGATGATACTAAAGATTCATAATGTTTTTCACCATGACGTGTGCCGATAAAACGTATTTTATTTTTACTGTTAAATATTACTTGTAACCCTTTTGCGAGTATTTCAATAGTACTAGCTGGAGATTTTTGTACAAAAATATCCCCTTGGCGACCATGCTCAAACGCATATAAAACTAAATCTACAGAATCAACTAACGACATTAAAAAACGCGTCATTGAAGGCTCTGTAATAGTTAAATCCTTATTTTGCTTAATTTGATTGATAAATAAAGGAATTACCGACCCTCTTGATGCCATAACATTACCATATCTAGTAACACAAAACACTGTTTTATCTTTCACATTCATACGTGTTTTTGCTACTGTTATCTTTTCCATTAACGCTTTAGATAAACCCATTGCATTAATTGGATATACGGCTTTATCAGTGCTAAGTACTATAACTTTTGCAACTTTATTGTTAGTAGCGGCTCTTAAAACATTTTCAGCACCTAAAATATTCGTATTTATTGCTTCCATCGGATAAAATTCACAAGTTGGAACTTGCTTTAAAGCAGCAGCATGAAATACGTAATCTACACCTCTCATTGCGTCATCAATGCTATTGT
Organism: Rickettsia sp. MEAM1 (Bemisia tabaci); assembly: GCF_002285905.1. Lineage (GTDB taxonomy): Bacteria > Pseudomonadota > Alphaproteobacteria > Rickettsiales > Rickettsiaceae > Rickettsia. Next base: position 138,863 of record NZ_CP016305.1, read on the forward strand.
AATTACGTACATCCCCGATATAGAATTTGAGTTTTGGGTTATTTAAAGCAATACGCATATCTTCTTGCTTTTTTTCATCCCTACTAAAAATTCTAATTTCTTTAATATCGTTAATAATATCGCTTTTTAGAAAACGAGAAAGCACCGCATTACCAAATGAACCGGTACCTCCAGTAATCAACAAAGTTTTATCCACAAACATTATCTATAAATACCTATTTTATTAATTTATTTTGGTGTCATTGGGAGGAGAGGCAAAGCCTACTGTATCATCCCCATGGCTTCTATTTCATTCTTAGCAACGGCGGGAATTCAGAAAAAAAATATAAATACAACAAATTTTTAAAATTAAAAGCTCGACTTATCTCGCTTTTTCTGGTTCCCGTAGACAAGCCACGGGATGACACAAATCACCCAAAATCACACATACGCTTCACAAGCTCCCTCCACTCAGGAGGATTATAACCTGTTATCTCATTAAAACGCATAGCGTCTAGTGAGCGATCTATTACTAACTCATCTGACGGAATAATATCGATTTTTTTATTATATATTTCCGCTATTAGCTTTAGCAATTCTAGTTTATTAATCGGTTTTGATGCAACATGATAAAGACCATGCAGTTCTTTATTAGGTAGCACAAAATCCTTTATTATTCTTGCAAGCTCTACAGTCGGAAAACCTGAATATATAGCTTTTTCAAAACCTTTTACTGACCTTTCTGAACTCAAAAACCAGTTAGTCAAGCTTCTATTTCCTGAAAATTCGTGACCTATAATTGAAGTACGAAGCGTAATAGCATGTGGATAATCTACCTCACCAAGAAATTTAGAACGACCATATAAATCATAACAATCCGGAAAATCACTTTCTTTATAATTGCCTTTTTTTCCTGAAAATACACAATCAGTGCTAATATGAATAAAACGTGCATTAATAAGTTCACATAACCTTGCAAGCCTATGCGGCAGTAAGCTATTAATCGGTAATGCTTTTAAAGGATCATTTGCATCAGCAAGCTGTTTTACCAGCCCTATACAATTTATTACTACCTTAGGCTTTACTTTATTTAATACTTCAACTAACGAATCGTTATTCTCAACATCTACATTTGGAATTATTTTATCTGCTAACTCTTTAGAAAAATAAGAACGAGCTGAGTTGCTCCGACTTGTCGTATAAACATCAAGATTTTTGTCAGTACTCAAAAACCTAAACATGCTATTACCAAGCATGCCGGTTGCACCTAAAATCAATATTTTCATAATTAAATTTACTTTAATTTCCGCATCGTTTCTAACATAAATAGTATATCGTTGCAATAGGTTTTGTGAATTGTCATCCCGTGGCTTGCTAACTAGATCCAGAAAAATAATAAAAATACAAAAAGCTCGATTTCTCTCGCTTTATGCTTAATTCTCGCTTCCGCGGGACATTAAACACTCAATCTCTTAACTATCTCTTCTCTATCAATTAAGGGCAACACCTTAGCAATTTCGGGTCCGGATTCTTTACCTGTTAGAGCAAGACGTAGCGGTAAAAATAATTCTTTACCTTTTTTACCTGTACTATCCGCTATTTTCTTTGTCCAAATGCTCCAAACTTCGTTTGTTATTTCCCCTACCGGTAATAACTCTGATGCTTGTTTTAAATATTCTTTATCTAAATTCAAATCTTTTATGTTTGGAGTTTTATGACAAATCTCCCACCAATCTTTTGCATCAAATAATTTTTTTAAGTTAGGTCTTACTGACAGCCAAAAATTTTCATCAATATATTCAGCTTCTATTTCCTTAAGGCGATCTTTTACCTCATTAAAATCTAGACTTATTAGTAATTTGTGATTTAATCTTTCTAGATCTTCTGGCTGGTAAATAGTTGGGCTTTTAGAAAAGCTACCTATTTCAAAATGTTTTACTAACTCATCCATCTTTTTATGAGGGATAATTTGTGCTGATGATCCAAGCAAACTAAAGAAGCTAGCAATTGCCATCGCTTCTAATCCCACTTCTTCTCTTAAGGTTGCAATCTCAAACCCTCCTACTCTTTTTGAAATTTTTTCATCCTTATTAATGATTAAGCTTAGATGCCCAAAAGTTGGTGGATATTTATCTAAAGCTTCAAACATCTGAATTTGAATCGCAGTATTACTAACATGATCTTCACCTCTAATAATATGAGTGATCTCATAATCAACATCGTCAATAACCGAGCATAACATATAAGTCATGCTTCCATCTGCCCTTATCACTATCGGGTCACTTAAAGCCTTACCCTCATACTTAACTTCGCCTTTGATCATATCATGCCAAGTGATCGGCTCATGATTTACTAAAAATCTATAATGCGGCTTTCGTCCTTGTTCTATATATTTTTGTATCTGATCTTCTGTTAGATTTAGGGCTGATCGATCATAAATAGGAGGCAACCCTTTAGAAAGCTGAAATTTACGCTTTAGCTCAAGCTCTTCTGGCGTTTCATAACATGCATATAATCTTTTTTTATCCAATAATAGTTTTTTGATCTCGTCATATCTACTTAAACGACTTAATTGATTAAATGTTTGATCCCAATTAAGGTTTAAAAACTTCAAATCTGCTCTAATAGCGTCTTTATATTCTTGTTTGCTACGCTCTAGATCCGTATCGTCAAATCTTAAAATAAACTGTCCATCATGCTTCTTCGCATATAGCCAATTAAGTAGTGCTGCTCTTATATTACCGACATGTAACATACCTGTCGGTGATGGAGCAAATCGTGTTATAACTTTTGTCATTTTTGCTTATTTTTTTGTCTTTTTAACTTTTATCTTTTTATCGACAAGATTAGTTACCTCATCCATATTTAGAGGATTTGGTTGTTTAGCAGCAATTGCATTTGGTTTTTCTTCAATTAACTTCATTGCATCATCTAAACTTAAATTTAAGAAATCATATTTTTTAGGTATCGAAATAAATTTACCCATATATTTTATGTATGGACCAAACTTACCATACCCGACTAAAACTTCTTCACCGCTATCTTTATGCATACCTATTTTAAGCGGTAAACTCAAAAGCTTTAATGCCATATCAAGAGTGATATCATTCTGATTTAAACCAGCAGGCAAAGGTGAACGTTTTGGCTTTATTTTGCTATCAACTTGCTCACCATATTGGATATAAGGTCCATAAGGTCCTTTTTTCAAATATATCTCTATTCCCTCTTTATCCTTGCCTAAAACTTTGTTTTCATTAACAATATCTTTAGCCTCCCCATCAGCTTCATTATTATCATTACCACTAACAATAGATTTTCTAAAATTACATTCAGGGTAATTACTGCACGCTAAAAATGCCCCAAATTTACCAAGCTTTAAGCTTAGCTCACCAGTTTTGCATGAGGGACAAACTTTAGAGTCTTTATTTTCTCCAAATATATGATAATCAAGAGCTTGCTGTACATAGCTAATAATTTCTGTAATGTTTTGCTTACTTACAGATTCTATATTATGGTTAAAGCCATTCCAAAAATTGCCTAAAGCAGATTTCCATTCAAGCTTGCCAGCAGCTATTTCATCTAGCTCATTTTCAAGCCCTGCTGTAAAATCATATTCAACGTATTTTTTGAAAAAACCAACTAAAAATACTGTCACCAAACGCCCTAGCTCTTCAGGCATAAAACGCTTTTTCTCTAACGTCACATATTTACGATCTTGTAAAACTGATAAAATAGTAGCATAAGTTGATGGACGACCAATTCCAAGCTCTTCAAGCTTTTTCACTAAGCTAGCTTCTGAATATCGTGGCGGTGGTTCGGTGAAATGTTGATTTGGAACAATCTCTTTAGTTTTCAAATGCTCTTGTTCTTTTAAAGGCGGCAGCATCTTATTTTCTTCTTCAGCCTCATCGTCTATACTTTCGCGATAGACTTTATAAAATCCATCAAAAGCTATAGTTGATCCATTTGCTCTTGCCAAATATTCCTTATTTTCTGAAGCTAAGGTTGCATTTACTAAATCCATTATGACATTTTCCATTTGGCAGGCTATAGTCCTTTTCCAAATTAATTCATAAAGCTTATAATAATCTTTCTCTAGCTTTTCCTTTAAATCATTAGGGGTATAGTTAATATTTGTCGGTCTTATAGCTTCGTGAGCTTCTTGAGCGTTTTTTACTTTCGATTTATAAATACGAGGACTGCTTGGTAAATATTTATCGCCATAATCCTTATTTATTAATTTACGTATTTCATCTACCGCATCGTTTGATAAGGTAACGCCATCAGTTCTCATATAAGTAATAAGCCCGATAGTTTCCTTACCGATATCTACACCCTCATACAGCTTTTGAGCTATTTGCATGGTTTTTTTAGCACTAAAACCTAATTTTCGTGCGGCTTCTTGTTGCAGAGATGAAGTAATGAAAGGCGGTTGTGGTTGACGTTTTTGCTGTTTCTTTTCTATCTTATCGACATGAAAATTTTGAGATTTAAGCTTTTCGGTTAAATTTTTTGCTTCTTTATCATTAGTAATCGAAAACTTTTCTAGCTTTTGGTCGTTTATATGAGTTAATTTAGCGGTAAATAGCTCATTATTACTATTTAGCATTTTAAGGCTAATATCCCAATATTCTTCCGATTTAAATCGCTCTATCTCATCTTCACGTTCACATATTAAACGAAGTGCTACAGACTGTACACGCCCTGCTGACTTACAACCAGGAAGCTTACGCCATAAGAGAGGTGAAAGTGTAAAACCGACTAAATAGTCTAAAGCTCTTCGTGCTTGCTGAGCATTTACTAAATTATTATCAAGTTTCCTCGGATTTTCTATAGCATGAGTAATTGCTTTTTTGGTAATTTCATTAAATGCTACTCGCTTAAAAAAATCATCGGATTTGACTTTATTTTTTTCTTTAATTACTTCTGCAATATGCCATGAGATGGATTCACCCTCACGATCTGGATCGGTTGCAAGATATACTGACTCAGCTTTTTTTGCATCTTTAATTATTGCATCCACATATTTACCTGCTTTCTCTGAAATATCATATTTCATTGAAAAATTTTCATCAGGTATTACAGAACCTTTTTTAGATGGAAGATCTCTAATATGACCAAATGAGGCAATAACTTTAAATTCATCACCTAAATATTTATTTATTGTTTTTGCCTTTGCTGGCGATTCTACTATTACTAATTTCATCAATTATTATTATTTATTATATACTTATCTAATTTGTATAATTTTATTATAAAAACAACTATTTTTACTTATCAGCAGTATAAATTAACGATATTTTATTGCTTGGGTGTCGCATTGCTTTACCAGCAAGCTCTAATTCTAATATTATTGTATATATAATATGCAGCGGTAATTCCGTCATTTTTTGCAAATAATCAAAATCTATAGGTACCGTAGATAATAATTCTATAACAGCAGCACGCTCTTTTTCTGATGGTTCTTTTATCTGCATTGTATTTAGTGGTTTAAAATTAGCATCTAACTCAGCAAAATCTTTAAATAAGCTTTCATCTTTCTTGATAAATTCTTCATATTGCGGCAAATTAGCTACAATATCATTAACCGATTCTACTAAATATGCACCTTGTCTAATAAGTTTATTTATACCTTGACATCTTGGATCTAAAGGAAAACCTGGCACGGCAAAAATTTCTCTGTTTTGCTCAAGAGCAAATCTTGCAGTAATTAAAGAGCCAGATTTTAGGCTCGCTTCTATTACTACTGTAGCAAGAGCAAGACCAGATATTATTCTATTACGTTGCGGGAAATGCTTACCAAGGGGCGTAGATCCTACTGGTAATTCAGCTATTATCAACCCCTCTTCTGCCAAATTTTCAAATAATTTTTTGTTTTCTGGTGGATATATATGATCAATACCACCAGCAATAACTCCAATAGTTTTAGAAGTTGCTGCTTGATGTACACTGCTATCTATTCCTCTTGCTAAGCCTGAAACAGTTACATACCCCTGTTCTGTTAACTCGGCAGCAATTTTATGAGCAAAGCTTCTCCCATTTGCTGAGGCGTTTCTAGCTCCAACTATCGCAATACATTTATGATGATTTAGTAAATCTATATTACCTTTATAGCTTAATACTGGCGGGGGATCATAAATTTCAAATAATAATCGTGAGTATTCTAGAGATTTATATGTGATAAGTTTAGCATTATTTTTTTTAAGCAGTTCTAATTCTTTCTCAGCATCACTTTTACTAAAAATCTTAATCGGCTTTGATTTTCCACCCCTTAGTAAAAAATCCCCAATATTTTCTATGCTAGTTGCTGCATCACCAAATAACTTTATTAAGCTATAGAAAGTGTTAGGTCCTACATTTTCACTCCTAATAAGCCGTAAAATATTAATTGTTTCAAGATCATAAGATATTTTAGAAGTAGGAGCAGAAAATAGTTCTTTTAGCATTAGGTAAAGTTTATTTGGTATTGTGGATTATTGTTATCCCGTGGTTATGTCATCCCCGCCTATGGACGTTGTTACATGGCATTGGTGTCATTCCCGCAAAAGCGGGAATCCAGTAATAAAAGGTATAATACAGTAAAATCTTAAGAATAAAAGCTCGATTTATCTCGCTTTATGCTGGATCCCCGCCTACGCGGGGATGACACACCTATACTATAGTTTCTCTGCATGTGAGCTTAAGTAATGTGCTATACCCTCATGCGATGGAGTAATAGCTTCCTCACCTTTATGCCAACCTGCTGGGCAAACTTCACCATGTTTTTGATTATGAGCTAATGCATCAATTACTTTCAGTGTATAATTAATATCACGACCGATTGGCAAATCATTAACTAACATATGACGCACTACAAAATCTTCATCTATTAAAAAAGTACCACGTAATGAAATACCACCATCATTAAGCACGTTATACATTGAAGAAATTTCTTTTTTAAGATCAGAAACCATTGGGAATTGAACCTGTCCAAGTCCACCTTTGCTATGAGGAGTATTTTTCCAAGCTAAATGGCTAAAATGCGAATCAACACTAACTGACACTACTTTAGTATTTCTTTCAGTAAACTCACCAAGTTTATTATGAAATGCTATAATTTCCGATGGACATACAAAAGTAAAATCCAAAGGATAGAAGAACAATATAATTTTATGTCCTTTAGCATAACGACTAAGAGTAAATTCACTTTCTACATTATTATTAGGCATAATTGCTGTAGCTGTAAAATCTGGAGCAGGTTTGCCAACAAATACTTTCATATTTTCACAAACATTCTCATTTTTTAGCATATTCTCACCTTTTTAGTTAACAACCTGATTATGATATATAAAACTAATTATTATTACAACAATAAATCTTCACAAATTTTATTTACTTTCTTTCTTTTCTGAAGAAGTTTTTAATTGGTTAAATATACCTAGAGTTTGAGTAATAAAACTACTTGGCTCTGAAAGATTTGCAGGTAAAATTATTGTATTAGTATCTTTAGCTAAATTACCGAATGCATTAATATACTGCTCGGCTATTTTTAGAGATACCGCCTCACTACCACCAGTTTTCTGCATTGCTGATGCTATAGTCTCAATACTTTTAGCTGTAGCTGTTGCAACTAAACCAATCGCCTCCGATTCACCTTTTGCTCTATTAACTTGATCAGTATAGGAAGCTTCCGAATTTAGAACTATTTGTGCTTTTTCCCCTTCTGCATGGTTAATCTTTGCTTGTCTATTACCCTCAGACTCTAGAATTTGTGCACGTTTTTGACGTTCCGCTGCTACTTGCAACTCCATAGCTTTCAGAATAGATTGCGGTGGCTGGATATCTTTAATCTCATAACGCATACATTGTATGCCCCAATTTATCGCTGCTTGGTTAATGGCTGCAACAATAGCAACGTTTAAAGTTTCACGTTCTTCAAAAGTTCTATCTAAAGGTAATTTACCAATTTCCGAACGCATAGTAGTTTGTGCAAGCTGAGTTATAGCGTAATAAGGATTATTAACACCGTAAGAAGCTGCCATCGGATCAATGATTTTTACATATAAAACCCCATCAATAGATAATGTTACGTTATCGTTTGAAATAGCAGTTTGTGCAGTAACATCTATCGCTTCTTCTTTCAACGTATGTTTATATGCTACTCTTTGAATTACTGGAATTAATAGATTCAATCCAGGTTGCAATACCTTATCAAACTTCCCTAATTTCTCTACTACCCAAGCTTGTTGCTGAGGCACAACTTTAACCATTTGTATTATAACCAAAATAGCTATGATACTAAAAATTAATAATGCATATTCCATATTAACACCTTTTTTATTTTCGTTTTTATCTTATATTGAAATTTTGGAAATTACTAGAGATATTATTGTGGACCAGTGTCATACCGCGGCTTGACCGCGGTATCTCAGGATACAGTCTGTGATATAAGATCCCGCTACAAGCACGCGGAATGACACAGTCTAATACGACCTATCCAAAATAAACCTAATAATAGAAAATAAATACTCTTTATAAACATTTTGAACGGGGATTTTGTTAAGCAAGCTAATAGCTTCATTTTCTAAGCTATTCAGATGATTTATAATATCCTTACTAATTTTATGCTTTACCATCAAATCACATACTTGCACAAATTCTTCCTTAGTACGATTATCTGACTTTATCATATTTTTAAGATGGGCTTTATCCTCTTTCTCTAATTTGTCATATAAGAAGATTAGCGGTAATGTAACTTTCCCTTCTAAAAAATCGTCACCGATGTTCTTTCCTACCTGCTTATCATTACCAAGATAATCAAGCAGGTCATCTATAACCTGAAATATAGTGCCAAGCAATCTTCCAAACTCTTCCATATCTTTAGAAATATCATCACTCTGATTTGCTATGATAGCTCCAACAGAGCAAGAAGCACCAAATAATTCAGCAGTTTTAGACTTAACTATTTGCTGATATTCTTCTATATTTATAAGACGACGCTCGTTTAGCTTAACTAGCTGTACTACCTCACCTTCTGAAATTATCGCTGAAGCTTTTGCTAAAACATTCATGGCTTTAATAGAGCCAGAAGCTACCATTAATTTAAATGATTGACTAAAAAGAAAATCACCGACTAAAATACTTGTTTTACTTCCCCAAATAACGTTAGCAGTTGGCTTAAATCTTCGGAGCGTACTGTCATCTACTACATCATCATGAAGTAATGTTGCTGTATGAATAAATTCCACGGCACTAGCAAGCTTTATATGACTATCACCATTATAATCAAACATTTTAGCAGTTATGATAGTTAATAGCGGACGAATTCGTTTGCCACCTGCTTCCAGTAAATATTTACCGACTTTCTCTATTAACTCTTCATCACTTTTTAAACAGCTAATAATCAAGTTATTTAACTGTGTTACTTCATCTTTTAAATCTTGCTGTATTTTTACTATAATATCCATTATTTTGTAATCTCTTGCCACATAGTTTCATTAATATCTTGAAACCCTGGTAGCATACATTTTTCTGGTATTTTTTTATGTTCTTTAAAATCCAGTATTAGCTCCATGATTTTTTCTTTTAAATTATCACCTGCTTTAACTTCTTTTACTGCTGCTTGGTATAAAGACAAATAATATAAAGGTAGAATTTTATTTATATCATCTATAGTGCCTATTTTAGTTTTATTTAAATCTGATAAATCAAAATTATATTCAAAACTAACATCAATTAAGTTAGAAGAATTTGGGTGATCGGAAATAGTTTTAAAAAAAGATATAAAAGCATTTTTATAGATTTCTTTACTTTCTTCCGAAAGATTTTTATATATATAAGAGCTTAGCACTTCCATTATTTTAGGATAATTATTGGTTATAATATCACCCTTACTATAAGAATCTTTAAATATACTTACTAATGTTTCGTTTGTTATATTAAACCCTGTTCTATTTGAATACAAACTTAGAGCATTTATTTGAGCTCTAGTTAAATTATTCAGCTCAGTAAATAAACTAGCATTTAATTTAAAATTATATTCTCGGTTTTCCAAAATACTAAAATCAAACTGCTGATTATTATCTAAAATATAGCTTAGTTTAGAGTTTAAATTTTTATATGACTCATTATCTGAAATTGTCAGCAGATAGTTTTGCCTGTCATAATATTTTCTTATAAAACTTAAGAAATTTGTTATAGAGTCTTGCTTTAGCTTAATTTTTGAATCTATCAAAAGACTAACATTATTATTACCTAAACCATCTAACTTACCTTTATATAGTACATTAATGTTATTTTCAAAACTATTACTATTTATTTGTGCATTAGTAATTTTAATTGTTAGGTCTTTAGCAAAGTCCTTAAAATTTGAGTTACCCGCAGTAACTAAAAAATTAGCTGAAAATTTAAAGTTATTATGCCATGCTAGTCTATATAATAACAACCCTGCCGGAATTATTCTATCTTCAAGATCACTCTGTATTATTTCTGTATCATAATTAATTTCTAATTTTTGTGGTATATTATCAAGAAAATCTTGTTTACTTGTATAATACTTACTCTTATCAAATGCTAAAGTAAATAGAGTATGATCCTCTTCATATAGCTTTTTATTATCTACTAAATCAAAAATTTCTGCTTTATTTAAAGTAAATTTAACATCTTCTATAAAATTTACTATTTCAAAAAAATCTTTTTTCTCTTCTATTATTTTAAATAACCTAAAACTTAAAGGCATTTTTGCGGATAATATACAATTATCGTTATAAAACTTTACTCCAAAACCTCTCTGGGTTGGTTTAAATCTGCCAACTGCCTCTCCTGAAAAATCTATAAATATTTGCTGCTTTAATAAATCATAACCAATATTTATAGGTGAGTTAAATTCGATTTTTCTATTAATGCTTTCTTCTTGCCAATTAATAATTGAAACACCAAATTTAAAAGGAAAACCATAAGGCTTAGCTTTAGAAAATTTAACAAAATATTGCTTAGAATCATCGATATTAAGATAGGTATCAGAATATTTTTGATTTATAGAATTTGATAAGGAAAATAGGATTGCAAACCACAATACGCTATAAGTTAATACAGCAAGAATAGATACAAAAAATATTATTTTTAAAGTTTTTTTCATATGATTATTAATTGTCATCCCGCGAGCTTGTAGCGGGATCCAGTTAAAAATACGCTAGTATTTTTTATTGTTTTTCTGGATCTAGTTCCCAAGCCAACGTTGTTGCATGGCTCAAAAAACAAGTACAATGTCATCCCCGCGAAAGCGGGGATCCAGCATAAAGCGAGACAAAGCGAGCTTTTAGCTTTAGAAACTTGTTGTGTTTATGCTTTTTTTCTGGATTCCCGCCTACGCGGGAATGACATATAAGGCATTTTCCGAGCCATGCAACAACGCCTCCCAAGCCACGGGATGATCAAAGCCCCCTCATAGAATGGCATTATTAATATTTTATTTACACAACTCAGTATATTCTTTATTCAACTTTACAACATCCCAAATCCATAAGCTAATCATAACTATAAAAATTACTAATAGATATATTATTATAGAGTCAAAAGTAGCCGTTGGAATGATTATAAATATTAAAGACTGAATAAATGCACCGAGTGATTTACCAAACTTTGTACCTATTACCTCCACGGCAGCTTTACCCTTAGTTCTAAGTTCAAGCGATAACGGGATATATGCCATTTCTTTTGTTGAATCAAAGAGTGAGTATTTAGATGATTTACTCAGGATATTTTGAATTGCTCCAACAATTATTGCGGCATATAAAAGGTTAAAATTACCAAAACATGAACCTATTTCTTCGATAAAGATTATGAAAATAAAAAACATTAAACCGGTTATAGATAGCATAATAGGTGTCAATAATGCAGAGACAAACCAACCTAGTCTTCTAAGGATATTGCTGCCTATTATCATGAAAGTAACGCATGATATACCCATCAAAATATTAAACCTACCCATAAAATGAACATAATCTATAGTATTTGGATATAGTTCTTTTACTTTTGCTTTCCAAGGTCCTTCTACGATATTAATCAATAAGCCATAACAGATTATTAATAAGACAATACGACCTATATATTTCGAGTTAATTACTAGCTTAATACTTTCCAAAACCGAAAGTTTAGTTTTTGTTTTAGCTTTAACTTTCTTTGAATCTAAAACATTTTTAGAATCAGTCAAAACAAATTTATTTATTACTCTAAATAGCAGCATAGAAATAACACCCGCTGCTACAATTATTGACATAATAGGTTGTAACATCTCTGTTGTTTGAGAGGTTAAATTAACCGATGCATCGAAAGAATTTGGTAATAATTCAGGATCGATTATTTTATTACCTGAGAAAAACACGAGTACGCTACCTGCAAGTATTAGTCCCATATTACCAACCATTCCAAGGACAGGATAAAATCTTTTTGCTTTATTAGTATCAAAAATATGGTTAGCAAACTGCCAAAACATTAAGTTTATAACTACAGCACTCCATAACTCTGCAAAGATATACATTAGTCCGTAGCTCCATTTACTGGCTATTTTAATAAACCATTTGAAGTTAGGATAAGATGCTATCAAGCTATTTATTATTTCATCATTAGGATGATAAGCTTCTTGATTTGGATAAATTATATAAGCAAAAAATAAGAAAAATAATAAAAAGCTACCAACTATAATGTAAAAAACATATTCGAAATTGAATTTATTACTGAGCTTAACGTAAAGTATTGTAAAGATCACGCATGAGGGTAATACTAACCATAATTTTAAAAAGCTAATAATCTCTGCTCCCATAGAGGGTACTACTAAGCTATCCTTTATAGAACGCAACGCTCCGAAATTGAAAAGAATACATAGCATCATTAACGCCATAGGTATGAAAAGCTTTAATTCCTTTCTTTCTATTGGCCAAATTATTTCCTTAACTTTTTCAAAAAAGGTTTTGGGCGGCAACATTTATATTGTAACCTTACATAAAAATTAAATTAAATTCTGTGAATCTTTTTAAATATTCATAGAATCTAAACTTTTAAATCTCTTACTCATTAAAGTCAATTAAAATCTTCATTGCCCCAAGGACTAAACTCTCTATATCGCCAATAATATTTTTCAATTTCTTGATACTTTTCTAAAATATCTTTCGTCCATTTTATTTCCTCATTATTCCATGGTTTCTTTTTACCCGCATAATGCATAATGAAATATGAAAAATAAGTATCTCTATCTATAAAGTAGGTGTAAAAATTCCATCTCATAGATAATGGATATACATAATTATGAAAAGCAATATTCAATAAATCTTGATCAGGGTAAGCAAAACTACATTTTGAATTATGCATCGCATCTAAAACCATATTCTTTGCTTGCTTTTCACGCATATTTTGTAGATTTAAAAATACTATACCGCTATTTTTATAAAAATTATTTATTTTCCTGTTACATTCTTCTTCTACTTTTAAAGTACAATAAGTAAGAGCTGTATCCATACCACCAGCAACTATATAGTTTGACATATCTAACTTTTTGAAAGAATTTAAATCACGCAACACAATAATGTCCGCATCGAGATATAATATAGAGTCTAAATTTGAAAAAACTTGATCAAAATATAACCTATACATTACTAAAGGAGGCCACATCTCCGAAAATTCTATTTTTTTATTAGCTAAATTTAAGTCTAATACATTTTCAGGAAAAGGAACGAAATCTATAGAATAGTCCCTTATATGTTTCATGGAAGCTAATTTTTCCATTGATTCTTCCGTAAGTGAATCGTTTGGATTCATCACAATATGAAATTTATAAAAACTATCTAGATCACTATTTATTAAACTTGAAGCAATAACTGTTGCAGCATGGCGAGCAAACTTATCATTAATAATCAATGCTATATCTAATACATTATCTTGTTTAATGCCAGTTAACTTAATTACATTTTGTATTTCCTCTATGGCAAGCTTATAATCAAGTTTTATATCCTGCTCATTAAGTGAGGGTCTACCAAGTAGGTGAATCATGCTAAGCCTATACAAACATCTTGCTGTAAGCTCAGATATATTAAGAGAAATTAGACTTTTTAGAGCAGGAATTTCATCTTTTGTATAACCGCTAAAATATTTTATTAAGTCAGAATCATTTTTTATATTCAAATGTTCTTTTACTTCTTTTTCATAACCTGAAATTATTAATTTTGCTAAATTAATCGCAGCATTTTTAGTATATAAAGTATCAAGACCATAACTACCATTCTTAATTGCTTTATATTTCTCTACTAAAGTAGCATCCTCACCCGAATATAGCTGCAGCAAACAATCATAACCTTTTGCGACTTCTAAACGTACCTTTTCGTCTTCTATTTTAAAAGTACAAATTTTTTCTAATTTTACCTTATCTTTAACGCTTAGCGGCTTATCTTCTAGCTTCTCAAGTGCTGAATTAAAGCTGAATAGATCTTCACGCATAATACTATAAAACTTTTGATAGCTATAGGTAGAAATATCCCTAATACAATAATTTTCTGAATGCATTTTATAATTACTCGTAAAAAACCCTATAATAACTATAAACATTATTAAAATTAGAAGAAGTAACAGAGGAATTTTAATGGTAGCAAAAATATTTTTTTTAGACCTTTTTTTAAACATTTAAATTTATAACTAATTAGTTTAAAAGAATTTATCAACTAATAATAAAACTCGCAATAATTATATTAGATTATTTAGCTATTTTCATTTATTATTTATAATGGCACCGTCAAGTTAAGGGAGGTATAAATTAAGTATTGAGCAATTACAGGGAATGATTTATAGAATAGCAGTAACAATTTATCCTAGATTTTACCGCTATGCATATTACTCAAGCCCCGAATAGACATCGTTTTCCAGCAAGCATTATTAGCCATACAGTATGGTTATATCATCGCTTTAATAATAGTTACCGAGATATTCAAGAGCAGATGGCTTATCGAGGTATTATATTAAGTCATGAGACTGTAAGGTTTTGGTGTTATAAGTTTGTAGTTTATTTTCAAGATGTTATTAGTAAGAGAGAGCGAAAGCCAACTGATAAATGGCATTTGGATGAGATGAATATCAAGATCAAAGGTGAAGTATTCATATTATGGAGAGCTGTTGACTCTGAGGGACATGAATTAGAAGTATTACTGCAGAAGCGTCGTAACAAGAAATCAGCTATTCGCTTTTTATCAAGATTATTGGGTAATTATCCATGTCCAAGGGTTATTGTGACTGATAAGCTAAAAAGCTACATTAAACCAGTTAGGTATATGTGTCCTAGGACTAAGCATCGTACCGATAAAAGACTAAATAATCGGATTGAGAATGCCCATCAGCCAACTAGGAGAAAAGAGAAGATACTGATTAAATTTAAGCATCCTAATTCAGCACAATGTACATTATCACTGATGGGAAAAGTCAGAAATATATTTGCTGTAAATGTTGGAAGATATACTAAAACAGCATCTGAGCAAAGAATTGCATTTGCGTCCGCTAAATCCATTTGGGATGAAGCTACTCAAAGACTTCTTGCTGTCTGAAATCTAAAAATATAGTACTTTGTGACACTAATTTACTTAACTTGACGGTGTCGTTATTTATAACAATTAAAAACAATATGTCACGCAGTTTATCTATTATTTGGTTATTTGGACTTATTAGCGGCTTTAATATAATGATTACCGGTAATACATTAAATTATTGGCTTGCTAAAGAGAATATAGCTTTGCAAACAATAGGCTTATTATCACTTATAACTTTGCCCTACTCTATCAATTTTTTATTTGCTCCAATATTCGATAGTTTAAGGATTAAATATTTAGACAAAATTTTTGGTCATAGATTATCTTGGATTTGCTTAACTTCCATAGCACTAGTATTTTTTGTATATATTTTAAGTTTTTTAAATCCTTTTGATAATTTATTATTATTTGCCTCTATCTCATTGATTATTTCATTTTTTAGCTCTATGCAAGACACTATATTAAGTGCTTTTAGGACAGAAATAGTTAATAAGGAATCTCTTGGTTTTGCTTCAGGAATATATATATTCGGTTATCGATTCGGTATGCTAATTGCAAATTCGGGAGCTATATATTTATCTATATATTTAACTTTCAACGAAATATATAAAATTTTTGCAATTTTAATATTTGTTTATCTTATTTTACTTATAGTTGGCGTAAAATATTTTAATTCTTTTAATGTTATTGAAGAAAAAACATATAGTTCTCATACTTCTTCAAGTCATCTCCACCTTTCTTTATACCATTCTAACACCTCTTTATGCCATTCCCGCACCTCTTTATGTCATTCCCGCGGAGGCGGGAATCCAGTAAATAATATAAACTTTATAAAACGTTATTATAATCACTTGGGGAAATCTTTATCTTCTTATATCTTAAAAATTTTTCTGGATTCCCGCCTCCGCGGGAATGACATAGGGAAATCAGAAAATGACCTGAGCCTCTTATCTTTCATTGTTCTCATATTAATCTTCCTAATATTATATAGACTACCCGACAATTTTATTAATGTCATGATCAATCCGTTTTTACTTCATTTAAATTATGATGCTTTTGAAATAGCAAGTGTCGGGAAGTTTTGGGGAGTTATGGGGGCTATTGTTGGTGGATTAATTGGCGGTTTTATTATGAAGAAAAAGAATATATTAGATAGTATACTACTATTTGGTATTATTCATGCTTTAGCTCATATATTATTTATTATTCTTAAAATATACGGAAAAAATTCCACACTATTATTTATTACAATAGGAGCAGAAAGTATTACGGGTGGTATGACGATGACAGCTTACATTGCTTTTATCTCCTCATTATGTCAAGGTAAGTTTCGTGCTACGCAATATTCATTCTTTTCATCAATGATGGGTATTTCTAGATCAATTTTTCCAATAATTTCAGGTTATATAGTAGTAAATTTTGGCTGGCAAAATTTCTTTTTATTTACTACTATTATAACTATCCCATCTTTATTAGTATTATTAAAAATAAAAAATAAATTACAACAATGAATGGCACCGTCAAGTTAAGTAAATTAGTGTCACAAAGTACTATATTTTTAGATTTCAGACAGCAAGAAGTCTTTGAGTAGCTTCATCCCAAATGGATTTAGCGGACGCAAATGCAATTCTTTGCTCAGATGCTGTTTTAGTATATCTTCCAACATTTACAGCAAATATATTTCTGACTTTTCCCATCAGTGATAATGTACATTGTGCTGAATTAGGATGCTTAAATTTAATCAGTATCTTCTCTTTTCTCCTAGTTGGCTGATGGGCATTCTCAATCCGATTATTTAGTCTTTTATCGGTACGATGCTTAGTCCTAGGACACATATACCTAACTGGTTTAATGTAGCTTTTTAGCTTATCAGTCACAATAACCCTTGGACATGGATAATTACCCAATAATCTTGATAAAAAGCGAATAGCTGATTTCTTGTTACGACGCTTCTGCAGTAATACTTCTAATTCATGTCCCTCAGAGTCAACAGCTCTCCATAATATGAATACTTCACCTTTGATCTTGATATTCATCTCATCCAAATGCCATTTATCAGTTGGCTTTCGCTCTCTCTTACTAATAACATCTTGAAAATAAACTACAAACTTATAACACCAAAACCTTACAGTCTCATGACTTAATATAATACCTCGATAAGCCATCTGCTCTTGAACATCTCGGTAACTATTATTAAAGCGATGATATAACCATACTGTATGGCTAATAATGCTTGCTGGAAAACGATGTCTATTCGGGGCTTGAGTAATATGCATAGCGGTAAAATCTAGGATAAATTGTTACTGCTATTCTATAAATCATTCCCTGTAATTGCTCAATACTTAATTTATACCTCCCTTAACTTGACGGTGCCGTTTGAAGTAATCATCCAGTATTGGTAAGGCTCATTTATATACCATGCAGTTGTTAAAGTTTTTTTATCAGGTAAGTTCTCGCATTCTAAAGCTGCTTCTTGTTTAGATATTGAATTGCTTAAGGAATAAAAACTTTTTAAAATAATTAGTATAAAAATAAAAAGTTTGAAAATTTTCATTTCTTCACACACCTTAAAATAAAATTAATCACGAACTGCTTTAATATTTCCATCAAAAAATTGTATATTTAAAACTTTTTCAGTAGTAGTTTTAGAAGATACAAAATTACCTGATTCCCCTTTAACTATAGCAAAGCCACGTTTTAGTATATTATGATAGTCTAAGCTTAATAGTAACAGACTATTTAATTCTAATTTATACTCAAAATTTTTCAAAGTATTATTTGCCGATTTTATGATATAAGCGGCTTTATGTGTTAATTCTAGTGTCTTATAAGTAATGATTTTATGAGGATGGATTCTTTCTTTTGAAAATGATTTAAGCTTTGTTTCTTTTAGACTAATTAGGCATGGTAAGGAGTCTAATAGGTTAAATCCTGTTTCATCGAGTAATTGTTGTTTATGATTCATATAATGGGCAAGATACCTATTTATTTTATCATAATTTGTAATAGCTTGTTCATGATTTTTAACTAACTGCTTGGTATTGGTTACTAATACTTTTTCATAAGATTGCAGGGTGCTATTTAAAATAGACCGCACAGGTACAGCAAATTCAGCGGCAGCAGTTGGGGTAGGGGCTCTTTTATCGGCTGCTAAATCTATCAAAGTATAATCTACTTCGTGACCTACAGCTGAGATAATAGGAATTTTGGAGTTGTAAGTAGCACGCACTAGTACTTCGTCATTGAACGACCAAAGGTCTTCGATAGAACCACCACCTCTTGCAACTATTATAACGTCCGGCTTATTTGATTCTTCTAGCTTGTTAAAACCATCTATGGCTTCAGCAATCTCATTACCAGAATTCTCGCCTTGTACACTAACAGGCCATATTATTACATGAGTTGGAAAACGTTCACGGATTCGGTGAATAATATCTTGTATAACAGCACCAGTTATTGAAGTTATAACGCCTATTTTACTAGGTAAAAATGGTATGGGTTTACGTATTTTGTTAAATAATCCCTCTTTTTCTAAACGTGCTTTGCGTTCGTTGAGAATTTGTATCATAGCTCCGAGTCCTGCGGGCTGTAAATTCTCGACTGATAGCTGATAACGTGAATTACCCGCATAACTCGAAAGCTTGCCGCTAATTACTACTTCCATCCCGTCATTTAACGGAAACTTGATTTTAGCAAGAATAGGACGCCAGCAAGTGCAAGCTAAAATTGCAGAGTTTTCTTTTAAGTTAAAATAAGCATGCCCTGAACTAGCTATTTTTAAGCCAGAAATCTCGCCTTTTACTTTAATATAACCAAAATTATTTTCTAATAATTCTTTAATTTTATTAGAAATTTCACTAACGGAAAATTCTTTAGTAGCTTGACTGGAAGTAAAATTATCTAGCATTGGGATATTTTTTGTTTTTGGCTTATTCGTCATTGCGAGGAGAAACTATAAGTTTCGTCGAAGCAATCTCGGGAGGTTTATACGAGATTGCAGCAAGGCTTCGCTCCTCGCAATGACCTTTATCATCCCAATAGAATAACTCTCCAATACTCAAAAGAGCAAGCAAAATTTTTATTATTTGCTATATTAATAATAGCTTGCTATTATTTCCTACTATTTAAATATTTGGTTAATGATAAATGCTACGGGTAATATTTCTATTTATTATCGTAATATATCCTTTGTTTAGTTTCGCAAATAACTTGACAAAAAGCAGCGGCGTTAAAATTAATAATTTAATTGCTGATTTTGTAGAATATAATGAAAATAAGGGATTAATATATGCTAAAGGTAATCTAAAAATTCTTACGGATGAGCATTTGCTAACAGCAGATAATTTACTTTATGACGTAAATAATGATATTTTATGGGTAGAGGGTAATGTAAGAGTTAAAGATAAAGACAATAGAATTACATTAGGTGATAAGGCAATCTTAAAAAATGAATTTAAACAAGGTGTAATGTCTAAATTTATTATGCTTTTTAATAATAATAGTCTTTTAGTTGCTAAGCTCGCTGAAAGAATAGATGAAAATAATATACGTCTTCATTATGCCAAGTTTACTCCATGCGAAGTTACTTGTAGTGGGAATCCCCTCTGGCAAATTTCTGCTAAAAATACTGATATTCATTCTGCAGAGCATAAAATAGTTTATAAAAATGTATTTTTCGAGGTATATGGTATACCAGTTTTTTACTTGCCATATTTTTTCCATCCAACTCCGTCAGCTCCTGCTTCCTCAGGGCTACTAGTGCCAGATGTGAAGAATGGAAGATTTGGAGTGCCTCTATATTTGCGTGCAAAGCCTAACATGGATTTTACATTAACTCCAAGAGTTTTTAATAAAGATCCAATTTTCGAGCTAGAAGGGCGTTATAGACCAAATAATACCGATAATATAAGTCTTGATGGTAGTTATGGTAGACTACCTTACCTTTTGGAAAAAAACGGAGATAAAATAAAGGATAAAAAAATCTCTTCCTATCATTATATTGTAAATGGTAATTTTTATAGTAGTGATAAAGTTTATAATTATGGTTTTAAAGCAGAGCGTACGTCTGATAAAGCTTATTTAAAAAATTATTATAATAACTATGCTTCATACCTAACTTCTAGGGTATTTTTAAATAAGATTCACAAGGCGGATTATTTTCAGATAGAAGCTTTAACTTCGCAAGGATTAGGTAGTAATGATAGTAGATCTAACTATCCACTAGTATTACCAAAAATCACTACAAAAAATGTAATAAGTCTAAATGATGACGAAAGTAGGCATATCGTTATCGAAAATAACACTTTAATGTATAAAGAAAGGATAGGAAAGCAGCTTACTAGAACTTCTCTACAATTATCTTATATTCATAATCTTATGACTTCTTCGGGACAAATTTTTGAGTTTGTTGCTCGAGATAGAGGAGATTTTTATATAGCAAAACAGGCTTATTTTGAGAGAACAAGAGGAGCTAAGACGCTTCAACGTAATATACTGGAATTTCAAACTTTATGGCGTTATCCATTCGCAGGTGCTATAACAAAAACAATAAATGTACTTATTGAGCCGATAGTTTCTTTTACTATAGGGCGTAAATTAACCAGTAAAGATATGAAGTTTGTTATAATTGACCCTATGAAATATGAGCTATCAGGAAAAAATCTTTTCTTATCCAATCGTTATAGCGGTATTGATTGCCATGATTTCGGTAATAGATTAAATTATGGTTTAAACGCTAGTTTTGCTAAAGAACAAAATTATTTAAGATTATTTTTAGGGCAGTCTCTTAATACTAGATATAGTGTATATCAAAAAGCAAGTGATACTGAAAATGTTGGTAAAATTTCAGGAAATATTTATGATAATTTAGAATTATTTTATGATTTTCGAAAAAATAGATATTTTAAGCCTATACGTGATGAGGTAGGAGCTAATTTATATTATGGTAGAATAAGTTTAACCGGAAGTCTTATTCAGCTTACAAATCTTAAAAAGTATTATAGAGCAGAAGATATGCAGCTTTCAAGTAATCGAGCAAGACAATTTTACGGAAATGTCAATTACCAATTGACAGATAATTGGTCTGTTGGAATTGGTGGACGTATTGATCTTTCAAAAGGCTCAGCAGATTTATTGACTAGAACTATTAGAGTGACATACGCTAAAGATTGTGTTAGAATCGCAGCTAAGATTTATTCTGATTATTTATCCGATGAAAGTAGAGGAACTAAACAACCCTCAGCTATAAGCTGAGGGGTTATAAAGTGGAATCGATTAGAAATCGATCATCATTCACAGGTTCACCACTAACTTGCTAAGAGATATTTGCGGCTTATATGAGATAAACATATGTACGTGATCACATGATATTTTCCCTGAAATTATATGTACTTCATGTTCCATACAAATCTGCCTCAGTAAATCTCTAGTCCTTTCCGATACTTTGCCTATCAATATTCTCTTCCTATATTTTGGTATCCATATAAGATGCACTTTTAAATCATACTGACTATGACTATTCTTTCTATAACTTCTCATTTCTTGATATAAATTCATTGCTAAAGCAATTTCATTATATCTTCCCTTCGCCTAAAGGCGAGGGATTTTTGATCCCCGAAGGGGGACATTAAAAAAACTAAATCCTCACTTACTATTTCTGTTGGTTTAAGAGTCCTGAATATGTAGTATACTCGTTTTATTTGAAAAATTGGCTACGTTGTGTTTTGCTGATAATCCTCACGTACCCTATGCGGCAGTTCAAAATAAGCTGGATATAGCAGCAATTACGATGTATTTAGCCTGCTGTTTATGGACGATAGGGTATGATACGATATATGGATTTATGAATATAAAGGACGATAAGAAAATAGGAGTGAAATCCTTAAGTATTTATCTAGAAAATAAAGCATATAAATTTTGGCTTTATATATTTTACGTTGGATTTATTTTATTATTTATTTCAGCTGCCGGCTATAATCTAGACTACCTACCTATCCTCGGTGCCTCCTAAACACTCTATTGTAGTTAGCCTTGAAGAAAATAAACGTGTTATAAAATTCGATGATCAAAAAATCATAATATATCCTGTAGAGGAGTTTTTATCAGATTTATGGAATGGTTTATTGTTTTGAGAAATTAGCGTCATTGCGAGGAGACATTGTTGCGTGGATCGAAAAACTTGTACCATGTCATTCCTAGCTGCGGCGGGAATCCACCATAAAGCGAGAGAAATCGAGCTTTTAGTTTTAAAAATTTGCTGTATTTATAATTTTTTCTGGATTCCCGCCGCAGCTAGGAATGACATAAGTGATCCACGCAACAATGCCTTGCGAGGAGCGAAGCTTTGTTGCAATCTCATGAAGTAGTATCTTGACTCCTAAGATTGCACACGTACAAAACTTACAGTTTCTTCTCGCAATGACGTTATACATAAGGATTTTTGGTTTTTACATAAATAAACCTAATAGGAACACCAGGCATGTCGAAAGCTTCACGCATATTATTCACCAAATATCTTGTATAGCTATCAGTAATTTTTTCTGGATTATTGGAAAATAATTTAAATGTAGGTGGTCTAGTTTTTGTTTGCGTCATATATTTTACACGCACTCGCTTGCCACCTTTTTGCAAAGGCAATGGATGTGCTTCGGTAGTAAAATTAAGCCACTCATTTAATTTGCTGGTAGTTATTTTTTTATTCCAAGTTTTGTAAATCTTAATACAGCTATCTAATACATCGGCTATATTTTGTTTATTTTTTGCTGAGATAAATAAGGTAGGAACGCCTTTAATCTGAGGCAGATGAGTATTAATCTGATAATAAAACTCTTCTTTAAACGCTTCTTTCTCAGATTCTTTAACTAAATCCCATTTATTGACTACTATAACAATACTTCGCCCTTCATTTGCTACATGGCTTGCAATGTTTAAATCTTGCTGTTTCAAAGGCGATAAGGCATCAATCATTAAAATCACAGTATTAGCAAATTTGATGCTATTAATAGCGTCTGATGCTGATAGTTTTTCTAAAGATTCTGTAATAGCGGCTTTTTTACGAAGCCCTGCCGTATCAATCAATTTAATATGATTACCTTTATATTGCCAATCAATTTCAATTGATTCACGAGTAATCCCTGCTTCCGGTCCGGTTAGTAATCTTTCATCGTTAATTAAAGCATTTATGAAAGTAGATTTACCAGCATTAGGTCTACCGCTTACAACTATTTGCAGACAATCCCCTTTAATTGGGTCATTTATTTCTGCTTCTTCTGAATTTTCTTCGGGTAACTTGGCAATAATTTCATCATATAAATCAATCATTCCTGTGCCATGTTCGGCAGAGATAGCAACCATACTATCAAATCCAAGCTTGTAATATTCCTTATCAAAATCAAAAGCCTTTTCACATTTATTAATTATTAAGACCGCCGGCTTATTATATTTTCTAACAAAATCGCTAAGTAATTTATCATCAGGCAATATTCCGCTTCTACTATCCACCATAAAGCAAATTAAATCTGCTTCATTTATCGCTTTAGTAGTCTGCTCCATTAGTCTTTTACCGAAGCTATCAGGATTTTCTTCAAGCCCTGGCGTATCAATAAGCGAAAACTCAAACGAACCGATTCTGCCGTCTGTATATTTCCTATCTCTAGTAACACCTGGTAGATCATGAACAATAGCTTTTTTACGTGTACTTAAGCGATTAAACAACGTTGATTTACCAACATTTGGACGCCCTACTAAGGCAATAATCTTTTTAGTCATTATATTTAATGTAATATTATAGCTACCAAAACAAGTAATGCACCGATAAAGTCCACTATATTTGCAATTATGATAGGAGTATTTTTTATTAAAATACCGTATAATAACCAGCTACTTAAAGCAACAGCACTTATAGTAAAAGCAGGAAGTGATACAGATGCTACCGATTTACAGGTAAAAATTTTATGAGCTTGAAAGTAAAACATGAAATTACCAACTGTACCTACTACAGTCATGTATTTTTCATAAAACTTCATGAATTTTGGAGACATATTTTTATATTTTGAAGTGAGGTTATTGATATCATTTTTGTATGGATCGAAAAACGTCTTCGGTGTTATCCCGTGGCTTGTCCACGGGATAACACCGCACAAATCCTACGAAGGAAGAGTTATTTTTATATATGCCTTCTTATGCATATCTTCGAAAAACTTCTGAGCTTTTTGAGAAATCTTTTTATTTGTTAGAAAATTTACCACATAATTATTTTCATCTTCGCTAATGTTTAAGATTTTTTTAGTACATACCTGCACTATCTCAAACTCATTATATTTTTCAAAAACATTACTTGCCTGATTAGGGTTCAAGTCTTTTACTATAGTTTGCTTGGCTTCTTCTATTTTACTAAGCTTATCAGTAATTACTGTCATTGTTGCGAAATTCTCATAAAGAGATTTCTTAACATCTGAACAGTTCTTTAACTTACTTTTTAAATTATTCATCTGTGCAAAAGTTTTATCACTCTTATTTTTAGAGGTAAAAATCTGCATTGACACTTCTACTTCTTTTTGATCGCTAGATAAAATTGCTACATCTATTTCTTTATTACTTACTTGTACTGACCTTGATAAACCTGATAAAACATTCATCTTAATTAGTTCAGACTTAATTTGGGAAATAAAGCTATCAGGATTAACCGATCTACTTTTTAAATATTGAAGAAGAGAGCCATGAGGCATTTTATTATGATCTTCAATAGATTTGATAGCGTTATCTATCTCTTCTTGTGAAATTTCTTTATCACCATAATATTGGAAAAGTAAAGATTCATCAATCAAGCTTTTTATAGCTATATCACTTAACTGCTTATCCTGAGCAGGTGTTACCTCCTCAACATTGTTTAATGCCATGATCATTTTTTTTCTGGCACGAAACTCATTAAGAGTAATCGGTTCATTATTTACAAGTGCCACTATATTTGATGTTTCAGCAACCGCACTACATGTAAAAAAAACAGTAATTATTAGTAATAATTTTTTCATATTTAACTCTGTAATATTATGTAATATTAATAAAATTTAGTAGACGAAGTTTTATTTGGAAAAGAGCAAGGTGTCTTGAAGCTGATAACCGCAGCGTACATATAGTACGTGAGGATTATCAGCAAAAGACAACGTAGCCAATTTTTCAAATAAAACGAGTATACTACATATTCAGGATTCTTAAACCAACAGAAATAGTAAGTGAGGATTTAGTTTTTTTAATTCCTCTACTTTCATCGGATAAATAATCAGAATAAATCTTAGCTGCGATTCTAACACAATCTTTAGCGTATGTCACTCTAATAGTTCTAGTCAATAAATCTGCTGAGCCTTTTGAAAGATCAATACGTCCACCAATTCCAACGGCACCGTCAAGTTAAGGGAGGTATAAATTAAGTATTGAGCAATTACAGGGAATGATTTATAGAATAGCAGTAACAATTTATCCTAGATTTTACCGCTATGCATATTACTCAAGCCCCGAATAGACATCGTTTTCCAGCAAGCATTATTAGCCATACAGTATGGTTATATCATCGCTTTAATAATAGTTACCGAGATGTTCAAGAGCAGATGGCTTATCGAGGTATTATATTAAGTCATGAGACTGTAAGGTTTTGGTGTTATAAGTTTGTAGTTTATTTTCAAGATGTTATTAGTAAGAGAGAGCGAAAGCCAACTGATAAATGGCATTTGGATGAGATGAATATCAAGATCAAAGGTGAAGTATTCATATTATGGAGAGCTGTTGACTCTGAGGGACATGAATTAGAAGTATTACTGCAGAAGCGTCGTAACAAGAAATCAGCTATTCGCTTTTTATCAAGATTATTGGGTAATTATCCATGTCCAAGGGTTATTGTGACTGATAAGCTAAAAAGCTACATTAAACCAGTTAGGTATATGTGTCCTAGGACTAAGCATCGTACCGATAAAAGACTAAATAATCGGATTGAGAATGCCCATCAGCCAACTAGGAGAAAAGAGAAGATACTGATTAAATTTAAGCATCCTAATTCAGCACAATGTACATTATCACTGATGGGAAAAGTCAGAAATATATTTGCTGTAAATGTTGGAAGATATACTAAAACAGCATCTGAGCAAAGAATTGCATTTGCGTCCGCTAAATCCATTTGGGATGAAGCTACTCAAAGACTTCTTGCTGTCTGAAATCTAAAAATATAGTACTTTGTGACACTAATTTACTTAACTTGACGGTGCCATCTCGCTTTATGCTGGATTCCCGCCTACGCGGGAATGACATAAGAACCATGCCACAACAGTTTTTCCTCGCAATGATGATTTCTTTATTTTAAATTAGACCAGATGCGGTTTTTGGCAATATAGAAGAATATAGTAAACGCTACTAAAAACATCATAACTTTAAGCCCCATAGATTTACGATGTTCCATTTCTGGCTCAGCTGCCCATTGTAAGAATACTGCAACATCGTGGCTCATTTGCTCAACACTTGCGTTAGTGCCGTCCATATAAGTCACCTGCCCATCTATTAGAGGAGGGGGCATTGCTATCTGACCGCCTGGAAAATACGGATTATAGTGAGCCCCATTCATTAGCTTGAAACCTGTAGGTGGCTCAGCATAACCGGTTAGTAGCGAATATATATAATTAGCTCCATCATGACGAGCTTTTATTATCAATGATAAATCAGGCGGATGAGCACCATTATTAGCCGCTCTTGCTGCCTGCTCATTTGGATAAGGCGATACAAAACGATCAGATGGAAGAGCAGGGCGATCAAACATCTCACCATCATCATTCGGACCATCTTTTACAGTATAATTTTTAGCAATTTCTTTAATCTCTTCTTCAGAAAAGCCAATATCCTTAAGATTACGATAATATAGATTGCTTAAGCTGTGGCAAACGCTACATACTTCTTTATAAACCTGAAAACCTCTTTGTGCGGCTTCACGATCAACACTGCCACGCAATCCTTCAAAATGCCATTTCATTTTTTTGGGATGTAACGCTTCCTCATTGGCTAAGCTTAAAGCAGAGGTTAATATTATGATGATAGAGATGAATAGTTTAGTTTTCATATAATTTTTTTGACCGTCATTGCGAGGAAAAATTGAAAATTTTGACGAAGCAATCTCAGGAGTTTAGTATTGTTTTATGAGATTGTTGTATCAAGATTTTATCTTTTATTGCAACAATATTTTTATTTATAGAATAATTTCATTATATAAATCATCCCAGTTTGTATTTATTTGTTCTATTAATTTAATCTTTGTTATTTCTTGAACCAGCCTTAATTTGTTTTTCTTTATTTATTGCCGAAGCCATAGTTTGATGAAGCTCATAAAATACTAATATTTTACAATTATATTTTTTACTAAAACCTTTAATGTTTTCGTTTTTATGTTAGTATATTCTTTTTATAAGATTAGAGGTTACACTGGTATAAAGTATACCATTTTTTTTATTAGTAGTTATATATACAGCTGGTTGTTTCATAAATTTGTATAATACAAAAACGTCATGAGCTATACTTCCTGAGATTGCCACGCCACTTTCAGTGGCTCGCAATGACTTTTATATTTCAATAACGGTTCTACAACTCTTCCGGTAGTGGTAGTGGTTTCTCATATTTACTTATCAATGGCAAGGCCACTAGAAAATGAAAGAAGTAATAACAAGCAGCAAAACGGCTAATGGTAATATACGGCTCTTCTGCTGGTTGCCCGCCCAAATAACCAAGTAATAAGCAATCTGCCATAAATATCCAAAAAACAATACGATATATTGGTCTATAGTTGGCACTTCTTACCTTTGAAGTATCTAGCCAAGGTAATAAGAATAACACAAATATACTGCCAAACATTAATAGCACGCCACCAAGCTTGGACGGCACAGCACGCAATATCGCATAAAATGGTAAAAAATACCATTCAGGAACAATATGAGCAGGTGTAACTAATGGATTTGCAGGAATGTAATTGTCCGGATGACCTAAATAATTTGGTTCATAAAAAATAAAATAGGCAAATATTATGAAATAAACCCCGAAACCAACAAAATCCTTAATCGTATAATAAGGATGAAATGGAATCGTATCTTTAGGGCTTTTGACATCAATACCTTTCGGATTATTCGAACCATGTTGGTGCAGAGCGACTAAATGCAGCATTACAAGAGCAACGATAACAAAAGGCAATAAATAATGTAGCGAAAAGAATCTGTTTAATGTTGGATTATCTACTGAAAATCCACCCCACAACCATGTAACTATAGACTTACCTACAAGCGGAATAGCTGAGAATAGATTAGTAATAACTGTTGCACCCCAATAGCTCATTTGCCCCCAAGGTAGTACATAACCCATAAAAGCCGTTGCCATCATGGTTAGGAAAATGATTATACCGATATGCCACAGTAATTCCCTTGGTGCTTTATACGAGCCATAATATAGCCCTCTTGCTATGTGTAAATATACGGCTGCGAAAAACATTGATGCACCAACAGCATGAGTATAACGTAGTAACCAGCCATAATTAACGTTACGCATGATTTTCTCAACGCTATCAAAAGCATGATCAACGTGCGGCGTATAATGCATAGCAAGTATAATACCGGTAATTATCTGAATTACTAACGCAATGCCAGCAATAGAGCCTAAATTCCACAAATAACTAAGGTTTTTTGGAGTTTGATAATGGCTAAAATGCTTTAGAAAAGAGAAGACCGGAAGACGGTAATCTATCCACTCTATAATAGCATTATTCTTTCCAGTTTTTGGGGTAATGTTGTCGCTCATAGGTAATTACCCGATTCTAATTTTTTTGTCGCTAATAAAAGTGTAGGGCGGTACTGCTAAATTTAAAGGTGCAGGACCTCTTCTTACTCTACCTGATGAATCATATTGTGAACCATGGCACGGGCAGAACCAGCCGTCATAATCACCTTGATTTGCAAGGGGTACGCAACCTAAATGTGTACAGATACCAATTGTTACTAACCAATTATCATGCCCAACTTTTACACGATCTTGATCTTCTTCAGGATCAATAAGCTCTGACATTTTTACAGCCCGTGCTTCAGCAATTTTATCTGGAGTACGATTAGTAATGAATACCGGTTTTCCTTGCCATTTAACTGTAACTGTTTGACCTACAGCAATATTTGATAAATCAACTTCAATTGATGATAAGGCAAGAACGTCGGCTGAAGGGTTTAAAGAATCAATAAGAGGCAAAAGCGTACATGCAGCTCCAACCGCTGCAACGCTACTAGCCGTTAAGACCATGAAATCACGACGTGAGGTTTTAGAGCAATCCTCAAACTCTACTTTGTTATCGTTATTAGTATCTTCAGTATCTGACATATTTAATTTGTATTCGTATTATTACCATTATCATAAGGATTTACTATTGGAGAACGCGGTTCGGGAACAGTACCATCACCCTCGCCACCATCTTCAGGCTTATTAATAAGCCTTTCTACACCTTGCTGTAATTCTTGCTCTCCTGTACCTTCTTTAACTTCATATTTTCCTGGATCACCTAAACAATTCCAAAAGTTAACTAAATTATCCCAATTAGGACCAAGTTTTACAGTACAATTTTGAGCAATAGCTTTACTAGTATCTAATATCTCAACTGTTGTTCTGCCAAAATAGTCTATAAAGCCGATTTTCTCAAGCCCTTTTACTACATAAAATAATACTATTAATGATGCAACAGCTATCATTATATACCATTTAGTAATAATGCCCCATAAGAAAACGCCCATAGGGTTAGCTGCAATTAACCTTCGTAAAGCTTGCCACATATTATTTTCTCAAAAAAATTTATTATCTTATCTTATACTATTCTACTAGTAAAAATAAAGAAAATAATCATGTTATGCTGTAAATATTTCTGATTAAATATGAACTTAAGACAAATGAAATAGGTAAAATTACTAAATTAATACCTATCATAATGAAAATTAATTGTAAATTACTATCTTGTAGTACTAACCCTGTCATTATAATACTGGGAATTAGCAAAGGCATAATAAATATGCCGATAAAATTAGCATTAACCCTAAAATAACTTTGCATACTACCCGATAATACCACTAAACTGCTTGATAAAATTATTACAAGCCAGACGCTGAAAAAGAAAAATATTATTTCTAGCAAGGTTTGGCTGAAAAAAATATAAATAATAGGTAATGTTAAAATTATCCCTATCGTACTACTTGTAAATATCGCAAAAAATTTAGCCAGTACTATTTTAGTTGGATTAACCATAGATAACATTAATTCCAAGCTTCCATCTTCTAAATCTGACTTAAATATAATAGAAGAAAAACTAATTAATGAAATTAATAAACAAATTACCGAAAAAATTAAGCCGAATTTCTTAATATCTTCATGGCTGTTAATTAAAGTAGTGCTAATAATACAAAATAGAAAAAATATCATCAGATATTTAATCATATTATTGATACGATTCTGCACTATAAATTCACGTTTAATTAGTAAAAACAAGCTATTCACAATTGTTAAATGAGTTGTAAATTGAATACATAATAGCGGCAACTGTTAAGCCTATGCCTATCTCTACAGCAAATATTCCTATATGTTGAGCAGTTAGACTATCGTTAACAAAATTTGTTAGAGAATAATAGTTTAAGTAATTATCATTAAAAAATAGCGATATCACACCGGTAAATCCGTATATCATAACACCTAAAGCAGCAATAATTATTAGCGTATTTACTGAAAAATATCGATTTAATTTTTGGTTACCATATACTAGATCATAAGCAATAAGAGAGGATGCAAATATAACACCCGCTTGAAATCCGCCTCCAGGTGATGCTTCTCCATTAAGCTGAATATATAAGCTATATAGGATTATATAAGGTACTATAAAAATAGAAATGGTTTTTATTATTTTTGTCATCCCATGGGCTTGCTGACATTGTTGTATGGTTTTTATGTCATTCCCGCGTAGGCGGGAATGACATTGAAAGTGTTTCTTGTTCCATGCATGGTATGATATTACTTCTTGAAAATACTAGCAACACAGAAATTCCGGCAATTAAAATTACACTAGTTTCACCTAAGGTATCGTACCCCCTATAGCTAGCTAAAATGGCGGCTACAAAAGACGGTATTCCAATATCCTTACTAGTATTTTCTACATAATATTTAGTTAGATGTGTGTGGAGCGGGGCCTGTTTATCACCATAATCTGGTAGTTCAAGCCCCATGTAAGTAAGAGTTACTACAAATAATAAACATATTAAGCTTGCCGAAATAATTCTAGTTCTTTGGATTATTTTTAAATTAGAGGGTAATTTTCGTAATAAATTTAGATATACGCAGGTTGATAGGCACGCTCCAAGGGCTACTTCAGTCATTGCAACATCCGGTGCATCCATTAGTAAATAAGATACGCCAATTAATAAGCTAAATGCTGAGCTATATATTACTGCTTCCAATAAATCTTTAGCAATAATGATTTTAATTGATATTATAACCAGTAAAAAAACAATAAAATTAAGTAAGTAATTACTGAGATCAAAATTTAAAAGCATAAATATTTTCTTATTTTTTCTTAGCTTCTTGTTTTTGTAAAAATGACCTTGAAAGTAGTGACCCTTTACCAAGAGCGTGAGTTGCTACCGGATTTAATAAGAAAATTAATATAGCAGCTAGAAGTAGCTTAAAACAACTAAAAAGATTTCCTGCAAGGCATGCAAAACCTATTAAGCAAATCGGTACTCCAAAGCTTTCAATAACACTTGCAGCGTGCAATTTTGTATAAAAATCAGGGAAACGAAAAAAACCAATAATACCTGAAAATATAGCAAACAGCCCAATAATTACCAATAATATTCCAATGTAAGATAATATCATATTTTTTTAAGTAGGAGAAAGCAGCATTGTTATGTGGATTGAAAAGCATATTATATCGTTCTCGCTTAAGGCTTGCTTGCGTGGTACCAAATCGTCATTGCTCATATGGCAATCTAGGGAAAATAATAAAAAATACTAATTTTATTAGTATTTTTAACTGGCTCTAGTTCATAAATCACGGGATGACAGAGGAAAATGATCCATGCAACAAAGCTTTTTTCGCAATGACGACTCCTGACCTATGCGGGGCAAATCCTAAATGTGGATGATATCATCTATGAAAATCAGTATATATATCAAGTACTTCACCTACCTTTATTAGTACGTGTTCTGTAGCTTGATTATAACGTCCCTCATCTATTAGCCATTGATTATATGCAAGGACAGTATCTTTCCATGCGGAACCTTTTCGTCCACACTCATTTTTAGATATACTCCACAATGTATCGCCCTGTTTGACTGTATATAATTTATGACCTTTAGCAAGTATATGATTTTTTTGTCCTGGTTTTGGCATAGTCTTTTACCTCCAAATTATGTATTATTATAATATGGCACTGTTAACAAAATAATTTTAAAGATAATTAAACCATTTTTTGCTTAAATTATAAGATTTTTTTGAAATATGAATAACTATTCCATCAAAAATCTTATTAATTTTCGCTAAAAAATCTCTTTGATTATCAATTAAAGCTATTTTGTTAACAGTGCCATAGTAAAATCATTATAAATTAGTGTCAAGCTGTAATGTCTATTGTTTTGGTAATATAACTATCGCATCGGATACAGGACGCTGAACGGCACCGTCAAGTTAAGGGAGGTATAAATTAAGTATTGAGCAATTACAGGGAATGATTTATAGAATAGCAGTAACAATTTATCCTAGATTTTACCGCTATG
This sequence comes from Rickettsia sp. MEAM1 (Bemisia tabaci), assembly GCF_002285905.1. GTDB lineage: Bacteria > Pseudomonadota > Alphaproteobacteria > Rickettsiales > Rickettsiaceae > Rickettsia. The sequence continues at coordinate 172,192 of NZ_CP016305.1, forward strand.
CATATTACTCAAGCCCCGAATAGACATCGTTTTCCAGCAAGCATTATTAGCCATACAGTATGGTTATATCATCGCTTTAATAATAGTTACCGAGATGTTCAAGAGCAGATGGCTTATCGAGGTATTATATTAAGTCATGAGACTGTAAGGTTTTGGTGTTATAAGTTTGTAGTTTATTTTCAAGATGTTATTAGTAAGAGAGAGCGAAAGCCAACTGATAAATGGCATTTGGATGAGATGAATATCAAGATCAAAGGTGAAGTATTCATATTATGGAGAGCTGTTGACTCTGAGGGACATGAATTAGAAGTATTACTGCAGAAGCGTCGTAACAAGAAATCAGCTATTCGCTTTTTATCAAGATTATTGGGTAATTATCCATGTCCAAGGGTTATTGTGACTGATAAGCTAAAAAGCTACATTAAACCAGTTAGGTATATGTGTCCTAGGACTAAGCATCGTACCGATAAAAGACTAAATAATCGGATTGAGAATGCCCATCAGCCAACTAGGAGAAAAGAGAAGATACTGATTAAATTTAAGCATCCTAATTCAGCACAATGTACATTATCACTGATGGGAAAAGTCAGAAATATATTTGCTGTAAATGTTGGAAGATATACTAAAACAGCATCTGAGCAAAGAATTGCATTTGCGTCCGCTAAATCCATTTGGGATGAAGCTACTCAAAGACTTCTTGCTGTCTGAAATCTAAAAATATAGTACTTTGTGACACTAATTTACTTAACTTGACGGTGCCATTTTAATTCATAAACAACAAAAAAGGCAAGCTATTTAATAATAACTTGCCTTTTATTTTACCTGAAACTAATTAGAAATTTTAATCTTCGTACATTCTTTTACGAGCAAACTTTCTTTTTCTTCGTGCAGCTTCTTGTGCTTTACGAACACGCTTTACTGACTTCGGTTCGTAGTAACGCTGTTCTTTCATCTTACGAAAATAAAGCTCTCTTTGTAGCTTTTTCTTAAAATTCTTAAGCGTATTATCACAATTACCGGCGTGAACATTTACTAGTATCACTAAAATTACTCTCCTTAAAATAAATATATATTGGTAACAAGCTATATTATCTATATAATAAGTTATAATGTCAAGGTTAAAAATATGAATATTCAAGAAGAACACTACACAAAGAAAATAAGCTTTATGCAATCATTACTACAATTATTACCATTTAATGAATGGAATGACAAAATAATTAATGAAGCAGAAGAAAAATGCGGCTTTGCTAAGGGCTATAGCTTAATACTTTTTCCAGATGGGTTAGCTGAAATAATAAAATTTTTTGAAAGCTATTTAGATAATATTACGCTAGAAAGTTTAAATGAGCAGGAAGTACCAAATAAAATTAGAGAAAAAATATCCTTAGCAGTAAAAACTAGAATTAAAGCTGTGTTACCTATTATTCATAGCAAGAATGCTGCATATTTTGCATTAAATCCTGTTCAAGGTACAGAAGTTGCATTCCACAGCTGTGATATTATTTGGCAATATGCTGGTGATAAATCGATTGATTATAATTATTATACTAAACGAGGCTTACTACTTTCAGTTTATGTATCATCTATTCTTTTTTATATTCAAGATGAATCAGAAAATTATATTAACACCGATAAATTTATTGATAGTTCTGTAGAAAATATTGTGCAAGCTTTTTCGCAAATGAAAAAACTGCTCGATCCATCAAATATTCCAATAGTTAGAATGTTTACATAGAGGGGCACCGTCAAGTTAAGTAAATTAGTGTCACAAAGTACTATATTTTTAGATTTCAGACAGCAAGAAGTCTTTGAGTAGCTTCATCCCAAATGGATTTAGCGGACGCAAATGCAATTCTTTGCTCAGATGCTGTTTTAGTATATCTTCCAACATTTACAGCAAATATATTTCTGACTTTTCCCATCAGTGATAATGTACATTGTGCTGAATTAGGATGCTTAAATTTAATCAGTATCTTCTCTTTTCTCCTAGTTGGCTGATGGGCATTCTCAATCCGATTATTTAGTCTTTTATCGGTACGATGCTTAGTCCTAGGACACATATACCTAACTGGTTTAATGTAGCTTTTTAGCTTATCAGTCACAATAACCCTTGGACATGGATAATTACCCAATAATCTTGATAAAAAGCGAATAGCTGATTTCTTGTTACGACGCTTCTGCAGTAATACTTCTAATTCATGTCCCTCAGAGTCAACAGCTCTCCATAATATGAATACTTCACCTTTGATCTTGATATTCATCTCATCCAAATGCCATTTATCAGTTGGCTTTCGCTCTCTCTTACTAATAACATCTTGAAAATAAACTACAAACTTATAACACCAAAACCTTACAGTCTCATGACTTAATATAATACCTCGATAAGCCATCTGCTCTTGAACATCTCGGTAACTATTATTAAAGCGATGATATAACCATACTGTATGGCTAATAATGCTTGCTGGAAAACGATGTCTATTCGGGGCTTGAGTAATATGCATAGCGGTAAAATCTAGGATAAATTGTTACTGCTATTCTATAAATCATTCCCTGTAATTGCTCAATACTTAATTTATACCTCCCTTAACTTGACGGTGCCCTGAAAAGTTATAATTAGATTTTTTTAACATATTACAATATTAGTATAATGTGTGCCTTATGTCAATATTAGACCTCCACTTCCTCCAAGGTTATTGTAGAATCGGCAAGCTTAGTAATTTTCTCAATCTTCAAACGAGCTTCTTTGAGCTTCTTTTCACAGTGATTTTTAAGCAAAATACCACGCTCGAAACTATTAACTGCTGCTTCTAAAGTCTCTTGCCCGTTATCTATTTTTTTTACAATTTCTTCGAGTTCGCTTAAAGCTTCTTCAAAACTAATATTTTCGTCTAAATTTTTATTGGTAGTCATGTGTTTTTATTTTTAATGGTTAACTAAATCAGTTGCCTCTGTAGTTGTTTGCTGAGGTATTAGCAATTTTTTTAATTCACTACTATCAAAGGTCTTTTTAGGAGCAAACATATTTCCTTGTACCCTAAAACTAAGATTGCTTAAAATACTTTTATCTGCGTTAGAACTAGTATTTTTTGGATCAGATTTAACAAGGCTAGACGGAATATAAAAAGATAGCATATTTGATGAATCCATATCAAAATTATATATATTAACTGCAAAAGATGCAGCTCCTGTACTGTACTGGGTAACAAAATTTATATCTTTTAAAAGAGCAATGCCTTTTTGTAAGTCAACATTACCACTTATACCCGTAATTCTTTGTTGTCCCGTCGTTATAGCACTATTTATATCTTTATCAAGATTCGATGCATTATAATCATAATTATTAATTTTCTGTATGAAAGAATCAATATTAAAGTTATTAACCGTGATAACATTTATAGCAAATTGTGATTTACTAGTAAGGTTATATAGTTGATTTTGCAGAGTATTGCCGTTAGTGGAAAAACTACCACTGATACTTATTTCACCTTCTGAAGCAGCAAATATTTTAGGTAAGAGTGCTGAAGCTTTATCTAAATCTATTGTATTTAATGCATACACAAAATTAAGAGAGTAAGGATCTAGCAAAATATTACCACTACCTTGCAATTTACCACCTAATAAATCTGCTTCAATATTATTGAATTGTAGTAAATTACTATTATTTACTGCATAGAATTTAACATTTTTTAATACTAAATCATTTTGCAACAAGCTAGATAAATTACCATATATTTGTAACGTAACTTTATCTAAACTATAATCATTTACTAATTTATTTCTTAAATCAAGTAACTTTGCAGGTGATAATAAATCAGTATTTAGACTACCGTCTTTAATTTCAACAGTTAAAGATGGTAATACGCTAGAAGCATCCAAATTCCAACTAGTTGATAAGTAGCTATTATTTGTTTTAAAATCTAAATTACTAATTTTTACATTAGCTGGTGAAATTTTAGCAAGTAGATTCATCTTATCAAAGATTTGATCGTTATATTTAACACCATCTACTAAAATATCTAAATTAATTGTATAAGGATTTGTTCTAATTGGGATAAATTTACTTGGATAATCTAGGCTCTTCATATCCTTAGTCAAGCCTTGCACAAATTCGATAAAAGGTGAAATTACTGGATAACTATTTTTTGTTAAATCAAGCGAAGATATACTAAGTGTAGCATTTAAATGAGGTGTTTGAGCAATAAATTTACCAGAAAAATTTCCTGATAGACTTAAATTATCTGTTTTTAGCGATAAATCTTTAAAAAATAAATCTATTAAAGTTAGTTTTAACTCAGACGATAGAGTAAATGGTATAGCATCTTTAACTGTGATATCAGCAAATCCTAATATATTTAGTAACGAATTAAAATCGTTATGCTTTAAATATATTTGTCCATCAAACATACTTCTAATAGAATTCTGCGTTACATTCCCTAGAAGCTTGAACTCACCATCTGGTTTAATACTTCCTAAACATTCATCTATTTTTAAAGTACCTTTTGATAAGTTAGAAGTAAACGTTACTTTCTCTAATATATTATTATTACTTAAAATTACTTCATCAATTACAATATTGATTTTAAGCAACTTATCAGCAAAAATAAATCTAATATTCGATGGAGCAGTATTAAATGTTACCGGAGCATTTGAAGAAACTATTGAATTTAAATCTATTTTAGAAAAATTTAAATTAACAGTACCAGTAGTATTATCATTTTTAGCAATGTTAATAGCACCGCCCCCCGTAATAAATGGTGATTCTACAACTATATCTTTTAGCTCTACTGCATCTTCTGAATTTAAAATATTAAACTTAACATTTACTACACTTGTTTGATTCAGCTTATTTAAAATATGGCTTAAATCCGGTAGTATATTATACATTGCTAATGCTAGATTTTTGATATTATATTCACCATTACCGCTATCAAGTTTAGAATCCTTATAAACTTGCGACAATTTAAAATTATAATCTTTATTATCAATATCAAAGCTAAAATTTACTATATTTTCATTCTTATTAATTGAGCCTGAAATTGTGCCTAACTCGTTATTTGTAGTTTTAAATATATAATTAGATGCTAAATTTTCCTTTTTTAATGAACAATTAGAAAAGTTTAAAATGGAATAATCTTGTTTATTAATAATATTGAGGTTCGTAATATTAAGATTTATATTTTGCAGTTTATATTTAAAAAACTTATCTATTAGCTCTTCGTTATTATAAATATTAAGCATCTTAGAATCTGCATAAATCTTAGCATCTAATATTTCTAATCTACTAATTTGAGGGCTAAATTTTATAAGCGACCAGAATGAGAAATAGACTTTAACTTCTTCTAAATCTAATTTTCCTTCTTCCTTTATCGATTCAATGGCTAAATAAGGTATTGGGAATTTATTTATCTTTATTTTTCCGATATTCTCATTGGCAATTCCTAAACGGCTAGTGAAATTACTAGCAACAGAGTTATAATTAACTAAAGACAATGCACCAAAAAAAAGAAATAGTAATAAGGAGCAAGAAATTATTATGCCAGCAATTATTTTTTTTATCATATAAATCTAATAAAATGAACAAAAAATAGATAGACGAAGTTTTATTTGGAAAAGAGCAAGGCGTCCCCCAGCTGATAACCGCAACGTATACTTAATATGTGAGGATTATCAGCAAAAGACTTTGTCGCCAATTTTTCAAATAAAACGAGTATATATCTATAAAAAATTATTTAAATATATTATTATATATAACTAGCAAAATTTAAAGGTAAATTAATGGATTCCTTAGAAAATTTAATTCTAGTCGGTGTAATAAAATCATGTCATGGGATTAAAGGACATGTAATTTTAAGATCTTTTACCGATCCTGCTATAAAAATAACTGAAAGGGAATTAGTAAACGAATCAGGTGAGAAAGTAAATATTAATCTAATTAAACAAAACTCTAAAGGTGAATTAATTTGCCAATTTAATGATATATCTACTCGCAATGAAGCAGAAAATTTAAAAGGCTATAAATTATTTTGTTTACGTTCAAGTTTGCCGAAACTAGAAGAGGACGAGTTTTATATAACCGATTTAAATAATTTATCAGTATTAGACAGTAATCATACTGAAATTGGTAAAATTAAAAATATCCTCAATTTTGGTGCTGGTGATATAATAGAAGTAGAATTTTTAGATAAAACAACCGAATTACTACCTTTCAACAAAGATTTCTTCCCTATTATAACTAAGGATTATGCCATTTTAAATTATAAGAGGGATGAATGATAATGTAATTGCGACTTGGCATTGCCTGCGTGGATAGAAAACATCCTAAGGTAGTCATCCCGTGGCGGCATTGTTGCATGGATCATTTTCCCCTGTCATCCCGTGGCTTGACCACGGGATCCAGCTTAAAATACTAAAATTATTAATATTGTATTAGAAGTTGTTTTTCTGGATCTAGTTCCCAAGCAACTAGATGACACCGAGGATGTTTTCTATCCACGCAACAACTCTAAAAATTTGCATCATGGAAAGGCACCGTCAAGTTAAGGGAGGTAGTCTAGATTATAGCCGGCAGCTGAAATAAATAATAAAATAAATCCAACGTAAAATATATAAAGCCAAAATTTATATGCTTTATTTTCTAGATAAATACTTAAGGATTTCACTCCTATTTTCTTATCGTCCTTTATATCCATAAATCCATATATCGTATCATACCCTATCGTCCATAAACAGCAGGCTAAATACATCGTAATTGCTGCTATATCCAGCTTATTTTGAACTGCCGCATAGGGTACGTGAGGATTATCAGCAAAACACAACGTAGACAATTTTTCAAATAAAACGAGTATACTACATATTCAGGACTCTTAAACCAACAGAAATAGTAAGTGAGGATTTAGTTTTTTTAATTCCTCTACTTTCATCGGATAAATAATCAGAATAAATCTTAGCTGCGATTCTAACACAATCTTTAGCGTATGTCACTCTAATAGTTCTAGTCAATAAATCTGCTGAGCCTTTTGAAAGATCAATACGTCCACCAATTCCAACAGACCAATTATCTGTCAATTGGTAATTGACATTTCCGTAAAATTGTCTTGCTCGATTACTTGAAAGCTGCATATCTTCTGCTCTATAATACTTTTTAAGATTTGTAAGCTGAATAAGACTTCCGGTTAAACTTATTCTACCATAATATAAATTAGCTCCTACCTCATCACGTATAGGCTTAAAATATCTATTTTTTCGAAAATCATAAAATAATTCTAAATTATCATAAATATTTCCTGAAATTTTACCAACATTTTCAGTATCACTTGCTTTTTGATATACACTATATCTAGTATTAAGAGACTGCCCTAAAAATAATCTTAAATAATTTTGTTCTTTAGCAAAACTAGCGTTTAAACCATAATTTAATCTATTACCGAAATCATGGCAATCAATACCGCTATAACGATTGGATAAGAAAAGATTTTTTCCTGATAGCTCATATTTCATAGGGTCAATTATAACAAACTTCATATCTTTACTGGTTAATTTACGCCCTATAGTAAAAGAAACTATCGGCTCAATAAGTACATTTATTGTTTTTGTTATAGCACCTGCGAATGGATAACGCCATAAAGTTTGAAATTCCAGTATATTACGTTGAAGCGTCTTAGCTCCTCTTGTTCTCTCAAAATAAGCCTGTTTTGCTATATAAAAATCTCCTCTATCTCGAGCAACAAACTCAAAAATTTGTCCCGAAGAAGTCATAAGATTATGAATATAAGATAATTGTAGAGAAGTTCTAGTAAGCTGCTTTCCTATCCTTTCTTTATACATTAAAGTGTTATTTTCGATAACGATATGCCTACTTTCGTCATCATTTAGACTTATTACATTTTTTGTAGTGATTTTTGGTAATACTAGTGGATAGTTAGATCTGCTATCATTACTACCTAATCCTTGCGAAGTTAAAGCTTCTATCTGAAAATAATCCGCCTTGTGAATCTTATTTAAAAATACCCTAGAAGTTAGGTATGAAGCATAGTTATTATAATAATTTTTTAAATAAGCTTTATCAGACGTACGCTCTGCTTTAAAACCATAATTATAAACTTTATCACTACTATAAAAATTACCATTTACAATATAATGATAGGAAGAGATTTTTTTATCCTTTATTTTATCTCCGTTTTTTTCCAAAAGGTAAGGTAGTCTACCATAACTACCATCAAGACTTATATTATCGGTATTATTTGGTCTATAACGCCCTTCTAGCTCGAAAATTGGATCTTTATTAAAAACTCTTGGAGTTAATGTAAAATCCATGTTAGGCTTTGCACGCAAATATAGAGGCACTCCAAATCTTCCATTCTTCACATCTGGCACTAGTAGCCCTGAGGAAGCAGGAGCTGACGGAGTTGGATGGAAAAAATATGGCAAGTAAAAAACTGGTATACCATATACCTCGAAAAATACATTTTTATAAACTATTTTATGCTCTGCAGAATGAATATCAGTATTTTTAGCAGAAATTTGCCAGAGGGGATTCCCACTACAAGTAACTTCGCATGGAGTAAACTTGGCATAATGAAGACGTATATTATTTTCATCTATTCTTTCAGCGAGCTTAGCAACTAAAAGACTATTATTATTAAAAAGCATAATAAATTTAGACATTACACCTTGTTTAAATTCATTTTTTAAGATTGCCTTATCACCTAATGTAATTCTATTGTCTTTATCTTTAACTCTTACATTACCCTCTACCCATAAAATATCATTATTTACGTCATAAAGTAAATTATCTGCTGTTAGCAAATGCTCATCCGTAAGAATTTTTAGATTACCTTTAGCATATATTAATCCCTTATTTTCATTATATTCTACAAAATCAGCAATTAAATTATTAATTTTAACGCCGCTGCTTTTTGTCAAGTTATTTGCGAAACTAAACAAAGGATATATTACGATAATAAATAGAAATATTACCCGTAGCATTTATCATTAACCAAATATTTAAATAGTAGGAAATAATAGCAAGCTATTATTAATATAGCAAATAATAAAAATTTTGCTTGCTCTTTTGAGTATTGGAGAGTTATTCTATTGGGATGATAAACGTCATTGCGAGGAGCGAAGCCTTGCTGCAATCTCGTATAAACCTCCCGAGATTGCTTCGCCGAAACTTATAGTTTCTCCTCGCAATGACGAATAAGCCAAAAACAAAAAATATCCCAATGCTAGATAATTTTACTTCCAGTCAAGCTACTAAAGAATTTTCCGTTAGTGAAATTTCTAATAAAATTAAAGAATTATTAGAAAATAATTTTGGTTATATTAAAGTAAAAGGCGAGATTTCTGGCTTAAAAATAGCTAGTTCAGGGCATGCTTATTTTAACTTAAAAGAAAACTATGCAATTTTAGCTTGCACTTGCTGGCGTCCTATTCTTGCTAAAATCAAGTTTCCGTTAAATGACGGGATGGAAGTAGTAATTAGCGGCAAGCTTTCGAGTTATGCGGGTAATTCACGTTATCAGCTATCAGTCGAGAATTTACAGCCCGCAGGACTCGGAGCTATGATACAAATTCTCAACGAACGCAAAGCACGTTTAGAAAAAGAGGGATTATTTAACAAAATACGTAAACCTATACCATTTTTACCTAGTAAAATAGGCGTTATAACTTCAATAACTGGTGCTGTTATACAAGATATTATTCACCGAATCCGTGAACGTTTTCCAACTCATGTAATAATATGGCCTGTTAGTGTACAAGGCGAGAATTCTGGTAATGAGATTGCTGAAGCCATAGATGGTTTTAACAAGCTAGAAGAATCAAATAAGCCGGACGTTATAATAGTTGCAAGAGGTGGTGGTTCTATCGAAGACCTTTGGTCGTTCAATGACGAAGTACTAGTGCGTGCTACTTACAACTCCAAAATTCCTATTATCTCAGCTGTAGGTCACGAAGTAGATTATACTTTGATAGATTTAGCAGCCGATAAAAGAGCCCCTACCCCAACTGCTGCCGCTGAATTTGCTGTACCTGTGCGGTCTATTTTAAATAGCACCCTGCAATCTTATGAAAAAGTATTAGTAACCAATACCAAGCAGTTAGTTAAAAATCATGAACAAGCTATTACAAATTATGATAAAATAAATAGGTATCTTGCCCATTATATGAATCATAAACAACAATTACTCGATGAAACAGGATTTAACCTATTAGACTCCTTACCATGCCTAATTAGTCTAAAAGAAACAAAGCTTAAATCATTTTCAAAAGAAAGAATCCATCCTCATAAAATCATTACTTATAAGACACTAGAATTAACACATAAAGCCGCTTATATCATAAAATCGGCAAATAATACTTTGAAAAATTTTGAGTATAAATTAGAATTAAATAGTCTGTTACTATTAAGCTTAGACTATCATAATATACTAAAACGTGGCTTTGCTATAGTTAAAGGGGAATCAGGTAATTTTGTATCTTCTAAAACTACTACTGAAAAAGTTTTAAATATACAATTTTTTGATGGAAATATTAAAGCAGTTCGTGATTAATTTTATTTTAAGGTGTGTGAAGAAATGAAAATTTTCAAACTTTTTATTTTTATACTAATTATTTTAAAAAGTTTTTATTCCTTAAGCAATTCAATATCTAAACAAGAAGCAGCTTTAGAATGCGAGAACTTACCTGATAAAAAAACTTTAACAACTGCATGGTATATAAATGAGCCTTACCAATACTGGATGGTTACTTCAAACGGTACTGCTAATGTTTCTGGTATGGATATTGAATTAATTAATGCTCTTGCTGCAAAAATAGGTATTAATATCGAAGGCACCGTCAAGTTAAGTAAATTAGTGTCACAAAGTACTATATTTTTAGATTTCAGACAGCAAGAAGTCTTTGAGTAGCTTCATCCCAAATGGATTTAGCGGACGCAAATGCAATTCTTTGCTCAGATGCTGTTTTAGTATATCTTCCAACATTTACAGCAAATATATTTCTGACTTTTCCCATCAGTGATAATGTACATTGTGCTGAATTAGGATGCTTAAATTTAATCAGTATCTTCTCTTTTCTCCTAGTTGGCTGATGGGCATTCTCAATCCGATTATTTAGTCTTTTATCGGTACGATGCTTAGTCCTAGGACACATATACCTAACTGGTTTAATGTAGCTTTTTAGCTTATCAGTCACAATAACCCTTGGACATGGATAATTACCCAATAATCTTGATAAAAAGCGAATAGCTGATTTCTTGTTACGACGCTTCTGCAGTAATACTTCTAATTCATGTCCCTCAGAGTCAACAGCTCTCCATAATATGAATACTTCACCTTTGATCTTGATATTCATCTCATCCAAATGCCATTTATCAGTTGGCTTTCGCTCTCTCTTACTAATAACATCTTGAAAATAAACTACAAACTTATAACACCAAAACCTTACAGTCTCATGACTTAATATAATACCTCGATAAGCCATCTGCTCTTGAACATCTCGGTAACTATTATTAAAGCGATGATATAACCATACTGTATGGCTAATAATGCTTGCTGGAAAACGATGTCTATTCGGGGCTTGAGTAATATGCATAGCGGTAAAATCTAGGATAAATTGTTACTGCTATTCTATAAATCATTCCCTGTAATTGCTCAATACTTAATTTATACCTCCCTTAACTTGACGGTGCCCTTAGTACAAATATTTTGTTATTAAAGTCAAAAAGTTTATAAAGAGTATTGTTGACATTTCTGAAATCTTAATTATCTTTAAGTAAATAATTTTGGAGTAAAAAAATGGCAAGAGAAATTACTATAGGGGGACAAGAACCCGAAAAACAAAATAAAGAAGAAATAAAATTTAATGATATCGGGATAAAATTAACAGAAGTTAATAATAATTTTGATAAAATAATAGAGAGTTTAAAAAAAGCAATAAGTAAAGATCCAACAAACAAAGCTCTTTTAAATGCTATGAAAGATTTTAATATTATTAGTGAAGAATTCAAAAATCATACTGAAAATGTCAAAAATAATATTGATGAAATTATCTCGTCACCTATAAAAAATTTAGCTGAACATTTAGAAAAAAATACTCCGCTTGGTAAGTTACAAAAGTTTGTAACTGATCAAGCAGAAAAAGCACAAGAAAAATTGCATGGTTTTGTAGGTGAAAATAAGATTTTGAAAGCTGCATGGGGAGTTGTACTTGCTGGATGTGAAGTAATAAAAGTTACTGTTAGTGCAGCTGTAAATTCTGCCATAGCCAATGGTAAGCTTGCTACAAGTGTAAAGGATTTTGGAGCAGCAGTTAGTGATTCATTACAAAAAAACCAAGCAACTGGTAGAGTACGTTAATTAAGAGTCAATCATAATTTTTGTGTAAATTGTTAAAAATCATTTTCTAATAATTCATATTTAAAATTTCCACATAGTATCTCAAATTGATTCAAAGCAAGAGACCATTCTTTAATAGGCATGGTCCACTTTTTTGCAGCATGTTTAAGGGCACCGTCAAGGGCACCGTCAAGTTAAGTAAATTAGTGTCACAAAGTACTATATTTTTAGATTTCAGACAGCAAGAAGTCTTTGAGTAGCTTCATCCCAAATGGATTTAGCGGACGCAAATGCAATTCTTTGCTCAGATGCTGTTTTAGTATATCTTCCAACATTTACAGCAAATATATTTCTGACTTTTCCCATCAGTGATAATGTACATTGTGCTGAATTAGGATGCTTAAATTTAATCAGTATCTTCTCTTTTCTCCTAGTTGGCTGATGGGCATTCTCAATCCGATTATTTAGTCTTTTATCGGTACGATGCTTAGTCCTAGGACACATATACCTAACTGGTTTAATGTAGCTTTTTAGCTTATCAGTCACAATAACCCTTGGACATGGATAATTACCCAATAATCTTGATAAAAAGCGAATAGCTGATTTCTTGTTACGACGCTTCTGCAGTAATACTTCTAATTCATGTCCCTCAGAGTCAACAGCTCTCCATAATATGAATACTTCACCTTTGATCTTGATATTCATCTCATCCAAATGCCATTTATCAGTTGGCTTTCGCTCTCTCTTACTAATAACATCTTGAAAATAAACTACAAACTTATAACACCAAAACCTTACAGTCTCATGACTTAATATAATACCTCGATAAGCCATCTGCTCTTGAACATCTCGGTAACTATTATTAAAGCGATGATATAACCATACTGTATGGCTAATAATGCTTGCTGGAAAACGATGTCTATTCGGGGCTTGAGTAATATGCATAGCGGTAAAATCTAGGATAAATTGTTACTGCTATTCTATAAATCATTCCCTGTAATTGCTCAATACTTAATTTATACCTCCCTTAACTTGACGGTGCCAATTATCACAGTTGGAGTAGTAAAAAGAAAATCAGCAATAACTGTAGCCCGAGCTGCATATGCTTTCGCATACAAATCACCAGTTTTATTTGCCCACCACATAAAAAAAGCAGTGCCAATTCCAGTACCAAATAAAATAGTAGAGCTAATAATATGAATAGTTTTTATAAAAAGATATGCCATTATTTATCTCTTTCTATAGCCATTATTACTAAAGTAAGTAATATTATCGGAATATTTTTTAGTATTGGACCTAGAGGATCCAACCATAATATTGGCTTAAGATACGTTAATAGTAAAGTATAAAATAATATTAGTAAAATTTGTAAACTACATATACTGCTTATTTTATTTTTGATAATTAGTAAAATTCCCAGAATAATATCCATAAAGCAGCTTCCATATAATATGTAGGGTGCTATTTGCTTATCAAAACCCAGTGATATTATAATTTGCTTGCTAGTATCATAAGCAAAAATACTTGAAATAATTCCTGTCATTATCCAAAATAACCCTAAGGCAATTTTTATTATAGGTTTTAGAAAATAAAGCCTAGCATGCCATATAGATTGTACGGTTAAAGGTTCTGTTGTAAGACCTTGCTGCAAGCTTCTAGGAATTATAGAAGTAAAATCCATAAAATCTTTTTTATTAGCAATATTAGGTTGAAGCAACATATTATACGACGTAGAATTAATAGGTCCTATTTTGAAAAAATCCCCTAACTTAGAGGCTATTTTAATGAATATTAAAGGAATTTTTATCAGCCTTGCAGGTTCGACCCCAAGCCATCTTCTAAATCCAATTAAGATGTCCTTCATAGTAACTATATCAGGTCCAACTATTTTTAATAATCTACAAATTTTTCCTTCTCTTTCTACGCAGTGAATGATTACTTTCGCTAGATCTTCAATATGGATAGGTTGAAATTGTTGTAAACCGTCACCTATCAAAGGAATAAAATACGGTAATGCTGCTAAAGCCCTAAATAATGATGTACCACCATAGCAACCACTCGCATAAATGAGAGAAGGTTGTAAAATTACCCAATCTATATTTTCTAATTTTTGTAAATACCTTTCTATTGCTTTTTTAGTTAAAGCATAAGCAGTGTTTTCTTCATCATCTATTCCAAGAGCTGAAATATGAATAATTCTTTTTACGTTAGTAAGAGTACAAGCCTTAAATAGAGCTTTTGGACCGTTGATATGAACATTTTCAATATTATTAGCACGACTAGACGTTAATACACCTGATATATTAATTACTATATCTATTTTCTCTAATTTATTTATCCAATCTTGGGAGCTAATATCTGTATTAAAATCACAATGTATAATTTCTGCAGTAGGGAATTTTTTTCTAGTAGATTCAATATCTCTAACGGCACATACTACTTTATAATTACTTTTTAACAATGCAGCAGTAATATATGATCCAATAAAACCGTTAGCTCCAGTTACTAATATTCTCATGTTCAATGTCAATTATCTATATCAATTTGTAATTCTTATAATGTGTGGAATCGTTCACATATTCCATTAGTTTGAGGGCTATATGCTTTAAATAAGCTTTGTTTTTAATAATTCAAAATTAGTAAATCCTTATCAATCTTAAAACCTTTAAAGCGTTCAAGTACTGACATACCAAGAAGAGAAACATCAAGATCACCAAGTCCGATATGTCCACTAACATCCTTAAATTCTTTTCCTATTATTACACTATCTAATTTTATAGGAGCGGCTTTATTCTCACCATTAGCAGTTAGATAGGTTCTAGTATATTTTAACTGAGTTAGATCAAACCCTAATTTTTGAGCATCTTCTTTGGTTAAAGCTACATCACTTGCTCCTGTATCAATCATGAAGCTTATCTTAACATTATTCACAACAGCATCAATATAAAAATGTCCATCTCCGCTACGAGCTATGATTATTTCACCAGCTTCCGTAGACCAATTATATGATGGAATCAACACCGATGCTACCCTTTGATAAGCATAATTTAGCTCAAATCTAAAAGCATAGCCGATGATTATAACTAAAAAAATTGCTGCCCAGGCTGCTAGTTGCAGGCAAAATTTACGTATTTCATTTTGGCTTATAGTACTGTAAATTATGCTAAATAATATTAGTAATGAGGCACAAAAACTTCCGATATTTTGCGGCTCTTTAAAAAACTTTGGATAGTGTTGATTGATATATTTATATGCTAAGCCGGTTACAAATATAGTACTGCAAATTATAAATATAAGTTTTATGTATTTTCTGTCCATATTGAAAGTATAACAATTAATATCAAAAGTGGAAGCCCCCTTTTATTTTTGATACTTTTTAATTTGTTCTTTTCTATAAGGAGGTGCAGAAATGCACTTCTTTATAGAAAATCTCCAATATTCTCTAAAAACAACCTAGCCCTATGAGAAGCTGGTTTGCTAAAAAACTCTTGTGCCAGCTGATTTGCTAAAATCTGTCCTTGATCCATAAAAATAATACGATCAGCTATCAGTTTTGCAAATTTTAAGTGATGGGTTACTACTACCATACTCATTTGCTCTTTTAGTAAATTAATATTCTCGATCACATCCTTAATATTTTCAGGATCTAATGCCGATGTTGGCTCATCGAACAATAAAATTTCTGGCTTCATCATTAAAGCCCTTGCTATTGCAATACGCTGCTTCTGCCCACCTGATAGATTTGCCGGATATGAGTTAAACTTCTGGCTTAGCTTAAACTTCTCAAGTAGTTCTTTTGCTTTTAATATAGCTTCATCTTTTGGAATCTTTAAAACATTTACCGTTGTATAGATCAGATTATCACCTACGCTTAAATGCGGGAAAAGGTTAAAATTCTGAAAAACCATCCCGACCTTTAGCCGCAATTTTCTTCTATCTTTTGGCAATAGCTTTTTGCCGTCTACAAGCAAAGTTCCACTAGTTGGTTCTTCTAAATTATTTAAAACACGTAGTAAAGTAGTCTTACCACCTCCTGACGGACCAATTATTACAGTAATTTCTTTAGCAGTAAAACTTAAATCTATATTTTTAATGCCGTAATTTTTGCCGTAACGCTTACAAACTTTTTCTAAAATAATCATATATTAAACTTATAACCGTCATAAAGCGGTTTAACATTATCTGGAAGTATTTTTATAATTTCGTGATAATCTATAGTATGACGCATATTTGTCAATAATATTTGCTCTGGTTTATATTTCTCTCGCCACTCTAACACTTTATCAAGCCCTGCATGGTTTTTATTTGAAGTATAATCCATACAATCTAAAATCCATATTTTTATATTCTGCAAAAATTTCTCTGACTCAGGCGGAAAATTAATAACATCAGGCGAATAAACAAAATCACCTATCCGTAAACCTAAACTATCGATAGGACCATGATTTTGCCTAAAAAATTGTATTTCAATTGTGTTAATCTTAATTTTATCAAAAAAACCAATATTTTTAGTTTCAAGAACTGGACCTTGCATAAATGAATTATAACCAAATAAATATTCGAAACTTTTATGTAAATTTGCTGCTGTATTCTCGTCTGTATAGATTTCTAATGCCTTTTTTTCCATAAAAGAAAATATTTGTAAATCATCAATTCCGTTAACATGATCGGAATGATAATGGGTTAATACCGCACAATCAAGTTTATTTATCTTTTCTCTTACTAGCTGATTTTTGATATCAAAGCCAAAATCAACTAATATTTGACTATTTTCATCGTTGATATATATTGCTGATCTAGTTCTTTTATTGTACTTTGAATCTGATAAACATACAGAGCAACCGCATCCGATTACCGGTACGCCTATAGATGCTCCGCAGCCCAGTATTGTCACCTGTAACATAAACTAATAAAATAATGTTTGAAATTTTTTATAATTTTTGCGGTTTAAACCAAGAAATATTTTTATTCTTAAATAAAATTACTAATATCGGGCTGTTTGCCTATTTTTTAAGAATATTTTCTTTTTGTTTTAATATCGCTAATTTTGCCATTATATATATTTTATACTGTATATATCTTTATATTCAACTAAAGAAAATTAAAAACGATAATGAGCGACAAAATAAATTTTGGCATAATTATAATAAATTAGTTGAAATCGGGATAGTATATGGCGTATTTGGTTTGGTCTTTACTGCTCTTAAATTTACTGTTAATTTACCACGTCCTTATTGTAGCCTACCTGAGGGAAGTTTTATCACTATATTAAATACTGCAAGTGAAAGATGCTTATCGAGTTTTCCAACTAGTCACGCAGCACTTAGCGTTTTAGTAACGTATTTTATCTGGAATTATATAAAATTACCAGTTAAAATATTAATGATTTGTGTTATTATATTAGTGTCTCTATCTCGCATTAGTCTTGCTATGCACTATCCAAGCGACATAATTTATGGTATTATTACCGGATTTATAACAATATTAATCGGTAAAATAATTTACCGAATTTTTAAAAATAATATAATAAAGTGGGTGGGTGCTCTGTCATTCCGTGGCTTGTCCACGGAATCCAGCATAAAGCAAGATATCTAAGCTTTTAATTTTAAAAGCTTGCTGCTTTTATGTTTGTTTCTCTGGATTCTCGCCGTTGCTAAGAATGACATAAAAACTAGGAAATAACACCACAACCAATTTTTCAAATAAAACAAATATATGCTGTTATATAGAAAATATTTTATAAAAAATATCCTACCTCTGCTTATAGTCATTACTTTTTCAATGACTAGCTTAGTGTGGATTACTCAAGTATTAAAGCTTTTATATTTATTTGACAAAGGTATAAAAGTTATGGATTTCTTGAGTTTAATAGTTTTAGTACTGCCTACCTTATTATTTATTTTATTACCCATCATAACAGTTATTACAATAATTTATATTTATAATAACCTAAAAATTGAGAGGCAATTAATTATATTACAAACTTCAGGAGTAGGTAACCTACAATTAGCCTTACCTGCTTTATATGTTGCATTGATAGTCGCATTACTTGCTTACTACATATCTTCTACAGTCATGCCTTTATCTCATATAAATTTAAAATCACGTTTAAGCTTTATAAAGAATAACTACATATCAAGTATGATTGAGGAAAAGACTTTTAACAAAATAACAAAAGATATTACTGTTTATATAGATAAAAAATCTGTAGGAAATGTTATGAAAGGCGTAATCATATTTGATAACCGCAATGCTGATAACCCATCTGTAGTATTTGCAAATTCTGGCATACTTGATATATATGAGAATGATCCTATTTTTGAGCTTAGTAAGGGTAGTAGACAAGAATATGACATAAATGGGAATATAACGCAGCTAACTTTTGATTCATTGATGATAAAGCTACAAAATGATAATCCGTTAATATCACAGAGAACAACACATAATAAGGAAGCAAACGAATATTATATTGAAGAATTGCTTGAACCTCCTGTTGATTTAAATCCAATGAAAAAAATTAAATTAATTGCCGAAGCCCACCAACGAATCATCTGGCCTTTATATAATTTTGTATTACCATTTTTAGCATTGGCAGTTTTCTTAAAATATCCTTACAGCAAAAAAACAACTTTCATGCCGATATTATTTGCTGCTTTATCAGTATTAATAGCTACTTCTGCTCACTTTACACTACAAAACTTTGCTTCAAAAAATTTAGCTTTTATTACTGCTTGCTACCTCAATATATTCCTCATTTTATCAATAGGGTTATATTTATTTATACGTAAAAGAATATAGTTCCCTTGTCATCCCGTGATTTATTCTATAGTACCGGACATTTTTAAAAAAATGTTATATTTTTTCAGATATAGGTGACCTTATATGTCATTCTGGCACCGTCAAGTTAAGTAAATTAGTGTCACAAAGTACTATATTTTTAGATTTCAGACAGCAAGAAGTCTTTGAGTAGCTTCATCCCAAATGGATTTAGCGGACGCAAAGGCACCGTCAAGTTAAGGGAGGTATAAATTAAGTATTGAGCAATTACAGGAAATGATTTATAGAATAGCAGTAACAATTTATCCTAGATTTTACCGCTATGCATATTACTCAAGCCCCGAATAGACATCGTTTTCCAGCAAGCATTATTAGCCATACAGTATGGTTATATCATCGCTTTAATAATAGTTACCGAGATGTTCAAGAGCAGATGGCTTATCGAGGTATTATATTAAGTCATGAGACTGTAAGGTTTTGGTGTTATAAGTTTGTAGTTTATTTTCAAGATGTTATTAGTAAGAGAGAGCGAAAGCCAACTGATAAATGGCATTTGGATGAGATGAATATCAAGATCAAAGGTGAAGTATTCATATTATGGAGAGCTGTTGACTCTGAGGGACATGAATTAGAAGTATTACTGCAGAAGCGTCGTAACAAGAAATCAGCTATTCGCTTTTTATCAAGATTATTGGGTAATTATCCATGTCCAAGGGTTATTGTGACTGATAAGCTAAAAAGCTACATTAAACCAGTTAGGTATATGTGTCCTAGGACTAAGCATCGTACCGATAAAAGACTAAATAATCGGATTGAGAATGCCCATCAGCCAACTAGGAGAAAAGAGAAGATACTGATTAAATTTAAGCATCCTAATTCAGCACAATGTACATTATCACTGATGGGAAAAGTCAGAAATATATTTGCTGTAAATGTTGGAAGATATACTAAAACAGCATCTGAGCAAAGAATTGCATTTGCGTCCGCTAAATCCATTTGGGATGAAGCTACTCAAAGACTTCTTGCTGTCTGAAATCTAAAAATATAGTACTTTGTGACACTAATTTACTTAACTTGACGGTGCCCTGCTATTCTATAAATCATTCCCTGTAATTGCTCAATACTTAATTTATACCTCCCTTAACTTGACGGTGCCCTTTAGGAGTGCAGAATATTTTTATATTTAATCAAGGAGCTACACATCAAAAATTTCAAAAAGTTCTACCTAGTATAATATCAGCTTCTATATGCGATACTATTCTTATCTGCTCTGCCGTTTTTGGTTTGTCTTTAATAATTTTTGAAATCCCTACCCTAAAACTTACTATATTTGTCTTGGGATTTATTTTTTTATTATATATGGGATATAATACTTGGAATCAGCCGCCTCTTGATCTTACTAATAACTCGAACGCACTTTCAGCTAAAAAACAGATTCTATTTGCTATATCAGTATCGATATTAAATCCACATCCAATTATGGATACAATAGTAGTAATAGGTACAAGTGCCTTAAAATATCAAGGACTTACAAAAACTATATTTACTTTAACTTGCGTGCTTGTATCTTGGTTATGGTTTTTCTCTTTAGGTTTTGCTGGTTATAATATTAGAAAGCTGAATAAAAGTAGCACAATTTTAGCTATAGTTAATAAAATAGCGGCTATTATAATTTGGGCAGTAGCTATTTATATAGGAATACAAATATTATATGAAATCGGTTTTATTAACTAGAAGCTGGGAGGCTAATTTAGAAACTACCCAAGAAATAAATAACCATGGCTTAAATTTTCATTATATTAACTGCCCTGTAATTAAGTATAAAACTTTAGATTTTGATGCTAATATTTTAAAAAACTACTCAAATATAATAATAACTAGCAAATATGCCGCCACAATTATAAACAACTTGTCATGCCGTGACTTGATCACGGCATCTAGTAATAAGCTAGATTCTGTGGACAAGCCCCTAGATTACAAACACAACATTTGGGTGGTGGGTGATAAATCAAGAGAGATATTAATAAATAAAGGCTTTAAAATAGCCTATGCTGGTAAAAACGTCGATGATTTGATACAGCATTTTCCGGCTGATTTGTATGAACAAGCTATATATCTATCTTCAAATGAAATCACTAAAGATTTGCCTGATAAGATAAAACGTTATATTATTTATAATGTAGAATATTTAAATGATCTTCCGTTATCTGTTGTAAAAGAACTTAAAAATTCTGTTGATTTTATTTTAGTTTATTCTCAAAATAGTGCTAAGACTCTGTTAAAATTATTGAATGAAAATAATTTATTAGAATATTTACAAAATAGTTTAGTTATAGCTATAAGTTCAAAAGTTGCAAATATAGTTAGACCTTTTTTAAAAAATGTGGTTTATTGTGATGACCAAAATCCTAATGATTTAATCAAATTATTATTTGAAAATGCAAAAATTCAATAGTTTATTTAAAAGCCGTAACATCTTTCTCATAGCGATAGTAATATTTACTTTATCTTCCTTTACGCTTTATAACAATAGGAGCGATATCTTAAAATTATTTAAAAGCGAAAATAAAAACTTAAGTCAAACTCTTGATACCCCAGAGGATATTGAAACAAATATTACAGAAGTAAAAGAAGAAGCACCTTTGCTATCTACTAAAACATTTTTTAATTATATAGATTCCTTAAAATTTCCCGAAGCTCCTACTGCTACATTAGAACAAAAACCTGAGCCTAAGCAAAAAATATATTCACCTGATTATATTCATTATCTGCTAAATACAAATTTGTTAACATATAATTTCTTACAAGATCAGGAATATAGTAAAGAATTAACAGTATTAAAATCTCTGCCGCTACCTCAGGAAATAAAAAATATTTTAGCAAACTTAGAAGAATATAATAATAATTACCTTATTTCTAAATCTGAAAGAGTAGAAGTAATTTTCCCATTAAATCATAAATGGCTTGAAAAATTTGTTAAAATTGAGAAAAGACCTTCTAGTATAACTATAAAAGAACAAGATAAATCCTTGATCCTAGAAAAATTAAAATATCTAATTAATTTTCTTTATTCAGAAAAATTTATGCAGGAGTTTATAAATAAAGATGTTTAGATTATTATTAATATGTGCTGCTCTTTTTCTTCTTTATTTTGGCTTTACCTTAACGCAAAGCTTTGATTCAAAGGTTTTCATTAGTTTATATAATTATAATATTGAAACTACTTTTTTCTTTAGTCTAATTATCTTAATTCTATTAATAGTACTTGGTTTTATCATAATAAGATTTTTGATATTAATTATCGACTTACCAATTAAGATACATAATGTTTTTAGCAATCGTAAAATCAATAATGATAGATATTCATTAGTTCTAGCCTTTGCAAAATATATTACTGGTGATAAAATTAAAGCAGGCTCTATTGCCCGCAAGAATTCATCTTGTGAAAATTTAAAAGAATTTCATAACTTAATTTTAGCCGAAACAGAAGAGGAGGTAGATAAGAAAATCGCTTATTTGCAAAATCTTTCTAAATCAAAAGAATTTGCTTTTTATAGCAATAAAAATTTAGCCAGACTTTATTACGATAAAGGACTTTATCAAGAAGCTGAGAATTATGCTATTAAAGCTTATAATTTAAATGAATATGATGCAGATAATTTAGTTACTTTAGCTTATTGTTACGGACAACTTGCTTTATGGCCTAAATTTACTTTCATCACAAACAAAATTGCCAAACTTCATAAAGCTATACCTATTTCAGACAGTTTAAAAATTGCTGATTACTATTTGCGGCACCGTCAAGTTAAGGGAGGGCACCGTCAAGTTAAGTAAATTAGTGTCACAAAGTACTATATTTTTAGATTTCAGACGGCACCGTCAAGTTAAGTAAATTAGTGTCACAAAGTACTATATTTTTAGATTTCAGACAGCAAGAAGTCTTTGAGTAGCTTCATCCCAAATGGATTTAGCGGACGCAAATGCAATTCTTTGCTCAGATGCTGTTTTAGTATATCTTCCAACATTTACAGCAAATATATTTCTGACTTTTCCCATCAGTGATAATGTACATTGTGCTGAATTAGGATGCTTAAATTTAATCAGTATCTTCTCTTTTCTCCTAGTTGGCTGATGGGCATTCTCAATCCGATTATTTAGTCTTTTATCGGTACGATGCTTAGTCCTAGGACACATATACCTAACTGGTTTAATGTAGCTTTTTAGCTTATCAGTCACAATAACCCTTGGACATGGATAATTACCCAATAATCTTGATAAAAAGCGAATAGCTGATTTCTTGTTACGACGCTTCTGCAGTAATACTTCTAATTCATGTCCCTCAGAGTCAACAGCTCTCCATAATATGAATACTTCACCTTTGATCTTGATATTCATCTCATCCAAATGCCATTTATCAGTTGGCTTTCGCTCTCTCTTACTAATAACATCTTGAAAATAAACTACAAACTTATAACACCAAAACCTTACAGTCTCATGACTTAATATAATACCTCGATAAGCCATCTGCTCTTGAACATCTCGGTAACTATTATTAAAGCGATGATATAACCATACTGTATGGCTAATAATGCTTGCTGGAAAACGATGTCTATTCGGGGCTTGAGTAATATGCATAGCGGTAAAATCTAGGATAAATTGTTACTGCTATTCTATAAATCATTCCCTGTAATTGCTCAATACTTAATTTATACCTCCCTTAACTTGACGGTGCCATTAAAATTAGGTGTTGTAAAAGCACATATATTTTATATAAAAATGCCAATATATTTTTACTTGAACTCTTCATCTTCGCTATCTTCACTTTCATTATAAATTCTAGTATAATCTTCAAACTCTGTATTTTTTAATTCCTCTTCTATTACTTTTTTGGCTATATCAAAATCAACTACATAACAACATACTTCCATTGTCCCCGCACCAACACTACCACCGTCACAATTTCCCAGCCCTGTCCATCCTAAAATTTCTCCTAATAAATCTTGCAGCTTATGTCTTTTTTCTAAATCTTCTGAAGGACCAAAATCATCTGTCACGTTATACTCAACTATAAGTATTGCATGATCATCTATATCTATAGGTCTATAACCTTCTTGTGTAAGCTGCTCTATTTTATTACCTATATCTTCATATAGCTGAGGTGATACATCAAATTCATCATATTTTCCTTTTATACCTACTATTCCATAGGGTATTATTAATTTTGTTTTTTGCTCATTATCCCATGTTTGCCAAAAATGAAGTTTGCCATCAATTCTATTATAAAGTTCTATAAACATAATTAAGATTTCCTTTTATTGTAATTTTTTATTTTAAAATTTCAAAAGCTATTCTACTTGTTTTCTTTCTATTCAAAAAGACAATCTTTTTAAATACAACACCCCATAAATCAACGAGCCGATTATTATAACTAATGGCGTTAGAGGAAGATCGAAATAAAAAGAGGCAGTAGCAGCACAGAAATTAATAAATAGCGAAATAAAAATTGATATTATAATCATCATAGCAGGGCCGCCTACCATAAACCTTGCAATCATAGCAGGAATAAGTAACACAGCCGTCACCATAAGAACCCCAACTATTTTAATTGCAGAAAATACTGATATAGATAAAATAAGTAAAAATAGTAGTTCTATAATATTAACTTTTACGCCTTTAATTACGGCAATATCTCTGTTAATAATTATAAGAAGAATTTTATTATAAAAATATGTAATAAAACATATAGTAGCTATAAGCATTATTGCTAGCACAATTAAATCATCAAAAGCTACAGATAAAATATCGCCAAATAGTAAATTTACTATATTGTTTTGTGTAGAAGAAAAATAATTAATAATTAAAGCAATAGCCAGCATAGAGCTAGAAATTAAATTAATAACTGCATTTTTCTCAGAATTATTTTGGAAGATAAACACAAAAATTGAAAAAAGAATTGCAACAATTAATCCTGAATATATTAATGGAAAATGAGCAATAATACTAATGCTGACTGCAAGAAAGCTACTATGAGCAAGCCCATCGCCAAAGTAAACATATCTTTTCCATAATGCTATGCAGCCAATAGGAGCAAATATGCAGCTAATTAAAATTAGGGCTAGTATTATTAGTACCATATAAGTATATTATAGCTATGTCTTCAGTTAATAAAAACGAATTAGAAAAATTTGAGAAAATCTCTCATAGTTGGTGGAATAAGGATGGGGAATTCGGTATTTTACACCGCATAAATCCTATTCGCCTTAACTATATAATAGAGAAGATAAAATCGCATTACAACGATATTTCTGATTTGGAAATATTAGATGTAGGTTGTGGTGGCGGTTTAATTGCTACTAATCTTGCAATACAAGGTTTTAAGGTTACGGCTATTGATGCTTTGCAAAGTAATATTGATACTGCTTTGGCTTATGCTACAGAAAATAATATTAAGGTAAATTATTTAAAAAGCACTATAGAAGAATTAGAGAATGATAAGCAATATGATGTAGTGATTTGTCTTGAAGTTATCGAGCATGTGGAAAATGTTCAAGAATTTATGCTTAATTTGGTAAAGCGTATTAAGCCAAAAGGTATGGCTATAATTTCTACGATTAACCGCACTAAAAAAGCTTATTTACTTGGGATAATAGCAGCTGAATATATACTCGGATGGGTGCCAAAAAATACTCATGATTATAGTAAGTTTCTAAAACCATCTGAAATTTATGAGATGCTCGCAGACACTAATGTAGAAATTGAGGAGCTAAAAGGTTTGGTGTATAATTTAGCTAAAGATGAATGGCATTTAAGTGATGATGATATAGATGTAAATTATTTTATGTGTATACTCGTTTAATTTGAAAAATTGGCTACGTCATCCTACAAGTACTTTGGTACTCACGTTACTTGCGTGTACGCTCCGTTCCTCGTCTTGTGGATTCCTTGCTCTTTTCCAAATTAAACTTCGTCTACTAATTTTTATGTACTTAATATATATTTAAATAAATGACTAACAACATAATTACTAGATTTGCTCCGTCACCGACGGGGTTTTTGCATATAGGTTCAGCAAGAACGGCTTTATTCAATTATTTATTTGCTAAGCATAATAACGGCAAATTCTTACTACGTATTGAAGATACCGATAGAGAAAGATCAACAGAAGCAGCGGTAGAAGCCATATTTTCAGGACTGAAATGGCTAGGGCTTAATTGGGATGATGAAGTTGTATTCCAATCTAAACGCAATGATCTTTATAAGGAAGCAGCATTAAAGTTGCTTGCAGAGGGTAAGGCATATTATTGTTTTACGCCTCAGGAAGAAATAGAAAAGCAAAGACAAGAAGCTCTAGAAAATAAGCAGCATTTTATTTTTAATAGTAGGTGGCGAGATAAAACTCCTGATACTTACCCAAAAGACATAAAGCCGGTTATACGTTTAAAAACTCCTCGCACAGGCAGTATAACAATTAATGATACTTTGCAGGGTGACGTAGTAATTGAGAACTCTCACATTGATGATATGGTACTATTGCGTAGTGACGGCACTGCTACTTACATGCTAGCCGTGGTGGTGGATGATCACGATATGGGCATAACTCATATTATTAGAGGTGATGATCATTTAACGAATGCTGCAAGGCAAATCGCTATATATAACGCTTTTGGTTACCACGTTCCAAGCATGACTCATATACCGCTAATTCATGGAGCAGATGGTGCTAAATTGTCTAAAAGGCATGGGGCTTTAGGTGTTGAAGCTTATAAGGATATGGGGTATTTGCCGGAAAGCTTATGTAATTATCTATTGCGTCTTGGTTGGAGTCATGGGGATGATGAGATTATCAAGATGGATCAAGCAATAAAATGGTTTAACCTAGATTCACTTGGTAAATCACCTGCAAGGCTTGATTTTACTAAAATGAACAGCTTAAATAGCCATTATTTAAGAATGCTTGATGAGAACAGTTTAATTACTAAAATTTTAGAGATATTAAATCGAAATTACAAGGTCAGCGAGCAGGAAGTAAATTATATAAAACATGGTCTACAAGGTTTATTAGTTAGAAGCGAAACATTATTAGATTTAGCAAATCTTGCCAAAATTTATTTAATAGATACTCCTATTGCTTATGAAAATGAGGCAAAGGAAATTATAGAAAATTGCGATAAAAATTTGCTTAGCAATGTTATAGAAAGCCTAGAAAAACTTGAGCAGTTTGATAAAGAATCAGTGCAGTCTGAATTTAAGAAAATAGCAACAGAAAATAGTTTAAAGCTAAATGAAGTTATGAAGCCTGTGAGAGCTTTAATTACGGGTATGGTTGGCTCACCTAGCATATTTGAAATTGCTGAAATTTTAGGGAAAGAAAATATTTTAAAAAGGTTAAAAGTAAAATGAAAAATTACATAAAGAAAATTATATTTGTTTGTAGCGGGTTATTTGTAATAGCTGGGGTTTTTGTATTATTTAGGGTGGAAAATGTTAATGCTTCAACAGCACCTAAAAAATATGGAGCTTGGAATTTAAATTGTAATCTTAATAATGAACAAAAACAAATTTGCTTTTTATCACAACAAATGGCACCGTCAAGTTAAGTAAATTAGTGTCACAAAGTACTATATTTTTAGATTTCAGACAGCAAGAAGTCTTTGAGTAGCTTCATCCCAAATGGATTTAGCGGACGCAAATGCAATTCTTTGCTCAGATGCTGTTTTAGTATATCTTCCAACATTTACAGCAAATATATTTCTGACTTTTCCCATCAGTGATAATGTACATTGTGCTGAATTAGGATGCTTAAATTTAATCAGTATCTTCTCTTTTCTCCTAGTTGGCTGATGGGCATTCTC
Organism: Rickettsia sp. MEAM1 (Bemisia tabaci); assembly: GCF_002285905.1. Classification (GTDB taxonomy): domain Bacteria; phylum Pseudomonadota; class Alphaproteobacteria; order Rickettsiales; family Rickettsiaceae; genus Rickettsia. The sequence continues at coordinate 200,162 of NZ_CP016305.1, forward strand.
AATCCGATTATTTAGTCTTTTATCGGTACGATGCTTAGTCCTAGGACACATATACCTAACTGGTTTAATGTAGCTTTTTAGCTTATCAGTCACAATAACCCTTGGACATGGATAATTACCCAATAATCTTGATAAAAAGCGAATAGCTGATTTCTTGTTACGACGCTTCTGCAGTAATACTTCTAATTCATGTCCCTCAGAGTCAACAGCTCTCCATAATATGAATACTTCACCTTTGATCTTGATATTCATCTCATCCAAATGCCATTTATCAGTTGGCTTTCGCTCTCTCTTACTAATAACATCTTGAAAATAAACTACAAACTTATAACACCAAAACCTTACAGTCTCATGACTTAATATAATACCTCGATAAGCCATCTGCTCTTGAACATCTCGGTAACTATTATTAAAGCGATGATATAACCATACTGTATGGCTAATAATGCTTGCTGGAAAACGATGTCTATTCGGGGCTTGAGTAATATGCATAGCGGTAAAATCTAGGATAAATTGTTACTGCTATTCTATAAATCATTCCCTGTAATTGCTCAATACTTAATTTATACCTCCCTTAACTTGACGGTGCCTCCTAAAGTACCAAAACATAATTTACAAACTTGTTGTGTCCAATTGCCTTGAATGGTCACATCAGGCTCACCGCATTTTTCTAACACTTCATTTTCTGTCATAAAATTAGGCATTCGTTGTATAGCACCTTTATTTTTAAGATCAGTAAAAGCATTTTTGAATAAGTCAAGTTCATCCTTACCGACTACAACATAAAAGGGTGTATTTTCAGCATCGACAAAATATTTTTCAAATGATTCATATAAATGTAAGCTTCTATTTAAATCTCTAGTAAAAGATTTATTTAGTACCGCAAAATCATATTGGTATTTATATTTTTCTTGTACAATATTATTAAAATTATAGTGCTTATAATATTTTTTTGTATAAAAAGCTAAGGGAATTACTAAAACTATCAAGAGTAATATATATCTAGATTTAGTTTTATTTTTCATATTATAATCAATATTTTAGTTTTTTATTAAGCTTTTTAACAGTTACAATATTTATATTAACCTTGATTTAAACTTAATTAGTAATTTGTTATTTTTTTAAAACAGGGCAATGGTCAGGTCGTTTATAGATAATTTCCTTTCTATCACATTGGATTTGTCCAGATTCACAGCGGCTTGGGTCTAGATATATAATTGCTTGATAAGTAACGCCATAATGTACGTCATACCCTTCTTCGGGAATACAATCACTTTCATTATCTATTAAAGAAAATACTCCCTCTCCTATGAAGAAAGGTTCGTGCTGAAGTACATATTCTCCGTACCATTGAAATTCAAAAGGTATTAAAAAAATAAGAGTTGCAAAATTATATCCTTTATTTTTAATAAACTTTTTCATTCTATTAATAGCATCAGAACTAAAAAACTGATGTGTAGTAACAAAAGCATAATTCTCATCAATTTTATTGCCACCAAAGAACTGTTTTATAAAAGTTAATGAATCATACCAATTTAATTTAGTATCTATTGCTATACCTTGATTAAGCTTACAGCTCATGGTAGGAAAATACGTTTTATATTTCTTATCTGCTTCTATTTGTTCCAGACCTTTTTTAGAAGCCCAAGTTTTAATTACATCGCCATGAAATAAAACAGATTTATCAAATTTTTTGGTAAAGTAAGTATCTGAATCTATAGTTATATAATTTTTTGCTATCCCTAAAGTACCAAAACATAATTTACAAACTTGTTGTGTCCAATTGCCTTGAATGGTCACATCAGGCTCACCGCATTTTTCTAACACTTCATTTTCTGTCATAAAATTAGGCATTCGTTGTATAGCACCTTTATTTTTAAGATCAGCAAAAGCATTTTTGAATAAGTCAAGTTCATCCTTACCGACTACAACATAAAAGGGTGTATTTTCAGCATCGACAAAATATTTTTCAAATGATTCGTATAGATGCAAACTTCTATTTAAATCTCTAGTAAAAGATTTGTTTAATATTGCAAAGTCATATTGGTATTTATATTTTTCTTGTACAATATTATTAAAATAATATTGCTTATAATATTTTTTTGTATAAAAAGCTAAAAAAATGACTAATGCTATAAAAAATATAGCACATATAAACTTTTTCTTGTTTTTCATACATTTACTTTTTAAGTTTTTCATCTAACAATTGTAATATTTTAGTACGCAATTTATCTTGTACTACCGACCAATCCTTACTTGGATCTATTAACAGGTTTTTATTCCAAATGTCACAATATAATGAATCATCATTATCTACTTTTTTAATATAATCAACTAAATCATCTTCCGTATTAAAATCGCATGCATAAATTATAGCATCCTTATTTATATCTTGTAATACCGCAGTTTTATCACCATAATATATTGGTATAGCACCGGCGAAATATGCTTGAAATAGCTTTTTAGTCATATACCCATTATGTGTTTGATTTTCATAAGCAATAACAAATTTACAATTAGATAACCACTCCATAGTTTCGCTAATTTCTAGATTTCTACCAATATTATTTAAATGTCTTCCACCACTAAGAACTTTTTTATTATAAGAAGAAGATAATTTATGAAATAAATGATCCCTTGCTTTAACTCCATCTAAAGGGTTATTAGTACGTGTATCATTTGTATATCCATTACTAACGAGAAAACAAGCAAAGTTCTTTTTATTAGGATTACAAGTTCCATTGGCACCGTCAAGTTAAGTAAATTAGTGTCACAAAGTACTATATTTTTAGATTTCAGACAGCAAGAAGTCTTTGAGTAGCTTCATCCCAAATGGATTTAGCGGACGCAAATGCAATTCTTTGCTCAGATGCTGTTTTAGTATATCTTCCAACATTTACAGCAAATATATTTCTGACTTTTCCCATCAGTGATAATGTACATTGTGCTGAATTAGGATGCTTAAATTTAATCAGTATCTTCTCTTTTCTCCTAGTTGGCTGATGGGCATTCTCAATCCGATTATTTAGTCTTTTATCGGTACGATGCTTAGTCCTAGGACACATATACCTAACTGGTTTAATGTAGCTTTTTAGCTTATCAGTCACAATAACCCTTGGACATGGATAATTAACCAATAATCTTGATAAAAAGCGAATAGCTGATTTCTTGTTACGACGCTTCTGCAGTAATACTTCTAATTCATGTCCCTCAGAGTCAACAGCTCTCCATAATATGAATACTTCACCTTTGATCTTGATATTCATCTCATCCAAATGCCATTTATCAGTTGGCTTTCGCTCTCTCTTACTAATAACATCTTGAAAATAAACTACAAACTTATAACACCAAAACCTTACAGTCTCATGACTTAATATAATACCTCGATAAGCCATCTGCTCTTGAACATCTCGGTAACTATTATTAAAGCGATGATATAACCATACTGTATGGCTAATAATGCTTGCTGGAAAACGATGTCTATTCGGGGCTTGAGTAATATGCATAGCGGTAAAATCTAGGATAAATTGTTACTGCTATTCTATAAATCATTCCCTGTAATTGCTCAATACTTAATTTATACCTCCCTTAACTTGACGGTGCCTACATTATCACTGATGGGAAAAGTCAGAAATATATTTGCTGTAAATGTTGGAAGATATACTAAAACAGCATCTGAGCAAAGAATTGCATTTGCGTCCGCTAAATCCATTTGGGATGAAGCTACTCAAAGACTTCTTGCTGTCTAAAATCTAAAAATATAGTACTTTGTGACACTAATTTACTTAACTTGACGGTGCCCATGGAAATGATTGTCCTTTTTTAGTGCCATTAGGAGCTTTGACATTGGATATTGTAGGATTTTCTGAGTGTATAGCATTTTTTGCTTCCGTCAATTTTGCCATAATTTGGACATTATCCTTAATATTAACTTTATCTTTTCCTACAACCATTTTAGCTCTTTCAATATCCGGTTCATCTTTACTTACAGTTTTTAATTCAGACTTTCCTGATAAAGTTCTTACATCTTCCGTTTTATCTTGAGATTGTCCTGAAACAGCTGCCCCTCTTTTTTCCACCTGTTCTTGTAATAAATTATCTATAGCTTTTAAACGAGCATCTTTAGATAAATCTTTATTATCAATTAAATTAGCCTGTATGAAATCTAACTGATCTTTAGTAGAAGATTTTTCATTAAACTTTTCAGTTAAATCTTTAGCTTGCTTTTCCGATTCAGCTTTCTTTTCTTCATTAGTTTTAAGATTTCCGCGTTCATCAAGAAGGCTACGGAGGTTATTAACTTTTTTACTTATAAATTGAGATATATCATTTAACCTACTTGAAGTTTCTTGTACAACTTTTTCTTCTTCAGAGACTATAGGTTTTTCTGTTTGTTGTTTTGATATATCATCAACAGGTCCTTTTTCAAATCCAGGCTCAGCAGCTTTATTAAGATTTCCCAAAGCCTCCATTGTTTCTCTTGCAGCTTTAACTATATCTTTCTCTGGTTTATCTTGTTCTAGATTTTGTCCTTTTAACCCTTGAGTTAAATTCTGCATTTCCCTTTCTAATATTGCTTCGTTTGCTATATTTTCAAGAGTAGATTTATCTTCAGGTACAGCATTATCTTTAATGCTTTTAACAACACCTTGAGTTATTTCAGGACTTGCATTTCCTATACCCTTATGAATTCCATCTATCAAGCCTTTGGTCATTAGTTCTTTATCTTTCAGCTCAGCTGTACTTTTTACAATTCCATCTTCTGCAAATGAAGCAATAGTAGCTTTCTCTGGTATAGACATGTCTTTATGACTAGCTATAGCCTCACCCACAACCTCAATAATACCTACTTTATCCTTAATACTTAAAGGACTTTGAGCAACTTCTTTTGTAATACCTTGAACTATTTCACCTTTTACTTCCGCTTTAGCTGGACCATCTAAAACATCTATAGTGATAGTTTTTATTGCATCCGTCTTTTTTACAGCATCAGATAAAGGATCATATAAAATACCGTTTACTTTTTTTATTGTTTCTTCTGCTGCTTGCTTTTCTTTAATTTTATCTAAATTTTGTTGCATTAGGTGCAACTGCTCAGGGCTTAAAATTTCTGCACCCTTACCTTTATCTAGCACATCGCTTATTAATTGGCTTTTCTCTTGAAGTGGATGCTTCGAAGCTTCTATTACATTCCTTATTACTTCAAATATCTCTCCTTTTTCGTCTTTATTCAGGTTACTGTCTAGTACAGCATCAGTTATGCCATTAATAGCCTGCAATCTTACATCTGGCTCTTTAAGCTCTAAAGCAGAGTCAGTTATCTTTCCTGCTAATTGTTTTTTAGAAGCTAACCCTATATCATCTGTATTTAAAATAGCAGTCATCATATCTTTTAGCAGAATTCCTTTTTGTGGTTCTGATAAAACATTATCATTATTTATTGTGTCTAATATTTTACCTAAACCCTCTATCCTTACCTCTTCAGGAAGCTCTTTATTGCCTAATACATTTTCAGCTAAAGTATTAATTCCTGCTTGTTTTTGGTCAACGCTTGCTTCTTTCTCTCCTAAGATTTTCTCTGCTACCTCACCGATTAAACCAGCTGGCTCATTTTCATTTTTTAAATCTTTATTTAACTGATCTAATAAATTCTGCATAGCTTGCGATAAGCCTTTTGCTGCATCCACTATATCTTGTGATTGTGGTTGTGGCTGCGAAATCTCAGCTTGTTGTGGTTGTGGCATTTGTGAAACCACAGGCTTTTGCCCTGAACTAAGAGGTGTTACAGGAGGCACTTGATTGGAAGCTATCCCCGATTGAGGTTCAGGTATCGCTGTATTTTTAGTTTCAATAGGCTTTTCATTTGCTGGATCTATTTGCTGCGAAGATACAGATTTTTCACCTCCTTGAACTCTATAAATATCTTGGTCTATAGTTTGTGAGACATCAACGCCCTGCCCTTTATTTACTGCAACCTCTTTCATCATGGCTTCATATTTGCCTCGTGTTACAGGCAACGTATAAATTTCTCCACCATGCTCTATATAACCTACGGCATTTTCATCTTTCCCCATAAATTTTATAGGTTGCGGTGAGCTTATTTCTTTGAGTTTAGGAGTGCCATCAGGATGCGGATCTGCTTCATAGTGAGCAGTAAAACGGAGTGCATTATTAGATTTACCCTCTTTATTTTGTGCAACAAGCGATAAATGCATCGTACCACTTTTGCCCTCAAGGTCTATAGGAAAGTCTATCGTTCTATATGAATTAACTGTAACTGGAGTACCATCCTGCTTATAGACAGTCATCGGAGCAGTTTTATGAGTTTTTTCGGCTAACGTACAAATTTCTTCACCAGCATCATTTTTAATTACTGTTGATCTAAGATCGCCTGCACTTACTTGATTTTCCCATTGCATTGACCTAAATCCACCAACATATTTATTGGCATATTCTTGTCTAATGTTTTCATACTGCCCTTTAAACTGCTCGTTAGATAAAGCTTTATCATATAAGCCTTGTCTTTCCTCTGCATTAAGGTTTGCTAAAAATTGTCTGAATTTTTCTTTATCTTTTGCTTCTTCTGAGTAAGCAGGATCATTATTAAGATAATTTCTTAATAACTCTTCTTGTTCTTCTTTAATTTTATTTTCACGATAAACTTCTGCACTATGTGATGCATGAACGTTCTTATAGCCTGCTATTTCTATATTTTCTAATCCCTTTTTAAGATCAGGATTTTCTAAAGCTTTATCGTATAATTCTCTTTTATTTGGATCTTCATTTAAAGTTCTTAAAAAATCTCTAAATTTTTCGTCATTTTCAAAATTAGGTTTCAGATCAGGATTTTCTGCATTTTTTTTTAGTAACTGATTTCTTATTAAATCACGCTGCTTTTCCAAAATTTCTTTTCGAATAGCTTCAGTTATTGGATCTATAAAGCCATCTCCTGATATACCTCCTGCTAAAGCACTAGCTGAAAGCGAAGATGTTGAAGTGGCAGTAGCAGGTGTAGTATCAGTACTACTAAAAAAAATACTATCTCCCTCAGACTCAAACAACTCTTGCTCCTGTCTTGTTTGTTCTTGCTTTTCTGCTTCAGTGAACTCTTTATTTGCTATTTTATTTGCTATTGGATCAAACTCCTTTATAATTTCTTCTACATTAGGATCTTTACTCATAAAACCTCCAGGCTATATTTTAAATTACATTAATTCTAATAATAGTTTGCTAGTAATAGCAAGAAAAAAATTGTTTTTTATTGAGAAAGTTTAACAGATTTTTTATATTCTTTGTTTAATTCTTTTACTGCCCAAAACCATATTAAACAAGTGATTATAAATATAAACATTAAACATACGGAAATAGATTGATAACTTGCAGAAGGTAAAATAATAAAAACTAAAGATTGTAAAAATGCACTTCCTGATTTTCCAAGTTTTGTACCAAGCACGTCAGCAGCAGCTTTTCCTTTTATCTTTATTTCCTTATCTAACGGCACATAAGCCATTTCTTTTGTTGAATCAAATAAAGTATATTTACTTGATTTACTGAGTACATTTTGAATAGCACCGATAGTTATAGCAATTAAAGCCGGATCAGTTAAGATAATACTTGCTACTATCAAACCAGCAGAACTTTCAAAATTATTAACAGTAAAAAATAATATACCTGTAGTAAAAACTATTATAGGAGTAATAATAGCTGCCGTAAACCAACCAAGTTTTCTAACTATATTTGAGCCAAGTACAACAAAAAGAATAGTAAACGCTCCCGTATAACTTAAATAATTACCGATAAATGCAACATATTCCGTTGGGGTTTTGTATATTTTAGTAGCTGCTGCTTTCCAAGGTCCTTCCACTAAATTTATAGCAATACCATAACAAATAAGTAAAGTTGCAATTAATCTAATATGTCTGGAAGAAAGGATCATCTGAAAGCTTTCGGCAATTGTCATGGTTTTTTTCTTTGCCTTAAAACGCAACAATGCCATATGTTCTTTATCTAGCACTTTATGATTTAGCAGCCAAAAAGTTTTAATACCTACTATCCCGAGAATCAATACTATGGTTAATATAATCTGCACGGAAAGAGTATGAAAAGATGCCTGTAGTGAAAATTTTGCGGCTACATACTCATTAATATGACTTAAATTTTCTAAAAACTGTCCTGCTAAATAAATCCCTGTTTGACTAAGTAATCCAAATAAAGGATAAAACCTTTTCGATTCTTCAACAGTAGTTATATTATTTACAAATTGCCAAAAAAGTAGTGCAAAAGCTACATTTGGCCATAATTCAGCTATTATATAAAATAGAGAAAAACTCCATTTTGATAAAAGCAAAATAAACCATTTTAAGTTTGGCAGACTTGTAATTAAATTTTGAGCAGTAGTTGGACTTAAATGTAATATCTCGTGATTTGGGAAAATAACATAAGCAAAAAGGGCAAAAAATGCTAAAAATATTGAAATGATCAGATAAAATATATTTTCTGCTTTCATTCTGTTAACAAGCTTCACATAAATAGCCGTCATTAAAAAAGCACAAGGCATAACTCCCCAGAACTTTAGAAAGGAAATTGTTTCCGCTCCAATCATCGTAGTAACTATACTATCTTTTAATGCTCTGATTAAATTTTGAATAAATAAAATACAAAACATTAACAAAGTAATGAATAAAAACTTAGAAAGCTCTTGGCGTTTTATTGGCCAAATATAGTCTGAAAATTTATTTATTAACTTGTTGATTTTACGAGGGGAATTATCTAAATTATGACTTGAAAAAGTATGGTTTGAATTATTTTGGTTAATTGTCATTGATTTCGGTCTAACCTAATTGGCTAGAATTATATATTAGAGATTTTTTAAACCCACGTCAAGTTAAATTAGATGAATAGTTATTGGTTAAATGTTTATAAGCCTAGAGGAATAAGCTCGGCTAAACTTGTTAGTATAATAAAAAAAGTACTTGGTAAAGTTAAGATAGGGCATAGTGGCACTTTAGATGTCGAGGCAGAAGGAGTACTGCCCCTTGCTATAGGTGAAGCTACAAAATTAGTGCAAATGCTAATTGACGCTAAAAAAACCTATATTTTTACTGTAAAATTTGGCAAGCAAACCGATAGCGGTGACTATGCTGGTAAAGTAATAGCCACAACAGATTATATACCATCGAAAGAAAATGCATATGCTGTATGCTCTAAATTTATTGGTACTATAACACAAATCCCCCCTGCTTTCTCTGCTCTTAAAGTTAATGGAGTACGAGCATATAAATTAGCACGAGATGGTAAAGAAGTAGAACTAAAACCACGTAATATAACAATTTATGATCTAAAATGTCTTGATTACGATGAAAAAAATACCACCGCTACCTACTACGCTGAATGCTCAAAAGGTACTTATATAAGGACTTTAGCAGAAGATTTGGCATTGTCCTTGCAAAGTTTAGGATTTGTGATAGAATTACGCCGTACTCAAGTTGGGATATTTAAAGAAGAAAATTCTATCCGAATTGACTCTTCTAATGATATTACCAAACTTTCCCTTGAGGAAAAAAATATAAAGATAGAAGCAATACTGGACGACATCCTGGTTCTTGATGCTAACGATGAGCAAGCACAAAAAATTAAATATGGTCAAAAATGCCTATTTGATTATGATAAAAACGTAGATTTTATGTGGGTTCGATATAAGGGCGTTCTGCTTGCAATTGGTAGCTTAAATAAGAATTGCTTCCATTCTTTACGAGTATTTAATTTAACACAATAGACTAATAAGGAGAAATTATCGATGTCGATTACACAAGAACGTAAACAAGAATTAATTAAAAATTATGCTATAAATGATAATGATACAGGCTCAAGTGCAGTACAGTGTGCTATTTTAACTGAGCGGATCAATAACTTAACTGAGCATTTCAAATCTAACCATAAAGATCATACCTCAAGAAGAGGTTTATTAATCTTAGTCGGACGTCGCCGTAGATTACTTAATTATATAAAGAAAAAAAATGTAAGCGAGTATTTAGATTTAATAAGTAAGCTCGGTATTAGAAAGATTAAGTAACTAAATTGTAAACAAAAGTTGTTATATGGTTTGATGTCATTCCTAGCAACGGCGGGAATCCAGCATAAAGCGAGATGAATCGAGCTGTTATTTTTAAATTCTTGCTGTATTTATACTTATTTTTACTGGATTCCCGCCTACGCGGGAATGACATAATGAATCCTAAGTATACAAAAATAACCTATAACCTAAAAATAAATTAAGAGATATATATAGATGTTTAATGAGATAATTACAACAGTTGAATGGGGCGGGAAGACTCTTGAACTTAGCACCGGCAAGATAGCTCGCCAAGCTGATGGAGCAGTTACTGTTAAAATGGGTAATTCTGTATTACTATGTACAGCAGTAACTGCTGCCAAAGCAAAAGAAGGTATTGGCTTTTTTCCTCTAACAATTAATTACAGAGAAATGGCATATGCTGCTGGTAAAATACCAGGCGGCTTTTTTAAGCGTGAGGGCAAAGCATCAGATCGGGAAGTTTTAGTATCACGTCTGATAGATAGACCGATCAGACCATTATTTCACCCTGCTTTTGTTAATGAAACATTTGTTACCTGCACTGTTCTTTCATATGACCCTGAAACACCAGTTGATATACTTGCTATCATTGGTGCTTCTGCTGCACTTAGCCTTTCACCTGCACCTTATCTAGAAATAGTTGCTGCAAGTAAAATAGGCTTAATAAACGGGGAATTCGTTTTAAACCCAACACTTGACTTATTAAAGACAAGCCAGCTTGATTTAGTGGTTGCAGGAACAAGCGATTCTGTAATGATGGTTGAGTCAGAAGCACATTTACTTTCTGAAGAGCAAATGCTTGCTGCTGTAAAATTTGGCTTTGATAGTTTCCAGCCAGTAGTAAATATTATTAAAGAACTTGCAGCTGAAGCTAAAAAACCAAAGCTTGAAATGCAAGATTTATACCCTGCTGAATTAAAGAATGAAATCAAAAAATTATTTGCAAAAGAAATTGAGCAAACTTTTGCGATTAAATCTAAACAAGAACGCAGTACTAATTTAGAACTAATACCTGAAAAAGTACTTAAGCATTTTGAGGATGATATAGAAAGTAAAAAATATAATAATTACCAAATCGAATCAGCTTTAAAATCTGTTGAATCAGATGTATTACGTGGTAATATTTTACAAAAAAATAAACGTATAGATGGACGTACTACAACAGATATAAGACAAATTACTTGTGAAGTTGGATTATTACCTTGTGCTCACGGCTCAGCTTTATTTACTAGAGGCGAAACACAGAGCTTAGTAAGTAGCACATTTGGAACTAGCTTAGATGAACAAATAATTGATAGCCTTGAGGGTGAATATAAGGAACGCTTTATGCTTAATTATATCTTCCCGCCTTACTCTGTTAATGAAGCAATGCCGATGAAAGCTCCAGGAAGACGTGAAGTTGGGCATGGTAAACTCGCTTGGCGTGCTGTTAATCCGGTATTACCTACTAAAACACAGTTCCCTTATTCTATTAGAGTAGTTGCAGAAACTACCGAATCTAATGGCTCTTCTTCAATGGCAACAGTTTGTGGTAGTTCACTTGCTTTAATGTATGCTGGTGTTCCAATAAAAGCACCAGTAGCAGGTATTGCTATGGGGCTTGTTAAAGAAAAAGAAAAATTTGCGGTATTATCTGATATTCTTGGCGATGAAGATTATTTCGGCGATATGGACTTTAAGGTTGCAGGTACTAGCGAAGGTATCACAGCTTTACAAATGGATATTAAAATATCTGGTGTAAATTTTGACATAATGAAAATAGCTTTAGAGCAAGCACGAGCAGGACGTTTGCATATACTTGAGCAAATGAATAAAGTTATTAGTAAACCAAATAATGAGATGAGCAAAAACGCTCCATCTACTACTACTTTAAAAGTTGATAAGGATAAGATCAGAGATATTATCGGTCCTGGTGGTAAAGTAATAAAGGAAATTTGCGAAACTAGCGGTGCTAAAATTGATATAAGCGATGATGGCACAGTTTCTATTTACGCTCCAGATAAGGATAAGCTAAAAGTTGCTTTAGATAAAGTTAAGGCTATTGCTATCGAACCTGAAATAGGTGAAGTATTTAACGGCACAGTGATGAAAATATTAGATTCTGGTGCTTTTGTTAATTATCTAGGCAATAAAGATGGTTTTGTTCATATTAGTGAAATTGCCGAAGAAAGAATCGAATCAGTTAGCAGCGTTTTAAAGCAAGGCGATATAGTAAAAGTTAAGCTTATCGGGTTTGATAATAAAGGTAAAGCCAAACTAACTATTAAAAATGCTGAGAAAGATAAATCTTCAGCAAGCCCAAAACCAAAAAATAGTCCTAAAGAACACCAAGAACCTGAAAAACGGGATAATGGTAAAAAAAGAGCTTGGAACGAAGACAATAATGCCGAAACGACTGAAGTAGTTACAGAACGTAAATATTTTACCTAGTAATATTGTCATCCCGTGGTGGCATTATTGCATCGATCGAAAAGCATCTTTGGTTGTCATTGCCGTGGCTTGACCACGGCATCCAGAGAATAAATCACGGAATGACAGGGAAAAATGATCCACGCAACAATGCTTTCCTGCATAGGCGGAGCGTTGTTACATGGCTTTGGTGTCATTCCCGCGGAAGCGGGAATCTAGGCATAAAGCGAGATAAATCGAGCTTTTAACTTTAAAAGCTTGTTGTATTTATACTTTTTTCTGGATTCCCGCCTACGCGGGAATGACATAGAAGCTATATGACAAGGTCGGATAAATTAACAAGGTGACACTTTTTTCAACAACTATAAAAGCAATGAACCCTATAAACAATTACCAGAATATTGCTAAAAGAGTAATTTCTAGTGAAGCTAGTGCTTTAAAAAAGCTATCTGAATATATCCCTGAAGATTTCAACCGAATTGTAGAGTTTTTACTATCTTTTAAAGGAAGAGTAATTTTAACTGGTATAGGTAAAAGTGGTTATATTGCAAAGAAAATAGCCGCAAGCTTTTCTTCAACTGGTATGCCAGCTTTTTATATACATCCAGCGGAAGCAAGCCATGGGGATCTTGGAATGATTACTAAAGATGATTTAGTAATCATTCTTTCTAATTCCGGTGAAACTAAGGAATTATTTAACATCATTAAATATTGCAAAGATTTTTCTGTAAAAATTGCCGCAATGACAATGAATAAAAATTCTACTTTAGCTGCAAATAGTGATTTCTTACTTATAGTGCCTGAATATTCAGAAGCTTCAATAATTGGAGCTCCTACAGTTTCATCCTTAATAATGTTATCACTTGGCGATGCATTAATGACTGTCATACATGAAGTAAAAGGTTTTACTAAGGATGATTTCAAGTCATATCATCCAGGCGGTAGCATAGGGGCTAATTTAACAGAGATTAAACATTTAATGCGTAGCGGTGACCAAATACCTTTAGTGCATGAAGATACACCTTTTGCTGAAACTATAATTGTTATGAATAAAAAACGCTTAGGTTGTACCTTAGTAATAGATAAAGCTAAGAATTTAGTAGGGGTTATAACAGATGGTGATTTACGTCGTCATATTAACGATCAAATTCATTTAAAAACAGCCTCAGATATTATGACTAAAAATCCTGTATATATTTCATCTGAAATATTTGCAAAAGAAGTTTTAGATTTAATGAAAGCTAAAAATATTACTAATTTACCCATTGTTGACAATAATATCATTATAGGCATTACTCATATACATGATTTATTGCGAGCAGGAGTCAATTAGTATATGCCTTCCTCTTATAAACGACGGAAAAAATTTTGGAAATTTACTTATTTCCTAATTATACTTGGAATTTTATATGCAGGATATATATTAGTTAAAAGTAGCTACCCTACCGAAGAAAATAATACTAATATTGTAGAAAAAGCTCCAGAAAAAAACCTTGACTTAAAATATAATATTATATTAAAAGATTCAGTTTTTGAGGGGGTAGATAAAAATTTAAATAGCTATTTAGTTAAAGCTGAGCAAGCTATAAAAGATTCGGATAACAAGTATAAATTAGATATAATAAACGGCACATATAACGTAAATCAAAACCAATCAGTTACTGTTTATGCAAAAGAAGGGTTTTTAAACGAAGAGTCGCATATATTAGATTTAAAAAATGATGTAAAATTTTATTTTGAAGATATGATATTTGACACTAATGATGCAAGAATCGATTTAATAAATAAAAGCATAATTAGCAACTCTCCTGCTACATTATTTCATAAAAACTCTACTATTACTTCAGATAGTTTTAACACGCAAGACGACAATAATATTATAATTTTTAAAGGCAATGTCTACACAACTATTGATCTATCGGATTATTAAACTTGTAATATTCTTTACTATTAGTATCTCAACATATGCTAATGATAAAGATATTTCAAACTTACATATTACATCTGATACTTTAATCATTAACAGAGTTAAACAAAAAGCAGAATACCTTGGAAATGTCGTTGTTTATTTTGATAATGCGATACTTAGAACTGAAGAATTATATATTTTTTATAAAACTGTAGATAATAAACAAACCATTGATTATATAGTTGTTCCAACTAAATTAAGTGTTGAGAAAAAAATTAATAATGAGTTGTTATTGGCAGATTCAGGGAAATATTTTTTAGATAATAGACAACTTATTTTACTTGGTAATGTTGTATTAGAACGTAATAATAATATTTTAAAAACTAATAAACTTATTTATTATGTGGATATTATTAATAAAAATAGTAAGAAAATAAATTAAATGGACAGCTTACAAGTTAAAAATATATCAAAATCCTATAAAAAGAGAACCATATTAAGCGATATATCTCTTAATGTAAAACAAGGCGAAATAGTTGGGTTATTTGGTCCAAACGGAGCTGGTAAAACAACTTGTTTTAACATCATTATTGGCTTAATGAAAGCAGATTCCGGACAGTTATTATTAAATGATATTAATATAACTAATTTGCCGATTTATTTAAGAGCAAGGCTTGGTATTGGTTACCTTCTTCAAGAACCTTCAATTTTTCGAGGCTTATCGGTTGAAGATAATATTAAAGCTATAATTAAAATATCTAAAAATGATAAAGAAGTAATTGAGCAAAAAACTCATAATTTACTGGAAAAATTTTCTATAATACATTTAAAGGATCTATCGGCTGCTAGCTTATCAGGTGGTGAAAGACGCAGGCTTGAGATTGCAAGATCGCTTGCAATAGAGCCGAAATTTATCATGCTTGATGAACCACTTGCTGGTATTGATCCGCTGGCTATTTCCGATATCAAAAATCTAATTACTTACTTGCGTGAATTCAATATCGGCATTCTAATTACTGATCATAACGTGCGTGATACTTTAGATATAGTTGACCGAGCATATGTTATTTTCGAGGGAAAAGTATTGTTAGAAGGAAGTAGCAAAGAAATAGCAAATAGCAAAAAAGTTAAAGAGGTTTATCTAGGCGAAAGCTTTAGCCTATAGTATACTCGATCAACTTCAAAAATTGGCTACGTCGTCCTATAAGTACTGTGGTACTCACGTATTAAGTAACTGCTTCCGTTCCTCGTCTTATGGACTCCTTGCTCTTTTTGAAGTTGATCTTCGTATACCGAACTTTCATTTATTAGATGGTTTTTATGAACATTAACAAAGACATTTTTAGGGCTTATGACATAAGAGGTAATAGCCTTACCGATTTAACAGTAGAAGTAGCTTATAAGGTTGGTTTTTGCTTTGCAAAGATGACTATAAAGGATGGCAATAATAAGATCTGCGTCGGTATGGACGGGCGGCTTAGCTCCCCTGCTCTTTACAAACTCCTAGAAATAGGATTGGTTAATGGAGGAGCTGAGGTTATAAATATTGGCGTTGTCCCAAGTCCAGTTCTATATTTTGCTGATAAAAAATTTACCCCAGCTGGTAGTATTATGGTTACCGGTTCACATAACCCTCGTGATGATAACGGCTTTAAAATAATACAACATGGCAAATCTTTTTTTGGTTCTCAAATACAGGATTTATTAACAGAGATTTTAAATACTGACTGGAGTAATAATCCTCCTGAAATTAATATTGTAAATAAGAGTAAAATCAATATTAGTGACAGTTATATAAAAAATATTCTAGAAAAAATAATAGTAAATTCCAACCTAAAAGTAGCTTGGGACCCTGGTAACGGAGCAACCGGAAATATTGTTGAAGAGTTAAAAAATCGTTTAAATAATGAAAACATTATCATCAATAGCAAGATTGATGGAAATTTTCCAAGTCATCACCCTGATCCTACTAAAGTCGATAATTTACAAGAATTAATTAAATTAGTTAAAGAACAAAATTGTGACCTTGGTATAGCTTTTGATGGCGATGGCGATAGAATAGGCATTGTAAGCTCAAGCGGTAAGATGTTATTTGGTGATCAAATTTTATGTATTTTTGCCGAGGATATTTTAAAAGAAAACCCAAATGCTACTATAATACTTGATGTAAAAGCCAGTCAGCTCATAGCCGATAGAATCAAATCATATGGTGGGCAAGCTATAATATGGCGAACTGGTCATCCATTTATTAAAAGTAAAATGGCTGAGTCAAAGGCTTTACTAGCTGGTGAGATGAGCGGGCATATATTCTTTGCCGATAAATATTTCGGTTTTGACGATGCAATCTATGCGGGATTAAGATTTTTGGATTTACTCACTAGATCAAGCAAAACTTTAGACGAAATAATAGATGAGCTACCGAAAAGCTATAGCACGCCGGAAGTTAAAATTTTTGTTTCTTCTGAATTAAAATTACAAATTATTGAAGAAATCAAAGAAAAATTACTAAAGGATAAAATAGAGTTTAATGATATTGATGGAGTAAGAGTAAACACAGAAGATGGTTGGTGGTTATTGCGTAGTTCTAATACTGAATCTGCCATTATTGCAAGAGCTGAATCAAGTAATGCTGAAAAATTAGAAGAGCTAAAAACGATGATTAATCAATTATTAAGCAAGTACGGACTTAATATTTAAGTGCAAAAAAAAGAAATAATCATCTTATGCGGTTCTACTGCTAGTGGAAAATCTTATCTAGGTCATGCACTTGCCAAAGCTTGCGACGGGGAAATAATAAATATTGACTCAATGCAAGTTTATAAAGAAATTCCAATTATTACCGCCTCCCCTCCGAAAAGCTATAAAAGCGAAATTCCTTATCATTTATATAATTTCTTGCCTATTACTGAAGATTTTTCGGTAGTAAAATATCTAAAACTTGCTGCCGAAAAAATAAATCAGGTAAATGCTAGTGGTAAGCTTCCTATATTAATAGGTGGTACGGGATTATATATTAACTCCTTAGTTTTTGGATATAATAATATTCCTGATATATCTGACGATTTAAGACAGCAAGTAAGAAAGCTGCATAACGAAATAGGCAATATAGAGCTACATAATAGGCTTACAAAGCTTGATCCACTAGCTTCATCTAAAATTAATCAATCAGACACTCAAAGGCTAATTAGAGCTTATGAAGTAGTGCTGCAAACCGGCAAGTCTATTTTCTCTTTCCAAACTTTGCCAAAAGAACAAATCTTATCTGCATTTAATTTTAAAATTATCTTCTTAAATCCTGAGAGAAAATTTTTATATAAAATATGTGATGAACGTTTAGCTAATATATTTAAAGATGGTGCAATAGACGAAATTGCTTTAATCAAAAAACAATTCAATCCTGATTATCTAAATTTAAAAGCTGTAGGCATAAAAGAAATTCTGGCTTATCTAGAAAACAAACTAACTTTGGGTGAAGCTTTAAACCTAGCTCAAACACGAACACGCAGATATGCTAAAAGACAAATCACTTGGTTTAAGCATCAGATAAAAGAAAAAATAACTTTAGACTATTCTAACGAAGAAGAGTTTTTACAAGTAGCTCGAAAACTTTCTATTCTTATTGACTTGCCAAATAGCAATAAATAATAGACCAGTAGTAAATATTTGAAGTATTTGTAATATTGTACCTAATACCAGTACAAAAGGAACAACCGGCTGCAATAATATCGGCACTCCGCTTGAAAACATCACTAATCTTGTAGCATCTTGTACTGAGACTTTATTAAATAATAATTTAAATGCGACACATACTAATAATATTATAATACTTCTTTCTAAAAAGAATGTTACAAACCAAAATAATATAATAGCTGGCATACCAAGATAAATAAATAAATTTGGTAAATGCATTAAATTATCAGCAAAATATTTTTTTATTATTTCAGGAGTTAAAGTCATCTGACTTTGATCGAATAAACTTGAGTAATTAATGGTACGAGGGAAGCTTTTTTTAGTGCTATCTATTGCAAAATTTATTGTAAGTTTATCTGCCTCAATTACAAAAGGTATCTTGCTTTTTTCTCTAATTGAAACCTGATTTTTTGTATCAATAACAGCTACTTTATCATTATTTTTATTATATAAATAAATAGGTTCTTCATCTTTTACAAGAATCCGTGAATTAGCATATTGCATTTCTGGTAATTGATTGATGATATATTCAATATTATCTGTCGTTTTTGTCTGTTTTATTCCGTTAAAGCTGTCTTTCAAGGTTATTAGATAATTTAATATAAAGATACAATAAATTATTGCCAGAATGAAAGACACAACAAATAAATACCTTATTCCATAACCATGATATTTTTGATATACGTCTTTATAGAACTCTATAGAGCTAATTGATAGACGTAACTGGCGGAGTAATGTATTTAGTCCTCCTAATATATATGATAATAAATACATTATTTTATTAAACTTTTATACATAAACAGCAGTAATATAGCGTATAATTATAGAAAATTGCAAATTTTTAGTGCATTAAAGGCTAATTTATATATAAGTTTATTGATAAAAAATTATTTATTTACTAATATTTATATTTCGATAAACAACATTAATTTTATATGCTACTTCCTGAAATAACTTTAACTTTAACAGCACTTTTAAGCCAATTCTTTGCCGTAATACTGCAAGGTAAAAATAGAATTGTTGCTAACATAACTATTTTACTCACCATATTAACAATTTTCGTTATTTTAAAATATTCTTACTCTGAAAGTGTATTATACCTAGATTATGTAATGTTTACTACTAATGCAAATATTGCTAATTATAAGGCTATCATATTGATATTTACTATAATATCTATGATAATTTACCGAGATTATTCGGTGCGTAGCGGTGAACCACTAAAATTTGAATTTATAACTTTGATATTATTATCTACAGTTGGGATTTTTGTGGCAATTTCAGCACAGAATTTTTTATTACTTTTTTGTGCCATGGAACTTACTGCTTTAACTTCTTATATACTCGCTGGTTTTAAATTAAGTGAGATTAAATCATCAGAGGGGGCATTAAAATATTTTATATTAGGCAGTTTAGTTAGTTGCTTATCATTATTTGGTATTTCTTTTATATATGGATTTGGCGGAAGCTTACAATTTTCAGATATATTTTATAAGCTAAATGATAGCTCTTCGGTAAATTTAGGTTTAGTAATTGGTGTAGTGCTATTTTTAAGCAGTATTTTCTTTAAGCTTTCAAGTGCCCCCTTGCATTTTTGGGTACCAGATGTATATGAGGGTTCACCTATCGCTTCAGTTACATATTTTACAGCGGCTTCAAAAATTGGAGCTGTTGCCATTTTATTAAATATCGAAAATTTAATTATCAAAAACTATCACCCTATTAGCTATAATCTAATAAAAATAATTGCTTTATTATCTATGATATTTGGTGTTCTTGGTGCTATTCGTCAAACTTCCTTAAAAAGATTAATGGCATATAGTACCATTCTAAATATCGGTTATGTATTAATAGGCGTATTACTGCGTACTGAAGACGGAAATAAAGCTGCTATGCTCTATATGTTGATATATGCAGCAGCAAGTATAGGGTTCTTTACTTGCCTAATTATGTTACTAGGAAAACAAACAGATAAAGCTAATTTTGAAAGCATACAAGGAATTGCAGAAAACCATAAAGCTATAGCTGCTGCGATTTGTATAATTATGTTTTCTATGATAGGTATCCCGCCGCTTGCTGGCTTTCTTGGAAAATACTACCTCTTTTACCAAGCAATTACTCAAGAAGAGTTTCTGCTTGCTTATTTTGGTATCTTTACTAGCGTCATTGCGGCTTTTTACTATCTTAAAATAATTAAAACGATGTATTTTGCTGAAAAACCTAATCCAACAAAAATACCTACTTCTTACGGGCTATTATTAATTAACTTTGTAGTAATAGAATTTTTACTTTTCGGATCTTTCATTATTTCGTCTTAGGTTTAAATGAATTTAGGTAGATATAAGCTATTTGTTTTTGATGAATTAGATAGCACAAACCTTGAAGCCATTAGAATAGCTAAAAATAATAAACCTGATAGAGATTATATCATACTTGCTAAATCTCAAACCAAAGGACGTGGCAGAAGCGGTAAAAACTGGCAATCTACTTCCGGAAATTTACACGCTAGTTTACTAATTAAGCCTAATAAAGAGCTTGAATTACTACCACAATTGTCTTTCGTTACAGCCCTTGCGGTTTATGATAGTGTAAACGCCCTATGTCATTCCAGCAACGGCGGGAATCCAGTAAAAAATCAAAGCCACTCTGATAAAGATTTATATAATAACTCTTCTAATATATTTCTGGATTCCCGCAAAAGCGGGAATGACATAATACATCTCAAATGGCCAAATGATGTTTTAATAGGGGGTAAAAAAATATCTGGTATACTTCTTGAATCGGTTAAAGTAGAAGATGCTTATTATCTTATTATAGGTGTTGGTATTAATATTACTTATCACCCAATAAATATCGACCAGCCCACTACTAGCTTAGTAGCTGAAGAACTTCCCGTTATCACCCCTAAAGCTTTACTTGAAATATTAATAGAAAATTTTGAAAAATATTATCAAATTTGGGAAAAAAATGGCTTTTCATTTATTAGAGAAACATGGCTGAAACATGCTTATAAGTTACATGAAAATATTAGTGTTAAATATCAAAATGACATTGTTACAGGTACTTTTCAAGGTATCGATTCCATAGGTAGAATAATATTGCAACTACCTTCCAAAAAAATACTCTCTTTTTCTACCGCTGAACTTTCCTTTTAGCAAAAATATTACTAAATTTAAATTGTAAATTTAATTATTGTTAATTATTTTTCCGTCATTGCGAGAATGCATTGTCTGCGTGGATCGAAAAGCACTTTCGATGTCATGCCGTGGCTTGACCACGGCATCCAAAAAATAATAAAAAATACTAATTTTATCAGTATTTGGATCCCGCTACAAGCTTGCGGGATGACAGAGGAAAAATTGATCTACACAAGCAAGCCTCATGCGGGAATGACATTGCGAGCGTTTTCTGATCCATGTAACAATGCCTCCTCGCAATGACAATAAAAGCTTAAGCCCTTAAATTAAAAAGTAATAACATATGCCTAAAAATAATAATTCTCAAACAAACCCTAACCCTATTTCATAAATATTTATGAATAAGGCTAATGAGCAATTTAGTAAAATAAAAAAACTGAACTTTAGCCCAACTCCTAGTATTAATGATATTAAAAAACTAAAAGCCATGTCAGAGTATGCAGAAAAATATTTTAAATATGCTTTATTCACAGGTTGTGATAATGCAGCTTATGAGTTAATTCAATTATATGATTTTATATTTACAAAATACCCTGACTCTCAGAATAATGATTTGCAAAAAAAAATATTCCGCAATGATTTAGTTTTATTAGGTCCGAAATTTGAAATTGCCGAATGTCAGCAAATGAATTTAATATTTAACCCACCTACGACAAACGAAAGCGAGATAAATATTTTCTACGATGCTATTTGCAGAACACGAGAATATTTTAGTAATAAAAAATTAGTTGATAATCCTGAAACAAACGATGAAATTATTAATTATTACCTCAAATCTTTTAAAGCAATATCAGAGAAACAGTATTTTAATGTCCCCCTTCGGGGATCAAAAATCCCTCGCCTTTAGGCGAAGGGAAGATATAATGAAATTGCTTTAGCAATGAATTTATATCAAGAAATATGAGAAGTTATAGAAAGAATAGTCATAGTCAGTATGATTTAAAAGTGCATCTTATATGGATACCAAAATATAGGAAGAGAATATTGATAGGCAAAGTATCGGAAAGGACTAGAGATTTACTGAGGCAGATTTGTATGGAACATGAAGTACATATAATTTCAGGGAAAATATCATGTGATCACGTACATATGTTTATCTCATATAAGCCGCAAATATCTCTTAGCAAGTTAGTACAGTATTTAAAAGGCATTAGCTCAAGAATTTTATTGCAAGAATTTACTCATTTACGAAAACAATTTTGGGGCAATCATTTGTGGGCTAGGGGCTATATGGCAGTCAGTTCAGGTAATATAACTGATGAAATGATACAGCACTATATTGATGAACAGGAAGGTGAACCTGTGAATGATGATCGATTTCTAATCGATTCCACTTTATAACCCCTCAGCTTATAGCTGAGGGTTGTTTAGTTCAATAAAAGAAATTACAGGTACAGTTTTAAATTGTGCTGATAAAAAAACTTTAGATTTTATAATTAATGATCGTAAACCAAAGATAAAGCCGACTATTACTTTTTATAAAAATAATAAATTACATGAGATCTATTGCGATGCGGAAAAAGATATATCAATAACGATAGTTTATGACACACAAAACAACAACGAGGAAGTTAATCTTAGCAGCTATCCAAACCTTTTAGAAATTATCAATCATTTCTTTAGTATATAAAATCGTATTCAATATGACAAAAAAGAAACCTCCTAAAGTTTATAAAAATGTATGTATGACACATGATTATCTATACGAAGAAGGAAAAAAATTCTATCAAGAAGCTATAAACATAGAACTGCCACAAGAGAGAGATCTAACTCCAGATAAAGAAAAGAATTTTAATGCAGCTAAAGAAACTTATTTTAAAGCCATACTATATTTTCAAGGAGCTATGCTTTTAGGAAGTAAAGATGCTTGTGCATATTTGAATGCATTTTATAACAAAAATCATTTAGGAATCGACAATCAATATGCAAGTAATTTAATAAAAATGCTGAGTACTATAACAAAATATACAGATCATATAAATAGGACAAATTCCATATATTTAAAGAATTTTGGAATAATCAGTGATTCTGATCTTAAAGAGCTAGCTTTTATAGAAACAGGAATAATTAATATTGCATCCAAAAGCTGGGATAAAATTCCTGTTCCTGAGTACTTAATTCTTACTAATATACAAACCATTATAAGAGATTTTAATAATCCTTTACCCCCTGAAGGTCGCTTAATTACTAATATAAGCGTTTTTGATGGTAGGAAGGAAGTATTTAAAAAAATAGAACTGGAAGAAGAAGAAAAAGAGCAAGAGCTATTAAGTGCATTCACTATATTAAATAACGATACTGCTTCTGGGGTAGTGAAAAAACAAATATTTAATGACAAATCAACAAAATTAATGGGAGAAAATCTAGACTTACTAGATGGTGCAGTACTTTGCACTATATCTTAAAAAAGGAATGAAACCGATGAAAGAAAAATTACCTCATCTTTATGAAATAATAAAAAAGGCATTAAGCGATTATGATGAATATATTGAAATACCTCTTAGAACATCAAAGGATTTAGAAATAACACAAAATAATGAAGCAGTTCTAATTGAACTATACAAAAGATTAAAAGAAATATTCGTTTATGGCGAAGCAAAAGCATCTTGGTATCTAGCTCAATTCTATTAAATGGTTGGTTATTTGAAAAAGATTGTACGATAGGCAATTTTATTATTGCAATAGGAATAAAGCTTGGTTCTATAAGATGTGCAAATAATGGATTTAAAGGTGACATATCAAAAGATTTAAAAAATTTAGCCAAAGATTGTGCTAAAACTATTAAAAATACCAAAAATCAATATCAATTAGATATAAATAGTATTATTACTGACGAAATAAAGAAAAATGCCGAATCTAATTTTAAAAGAAATTTAGAAAATACTGAATTAAAAAATATATTTGAACCAAAATTTTTTCCTACCTCTTTAGATATATTACAAGAAGCATTACTATATTATTCTCAAAATATAAAATTACCTCTTACCCAATCAAAAGATAGCACATTAACAGTAACACAAGATAATAAATATATTATATCCAAAATATGTGTAAAATTAAAAGAAGCTTTAGTTTGTGGTCAAGAAAATGCCGCTTGGTACTTAGCTCAATTTTATTATAATGGCTGGTTGGTTGAAAAAAATATTATTTATGGAGACTTTATACTTGCGATAGGAAAGCATTTTGAATCTAAAAAATACTCTAATAGCGATTATAAAGGTGAAGATATTTTAGCAGATTACTTACAAAAATTAGTTACAGTTTGTGCTAGTTCTATCTCCGATAATAAATATTTATACCGAACAGGTATTAATGATACAATGAAACTAAATGCAGAAAAGGCTATTATATAAATTTAAACAATACTGATTTAAAAGACATATTTGATATTTCAGAATCAACTATTATTCCCACAATTTCCGCTCCTTTACCTAGTACTACACACCAACCATCTAATACAGTAAGGCGAGCTACTCAAAGCGATATAAAAGACTTCAAAAATAAAAAAACTACTAATATAAAAAAAACAAAAAGTACAATAGATTATAATATTAACGTTGAAAAAGATGAAGAAACAAATTCAGGCAACAAACCTACTAGTATACCCAAAACACAAAGCGAAGTAAATTATAACTCTGCTACTACTGGGGGGGTTGAAGAAAAAACTTTAGTATCAAGAGGCGATAATTATTATTATGAACAACCTATTAACACATCAGAACCACAAAAAATCGGAAATGATGATGATGGAACTTCAGTATTAGGGAAACAAGGATGTACTTGTTTAATAATGTAATAAATTTTAAGGTATATTTTGAAAATCGTAGAAATAAATAATAAAGAAATTTTTTATTTACTGCCTGAAAATCAGTTACTTGAAAAAGGTCTGCGACAAGTTAAGATATTATCTATTTTTGAGACAATTTGGGATTCTTATGCTGAAAAAGCGATAAATTTATTATTTGAGTCGGCTGTTGAAAATCTAACCTGTGCTATGCTGCTTGGCGAAGAAAAAGCTATTTTGCCTCTTGCACAACTTTATTCTAAAGGTACTATTTATGGCATTTTACCGGATTTAGTCTTCAGTGATTATATTATCTTACTAGGACGAAAACTTGAATATGAAATATGTAATGATATCCCTTTGCAACTTATCACTAATACTAAATATTTTGATAAACAGTTAGAAGATCTAGCTATTATTATTATTTCTAATACCTTATTCTACTATTCTAATTTTAGATGTATAGGGGAAGATATTAAAAAAAAATCATTAGGGATTGTAATAAGCAGTTTAAAGAAGAATGGCATTTTTGTAAATTTGAATATCCTGATTTAACGTTATCATCTTTGAGATATTGGAGGAAGAGCAGGATTCAGTAACTGTAACAGGTGAAACTTTGGATGATAATAAATGTTTAATGTCTTGATTGGGTTCTTTTGCTGTTGCATGGCTTGGTTTTTCTGTCATTGCGAGAAAGTTATGTAATAACCAACGAAGCAATCTTAGGAGTTTTACTTCATGAGATTGCCCCGCCACTTTCAGTGGCTCGCAATGACATCCATTTAATACAAAAACAACTTCTTCTGACTCTTCGATTCTTCGTTTACATTATTATTATTTTGTGGATAACCATGATCTAATGTTTTCAAATAATCCCCTATTGCTTTAGAAAATTCTTCCATTTTATAACGAAAGAAATGGTCAGCACCGCTAATAATTTTACATCCAACCTTAATATGAGCTTGTTGTTTAGATAACTTACTTGCTAAATCTTTTACTGCTTCAGCTGAAACTATACTATCACTATCACCTTGTAGTACAAATCCTGGAATAGGACAAGGCGAGAGGAATAAAAAATCATATTTATTTACTGGAGGTGAAATAGCAATAAAGTTATTTATTTCAGGGCGTCTCATAACCAGCTGCATAGCTATCCATGCACCGAATGAAAACCCTAATACTAAGTTAGACTGAGCGTTTGGATTATTCTGCTGTAACCAATCAAGTCCTGTTCCGGCATCTATAACCTCACCCACTCCATTATTAAAGTTACCCTCTGAATGCCCTACTCCTCTGAAGTTAATACGTAGAACTGTATAGCCATGCTCAGATAAAACTTTATAGGCGTTATACACTACTGTATTATTCATATCACCGCCATGCAAAGGATGGGGATGAAGAACCAATGCAACAGGAGCATTATATGCTTCTGCTTTTACATATATTCCTTCGATTCTACCTTCTGGACCGTTAAAATAAATTCGCGACATAATTATTTGTAATATTTAATTTGTTTTTGTTAATAAACTTTGCGTCATTGCGAGCGAAAACTTTATCATCCTGTCATCCCGTGGTCAAGCCAATAGTACCAGACAATTATTATTCTATATCATTCCCGCGTAGGCGGGAATCCATCATAAAGCGAGCTTTTAATTTAAAAAACTTGCTGCTTTTATGTTTATTTTTCTGGATTCCCGCTTCCGCGGGAATGACATTAAGTCTATGCATATCAAGAGAACACTGCCCTCTCGACTGCCTCAGCATTATGCTGCACTAAATCTTTCGCTATTTCTTTAGTAATCATCTTTTTTAGACCATTTTTAAGCTCATGACGAACGCAACCAAGCATTTGCGGTTCAGCAACTATAATTAGCTCTTTATATTTACCTTGGTCATGACCTACTGCTTTTTCTAAATGTTTTATAACGCTTTTTGCTGCTTCTTTATGCTCTATATCTTTTAAAGAAGTATGAGGCTCAAACAATGAAGCAGGCGTAGATTTATTTTGGTATAAACTCTGTCTTTTTTCTCTATGGTGGTGATGCTCTTCCAAATCTAAAGGTAACTTTAAAGGCTTATTATTAGTAATTTTAACTCCTTGAGCATCGTAAAGCATCATTTGCTTACTATCGATAACTGCAATTAATTTTAATGCTGTTGTATTATTCATAATACCTCCATAAGAATAGTTGGTAATTGTATGATAATACTAATTATTTCTTAATCCAAGACTAATTTAATACAAATAACAAATTACATTAGTAATTTGCTATTCGAGTAAGTACTAAACAACCCTCAGCTATAAGCTGAGGGGTTATAAAGTGGAATCGATTAGAAATCGATCATCATTCACAGGTTCACCTTCCTGTTCATCAATATAGTGCTGTATCATTTCATCAGTTATATTACCTGAACTGACTGCCATATAGCCCCTAGCCCACAAATGATTGCCCCAAAATTGTTTTCGTAAATGAGTAAATTCTTGCAATAAAATTCTTGAGCTAATGCCTTTTAAATACTGTACTAACTTGCTAAGAGATATTTGCGGCTTATATGAGATAAATATATGTACGTGATCACATGATATTTTCCCTGAAATTATATGTACTTCATGTTCCATACAAATCTGCCTCAGTAAATCTCTAGTCCTTTCCGATACTTTGCCTATCAATATTCTCTTCCTATATTTTGGTATCCATATAAGATGCACTTTTAAATCATACTGACTATGACTATTCTTTCTATAACTTCTCATATTTCTTGATATAAATTCATTGCTAAAGCAATTTCATTATATCTTCCCTTCGCCTAAAGGCGAGGGATTTTTGATCCCCGAAGGGGGACATTAATTTAATAATTTTTGCTTTTCACTATTAATTATCTCTTCAATCTTATCATTAAGAATCCGCACTTCGGTCTGTTCTACCTCTTCTTTTTCTATTACTCCAATAATTTTTACCTTTATAGTTCCAGGCTGTTTAAACCAAAAGCCTCTAGGCCAAAATAAGCCGGCATTATGTGCCATCATTACTATCGGCACTTTAGTAATAGAAGCAAGCTTTACAGCACTTGGCTTAAATTTTACTGTTCTATCAGGCGGAACTTTTGTTGATTCAGGAAATATTATTAACCATAAACCTTCCTTGATTTTTTCCTCACCCTCTCTTAAAATTTGAGCAACTGAACTATTAGTGCCACGATTTACTGCAATCGGCTTAACCATACGAAGTCCCCAACCAAGTAGCGGTATATTAAATAGTTCACGCTTTAATACCCATGAATGTTTAGGGATAATAAGCTGCATAAACATCTGATCCCAAAAGGATTGATGGTTAGATACAACTATTGAAATGGTTTTAGGCAATTTCTCAAGTCCCTCTACCTCGTATTTCAAACCACAACAAATTTTTGCAAGCCACACAAAAGCATAAGAAAAGATAACAGCGATCCT
Source organism: Rickettsia sp. MEAM1 (Bemisia tabaci) (assembly GCF_002285905.1). Classification (GTDB taxonomy): domain Bacteria; phylum Pseudomonadota; class Alphaproteobacteria; order Rickettsiales; family Rickettsiaceae; genus Rickettsia. The sequence goes on from NZ_CP016305.1 coordinate 228,695, forward strand.
ATATCTTATTTGATAGTTGACATTGAAAAACGTTACGGGTATGTAACATATAAGAAAAAAGATAAAAGTAAATAACGATAATAATCCGTAAAATGATAAAATTCTTAAACGCCAAAGCATATAGTAAAAATTAAATATTAATTTGGTATACCTTTAATACTTCAAGATTTGGTAAATACTCGATGAACTTCAAAAATTGGCTACGTCGTTCTATAAGTACTGCGGTGCTCACGTATTAAGTATACGCTCCGCTCCTCGTCTTATAAACTCCTTGCTCTTTTTGAAGTTGATCTTCGTATAAGCCAAATTTCGGGATTCGTCTTTGCTCACGTAGTTTATCTACGCTTGTGCAGACTCACCGCTTATTTGACTTACCAACTTTTGAAGTATTTGCGGTATATATATAACATATATTTATTAATGAATACAATAATAAAGGTATAAAATGAAAAAAACTGTTCTTTCAGGTGTGCAAGCCACTGGTTCTTTGCATCTTGGTAACTATTTAGGTTCGATTCGAAACTGGGTTAAAATGCAGGAAGAATATAATTGTTTTTTCTTTTTGGCTGATCTGCATTCTATTACTGTTGATATAGCACCTAGTGAACTTAAAAGATCGGTTATCGAAACTTTAGCAATTTATCTAGCAGCAGGTCTTGACCCTAATAAAGTCACAATCTTTGCTCAGAGTATGGTAAAAGAACATGCTGAACTCGCTTGGTTGCTAAATTGCGTAACACCGCTCGGCTGGTTAAAACGCATGACGCAGTTTAAGGATAAGGCTGGAAAGGACCAAGAAAAGGCGTGCCTTGGGCTTTTTTCCTATCCAGTACTTATGGCTGCTGATATACTGATATATAAAGCCGATATAGTGCCTGTTGGTAAGGACCAAAAGCAGCATTTGGAGCTAACTAGAGATATCGCCGGCGTAATTAATAGGAAATTTAATAAGGAAATTTTAAAAGTACCTGATGTTTTAATTGGTGGCTCAGGAACAAGAATTATGAGTCTTAGAGATGGCAGTAAAAAAATGAGCAAATCCGATTCTTCAGATTTTTCTCGTATTAATTTAAGAGATGATAATGATCTTATTCATCAAAAAATTAAAAAAACCAAAACAGATCATTTAAGTTTTGTCAGTTATGATAAAGAAGCAAGACCAGAGATTAGTAATTTATTAGACATCTATACAAGCTTATCAGAAGAAAAACTTGAGAATATAATTCAGAACTATGAGAATCAAGGCTTTGCCAAATTTAAAGAAGATTTAGCAGAAATTATTATTACTAACTTGCAACCTATGCGTGATAAATATTTAGAGTTAATGAATGATCAGGAATATTTACTCAAAATACTTCACCAAGGTGCAGAGAAAGCAAGAATTAGAGCGTCTGAAACTGTAAATGAGTTAAAAGAACAATTTGGCTTCGTGATATGAAGTAGATTTTGAGGGATACCAAATCGTCATTGCGAGGAAATTACGGAGTAATTGTACGTACGCAATCTCAGGAATTTTATACTGTTTTATGAGATTGCCGCGTCGATGCTAGCATCTCCTCGTAATGACGAAAAAGTCGCTCCACACAACAATGCTGATTTAATAAGACCTTGTTGCTAATTTTCCAAATTAAACGAACATAGTAAAGATTTTTTACGATTTCTCTTGAATTATGCTATATTTTTTGCTATGAATCTTCTTGGATAGGTGGCCGAGCGGTTTAAGGCACTAGTCTTGAAAACTGGCGTACGGTCAACCGTACCGTGGGTTCGAATCCCACCCTATCCGCCAGCTCTAAAAAATCCTTTATTACTTATAGTTTACCTGTTGAAAAAGCAAAAATATCATCAAATATTTTTCAAAAAATTCCCTGCTTATAAAATAATATTTATATTTTTTGGTAAATATTTAGAATATCTTTCTAAAGAATTTTTTATTGCTTCAAAGGATATTGTAAAAAAATAATCTTTGTCTGTTTCATCTACTTTAATAGCTCCAAATCTTTCATGAAATCTCCAAACAGATTCATTTTCTTTTCTTACATCAAAGTGAGCCTTAGTAAAACCTAGGCTAAGTGCATAACTATATATGATTAAAGCTGACTCAATAGAGTAGCCACTTGGTGTATTAGCCTTTAAAATCCATGATCCCCAACAAAATGAATCTTCTTGAGCATCATAAAGTCGCACTGTTCCAACTTGCTCTAAATTTTGATCTTGGATTAAAAAATATAATTGGGAATTATCTTGCTTGTATTTTTTAATCCATTCAATTTGTTGTAATAAATCGTTAAAGGTTGAAGAGAGATATTTAGATTTAGTAGTATCAGTTCTTAGGTTTAAAATAAACGAACTATCTTCTACCTCTACATCACGTAATATTAGGTGATTGCCAATAATTTGTTTGGGTTTTATAAAGCTTATTTGGGGCATAGGGATTTGAAAAAATAATTATTTTAATTTCAAATAAAAATATTTTTATATTTACAATTATGCAAGAAAATAATATAATAGACGCTTTATTAGGAACTAATTAGTTGATATATATTTTGAGCATGTAATTTTGTTGCTAAGCTAATTAGTTATAGATATTACTCCTCTTGCCTAATCTCAAATTCATTTTGACTGTATACTCATTATTAATTTAAAGAATTATTTCTACAAAACTTTAAGGAATTCATATTTTAGTTCCTTGCTTTACTTTTAACTCTCTAAGTTATTTGATATATACAAATTATTACTTTAAATCTTGTAATTTATGATTATCTTAAAAAAGATTCTAGCCAATTTAGACACAACAAAATATAAGCTAGCTAATATTTTAAATGGGTTAGGCATAAAAAGTGCTTCCTTAACTGTTAAAATTGAACCTAGAATATTATCTGCTGTTAATAAAATTTTATATTTGTTACGCTACGCTATATTTTATGCTTCAAAATGTTTAATTTCAATTGCAATTTGGTTAAACCCTAAAAAACAAATATTTAGAGAAAATTTAGCTTCTTTGAGAACCATCCTTAAAATTAAATATGCAGGTCTAAGTATTCAAAAATCTCATGATTTAAATACAAACACTCAAGAAACTCAGGATGTAATTTTTAAAAGCCCTTTAAAAGACATTTTTAATTATTATTCTGTCTCTGAAGGATGTAAATTATTATCTCACAAAATAAAATTTTTTGATACTAACAAAACATTAAAATTAACTAAACCTAAAGTAATAAATAATGATTTTCATGTATCAGAAAAATATAATTGCACAATAAAATTACCAGATACTTATCTTGCAGAAATAAATAATGCAATTGTAATCGGGGGTACAGATCTAATATTAAGTAATAATACAGCTTTATATGATGGTCTTGATAATAATGATCAGTATATTATTTATGGCGAAGAAAGCGACTTCTATCTTAAAAAATATGTTTACCATATTAAATCTATAGGTATTGTAAATAAGATTAATGAAAAAAACTTGTCATTTGAAATAATAAAAAATCCCCAAGTTATTGATAGCGGGATTCATCTTGTTAAAGATCATTCCAAAAACTACTATCATTGGATTGTAGAATGTTTACCAAGACTCAGTTTAATTCAAGGATTAGACAAAAAAATACCATTATTAATTGATGAAGATCATTATCCTCAATCATTAGAACTCCTAAAAATGTTCAATTTGGATAATAGAGATTTAATAAAGCTTGAAAGAAAAAACGGATATTTAGTAAAAAAGTTATATTATCCCTCCCCATTATCCTTAATTAAAGATAATGTTAATGCACCTGATTATTCAAATGCAGTAGTGATTGCTCCCAAAGCAATACAGTTTGTAAAAAAGGTAATATCTAAACAATTTAATAACCCTAAAAAAGCATTTCGTAAACTTTATATATCAAGAAAAAGAGCTACATATAGAAAATTACTCAATAGTGAAGAAATTGAAAATTTCTTGATTACTCAAGGATTTGAAATTGTTTACACAGATTTTTTATCAGCCCAGGCACAAATTGAATTATTCTCAATGGCACAAGTTATTATCGGTCCTACTGGTGCGGGTATGGTTAATTTAATTTTCGCTCCTAAAGATTGTAAAATATTAATTTTAAGTAGTAACGTACAAGAAGCGAATTTCCGAGTATTTCATTCTTTAGCTATGAGCCTAGAAATGGATTTAAAATTTTTGATAGGAGCTCATACCAATACTCAAATCATATCACCTATGCATTCAGATTATAGTATTGATATAGATTTATTAAGCAAATATGTAAATTCTCTACAAAACTAAGGCTTGTAGTTAGTACATATTTAATGTATAAGGTACTAATAATTTTATCCACAACAACTTATTAAATAGTTTATGAAAGGTATAATTTTAGCAGGCGGTTCTGCTACTAGGCTTTACCCTGCTACAAAATCTTTATCAAAGCAGCTCTTAACGGTTTATGATAAACCGATGATTTATTATCCTATTTCAGTATTAATGCTTTCTGGAATCAAGGAAATCCTAATTATTACTAACAGTGTATTTCTTTCTTTATATCAAGATCTATTAAATGATGGTAGTCATTTAGGCATTAATATTCAGTATGCTATACAAGATACTCCTAAAGGTCTTGCGGATGCTTTTATAATAGGTGAAGATTTTATAGGAGATTCTAATGTGTGCTTAATTCTTGGGGATAACATTTTTTATGGTCAAGGACTAGTATCAATATTACAAAATGCTAGATCTTTACAAGAGGGAGCGAAAATTTTTGGTTATTATGTTAAAGATCCAGAAAGGTATGGGATTGCTGAGATTTCTTTTCCTAGCTGTAAAGTATCAAGTATTGAAGAAAAACCTCAAAACCCTAAATCAAATTATGCTATAACCGGTTTATACTTTTTTGATAATTCAGTAATTAAAAAAGCAAAAGCAGTTAAACCTTCAAAGCGTGGGGAATTAGAAATTACATCAGTTCTTCAAGCTTATTTAGAGGAAAATAATTTAAATATAGAAGTATTTGGACGTGGCGTAGCTTGGTTAGATACAGGTACATATGATAGTTTACTCGAGGCATCGAATTTTATTGCTACTATCGAAAAAAGACAAGGATTAAAAATTGCCTGTTTAGAAGAGGTAGCATATAATTGTAAATATATAGATGCAGAAATGTTACTAAAACTAGCTGAACTTAGCCCTAATTCCGATTATTGTAAATATTTAAAAAATATTTATTCTCACCCTAGCTTTTCTATTTTAAATACACAAAAATAAAATCTTTAAAAATGCAGAGAAAATAAAAATGGATAAAGTTATTTTAATTACAGGAGGTGCCGGATTTATTGGTAGCCATTTAGTAGAATATTTTTTAAATAAATATAATAATTACTATATTATTAACTTAGATGCCTTAACTTATGCTGCTGATATCAAACGCCTTGATCATATTAGCAATAAACAAAATTATAAATTTATTCATGGCAATATTTGCCAAATCGACTTAATAGAAAATTTATTTAAAGAATATAATATATCCGATGTAATTCATTTAGCAGCAGAATCGCATGTAGATAATTCATTAGCTAATCCAAGAATTTTTATAGAAACTAATATACAAGGTACTTTCAACTTACTAGAATCTGCAAGAAATCACTGGTCATCACAAGATAATATAAATTCCAGATTTTTACATATTTCTACCGATGAAGTATATGGTAGTTTAGGTGATACAGGTTATTTCTCTGAAAATTCTCCTTATGCTCCAAATTCCCCTTATAGTGCTTCTAAAGCTTCCAGTGACTTTTTAGTTAGAAGTTACTTTCACTCATATAATTTACCGACAATAATTAGCAATTGTTCAAACAATTATGGACCAAGGCAACATAATGAAAAATTAATTCCTACTATTATTAGAAAAGCCTTAAATAGTGAGCCAATCCAAATTTATGGTAATGGAAAAAATATTAGAGATTGGTTGTATGTAGAAGATCATTGCTCTGCTTTAGACCTTATTTTCCATAAAGGCGTGGTAGGTGAAAACTACAATATAGGTACACGTAACGAACAAACTAATTTAGAACTTGCTAATAAAATTTGTAATATTTTGGATGAATTAAGACCTCACACTGATTCTACACCTTATGCAAAACAAATAACATACGTAACAGATAGAGCGGGACACGATTTCAGATATGCTATCGATAATACAAAACTATGCTCAGAATTAAATTGGTCTTCTAAATTTTCTTTTATCGATTCATTAAGATTAACTGTAGAATGGTATATTAATTATTATGAATCACAGTTATAAATTAATTGAAATTCCACGTTTTGATGACGATAGAGGTAGCTTATCCTTTGTTGAGCTAGGACAAATTTTAGATTTTCCTATACATCGTGTTTACTGGCTTTATAATTTAAAAAAAGATCGCGGCGGGCATGCACATAAAAATTTAAAACAATTTATTTTTTGTACTCATGGCTCGGTAGATTTCGTTTTAGATGATGGCGAGTATAAAACAACCATTACTCTTGATGCACCGAATAAAGGTTTATACATTCTAAAACCTTTATGGCGGGAAATAACAAATATAAAAAATAATCCTCAAGTAATTATCTGTGCTTCAGAAAACTACCAAGAAAGCGATTATATTAGATCATACGAAGAATTTAAATTATGGAAATCAAATTTTTAGACTTAAAAAGTGCTTACACTGAAATTAAACAAGAAGCAGATAAATTATGGCAAGATGTAAATAATGATGCTTCATATCTTTTGGGAAATCGTTTAGAAAAATTCGAACAAAAATTTGCAAGTTACTTAGGAGTAAAGCATGTAATTGGCGTAGCAAACGGTCTTGATGCATTAGTTCTAAGCCTTAAGGCATTAGGTATAGGTGCTGGCGATGAGGTAATAGTGCCTGCCCATACTTTTATAGCTTCATGGCTTGCTGTTTCCGAAATTGGAGCAGTACCTGTTCCAGTTGAAGTTTGCAAAGATACTTATTTATTAGACCCTTCAAAAATTGAGCATGCTATAACAAGTAAAACACGTGCAATTATGCCGGTTCATTTATATGGGCGTGTATGTGATATGCAGCTAATTTTAGCTATAGCAAAAAAATATAATCTGAAAATTATAGAAGATGCTGCTCAAGCACATGGAGCTATAGATTTAGTTAGCGGAAAAAAAGCTGGATCATTCGGAGATTGCAATGGTTTTAGTTTTTATCCAGGTAAAAATCTAGGTTGTTTTGGTGATGGTGGATGTATATCAACAAATGATGATAAAATTGCTGACACACTTAAATTACTACGTAATTACGGAAGTAAAGTACGCTATAGTCATGAAATCATAGGGAAAAACAGTAGATTAGATGATTTGCAAGCAGGAATACTTTCTATTAAATTAAGATATCTTAATGAATGGAATAAAAAAAGACAAAGAATTGCTAAAATTTATTTACAAGAATTAAATATTAATGATATAGTTTTACCTCAATATGATGACGGTAATGTATGGCATATATTTCCTATAATGACTAAAAAACGAGATCAATTAAAAGATTATCTTGTTAGTCAGGGGGTACAAGTTATAATTCACTACCCTACCCCAATATACTTACAACCTGCTTATCAAAATATGAATTTAAAAGTTGGTTCTTTTGAATTAACTGAAAAAATTAGCTCAGAAATTCTTAGTTTACCAATAGGACCTCATTTGACTGAAGAAGAGGCTATATTATGTACAAAAAAAATTAAAGAGTTTTTAAGGATTGGTTAAAGTTTATTAACTAAACAACCCTCAGCTATAAGCTGAGGGGTTATAAAGTGGAATCGATTAGAAATCGATCATCATTCACAGGTTCACCTTCCTGTTCATCAATATAGTGCTGTATCATTTCATCAGTTATATTACCTGAACTGACTGCCATATAGCCCCTAGCCCACAAATGATTGCCCCAAAATTGTTTTCGTAAATGAGTAAATTCTTGCAATAAAATTCTTGAGCTAATAAGGCACCGTCAAGTTAAGGGAGGTATAAATTAAGGCATCGGCTTTAACGCTATCTACTAAATATTGGCATTGCTTTGGTGTTACGCCATAATTGAGTTGCACCGCACCAATATTAGCAAGTAATACTATATCAGGAGCATTATTTCGTACTGTAAATGTATCTAAAGTACTTGGTTCTGTAAGTAATGTACGCATAGAACCAAGCCCCATAGCGATACCTGCTTTTTGAGCAGCAGCAGCTAATCTATGATTAATATCTCTTGCCCTAGATGTTCCGCCTGCATACTAGAAATTAGAATAGGTGCTTGTAAGATTTTATTTAAGAAAGTAGTAGTTGTATCTATACTACTATAATTGATTTCAGGTAAGGCATTATGCACAAATTGAACTGACTCAAATCTACTACTTAAGCCAGATTCAACATTCTTTGTAAGATTAATTTCGATATGGTCTTGTTTTCTTTTTATGTCTAACATACTGGATGTTTTCCGAGCCATGCAATAACGCCACCGCAAAAATGACAATATACATCTAATAAATAAAGAGTTGGTAGACGAAGTTTTATTCGAAAAAGAGCAAGGAGTCTATAAGTCGAGGAGCGGAGCTTACACTTTAGTACGTGAGCACCACAGATCTTATAAGACGACGTAGCCAATTTTTCAAATAAAACGAGTATACTACTTCTTATCCATATCAGCGAATACTTCTTCCCATGAGCCAGTAGTTGCTGCTTTTGAATATTCGGTTGCTCTATTTTCAAAGAAGTTTGTATGCTCAACCCCGTTTAGCATTTCATCAAGCCATGGCAGAGGGTTATTTTTTACCATATAAATATCTTTTAGCCCTAGCTGAAATAAACGTCTGTCAGCGATATATCTAATATATAATCTTACTTCATCAGCTTTTAGCCCTTCAATTCCTCCTACTTCAAAAGCAAGAGCAATAAAAGCATCTTCAAAATGTACAATAGTTGTACAAGCTTTATAAATACGACTACGTAAATTTTCTGTCCAAACTTCAGGATTTTCTCTAACGAAAGTTTTAAAGAGTGTAATAATAGAATTAGTATGCAGAGTTTCATCACGCACTGACCAAGCAATAATCTGTCCCATACCTTTCATTTTATTAAAACGTGGAAAATTAAGCATAATAGCAAAAGATGCAAATAGCTGTAATCCTTCTGTAAAAGCTCCAAATACTGCAAGCGTAGTTGCAATATCTTCATTAGTAGCAACCCCAAATTGCTGCATATAATCATATTTATCTTTCATTTCCTTGTATTTAAGAAACGCAGAATATTCTACTTCAGGCATTCCTACAGTATCAAGCAAATGTGAGTATGCTGCAATATGCACTGTTTCCATATTAGAAAAAGCAGATAACATCATCATTACTTCAGTGGGTTTAAATACTCGTGAATAATGCTTCATATAGCAATTATTTACTTCAATATCAGCTTGTGTAAAAAAGCGAAATATTTGCGTTAATAAATGCTTCTCACCTGGCGTTAAATTATATTTCCAATCTTTAACATCATCAGCAAGCGGCACTTCTTCCGGTAGCCAATGAATTTTTTGTTGAGTGTGCCAAGCTTCATATGCCCACGGATATGAAAATGGCTTATAAATCGGACTTGCATCAAGTAATGACATATGCTTTCTTTTTAATTTATTTTTTTAATTTTTTTGTTGATTACCATATTCCGTTGTTATGGCTTTGTTGCATAGCTTAAAAAATAACCTAAAATCGTCATTGCGAGGAGCATAGCGACGAAGCAATCTCAGAAACCCTTATGAGATTGCTACGCTCCTTGCAGTCGCATAGCTTATGACGTTTCCGATTTACTGGCAAGCTAAGCATTCTTCATATTTATTAGCTTCAGCTAGTTCGTCATTTTGTTTTTCTAAATCTTTAAAATCTGCCTTTAAAACATCGTGCGAAACTTTATCAGCTCGTTGAATTGATGTTGATCTACAATAATATAAACTTTTAACTCCTTTTTTCCAAGCTTTAAAATGAATATCATTTAGATATTTTTTGCTAACATTACCCGGTAAAAAGACATTTAAAGATTGTGCCTGAGTAATATAAGGAGTACGATCTGCTGCTAGCTCTATCAACCAATTTTGATCAATTTCATAAGCTGTTTTAAAGACCTGCTTTTCTTCTTCAGTTAAGAATGTTAGATGCTGCACTGATCCTTCGTGAGTACTAATTGAAGACCAAACTTGATCATTATTAAATCCTTTTTCCTCTAATAACTTTTCTAAATGCTTATTACGTACATTAAAAGAACCGGTTAGGGTTTTCTGTACGAAACTATTAGCAGCAAACGGCTCTATTCCTGGTGATGCATTTCCTGCTATTACTGAAATTGAAGCAGTAGGAGCTATTGCTGTTTTGTTACTAAAACGCTCATTACTTCCTGCATCTAATGCATCAGGACAAGCTCCTTTCTCTTTACCGATTTTAACAGATGCTTCTTCTACTTCCTTAGATACATATTCAAATATTTTCTTATTCCAAACCTTTGCCATAACCGATTCTATTGGTACTTTTTTCATTTGCAGAAATGAATGGAATCCCATAACACCAAGTCCAACGCTTCGCTCACGAAAAGATGAGTATTTAGCTCTTGCCATAGTATCAGGTGCTTTATTGATGAAATCTTCTAAAACATTATCAAGAAATAGCATAATGGTTGGTATGAATTCTTTATCGTCTTTCCATTCTTCATAATATTCTAAATTTAGAGAAGAAAGACAACAAACAGCAGTTCTTGATTTACCTAGATGATCAATACCGGTTGGCAATGTAATTTCACTGCAAAGATTGGACATCTTAACATGTAAGCCTAACTTTTTATGATGCTTAGGTATTGACTTATTAACACTATCAATAAATAACAGATAAGGCTCACCAGTTTCTATTCTGGTAGTGAGCAGCTTAACCCATAAATCTCTTGCTCTAACTTTACTTACAACTTTTTTGGTAGCAGGACTAATAAGCTCGAAGTCTATATTATTTTCAACAGCTTGCATAAATTTATCAGTTATGGCAATGCCGTGGTGAATATTAAGAGATTTTCGGTTAACGTCTCCACCTGTCGGGCGTCTTATATCAATAAATTCTTCGATTTCAGGATGATCAATAGGTAGATATACAGCCGATGAACCTCGTCTAATCGATCCTTGAGAAATAGCAAGGGTCATAGAATCCATTACCTTAATAAAAGTTATAATGCCTGATGAATGTCCCTTATTATGGATTGCTTCATTAATAGATCTAACATTACCCCAATAACTTCCTATTCCGCCACCGCGTGAGGCAAGCCAAACATTTTCCGTCCATAAATTTACTATATCATCTAAACTATCATCTGTCTCGTTTAAGAAACAAGAGATAGGTAATCCCCTATCAGTGCCACCATTACTTAAAATCGGTGTTGCAGGCATAAACCACATTTTGCTCATATACTCATATAGCTTCTGAGCATGCTCTTTATTTTCAGCATAGTAACTAGAAACACGAGCAAATAAATCTTGAAAATCTTCGCCTTTCATAAGGTATCGATCTCGCAAAATTGCCTTACCAAAAGGTGTAAGTAAATCGTTATAATTATTACTGATATTTATTTGAAATTTATTTTTTTTTGCTGTGCTCATTATAAGTACTAATGGGGTTGGTAGAAGCTAATTAAGTATAAAACTTTTTCTTAAGTAGACACTAGAATAAGAGTTTATTCAACATAAATATTTATAATTATTTTAGATTTACCCCTTGACAGTCGATAGTTCAAAGCAAACTCAAGCGAGTATTAAATTTTCTTAAATTGTATAAATTATGTAGGATAGTTGCATTATTGTAATGATAGTATTTTGAGAAATAAGTTTTAACTTGTCCAATCCAACTCTGCATAGTTTAGTTCAGAAGATTCTCTAGGATTTGTATTATTTACACTTAAATTTTTAGAAGTACGATCGTAATACCCTAACGTGTCTTCATCATTATAACGAGGTTGTAATTGTTCATTTTTGGTAAATTTTAAAGGATCAAACATTTCTATATATTTTAATACGTAGTCTAAAGATTCTTTTTTTTGTTTATCTAAAGTAACATTATTTTCGTCTAAGTAATTATATAGTTTTTGTAAAAAAGTATAATATTTATCGCCTTTACATAATCCGTAACGAGCAAGGAACAGCATATTAATATCTTTAACCTTTTCTGTTATCAGTATTTTTTCAAAAAGCTCTAAATCATAAGTATGAAGAGCTACGCATATAATATTATTATGCGTTATTTTACTTTTTATTATTTTAAGTTTTTCTGAGAAACTATATTTAGACCATTTCACAATTTGTATATATCTTAATCCTAATTAGCCATAAACTAACGTTAAATTAAAATTTGTAAAGTAATAACTTTAGTCTTTAAGGAAATTTTTAGGCATTCTGTAATAAATTGTATTATAAAATTTACCACTTTCTGGGAATTTTCGTGTGCGGATAGAAAAGTTACCGAAATTTCTGATTTCGATACGGTTTTGTTCTTTAAGAGAATTGCTTAAATAATTAAGGATTAAATTCACAGAATCACTTACATCTTCTTTAGAAAGATAATCTAGCTGCTTATGTATTTTATTTATCAAATCAATTTTAGTAGCAATGATTAGAAATCGCCTTAATTCCATTAAAACTATTTTTGAAAAAACTAGGTACTAAACTATCGAAATCTTCAAGCATCATTTCCACTAATTTAGGTTTTGGTTTTAATTGATAGTCCTTAACCGTTAATTTAGCATCGATTTTTTTCTCATCTTGTAACCATTTTAAGGCTGTATCCTCATTACCTATACTATCTACCAGCTTTAGTTTTACAGCCTGACGTCCTGAATATATTCTGCCATCAGCTAGTTTTTTGACTTCATCTATAGGAATTTTACGTCTTTCAGCAACAAGTTCAATGAAAAAATTGTAAGTATCTTCAATATTTTCCATAATCGCTACTCTTACATTTTCAGTAAGTTTTTCAGTAGGATTTGGGGCAGCTTTAAGCTCACCTGATTTAAAATTAAGAAAAGTAATGCCAAGTTTTTGTGCAAGGTCAGTTACCTCAGCAGTCTGCAATATTACCCCAATTGAACCTGTAATAGTTCCATTATGGCTAATAATGTAATCACCAGCAAGAGAGATTAAATAACCACCGCTTGCTGCCATCGTTCCCATAACTATAACTACTGGCTTTTTTTCTGATATTTTAAGTAGAATATTATAAATTTTTTCTGATCCTACTACTGTACCGCCTGGAGAATTTACATTAACTATTAAGGCTTTAATATGAGAATCATCAACAATTTTCTTAAGCTTTTTATCACGCTTCTCATCTTCAAGTATTATGTCGTCAATTAATACCGAAGCTATATAATCATCATTATTATTGGCTAAAACTTCCGTTGAAACAAAATCTTTACAAATTAAGAAGAATGAAACACCAATTAAAATAATTGCTATTAACTTCCAGACTAATAAACGAGCCTTTATTTGTTTTCTTTCAATTAAATAATCAGGTGTTATATTCATTTTGCAATATATTTTTTAGTTTTTTGTCATTGCGAGGGGAGGCAAAGCCTGCTGTGTCACCCCGTGGTCAAGCAACTAGATAACACTTAGAACATTTTTTGATCCATGCGGGCAATGCCACCACGGGATGACCCCACAACTTACTTACGTTCTGCTGGGCTTTTCATCATCTCAAAAAACTCACTATTAGTTTTAGTGTGTTCTAACTTTTTAAGCAAGAATTCTATTGCTTCACTGCTACCCATTGGGTCAATGATGCGGCGAAGAACCCACATTTTATTTAGCACTATTTTATCAACTAATAAATCTTCTTTTCTAGTTCCTGATCTAGTTATATCAATTGCAGGATAAATACGTTTATCGGCAATCTTACGATCTAATACTATTTCAGAGTTACCTGTACCTTTAAACTCTTCGAAAATCACCTCATCCATACGTGAGCCGGTTTCAATTAGAGCCGTACCGATTATGGTGAGTGAACCGCCATTCTCAATATTTCTTGCAGCACCAAAAAATCTTTTCGGACGCTGAAGTGCGTTAGCATCAACACCGCCTGTTAATACCTTACCAGATGACGGCACTACAGTATTATAAGCACGAGCAAGACGGGTAATAGCATCAACTAAAATCACTACATCTTTCTTATGTTCTACTAATCTTTTTGCTTTCTCAATGACCATTTCCGCAAGCTGTACGTGCCTACTTGCTGGCTCATCAAAAGTAGAGCTAACAACCTCACCACGCACGGAACGTTGCATATCCGTTACCTCTTCAGGTCTCTCATCTATTAACAACACAATTAAAAATACTTCCGGATTATTGGTAGTAATAGCATGTGCAATATTTTGTAATAATACAGTTTTACCAGTACGGGGGGGTGCAACTATTAAAGCACGCTGACCTTTACCCATTGGTGCGACTAGCTCGATAACACGTGTACTAAAATCTTTACTGTTATCTTCAAGCTCTAAGCCTAATTTTTCATCAGGATATAAAGGAGTGAGATTATCAAAATTGACGCGGTGATAAGCCTTAGAGGGATCTTCAAAATTCACTTTATTTACTTTAAGCAGTGCAAAATAACGCTCACCCTCTTTCGGAGCTCTTATTCGTCCTTCCACAGTATCACCAGTACGAAGACCAAAGCGACGAATTTGGCTTGGAGAAATATAAATATCATCAGGTCCTGCTAAATAATTTACTTCCGGAGAACGCAAAAAGCCAAACCCGTCAGGCAAAACTTCAAGTACCCCCTCACCTACTATTGAACCACCCTGCTCTACAGATTTCTTTAAAATTGCAAAAACTAACTCTTGTTTACGTAAAGAACTAACATTTTCAATTTTTAGCTCTTCTGCTTGAGCTTGCAATTCTTCAGGCAATTTACGTTTTAATTCTTTTAAATTAATTATATTGCCGTTTTCTGCATAATGATTATTAAATTCAGGGTTATTTAGTTGTTCTGGGGATTCTTTATTAGTTATACTCATTATTTTTATTATAATAGATTATAGTTGACATGAATGAAAAATTTAATTCCTTAAATGTAGAGGAAATATTACGTTTGTTTTAAATTGGAATCAAACTAGATTTTTAGATTTATTCTTGTGGCTTGAAGAATTAATTTTATTTCTTAGCTTTATAAAGCTTTAATATATGTAAAAGGATATTAACAATCTAAAAGCATATTGTCAAGTATATACTGCTAATAAATGAAAAGTTGGTAGACGAAGTTTAATTTGAAAATTGACTATAATATTAATAAAAGTGGATCAGCTTTTCCGTCATGGCGAGAAAATTATATTTGCATCTCCTCGCAATGACGACTTTGACCCACAAGGCTTAATTAGGAATCCTTATTATCTCTAATTTCTTTGACTATGCTTAATAATTGAGGAAAATCTACTGATCCAGGGATTAACCTAGCATTAATTACATATGCAGGCACACCTTGAATTTTAAGATTTCTAGCTATTTGCATATTTTGAGCGATTAAATCTCTTACCTCAGAACTATCAGCTATCTCTTCAACTTCCGTAATATTTAAGTCATTTTTGGCTAATAATTCTTCGACAGTTTCTTTAGAAACATTTCTTATCTTCATTAATTCACTATGAACAGCTTTAAATTTACTAGGGTTAATTTTATAAACTGCTAAAGCTATTTTTGCTAAATAATCAGAAGCATCACCAAGGATAGGTAATGGTCTTAACAAAATTTTCACTTCTGGATCATTTTGTAATAACTCATTTAAAGAAACATCACCTTTTTTACAGTAGGAACAAGAATAATCATAAAAAGCAACTATAGTTACATCACCGTCTTTATTACCTATGACAGGAAAATTTTGGCTATTCTCGATATCTAATTTGTTATCCTTAATATAGCTATTAACTTTGGTTTCACTTTCTTGTACTTTACGCTTTTGTAGATTTTCTATTGATTGTATTATTATTTCAGGAGTATTAAGCAAATATTCTTCAATAATCTTCTTAACTCTTTCTTCTTCACATTGTTTCGGCTCTTCATTTTGTTTTACTTCTATGGAAACAGGTTTTGTAGAAGAAGTTTTTATAGTTTTAAAAATAAATAAAACTCCTATAATTACTACAAATATAACTAATATCTTTCCAATAATATGCTGCATAAATAACCTTTAAAATTAATTTTATTTTGTTTCGGGCTTGTGTATGGTTGTCACCCCGTGATTTATTCACGGGGTCCAGGAAAAAATATGTAATATTTTTTATTGTTTTTCTGGATGCCGTGGTCAAGCCACGGCATGACTACCTTAGGACGTTTTTCGACCCACGCTGGCAAGCCTTACACGGGGATGACATATAACCCTTACTTCTGTCTGATCAATCTACTCTGATCTCTCTTCCAATCTTTTTCTTTAATAGATTCTCTTTTATCGTGTAATTTTTTACCTTTAGCAATGCCAAGTTCAATTTTTATTTTATTCTTTTTGTTAAAATACATAGACAAGGCAACTAGAGTATAACCTTTTATTTTAGTTTTACCGATAATTTTGTTTATTTCTTTTTTATGTAGTAACAATTTACGTGGTCTTCTAGTAGAATGATTGAGCCTATTTGCTTTTTCATATTCTGCAATATGACAATTATACAAAAATACCTCATTTCCCGTATCAGCTGCATGACTCTCTTCTATAGATGCTTTACCTTGACGAAGCGATTGAACTTCACTACCCTTTAATACAATACCTGCTTCTAGTCTTTCCTCAATAAAATAATTAAAGAGAGCTTTTTTATTTTGTGCAATAATTTTCTTATATTCCATCATACTTTTATAGATAAGGATGTTATAATTTCCTCAATTTGTTTTTTAGTTGTATTTGTTGCTTCAGTTAAAGGCAAACGAATTTCATTTGTACAGAATCCTAAATAATGCATAGCATACTTAACTGGGATTGGGTTTGATTCTACAAATAATGCTTTATATAAAGGTAATAATTTTTGATGAATCTCTAAAGCTCCTTTAACATCATTGTTATACCATTTCTTTTGAAGCTCTTTGCATAATTTAGGTGCAACGTTAGAAGCTACAGACACGCACCCTACTCCGCCTTGAGCATTAAAAGCAAGACTTAAATCATCATTACCGCATAATAGATTAAATTCTTTTTTAACTATAGCTTTAATTCTAAGCGGTTTTTCTAAATCTATTCCCGCATCTTTTAAAGCTAAAATACGAGGTAATTTAGCGAGTTTAAAGATCACTTCATCGGTAAAGTCAACCCCAGTTCTACCCGGAACTGAATATAGCATAATCGGCAAATTACTAGCTTCATGTATTGCTTCAAAATGTTTATAAATTCCGTCTTGAGTAGGCTTCAAATATGATGGCGGGCTAATCATAAAGCCGTCAACTCCAATTTTTGTAGATTCAGCCGCAAGCTCTATTGCATAAGCAGTATTATTTGAAGAACATCCACTAATTATAGGAATACGCTTATTTACAATATTCTTACTAGTTTGTAGTAATAATTTGTACTCTTCAAGGTTTAAACTACTACCCTCACCTGTTGAACCTGCTATTACTACGGCATTGACTTCGGCTTTTATTTGATGCTCCAAAATTTTTTCAAGCGATTCTAAATCTAATTTATTATTTTTAAACGGCATTATTATTGCCGTAATCAAACCTTTAAATATATTATTCATTGTTTTTCATTTTTGTGTTGTTATGTCATTGTTGCGTGGATCGAAAAACGTGTACCATGTCATCCCCTCGTAGGCGGGGATCCAGCATAAAGCGAGATAAATCGAGCTTTTTATGTTTGTATTTTTTACTAGATTCCCGCCTACGCGGGAATGACATACTACCCCTCACAATTTTACCATACTCTTCTTTCAAAGCATTCACAATTTTATGATCATTAAAAGTAAATTTCTTACCGCCAAGATCTATAGAGCTAATATGCTGCACCTCAATTGCCGTACCTGTAGCAAAACAGCTAGTAAAATTTTCTATTTGCTCTAATTTTAGACGTTCTTCTTTTACTTCTAATCCTAAATTTTTTGCAATTTCAATAATAGTTTGTCTTGTTATGCCATCTAAAAATCTATCGGCAATTGGAGTATATAGCACATTATCTTTAACAAAGAAAATATTTGTTGTAGTACATTCCGCAATATACCCCTCATAATCAAGTAATAATGCATCATCATAGCCAAGGTCTTTAGCCTCTTTCTTACTCGTTATTGCCATGTTATAATGAGCAGCGGATTTAGATTGCACTGGCATCATATTAGGTGCAGCTTTACGCCATCTGCTTACATGCAAATTAACTCCAGCGGTAAATGCTCGTGGCATAGAGGGAACAGCCGCAATTAAAACGTTAGTCGACAATTTAGGGTTAATAATATTTAAAGACTCACTCCCACACCAAACAAGCGGTCTTATATATGCATCCTGAATCTTGTTTTTCTCTATTAATAATTCATGAGCTTTTATAATTTCTTCTACACTATAAGGTACTTTCAATCCTAAAACTTCTGCTGATTTAATCAATCTTTCAGTATGTTCTTTAAGTTTAAAAACTTTCCCATTATAAGCCCTCTCACCCTCAAATACCGATCCCGAGTAATGTAAACTATGAGTTAAAGCATGCACTGTAGCAAGTTCATAAGGAACTAACTCACCATTAATCCAAATATACCAAAGATTATTTTCTGAATTTTTTGTCATTGTTATTAATTGTTATTTGTATTAGAGTAATTATGTTATTTCCGCATAGTGAATTGAAAAGCACTCTCGGTGTCACCCCGTGGCTTGTCCACGGAGTCCAGTTAAAAATACGTTAGTATTTTTTATTATTTTTCTGGATCCCGTGGACAAGCCACGGGATGATAGAACACTGTCAATTTTTCAAATTAAACAAATATATATGCAAGAATATAAGGCACATATCCTAATTGTTGATGATGATACCAGAATATTAGCACTTTTAAAGCAATTTTTAAATAAAAATGAGTTTTTAGTATCGACGGCTGTTTCAGCTATAGAGGCAAAGGATTTGTTAAAAACTTCTAATTACGATTTGATTATTTTAGACGTCATGCTACCAAGCGTTACAGGGCTTGATTTTGCTACTACCATTAGGGATGCTGGTAATAATATACCAATAGTAATGCTAACTGCTTTATCGGAAGCTGATGACCGTGTTAAAGGTCTTGAAGCCGGTGCATCAGATTATGTTATTAAACCTTTTGAACCACGAGAATTATTATTGCGTATAAATAACTTGATCAATAATTATAATAATCCCAAAAAAGAAAAAAATATAACTAAGTTCGGCAATAATTTTTATAATTATAGTACCAAAGAATTTACTAAAAATGATCAGATAATTCCGCTTAGCTCTACTGAGCAGAAGTTACTTGAAATATTTATAGAACGTCTTGGCACTTCTGTTAGCCGCCTTGAGCTTTCAAAAATTATGGGAGGTCTTAGTGAACGTTCTATTGACGTACAAATTACCAGAATAAGAAATAAGCTAGAAGATAATCCTAAAGAACCGAAATATTTAAAAACCGTGCGTAATGAGGGATATGCACTTTATATCTAAATTATTACCTAGGACTTTATTCCTAAGATTTATGCTTATCATAATTATGCCGATTCTGATAGGACAGCTAGTTGCTATATTTTTGTTTTATGATCGTCATTGGTATAATGTTTCATATTATACTAGTACCATTATTATCAATGAAATAGAATCTTTAATTAAAGAGCATAAAGATAATCCAAAAGAAATAACACAATTATCAGAAAATTATCTCAATTTGTCTTATCAATTTGAGCCTAATAAGAAACTATTAGCAAAACAGCCTAAGTTAAACGAACCCTTAACTATATTTAAAAATATTTTAAATACAAAAATTCATGAAAAAAATATAATTAACTTAACTAAGGAAAACAGAATTCAAGTATTATTAGAGCTAAATAACGAGATATTAAATATTTCTTTTCCAGCCAAACTTTTACTTAACCCAACAGTATATATTTTTGTTCTATGGATTATATTTTTAACTATTATATTACTTTCCATCTCCATTATTTTCTCTAAGAATCAAATTAAATCAATAGTTGCTCTTGCAGATAGCATGGATGAATTCGGTCGAGGTATCTTAAAAAGTAAGAATTTTAAGCCTACAGGTGCTTTAGAAATAAGAAAAGCAGGGCTTGCTTTTCTAAAAATGAAATCTCGTATAGAAAAGCAAATTACCAAAAGAACTACCATGCTTGCTATGATTTCTCATGATTTAAGAACTCCTCTAACACGCATGAAATTACAACTTGAATTAATGGACGAAAATGAAGAGACTACTGGACTAAAGCAAGATATATTAACTATGCAACAAATGATAAACTCCTATCTAGATTTTGCGAGAGGCGAAAGTGCAGAACAGTTTAAAGAAATTTTTATTTTATCTTGGATTAAATCTTTTTTAAATAAATGGTCACATATAGATATTGAGTTTATAAACCCTACCAAATTAGATGGGGTAAAACTTCGAATTAAACCACATTCTTTTGAAAGAGCCTTGTCTAATTTAATTAGTAACGCTATAAAATATGGTACTAAAGTTAGAATTTCGTTAAACGCTAATTCATCTAACTTATCGATAATCATTGAAGATAATGGCAGGGGCATAGATGATGCAGAAAAACCTTTAGTATTAAAACCATTTTATAGATCGGATAAAGCAAGACAGTTAGATCATTCAAGTAATGTAGGTCTTGGACTTGCTATTACTCGTGAGATAATAAAAGATCATAACGGATTTCTTTACCTAGAAGATAGTAAGGATTTAGGTGGGTTGTCGGTTAGAGTAGAAATTCCTGTATAGTAAAAGAAGTTGAATTATGGGCACCGTCAAGTTAAGGGAGGTATAAATTAAGTATTGAGCAATTACAGGGAATGATTTATAGAATAGCAGTAACAATTTATCCTAGATTTTACCGCTATGCATATTACTCAAGCCCCGAATAGACATCGTTTTCCAGCAAGCATTATTAGCCATACAGTATGGTTATATCATCGCTTTAATAATAGTTACCGAGATGTTCAAGAGCAGATGGCTTATCGAGGTATTATATTAAGTCATGAGACTGTAAGGTTTTGGTGTTATAAGTTTGTAGTTTATTTTCAAGATGTTATTAGTAAGAGAGAGCGAAAGCCAACTGATAAATGGCATTTGGATGAGATGAATATCAAGATCAAAGGTGAAGTATTCATATTATGGAGAGCTGTTGACTCTGAGGGACATGAATTAGAAGTATTACTGCACAAGCGTCGTAACAAGAAATTAGCTATTCGCTTTTTATCAAGATTATTGGGTAATTATCCATGTCCAAGGGTTATTGTGACTGATAAGCTAAAAAGCTACATTAAACCAGTTAGGTATATGTGTCCTAGGACTAAGCATCGTACCGATAAAAGACTAAATAATCGGATTGAGAATGCCCATCAGCCAACTAGGAGAAAAGAGAAGATACTGATTAAATTTAAGCATCCTAATTCAGCACAATGTACATTATCACTGATGGGAAAAGTCAGAAATATATTTGCTGTAAATGTTGGAAGATATACTAAAACAGCATCTGAGCAAAGAATTGCATTTGCGTCCGCTAAATCCATTTGGGATGAAGCTACTCAAAGACTTCTTGCTGTCTGAAATCTAAAAATATAGTACTTTGTGACACTAATTTACTTAACTTGACGGTGCCACTAAAAATTCTAAACACAGTAAATTTTTAAAATTAAAAGTTCTATTTATCTCACTTTATCCTAGATTCCCGCTTCCGCGGGAATGACATCGAAGCAGTTTTTGGGTTATACAACAATACCAGTCAAGTCACGGTAACACATTAGATTATACTAATTTACTTTAGTGTAATAATCAATAATCTTGTCAAGTTTTATTCCTCTAGAACCTTTTATCAAAATAAGCTCATCATTTTTGAATAAATCATTTGTAGATGCAATTAATTCATCAATATTTTTAAAATATGCTTTAGTTATTTTTTCAGGTAATGAATCATAAATATATTTAGTATTTGCACCTACTAAGAAAACCTTAGAACAGCCTGAATCTAATATATAAGGTACTAGCTCTTTATGTAGCCTTTCTGAATTCTGCCCAAGCTCTAGCATCTCGCCTATTATAGCGGTTTTATTTGTGGCAGGCATTTGCTTTAAATATTCTAAGGCAGCTTTCATTGACGTAGGGCTTGCATTATAATAATCACAAATAATGCTGCTATTTCCTATATTGATAATTTCGCCTCTGCCTTTTGTTAACCGAATATCACCTAAATAGCTAACAGATTTATTTAAATCTTGATTAAGCAAAAATATAATCAATAATACACCAGCATAATTTTCAGCAAAGTGCTTAGGTATAGAGGATATAGTAGTCTCTATAATTGTGTCATATATCTTATATTTTAAATGAACTTGCTTTCCAGAAACTTCATATAAAATTAATTCAGATGAGGATGATTTACCAAAATTATGTATATTTTCTACAGATAATTTTTTTAATATAGATAAGATTTTATCATAACAATTACTATCTGAATTAATAACGGCAATTCCATCTTTGTCAAAGCTCTCAAAAATTTCACATTTAGCTTCAGCGATATCTTCAAGTGAGTTAAAAAACTCCAAATGTGCTTCTGAAATATTAGTGATCATAGCAATATTTGGTTTTAATACTTGAACTAACTCCCTTATCTCACCTTTATGGTTCATACCGAGTTCAAAAATAGCAAATTCTGTATTATCCGGCATCGAAGCAAGATTGATAAGTAACCCTAAATGATTATTGAAATTACCTCGGCTGGCAAAAGTTAGTGCCTCATGCTGTAATAGAGTTTTTAAAGCTTCTTTAGTTGAAGTCTTACCAACACTACCGGTTATAGCAATAAATTTGGCGTTTGAAGTTTTTCTTTTATATAAAGCCAGCTGCTCTAGGGCTTTTAAGCAATTGTCTACTAGGATAATCTTACTTGGGTCAGATATATCTACTTGCTTGCTAACTATTACTGCTGATGCTCCTTGATTAATGGCATCTTGAACATAATCGTGACCATCTTTATTGCCTTGAAGTGCTATAAATAAATCACCTTTTTTAACATCCTTAGAGTTAAATTGTATTTCGTTAGCGATAATAGATTGCGGTATTAATAGCCCTAATGCATCGCTTAAAGTTTTAGAATTCCAAATCATGTGTTTTTGTTGTTGTGCGTTTTTATCGTCATTGCGAGGAGTATAGCGACGAAGCAATCTCAGGAGTCTTATCTGATTTATGAGATTGCCACGTCGATGCTATGCATATCATCGCAATGACATTACTTTCCCTGCCACCTCGGCGTCATCAAACTCTATTTTCTCATCACCTATAATTTGATAATTTTCATGTCCTTTGCCGGTGATTAGTAAAATATCGTCTTTCTTTAAATTATTTATCCCATATTTAATAGCTTCTTTTCTGTCAGCTATTTCTATATAGTTTTTTGTTTCTATCCCGCTAATAATTCCTTGTCTGATAGCTTTTGGGTCTTCATGGCGTGGGTTATCGTCCGTCACAATAACATTATCTGCTATTGAGGCTGCTATTTTTCCCATAAGATTTCTTTTTGTAGTATCACGATTACCGCCACAGCCAAAAATTACACTTAATTTACCACCCTTAGCTTTAATATTTTTTAGCTCATTCAAAGCTTTTTCAAGAGCATCGGGAGTGTGGGCATAATCAATGAATATGTTAGCATCTTCTATTCGCTCCATTCGTCCCTTTACGGCTTTAACTTTAGTCAAAGCACTTATAACTTTACTAAAATCAAAACTGGTATAATAAACACTAAGTCCAGATATTAATAAATTACTAGCCTGAAAGCTACCTATTATTGGAGTATCAAAATCATAATTTTTATTATCAAAGATAAAATTAATATTTTGTCCTTTTAAAGAACTGTTAGTTTTAGTTATTTTACAATAATCGTTTGCTCCAACGCATAAATATTTTATCTTATGCTTATCCAAATAATCTTTAATAAACTTTATTTCTTCTATATCAGAATTTAATATTGCAATGCCATCTTTTGCTAAATGATCGGTAAATAACTTTAATTTAGCAAGCAAATAATTTTTTTTTGTGTGATGATAGTCAAGATGATCTTGGCTAAAGCTAGTGAAACATGCAATATTTACTTTTAAATCGCCAAGCCTTTGTTGATCTAAGCCGTGGCTTGAAGCTTCAAGTGCTAAATAATTTACACCATTTTCAGCTAGCTTATGAGCGATTTTTCGAAAGCTTAAATAGTCAGTTGTAGTTAGCCCGCCTATAGATTCATTAAAATTATCGATGCCAAAAACTTCTACGCCTATTGTGCCTATTGATGCTGCTTTTTGCCCAAGTAACGAATATATTTGAGCTATATATGATACTACCGAGCTTTTGCCGTTAGTACCAGTTACGGCTATCATAGTGCTAGGTTTTTTAGGGTAGAAGAGTTCTACAGCTTCATATAAAGTTTCTTTAATGTCTTCGACAAAGATTACTTTACTTGTAGTATTTTTTTTATCATCAGTAATAACTAATGCTGCCCCTTTATCTAGGGCATCTGCAATAAAATCATTCCCACCTTTAATGGCAAAAAATGCATCATTTGCCTTAATAGTTTTAGAATTATTCGATAAACCTTTTACGTTATGCTTTTCAAATAATTTTTTTAAGGTAGGGGTCATATTGGCACCGTCAAGTTAAGTAAATTAGTGTCACAAAGTACTATATTTTTAGATTTCAGACAGCAAGAAGTCTTTGAGTAGCTTCATCCCAAATGGATTTAGCGGACGCAAATGCAATTCTTTGCTCAGATGCTGTTTTAGTATATCTTCCAACATTTACAGCAAATATATTTCTGACTTTTCCCATCAGTGATAATGTACATTGTGCTGAATTAGGATGCTTAAATTTAATCAGTATCTTCTCTTTTCTCCTAGTTGGCTGATGGGCATTCTCAATCCGATTATTTAGTCTTTTATCGGTACGATGCTTAGTCCTAGGACACATATACCTAACTGGTTTAATGTAGCTTTTTAGCTTATCAGTCACAATAACCCTTGGACATGGATAATTACCCAATAATCTTGATAAAAAGCGAATAGCTGATTTCTTGTTACGACGCTTCTGCAGTAATACTTCTAATTCATGTCCCTCAGAGTCAACAGCTCTCCATAATATGAATACTTCACCTTTGATCTTGATATTCATCTCATCCAAATGCCATTTATCAGTTGGCTTTCGCTCTCTCTTACTAATAACATCTTGAAAATAAACTACAAACTTATAACACCAAAACCTTACAGTCTCATGACTTAATATAATACCTCGATAAGCCATCTGCTCTTGAACATCTCGGTAACTATTATTAAAGCGATGATATAACCATACTGTATGGCTAATAATGCTTGCTGGAAAACGATGTCTATTCGGGGCTTGAGTAATATGCATAGCGGTAAAATCTAGGATAAATTGTTACTGCTATTCTATAAATCATTCCCTGTAATTGCTCAATACTTAATTTATACCTCCCTTAACTTGACGGTGCCGCTGTAAATGTTGGAAGATATACTAAAACAGCATCTGAGCAAAGAATTACATTTGCGTCCGCTAAATCCATTTGGGATAAAGCTACTCAAAGACTTCTTGCTGTCTGAAATCTAAAAATATAGTACTTTGTGACACTAATTTACTTAACTTGACGGTGCCTATTGAACAGGTGGCTTTGTAATTTCAGTTAAATACAGCTCTGCACCTACTATCTCGTCTACGGATGCTATACCTTGGACTGCACGGCAAACTGTGATTAATACAGCAGCGAAATAACCTATTTGCTCGTAAGTAGGAGCATTAGCCATCACTATACATGATAAAGCCATTAAGGTAGTTGTCATAATAACAGTGGACTTTCTACCTAATTTATCACCAATTCTTCCGAAGATATATGCTCCTAATGGTCTAAATATAAAGGTAGAGCAAAAAAAGTAAAAGCAGATAGAAGAGAAGTAACGCTAGGCTCATATTTAGGGAAAAATAGTTCATTTAATAAGACGGCTAAATGAACATATAGCATTAAGTCAAAATATTCTAAAAAGGTGGCAGTAGATAAAATACCAGCAGCTTCTTTTTGCTCTCTGGTCAAAGTTGTTTGTTCTTTTGCGTAACCCAGCATAATTTTCCTACAAAATAAATTGTAAAAAAGGCTATACTGTTTTATATAAAAGTCAATAAAGAATTTTATTTAATAGTTAAAAAAAGTTAAGTATGAGTTTAAAGCTCTTTTATTTAAATCAATGTCTTCTATTTCACCACTTTTGCGGTTTTTAAGTTCGACAATATTATTTACAGCTTTTTTAGGACCGATTATAATTTGGTAAGGTGAGCCGATCAGATCGTGCGTTGCAAATTTACTACCAGCTCTTGCGTCAGTATCATCGTATAACACCTCAATATTTTGAGCAACTAGCTCATTATAAACTTTTTCTGCAAGTTCTACGCATTTGCTATCATGAATATTTAAGTTGATTGATGAAATTTTAAAAGGTGCAACAGCGGTAGGCCATATAATACCTTTTGCATCACTATTTGCTTCTATGATAGCTGCAACTAGCCTTGAAATACCTATGCCGTATGAACTCATTTCTATCGGTGTTAATTTGCCATGCTCATCATTAATAAGGGCATTCATGTTAACGGAGTATTTTGTGCCAATATAGAAAATATGCCCAACTTCTATACCTTTGCTACTAGCTATTTCTTTATCACAAGATAATTTACTTGCATCGTGTTTCTCTTCAGCAGCTGCATACCAGCTTTTTATTTCTTCAATATCAATATCTATATTATCTTTCAGCGTCTTAAATCTTTTATCATAATAAATAGTACTTTCACCAGTTTCGGCAATAATATGAAACTCATGGCTTAAATTCCCGCCTATCGGACCATTATCGGCAATAACCGGAATAGCGAATACGCCTAAATCTCTAAAAGTATTAATATAAGCCTTATACATCTGATTATAAGTCTTAACTGCACTTTCTTCATCAATATCAAAAGAATAAGCATCTTTCATGAGAAATTCTCGACCTCTCATAACACCAAAGCGTGGTCTAATTTCATCACGAAATTTCCATTGAATATGATAAAGATTCTTTGGTAAATCCTTATATGATTTAATATTATTACGGAAAATATCCGTAACCATATCTTCGTTAGTTGGACCAAATAACAAAGTATTGTCGTGACGATCTTGAAACTTTAGCATCTCTTTGCCGTAATTATCAAAACGTCCAGATTCTACCCATAAATGAACTGGTTGAATGCAAGGCATTAAGACTTCTAGACAACCCGCTTTATCCATATTTGAGCGTACAATATTCTCGATATTTTTAAGCACCTTTAAACCGAGTGGTAACCAGCTATAAATACCTGCGGCTTGCTGCCTAATCATTCCGCTTCTAAGCATTAATTTATGAGAAGTTATTTGGGCTTCACTTGGGTCTTCTTTTAAAACAGGTAAGAAATATTTGGATAGTAGCATAGAATTTAAGTTAGTTATTTTGTTAGTTTAATATTTTTATGTCATTCCCGTACAACTCAAAAAACTTTATATGTCATTCCTGCGAAAGCGGGAATCCATCATAAAGCGAAATGAATCGAGCTTTAATTTTAAAAAACTTGTTACTTTTATATCTATTTTTTCTGGATTCCCGCTTTTGCGGGAATGACATATAACACATAGTATGACAATCGTAAGTTACTTCTTCGATGTGAGATTTAAAAATTCATGGCGATATTTTTGCTGTTCGGCAAATATACCAGTATAATTCATAGTGTTCATGATGCTGTTATCTTGCATTACACCACGCATTGACATACAGCTATGCAAAGCTGATATTTTAACTGCAACACCAAGTGGCTTTAAATTTTCCTGTACGCTTTCAGCTATTTGTACTGTCATTTTTTCTTGAATTTGCAATCTCTTAGCAAAAGTATTTACTATTCTAGCAAGCTTACTTATGCCGACAATGCAATTATCTGGAATATAAGCTATATGTACTGTACCGCTAAAAGGTAACATATGATGTTCACAAAAAGAGGTAAATTTTATGCCCTCTAATGAGATAAAATCTTGAAAATTACCGGTATCACTAAATTTTGTTTCTAATATTTCCTCAATATTTTTACCATATCCTGAAAATATTTCTTCATAACTTTTGATTACTCTATCCGGAGTTTTAAATAATCCCTCACGATTAGGATCCTCACCGATAAATCTTAGTAATGTTCTTACTGCCTCTTTTGCTTCTTCTTTTGTCGGTTTTTTAATCGTCATAATTTTGTTTATTTTTCAAAAAGATTGTTTTACCACAAATAAACACAAACATCAAGCCACCTACTATAGCAATAAGTCCGCCGCCGCCCATCATACCCATTAATAGCTTAGCAGATAACGGCATTACAGTATTTGGGTCTTTACGCATAACGCCATAACCACCGGCAAAAGCAAGCCCGAGTATATGCAGGATTTGCCCAAAAGTGAGGAGGTAGAGTGTGGTTGTTATTGTCATCCTGCGGCTTGACCGCGGGATCTTGTACCGCAGATTATGTTCTAAGATACCGCGATCAAGTCGCGGTATGACAGATTGATAACAATATCCCATGCACGCAATACTTATTCCTACAATAGAGCCATGATAATGAGCAGGGATCACTACATTTATGCCTGATATATTTATGGCAATTAATCCTCCAAGTAGGAATAAAGTAATGGAACAGAGGAGGGTGGATTTGATTATATTGTCATTGCGAGGAAATTGCATAGCAATTGACGAAGCAATCTCAGCAGACATCCTGAGATTGCCACGCTCCTTATAGTCGCTCGCAATGACGCTACAGTGACATACCCACTCAAACCCTATTCCTCCAATACATAATCCGGGTGCTATTCCGCCTAAATATTTCATATGGTTGGTATAAAATTCTTTAAAGTTACCATCGATAATATCGTAAGAGATATGCCCCCAAATAATAAGAGTGCTGAAAACAAAATTTAAATATAGCAAGAATAGATAGAATTTTTGGAATTTTGATTCTTTGCCTATTAGCTTTTCAAATAACATAATCCAAATAAACATTGCTATTTGAGTATAAATAAATTGCAATAAATGACCGCCACTCCAAAAAAGTAGCTCATAATAAAATTCTATTTCGATAGGAATAATTTGTATAACATTTTGTAAATCACTATAAGAACACCAAAAACAAACCCAACTCAAGATATACATTATTATAGTCGATAAAATAGTGAAGTTAACTAAATTACTCCAGTTTGCCCAGTTGAAAAAATATAGAATGTTTATAGCGTATAATAGCAAAGTAATACCGAATAAGCTAAGACCTAAGACGAATATTATATTTTCAAGCATCGGTATATAATTATTCATGATCGGATTATGTCCAGCTATAGGGGAAATGGCTATAAGTATGGTAGCAAAGAAAGCTAATTTATGCATTATGTCATTCCCGCGAAAGCGGGAATCTAGAAAAAATATACTGGATTCCCGCTTTCGCGGGAATGACATAGAGGGTTGCGAGAATGACAAAGACCAAATACTTGCTGTAATAGACAGTAACCAAATCAATACCGATAAATCAACATGAATAATTAATGCAGATTTGAAAATATGAGGATTAGGGAAAAAACTAGCTAGCTGCGGCGTTCGAAGCACCACCAAAACAACCGAGTATAAACCCGCAAACGCTAAAGATGTAATACCAAGCTTAAGCCAAGCTAAGGATAAATTATTGCCTTGTAAACGAGTATAATCGAAATTCATGATAGAATAATAATTAATTAAAATTTATTGCTTGTAAAAGATGAAAATTATATTTTAAAGTTGCGAAATCAAAAAAGCATATTTATGTTCAATTTCTTACAATCGAATTATGAGTTATTTTTAATATCAATCTATACATTTTTAATCATATTAACAATAAGACATTTTATTAAAAATAAATATCTAATAATTTTGTGTCATGCGGTCACATTTTTAACATTTTTTGTTATGTCTATTGGCGGAGGAAGTGCAGAAAATGATGCATATAAGCGATATGAAGAATTTGTTTTGTTAGAACAGGATAAGCAATTAGAAAATGCTAAAAAAATCCTAACCAATTTGATTCAATGTTTCAAATTGATCTTATGCAGTTCAAAGATTCAGCTGAATTTAAAAAATATCTACTAGATATGGATAATTCCGTAGATAAAAGTGAGGCTATGATGTTAGGATGGATTTTCGCATTTTTATATGAAATTTCTAACATTTTTGCTTTCTTACTTGTTTTGGTTTTCCGGAAAAACTGTATGAATAAATTTTTAAGCAGATATGTTAGGTGACATGGTTAAATACTCTTCTTTCCACAACTCGTTATAAAGGATAGGGTCGATATTACCGCCGGATATTAGCACAAGTAGCTTTTTAGGAGTTGTCTGTGTTTTTAGCCAATTTACTACCGAAATCATATTTATACTACTTGATGGCTCGCATATTACTTTCAGCAAATGGGTAAGCCAAGCCGTCCAATAATATATTTCATATTCTTCAGCTAAATAAAAATGATCAAGTTTTTTTAAATATTCAAATGTACGTGTTGAAACACTAAGAGTTTTAAGACCGTCTGCAATGGTACTAGGTGAATCCTTAAACCTAAATATATCATTATTCTTAACTGATAAATAAGCATCATTAGCCGATAGCGGTTCTGAGCCTATCAATAAACTAGTTGGTGATATTAATTCTTTGGCAAGGTAAGAGCCTGAGATCAGTCCGCCACCGCCGCAAGAGGCAAAAATAGCATCAGGGCTAAACCCTAATTGTTGTAAAGCCTCATAGCATAACGTACCAGCGCCCGCTATCGTAGAATCGCTATCGGATGGGTGCATATAGTAAAAGCCTTGCATTTCGTCTAGTTTTGCTTTTTCTTCCGCTTCTTGCCGAGTATCGGTATATATAACTTCCCCGCCATAATGAATTACTGCTTGCTGTTTTACACGAGAAGTATTTAACGGCAAATAAATTCTTGCTTTAATACCAAGTATCTTACTGGCATAAGCAAGTCCGATTCCATGATTACCTGTGCTATAACCAACTATTTTTTCGGGTAGCTTTCTCTGTTCTTTTAATTCTAATAAATGATTTAATACGCCTCTTACTTTAAATGCCCCAGTTTTTTGCAGTGATTCAACCTTAAAAAAAACTTCATGTCCAAGCATCTCGTTTAAGCTTTCAGAATGAACCATAGGAGTTAAATGCAGATATTGTTTAATCCTGTTATGTGCAGTTGCTACATTTTTAGGATTTTGAAGTAATAAATTCATAAATAATAATGGTAGCTTGAAATAGTCTTAATACTATATTATATAATTAATAACCGTCAAATTTCAAAGGTTTTAATTGATGAATAAAAAATCACTGCCATTAATGGCACTGCGAGATATAGTAGTATTTCCTGGTGTAATTGCTCCTGTATTTGTAGGTAGGCAAAAATCCCTGCATGCTCTTTCTAATACTACACTTTCCGAAGAAGATAATAGCAAGTACATTTTAGTAACATTGCAGAAAAAATTCGATCAAGAAAACCCAAATAAAAACGAGCTTTACGATGTTGGCATACTTGCTAAGGTTATTCAAATAGTAAAATTGCCTAACACTACCGCAAAAATTTTAGTAGAGGCGATAGCAAGAGTAAAGATAAGTAATATTAAAGGTGATGAAGCATTCGAAGCAAATTATGAAATTATTCCTGATGAAGAAATATTCGATGCTAATAATATGCGGTCATTAGTTGATAATGCTGTGCAGTTATTTGCTAAATATGCAGGTAGTGATAAAAAAATCAATGCAGAAATTATTGAAACTATAAATAAAGAAATAAGTGAGACTACTAATTTTATAAATATTATAAATATTTTAGCTTCACATCTGATTACTTCGCTTGAAGAAAAACAACGCTTACTTGAGGAGATAAGTCCTTTTAAGCGTATCAGTACAATTATTAACATCCTTACATCCAATATAGTTAATTCAGAAACCGAACAAGCTTTGCAGCAAAGGGTGAAAAAGCAAATAGAGAAAACCCAGCGTGATTATTATTTGCACGAGCAGATGAAAGCAATTCAGAAAGAGCTTGATGAAGATAAATCAGATCTTGCTGAATTTGATAAAAAAATTAAAGCTGCAAAACTATCGAAAGAAGCTAGAGAAAAAGCCGAAGCTGAACTTAAAAAGCTTCGCACTATGAACCAGATGTCAGCAGAATCCGGAGTAACACGTAATTATCTTGAGACGTTACTTAGCCTGCCTTGGGGTAAATATGATAATAGTAAAATTGATATTAACCAAGCTGAAAAAATCCTAAATCGTGATCATTTTGGCTTAGAGAAAGTTAAAGAGCGAATAATAGAATATTTAGCAGTATTACAGCGTTCCAGTAAAATCAGAGGTCCTATATTATGCTTAATCGGTCCTCCTGGCGTTGGTAAAACATCTTTAATAAAATCTATTGCCGAGGTGATGGGTAGAAAATATACCAAATTTGCCTTAGGCGGTGTTCGAGATGAGGCTGAAATTAGAGGGCATAGAAAAACTTATCTTGGCTCAATGCCTGGTAAAATCCTTACTCAGCTTAAGAAAGTTAAGACAAGTAACCCTGTTATGTTACTTGATGAAATAGATAAAATGGGTTCGGACTTTAGAGGTGATCCTGCATCAGCATTGCTTGAGGTGTTAGATCCTGAACAAAATAGCCATTTTGTCGATCATTATCTAGAAGTGGAATATGATTTATCAAATGTAATATTTATTGCGACTGCTAACTCTTATAATTTACCTAGAGCTTTAATCGATAGAATGGAAATTATCGATATTTCCGGTTATGTAGAAGAAGAAAAAATCCAAATTGCTAAGAATTATCTAGTTCCTAAGCAGCTTAAAATGCATAAAATTAGAAAGGATGAAATTACTATCTCCGATGATGCTATTTTAGATTTAATTAGATATTACACTAAAGAGTCAGGCGTAAGATCATTAGAGCGTGAAATAGGAGCATTAACCAGAAAGGCATTAAAGCAAATTCTAGCTGATAAAAAAATTAAGCATATTTCTGTAGATAGCAATAATTTAGAAGAGTTTTTAGGTGCTAGAAAATATAATTTTGGTCTTGCTGAAAAAAAGGATCAAATAGGTAGTACTACAGGGCTTGCTTATACGGAGGTAGGCGGTGAGCTTTTAACTATTGAGGCTTTATCATTCCCAGGAAAAGGTGAAATCAAAACTACCGGAAAACTCGGTGATGTAATGAAAGAATCAGCAATGGCTGCATATAGCTGCTTTAGAAGTAGAGCGGCTGATTTCGGCTTAAAATATGAAGATTATAAAGATTTTGATGTTCATATCCACGTTCCCGCTGGTGCTATTCCAAAAGATGGTCCTTCTGCTGGTTGTGCTTTGTTTACCACCATTGTTTCGTTGATGACTAAAATACTGGTACGCCGCACTGTTGCTATGACTGGTGAGGTAACTTTACGAGGGAATGTTCTACCGATTGGCGGTCTTAAGGAAAAGCTGCTAGCAGCAAGTAGGGGAGGGATTAAGACAGTATTAATTCCGGAAGAAAATGTCAAAGATTTGAAAGACATACCACCGAATATAAAAAGTAGTCTAGAAATTATCCCTGTTTCAAATATTGATCAGGTTTTAGAGCATGCATTGACTAAGAAGCCTTAGAATACTAATTATCACAGCGTTATTTCTGTCATCTAGCTCACTTGTAGTAGGATTCACTAGAACAACTGTCATTCCATTGCGGCTTTATTGCGTAGATCAGTTTTCCAGTTCTCATCCCGCGAGCTTGTAGCGTGATCCATTTTTTGGATCTAGTTAGCAAGCCACGGGATGACAGAATGACTATCACAAATAATATCTATCATCAGCATAAATATCATATTTAATTAAAGTTACTTTAAGTTAAGAATTTATCATAAAAACTAAACAACCCTCAGCTATAAGCTGAGGGGTTATAAAGTGGAATCGATTAGAAATCGATCATCATTCACAGGTTCACCACTAACTTGCTAAGAGATATTTGCGGCTTATATGAGATAAACATATGTACGTGATCACATGATATTTTCCCTGAAATTATATGTACTTCATGTTCCATACAAATCTGCCTCAGTAAATCTCTAGTCCTTTCCGATACTTTGCCTATCAATATTCTCTTCCTATATTTTGGTATCCATATAAGATGCACTTTTAAATCATACTGACTATGACTATTCTTTCTATAACTTCTCATTTCTTGATATAAATTCATTGCTAAAGCAATTTCATTATATCTTCCCTTCGCCTAAAGGCGAGGGATTTTTGATCCCCGAAGGGGGACATTAAAGTCTATAATTTTTGTAAAAAATAATAAATTAAAACGCTTGACATATTTTTTTAGAGGAGTATCTTGTGGCTGTAGGTTGTTTATCAGCTTACGTTAACTTACTAATAGTGTTCAATATATTTTGAACATAAGGAGGTTATTATGACCATTCATAAAAACAATCATCACAGTAAAAATGAAGAAAAACACAATAATAATTTATCGCATGCAGCAGCAGTAATGCATAGCAAGGATTCTTCTCCGGAAGAGCGAAGCAAGGCTGCTTCTACCATGGGTCATAAAGGAGGGGGCATGGCAGTAGTCATGGTTCTCATAGTTCCCATAAAAACCATCGATAATTTATTATAAAATTAGTGTAGTTATGGTGTCTCCTTTAGTTTCCTAGAGGAGAAACTTTTACCATATCATCTTTTAGAAAACAGACTTCCATGTATGGATCGATTTTTCCGTTAGTGTAAGAAAATTACGAGAGTATCCTTGAAAGAAATGAATTATACATCTATAATCAATATAATCATTAAATTCAAGGCTATATAATCGTGACTGATAATAATTCTTCTAATTTAGTACTGGTAAATATTGAAGATGAGATGAAAGTATCTTATCTTGACTATGCTATGAGCGTCATAGTAAGTAGGGCAATACCAGATGTTCGAGATGGCTTAAAGCCGGTACATCGCCGTATCATCTACTCAATGCATGAAGCTGGCAACCATGCAAACAGAGCTTACAGAAAATCCGCTAGAATAGTCGGTGACGTGATGGGTAAATACCATCCGCACGGTGATAGTGCTATTTACGATTCGTTAGTGCGTATGGCTCAAGATTTTTCGCTGCGTCTACCGCTTGTTGATGGGCAGGGTAATTTTGGCTCATTGGATGGTGACGCTGCGGCGGCAATGAGGTATACCGAATCACGTATGGCTAAAGTAGCCCATAAACTGATTGAGGATATCGATAAAGAAACTGTCAGTTTTAACCCAAACTATGATGGTTCTGAAGAAGAGCCTTCAGTGCTGCCTTCTATGTTCCCGAACTTACTAGTAAACGGAAGTGGTGGTATTGCGGTTGGTATGGCAACTAATATTCCACCTCATAATCTTGGGGAGGTTATCGATGCTTGTTGTTTATATGTAGATAATAATGATATAGAAATTTTAGACCTTTTAGAAGTTGTTAAAGGTCCTGACTTCCCTACAAGCGGGATCATTCTAGGTGTTAATGGTATTAAATCAGCCTATTTAACAGGTAGGGGTAGCATCGCTATAAGAGGGCGAGCTGAGATTGAAAATTTAGGTAACGGACGTCAAGCAATTATTATTACCGAAATACCTTACATGGTAAATAAAGCAAGGCTTGTTGAAAAGATTGCCGAAATGGTCAAGGAAAAGCGTATTGAGGGTATAAGCGATTTACGTGATGAGTCGAATAAAAACGGCATAAGAATTTATATTGAGCTAAAGAAAGATATTGTAGCTGAAGTAGTTTTAAACCAAATATATGCTTGTACACAGCTTCAAACTAGCTTTGGTGTTATAATGCTTGCTCTAAAAGATGGCTTGCCTAAGGTAATGAATTTAAAAGAAGTAATAGCGGCTTTCGTTAGCTTTAGGGAAGTAGTTATCACTAACCGCACTATATATTTACTTAATAAAGCAAGAGATAAAGCTCACATTTTACTTGGGCTAACTATTGCTGTTAGCAATATCGACGAAATAATCCGTATTATAAAAGCTGCAAGCGATCCGAATGCTGCTAAACAAGAATTAATGGCCCGCAGCTGGGATGCATTAAATATTCTGCCGCTTGTGAAGTTAGTTGATGATAAGGCAATGTTGAATGAAGAGGGGAAATGTAGCTTTACCGAAGCTCAAGCAAAGGCAATTTTAGAGATGAGATTGCAACGCTTAACCGCCATGGAAAAGAATAAGTTAGAGGAAGATTTAAAGAACCTTGCCACTGAGATTACGGAGTATTTAAATATTTTAGGTTCACGTGAGCGGTTACTTGAAATTTTAAAAGAAGAGCTAATTAAAGTTAAAGAAGAATTTGCAACCCCTCGTCTTACCTCGATTGAATTTGGTGAGTTTGATCAGGATATCGAAGATTTAATCCAGCGTGAAGAAATGGTAGTAACTGTAACGCTTGGCGGTTATATTAAGCGTGTGCCTCTAAGTAGTTATAGAGCTCAAAAACGAGGTGGTAAGGGTAGGTCAGGGCTTTCAATGCGTGATGAGGATATTACTACACAAGTTTTTGTTGGTAGCACTCATACTCCAATGTTATTCTTCTCAAATATCGGGCAGGTTTATAGCTTAAAACTATATAAATTGCCGCTAAGTAATCCGCAAGGGAAAGGTAGACCGATGGTCAATATATTACCGCTTAAAGGTGATGAGCATATTACCAATATTATGCCGCTGCCTGAAAATCAAGATGAGTGGGATAATCTAAATATCATGTTCGCAACTGCTAAAGGTAATATTAGAAGAAGCGATTTATTAGATTTTAAAAAGATTCAGTCAAACGGTAAGATTGCAATTAGGCTTGATGAAGATGACAAGTTAATAGATGTAAAGCCTTGTAAAGAAGATGAGCATATTTTATTAGCGACTAAGTCCAGTAAAGCTCTAAGATTCCCTGTTGAGTCGTTGCGTGTGATTAAGAGCCGTACTTCCGACGGAGTGCGTGGTATGAGACTTGCCGAAGACGATTCAGTGATTTCTATGACTGTCTTGAGAGGTATCAAAGCTACACGTGAGGAGCGAGATGCTTATTTATCCGTATCGTGGGAGAAAAGACTTGAGATCGCTAAAGGGGAAGAATTTAATTCTGAAGAATTAGGCGTGGATTTGACTGCCGAATCTATTTTAGAAATGGCAAATTCCGAAGAGTTTATTTTAACAGTAACTGAAAACGGCTTTGGTAAAAGAAGCTCGGCTTATGGTTATAGGATTACTGACCGTGGCGGTAGCGGTATAATCAATATGGATATTAACGACAAAACCGGTTTAGTAGTTGGCGTTATGCCTGTTAAAATGGATGATGAGCTAATGCTTATCACCAATAGCGGTAAATTAATCCGTTGTAAACTCGAAACAGTACGTATTACAGGGCGTAACACTAGCGGTGTTACTTTATTTAAGCTAGATGATGGGGAAAAAGTCGTGTCTGCTTCTCTAATTGCCGAAAGTTCTGATAATAATGAAGAAGAGGGTGAGTTTGAAGAAGAAGTGGCAGAAGAGGGGAGTGAATAAAACGTCATTGCCGTCATTGCGAGCGACTAAAAGGAGCGTGGCAATCTCATGAAAGTGTCCTGAGATTGCTTCGTCGCTATGCTCCTCGCAATGATGATATCTATACTTATTTAGTAATCCTAATTTTAGGATACAACCTTAGCAATTTAAATTGTATTTTTTGCTTACGTTACTTCTGTAAAATACTATAATATTCAATGGCACCGTCAAGTTAAGTAAATTAGTGTCACAAAGTACTATATTTTTAGATTTCAGACAGCAAGAAGTCTTTGAGTAGCTTCATCCCAAATGGATTTAGCGGACGCAAATGCAATTCTTTGCTCAGATGCTGTTTTAGTATATCTTCCAACATTTACAGCAAATATATTTCTGACTTTTCCCATCAGTGATAATGTACATTGTGCTGAATTAGGATGCTTAAATTTAATCAGTATCTTCTCTTTTCTCCTAGTTGGCTGATGGGCATTCTCAATCCGATTATTTAGTCTTTTATCGGTACGATGCTTAGTCCTAGGACACATATACCTAACTGGTTTAATGTAGCTTTTTAGCTTATCAGTCACAATAACCCTTGGACATGGATAATTACCCAATAATCTTGATAAAAAGCGAATAGCTGATTTCTTGTTACGACGCTTCTGCAGTAATACTTCTAATTCATGTCCCTCAGAGTCAACAGCTCTCCATAATATGAATACTTCACCTTTGATCTTGATATTCATCTCATCCAAATGCCATTTATCAGTTGGCTTTCGCTCTCTCTTACTAATAACATCTTGAAAATAAACTACAAACTTATAACACCAAAACCTTACAGTCTCATGACTTAATATAATACCTCGATAAGCCATCTGCTCTTGAACATCTCGGTAACTATTATTAAAGCGATGATATAACCATACTGTATGGCTAATAATGCTTGCTGGAAAACGATGTCTATTCGGGGCTTGAGTAATATGCATAGCGGTAAAATCTAGGATAAATTGTTACTGCTATTCTATAAATCATTCCCTGTAATTGCTCAATACTTAATTTATACCTCCCTTAACTTGACGGTGCCATTTGTTCATGTGATACTCGTTTATCAGATATATAAGCTATTCCAGTACAAAGGTGTTTTTAATGTCATTCCCAGCAATGGCAGGAATGACATATTAGTCGTCATAACACAGTCAGAAAACTACTTCTCTCTGAATGCCTTAAATGCTGTATCGATTACAGGATCAAGGAGATATCTAAGCAATGTTCTAGTTCCAGTAACGATCTGTACTTCGGCTTGCATACCAGGATGTAATTCTAGATTTTTTATTTTGGCAATTCTGTTAAATTCATCCATATCAATCTCTACCCTAGCAATATAGTAATTATCTTGCTGCTGCGGATGCTGTCTTTCATCTTGAACAATATCCGGTGATACGCTGACTACTTTACTGGTAAATGTTGGAGTAGTACGTGATTTAAAAGCACTAAAACGTATTTTTGCAACTAGTCCTTCATGCACTGAATCTATATTTTTTTGTGATACCTTTGCTTCTATAATTAGTGGATCGTTAGTAGGTGAAATCTCCATAATAGGTTGTCCGGTACCTATATAACCACCAATTGTATGATATTTTAGATTATTAATTATACCATCCACAGGTGATTTTATTACTATTCGATTAAGTGAATCAGTTAAAGAGTTATATTTTTCTTTAAGAGAAGCTGTTTGTACTTGTGCATCACGAAGCTCTGTTAAAGTCTTTTCAGTATATTTGTTTTGTAGGTTTATAATGCTAATTTGAGATTCAGTAATAGCGTGGTGTGTTCCTGCTATTTCCGTATCAGTCGTTGCAACGTCACTTTTTGCACTAGCAACTCTTGCTTCTTGTTCTAACAAGTCCTTTTTTTGCACAAAGCCTTTATTTTGTAGAGTTCTTAAAGCCTTTAAACGTTCTTGGTAAACTTCGGCTGTTTTAGTTGCAGCTACTTTTCGTGCCTCCAAGCCTTCAATCTTCTTTTCAAGCTGAGAAATACGTTGCTGTAAAGCATCTTTTTCTGAATTATATACTTCTTTTTTTGATCTAAATAAATTTTCTTGAGTGTGTATTATCTTAGCGACTTCCGGTAAATTAATATCTTGCATTAAAAAATCAGAAAATTCGATTTGCTCTAGATTATCACGCTCAGCAATTAAACGATTTTCAGTAGCCAGAGCAGTACGATATTGACCTAAAGTGCTCTCATGCTCGCTTTTTATTCGTGTTTCTTCAAGTTCTATTAGCTTATCACCTGCTTTAACTTTATCACCTTGTTTCACATAAATAGCTTTGATTATTCCACCTTCATTGTGCTGGATTGTCTTTTTATTAGTGCTTGGCATTAATATTCCAACTGCTACAGCCCCACTATCAAGCGGTGCAACAGCCATCCAAACACCACCGATTAATACTAAGAAAATAATAACATAAATACCAAAAAGTATAGGTGATCTTGCAGCTTGTGCGACATTATTACGATCTTTATCAGTTTTTTTAGTAGTAAAATTAACAAATCTATCAAGTTTAAGCAGTAAAAATTCTATTACTTGTGAAGTCTTTTTTAATGTGCTATTTATTAAAGCTTTACGTTTAGAGCTTTGACCTTTAAGGCTTAGTGAATTTTCTCTCAAGGACAGTAATTGCTTTAACTGTTCCGGCGTAATTTGAGGTTTATTGTTTTTTAAGTCCTGCATAATATTCAATCATTCATTATTATTTTTTGTCATTGTGAGGAGCGTAGCAACACGTGGCAACCTCATTAAGATAAACTCCTGAGATTGCGTATGTACAAAACTTACATTTTTCCTTGCAATGACGATTTTGCACTATTTGTTATTAATATGAATTGTGCCGCCTTTTAAAGTTTTAAAGTGGTTTTGAATTTCATCCAGCGTTCCATGAACTGCAACAGCACCATCCTGTAATATTAATATCTTATCAACAACTGATAATACAGAAGGTCTATGTGAAATTACAACGACTGATATTCCTTTTAGTTTTGCTTGCTTTAAAGC
Organism: Rickettsia sp. MEAM1 (Bemisia tabaci); assembly: GCF_002285905.1. Taxonomy (GTDB): domain Bacteria; phylum Pseudomonadota; class Alphaproteobacteria; order Rickettsiales; family Rickettsiaceae; genus Rickettsia. The sequence goes on from NZ_CP016305.1 coordinate 269,614, forward strand.
ACTCGCAAGTGCTACTTCACCAGCTTCATCTAAATTAGCATTAGGTTCATCTAAAATTACTAGTTTTGGATCACCATAAAATGCTCTAGCAAGCCCTATACGTTGTCTTTGCCCGCCTGATAAATTAGAGCCAGCAGGACCTATATCTGAATCATAACCGTCAGGAAATCTTAATATCATTTCATGAGCACCAGCTAGCTTAGCTGCTTCGATAACTTTTTGTGGGTTAGCATTTTCTTCCATTCTAGCAATATTTTGCTTGATGCTACCACTGAAAAGCTCTATTCCTTGAGGCAAGTATCCTACATGTCTGCCAAAATCTTCTCTATTCCAACGATAAATTTCAGCTTCATCTAAACGTACTGAGCCTGAGGATTCTCTCCATACCCCAACTATGATTTTGGCTAAAGTTGATTTTCCGGTTGCTGATGGTCCGATAATTGCTAAAATTTCACCTGGTTGCACCTCAAAACTAACGCCTTTTAAAATATATTTTGGTGTGGGTGGTTGCGGCATATGTTTTGGAATAGGGTGAGCATAATAAATATTTTCTACATTTAAATGTCCTTCGACGTTTGGAATTGGCATTGCTTCATCACGAGAAGCATAAGTATTAAATAAATTATTGATATTTTTGAATGATTTAATAGCTCCACTCATGCTTTTCCATAACTCAATAGCGTTATCAAAAGGAGCAAGTGCTCTACCAACTATAATAGAGCTCATAATCATATTACCAGGTGTCATTGATGCTCCATGAGTTTCTACAACAAGATAAGCACCAACGCCAGTAACTGCCATTTGCATTATGTTACGGATAAACCTTGAAAAGTTAGAAATGACGCCATTACGATAGCTAGCGGTTGATTGTTTATCAAGTGCTGCTAAGTTAAATTTATGCCAGTTTTTTGTAACATTTTTCATCATCCCCATTGCTTCGACTACTTCGGCATTTCTATTAGCAATATCGGCTTGCGTCATACCTTTAATCGAGAATTCTGTAGCTTCACCTAAGGTTTTGTTAGTAGCAGCTGCATTAAAGAAAGCTGTTGAAACAATGAGTATAGCACCGAAAATTGTAATAAAACCGATATAAGGATGTATTGAGAAAATAACAGCAATATATATGATACTCCAAGGTGCATCGAATAAGGTATTAATTCCGGTACTTGTTAGGAATGTTTTAACAGATTGAAAATCACGTAATAGCTGGCTAGAACCCATATTTACACGTGTTGCTGCCGCTGAAATCGAAGAGGCAAAAATAACCGGTGCCACTGTTCTATCAAGCCATTCTCCCACTTTTATAAGAGTAAAAGAACGAGCAATTTGCAGTAACCCGTAAACAAAATAAATATAAGCAATTATTATCGATAAATATAACAATGTGTATAAATTACCACTACCAAGCACCCTATCTAAAACTTGTAGTGAATAAAGGGGAGTGATTAACATTAATAAATTAATTACAAAGGCAAACCAAAAAACTATCCAAAAAGCTGTTCGGCACTCTCCAAGTGCGATCATCAAAGGATTTTTTTTATTTAAGGCAGTGTTTTTATTATCCATATTAATTATTTTATAAATAAGTTTTAATTAATTCTTCAGCAATTTGAACGCTATTTAAAGCAGCTCCTTTACGTAAATTATCGCATGTAATCCATAAATTTATGGCGTTCTCTTTACTTGCATCATCCCTAATGCGTGAGACATATACAGCGTCTTCGCCTACTACTTCAGTAGCTGAGATATATGCTAAATCTTTAGTTTGTGAAATCGTAACAACCCCGTCAGCATCTTCTAGTATTTCCTCAACTTCTTTAGCATCCACTTTACTACTAAATTCTATATTAACGGATATAGAATGACCAACAAATACAGGTACTCGTACAGAAGTTACGCTAACTTTAAGATGATCACCAATAATTTTCTGTAGTTCTAAAGCAATTTTTAACTCTTCGCTTGTATAACCATCTTTATTTAAATCGCCTATGTAAGGAAATAAATTGAATGCAATTTGTTTTGGAAATATGTTGGGGCTTTTTTCTTCAAAGATATACTTAGATTTTGTTTGATCATAAAGTTCATCCATTCCTGCTTTACCTGCTCCAGATACTGATTGATAAGTAGATATTACAACTCTTTTTATACTTATTTCATTATCTAGCGGTTTAAGTACAACTGCAAGAGGAATCGCAATGCAGTTAGGATTCGATATAATATTTTTAGTAGCAAAGTCTTTAAGTGTTGATAAATTAGCCTCAGGTATAATTAAAGGTATATCTTCACTTAGTCTAAAAAAAGAAGATTTATCAATAACCACACAATTTTTAGTAATAGCACTTGGTATATACTTTTTTGATACTTCCGAACCTGCTGAAAAAAATGCAATATCTATTTCCTCAAAATCTAGATCATCTAAGCTACTTATTTGTAATACTTGCTCGCCAAAGCTAACTTTTTTTCCAATAGAATTATTTGAAGCAACAGCATAAATTTTGTTAATAGGAAAATTGCGTTCTGCTAGAATATTTAAGGTTTCACGACCGACATTTCCAGTAGCACCGATAACAGCAATATTATATTTCTTGGTCATTTTTATTTAATTAATCCAATAAGTTTTTCACCACCAATAATATGAAAATGGAAATGAAAAATAGTTTGTCCGGACTTCTCGCCTTTATTGGTGATTAAGCGATATCCGTCTTTGTCTAGTCCTGCTTTATTTGCTATATCAGAAACCTTAGCAAAAAAATGCTTTATTTCTTCTACTGAAGCTTTAGAAATAAAATCGGCGTAATCGATATATTCATTTTTAGGTATAACAATAATATGTACTGGTGCAACAGGTGCTATATCTTTAAATGCTAAAACCTGCTCATCTTCATAAATTACTTCTGCTGGTAAATTTTTATTGATAATTTTTGCAAAAATGTTTTCTTTATTATACATAACTGTTACGTTCCAAAAATTTTAATTCAGCCTCTACTTGCGAACCTGCAACTACTATATCTTTAAGGGTATAATCATTTCTTTTTAAGTGATTTTCTCTAATATCAGCAGCAAAAAAACCGAATATTAACATGATAATTAGCTTTAATGCAAGCGTTAACTCATATATATTAATTGCCATTGCTACTATATTAAGTGCTACAGCTATGATAACAGGTAACCACATTTTATGGTATAATGCCCAGAATACACTTAAAAGAACTGCTGTCCATGAAAAACTTTCTTCAACGACAATAAAATTATTATTTTTTTGTGTAGGGTTAATGTATATTGCGTATATATTCATTATTTAAACCTTGAAAATTCACAGGAAAATGATTAATTATAACTAGATTACTCAAGGAATAATTAACATTATTTAATTATTATAAATAATGAATATATTACTTAATCAGCAAATTAATATCAATAAATTTTACATTATGTCAGATAATTTAGCATTACATGGCACTACAATACTTTGTTTAAAAAAGAACGAAGAAATAATTATAGCAGCAGATGGACAAGTTTCACATGGCAATACAGTATTAAAATCTACTGCTCGAAAATTACGAACTATAGCAAATAATAAAATTATTGCAGGTTTTGCTGGCTCTACTGCTGACGGGCTTGCTTTATTTGAAAAGTTAGAAGTAAAAATAGAGCAACATAAGCATAATTTGCTTAGAAGTGCAGTTGAACTTGCCAAAGACTGGCGTAGCGACAAATATTTACGTCGTTTAGAAGCAATGATGATTGTTGCCGACCGCAATCATATACTAATTTTAACTGGTAACGGTGATGTTGTTGAGCCAGAGAATAATGTTGCAGCAATAGGCTCAGGTGGTCTATTCGCCTTATCCGCAGCACGTGCTTTAATGTCTTACGATAATCCTCTAACTGCTGAAGAAATTGCTTTAAAATCTATGAATATAGCAGCAGATCTTTGTGTATTTTCTAATCATAATATTATAACGGAAAAAGTTGTATGAAATCTACTAAAACTACTAATACTAATAAAAAAGACCCTATGTGGCTTACACCTTCTCAAATAGTTAACGAGCTTAACAGATTTATCGTAGGTCAAGAAAAGGCTAAAAAAGCCGTTGCTATTGCTCTTAGAAATCGTGGTCGTCGTAAAAGAGTAGAGGGAAACTTACGTAATGAAATAGTACCAAAAAATATCTTAATGATAGGTTCAACGGGAGTTGGTAAAACAGAAATTGCAAGAAGACTTGCTAAACTTACTAATTCTCCTTTTTATAAAATAGAAGCAACAAAATTCACCGAGGTTGGCTATGTAGGGCGTGACGTAGAATCAATAATTCGTGATTTAGTAGAAATAGCTGTTAATACTCAAAAAACGATAGCTAAAACGGAAGTAGATATTAATGCACGTGAGAAAGCAATCGAGAGAGTGCTAGATAGTTTAGTAGGTAAGACTTCAAGTAGTGAGACAAGAGAAAAGTTTCAAGAAAAAATCTTAAGCGGTGAGCTTGATGACACGGAAATTGAAATTAGTGTAGCTGATACAGCTCCTGTAGGCGGAGGTAGCTTTGAAATACCTGGCATGCCTGGGGCATCTATGGGAGTGCTTAATCTTGGTGATATGATAGGAAGAGCTTTTGGAACGACTAAAACTAAAACAAAGAAAATGTTAGTTAAAGAAGCAATGAGTATAATTTTATCAGAAGAGTCTGAAAAATTAATTGATCAAGAAAAAATAATCCAACAGGCAATTAATTTAGTTGAAAATGATGGAATAGTATTTATTGATGAGATTGATAAGATTGCCTCAGTAGCTAATTCTGGAGCAAAGAATTCAGAAATAAGTAGAGAGGGCGTGCAGAGGGATTTACTACCTTTGATTGAGGGAACAACAGTTAATACAAAATATGGTCCTGTTAAAACAGATCACATATTATTTATTGCTTCAGGAGCTTTCCATATAGCAAAACCCTCAGATTTATTACCTGAATTGCAAGGAAGACTACCTATTAGAGTAGAGTTGAATTCATTAACTAAAGAGGATATGATAAAGATACTACTTGAGCCTGAAACTAGCTTAATAAAGCAATATTCGGCTTTAATAGGTACTGAGAAAGTAGAACTTGAATTTACGAATTCCGCTATAGAGAAAATTGCAGATTACGCTACTACAGTTAATCTAGAAATCGAAGATATAGGAGCAAGAAGATTGCATACTATACTTGAGAATTTACTTGAAGATATAAGCTTTAGAGCTAGTGAAATGCAAGGTGAAAAAATATCTATAGATGATAAATTTGTAGAAAATCAATTATCAAAAATACTAACTAATCTTGACTTAGCAAAGTTTGTTCTGTAGTATGCCTTTGCAATCAAAGGTAGTACTGTTAAAACATGATAATTCATATAGCAAGTCTTACGTTTAACGGGATTGATATCACCGATGTTGATGTGCAGGTACAAATATCGCCTGGTATACCTGCTTTTACCATAGTAGGGCTTGCTGATAAAACTATTGCTGAGTCAAAAGAACGAGTTAAAGCAGCTTTATCTTCTATAGGGCTTGCAGGCACCGTCAAGTTAAGGGAGGTATAAATTAAGTATTGAGCAATTACAGGGAATGATTTATAGAATAGCAGTAACAATTTATCCTAGATTTTACCGCTATGCATATTACTCAAGCCCCGAATAGACATCGTTTTCCAGCAAGCATTATTAGCCATACAGTATGGTTATATCATCGCTTTAATAATAGTTACCGAGATGTTCAAGAGCAGATGGCTTATCGAGGTATTATATTAAGTCATGAGACTGTAAGGTTTTGGTGTTATAAGTTTGTAGTTTATTTTCAAGATGTTATTAGTAAGAGAGAGCGAAAGCCAACTGATAAATGGCATTTGGATGAGATGAATATCAAGATCAAAGGTGAAGTATTCATATTATGGAGAGCTGTTGACTCTGAGGGACATGAATTAGAAGTATTACTGCAGAAGCGTCGTAACAAGAAATCAGCTATTCGCTTTTTATCAAGATTATTGGGTAATTATCCATGTCCAAGGGTTATTGTGACTGATAAGCTAAAAAGCTACATTAAACCAGTTAGGTATATGTGTCCTAGGACTAAGCATCGTACCGATAAAAGACTAAATAATCGGATTGAGAATGCCCATCAGCCAACTAGGAGAAAAGAGAAGATACTGATTAAATTTAAGCATCCTAATTCAGCACAATGTACATTATCACTGATGGGAAAAGTCAGAAATATATTTGCTGTAAATGTTGGAAGATATACTAAAACAGCATCTGAGCAAAGAATTGCATTTGCGTCCGCTAAATCCATTTGGGATGAAGCTACTCAAAGACTTCTTGCTGTCTGAAATCTAAAAATATAGTACTTTGTGACACTAATTTACTTAACTTGACGGTGCCAATAATCTTGATAAAAAGCGAATAGCTGATTTCTTGTTACGACGCTTCTGCAGTAATACTTCTAATTCATGTCCCTCAGAGTCAACAGCTCTCCATAATATGAATACTTCACCTTTGATCTTGATATTCATCTCATCCAAATGCCATTTATCAGTTGGCTTTCGCTCTCTCTTACTAATAACATCTTGAAAATAAACTACAAACTTATAACACCAAAACCTTACAGTCTCATGACTTAATATAATACCTCGATAAGCCATCTGCTCTTGAACATCTCGGTAACTATTATTAAAGCGATGATATAACCATACTGTATGGCTAATAATGCTTGCTGGAAAACGATGTCTATTCGGGGCTTGAGTAATATGCATAGCGGTAAAATCTAGGATAAATTGTTACTGCTATTCTATAAATCATTCCCTGTAATTGCTCAATACTTAATTTATACCTCCCTTAACTTGACGGTGCCTTGATTGTTTAAATATAGATTCTGAAATTGTTGATAAGAGTTTAAGTTTATGTAAATCTAGTTAACTCTTTAAAAAGCAATTCCAAGCTCGTCAGTTAAAATACTCATTAGCTCTAGCCCTGCTCTATTTTTCCATTTCCCTTGCTCATAGAAAAAATGGTAAGGTCCGCTAACAGGAGATGATAACCAAATTTCCTTAGCTGCACTTTGTTTATTTATTACATATATACCGTCAGTTGTATCAATACTTAATATATCGCTTTGCAAATCTACATCTATATCTTGATTTTGTTCTTCAATCCTGTCTGCTATATGTGCAATTACTGTTTCAGCTATTTTACTAAATTCACTATTATTCATAATTTTCTTTTGGTTTTTCAGGGTCAATTATAGGGGTTTTTACTAAACTCTTCCTATACATCTCAACAAATCTATTATGATCATTAAGGTTATTAGAAAAATAATGCCCACCTTTTCCATCAACTACAAAAAATAATGCATCTGTTTTAGCAGGTTTTACAACTGCTTCTAGAGATTTTAATGAGGGACAGGAAATTGGTCCTGGCGGCAATCCTTTAATATAATAAGTATTATACGGCAATTCTTGCAATAAATCTTTTTTAGTTAAAGCTCTTGCTAGCTTAAATTTCCCTTCCGTTAAAGCATATATAGTAGTAGGATCAGCTTGCAGCTTCATATTCTTCTTTAAACGATTAAGAAATACTGCGGCAATAATAGGCTTCTCTGCATCAGAACCCGCTTCTTTTTCTACTATAGAAGCAAGCGTTAATATATCAAGTCTAGTTTTTAATGGAGAATTAGGCGAGAGATCTATCATCACTTTATCTAAGTTATTAGACATTAGATTTCTCATCTGATTGATTATTCGCTCTTTTTGATCACCATATGAGAAAAAATAAGTTGATGGCATTAGAAATCCTTCCGGTATAACTCCCTTTATCTCACCTACTAAACGTGTTTCTTCGTTAATTTTTTTTACAACTTCCTGAACTACAGTACCCTCAGGCACTATTATTTTATGTATTATAGACTTGCCGCTTGCTAAAACTCTTAAAGTTTGCAGAGGCGAAATATTATGCGTGAAAATATATTCACCACTTTTAAGAGGATTTTTTATGGAGTAAATTTTAGCAATTATCTTAAAAACTTCTGGATATTTTATTACTTTATTAGAGTAAAGTTTTGTAACTATTTGGTTTATAGATAATTTAGGCTCAATAATTATTGTTTTAGTTTGAGCTAAATTACCCGGTACAAAAATATAAAATACACCGAAGTTTAATATGGTAATAAATATAATTAAAGATAATGTGGCTAAAAAAAACTTGATTTTTAGTATATTTTTTAACATTTTTTATAAAACTTAGAAAATAATAATATTACCATGAAATATGGTTTTTTCTTGACATTTAAAATAACATGTAGTAGAAATAACTTAAAGTTTGGTTAAGATCATATATTTGCTAATAATTATATACTGCTTGTAAAATAGATCAAGAGTTTTAAAATTTAGCACTGAAATATTTGGATTATATTAAAAGAATATAGTAAATATCACTCCATTTTAGAAATTATGAACCCCCAAATTTAGCTTACCAACCTTTGAAATATCAAAGGTATACTGTAGATACTTCAAAAGATGGAAGTCAAATAAGTAGTGAGCCTGTACAAGCAGTACAAAAGTACGTAAACACAGGCGAACCTCGAAATTTGGCTTACCAAATCTTGAAGTATAAAAGGTATATATACTGATCTTAATAATAGGCATTATATAGTATGACACAAGATCAAGACAACGATCCAAAAAATAACGAAAGCGATAAGCTAAAATCTTTGCATAATAAATTAGGAAGCATTTCAGGCTTCTTAATGACAATGCGTTCTGACACTATTGAAGAACAAAAGAAAATTTCGCATGATTTAAAAGCTTTAATGAAACAGATTAATACTATGCAAAAAAGTATAGAAATATATTTTATTGTTATATTAGTATTAATGTTTTTCATGACGCAAAAAATGCTTTGGAGCGGTTCAAGCAAAAATCTTTCTCTTTTAACAAATTTATTTTAAGAATTCTTGTCTAATAATTTTTGTAGCTAAATAAGACGGATATATATTTGATTTAAAACCTAACTCCTGTAAAATCTTGTGACTTTCCGTTATTTGCTTATCAATTTTCTGAGGATTTAACAATAACTCTTTTAATTTACCACTAATAAGATTAGCTTCACAATTAAATTGAATAAATTCTGGAATTATTTCTCTATTCCCTATTATATTAATCAAAGTAACATATTTGATTTTTATTAATAACCTAATAATAATAAAACTAAAAACATTAACTTTGTATGCTACAATCATAGGGGTACCAGACGCTGCTATCTCTAAAGTATTAGTACCCGATTTGGCTAATGCTAAGTCAGAAACAGCATAGCTTTTCAATCTTTCATATGAGAATATATAATTAAACCTAACCTTTTCTAAAAAAGGCTTTATTATTCTTTCATGATCAGGATTTGCAAGCGGAAATATCACCATAAGGTTTTTATGATCATCATAAATTTTTTCAATAGCAGGGATAAAAATTGGTAGATGCCTTAAGATTTCCCCTTTTCTACTTCCAAGAGTAACGCATAAAACTTTTGTATCCTCATCTATTTCAAGCTCTTGTCTTAAAGCTGCCTTATCACTATAAAACTCCTGCTCCATTATTGGATGACCTATATACCTACAATCAAGCCCAACTTTAGTAAAATATGGTGGTTCAAAAGGTAGTAGAGCAAATAAACAATTATAGATTTTTGCATATTTTGCTGCCCTGCCCTCTTTATAAGCCCAAACTGATGGTACAACAATATGAATCATCTTAAGTTCTGGCAAACGCTCTCTTACCTTAGCTGCCACGCGGTAAGTAAACCCTGGCGAATCAATGGTAATTAATATATCAGGTTTATTATCTATTATATCTTCGACTGTTTTATTGATTAATTTTTTTATCCTAAAAATATGAGGTATTACTTCAAAAAAGCCCATCAAATTTATTTCAGATATTGGAAATAGGCTTTCAAAATTGCCAGCTTCTTCCATATTTCGCCCACCTATTCCGATAATTTTTAATTCTTTATCATCTTTTAGATTCCGAATTATCCGACCACCAGCAAAATCCCCTGATGCCTCACCTGCTATGAAGTAAATTTTTTTCATTTTGTTTAAAAGTTCTAAATTATTTCTTAAGGTCCTCAATTTCTGTTTTTAGTTTTTCAATTTCCTCTATAATTAACCCTGTAGCTCTCATTATTGTATTTATATCTACATTATCAAGTAATAAGTTCTTTGCTATCTCAATATTTCTTCTAGCTTCACCTCTAGCCTCAGCTTTTTTAAGAGTATTAGTTTCAATTCTAAGCCACTTTAAGCGGTCTTCATACTCTTCTCTTTCTTCTTTAGTAAAGTTTATTATCTCAAGTACTGTTAACGCTTTTTTTAAATCTTTATTATCTAGCTCTTTAGGAAGATTATCCTTATTAAGCAAATCATGACGTGTTAAAAAAGCTAACCACATATCTAAAGCATTTTTAACTTTTTCTACTATATCCGATATGTCTTCTTTAGCACCCTTGGCAAACTTATTAAGCTCTATCGTATGTAATTCTATATCAGAAAAATATTTTCTGCCGGTGTCTTTTTCATGTAAATTAAAAACATTATGATATTTATCTGTGTCCGTAATACTTGTAAAATTAAGAATATGAATACCTATCGTTTTATTTAACTTTGAGTAATCATCTCCCTCTTTTAATTGTTGCGTATACATTTTTGCCCAATAATATAAGGCTCTTTGATCATAATCCGCTTCATCCGTTATTTGTATTTCAACGTTAAATATTTTACCGCTTTCACTTTGTGCTTTAATATCAAGTACAGAAAGTTTATCGGCACCGTCAAGTTAAGTAAATTAGTGTCACAAAGTACTATATTTTTAGATTTCAGACAGCAAGAAGTCTTTGAGTAGCTTCATCCCAAATGGATTTAGCGGACGCAAATGCAATTCTTTGCTCAGATGCTGTTTTAGTATATCTTCCAACATTTACAGCAAATATATTTCTGACTTTTCCCATCAGTGATAATGTACATTGTGCTGAATTAGGATGCTTAAATTTAATCAGTATCTTCTCTTTTCTCCTAGTTGGCTGATGGGCATTCTCAATCCGATTATTTAGTCTTTTATCGGTACGATGCTTAGTCCTAGGACACATATACCTAACTGGTTTAATGTAGCTTTTTAGCTTATCAGTCACAATAACCCTTGGACATGGATAATTACCCAATAATCTTGATAAAAAGCGAATAGCTGATTTCTTGTTACGACGCTTCTTCAGTAATACTTCTAATTCATGTCCCTCAGAGTCAACAGCTCTCCATAATATGAATACTTCACCTTTGATCTTGATATTCATCTCATCCAAATGCCATTTATCAGTTGGCTTTCGCTCTCTCTTACTAATAACATCTTGAAAATAAACTACAAACTTATAACACCAAAACCTTACAGTCTCATGACTTAATATAATACCTCGATAAGCCATCTGCTCTTGAACATCTCGGTAACTATTATTAAAGCGATGATATAACCATACTGTATGGCTAATAATGCTTGCTGGAAAACGATGTCTATTCGGGGCTTGAGTAATATGCATAGCGGTAAAATCTAGGATAAATTGTTACTGCTATTCTATAAATCATTCCCTGTAATTGCTTAATACTTAATTTATACCTCCCTTAACTTGACGGTGCCACTTTAGATATGGAATGTGCTGTATGGTTCATATACAAATTAGCAATATATTTAACAGAAACTTAAACTTAATAGCAATCCGGTATAATGATTTGCTTTAAATCTTGTCATGCAATTAGCCGGATTATGAATGTCTAAAGTTGCTATTTGTAATATTAATAAGGTTGAAGCACCGAGGATAGGTAGGTAGTCTAGATTATAGCCGGCAGCTGAAATAAATAATAAAATAAATCCAACGTAAAATATATAAAGCCAAAATTTATATGCTTTATTTTCTAGATAAATACTTAAGGATTTCACTCCTATTTTCTTATCGTCCTTTATATCCATAAATCCATATATCGTATCATACCCTATCGTCCATAAACAGCAGGCTAAATACATCGTAATTGCTGCTATATCCAGCTTATTTTGAACTGCCGCATAGGCTATTAGCGTTCCTAAATTAAATGTAAAACCTAAAAAAACTTGCGGGAGGTAGGTAACACGCTTCATCAGCGGATATATACTAATCATCATCACTGCGAAAAAACCTATATATATGGCTGTCTTATTCAAAGCTAGCAAAATAAAAAGCGAGATTACACCAAGAATAAAAAGTATGGCAATAGCATATTTTATAGACAAAATACCTCTAGCTAGAGGGCGGTTTTTAGTTCGTGCAACATGCTTATCGAATTTTCGGTCAAATATATCATTGATAATACATCCGCTACTTCTTGTTGTGATGCTGCCTAGGATAAATATTGGTAGTAAATATATTAAATCTGCTCTAGATGGATTGGCAAGCAGTAAACCAAATAAGGCAGGGAAGAAGACTAGCAAATAAGCTACCGGCTTATCTGCCCGCATTAATTTTAAAGTTAATAAGAATTTATGCATGATTTTTTGACTTTCAGATGATTATTATTTTTAGTTTATCTATCATCGGATAGTAAATTAATGCTAATATAGCTGAATTAGCTAAAGATATTATAGGAAAATATACAAATATGTATAATGAATTTAATATTTAGTATATTTGTGATTAATTGCGAATGATTTGAATGGTGGAAGTAAGTAGTACGATTTGCTAACCACCATGGCACCGTCAAGTTAAGGGAGGTATAAATTAAGTATTGAGCAATTACAGGGAATGATTTATAGAATAGCAGTAACAATTTATCCTAGATTTTACCGCTATGCATATTACTCAAGCCCCGAATAGACATCGTTTTCCAGCAAGCATTATTAGCCATACAGTATGGTTATATCATCGCTTTAATAATAGTTACCGAGATGTTCAAGAGCAGATGGCTTATCGAGGTATTATATTAAGTCATGAGACTGTAAGGTTTTGGTGGGCACCGTCAAGTTAAGTAAATTAGTGTCACAAAGTACTATATTTTTAGATTTCAGACAGCAAGAAGTCTTTGAGTAGCTTCATCCCAAATGGATTTAGCGGACGCAAATGCAATTCTTTGCTCAGATGCTGTTTTAGTATATCTTCCAACATTTACAGCAAATATATTTCTGACTTTTCCCATCAGTGATAATGTACATTGTGCTGAATTAGGATGCTTAAATTTAATCAGTATCTTCTCTTTTCTCCTAGTTGGCTGATGGGCATTCTCAATCCGATTATTTAGTCTTTTATCGGTACGATGCTTAGTCCTAGGACACATATACCTAACTGGTTTAATGTAGCTTTTTAGCTTATCAGTCACAATAACCCTTGGACATGGATAATTACCCAATAATCTTGATAAAAAGCGAATAGCTGATTTCTTGTTACGACGCTTCTTCAGTAATACTTCTAATTCATGTCCCTCAGAGTCAACAGCTCTCCATAATATGAATACTTCACCTTTGATCTTGATATTCATCTCATCCAAATGCCATTTATCAGTTGGCTTTCGCTCTCTCTTACTAATAACATCTTGAAAATAAACTACAAACTTATAACACCAAAACCTTACAGTCTCATGACTTAATATAATACCTCGATAAGCCATCTGCTCTTGAACATCTCGGTAACTATTATTAAAGCGATGATATAACCATACTGTATGGCTAATAATGCTTGCTGGAAAACGATGTCTATTCGGGGCTTGAGTAATATGCATAGCGGTAAAATCTAGGATAAATTGTTACTGCTATTCTATAAATCATTCCCTGTAATTGCTCAATACTTAATTTATACCTCCCTTAACTTGACGGTGCCCATAAATCTTATAAGTTAAAGCCTCACAACAATATATGATAGACTCATGAGAAGCGACGACGCTAATTTTTCAAATAAAATGAGTCTATCCACCGAACTGTTCTTTAATAATACGATCTTCCAAAGTATAATTCTTATTAAAGAGCAGTTTGATAGATTTATCGTTAGTTGATTTAATAGTAACTGATTTTATATTATTGAATTCTTGAAAATCAGCAGTGGCGTTTACTGGTCTTTTATTTGTATTAAGTATTTCAAATTTAATGGAAGCTGAAGACGGCAATAATGCCCCATGCCATCTACGCGGTCTAAATGAACATATAGGGGTTAGGCATAGCATATTCGACTCTAGAGGGAGAATATGACCACCAGCAGATAAATTATAGGCACTGCTCCCTGCTGGTGTTGCAACTAAAGCTCCATCTGCTACTAGCTCACTCATTCGCTCTACGCCGTTTACTTCAATTCTAAATTTAGCTGCTTGATTAGTTTTACGGAATATTGATACTTCATTAATCGCAAGAGCTTTATGTATTTGACCATCTACAGTTTCAGCCTGCATTAAAAGAGGATTAAGAATAGAAGCGGTGCTTTCTTGAATATTTTGTATTATATGTTTAATATCCAAAGGATTCATCAGAAAGCCGAGACTGCCTAAATTAACACCATAAAAAGGTATGTTTAAATGCATATAACGATGGATATTATGCAATAATTCCCCATCCCCACCAGCTACCATAATCACATCTGCATCTTGCACGTTACAATAAGTATGAAGTTTTTTTATTTCCTCTATACTAGTTGAAGATTTAGAATTTTGGTTATAAACTAATGCTATTTTATTCATATTCATTGTGAATTTCTTTTTTAAAGATAGACGCTTAAGCAATAATAAGTTATAAGATATACAATAAATAATATATAAGTATAATAATTATAGAAATTAATATGTCATCATTCAATATCAAAAATCATAAAAATGATTTACTATTTATACCTCTTGGTGGTTCTAATGAAATAGGTATGAATTTTAATCTGTATCATTATAAAGGTAAATGGCTAATTATTGATTGTGGTAGCGGTTTTGCTGATGATTATTTACCAGGCGTTGATATGATGATTGCAGATAGCAGTTTCATTGAAAAACATAAAAAAGATATAGTCGGAATGATCATAACTCATGCTCATGAAGATCATTTGGGCGGAGTACAATATTTATGGAATAGTCTTAAATGTCCTATTTATACTACTACTTTCACAGCAAATTTTTTAAAAATTCGTTTAAGCGAATATGATTTTGCTAAAAATATTAAAATTCATGAAGTAAAACCAGGAGGTAAAATAGATTTATCTCCTTTTTCGCTGGAAATGGTACCATTAACTCACTCAGCACCTGAGATGCAAGCAATTATGATCCGCACGGAAGCTGGTAATATTTTACATACAGGAGATTGGAAATTTGATAACGATCCAGTGCTAGGCAAAAAAGCCGATGAAGAGCTTTTAAAGTCTTATGGGGACGAGGGAGTGCTTGCTCTCGTTTGCGATTCTACCAACGTCTTTAATAAAGGAAGTTCCGGCTCTGAGGGTGATGTTAGAAAAAGTTTAATAGATATTATAGCTGGCTGCCCGCAAATGGTAGTAGTTTCAACTTTTGCTTCTAATCTAGCCCGTCTTGATACCATAATTCACGCTGCTCAACTTGCAGGTAGGAAAGTAGCCCTAACTGGTAGAAGCTTGCACCGAATTAAACTTGCAGCCGAAGAAAGCGGTTATTTTAAAGATATTGCACCTTTAATTAGTGAACGTGATGTTAGTAGATTCAGAAGAGAAGAACTATTAATAATCGCTACTGGTTGTCAAGGTGAGCCGCTAGCTGCTACTGCAAAACTAGCCTCTAACTCTCACCAGTCAATAAAGCTTGCTCCTAAAGACACCATGATCTTTTCTTCAAAAATTATTCCTGGTAATGAAAAGAAAATATTTAGGCTGTTTAATATATTCGTTAAAAGTGGTGTGGAAGTTATTACCGAACGAGACCATTTCGTGCATGTATCAGGTCATCCTTCTGTTGATGAGCTACAAAAAATGTATTCTTTAATTAGACCAAATATTTGTATACCTGTACATGGTGAGCCAGTACATATTCATGAGCATGTTAAACTTGCTAAGAAAAACGGCATACCTAATGCAGTGGAAGTTGAGAATGGTAGCGTGGTGATACTTGAACCTAATAATGCTAAAGTGATTGCAAAAGTTGAAAGCGGTTATTTGGCTGTTGATGGTAACTATTTGCTCCCTGTAGAATCACCTATTTTTAAAGCTAGAAGACGTATGCGTGAGTCTGGTATAGTAATAGCCTCGATTGTAATTGATCAAAAAGGCTTGCTTGCCGCAAAACCCATATTATCTATGCCAGGTTTACTTGACGCAAATGAAGATATGCAATTGATTAATATAATTAAAAATGACATCGCAGAGCTTATTAAAACTCAGCAGAGCCAAGCTAAAAAAGCTTTATCTAAGGAACAGATAGAAGAAAAAATAAAATCTACGATACGAAAAACTCTTAAACAAGAAATTAATAAATCCCCTGCAATAATAGTTAATATCGAAAAAGCTATAGAGTAGTTCTTTCTTATTCCATGTGAGCCAAAAAACGTTATTGCGAGGAACAAAACGATGTAGCAATCTCATCAAACATCCTGAGATTGCACACGTACAAAACTTATCCTCGCAATGACAATTCTTAATCCACGCCACCATGGAGTGGCAACTAACCCACTATCTTATTGCTACCCATAACATTATAGCCGCAATCTACATAATGAATTTCGCCTGTAACTCCGGATGCAAGTTGGCTAAATAAATATACCGCCGCTCCTGCTACGTCTTGCTGAAGAGTATTACGTCTTAGCGGAGCAGTTGCTGCATGAGATCTAAGCATGTTATTAAAATCACCAATAACGCTACCTGAAAGAGTTTTAATAGGACCTGCTGAAATAGCATTTACACGGATATTATTTTCACCCATATCATTTGCTAAATATCTAACACTCGCCTCTAATGCCGCCTTAGCTACACCCATAACGTTGTAATTTGGTATAACTTTCTCAGCACCGTAATAGCTTAATGTTACTATACTACCGCCATCATTCATCAACTTTTCAGCTTCTCTTGCAAGCTCAACTAAAGAGTAGCATGATATATGCAAACTATTATTGAAATTGCCAAGGCTAGTATCTATATAACGTCCTTTAAGTTCATTTCTATCGGAAAAAGCCATGCCATGCAGTAAGAAGTCAAAACTTCCCCATTTTTCTTTTACTTCAGCAAATAAATTAGTAATTGATTCTGGATTTGTAACATCAAGCTCGCTAACAAAATTACAACCAACTTCCTCAGCAAGAGGTTTAACTCTTTTTTCTAAGATTTCTGATTGATAAGTAAAGCAAAGTTCAGCACCATGTTTGCGTGCGAGCTGTGCTATCGCCCATGATATAGACATATTATTTGCAATACCAGTAATTATACCTCTTTTCCCCTGTAATAATCCTGTAGTCATTAAACACGCTCCTAAATAAATATAAAATGAGATGGCATTGCTTGCATGAATTAGCCTTGTATTCTATGTCATTCCCGCGTAGGCGGGAATCCAGCATAAAGCGAGATAAATAGAGCTTTTAGTTTTAGAAGTTTGCTGTATTTACGCTTATTATTTCTGGATTCCCGCTTTCGCGGGAATGACATATGAGTGATACAAAAACACTGGACAAGCCACGGGTGACAGGAAAAACTTATCCACGTACCTAATACCAAAATATAACTTGTCTGGATGATAGCATGATGTATTATTTTGTAAATAAAATAATTTTGATAAAAAAATGTATAAACCGAAGATTAGCTGTTTATTATTAGGTCTATTAAGCGGCTTGGTTTTTGCTCCGACTTTTCTATTACCTGCATTATTAACCTTATCTTATCTGTGTTATTTAGTACAAAAATCTAAAGACTGGCAAGAGGCAGCAAAGCTTGGATATATATTCGGTTTTGGGCATTTTTTAAGTGGCATATATTGGATTAGCATCGGCGTTAGCGTTTATATATCAGATTTCTGGTGGGCTATTCCTTTCGCATTATTTGGATTACCTGTAATTTTAGCTTTTTTCATATCTGCAAGTTGTGTGTTTAGTTTTTTTGTTAGAAATAACAAATATTATCATTTTATATTTTGCTTATATTGGGTGTTATTTGAGTGGGTAAGATCGTGGATATTTACCGGTCTTCCTTGGAATTTAATAGGTTATGCTTTTTCATTCTCAGATATTTTAATCCAACCTTTAAATATAATTGGAATATATGGGCTTAGTTTTATAGTAATCTATATTTCCACTTCTTGTTATCCGTTTTTTACTAAACAATTTGATCAGCTAAAAGTTTTATTACTGACTTCAAGCATAACCCTAGCCGTGATAATTACTTATGGCAGTGTAAGGCTATATAATTATCCTACAAATTTTACTGATATAAAAGTCCATTTAGTGCAACCATCAATCCCTCAAACCGATAAATGGAATGAGGAAGAATTTTGGCATAATTTAATGTTGCATATTAATTTATCAGAAAATCCACAACCTGTTGACTTAGTTATTTGGTCGGAAGCGGCTTTAGTAGTACCTTATGACATACCGGCAGTTAAATCAGAGTTGCTAGGGCTGCTAAATTCGGTAGATGCTACTTTAATTACAGGTGGGATATCCGATAATAAAAAACGGGGAGAGCATTTTGAACTCTATACTGCTATGTATGCTCTTGAAAAGAACGGCAATAAATTATTTGAATATCATAAATCCCATCTAGTGCCTTTTGGTGAATATATGCCATTTAAAAAAATACTACCTTTTAAAAAGCTAACTCATGGTTTTATTGATTATACTGAAGGAAATGGCGGGCTTGTTTATCTTGATAAATATGACCTAAAAATAAAACCTTTGATTTGCTACGAATCTATTTTCCCTGATTTTGTCCGAACGAATAATGAAACAGCCGATGTAATAATTAACGTTACAAATGATGCATGGTATGGAAAATCTAGCGGACCATATCAACATTTCCATATTAGCAGAAGTAGAGCTGTAGAAAATGGTTTACCGATGGTTAGAGTAGCAAATAATGGTATTTCTGCAATAATAGACCCTGTTGGTAGGGTAATGAAAAAATTAGATTTAAACGAAACAAATTATATTGATGGTTTAATTCCTAAAAAACTAAATTCTTCTACAATTTTTTCGAAATTTGGAAATATTACTATTCTACTAATCATATTTTTTATATTTTTGGTTAACTATTTATTAGATAAAAAGCTTATTAACTCAAGGGATTAGTTTAATTGTATTAAATTTTTAATAAAGTTGCTTGATTAAATGCGTGCTATGTGTATAATATATATTCAAAGTTGAATATACTTTGTGATAACCAATTTTTAATATTAAGCCTATTATTAATTATGAATACAATAAAACACATAGATAAATTCGCAAGTGAACGCTTAAAGCAACGTCGTATTGCAATAGGTCTCAGTGGCACCGTCAAGTTAAGTAAATTAGTGTCACAAAGTACTATATTTTTAGATTTCAGACAGCAAGAAGTCTTTGAGTAGCTTCATCCCAAATGGATTTAGCGGACGCAAATGCAATTCTTTGCTCAGATGCTGTTTTAGTATATCTTCCAACATTTACAGCAAATATATTTCTGACTTTTCCCATCAGTGATAATGTACATTGTGCTGAATTAGGATGCTTAAATTTAATCAGTATCTTCTCTTTTCTCCTAGTTGGCTGATGGGCATTCTCAATCCGATTATTTAGTCTTTTATCGGTACGATGCTTAGTCCTAGGACACATATACCTAACTGGTTTAATGTAGCTTTTTAGCTTATCAGTCACAATAACCCTTGGACATGGATAATTACCCAATAATCTTGATAAAAAGCGAATAGCTGATTTCTTGTTACGACGCTTCTGCAGTAATACTTCTAATTCATGTCCCTCAGAGTCAACAGCTCTCCATAATATGAATACTTCACCTTTGATCTTGATATTCATCTCATCCAAATGCCATTTATCAGTTGGCTTTCGCTCTCTCTTACTAATAACATCTTGAAAATAAACTACAAACTTATAACACCAAAACCTTACAGTCTCATGACTTAATATAATACCTCGATAAGCCATCTGCTCTTGAACATCTCGGTAACTATTATTAAAGCGATGATATAACCATACTGTATGGCTAATAATGCTTGCTGGAAAACGATTTCTATTCGGGGCTTGAGTAATATGCATAGCGGTAAAATCTAGGATAACTTGTTACTGCTATTCTATAAATCATTCCCTGTAATTGCTCAATACTTAATTTATACCTCCCTTAACTTGACGGTGCCAATGTACATTATCACTGATGGGAAAAGTCAGAAATATATTTGCTGTAAATGTTGGAAGATATACTAAAACAGCATCTGAGCAAAGAATTGCATTTGCCTCCGCTAAATCCATTTGGGATGAAGCTACTCAAAGACTTCTTGCTGTCTGAAATCTAAAAATATAGTACTTTGTGACACTAATTTACTTAACTTGACGGTGCCTAAAAAACTTATAGATTTAGTATTATTATTAGAGTATAAACAATTATCTTTTTATTGGGGTCATAGCTCAGTTGGTAGAGTGTTTGAATGGCATTCAAAAGGTCGGGGGTTCGATTCCCCCTGGCTCCACCAGTTACTTTAAGGCTTTTCAGCCTTTCTTAAATCGGCACCGTCAAGGGGCACCGTCAAGTTAAGTAAATTAGTGTCACAAAGTACTATATTTTTAGATTTCAGACAGCAAGAAGTCTTTGAGTAGCTTCATCCCAAATGGATTTAGCGGACGCAAATGCAATTCTTTGCTCAGATGCTGTTTTAGTATATCTTCCAACATTTACAGCAAATATATTTCTGACTTTTCCCATCAGTGATAATGTACATTGTGCTGAATTAGGATGCTTAAATTTAATCAGTATCTTCTCTTTTCTCCTAGTTGGCTGATGGGCATTCTCAATCCGATTATTTAGTCTTTTATCGGTACGATGCTTAGTCCTAGGACACATATACCTAACTGGTTTAATGTAGCTTTTTAGCTTATCAGTCACAATAACCCTTGGACATGGATAATTACCCAATAATCTTGATAAAAAGCGAATAGCTGATTTCTTGTTACGACGCTTCTGCAGTAATACTTCTAATTCATGTCCCTCAGAGTCAACAGCTCTCCATAATATGAATACTTCACCTTTGATCTTGATCTTGATATTCATCTCATCCAAATGCCATTTATCAGTTGGCTTTCGCTCTCTCTTACTAATAACATCTTGAAAATAAACTACAAACTTATAACACCAAAACCTTACAGTCTCATGAGCACCGTCAAGTTAATAAAATATCTGGATGTGGTTCTACTATAAGCTCTGATAATAAAGCTTTAAATTTAAAAGAGTTTGATGACCCTATTAATATCTTAGAAAAAGATAAATAGCAATACGTTTACCCATGCTGCCTATGCTTAGGTGGAGCATATTTATTTTGAACCTTTATTGCATTGCTTTTATTTTTAGTTATAAACGACTCTAAATCATCTTTAGTAAATTTGAACTTAGCAATATTTCCATCATAAGTTTTAGTTTTATTAAATCTTGTATCTTTGCTTTTATCTATAGCAAACACCTCTATAAAACTTTCTTTTACTTCATTAGAAGTACTCGGATCATTCAATACATGGAATAAAGCTTTTACTGAATTTGTATTGTCTTTTAATGTACCATTACGACTAGTTGCAGCTGCTATTACATATTCTGTAAGAAGTGGTTGTAAATTTTCTTTAGTTAAAGCATTAACATTACAAAATGATAATAGTATTTTTGCTTTATCATCATGGTTTTCAACAACTCCTTGTTGCCATTTAGAATCATTATTTTCCTTTGACGGAATAAACATTTCTAATAATTTGGTTCCAAAGGTTTTATTTAAATTCTTGTTGTCATAAACTTCATAAACATTTAATAGAAATTTCTGATGTTCAAGCGTTTTATCTTTTTCTTTAGCAAGCCCATGATTATTAGCATATTCCATAGTTTGGCAATATCCTTTAATATGTAGATAGTTAGCATATTTTTGGGCATCTTTAAAATCAAGAGTATCAATCCCTTGGGTATCTAAAACAACAGTATTTAAAGCATTTTCACGTAGCTGCTCATTTGTTTCTTTTAGAGTGTCGGTATATTTAAATTTTCCACCTATTTTTGCAATCATTTTAAATAATACGTCAGCTAAAAATTTTACAATTTCACCTGGACTTTTAAATTCTTTAGCACTACATATCGCAATATTTGCATCCGCTTCCATACCAACACCAAAAGCCATAGAAAGAGTTCTCCCTTGCTTTTTAGCTAATATAATCTCATCTGTATCATTCGTTATTTCTTTTATATCAAATTCCGGCTCATTATCTTTAAAATATTTTGTCGGTACATTATCCAAATAACCACCATCAACATATTTTTTGCCATTAATTTCTACCAGCTCAAAAATAAGTGGGATAGAAGCAGAAGCACGGCATGCTAAAGCAACTTCAACATCAGGCGTATCAAGGCTACTAAAAATAGTTAGCACACCTGCATCTTTCTCAACAGCCGTAACCACTAAATCTTTATAGTTAACAGGATCATATTTTCGAAGTAATGCTAAATCCCTAAAATATATTTTACCGCCGCTTTTATGCCTTTCTCTTAACCTATCTAAATCTTTATCATCTTGGACATTTACAATATCTGGTCTTTGTAAAAAATCGCCTACATTATCTTTTATAGTTTTATCAAGTAAATTATATAAAGGTTTACCATCTTTATTTAATTGCAAAACGCCAGCAGAAAACCCTTTTTGTCCTAGTAAATCTTGTAAATTAGTAGTTTTAGATATTTCTTCAAATCGCTCAGCTGGTGTACCAAATGCCACTATTGCTGCAGTTATAGCACCGGCTGATGAGCCTGCAACAGCTTTTACATTATCTAAAAGATCAGCTTTTTTTAGTGCAGCATAAGCACCTGAATATATAGCCCCTTTAGCCCCACCACCACTAAAAGCTACATATTCTATAAGAGCTTCTTTAGAATCTTCTATATTTCTAATTGGAGTTTCTTGAACTTCTTTTAGATCATCTATATATTTATATTTGACTTGCTCTTCTTGAGCTTCTTTTAAATCAACAATAGGTTTAATAAAATTTCGATTTTTTTTAAAGTTTTCTATTTCTGCCATAATTTATATTTATTTAGTTAAATTATTTTCTACAAATTCCCAATTGATCATATGCTTAATAAAAATGTCAACGTAATCAGGACGTTTATTACGATAATCAATATAATAAGCATGCTCCCAAATATCACATGCAAGAAGCGGTTGCATACCATTTGCTATAGGCGTACCAGCATTTGCAGTTTTTACAATCTGTAATCTGTTATTATGATATACAAGCCAAGCCCAGCCACTACCGAACTGCCCCGTTGCTTCTGCTTTAAACTGTTCACAAAACTTTTCAAAACTACCAAAATCGTCATTAATTTGCTTTAATATTTTACCACTTGGCTTTCCTCCACCATTCGGCTTTATTGAATGCCAAAAAAATGTATGATTCCAAACCTGTGCAGCATTATTAAAAATTGCAATATTTTGATTTTGCGATGACCAGTCTATAATTTCTTCTAAATTCTTTTTTTGTAGTTCTTCTTTATCTTTTAGCAAATTATTTAAATTCTGCACGTAAGCATTATGGTGTTTACCATGATGGTACTCAAAAGTTTCAGCAGTAAAATGCGGTTTAAAACTTTCTTTGTCATAAGGTAAATTAGGTAGCACAAAAGGATAGGAAGTTTGATTAGATTTATCACAATAAGTCATGTTATTTTTCTCCTGTTTTATTATTAGCTCTAGAAAAAATATATAGAGAATAGCTTTTTGTACGAATAACCAAAAAGACTTATATCATATATAAGCATACTGTATTTATTAAAACTAATAAATAAAAAAATAATAAGGAAAATAATATAGAAATAGTAATGCCTTAAAGACACATTGCTTGCGGAATTTGAGGCACCGTCAAGTTAAGTAAATTAGTGTCACAAAGTACTATATTTTTAGATTTCAGACAGCAAGAAGTCTTTGAGTAGCTTCATCCCAAATGGATTTAGCGGACGCAAATGCAATTCTTTGCTCAGATGCTGTTTTAGTATATCTTCCAACATTTACAGCAAATATATTTCTGACTTTTCCCATCAGTGATAATGTACATTGTGCTGAATTAGGATGCTTAAATTTAATCAGTATCTTCTCTTTTCTCCTAGTTGGCTGATGGGCATTCTCAATCCGATTATTTAGTCTTTTATCGGTACGATGCTTAGTCCTAGGACACATATACCTAACTGGTTTAATGTAGCTTTTTAGCTTATCAGTCACAATAACCCTTGGACATGGATAATTACCCAATAATCTTGATAAAAAGCGAATAGCTGATTTCTTGTTACGACGCTTCTGCAGTAATACTTCTAATTCATGTCCCTCAGAGTCAACAGCTCTCCATAATATGAATACTTCACCTTTGATCTTGATATTCATCTCATCCAAATGCCATTTATCAGTTGGCTTTCGCTCTCTCTTACTAATAACATCTTGAAAATAAACTACAAACTTATAACACCAAAACCTTACAGTCTCATGACTTAATATAATACCTCGATAAGCCATCTGCTCTTGAACATCTCGGTAACTATTATTAAAGCGATGATATAACCATACTGTATGGCTAATAATGCTTGCTGGAAAACGATGTCTATTCGGGGCTTGAGTAATATGCATAGCGGTAAAATCTAGGATAAATTGTTACTGCTATTCTATAAATCATTCCCTGTAATTGCTCAATACTTAATTTATACCTCCCTTAACTTGACGGTAACGTATTTTTAACTGGCTCTAGTTCATAAATCACGGGATGACAGGAGGATAATGATCCACGCGGGCAATGCCCCCACGCTATGAAATCGAGGATGTGAGTCTATCATATTTTTTACCTTTGTTCTAGTTGTATTTTAACAGTATTTCTTTCTCTGTTGCTTTACAACTTACACAAAATATATGATAGACTCTTGGAGCTATATAGTCTCGCTGGTTTCTCCTAAGAATGTCATAGTTTTCTCTAACTCATTGCTTGTATTGCTACTATGCATATCAAAATTGGAGGGAGTATAAATATTACTAAATGCGAATATTTTATTTAAATCAGTTACATGACCAATATACAAATGTTGTTGACTATTATCATCAATATTAACATTGCTTTCTTCTAATGCTTTTAATGATTTTATCACTCCTTCTATTTCTTTTACTTTTTGCACGACTTTAATGTATGGTGTAGTATTAGCTTCATTAAATGAGTTACATAAAACACTTAACTGTTTATAGAATTGTGTTATTTTTAGAATTAATTGTGGGTAATTTATATCTTCTATTGGTGTCTCTTCATCTAGTTGTAAGTAATATTTATTTTCGCTTAATTCTTGCATATTTAATCTTTCTAAGATTTTTTTTATAAAATTTAAATCTTCTTCTAGCTTTATATTCAAAACTTTTTCTAATGGTATTTTATTATCTGATGATTTCTTCCCTTTATACCAATCTATTACACGCTTAATTCCATAGTATCTTAAGTATGCTAACCCTACTGCTCCTAGTGTAGCAAGGACAGTAGCAACAGCAATATAAGCAGCTGTATAGCCACCATCATTTGTATCATCATTAGAAGTTTCTGTAGTAGGAGGAGGAGTTGTAGTGTCTGGAACGGAAATACCTAACATATGTAGAAACTTTTTTCCCGCTTCATATGCATCATTTGAAGTAATATTAAGATGATTTTTAATATCCCAACCCTTATCAATAGGTGACTCTGTAGTCGTTGTTGTGGTAGGTATCAAGCTTATTAAATAATCTTTAAATTGTTGAAGTGCATTATTAGCTATTTTAGGGCTACAATCTTCTAAACCTAAATAAGAAATAGTACCATTTGAAGATAATCTAGTATCCATTACCTCATAAAGTTCGTCTAAAACAGTAGCTGTATCATTTTGAGAAACAGTTGCAGCTGGATTTAAAATTAAAATAACATGATTTTGACCATCTTCATTAATAAGACCCGCTATTTTATGTATTGCATTTCTATCACCACAATTCATAAATACTGTTGTTAAACTTGCTACTTCTTGCTTACTATCCTCATAAATCTGCGGTAAATCACATGATAAAATATTAGCGGAATAACCTTCTCTGAATTCTCCATCATCATTTGTTGTATAAACAGACAGAAATGTTTTGCTGGCTATTTGAGAAATTGCATATTTCATATTATTATCTAAATTACTGATAATTTCGGTTAAACCTACAGGCATAACACATTTAAAAACTTTAGGTATATACATAATTTATTCTCCAATTTAAGTTAAAAACCATAAAATACGGTTCTTTACTAAAGGATATTAATATGTAAGTCAAGAAAAAGTTAAAATAATTTAATATAAATCAAAAAATATTAGCTATTACAGTTTAAACGGTACCGTCAAGTTAAGGGAGGTATAAATTAAGTATTGAGCAATTACAGGGGTACCGTCAAGTTAAGGGAGGTATAAATTAAGTATTGAGCAATTACAGGGAATGATTTATACCTCCCTTAACTTGACGGTGCCGGGCGAAGCAAGGAAGTAAAAAAATGCTAAAATTAGTTATTTTTTACTATTTTTCTGGATTGCCATGCGGTCTACGACCGCTCGCAATGACGGTTTTAATAATACTCCAATTTTCCTCCGGACACCACTGCACCTATGCGGGAATGACATATCAAGTTCACCTACACTTGAATAAAATATAACATTTTTTTAATAACTATCCGGTACTATAGGATGACACACAAAAGATGTTTTTCGATCTATGCAACAACCCCATCAAAGATATAAAAACAATAGATAGACAAAGTTTAATTTGAAAAAGAGCGAGGAATCCGCAAGACAAAGAACGGCGGTAGTTACTTAATATAGTTCGTACCGCAGTACTTGTAGTTTTTTTAAGTTAAACAAGCATGATATTAACGAGAATATAGCTCGACTACTAAATGAACTTCAGGAGTGAAAGGATATCTAACGTCGGAAATTGTTGGGACTCTTAGATATTTACCACTTAGTGAATCTACATCAAATGATACATAATCAGGTGTTGTTTGACCTTGCTTTGAAACTGATTCTTGGATAATACCCATTTGTCTTGAAGCTTCTTTAATCTCTATAACATCACCTTCTTTAAGACGCATACTTGCTATATCAGCTTTTTTACCATTTACTTTAATATGACCATGTGATATTAATTGTCTAGAAGAGAAAATAGTTGGTGCAATATTCATTCTGTAAACTATAGAGTCAAGCCTACTTTCAAGTAATCCGATGAAGTTCTCACCAGTATTACCTTTCATTTTTTGAGCAAATCCAAAGATATTTCTAAATTGCTTTTCAGTGATACGACCGTAATGGCATTTTATTCTTTGTTTAGCTTTTAAATGTAACCCATAATCGGAGGTTTTAACCATGGTATTGCGTCCATGTTGACCTGGGCGATAATTTCGGGTATTAAATGCATCTTTACCATCACCCCATAAGCTAACACCAAGTCTTCTACTAGCTTTATATTTAGAACGTACGATTTTTGTCACTGAAAATATCCTTAACTTTTAAATTATAATTACAAAAAAATATATACATTTCTTACATTAAAGTCAATCGTTGATTTTTACCTTAAAACTTTTTATATTTAGTAAAAAAACTTTTATATGAACTCTTTAACAAAATCAATAAATTTAGATAAAGTTAATTATCCTCAAAGCACAGTTAAAGACTATATTTTACTAATGAAACCACGCGTAATGTCGTTGGTTGTCTTTACTGGCTTTTCTGGAATGTGGCTTGCTCCTAATTCTCTGCATCCTTTCATTAATGTAATTGCCTTAATTTGTATAGCCATAGGTGCCGGTAGTGCTGGAGCGATTAATATGTGGTATGATAGGGATATTGATGCCTTGATGAAACGTACACAAAAAAGACCGATAATAAGAGGTGCTATAGAAGCTGACGAAGCGTTATCATTCGGATTGATAATGGCATTCTTTTCAGTATTTTTTATGGCATTATGCGTAAATTTCCTATCAGCATTATTATTATTATTTACTATTTTTTATTATATTTGCATTTATACTATGTGGTTAAAGCGTAATTCTATCCAAAATATTGTTATTGGTGGAGCTGCTGGAGCTCTCCCTCCTGTAATAGGTTATGCTTCTGTAAGTGGCGGCGTGTCCTTGGATTCTATTATATTGTTCCTAATTATCTTTATTTGGACGCCGCCTCATTCTTGGGCTTTGGCTTTATTTTGTAACGATGATTATAAAAACTGTAAAGTGCCTATGATGCCTGTAATAAAAGGAGCTTTATATACTAAGAAGGAAATTCTAATTTACAGCGTACTTTTATTTTTGACTTCTCTTATGCCTTTTTTTATAGGTATGAGTAATATTATATATTTAGTAATTGCTGTGGTACTTGGTTTAGTGTTTTTATATTATTCTATATCATTATTTTATGATAATACTGATAATAAGCAGGCAAAAAGATTTTTTGCTTATTCGATATTTTATTTGTTCTTTATATTTGTACTTTTAGATTTTTGTCATACATAGTTTTAAACTACCTTGACAAACCTAATCACAAAATAGTTACTTTTTATTAACAAACCTATATAATGCCCTTTTAAAATCATTTTTTATTTTTATAAGGACATTAATGGTTAATACAAGAAAATTTACAAATGAAGAACAAAAAATATTAGAAAATTTTGTAAAAAGTAATCAAGTCATAGAGTTGATCAATGATAAAATTTATGATACTGAAAAATGTAGGCAGTGGGTAAATGAAAATTCAAAAATTAATGATGCTCTAAGTAAATATCTAAATTTCAAAACAAAATATTCATTAGATTATAAAGATAAATTCTTGTGGCTATTATCTGATATAATAAATTGTCAGTCAGATGAAAAAGCTAGCCCATATCATAAACAAATTAATAATTCTGTAAATCTTAAAAATCTTTTGATATTATTAGGAATATGTGCAGAAATTAACGAGATTCAAAATATAATAAGTGACGATCTTATAAAAAATAATAAATACTTAGAAGAAATAGCAAAAATGTGCTTGGATCATTACTCTTTGGAGAAAAAGAACTTCATACGGCACCGTCAAGTTAAGGGAGGTATAAATTAAGTATTGAGCAATTACAGGGAATGATTTATAGAATAGCAGTAACAATTTATCCTAGATTTTACCGCTATGCATATTACTCAAGCCCCGAATAGACATCGTTTTCCAGCAAGCATTATTAGCCATACAGTATGGTTATATCATCGCTTTAATAATAGTTACCGAGGTGTTCAAGAGCAGATGGCTTATCGAGGTATTATATTAAGTCATGAGACTGTAAGGTTTTGGTGTTATAAGTTTGTAGTTTATTTTCAAGATGTTATTAGTAAGAGAGAGCGAAAGCCAACTGATAAATGGCATTTGGATGAGATGAATATCAAGATCAAAGGTGAAGTATTCATATTATGGAGAGCTGTTGACTCTGAGGGACATGAATTAGAAGTATTACTGCAGAAGCGTCGTAACAAGAAATCAGCTATTCGCTTTTTATCAAGATTATTGGGTAATTATCCATGTCCAAGGGTTATTGTGACTGATAAGCTAAAAAGCTACATTAAACCAGTTAGGTATATGTGTCCTAGGACTAAGCATCGTACCGATAAAAGACTAAATAATCGGATTGAGAATGCCCATCAGCCAACTAGGAGAAAAGAGAAGATACTGATTAAATTTAAGCATCCTAATTCAGCACAATGTACATTATCACTGATGGGAAAAGTCAGAAATATATTTGCTGTAAATGTTGGAAGATATACTAAAACAGCATCTGAGCAAAGAATTGCATTTGCGTCCGCTAAATCCATTTGGGATGAAGCTACTCAAAGACTTCTTGCTGTCTGAAATCTAAAAATATAGTACTTTGTGACACTAATTTACTTAACTTGACGGTGCCCTTTGAAATACTCACTTATTATATTTATCAGTATAATATTATTATTAATTATTATTCCTTTCTTTATCCCTTTGAACAATTATAAAGGGTTAATAATAAGTAAAGTCAAAGAAACGATAAATAGAGATTTAACTATTAATGGCGATATAAAATTATCTTTACTACCAAATCCTGCAATATCCTTACCAGAAGTTAAATTATCTTCAATAGATAAAACAAAAGAGCCTTATTTAGTATCTGTTGAAAACGCTAAAGCCTCACTTAAGCTTCTACCACTTTTTAGAGGAACAATTGAAGTAGCATCTGTAGAGCTACAAAAGCCGATTATAAACCTTGAAGTTTTAAATAATGGACAAAAAAATTGGGATTTTTCCACGCCTAAAAATAAAACTGAAATAAATCAAGATGCTCCTATACCTACAGCTTCTAATGCCAAAACTGAGTTAGAACTTCCTATTCTTATCAATCACTTCAAGATATCAGATGGTAAAATTATATATAGAGAGAATGGTAATGAAAAAATATTTAACAATATTAATTTAGATACTAACGTTAAAAGTACTAGAGGTCCAATAGATTTTACTTTAGCATTAGAGGCTCTAGAGCAAAAAATTTATATAGATGGTAATATTGAAGAAATTGGAAAAGTAATACCATTAAGTGCAAGTATCAATATTGCGGACGAAAAAATTAAAATTGAGGGAAAGCTCGATAGTGAAAATAATTCTTTCATAGGTCTTGCAAATATTAAAGGTAATACTAAAACTCTAGGGCTGCCAAGTGATTTACAAAATGATTATGAGTTAACAGCATTTATAATTGCAGATAGCAAAAATCTAAATTTAAAAGATGTAAGGCTTAACTATACTAATATAGAATTACTGGCAAATGCAAATTATGATATAGAACATAGTAGTTTAAAGGCAAATATTATTGCAAATCTGGGTAATATCGTTGGTGATATTAGCTCTAATTTAGATAAGGCAAGTATTTTCAACGGTAATATTAAAATAGCAGCCGACAATCTAAAACCTTTACTTAATGCTCTGAAAATAAAAACTGATAAATTGCCTCCTATTACTAACCAAAAAATTTCTCTTATTTCTAATGTAGTTTATAATTCACAAGCCCTAATTTTATATAATATCAATTTAATTGCTGGAAATAGTAATTTATCTGGCGATGTAACGCTGAAAAATTTAAAGCAAGACATATCTGCTATTCATAATTTAAAAATTAATAATTTTGAGTCATTTATGGCTTTGCTTGGAGTCAATAATTTAAGCCATATTGGTGCTTTACAATTAAACGGGGAAGTGCAAAAAACTAAAAATACATTACATATAAATGATAAAATATCAGCTTTTAATACTAATATAGCAATTAAGGGCGATGTTAATTTAGCTTCTCAAAAAACTAATTTTAACCTTAATATATACAGCCCATTAATTAACTTAGAAAAAATTACCTCAGACAGCCCTGCTCCTGCACCTACATCTACTTCTAATCCTCTTGCAAATAATACAGGTCAAGCGTCTGCTAATGCTCCTAAAAGTAGCACTCCTTGGTCAAATAGTCCTATTGATTTAAGCTTTTTAAATACAATCGAGGGACAGCTATCAGCAAATATAGATAAACTAACCAATGATTCATTGGTAATAAATAATTTCAAAGCAAAATTAGCCATTACCGGAGGTAAGCTAAATATTACTTCAGTTAGTGCAAATATTTATGGTGGCGATCTTAACGTAAACGGTTATGTAAGCTCAGGAAAAGATCAAAATGCAGCGATTAAAATTGATTTAAAAAATGCTTATGTTAAAAGCTTAACTCCACAAAGTGGTAAAATAAAAATAACCGATGGACGATTAAATTTTACCACCGAACTTAATTCTACTGGTAATAGCGTTTATACTTATGTCAATAACCTTAACGGACAATTTAACGTAAATAGTAGTAATGGAAAAATAAGCGGATTTGATTTAAACCGCATTGTGGATGCAATAAGTAATGCCAAAAACACTCAAGGAGTTCTAAACCTTATTAACAACTCTTTCAGTGGCGGTACTACATCCTTTTCCAATTTAGTAGCAACCGGCAATATAGAGCGTGGTATGGTACGACTAACTGAATGTCATTTAGATGCTAGCCCAGCTAAAGCCAATGCTCATGGTCAGATTAACCTACCACAATATATGCTAGATGTTGGGGCAAGCGTCACTATCAATAATTTTCCTCCTCTAGGGGTCAAATTTTATGGTTCTATAAATAATCCGCAACATAAATTAGATATAGAAGCTCTTCAAACATATTTAGTAAAAAATGTATTTAGCAGCGTCATTAAAGATCTAAAAAGTGGTGAAAAGAAACCTGAAAATATTATAAAAGATGCTTTAGGTATAGGTAAAAAAAAGGATAATGATAGTAATGCGGAGGAGCAAAATAGTTCCAAGCCGCAAAACCAACCTGCCGATCCAGTTAATAAACTGCTGCAAAAAGGATTAAAGAAACTGTTTTGATTTGTAGTATTTATTATACAGTTATGTTATAAAGTTAAAAGATAAGTATAATTATTTATAATTATGAATAACAAACAAACAGAAAAAACCATTAGTTGTTTTGACGTAGCTAATTATTTTTTGGTTCTAGTAGATAGAGAAGCAGGAGATACTATAACTCAGCTAAAGCTTCAAAAGCTAATATATTTTGCTCAAGGTGTTCATCTCGCTTTATTTAATAAACCTTTTTTTGAAGAAGAGATTGAAGCATGGAAACATGGGCCAGTAGTACCAAAATTACGTATACCGTTCGGTAATTTACAAGATGGTCCAATTGCCGCTCCTGGTGAAATGGACTTTGATATTTACACACAACAGCAAAAAAACTTAATTTATAAAATATATTCTATATATGGCGAACATACGGCAAGCTATTTACGTAATTTAACACACCGGCATTCTATTTGGCTTGAAGCTATAGAAAGTATAAATCATACTATGACCAAAGAAAAAATACAGGAATTTTTTAAAGTTAATATAATTAATAATATTAAAGATTATATTTTATTGATTAATAAGGAAGATCTTGAACAAATAGAAAATGCAGAAGATCAGTGGTGGATGAATTATGATAGCGGTGTACCTGCTGAAGATATTACAGAACAACTTTTAAAAGCAAAACAGAAACAAGAAGGTAAAAATTTTGAAAGTTGTTTGGTCTGATGAAGCTTTAACACAGTTAGAATTTTGGAAGTACACTAATAAAAAAATGACTAAACGACTACATCTTTTAATAGATAGTATTATGTCAACACCTTGTACCGGTATAGGAAAGCCTGAACCTTTAAAGTATGAGTTAAGTGGTTTTTGGTCTCGAAGAATAGATCAAGAGCATAGATTAGTTTATTCTTTCAATAAAGAAACTAAAATTATTGTAATAGAAAGTTGTAAAGGACATTATTAAAATTCACACAACTAAAATAGAATATAGCAGTATATTAAATAACTTAGATTTTATTCAGAATCTGAACTAAATATTGATTCACCGATACATTCTAAATTGAATGGTAATATTTTAGCAGGATAACATATTTTGGGTCTGTCAGATTTTTTGTGTAAGTACGATTTCTCCATTTGCCCAATTTTGTAAATTAGTATCACAAAGTATAGCAAATTGATTTAAAGCCATCGCCCAATTCTTAATAGGCATTGTCCATTTTTTAGAGGCATTTGTCAACGCCAAAAAGATTATTTTCTGAATCGGCACCGTCAAGTTAAGTAAATTAGTGTCACAAAGTACTATATTTTTAGATTTCAGACAGCAAGAAGTCTTTGAGTAGCTTCATCACAAATGGATTTAGCGGACGCAAATGCAATTCTTTGCTCAGATGCTGTTTTAGTATATCTTCCAACATTTACAGCAAATATATTTCTGACTTTTCCCATCAGTGATAATGTACATTGTGCTGAATTAGGATGCTTAAATTTAATCAGTATCTTCTCTTTTCTCCTAGTTGGCTGATGGGCATTCTCAATCCGATTATTTAGTCTTTTATCGGTACGATACTTAGTCCTAGGACACATATACCTAACTGGTTTAATGTAGCTTTTTAGCTTATCAGTCACAATAACCCTTGGACATGGATAATTACCCAATAATCTTGATAAAAAGCGAATAGCTGATTTCTTGTTACGACGCTTCTGCAGTAATACTTCTAATTCATGTCCCTCAGAGTCAACAGCTCTCCATAATATGAATACTTCACCTTTGATCTTGATATTCATCTCATCCAAATGCCATTTATCAGTTGGCTTTCGCTCTCTCTTACTAATAACATCTTGAAAATAAACTACAAACTTATAACACCAAAACCTTACAGTCTCATGACTTAATATAATACCTCGATAAGCCATCTGCTCTTGAACATCTCGGTAACTATTATTAAAGCGATGATATAACCATACTGTATGGCTAATAATGCTTGCTGGAAAACGATGTCTATTCGGGGCTTGAGTAATATGCATAGCGGTAAAATCTAGGATAAATTGTTACTGCTATTCTATAAATCATTCCCTGTAATTGCTCAATACTTAATTTATACCTCCCTTAACTTGACGGTGCCCGCAGAGGCAGTAAAATGCCCCATACTCTTCTGCTTTGAAGAATTGGCTCTGCAAAACTTTAGGGAACTCGTATGCTCGCCTATTAAGTATAGGCTGTGCGTACTCGCCCCTCGTTTTACATTCCAATTCTCCAAATCATTTGAGTATGTAAAATTATCCAAAAACTCTAGCATTTTTTCTTTGGAAAGAATTTCTTCGGAGTGGATGCTGTTATAGTTTTGTAATAAAGATTTAAGATGATTTAGCACGTTTTAAACTATTTTTAAGCGTAATCTTGACTTGCTTTAATGAGCGAGGATTTGCATCCGTTACTTCAATTTCAATATTTTCTGAAACATTTATTTTAGTACCCACTGCTGGAACATTCCCCATTTTTGTCAGCACTAAACCACCTATAGTATCAAACTCATCATCATCATCTTTTAGCTTTTCGCCGATTATCTCTTCAAACACTTCCACTTCAACACGTGCGTTTGAAATAATTGTCGAGTTATTAATGACCTTATAGTTATCATACTCTGATTTCTGATCATGCTCATCATCGATTCGCCCAACTAATGCTTCCATAACATCTTCGATAGTTACTAAGCCATCAGTACCGCCATACTCGTCAATAACTATAGCAATATGGGTTTTCTCACGACGCATTTTTGCAAGCAAATCCAATAGCTTCATAGAAGGAGCAGCGATTATATGCTTACGTATTAGCTTTTTTAAGCGAAAATTTTGTTTCGTAACTAATGCTTTAAATAAATCTTTGATATGAATAAAACCAACTATATTATCCAAAGTACCATCATATATTAGAGTTCTGGTATGCGGAATTTTTACTTTAATAGATTCGTTTAATTCTTCTATATTTGTAGTAAGTTTTATTGCTGCAATATCAGAGCGTGGTACCATTATATCTTCAATGGTCTTGCCTTTTAATTTTAGCAAATTAGCTAAAATATTACGTTCATCTAAAGTCATTTTCTGACTATTAGTTTTTAAACGTTTTATAACGCTAAAGAAATCATCCGGTACTTTATTTGAAAATAAAGATTTTATCGGTGAGAATAATTTTCGTAAGTGAAAAATTGACTTATTATCGTGATTCTTTTTATTGTCATCTTCTTTTTTTGAAGATTTTAACATAAATTTTTTTATTTAGTTAATAAATAGGGCGAGGATATACCGAAATGTGCTAATATCTCGATTTCTAGATTTTCCATGATCTTTGTTTCTGTGTCATTTTGATGATCGAACCCGATTAAGTGTAAAATACTATGTATTAAAAGATGAATAAAGTGATTCTCAAAAGTTTTTTGTTGCTCGTATGATTCATTATATATTACATCATAGCAAAATGCTATATCCCCTAAATGCATATAATCAGAATCCCCTAAATTTTCAAGGATAATAGGCTGATTATTAGATACTACCTTGTTACCGCTAAAATGTAAATCTTGCCAATTTAATTCATTAGCAGGAAAAGAAAGAACGTTAGTTGCTTTTTCTATATTACGAAATTGCTTGTTTAAGGTCAATATTTCTTCGTTATTTGTCAGCAAAATCGATAGTTCGAATTGTTTTATTTCACTAAAATTTTCAAATTGCGATAAGGTTTTTTGAGTAATTTTTTTAATCAAAGCCTTATTTATTTGCTTATGCTCACGCCATTTGCTGTAGTTTTTTATAATCTCTACGTTTATCATTATTATATAATTTTTCTTAAGGTAGATGTCATCCCTTGGACAAGTCGAATTTGTTGTATGACTCCAATGTCATTCCTAGCTAGAAGCGGGAATCCAGTAACTTTAGTGTCACCCCGTGGCTTGTACCTGAGGGGTCTTGCATTACAAACTGTGTTCTAAGATACCGCGATCAAGTCGCGGTATGACATTTTTTCTGGATTCCTGCCGTTGCTAAGAATGACATAAAATAAAAACTGTCCAGTATTATTGGACAAGTCACAGGATGACATCATAAAAATATTTTTTCAAGCTCCTTAAAACGCTGCTCTACTCTTTCAACATCTTCTTTTGTTCCAGGATTTTCTAATAAATATGTGATTTCATCTTGTAACCTATTTATTTCATATTCAGCAAAATTTAAAGCACGATCGTAAATAGTTTGTTTGTTGTGATTTGACATTTAATACCTCCAATTAATTAAAACCACCGAAGAGTAAGCTCTTGGTGGTCGGGGAGGTAGCAAAACTGTCTAAGATCAGCTTATAATAGGTTTTAAGCTTAAAGCTCTGTACATGCCTAAAATCTCCCCGACCTTAATAAAGTCGAGGATTACATCAATTTATGGCTAATGCATACCATCTTAGATTTAGAGCTGCTACACCCTAGAATAACATCGCTGCTATTCTTGCAAAAGATCCTAAGGAGTTTTTTTAAAATGTCAATTAGGCTTTTACTTATTAATTATCTATTAATGCTTCTACCCACTCATTGGCTTTTTCTTTAGCTTTCATATCTTTAGCTATAGCTTTATAAGCAGCTCCAAGCTTTTCATCAATAATATAAAGTTTTGCAAGTTGTTTCATAAATTATTCTATAATTGTTATTACTTACTATCATAATCAAGCCACAGTATTACACAGAGTTTACCTATAATTTTCCTTTAACTTCTCAAAATCCTGGTCAGCATGGTATGAAGAGCGAGTTAGTGGACTTGCGGAAACCATCAAAAATCCTTTTGTGCGTGCTACTCGCTCTAAATATTTAAACTCTTCAGGAGTAACATATTTTGCCACTTCTGCGTGATTCTTCGTAGGTTGCAAATACTGCCCAATAGTCAGGAAATCAACCTTTGCTTCCCTTAAATCATCCATAACCTGCACTACTTCGCTGATTTCTTCCCCAAGCCCTACCATCATACCAGATTTCGTAAAAACTTCTGGTGATAATTTCTTAATGTTATGGAGTAAGCTTAGAGAATTATAATATCTCGCACCTGGTCTAATTGCCTTATATAAAGATGGGACAGTCTCAACATTATGGTTAAAAACATCAGGTTTTGCGTTCGCTATTATTTCAGCTGCTCCATCTTTTCTTAAGAAATCAGGAGTTAAAATCTCGATAGTAGTATTCGGTGAAGACTTACGAATTTCACTAATACACTCTGCAAAATGCGTAGCTCCGCCATCCTCTAGATCGTCACGATCAACCGAAGTAATTACTACATGTTTAAGACCCAGCTTTTGTACTGCCTCCGCTAGTCTTTGTGGTTCATGCGGATCAAGTAAATCCGGTCTGCCAGTTTTAACGTTACAAAATCTGCAAGCTCTAGTACAAACCGAGCCGAGAATCATCACAGTTGCATGTTTCTTTGACCAGCATTCACCAATATTAGGGCAAGCAGCTTCCTCACATACAGTATTTAACTTGAGATTTTTGATTAAATCTTTTGTATTATAATATTCTGAAGAGTTAGGAGCTTTTACCTTAATCCAGCTAGGTCTATTTAAATCAGCCATAAAACGGAAATAATTTAATTAATTTTGTTACTGCGCTTAATACTTTCTGCTCGGCTTTGCTATTATCTTCGCTATTCTTTAAGCCATCTAAAATATCAGCTATTAAATGACCAACTAGCACAAAATCTTTTTCCTTAAATCCTCTAGTAGTGCAAGCTGGTGTGCCAAGCCTAATACCTGAAGTAATAAAAGGTGAAGTTTCATCAAAAGGAATAGTGTTTTTATTGCAAGTAATACCTGCTCTATCTAAAGAATTAGCAGCAATTTTACCGGTGATACCGTCTTTTCGTAAATCCACTAACACAATATGGTTATCAGTGCCACCTGTTAATATATCATATCCTCGCTCTTGCAAGCTACCAGCTAGTACCTTAGCATTACTTATAACTTGTTTTATATAGTGTTTATATTCCGGCTGCAAGCTTTCTAAAAATGCTACGGCTTTTGCAGCTATTATATGCATTAATGGGCCACCTTGCAAACCCGGGAATAAAGCAGAATTTATTTTTTTACCTATCTCTTCATCGTTAGACAAAATTAAACCACCCCTTGGTCCTCTAAGTGTTTTATGGGTAGTTGAGGTAACAATATGAGCGTGCGGAATAGGGCTTTGATGCTCACCTGCCGCAACTAACCCCGCAACATGAGCGATATCAGCCATGAGATACGCTCCTACTTTATCCGCTATTTCTCTGAATTTAGCAAAATCAAGATTGCGTGGGTAAGCTGAAAAACCAGCTATAAGCAATTTTGGTTTATGTAAAATTGCTAAGCGTTCAACTTCATCATAATCAATTAAGTAAGTCTCTTTATCGACGCTATAAGAAACTGCATTAAACCACTTACCTGACATATTAGCAGTTGAGCCGTGTGTTAAATGCCCCCCGCTATCTAAAGACATACCAAGCACAGTATCACCAGGCTGCATTAAAGCAAGATATACAGCTTGATTTGCTTGCGAACCGGAATGAGGTTGCACGTTGGCATATTTACAGTTAAATAGCTTTTTTGCTCGCTCTATCGCCAAATTTTCGGCTTTATCTACTTCTTCACAGCCATTATAAAAACGCTTACCTGAATATCCTTCAGCATATTTATTAGTTAGCACCGATCCTTGAGCTTCAAGCACCGCAGGGCTTACGAAATTCTCAGAGGCAATAAGCTCAATCACACTATTCTGACGAGCTTTCTCGTGCTTAATTATTTCGAAAATTTCTTTATCTATTTCTTGTAATTTATTATTAAAAATGTTCATTATTCCTCATGTGTTTTTTGGTTGGTTGTCTGTCACCCCGTGACTTGATCACGGGGTCTTGTATCACAGATTGTGTCCTAAGATCCCGTGATCAAGTCGCGGGATGACAGACAAAATTAACAGCAATCTCAATCCCTCTGCCATCTATTGAATGGCTAAGCCGAGTTAATTTATGCCCGCTATGAGGTATATGATATTTGGATAAATAATGCGAGGCGTTATACATTTCATTAACACTTACTATATCGTCCAGCTCTCCATGAATCAAGCATATAGGCGTGGTCTTATTATTAATCTCAGCAGGTGGAATTAACGCACCCGAAAAACCTACAGTACAATAAAATGGCTCTTTCTGAATAAGAGTTAAATATAATCCGATCATAGTACCTTGAGAAAATCCAATAATTATCGTATCTTTATTGGTTAAATTTAGCTCTTCCTGCTTTTGCTTTATGATATCTTCTAGTTTAGAAATATTTTTTACCAGAAGCTTAGATATAATATCAGGGTTACGATCCTGCAAACTAAACCATTGTCTGCCATATGGAGCCATATCATAAGGCTCGATGCCATGCGGCGAAATAAAATGACAATCTAGTAAATCGTCTTTAATATATGGTACTAATCCTATTAAATCGTGACCGTCCGAACCGACACCATGTAGCAATACTACTAGCTTTTTTGCCGGCTGCTCGATACTTGCTATTTCAGGATATATTAAATTTTTATTCATGATTCAAATCCGTCATACCGCGACTTGATCGCGGTATGACAATATTATTTCAGCATCTTTTCTAATTCACCACTACTATATAATTCTGTTACGATATCGCAGCCACCAACTAA
Organism: Rickettsia sp. MEAM1 (Bemisia tabaci); assembly: GCF_002285905.1. Taxonomy (GTDB): domain Bacteria; phylum Pseudomonadota; class Alphaproteobacteria; order Rickettsiales; family Rickettsiaceae; genus Rickettsia. The sequence goes on from NZ_CP016305.1 coordinate 309,966, forward strand.
TTCGCCATTAATATATAATTGTGGGAATGTTGGCCAATCACTGAAAACTTTTAAAGACTCACGTAACTCGGGATCTGATAACACATCAATATCACGAAATTCGACGCCAAGCTTAGTCAAAATCATCACTACTTTACCGGAAAACCCACACATCGGGGCTTCTTTACTACCTTTCATGAACAATACTACCTTATTATTTTTTATCTCATTTTCTATAAATTTAAAACTTTTATTTTCTAACATTAAAAACCTGATATGTTTAATTTTATTTGTAACATTATACACCATGCAAGCAGAAATAGTTAATAAAATCTTTGAAGTTTTTAGCAAGAATAATGAAAACCCAAAAACTGAGTTAGTTTATAAAAACGATTTTACCCTATTAGTAGCGGTAATATTATCAGCTCAAGCAACAGATGTGTCAGTGAATTTAGCGACTAAATCTTTGTTTGAAATTTATGACACACCAGAAAAAATTTTAGGGCTTGGTGAAGAGGGCTTAAAAAAATACATAAAATCTATCGGACTATTTAATAGCAAAGCAAAAAATGTTATTGCCTTATGTCAAATATTGATAAGCAATTATGATAGCAAAGTACCGAATAATTTTGAAGAGTTGATTAAACTACCGGGAGTAGGCAGGAAAACCGCAAATGTTATACTTAATTGTTTATTCGGTCTGCCAACAATGGCAGTTGATACGCATGTATTTAGAGTAGCAAAAAGAATAGGGCTTGCTAAAGGTAACACCCCTGAAGCAGTGGAAAAGGAGCTATTGCAAATTATCGATGGAAAATGGCTAAGCCATGCCCATCACTGGTTAATTCTGCACGGCAGATATATTTGCAAGGCAAGAAAGCCCGACTGTGAAATCTGCCCTATCAAAAAATATTGTGAGTATTATAGATTAGCTGCTAAAATAATTTAGCAATTTGGGACATAGATAAAAACAGTTTATCAGGATTATCTAAAAATTCATTAAATCCATATTTTTTATAAAAGTTCCGTGCCTCTATATTTTTTGCTTCAACAATAACAGCAAAAGCTGCAATACCTGATTTGTAGGACTTATAAAGAGCATTCATTAAAAGTAACTTACCAATTTTGTTCTTTTGATATTTTAATAGCAAGTCTACCTATTAATATAGCAGGCAAATATGGGTAACAAGGTAACTTTTTTGTATAATCTTTTGATATTTCTGATACATCAATTCTGTTAGAAGATAGAGTATAATAACCTATTACTTCTTTTTGATCTTCTGTGCTACAAATATATACCGAAGTTAAATATCTTTTTAAATCTTGAGAAGCATATTTTCTTAAATAATCATTTAGTATATTTTGCCCACAATCAAAATTTTTATTAAAAGAAAATATTTTAAGTTCTGAAAGCAGTATCATTGTAGATTAGGTAATTTTAAGAATTCTTTTGCTGCTTTTTGTAATTCTTCACTTGGATAAGAGTCGTTTATACAATTTTTAATTAAGTGTATTTTATCTTGTAATGTCAAATCGATTAATGTTTGCTGCTTAAAAGTTGCATCTGCTTCTTTTTTAGCACTAGCAATGATAAAATTAGTTAAACTAGTACCTTGCATTTTTGCTGCTTTTAAAAAAAAATTTTTTAACTCAGGGCTAATTCTAGCTTCTAATCGTGCTGAATGGTTGGTGTTACTATCACTAAATTCTTCTTTTATTTTAGCTTTCATAAATGACCTAAGAAATAATTTATACTTTTACAGTATACGGCAAATTGCCGTATTATTCAAGTGCATTTTAACTAAACCTGTTATTTTTCGGGAAGCCCATAGGTGGGAGTTTACCGGCACTGCCTCGTTTACCTAAAAAGGCAATAATATTCTTCTCAAGTTTCACTTTCCCATTACTATTCGAGCTTAAGCCATCTTCCCTATTAAATATTTTAATATCTAAAAGCTTGGCGTTTTTAAATTTTTGCAGCGTTACACCTTGTCCTTTCTTCATTTCCGGTATTTCATCGATATTAAACACCAACAACTTGCGGCTTTCACCAATGCAAGCAACGCTATCACCGTTAACCGGTAAACAGGCTATACATGTATGACCATCTGGCACGTTCATAATTTGTTTGCCACTTTTTGTTTGAGCCATTACCTCGTTTGAATTAACCATAAAGCCTTTACCTATGCTGCTTGCAAGCAATAAACGCTGATCAGGCTTATAGACTAAAATCTCAGTAATATCATTATTGCCTATATCTACAAGCAATTTTATAGACTCACCCGTGCCTTTGCCTTTAGAAATATTATCGGCAAGGAGGGTGAAAAATCTTCCTTCTGAGCTGATTATCAATATTTTATCGGTTGTGTAAGCCTCTAAAATAAACTTTTCTGCATCGCCCTCTTTATATTTAATACTAGATAAATCGTTATTATGACCTTTTAGTGAACGCACCCAGCCCATTTTTGAACAGATAATCGTGATTGGTTCTTTGGTAATAAAAGCCGTTATGTCAACTACTTGATTCGTCAGCGTCACTTCTTCAAAATTAGTTCGCCTCGCTCCTATAGAAGTATTTAAGCCGAATTTAGCCTGCACAGCTTTTATTTCTTTTTTAACGACTTTCCATAGTTCTTTTGGATTATTCAAGATTTCCTCAAGTATTGCTTGCTGCTTTTGCAAATTACTATGTTCAGTTATAATTTCTTGCTCTTCAAGTTTACGAAGTGAACGTAGGCGAGTATTTAATATTGCCTCTACTTGAATTTCGGTTAGTTTAAAACGCTGCATCATTATCGCTTTCGGCTCATCCTCTTCACGGATAATTTTAATGATCTCATCAAGGTTCAGATAAGCTATTCGTAAACCCTCTAGGATTTCCAAACGATGCTTTATTTTGTTTAATAGATAAGTCGATCTGCGAGTAATAATATTTTGTCTGTGGCTTAAAAACTCTTGCAGAACCTCTAAAATATTCATCACTTTCGGTACATTATTACTACCAATGACATTCATATTTAGCTGGATACGGCTTTCAAGATTTGACAGCTTAAACAGGGATTCCATAACGATTTGCGGGTCACAGCTGCGATCTCTTGGCTCGATAACAAGCCTGATAATATCGGTTGACTCATCTCTAATATTACTAACAAGCGGTATCTTCTTATCTTTTAATAATATTGCGATTTGTTCTATAAGCTTGGATTTTTGAACTTGATAAGGTATCTCGGTTACGACTATCTGGTAAGTACCATAGCTTAGCTCTTCTTTTTCCCATCTAGCTCTTACCCTAAAGCTACCGCGTCCCGTCATATAGGCACTAGTGATAACATCGCTTTTATCGATAATTATACCGCCAGTCGGAAAATCAGGTCCTTTAATGAAATTCATCATGTCGCTAATTTCGGCTTTCGGATGATCGATTAAATGCATTAAAGCATCACAAAGTTCATGCAAATTATGCGGCGGTATGTTAGTTGCCATACCAACCGCTATTCCCTCTGAACCATTAGCAAGCAAGTTCGGAAAGCTTGCCGGCATTATGACCGGCTCTAAATCAGAATCGTCATATGTTGGACGGAAATCTACCGTATCCTTGTCTATATCTTCCATAAGAAGCGTACATATCTCCGTCATACGTGATTCGGTGTAACGCATCGCAGCCGCATTATCGCCATCGATAGAGCCGAAATTACCCTGTCCGTCAATTAAAGGATAGCGGAGGGAAAAATGTTGAGCAAGACGCACTAAAGTATCATATACTGCAACATCACCGTGTGGGTGATATTTACCGATTACGTCACCGACTACCCTGGCACATTTCTTATAGCCCGAATTCGGTTCAAGCCTTAGCTGCAACATTGCGTATAATAACCGACGATGTACAGGCTTTAACCCGTCACGTACGTCAGGAAGCGAGCGGGACATGATCGTTGACAGTGCATAAGCAAGATAACGCTCGGATAAAGCACTACCAAAGTCAATATTTTCTATTTTAGTTTCTTTCATAATTTATTTAATTTTTTTGTTGCGGTGTTATCCCGTGGCTTGTCCAGCGTTGCTGTATGACTCAAGAAAAACACACAGTGTCATCCCCGCAAAAGCGGGGATCCAGCATAAAGCGAGATGACATCGAGCTTTTAATTTTAAAAATTTTCTGTATTTAGGCTTTTTTTTGCTGGATTCCCGCTTTCGCGGGAATGACATAGGAGCCATCTAGCAATGCTGGCTTGTCTACGAGATCACACCGAGAGTGTTTTTCAACCTTTGCAATGACAGGAGGAATACCCCAAAAATCTTCATGCTTTATCCAATTTTTAGTTTCTTCTAATCGTTTATCTGCAAGTTTTGAAAAATACATATCTTCTTCAGGTGTAATTTCATCAAAATCTTCTTCCTCTGTTGTCATAAATTATTCTCACTAAATATTAAATAAAGAGTTGGGTAGACAAGTATACTACTTCAACACACAGCTTTGCTTATTCTGTGCCAATTTCTTACAAACTGCTTTTGCTTGACTAAGGTTATCATAGTTACCAGCTAATATTAAATAGAAAAATTTTCCATCGTCACATTTAACTTTTTGAGTAGTGATAAGAGCGTTTTTTAGGATTTTTGGAAATTTCTTTTTTATTCTCTCACCTTCATTTATTGCATCTGCTTCCGATTTTACTGAACCGAGCTGCACTTTATAACTATTAATGTTATTATAACTTTTTATATTTTTATTGCTATCTGTACTTTCTTTATCACGTTTTATTATATTTAAACCTGTATCCTCTTTTTGTGAAGTATTATTTGGTTCTATTAAAGAAAGTAGATTTGATATGTCATCCGAAGAATCTATATCACAAGGGTCATCATTTTGATTGCGTGAATTTATATTGACAGGTTTTTCAGGTTCAGGAAGAAGTTTTGCATTTTTAGGGTTGGTATTTTTAGAAATAAGATTTTCGTATATAGTGCTATGCACCGCAGACGGCATAATATCTTCTACTTTAGAAGGTTTTATTTTTGTAGGTAGTTCGTCTGCATAAATAGTAATTACTGGTCTACTATCTTGATAATATTGATAAGCAAAATAAATAGCAGCAATACATATCAAAAACACCAGACATATTTTAGTAAAAATATTATTAATCATAATTAATTAGTAAATGATAAAGTAGGTACAGGTAGACGTCATTGCGAGCGACTGCAAGGAGCGTGGCAATCTCATAAAACCTCCTGAGATTGCCACGTCGCTACGCTCCTCGCAATGACGGTACTACATCCTTTCCATCGGTTCTACACCTATAACCTCAAGACCGCTAGCTATAATTTTCTGTATGGCTTTAGCAAGAGCAAGGCGTGCTGTTGTTAACTCTACATTATTTTCTATTATGAATCTATAATCGTTATTTTCTTTACCAAAGTTCCATAAAGCATGAAATTTTGAAGCTAGATTTATCAAATAAAACGCCACTCTATGTGGTTCAAAATATTTTGCTGCTGTTTCTAAAGTTTTTGTCCAGCTAGCTAAGAGCTTTATTATCTCAATCTCTTCTTCCGATGATAATAACGATAAATCATATGTGCTAGCTTCAAAGCTATTATAAGATTGCGGAATCGTTTCCATAGCTTTCGATAATATCGATAGCGTTCTAACATGTGCATATTGGACATAAAATATAGGATTTTCTTTGGATTGTTCTTTTACTTTTACTAGGTCAAAATCAAGAGTCTTATTATTTTCTCTTGTTAACATCATAAATCTTATAATGTCTTTGCCTACTTCATTATTTACGTCTTGTACACTAGCAAAAGTTCCAAGACGCTTTGACATCTTAACCGGCACACCATTTTCAACAAAGTTTACTAATTGACAGATTTTAACATCAACTTTAACCTGCTCTTTGCCTAGAGCTTTAACAATCGCTTCAATTCTTTTGACATACCCGCTATGATCAGCACCAAGCACATAAATTAAGTGATTTGCTCCTCTATCTATTTTATCTTTTGCATATGCAAGATCGGAAGCGAAATATGTCCAACTTCCATCGGCTTTCCTTATAGGACGATCTTGATCATCGCCATATTTGGTAGATTTAAATAATTCTTGGGTTCTGTTTTCCCATTCTGCGTGGACTTTACCTTTGGGAGCAGGTACACTACCCTCATAAATTAACCCCATATCGGTTAGTAATTTAACAGTTTTTTCTATTTTACTATTATCGTGTAATGTCTGCTCGGAAAAAAATACATCGTGTTTAACGCCTAGCTCTTTTAAATCTTCTTTATTTAAATCTAGCATTTTTTGTATGGCAAAATTTTTAACTATTTTAAACCTTTCTGGCTCATCCATACTTAATAATTTATCACCATACTCTTTAGCTAAAGCTTGCCCAACAGGAATTAAATACTCTCCTGGATATAATCCTTCAGGGATAGTAATTTTTTCGCCTAAAGCTTCCCTATAACGTAATATTACTGTACTTACTAAATCATTTATTTGTGAACCGGCATCGTTAACATAATATTCTTTCGTAACAGGATATCCTACTTTTTTTAAGATGTTTGCAAGCACGTCCCCATATACCGCACCTCTTGCATGCCCTATATGCATTGGTCCGGTTGGATTAGCTGAAACATACTCAATATTGATATTTTTGTTTTTATCTATGTCAATTTCAAAAAATTTAGATTCGTTTTGTAAAATATCTTTAATTGCAGTGTGCCAGCTATCAGCTTTAATAGTAAAATTAATAAACCCTGGTCCTGCTATTTCTATACTTGCGATATATGGTAGTTCATTAAGAATTTCTTTGAATTTTAATGCAACTTCACGAGGAGGAATATTTTCTTTGGCAGCAATAATCATTGCAATATTGCTTGATAAATCGCCGTTAAAGCTATCTTTCGGGGTTTCAATGCTAGCCTGATTTGCTATTTCAGAATTATTATATAGCTGCGTACTTGCAGTAATTATATCGTGTTTTAGTTTGTTAAATATATTCATGATTAAGTTTTAAATATTATTAAAGTTTAGCAAACAAAGTTGGTTATACTCTTGAATAGCAAAGCGATCAGTCATACCAGCTATATAATCGGCAATAATTCTAGCTTTGCTATTTGGATTGTCAGAATCTATTTGTATTTTCCAATTAACAGGCAGTAAATTAACATCTTCCATATAAACCTTAAACAAGCCTTGCACGATCTTAGTACATTTAAGGCTGATTGCAGTAATCCTATTACTTTTATAAACCCGCTCATGTAGAAATTTTTTAATCTCTTTAATACGTTCGTTAGTTTTTTCTGTAAAATCGACTATTTGATAATTTAGGTTACGTATTTCATCTATATGAGTAATTTTTTCTTTATTTATATTAGTCTTAGTTTGCCATAATAAATCGGTAATGAGTTCATGCATTAGCTTGCGTACTACTTCATAGATTAAGCAAGAGGAGCTTATATTTTTATATTTTGATTTAAGTTTAAAAACATGTTGGTCGATATATTTAAGCTCAGCAAGATTATTGAAATCGATGATTTTAGCACCAATACTATCCTCCAAATCATGTGAAATATAGCTAATATCATCAGCAAGTGCTGCTATTTGAGCTTCAGCAGAAGCGTAAGTATTAAGCTCTAAATCATTTTGGTTATTATACTCTTCTATATACTCATTTACCTCGCCGCTTATAGGACCATTATGCTTTACTATCCCTTCTAAAACTTCCCAAGTAAGGTTTACTCCTCTATAAGCAGCATATCTTTTCTCAAGTAAGGTTAATATTTTCAGAGATTGAGCGTTATGAGAAAAGCCGTTATGCTCTTTCATACACTCATTCAAAGCTCGCTCTCCCGCATGACCAAAAGGTGTATGACCAAGATCATGGGCAAGTGCTATAGTCTCGGCTAAGTCGCTTGACAGGTTTAAAGTGTTGGCAATCGAGCGAGCAACTGTTGAGACTTCCAAAGAATGAGTTAGCCTATTTCTATAATGATCGCCCTCATGGTTGATAAAAACCTGAGTTTTATACTGCAAACGCCTGAATGCGTTAGTATGGATGATACGATCACGATCACGCTCAAACTCATTGCGGTAAGAGGTCGGTATTTCTCTGTATAATCTTCCCCGACTTTTAAGCGGATCAGAAGCATATGAAGCTAGCATTGTTATCCTTTATGTTTTATGTGATCGCTATGTTATTTTTCTTATTGTGTGACTTGATTCTACCACTGTTATTGTTATTCCGTAGCTTGAAAATGCCCTCGGGGTCATCCCTGCGAAAGCGGGAATCCAGTAACTTTAGTGTCACCCCGTGGCTTGTACCTGAGGGGTCTTGCATTACAAACTGTGTTCTGAGATACCTAAGGTACAAGCCGCAGTATGACAGACTTTTTTCTGGATTCCCGCTTTTAGCTAAGAATGACATAAGAGCACACAACAACGCTACCTTGAAAAAATATGAAATATTAGGTATATTATATAATTTATAAGATTTTTACAAGGTTATTTTAGTGACAATCACAATTACCGATAGAGCTTTTGAGCGGGTAAAGAAATTAATAGAGTTAGAAAAAGATAAGGATCTAGTACTACGAGTATCCGTTGATAGCGGTGGTTGCTCTGGACTAATGTATAATTACGAACTAGTTTTAAGAAATACTATAGAAAAAGACGATCATGTTTTTACTAAACATAACGCTACTGTTATTATCGATCCTATTTCTCAAAAATTTATGCTAGATTGCACTCTTGATTTTATAGAAGAGTTAGGCAGTTCATATTTTAATGTTAGTAATCCGCAAGCTAAAATAAAATGCGGTTGCGGCAATTCTTTTGCGGTGTAATGTTATCCAGTGGGTTGTTGTATAGATAAAGAATCGTCATTGCGAGGAAATTACGAAGTAATTGACGAAGCAATCCAGCTAAAAAATACTAATTTATATCATTTTTTATTATTTTTCCTGGATTGCCACATTCGCTTGGCTCATTCGCAATGACGACTTGCCTTGCGAGGAGCGAAGTGACTTTGCAATCTCAGGAATTTTATACTACCTCATAAGATTGCTGCGTCAAAACTTGCAGTTTCTCCTCGCAATGACTTTTATTAGAACTTAAGTTTTGTACCGATTAAACCAACAGTACCTTTAGTTTTCTTGTTAGGAGCTTCAGGATAATATACTGGTTTACCTTTGGCTTGGAAATGTGAAATTTCTGCATATGGTAATAAACCTGGCATAATTTTATATTCTGTAGCTACAGTTATAGTATCCACAGTGTTCTTATATCTTGAAGATTTAAAATAGCTAAGGCTTGTTTTAATAGGACCTTGACCATAAGCGATAGCTCCGTTGTAATAATAAGTATTACGACCATTTTTATGGTATTCAGGAGTTGTTAAACTTTTTCCTAGATTGCCATAAGAAGCACCGCATGAGAAATTACCATATGTAAAAACTGCACCAAGATTATAAGCTTTTAAGTTAGATAGTTTATAAGGTTTTAATACAGTATATTCTTTACCTGTTCCTTTGGAACGAATAGCAAGGCGAGCAGGTTTACCATATTCACCGGTAACAGATAATTTTAAATCGGCATCTTCACCAAGTGCATGCTCATAAGTTAAACCACCAGATATTGAATCTGTAACATTTTGATTAATAGTAATAACTTCACTGTTTTCTACATTGTAACGCTTTATGCCAGTGTTAAATGTAGTAAGACCGGTAACTGAATTGTCAAATGCCACATTATTTATATTTTTATTACCACCTGTGTTAGCAGAATCGGTAGTATAAGATATACCAGATTGAAAACCTTTCATTTTAGGGGTGTAGAAGCTAATCTTTCTAGCTGCCTCAGCTTTAACATTAAATTCATCAAAATTGTTAGAAAATGACTCTATATAAAAGCTAGGACTGGTATCAAAATCGGGTTTTAATTTTTCATATTGCATGTATTGACTACCAACATTAATATATCTCCAATATCCGCCTGTTCCAGCAGCTAATTGACCACCAGTAATACGAAGTTTATTACCTGCATCATAAGGAGAACCAAGTTCTACTTTACCGCAACTAGTTTCAATAAAGATGTGAGAACCATTATAAGATGTAGATGTTTTTGATCTTGTAGTAGGTTGTAATACTATTTTAACCCCACCTATTACATCATTTATAGTTTTAGTTATAGTAGCCGCAAATGCTGCCTCTGTATAAAACGCTGTTTTTTTCCTATTGTCACTTAAATTTTCAAATTCACCTAAACGATTTTGATTCGAGAAACCACTTTCAAATAGATAAAAACCTTCTAATTTTATTTCAGAATCAGAACTAGAAATGACAGGAGTAGTACTTCCTGAGGCAAAACTGGTAGTAGATGCAAGACCAATAATACTTGCTAATAATAACTTTTTCACTTTAAAACCTCATATATTTGTGAAACTATATGCTATAATTAAGGTTATTATGTTATAGCGGCTAAATTAATTTATGCTAAATATAATATAATTTTTAAAACTTACAATAAATAAACATATTTTAATTTGTAATTATTTATTTATAGATGTATAATGTTGTATTATTACAACTTATGTTATTAAAGTGGTTTAAAGTTAAAGCAATTACAATTTTAAATAAACATAATTACTTTGTATTAAAAATAATTATCAGTTATATTTTATAGTTTAACTAAATAATAAATTTATTATGTCTATAATGTCGGATAAGTGGATAAAGGAAGCTGTTATAAATCATAAAATGATTGAGCCTTTTGCAGAAAAGCAAGTAAGGGTTAAAGATTCAGAAAAAATTATTTCATATGGTTTATCTTCTTATGGCTATGATGCTAGAGTATCAAATGAGTTTAAAATATTCACAAATATAAACTCTACTATGGTTGATCCTAAAAATTTTGATAAATATAATTTAGTTGATAGGGAAGTGGATGTATGCATTATTCCGCCCAATAGCTTTGCACTTGGAAGAACTGTAGAATATTTTAAAATACCACGTGACGTATTAGTTATTTGTGTTGGTAAATCTACTTATGCAAGATGCGGTATAATAGTAAATGTTACGCCTCTAGAACCAGAATGGGAGGGACATGTAACGCTAGAGTTTTCAAATACTACACCGCTGCCAGCTAAGATTTATGCAAATGAGGGAGCTTGTCAATTTTTATTTTTAAAAGGTGATCAACTTTGCGACTTATCTTATGCAGATCGTCAAGGAAAATATATGAAACAATTAGGTGTAACTTTGCCCTTAACATAATTGTTACTTTTTTTGTTGCAAGATACATGTAAATTATTTTATATAAAAGCATGTTAATTTTTACTTTAAGATAACATAAAGTATAATTTTTTATAATATATTTAATAACTATTTTTCTTAATAAAGGATTTTATGAGTACAATAAATACCGATGCAAACGAGGCAATGCCTCATATTTCTGTTAATGCACAATATATAAAAGATTTATCTCTTGAAAATCCTGATGCTCCATCTTCTTTGGCAGCTTTAGAACATAGACCTCAAATTGATTTGTCTCTTGATATAAATATCACTAATCTATCAGAAGAAAATTTTTATGAAGTCGAATTAAATATTGAAGCAGTAGCAAGAAATGAGAAATATAAATTATTTCAAGTAGAGCTAAAATATGCAGGTGTATTTAATTTAATTAATATTGCTCCTGAGCAACATCAAATTTTGCTATCAGTCCATTGTCCGGCAATGATATTTCCATTCGCTAGAAAAATTATAGCAAGTTGTACTCAAGATGCGGCATTTCAACCTTTAATGATTGATCCGATAGATTTTGGAGCTTTGTACCATAAGAAAATGTCTGAGCATCAGAACTAAGAACCTTTTAGTTATTAGGGAATCTTACCTTTTACTTAATTAATTGGTATGGTTTTTAAATCACAGATATACTTTAATAGTAAAAATTTTATCAATATAATTAAAAATTCTTTACTTACGTTGCTAATAAATGTATAAAGCACTAATAAAAAATTATAATTTAGTTAACAATAATTAACTGTAATTAAATTATAGCACGAACATAAAAATTGAATTTTAGGAGAAAATAAAATGAGAGTTTTATTAATTGAAGATGAACCAGAAATGGTTAATCTAATTGAGCTTACTTTAGCTTCAGAAGGAATAGTTTGCGATAAAGTTTCGGTTGGTTTAGAAGGTTTAAGATTAGGTAAACTTGGTAGGTATGATCTAATGATTTTAGATTTAATGTTACCTGATATTAATGGTTTCGAAATATTACTAAGATTGCGTGCAGCAAAAATAAAAACCCCTATTTTAATCTTATCTAGTTTAACTGATACAGACCAAAAGATTACTGGCTTTTCTTCCGGAGCTGATGACTACTTAACTAAACCATTTGTTAGAGAAGAGCTAATCGCTAGAATTAAAGCTATAGTTAGACGTTCTAAAGGGCATGCGGCATCAGTATTTAGATTTGATAAAGTCAGTGTAAATTTAGATACTAGAAGTGTTGAAATTGATGGTAAAAAAGTACATTTAACCAATAAAGAATATGCTATTTTGGAGCTATTAATATTGCGTAGAGGAACAATTTTAACTAAAGAGATGTTCTTAAATCATTTGTATAGTAGTCTTGATGAACCTGAAATGAAGATTATCGATGTATTTATCTGTAAATTGCGTAAAAAGTTAAGTGATGCTGCTGGTGGTAAAGACTATATAGATACAGTTTGGGGACGTGGTTATATACTAAAAGAGTATGATGAGAATGGACATAAGGAAGCTTTAGCCCAAGGAGCATAGTGTATTTTCATTTAGAAATAGGTGTTGTTGCATGAATAATAAGTCGTCATTGCGAGCAGCTGTAGGCTGCGTGGCAATCTCATGAAGTGGTATAAAACTCCTGAGATTGCCACCTCAATGCTACGCATCTCCTCGCAATGACAAAAAAACTTTTCATTTACTCTAATATATTATGACATTATCTAATTCCGCTCTTGGTAAAAAAAGTACTTATAAAGATACTTACGATCCAACTTTATTGTTTAAAATCCCACGCATAGATAATCGTAAAGAATTAGGTATAGTTAATGATAAGCTTCCATTTCATGGCGTAGATATTTGGAATGCTTATGAGCTATCTTGGCTAGATAAAAAAGGTAAGCCTTGTGTTGCGATCTTTACTTTTTTTGTGCCAACAACTTCTTCTCATATTGTAGAATCTAAATCAGTAAAGTTATATCTTAATTCTTTTAATAATTTTGCTGTTGATTCCATCGATGAGTTAAAAAAAATTATTTTGCAGGATTTAAGTAATAATACACATGCTGAAGTAACAGGAGAAATATTTCCTATAAATACAAAAATAGAATTTGGTGAACCAAGCGGCATTAATATTGATGATTTAGATATAGAATGTAGTGATTATGGTCCACCTAATAATAGCTTGATTAAACATGAAGATGTTTTAGTAGAGGAAGAACTTAATTCTAATTTACTAAAATCAAACTGTTTAGTAACAGGGCAACCGGATTGGGGAACAATAATTATAAAATATAAAGGAAAAAAGTTAAAACACGATGCACTTTTAAAGTATTTAGTATCTTTTAGAAATTGTAATGAATTTGCCGAGCAATGTGCAGAGCGTATTTTTACTGATATCAAAAATGCTATAAATCCAGAATTTCTATCTATCTACATAATATACACAAGACGAGGTGGAATTGATATTTGCCCATATCGTTCTACTGATTCAAACTATACTCTACCGAGTTCTAAAAGACTAATTAGGCAGTGATATAATAGTACCAGACAGTTTTTATTCTATGTCATTCCTGCTTAAGGCTTGCCCCGCATGGATCATTTTCCCCTGTCATCCCGTGATTTATTCACGGGATCCAGAAAACAGTACTAATAATTTTAGTATTTTAAGCTGGATCCTGCTACAAGCTTGCGGGATGACAGGGGAAAATGATCCACGCAGGCAATGCATACTCACGTATTATTAGCTGCTACCGCTTCCCGATGATGCTGGTGGACAATTACTTCCAAATTCGCTTGTATCGACCTTTATGGAATGCTATACTTTATCCATTAAATTCTTAGCTATGTCAGTTTCTGAGAGATTATTATTTTTGGTTGAGTGAAAATATTCTGAAACAAGTTTAACGACTTCATCAGAAAATTCATCTTGTAATTCTTTACTTGCTAATAATTTTTGGCTTTCAATTAATTTAATAGTTTCAACTTTCTTATGCTCTAAAAATTCTTCAATTTCTTTAGTTTTTTCTTGAACTATTTTTTCTGTGATTTCGTTATTTTCTTTTGTCATTTGAAGTTGCAAAGCTTCTAAATTTTTTATTTGCTCTTCAGTTTGTTCAAATAATAATTTTGCATCATCTTTTAATTTTTCAGCTTTTAGAACTCTCTCTTGTACTTCTAAAACTTTCGTATCCAAAGATTTTAAAATTGCTTTTTTTGCTGGTCTATAAATTAGATACACAAAAATTATAAAACTAATAGCAAGCCAAAAGCTTTCGTCTAGAAAATGCATTATTATTGTATTTTTATATTTTTTAGTAAATTTATATCTGCTTTAGTGCCAGTAATTTTTTCGATAATACTAGCAGCAAGAGTTATAGTTGCATCTACCTTACTAGTTCTAAATTTTTCTGCAACTAATTTTATATCTTTGATATTTTGATTTATCAGCTTTCGTAGGTTTTGTTCTAAATTAGTTTTTTTAATTAAAAATTCTGCTTCTAAAGAAGCTATTTTTTCTTTTTTTAACCTATCTATTTCATTACTTATTCTTGTTATTTCTTCATTATAATATTTATTTAGCTTTTCGATTTCTAAAGCTAATTCATCCGCTTTTGCAATGTTACCTTGAATATTAGAGTGTCTATTATTTAAAACTCTTTCAATTTTAGGAACTATAAATTTGTAGACAAAAATATATAATAAGCTAAAAGTAACTATTAGCCAAAAAATTTGTGAATAATATGTATTAATATCAAATTGAGGCATATTGTTTAAAAGCAAATTTTAGGAAAAGATAAGTAGCATTGCGATTACAAAAGAAAAAAGCCCCATTGCTTCAGCAAGACCTGCACCAATAAGTGCCATTCTTTGAAGTTGTTCAGTAGCTGAAGGATTTCTAGCTATTGAATTAAGTAGTGAACTAAATATATTACTGACGCCTAAAGCTGCACCAAGCATTCCAATAGCCATACAACCAACACCGATGAACTTTAAAGAAACCATATCCATAAAAAAACTCAACTTTAATTAATTAAAAAACTCTAGTGTAAATTAACTGCATCATTAAGATATACACAAGATAAAATAGTAAAAATATAAGCCTGAAGAATTGCAACAAAGATTTCAAACCCAATTAATATAACCATAAGAGGTATTGGTAGAAATTTCAAGTAAATCATCAAGGTTACAACAAAGCTAGCAATTACTTTTAATAAAATATGACCTGCCATCATGTTTGCCGCAAGCCTTAGGGATAAACTAGCCAGTCTTGCTAGATATGTAAATAATTCAATTATGATCATTAGTGGGGCAAGCCATAAAGGCGTACCGTGCGGCAAGAAGAGGGAAAGAAAATGCATACCGTGCTTTACAAAGCCAACTATAGTCACCATTAAAAATACTAGAATTGCTAAAGCAAAAGTAATAATGATATGGCTGGTAACAGTAAACCCGTAAGGTATCATGCCAAATAAATTACAAAATAAAATAAAAACAAATAGTGTAAAAATCACAGGAACAAACTTGCGTCCTTTACTGCCTACATTCTGATTTAGCATATCAGTTACAAGGTTATAGATTATTTCGCCACTTATTTGTAACCTTGATGGTACTAACCTAGGATTTGAAAAAGCCAAGTAAAAGTAAGTTGAAGCTAAAACACTAGCAAGTAGCATATAGGCAGCTGAATTAGTAAAGCTAATATCGAAATCCATAACTTGGATGTCTATCAGCTTTTTTATATCAAATTGTACTAAAGGATTATGAAGCATTTTGTTATTTCTTACTGATTAGCCTTTGCCTAACTATATTGAATCCCGCTATAATTCCGATTATGGTAAATATAATAATAAATAAAGGTTTAGAATGAAAGAATTTATCAGTTAATAAACCAATAACAAACCCTACCATTGTTCCCGAAACTAAGTCTATAGCTAGAGTAAACGGACTTATTTCCTGTTGCAAGTTAGAATTAGGAGTTTTATCAATTTTTAACTGATTAATTCTTGTTTTAATTTATCATTATCCATTATAAATCTATTTTATTTTTTGACTCTTCTATGGCTTTATCTATTGCTGCTGAAATACTATTTATACTATAATTCTCAGTTTGTACTCCGTTAACAAAGAAAGAAGGAGTTCCTATAAATTTTGGTGCTTTTGTTATAAAATTAGTGTTAGCAATTAAGGTTTCAGTAATTTTATCATCGCTTAAACATTTTTTGTACTCTTCCGGAGTAACGCCGCCAAGCTGACCTATATCAGTTAATAACTCTCTATATTTATTGCTAACTGACCATTTATCTTGTTGCTTTAACATAATATCATGAAACAGCATAAAGCTATTTAGGTCACCTTTGCAACGTGCTAAAATAGAAGCATCTAAATCTTGTTTAGTAGCAATAAATTCTCTAGTAACATATGCTATTTTATTAGTATCTATATATTTTTGCTTAAGTTCAGGAAAGATTGTAGAGTGATAATAAGCACAATGTGGGCAAGTAGGAGAGAAATATTCAACTACAACTATTTTAGAGTCTTTATTCCCAAGAACCATATCATTTTCATCAATCTTAAAAGTAACCTTAAAAGTTTTTACTTCAGGCTTTTGCTCTATTTGTTCTTGCACAGCTGGAGTTATTACAGCTGGAGTTGTTGTTTCGGTTGTTAGATTGTTGTTTTCATCTGAAGTTGAAGCCTGAGCTGGAGTTATGGATTCAGATGATTCTTGCTCTACTACTTTCTCTTCTGAGCAACCACTCAAAAGCAATAGAAATATTAACGTAATAAAACTATTTCGCATAATTTAACCCTTTATAATATTGATTTAACAATACAATAAGGTTTTATTTACTTTATTTCAATAGTAAATAAATTTGTCATATAAAATTATCTGCTTTATCATTTGTACAAAATGTGCTATGCTAGTCAGGATAATAGTCTAACATTGGATTTTTAAGCACTAAGAATTACTACGGAGGAATTAATAATGACAAATATAGCACAATCCGAAGATAAAACAGAACAACAAAAATCTGAGTTTAAAATAGGACAAAGAATTGTTTATCCTGCACACGGAGTAGGTGAAATTACAAATATAGAGAACCATACTATCGCAGGTACTGAGATAAAGGTATATGTAATCTCTTTCCCTCAAGATAAAATGACTCTAAAAGTACCGGTTAGTAGAGCTACAGTTGTAGGGCTTAGAGCAGTTGCGAGCAAAAAAGATTTAGATTTAATATATTCTACCCTTCAAGGCAAGCCAAAACAGGGTAATAGAATGTGGAGCAGAAGAGCTCAAGAATATGAAGGAAAGATTAATTCAGGTAATATTGTAGCAGTTGCTGAGGTATTACGTGACTTACATAAAAATGTCGATAATGACCGTTCTTATAGTGAAAGAACTCTTTATGAAGCAGCTCTAAATAGACTTGCAGGTGAACTTGCTATTCTTGAGAACATAGATTCATCTGAAGCTATTAACAAGTTAGTGGAAGTATTACGTGAAAAGTTGGTGGCATAGTATACCTTTGATACTTCAAGATTTGGTAAGTCAAATTTTGAGATGCGCCTTTGCTCACGTATTAATATACGCGTAGCTTGACTCACCACTTATTTGACTTCCAACTTTTGAAGTATCTGCGGTATATTCGATAAAATTGGTGTCGTCGTTTTATAAGTACTGCGGTACTCATGCCTTAAGTAACGGTTTCATTCCTCGTTTTATAAACGATAGTACTGGACAGTTGCTTCGAATGACATAGTAGTCATATAATAATTAATTTTTCCTCGCAATGACGAAAAAACAATTTGATCCCGATCTTTGTAAGAAAAGCTTTTCAAAGAGTAGCTATTTCAAACAATTATTATCTATTCTTGCAAATGTTAAATAATCAAACCATATTAAATAACGAAGAAGAAACAAAAAATTTTGCTAGGGCTTTTGCTGCAACCTTAAAGCCTAATAATATTGTGTTATTAAATGGTGATCTTGGAGTAGGTAAAACTTTTTTTTGTCGTGAAATTATTAAATATTTCTGTGGTGAAAACACCTCAATTATAAGCCCAACCTTTAACTTATTACAAACATATAAAGCACCTCATTTTACTATCTATCATTATGATCTTTATCGTCTAAAATCGCCTGAAGAAATTTATGAATTAGGACTTGAAGAGGCATTAGGTGGTAACTTAACTTTAATAGAATGGTCTGAAGTTATTAAGTATCTCCTACCTACGCCCTTAATTGAAGTAAATCTAGAACTATTAGAGGCACCGTCAAGTTAAGGGAGGTATAAACTAAACAACCCTCAGCTATAAGCTGAGGGGTTATAAAGTGGAATCGATTAGAAATCGATCATCATTCACAGGTTCACCTTCCTGTTCATCAATATAGTGCTGTATCATTTCATCAGTTATATTACCTGAACTGACTGCCATATAGCCCCTAGCCCACAAATGATTGCCCCAAAATTGTTTTCGTAAATGAGTAAATTCTTGCAATAAAATTCTTGAGCTAATGCCTTTTAAATACTGTACTAACTTGCTAAGAGATATTTGCGGCTTATATGAGATAAACATATGTACGTGATCACATGATATTTTCCCTGAAATTATATGTACTTCATGTTCCATACAAATCTGCCTCAGTAAATCTCTAGTCCTTTCCGATACTTTGCCTATCAATATTCTCTTCCTATATTTTGGTATCCATATAAGATGCACTTTTAAATCATACTGACTATGACTATTCTTTCTATAACTTCTCATATTTCTTGATATAAATTCATTGCTAAAGCAATTTCATTATATCTTCCCTTCGCCTAAAGGCGAGGGATTTTTGATCCCCGAAGGGGGACATTAAGTATTGAGCAATTACAGGGAATGATTTATAGAATAGCAGTAACAATTTATCCTAGATTTTACCGCTATGCATATTACTCAAGCCCCGAATAGACATCGTTTTCCAGCAAGCATTATTAGCCATACAGTATGGTTATATCATCGCTTTAATAATAGTTACCGAGATGTTCAAGAGCAGATGGCTTATCGAGGTATTATATTAAGTCATGAGACTGTAAGGTTTTGGTGTTATAAGTTTGTAGTTTATTTTCAAGATGTTATTAGTAAGAGAGAGCGAAAGCCAACTGATAAATGGCATTTGGATGAGATGAATATCAAGATCAAAGGTGAAGTATTCATATTATGGAGAGCTGTTGACTCTGAGGGACATGAATTAGAAGTATTACTGCAGAAGCGTCGTAACAAGAAATCAGCTATTCGCTTTTTATCAAGATTATTGGGTAATTATCCATGTCCAAGGGTTATTGTGACTGATAAGCTAAAAAGCTACATTAAACCAGTTAGGTATATGTGTCCTAGGACTAAGCATCGTACCGATAAAAGACTAAATAATCGGATTGAGAATGCCCATCAGCCAACTAGGAGAAAAGAGAAGATACTGATTAAATTTAAGCATCCTAATTCAGCACAATGTACATTATCACTGATGGGAAAAGTCAGAAATATATTTGCTGTAAATGTTGGAAGATATACTAAAACAGCATCTGAGCAAAGAATTGCATTTGCGTCCGCTAAATCCATTTGGGATGAAGCTACTCAAAGACTTCTTGCTGTCTGAAATCTAAAAATATAGTACTTTGTGACACTAATTTACTTAACTTGACGGTGCCGAAAAAATAACTAAAGCATATTTTAAAAATATTGATGAATTAATTGCATCTACAAATGATTTATTCAAAAATGATGAGCTTATTTTGATAAAAGGTTCTAGAGGAATAAAACTTGACAAGATTATTGATTATTACACTAAAGTAAATTAGTATAATCTAATGTGTTACCGTGACTTGACTGGTATTGTTGTATAACCCAAAAACTGCTTCGATGTCATTCCCGCGGAAGCGGGAATCTAGGATAAAGTGAGATAAATAGAACTTTTAATTTTAAAAATTTACTGTGTTTAGAATTTTTAGTTACTGGATTCCCGCCTACGCGGGAATGACATCAAAATCATAAAATAAAGCCAATCAAGCAACCAAATAACACTTTCAATAAATTTTTATTTTTAATTAAACTAAAATATGTTATACAACCTCTTACTACCTTATATTCATAATTCACATATAGCTAACTTATTTCATTATATAACCTTTCGTAGCGGGCTTGCAGTTCTAGTTACTCTTAGCCTCAGTTTTCTTATTGGTCCAAGATTAATAAAGTTTTTACAAGCTCTTCAAAAACATGGTCAACCGATACGTTTAGATGGTCCTGAATCACATCAAGCAAAAGCCGGCACTCCTACTATGGGCGGTATTATGATTATATTATCCAGCTGTTTTTCTACCTTATTGCTTGCCGATTTAACCAATAAATATATTTGGATTACATTATTTGGTTTTATTAGCTTCGGTATTATCGGTTTTCTTGATGATTATGCAAAAGTAACTAAAAATAACCATTATGGCGTAAAGGGAAAAAGTAAACTCTTACTTCAAGGTATCATTAGCTTAATAGTATGTATTTTACTAGAATATACAATCGATAGCCCTAGTCATATGCTTAACGTGCCATTTTTTAAAAGTTTAAGTATGGACCTTGGTTATTTATATATATTCTTTGCCATATTCGTTATAGTCGGTGCTTCTAATGCTGTTAACCTCACTGATGGACTGGATGGACTCGCAACAGTTCCTATTGCCTTAACTGCCAGTTCTTTTGCTTTAATAAGCTACCTAGTCGGAAATTTAATTTACTCAAATTATCTACAACTAACTTACCTACCAAATACTGGAGAATTAACGATTTTTTGTGCAAGTATAGTAGGTAGCTGTCTTGGATTTTTATGGTTTAACGCACAACCGGCTGAAGTTTTTATGGGTGATACCGGTAGCTTAAGCCTTGGCGGTGTACTTGGAATTATCAGCGTTATTACTAAACATGAAATAGTTTTAGGCATTGTTGGCGGATTATTTGTTATTGAAACAATATCGGTGATTATGCAGGTATATTACTTTAAAGCTACCAAAGGAAAGCGAATATTTAAAATGGCACCATTGCATCATCATTTTGAAAAAAGCGGCTGGGCAGAATCAAAAGTCGTAATAAGATTCTGGATTATCTCTCTCATATTTGTCCTTATTGGATTATCGTCTCTTAAATTACGTTAATACTTATGCCGCTAACGTATTAAAAAACATTAATTTTTATTTGATTTCAAGGTTTGAACTCATTATAATGTCTCATTAAATTATAATGGGTTTATATGGCAAAGATAACTGAGCTTGATCATCACTTAAATCAAGAAAAAGAAGCATTAGATAAAGTACTAAGTAACCTAAATGAGCTGTGCGAACATAATCAAAAGTTACAAGGCTTTATTGAAATACAGAAAGAAGTTAAAGAACTAAAAAAAGAGCATATTAAATCTCTTTCTTGGTTTAAAAAACTTATAAATACAGTCTCTAATATAAAATATGTTTTTGTAAAAAGTGAGGAACAATTAGCTAAAGACGCTATAGAACAAAACAATAAATTATTAAAGCGTATAGACAATACTATATTATCTATAGCAGATAAGTCCGGTCCTTTAAAACAAGAGTTACAAAAGGAACTTAGAAAAAATTTTGATGATTTAGCAAAAAAAGACTTATCTAAAGATCAACGTGAAAGGCTTAGCAATTTATTCAATAATGAATATGCAGCTAACCCACAAAAATTTGCTCAATTACCTATGTCTAAACCTCTGCATTTCCCTAATGCAGAAGAATTAGAAAATCAGCATAACGATTTAAAAGTCATCCAACAAAATGTCCTAAATTTATTGACTGAAAATTCTAATATTGAAGAGCTCAAAAAAATACAAAAACAAGTTGCTGAAATTAGAGAGGAAGTACCTTACACATTTTTTGAAAAATTAAATAATAGCTGGCAAAAAATCAAAAACATTTTTGTTAATAATAGTGAGCAAGTTTTAGCTAAAAATAAAGAAAACAATACTAAAACTATTATAAAGATAGAAGAAAAATTACATAAAGCTAATAATAAGTTTTTTGAACTAGTTAGTAATAAAAAGCAAGATATTGAAAATATAATTTCAAAATTACCAGATAGTAAAAGATTAGAGGATATAAGAGAAAATCTTCAAAAGCATATAAACGTAAAAGATACGAATAATATAACTGAACAAGCGAGTGCTGCTCAATTGCAATCTGCTGAAACTAAACCAACTGCTGTTGTATTGCCTAACAATGCTATATCTACAACACCTCCTGTAACTGAAGAAAAAACTTTTACACCACTGCCTCCACCACCTATGCCTACAGATAATATTCCTACGCCACCCCCTGTGTCAAAAGCAGAAGCTACTGAGCATAAAAATATAGAAACTGCTGCATCTAATGTACCACCACCGCCTCCACCACCTATGCCTACAGGTAATGTTCCGCCACCGCCTCCTGAGCCTAAAAGTAATATTCCTACACCACCACCTCCGCCTGTTGGTAATAATATCGCTACATCAACACCTCAAAAGACTAAAGAAACTAACCAACCTCGCCCAGCAGTAGATACTACAAATTTAATGAAACAAATACAGGGAGGATTTAACCTTAAAAAAGTTGAATATGACGCAGATGGTAAACCTATACCTAAGCTTAACAAAACCATACCTGAAAATAAAGATGGTAATAAAGAAATATTTGATCTTATGAAAGCTACTCTAGATAAAATAAAATCAGCAACAGCATATAGCGATAGCGAAAGAAGTAATAGTGATAGCGGAACTGATTCAGGATGGGCTAGCGATGTTAGTACTAGAAGTAAAAAAGTTTTAACTAGAAGAGAACGAAACGCTAAACAATCTCAACAAAGGAGTCAATCATAATTTTTGTGTAAATTGTTAAAAAACAGATTTATCTAGATAATCCAACTAAAGAATAAGTTTCTAGCTTATTCTTTAGTTTTTTTTGTATTTAAAATAAATCAGAATGAGTCCCTGTCCAGTATAAAATAACTACGTCTTCTTTTATTTCATAAACTAACAACCAATCTGGTTCTATATGACACTCCCATTTTAAGTAGTAATCACCAGTAAGTTTATGAGGTTTAAATTTTGATGGCAAAGGAATATTATTTACAAGCATAGAGGCACCGTCAAGTTAAGGGAGGTATAAATTAAGTATTGAGCAATTACAGGGAATGATTTATAGAATAGCAGTAACAATTTATCCTAGATTTTACCGCTATGCATATTACTCAAGCCCCGAATAGACATCGTTTTCCAGCAAGCATTATTAGCCATACAGTATGGTTATATCATCGCTTTAATAATAGTTACCGAGATGTTCAAGAGCAGATGGCTTATCGAGGTATTATATTAAGTCATGAGACTGTAAGGTTTTGGTGTTATAAGTTTGTAGTTTATTTTCAAGATGTTATTAGTAAGAGAGAGCGAAAGCCAACTGATGGCACCGTCAAGTTAAGTAAATTAGTGTCACAAAGTACTATATTTTTAGATTTCAGACAGCAAGAAGTCTTTGAGTAGCTTCATCCCAAATGGATTTAGCGGACGCAAATGCAATTCTTTGCTCAGATGCTGTTTTAGTATATCTTCCAACATTTACAGCAAATATATTTCTGACTTTTCCCATCAGTGATAATGTACATTGTGCTGAATTAGGATGCTTAAATTTAATCAGTATCTTCTCTTTTCTCCTAGTTGGCTGATGGGCATTCTCAATCCGATTATTTAGTCTTTTATCGGTACGATGCTTAGTCCTAGGACACATATACCTAACTGGTTTAATGTAGCTTTTTAGCTTATCAGTCACAATAACCCTTGGACATGGATAATTACCCAATAATCTTGATAAAAAGCGAATAGCTGATTTCTTGTTACGACGCTTCTGCAGTAATACTTCTAATTCATGTCCCTCAGAGTCAACAGCTCTCCATAATATGAATACTTCACCTTTGATCTTGATATTCATCTCATCCAAATGCCATTTATCAGTTGGCTTTCGCTCTCTCTTACTAATAACATCTTGAAAATAAACTACAAACTTATAACACCAAAACCTTACAGTCTCATGACTTAATATAATACCTCGATAAGCCATCTGCTCTTGAACATCTCGGTAACTATTATTAAAGCGATGATATAACCATACTGTATGGCTAATAATGCTTGCTGGAAAACGATGTCTATTCGGGGCTTGAGTAATATGCATAGCGGTAAAATCTAGGATAAATTGTTACTGCTATTCTATAAATCATTCCCTGTAATTGCTCAATACTTAATTTATACCTCCCTTAACTTGACGGTGCCATAAAGAATAATATATAGATGAGGGTCTGTCAGATTTTTTGTGTAAGTACGATTTCTCCATTTGCCCAATTTTGTAAATTAGTATCACAAAGTATAGCAAATTGATTTAAAGCCATCGCCCAATTCTTAATAGGCATTGTCCATTTTTTAGAGGCATTTGTCAACGCCAAAAAGATTATTTTCTGAATCGATTTGTCATCTGGAAATACTCCTTTATTTTTAATAATTTTACGAATTTGACGGTTAGTGGATTCAATAGCATTAGTAGTGTAAATCGCCTTCCTAATGTCTTCCGGAAAGCTAAAAAATGGAGCTATGCCAGACCAATTTCGTTGCCATATGTCAAAAATAACTGGATATTTTTCATCCCATTTTTTGGCAAAGTTTTGTAATTCTCTTAATCCCTCTGCTTCATTTATTGCAGAATAAACTGCTTTTAAATCAGCTGTTACCGCTTTTAGATCTTTGTATGATACGTATTTTACAGAATTTCTTACCATATGAACAATACACAACTGCACTATCGTCTTTGGAAAAATGCTATTTATCGCCTCTGGAAAACCCTTAAGACCATCAACACATGCAACATATATTTGTGCAACTCCTCGATTCTTCAGTTCTGTTACTACCTGCATCCAAAATTTACACCCTTCATTCTTGCCTATCCAAATTCCTAATAGCTCTTTCTTGCCCTCCATATTCACTCCAATAGCTAGATAAACCGCTTTATTTATTATTACATGATTATCTCTTGCCTTAACATGAATACAATCTAAGTACATTATAGGATATACATTATCAAGTGCTCTATTCTGCCAAGCAGTTACTTCCTCTAAAATACCATCAGTTACCTTTGATATTAACTCAGATGATACCTTGGTGGCATATAGTTCTTCTAAGTGCCCTTGTATTTCCCTAATGGTCATTCCCCGAGCATATAAGGATATTACTTTATCATCAAATCCTTCAAATTTACGCACTCCTTTTGGAATTAGTTGAGGTTCAAATTCTCCATCCCGATCCCTTGGCACTTCTACTGTCAATTTACGACCTTCTGGATCTATTAGAGTCTTTTCATAATTACCATTACGTCTGTTATCTGAGTATTTCTCATTTTTAGAATGTTTCTCATAACCTATATGAGATTCCATTTCTTTCTCTAAAATCTTATTTACTATCTGCTTTTTAATTCCCTGAAATATCCCTTCTTTACCAAATATTTCAGATGGATCACTTTGTGATAGTATTTCTGATACTAATTTTTCTATAGCTGGATTTGATACTTTGTTATTGTTCTTCATATTAGCTCCATGTAAGTTGTTTATGTTATTTTTATTCTTAACTATTTTTACAACTTACACAAACTTCCTGACACCCTCATAGATGAAGATACTTCTTCTTAATTTAGGCACACAATAAAGTTAATTTTACTCTAATTTTCTAAATTAATATAATACCTTGTAGCTTTAAGTTCGCCGGTTTTAATAAATGCCTGCATTTCTACCAATTCTTGTAGATCTCTTGTAGCAGTGGCTTTAGAGGTTTTAGTGATGTTTAGATAATTTTTAGCACTCAAACCACCTTTAAAGCCCTCTCCCCCCTCTTCAAAAATTCTTTTAACGACTTTTTCTTGTCTTGTATTTAAGGTATCTTTAAACTTATCATAAAATTTTGTTTTATTTATTAAAAACTCAATATTACGCAAAGTATAATCTTGAGCTTTAATTATCGTTTTAACAAAGTATAATATCCAGTCAGTAATTTCTAAACTTTTATTGTTATTTTCTAAAGCATTATAATATAACTTTTTTTCCTGATTTATTACGTGAGACAAAGCTATTAATATTGGTTTTCCTATATTTTGACATAGCATTTTTATAGTGATAACTCTACCTATTCTTCCGTTACCATCTTCAAACGGATGTATAGACTCAAAATAAAGATGGGCAATAGCAGCTTTAGTAAGTGGAGTAATAGAATCCGTAATATTATTATACCATTCTATAAATCTATCCATTTCTTTTGGTACAATATCAGATGGCGGTGCCTCAAAATGAATAGTAGGCTCATGATATTTGCCTGAAACTACCTGCATTGGCTCTAGGTGGATGCGATATTTTCCTATAGCATCTAAATCTTTTATACCATTCATTAACATTTCATGCCAACGAAACAAACAATCATGGCTTAAAGGCTGATCATATGAATAATACATGTCGGCAAGCAATTCTGAGATACCATTTTCCGCAGGCGAAGCTTTTCTATTATCCTTTGCTATATTAAAATAACGCTTTATAGAGGATTGCAAGCTGTCTCTATTTAAATATTCCCCTTCAATTTCAGAACTATTTAATGCTTCATCACTTGCAAGCATCACAACTAAATTATCTTTATCAGATTTCGAAAGATGTTTAGTTGCCCCTAAAAGAACACCACTATTATTGATAAAACGTTTTTCCAAATCAGAAATATTTTTCTGATCATATTTAAAATTAGGCCAATCTTTATGCTGCCAATTCCATATCATGAGCTATAAATGTTTATTTTATAACTCATATTATAGCATATTTTGAGTTATAAAATAAGTTTTTTTTACTCACACAAAAAATTTTTCATTTAATACTTTACTCAACTTATAATTATTATTATAATGCGTTTTTTAAATTTAAGCGGTTATGATATTAAAGCTATATTGCTGTCTCATATTTATTATAATTGTTTTTGATATTAATACGGCACATGCTTCCGCATGGCTGTTAGAACAAGGCAGATATAGATACATTATAGGGGGAAATAAAACTAATAGAATCTCAAAAAATGAAAAAAAGCAAAGAGAGGAAACTGTTTTACATGTAAATAATAGAATAATATATCTTAGGCAATATCTTGAAGAAGTAAAAAATCAACCTAATCTTCAAGCAAAAATTCTACGGCAAATAAAAAAATTAGAGCAGAAAATACTGGAATTATTATCCTATCAAGATGTGCAATTAGCAAATATCTGTATAGAGTACAGCATAACCGATAATCAGAATATAGGTATGAGCTTCCTATATAAAAAAGATAAATTTATAAATAAAAAAAATACAAGCCTAGAGGCTGCTATTTATTATAAGTTTAAATTATTTGGTGATCATGATTTTGTTATTTCAGCTCAACCTAAAATCCTGATGGTTAGTAATAAAAAGCAGAAAGAGAGTTTTTTAGGAGAAATATCTTTATTAGGCACCGTCAAGTTAAGTAAATTAGTGTCACAAAGTACTATATTTTTAGATTTCAGACAGCAAGAAGTCTTTGAGTAGCTTCATCCCAAATGGATTTAGCGGACGCAAATGCAATTCTTTGCTCAGATGCTGTTTTAGTATATCTTCCAACATTTACAGCAAATATATTTCTGACTTTTCCCATCAGTGATAATGTACATTGTGCTAAATTAGGATGCTTAAATTTAATCAGTATCTTCTCTTTTCTCCTAGTTGGCTGATGGGCATTCTCAATCCGATTATTTAGTCTTTTATCGGTACGATGCTTAGTCCTAGGACACATATAC
Source organism: Rickettsia sp. MEAM1 (Bemisia tabaci) (assembly GCF_002285905.1). Taxonomy (GTDB): domain Bacteria; phylum Pseudomonadota; class Alphaproteobacteria; order Rickettsiales; family Rickettsiaceae; genus Rickettsia. The sequence continues at coordinate 338,102 of NZ_CP016305.1, forward strand.
CTAACTGGTTTAATGTAGCTTTTTAGCTTATCAGTCACAATAACCCTTGGACATGGATAATTACCCAATAATCTTGATAAAAAGCGAATAGCTGATTTCTTATTACGACGCTTCTGCAGTAATACTTCTAATTCATGTCCCTCAGAGTCAACAGCTCTCCATAATATGAATACTTCACCTTTGATCTTGATATTCATCTCATCCAAATGCCATTTATCAGTTGGCTTTCGCTCTCTCTTACTAATAACATCTTGAAAATAAACTACAAACTTATAACACCAAAACCTTACAGTCTCATGACTTAATATAATACCTCGATAAGCCATCTGCTCTTGAACATCTCGGTAACTATTATTAAAGCGATGATATAACCATACTGTATGGCTAATAATGCTTGCTGGAAAACGATGTCTATTCGGGGCTTGAGTAATATGCATAGCGGTAAAATCTAGGATAAATTGTTACTGCTATTCTATAAATTATTCCCTGTAATTGCTCAATACTTAATTTATACCTCCCTTAACTTGACGGTGCCGTACAATGATCACAGAACTCAAGAAATATCAAAATAGATGATATTACTTCTTTTTACAGTAAAATATAAGAATTTTTTATTATTTTTTGTAAAGAATCTAAAGTGAGAAAAGTAGAGGGATAAAAAATTACTCGTCATTGTGAAGAATTTGTTAATAAGTAAATTAACGAAGCAACCTAAATAGTTCTATAATGCCTATGAGATTACCACGTTCCTTACAATCCCTCACAATGACGCTGTGCTTAAAAATTAAATATTATTGATTAATCCTAAAACTTTTTGTTGGTCAGCAGTAGTATTTTCTACAACCCACTTTTGAACATCAGAATTTAAATTATTATATAATTCTGGAGCATTTGGAGCTGCTAATAAACTATTTACCCAAGCTTTTTGAGCATCAGTACTCATATCCTTTATTTGATCAGTTGTAACTGTTGTATCAAATGTTGTAGTGGTAGTAGTTGTTGTTGAAGAAGCAAATACTGGTGCTGAAAAAGCTAGAATTAATAGAATTTTCAATAAATTTTTCATTTTATTAACCTTTTTTGTTTTGTAAAGTTGATTATAACAAAGCTATAACAGCTTTCAAGCTAAATTATACCAAACCTTTGAAAATTTTTATGTAAGCAAATTTATATTGTAGCAAATATAGGCACCGTCAAGTTAAGTAAATTAGTGTCACAAAGTACTATATTTTTAGATTTCAGACAGCAAGAAGTCTTTGAGTAGCTTCATCCCAAATGGATTTAGCGGACGCAAATGCAATTCTTTGCTCAGATGCTGTTTTAGTATATCTTCCAACATTTACAGCAAATATATTTCTGACTTTTCCCATCAGTGATAATGTACATTGTGCTGAATTAGGATGCTTAAATTTAATCAGTATCTTCTCTTTTCTCCTAGTTGGCTGATGGGCATTCTCAATCCGATTATTTAGTCTTTTATCGGTACGATGCTTAGTCCTAGGACACATATACCTAACTGGTTTAATGTAGCTTTTTAGCTTATCAGTCACAATAACCCTTGGACATGGATAATTACCCAATAATCTTGATAAAAAGCGAATAGCTGATTTCTTGTTACGACGCTTCTGCAGTAATACTTCTAATTCATGTCCCTCAGAGTCAACAGCTCTCCATAATATGAATACTTCACCTTTGATCTTGATATTCATCTCATCCAAATGCCATTTATCAGTTGGCTTTCGCTCTCTCTTACTAATAACATCTTGAAAATAAACTACAAACTTATAACACCAAAACCTTACAGTCTCATGACTTAATATAATACCTCGATAAGCCATCTGCTCTTGAACATCTCGGTAACTATTATTAAAGCGATGATATAACCATACTGTATGGCTAATAATGCTTGCTGGAAAACGATGTCTATTCGGGGCTTGAGTAATATGCATAGCGGTAAAATCTAGGATAAATTGTTACTGCTATTCTATAAATCATTCCCTGTAATTGCTCAATACTTAATTTATACCTCCCTTAACTTGACGGTGCCGTTTTATTTGGTAAAGAGTAAGTATAAATCGTTAACCTGAAGTGTTTCTTGACAAACTATAAGCTTTTATATATCCTTCTTTAGGATTTAGCACCCGTAGCTCAATTGGATAGAGTATATGACTACGGATCATAAGGTTAGGGGTTCGACTCCTCTCGGGTGCGCCATTCTTCATTTTTTGCTATTTGTATGAATGTATCAAACGGCGGACGCAAGGTATAATCAAGGTTTTGAGGTTTTAGCATCAAGTTAGCAAATTTACTTCTCACTTTTATTTGAACATCTAATTATGCTGAATAAGGTATATCTCCAGTAAGCTTATATTCACTATCATCAACAGTATATATATGTATTTTATCAGATGTATTATTACTTAGTTCAATTTTAGGTTCTATAATTACTCTAGGCACCGTCAAGTTAAGGGAGGTATAAATTAAGTATTGAGCAATTACAGGGAATGATTTATAGAATAGCAGTAACAATTTATCCTAGATTTTACCGCTATGCATATTACTCAAGCCCCGAATAGACATCGTTTTCCAGCAAGCATTATTAGCCATACAGTATGGTTATATCATCGCTTTAATAATAGTTACCGAGATGTTCAAGAGCAGATGGCTTATCGAGGTATTATATTAAGTCATGAGACTGTAAGGTTTTGGTGTTATAAGTTTGTAGTTTATTTTCAAGATGTTATTAGTAAGAGAGAGCGAAAGCCAACTGATAAATGGCATTTGGATGAGATGAATATCAAGATCAAAGGTGAAGTATTCATATTATGGAGAGCTGTTGACTCTGAGGGACATGAATTAGAAGTATTACTGCAGAAGCGTCGTAACAAGAAATCAGCTATTCGCTTTTTATCAAGATTATTGGGTAATTATCCATGTCCAAGGGTTATTGTGACTGATAAGCTAAAAAGCTACATTAAACCAGTTAGGTATATGTGTCCTAGGACTAAGCATCGTACCGATAAAAGACTAAATAATCGGATTGAGAATGCCCATCAGCCAACTAGGAGAAAAGAGAAGATACTGATTAAATTTAAGCATCCTAATTCAGCACAATGTACATTATCACTGATGGGAAAAGTCAGAAATATATTTGCTGTAAATGTTGGAAGATATACTAAAACAGCATCTGAGCAAAGAATTGCATTTGCGTCCGCTAAATCCATTTGGGATGAAGCTACTCAAAGACTTCTTGCTGTCTGAAATCTAAAAATATAGTACTTTGTGACACTAATTTACTTAACTTGACGGTGCCCAAGCTGCTCATACAGCTCAATTACAATCATATACTCAACATAAAGGCTTGTCGCTTGGAGATCGAGCTTGTATTACTTTAGGTATTAAATTACAAGCTCCTATATACACTGCCGATAAAATATGGGCAAAACTAAAATTAAATAATGCTGATATTAAATTGATTAGATAATTGTAATCATTAAAATAAACTACTATATACTATGGATTCAAATAAATTATATCTCTTTAAGGATAGGCGATTCTTACCGAATTTTATAGTACAATTATGTGGTTGTCTTAACGATAACATCTTGAAAAATGCTCTTGTAATTTTAATTACTTATGGAGTTGTTGGTTCTCTAAGCAAATATAATAACTTACTTGTTTTAGTTACCAATGCTATTTTTGTTCTACCTTTTATAATATTTGCAAGTATAGCCGGACAAATCGCTGATAAATATGAACGCTCTACCCTAATTAAAATCATAAAAGCTTGCGAGATTGCTATAATCGCTTTTGCAATTTATGGCTTTCATCATAATAACATTATAGTACTGCTCTGCTCTATTTGCCTGATGGGTATTCATTCCACTTTCTTTGGTCCAATTAAATATAGCGTTCTTCCTGATCATTTAAGTAAAGAGGAATTGCTTGGAGCTAACGGCTTTGTTGAGGCTGGAACTTTCATCGCTATTTTCATTGGTACTATAATCGGCAGCTATTACACAATCAGTAATAATTTCATAATTTATTCCTTAATTACAATTGCAGCTATTGGCTTTATTTCAAGTCTTACTACACCAAAATCAAATAACGCAAATCGTGATATCAAGATAAATTTTAATATCATAAGCGAAAGCCTAAATATGATAAGATATGCTCAAACCAAAAAGCAAATATACTTAGCAATACTAGGCATTTCATGGTTTTGGTTTATTGGAGCTGCTATAATTTCTCAGATACCTTTACTTGCTAAAATAACGTTTAAAGCTGATGAGAATGTTGCTAATTTATTTTTAGCAGTTTTCTCGCTTGGTGTTGGGGTCGGTTCATTTTTATGTAGCAAAATATTTGAAAACGAAATTACTGTTAAATACCTCTTTATTTCAGCACTTGGCATTAGTATTTTTGGCATCGATTTATTTTTTGCTAGTAGAATTAGTGCAGTTGCTTATGAACCAGCTCAACTAAAAAGTATTTTTATATTTTTATCAAAAAGGCATAATTGGCGAATAGTTATCGATCTATTCTTTTTAGCAGCAATTGGTGGATTATATATCGTGCCTCTTTTTGCTATATTACAGCATTACGCAAATCCCGCTCACCGCAGCCGTATTATTGCCGTAAACAACCTAATTAATTCTATCTTTATGGTGGGATCAACTATTATCCTATCATTATTATTTTATTTAAATTTTACGATACCTTGGATAATATTATTTATCAGCCTATCTAATATCATCGTTACCATATATATTTATCACCTAATCCCTGAAGTTAAAATTATTCCTTACCCTGTCTTGCGTAGAATATTCCAATTTTGGTTTGATTTAATGTATAAGGTTGAAGTTAAAGGGCTTGAGAATTTACAGAAAGCAGGTAACAAAGTAGTAGTAATTGCCAACCATATTTCATATCTCGATCCACCGCTAATTGCTACTTACCTAAAGGAAGAAATGACCTTTGCAATAAGCCCTGATATACGCAAAATATGGTGGATTAGACCATTCTTACGTATGGCTAATACTTTGCCTGTTGATCCAAACAACCCAATGGCAATTAAGACCTTAGTAAAAGAAGTACAAAATGACCGAAAAATAGCTATTTTTCCGGAGGGTAGAATAAGTGTTACTGGCTCTTTAATGAAGATTTACGAAGGTCCTGGAATGATCGCCGATAAAGCAAACGCAACTATTTTACCAGTTAGAATAGATGGCACACAATTTACTCATTTCTCAAAACTACAAAATATATTAAAGAGAAAAATATTTCCTAAAATTACTGTTACTGTTCTACCACCAGTAAAATTTGCTGATATTGGTGCTGCATCCGGTCAAGAAAGACGCCAATATATAGCAAGAACTCTATATGATATTATGGCTGATATGATGTTTGAGAGTTCAGACTATAAGAATACTTTATTTGCATCGCTGATAGAAGCTGCCAAAATTCATGGGTTTAAGAAAAGAATAGTTAATGACTTTGAAAATAACAAAGCTACTTATCGTGATTTAATACTCAAATCTTTTATTCTTGGTGATTTAATCAAAAGAAATAATATTTTTGGCAAGCATCTAGGTTTAATGCTACCTAACACAACAAATACACTAATTACCTTTTATGCCATGCAATTTAGCGGATTTGTTCCAGCTATAATTAATTGGAGTAGCGGGATAAATACTATTATTAACTCATGTAAAACTGCACAGCTAAAAGTAATTTATACCTCAAAGCAATTTATAGAAAAAGCAGAGCTACACGAATTAATAACTAATTTATTAGATTTTGGTATTAAAGTAATATATTTAGAAGATTTTAAAAACCAAATCAATCTAGCTCTAAAATTAAAAGCCTCAATGGGCATCCGTTTTTCTAAAACTTATTATAAGTATTTTTGCCGTAATCGTGATGATGAAAAACCAGCAGTAATAATTTTCACTTCAGGTACCGAAGGGGAGCCTAAAGCTGTAATGTTATCTCATAGAAATCTGCAAGCTAATAGATATCAAGCAACCGCTAAAATACCTTTTAGCCCTGATGATATAGTATTTAACTCACTGCCATTATTCCACTGCTTTGGACTTGGTGGAGCGATTATTACAACTTTAAACGGCATTAAGCTATTTTTATACCCCTCACCTTTAAATTACCGCAGCATACCAGAAATGATATATGATGTCGGAGCAACCATATTAATTTCAACTGATACATTTTTAAATGGCTATGCAAATTATGCTCATCCATATGATTTTTATTCATTGCGTTATATATTTGCAGGTAGTGAAAAACTAAAAGAAACTACCAGACAATTTTGGCTTAATAAATATGGCATACGCATTTTTGAGGGATATGGTATAACGGAAAGCTCCTCAATCATTGCTTGCAATACCCCTATGCATAGTAAAGCTGGTACTGTTGGGAGGTTGTTGTCAAAGATTGAATATAAACTTGAAAAAGTTGAAGGGATAGACGAAGGTGGACGTTTACTAATTCGTGGTCCTAATGTCATGCTTGGTTATTTAGACGAAAATGGTAACTATATTTATAAAGAATGGCACGATACGGGTGATATAGTTAAGATCGATGGAGAAGGCTACATAACCATTTTAGGACGTTTAAAAAGATTTGCCAAAATAGCTGGCGAGATGATTTCTCTTACAAAAGTCGAGGAGCTTGCAAGTGAGATTGATCCTAGCTCCTTACATGCTGCAATTTCTACACAAGATGAAACGCAAGGGGAAAAAATTATTTTATTTACTACCAGTACTATCATAAATAGAGAAAATTTTACAAATAACCTACGCAAGGCAAAGGTTTCCTTACTTTATATACCGAAAATAGTTATTACTTTACCTGAGATACCGCTACTTGCAAATGGTAAAGTTAACTACTTAGAAATGACAAGAAATTTGGATAAGTATATTTCTTCTCTTTGAAAAAGAGTATTTTGTAATCCTTTCAAAAGAAGTTTAAATATTTTATTGCATAGTTGAAGTTTATTAGATATTTTCAATTAAGTTTAATTAATTAGAAAATTATTATGAAAAAAACAAACTTTAACACAAGGTGCGAATTACCTGACGGAAAAATTGTTTTTTGTCACATGGTAGAACCTACCTTAAGAATTGCTAAAACATTAAATCAAAATTGTTTACAAGAATTATACTTAAATGTTACAGATAACTCAAACAAGTCATTTAAGTCATCAGATAAAGAATGTCAAAAAAAAGTAGAGGATTGGCACCGTCAAGTTAAGGGAGGTATAAATTAAGTATTGAGCAATTACAGGGAATGATTTATAGAATAGCAGTAACAATTTATCCTAGATTTTACCGCTATGCATATTACTCAAGCCCCGAATAGACATCGTTTTCCAGCAAGCATTATTAGCCATACAGTATGGTTATATCATCGCTTTAATAATAGTTACCGAGATGTTCAAGAGCAGATGGCTTATCGAGGTATTATATTAAGTCATGAGACTGTAAGGTTTTGGTGTTATAAGTTTGTAGTTTATTTTCAAGATGTTATTAGTAAGAGAGAGCGAAAGCCAACTGATAAATGGCATTTGGATGAGATGAATATCAAGATCAAAGGTGAAGTATTCATATTATGGAGAGCTGTTGACTCTGAGGGACATGAATTAGAAGTATTACTGCAGAAGCGTCGTAACAAGAAATCAGCTATTCGCTTTTTATCAAGATTATTGGGTAATTATCCATGTCCAAGGGTTATTGTGACTGATAAGCTAAAAAGCTACATTAAACCAGTTAGGTATATGTGTCCTAGGACTAAGCATCGTACCGATAAAAGACTAAATAATCGGATTGAGAATGCCCATCAGCCAACTAGGAGAAAAGAGAAGATACTGATTAAATTTAAGCATCCTAATTCAGCACAATGTACATTATCACTGATGGGAAAAGTCAGAAATATATTTGCTGTAAATGTTGGAAGATATACTAAAACAGCATCTGAGCAAAGAATTGCATTTGCGTCCGCTAAATCCATTTGGGATGAAGCTACTCAAAGACTTCTTGCTGTCTGAAATCTAAAAATATAGAGGGTGTCAGGAAGTTTGTGTAAGTTGTAAAAATAGTTAAGAATAAAAATAACATAAACAACTTACATGGAGCTAATATGAAGAACAATAACAAAGTATCAAATCCAGCTATAGAAAAATTAGTATCAGAAATACTATCACAAAGTGATCCATCTGAAATATTTGGTAAAGAAGGGATATTTCAGGGAATTAAAAAGCAGATAGTAAATAAGATTTTAGAGAAAGAAATGGAATCTCATATAGGTTATGAGAAACATTCTAAAAATGAGAAATACTCAGATAACAGACGTAATGGTAATTATGAAAAGACTCTAATAGATCCAGAAGGTCGTAAATTGACAGTAGAAGTGCCAAGGGATCGGGATGGAGAATTTGAACCTCAACTAATTCCAAAAGGAGTGCGTAAATTTGAAGGATTTGATGATAAAGTAATATCCTTATATGCTCGGGGAATGACCATTAGGGAAATACAAGGGCACTTAGAAGAACTATATGCCACCAAGGTATCATCTGAGTTAATATCAAAGGTAACTGATGGTATTTTAGAGGAAGTAACTGCTTGGCAGAATAGAGCACTTGATAATGTATATCCTATAATGTACTTAGATTGTATTCATGTTAAGGCAAGAGATAATCATGTAATAATAAATAAAGCGGTTTATCTAGCTATTGGAGTGAATATGGAGGGCAAGAAAGAGCTATTAGGAATTTGGATAGGCAAGAATGAAGGGTGTAAATTTTGGATGCAGGTAGTAACAGAACTGAAGAATCGAGGAGTTGCACAAATATATGTTGCATGTGTTGATGGTCTTAAGGGTTTTCCAGAGGCGATAAATAGCATTTTTCCAAAGACGATAGTGCAGTTGTGTATTGTTCATATGGTAAGAAATTCTGTAAAATACGTATCATACAAAGATCTAAAAGCGGTAACAGCTGATTTAAAAGCAGTTTATTCTGCAATAAATGAAGCAGAGGGATTAAGAGAATTACAAAACTTTGCCAAAAAATGGGATGAAAAATATCCAGTTATTTTTGACATATGGCAACGAAATTGGTCTGGCATAGCTCCATTTTTTAGCTTTCCGGAAGACATTAGGAAGGCGATTTACACTACTAATGCTATTGAATCCACTAACCGTCAAATTCGTAAAATTATTAAAAATAAAGGAGTATTTCCAGATGACAAATCGATTCAGAAAATAATCTTTTTGGCGTTGACAAATGCCTCTAAAAAATGGACAATGCCTATTAAGAATTGGGCGATGGCTTTAAATCAATTTGCTATACTTTGTGATACTAATTTACAAAATTGGGCAAATGGAGAAATCGTACTTACACAAAAAATCTGACAGACCCAAAATATAGTACTTTGTGACACTAATTTACTTAACTTGACGGTGCCGGTACGATGCTTAGTCCTAGGACACATATACCTAACTGGTTTAATGTAGCTTTTTAGCTTATCAGTCACAATAACCCTTGGACATGGATAATTACCCAATAATCTTGATAAAAAGCGAATAGCTGATTTCTTGTTACGACGCTTCTGCAGTAATACTTCTAATTCATGTCCCTCAGAGTCAACAGCTCTCCATAATATGAATACTTCACCTTTGATCTTGATATTTATCTCATCCAAATGCCATTTATCAGTTGGCTTTCGCTCTCTCTTACTAATAACATCTTGAAAATAAACTACAAACTTATAACACCAAAACCTTACAGTCTCATGACTTAATATAATACCTCGATAAGCCATCTGCTCTTGAACATCTCGGTAACTATTATTAAAGCGATGATATAACCATACTGTATGGCTAATAATGCTTGCTGGAAAACGATGTCTATTCGGGGCTTGAGTAATATGCATAGCGGTAAAATCTAGGATAAATTGTTACTGCTATTCTATAAATCATTCCCTGTAATTGCTCAATACTTAATTTATACCTCCCTTAACTTGACGGTGCCATAAAACATCGTGGTCTGGAATATCAATACTTGCAACTTTGGTAATATCATTGCCAAATATATCGTCAGATATTTTATGATTTATTTTATATGTCTCTCTTGCAGATTTATCAATTTCACAAGCAAACACACATTTCCCGCCGATGTTTGAAAGTGCAATATGAAAACCACCTATTCCTGCGAATAAATCTATAAATGTGAATTTACACTGCGTAAATAGGTTCTTGGCTCTATCCAATTGATTGCAAGAGTTATATTTAGTCATTGATACTACCATTATTTTCTCTTATATATCCACAAACTACTTCTGTCTTAGACCATAATTTATGTGTCTCACATGCATCCTTATCAATACCATTTGCCCAAACTATTTTGTACCCATGCCGTTCAAAGCCCATGTTTAATCCTCCTGCTCCTGCAAACAGTGATATTACAGCGGGTCTTTTATTAATCATTAATTTACTCTACTTTGTTACTAAAAGTTTTAACATATTTCTTAAGTGGTTTATACATAAAAATAAATCATGTACTCTCGGAAGCAATAAATCCAAGCTATCTACTAACATTACATAATACGCTTAGAATTTATTCCTTAAGCCAAAACCTCATGACTTTGTACTTCGTCATCTATCCCTTCAAGTTCCATGGACTCTTGATTAGCTTCCTGTCCGCAGCTCATATAAGGAGCAAGCACACTCTCTGCCTCATGTAGCTCCATTTCTTTTACTACCTTTTGGCTTTCTGCAAAATCTAGTATTAGCTTCTCTAATTCCTGATTACTATAATCACTCACAGCAGTTAGATACTGACTTATGTTTTCTTTTAAATCGGGATTTTCATTTGCAAATGATGATAGATATTGCTTGATACCATCAAGTATCTGCCCTCTATTTTCGTCTGTAATAACGGCTTGAACCGTAGCATCATCGCTACTATTATCTAAATCTAAGCCAAGTTTTATTACTACCTCTGTATCTTCTGTAACTTTTTCATAAGGCATAGCTTTAGTCTCTACCTCTACATATTTTACTAAATTATCACATAGCTTTTGTAATTGCTCCGTGTGATCCTCTATATATTTAAGACCTACCGCTACTAAAGCTTCAATGTTTTGAAGGTTACTATTATCTAGACTACTTGTCTCTTTAGTAATAGGTAGCTTTACTTCCACAAACTCATCTTCTCCCGGTAAATCTACTCTTACCTCTGCTGTGGAGCTATCTTCACTGCTTTGCATTAAACGACTGACTAACTTGCCTTTAACAAGCCATACTATTACTCCATCAAATCCTATCTTAGGTATAGAGCTGCTAGCCTCACGATCATTGTCAAAGTTAAGTGATAATACCATGGTATTATCTAGTATTTTGGCATTCTCTTCCCTACTATGACCGCGCTTTAATATCTTAAGTGCCTCATATGCTGGTCTATTAGCCCAAAGCCCTCCATCGGCATATGCATAAAGTACTTCCTCCTGATTCTCATAACCTTTAATATACTCTTTATTAGTTACAGGCTTAAAGTATGTAGGTGCTGCAGTGGTCGCTAGTAACACGTCCTGAACTCTGATATGCGGACTATAATCATCCTGACTATCAAATATCTTAACCTCTGTATCTTTACTTGCTAAATCAGTAACAGGGATTATTAATCTAGATGTCGTATCATCTAATCTTAATTCTGCCAAATGCTGCTCTAATATTTCTTTTAATGGTCCTTGACTGTGTTTATGGGTGAATATTTGTTTTATTCCATCATACCAATGATGTTCAAAGATCTTTGGTGCCGCGTCTGTAAATATCTTCAAAGCATCTTTTGCACTATATTTAGCTATGTTTGAGCCTTGCTCTTTTGGGATAGTTAGCAATGCTCCAATAAGACCGCCAACACTAGTGCCTGTAATGATCGGGAATAACTCTGATATAGATTTGCCTGTACGTTCCTCTATCTCAGCAAGTACCACAAGCTCAGCTATCCCCTTCACTCCACCACCAGATAATGATAATATGCGGTTACTCTTAATTGATTCAGCTGTACTATCATGAGTTGTAGTGCCGCCATTGATATTCTCTACTATTTCCTGTTTGATATGCTCAAATGCTTGTTGTGCGTGTATTGCTGTTGCCATATTTTACCTTCTTCTATCCTAAATCTAAATCATTATAATATTTTGTGATAATCTTATGTGTTAGTATTGGTGTACTTAAAGCCGTTACCTTAATTGTTTTGATGCGTTTCGGGTATTTATCAGCTAATGTTCTAAAGCCATTATGAATCTTCCTATAATAATCTAAGTCTTTAATATCAAATCTATTATCTCTCAAATTACTGCTACTATAGTTACTACCATTACGAACTTTTACTCTTTATGAAAGAAGTAATGTCCAGCATTATAGAGGACATGAGCTTTTTATGCAAGTTGTATACGAGTTCCATAGGCACCGTCAAGTTAAGTAAATTAGTGTCACAAAGTACTATATTTTTAGATTTCAGACAGCAAGAAGTCTTTGAGTAGCTTCATCCCAAATGGATTTAGCGGACGCAAATGCAATTCTTTGCTCAGATGCTGTTTTAGTATATCTTCCAACATTTACAGCAAATATATTTCTGACTTTTCCCATCAGTGATAATGTACATTGTGCTGAATTAGGATGCTTAAATTTAATCAGTATCTTCTCTTTTCTCCTAGTTGGCTGATGGGCATTCTCAATCCGATTATTTAGTCTTTTATCGGTACGATGCTTAGTCCTAGGACACATATACCTAACTGGTTTAATGTAGCTTTTTAGCTTATCAGTCACAATAACCCTTGGACATGGATAATTACCCAATAATCTTGATAAAAAGCGAATAGCTGATTTCTTGTTACGACGCTTCTGCAGTAATACTTCTAATTCATGTCCCTCAGAGTCAACAGCTCTCCATAATATGAATACTTCACCTTTGATCTTGATATTCATCTCATCCAAATGCCATTTATCAGTTGGCTTTCGCTCTCTCTTACTAATAACATCTTGAAAATAAACTACAAACTTATAACACCAAAACCTTACAGTCTCATGACTTAATATAATACCTCGATAAGCCATCTGCTCTTGAACATCTCGGTAACTATTATTAAAGCGATGATATAACCATACTGTATGGCTAATAATGCTTGCTGGAAAACGATGTCTATTCGGGGCTTGAGTAATATGCATAGCGGTAAAATCTAGGATAAATTGTTACTGCTATTCTATAAATCATTCCCTGTAATTGCTCAATACTTAATTTATACCTCCCTTAACTTGACGGTGCCATCAGAAATACTATCACAAAGTGATCCATCTGAAATATTTGGTAAAGAAGGGATATTTCAGGGAATTAAAAAGCAGATAGTAAATAAGATTTTAGAGAAAGAAATGGAATCTCATATAGGTTATGAGAAACATTCTAAAAATGAGAAATACTCAGATAACAGACGTAATGGTAATTATGAAAAGACTCTAATAGATCCAGAAGGTCGTAAATTGACAGTAGAAGTGCCAAGGGATCGGGATGGAGAATTTGAACCTCAACTAATTCCAAAAGGAGTGCGTAAATTTGAAGGATTTGATGATAAAGTAATATCCTTATATGCTCGGGGAATGACCATTAGGGAAATACAAGGGCACTTAGAAGAACTATATGCCACCAAGGTATCATCTGAGTTAATATCAAAGGTAACTGATGGTATTTTAGAGGAAGTAACTGCTTGGCAGAATAGAGCACTTGATAATGTATATCCTATAATGTACTTAGATTGTATTCATGTTAAGGCAAGAGATAATCATGTAATAATAAATAAAGCGGTTTATCTAGCTATTGGAGTGAATATGGAGGGCAAGAAAGAGCTATTAGGAATTTGGATAGGCAAGAATGAAGGGTGTAAATTTTGGATGCAGGTAGTAACAGAACTGAAGAATCGAGGAGTTGCACAAATATATGTTGCATGTGTTGATGGTCTTAAGGGTTTTCCAGAGGCGATAAATAGCATTTTTCCAAAGACGATAGTGCAGTTGTGTATTGTTCATATGGTAAGAAATTCTGTAAAATACGTATCATACAAAGATCTAAAAGCGGTAACAGCTGATTTAAAAGCAGTTTATTCTGCAATAAATGAAGCAGAGGGATTAAGAGAATTACAAAACTTTGCCAAAAAATGGGATGAAAAATATCCAGTTATTTTTGACATATGGCAACGAAATTGGTCTGGCATAGCTCCATTTTTTAGCTTTCCGGAAGACATTAGGAAGGCGATTTACACTACTAATGCTATTGAATCCACTAACCGTCAAATTCGTAAAATTATTAAAAATAAAGGAGTATTTCCAGATGACAAATCGATTCAGAAAATAATCTTTTTGGCGTTGACAAATGCCTCTAAAAAATGGACAATGCCTATTAAGAATTGGGCGATGGCTTTAAATCAATTTGCTATACTTTGTGATACTAATTTACAAAATTGGGCAAATGGAGAAATCGTACTTACACAAAAAATCTGACAGACCCAAAATATAGTACTTTGTGACACTAATTTACTTAACTTGACGGTGCCGGTACGATGCTTAGTCCTAGGACACATATACCTAACTGGTTTAATGTAGCTTTTTAGCTTATCAGTCACAATAACCCTTGGACATGGATAATTACCCAATAATCTTGATAAAAAGCGAATAGCTGATTTCTTGTTACGACGCTTCTGCAGTAATACTTCTAATTCATGTCCCTCAGAGTCAACAGCTCTCCATAATATGAATACTTCACCTTTGATCTTGATATTTATCTCATCCAAATGCCATTTATCAGTTGGCTTTCGCTCTCTCTTACTAATAACATCTTGAAAATAAACTACAAACTTATAACACCAAAACCTTACAGTCTCATGACTTAATATAATACCTCGATAAGCCATCTGCTCTTGAACATCTCGGTAACTATTATTAAAGCGATGATATAACCATACTGTATGGCTAATAATGCTTGCTGGAAAACGATGTCTATTCGGGGCTTGAGTAATATGCATAGCGGTAAAATCTAGGATAAATTGTTACTGCTATTCTATAAATCATTCCCTGTAATTGCTCAATACTTAATTTATACCTCCCTTAACTTGACGGTGCCATAAAACATCGTGGTCTGGAATATCAATACTTGCAACTTTGGTAATATCATTGCCAAATATATCGTCAGATATTTTATGATTTATTTTATATGTCTCTCTTGCAGATTTATCAATTTCACAAGCAAACACACATTTCCCGCCGATGTTTGAAAGTGCAATATGAAAACCACCTATTCCTGCGAATAAATCTATAAATGTGAATTTACACTGCGTAAATAGGTTCTTGGCTCTATCCAATTGATTGCAAGAGTTATATTTAGTCATTGATACTACCATTATTTTCTCTTATATATCCACAAACTACTTCTGTCTTAGACCATAATTTATGTGTCTCACATGCATCCTTATCAATACCATTTGCCCAAACTATTTTGTACCCATGCCGTTCAAAGCCCATGTTTAATCCTCCTGCTCCTGCAAACAGTGATATTACAGCGGGTCTTTTATTAATCATTAATTTACTCTACTTTGTTACTAAAAGTTTTAACATATTTCTTAAGTGGTTTATACATAAAAATAAATCATGTACTCTCGGAAGCAATAAATCCAAGCTATCTACTAACATTACATAATACGCTTAGAATTTATTCCTTAAGCCAAAACCTCATGACTTTGTACTTCGTCATCTATCCCTTCAAGTTCCATGGACTCTTGATTAGCTTCCTGTCCGCAGCTCATATAAGGAGCAAGCACACTCTCTGCCTCATGTAGCTCCATTTCTTTTACTACCTTTTGGCTTTCTGCAAAATCTAGTATTAGCTTCTCTAATTCCTGATTACTATAATCACTCACAGCAGTTAGATACTGACTTATGTTTTCTTTTAAATCGGGATTTTCATTTGCAAATGATGATAGATATTGCTTGATACCATCAAGTATCTGCCCTCTATTTTCGTCTGTAATAACGGCTTGAACCGTAGCATCATCGCTACTATTATCTAAATCTAAGCCAAGTTTTATTACTACCTCTGTATCTTCTGTAACTTTTTCATAAGGCATAGCTTTAGTCTCTACCTCTACATATTTTACTAAATTATCACATAGCTTTTGTAATTGCTCCGTGTGATCCTCTATATATTTAAGACCTACCGCTACTAAAGCTTCAATGTTTTGAAGGTTACTATTATCTAGACTACTTGTCTCTTTAGTAATAGGTAGCTTTACTTCCACAAACTCATCTTCTCCCGGTAAATCTACTCTTACCTCTGCTGTGGAGCTATCTTCACTGCTTTGCATTAAACGACTGACTAACTTGCCTTTAACAAGCCATACTATTACTCCATCAAATCCTATCTTAGGTATAGAGCTGCTAGCCTCACGATCATTGTCAAAGTTAAGTGATAATACCATGGTATTATCTAGTATTTTGGCATTCTCTTCCCTACTATGACCGCGCTTTAATATCTTAAGTGCCTCATATGCTGGTCTATTAGCCCAAAGCCCTCCATCGGCATATGCATAAAGTACTTCCTCCTGATTCTCATAACCTTTAATATACTCTTTATTAGTTACAGGCTTAAAGTATGTAGGTGCTGCAGTGGTCGCTAGTAACACGTCCTGAACTCTGATATGCGGACTATAATCATCCTGACTATCAAATATCTTAACCTCTGTATCTTTACTTGCTAAATCAGTAACAGGGATTATTAATCTAGATGTCGTATCATCTAATCTTAATTCTGCCAAATGCTGCTCTAATATTTCTTTTAATGGTCCTTGACTGTGTTTATGGGTGAATATTTGTTTTATTCCATCATACCAATGATGTTCAAAGATCTTTGGTGCCGCGTCTGTAAATATCTTCAAAGCATCTTTTGCACTATATTTAGCTATGTTTGAGCCTTGCTCTTTTGGGATAGTTAGCAATGCTCCAATAAGACCGCCAACACTAGTGCCTGTAATGATCGGGAATAACTCTGATATAGATTTGCCTGTACGTTCCTCTATCTCAGCAAGTACCACAAGCTCAGCTATCCCCTTCACTCCACCACCAGATAATGATAATATGCGGTTACTCTTAATTGATTCAGCTGTACTATCATGAGTTGTAGTGCCGCCATTGATATTCTCTACTATTTCCTGTTTGATATGCTCAAATGCTTGTTGTGCGTGTATTGCTGTTGCCATATTTTACCTTCTTCTATCCTAAATCTAAATCATTATAATATTTTGTGATAATCTTATGTGTTAGTATTGGTGTACTTAAAGCCGTTACCTTAATTGTTTTGATGCGTTTCGGGTATTTATCAGCTAATGTTCTAAAGCCATTATGAATCTTCCTATAATAATCTAAGTCTTTAATATCAAATCTATTATCTCTCAAATTACTGCTACTATAGTTACTACCATTACGAACTTTTACTCTTTATGAAAGAAGTAATGTCCAGCATTATAGAGGACATGAGCTTTTTATGCAAGTTGTATACGAGTTCCATAGGCACCGTCAAGTTAAGTAAATTAGTGTCACAAAGTACTATATTTTTAGATTTCAGACAGCAAGAAGTCTTTGAGTAGCTTCATCCCAAATGGATTTAGCGGACGCAAATGCAATTCTTTGCTCAGATGCTGTTTTAGTATATCTTCCAACATTTACAGCAAATATATTTCTGACTTTTCCCATCAGTGATAATGTACATTGTGCTGAATTAGGATGCTTAAATTTAATCAGTATCTTCTCTTTTCTCCTAGTTGGCTGATGGGCATTCTCAATCCGATTATTTAGTCTTTTATCGGTACGATGCTTAGTCCTAGGACACATATACCTAACTGGTTTAATGTAGCTTTTTAGCTTATCAGTCACAATAACCCTTGGACATGGATAATTACCCAATAATCTTGATAAAAAGCGAATAGCTGATTTCTTGTTACGACGCTTCTGCAGTAATACTTCTAATTCATGTCCCTCAGAGTCAACAGCTCTCCATAATATGAATACTTCACCTTTGATCTTGATATTTATCTCATCCAAATGCCATTTATCAGTTGGCTTTCGCTCTCTCTTACTAATAACATCTTGAAAATAAACTACAAACTTATAACACCAAAACCTTACAGTCTCATGACTTAATATAATACCTCGATAAGCCATCTGCTCTTGAACATCTCGGTAACTATTATTAAAGCGATGATATAACCATACTGTATGGCTAATAATGCTTGCTGGAAAACGATGTCTATTCGGGCTTGAGTAATATGCATAGCGGTAAAATCTAGGATAAATTGTTACTGCTATTCTATAAATCATTCCCTGTAATTGCTCAATACTTAATTTATACCTCCCTTAACTTGACGGTGCCATAAAACATCGTGGTCTGGAATATCAATACTTGCAACTTTGGTAATATCATTGCCAAATATATCGTCAGATATTTTATGATTTATTTTATATGTCTCTCTTGCAGATTTATCAATTTCACAAGCAAACACACATTTCCCGCCGATGTTTGAAAGTGCAATATGAAAACCACCTATTCCTGCGAATAAATCTATAAATGTGAATTTACACTGCGTAAATAGGTTCTTGGCTCTATCCAATTGATTGCAAGAGTTATATTTAGTCATTGATACTACCATTATTTTCTCTTATATATCCACAAACTACTTCTGTCTTAGACCATAATTTATGTGTCTCACATGCATCCTTATCAATACCATTTGCCCAAACTATTTTGTACCCATGCCGTTCAAAGCCCATGTTTAATCCTCCTGCTCCTGCAAACAGTGATATTACAGCGGGTCTTTTATTAATCATTAATTTACTCTACTTTGTTACTAAAAGTTTTAACATATTTCTTAAGTGGTTTATACATAAAAATAAATCATGTACTCTCGGAAGCAATAAATCCAAGCTATCTACTAACATTACATAATACGCTTAGAATTTATTCCTTAAGCCAAAACCTCATGACTTTGTACTTCGTCATCTATCCCTTCAAGTTCCATGGACTCTTGATTAGCTTCCTGTCCGCAGCTCATATAAGGAGCAAGCACACTCTCTGCCTCATGTAGCTCCATTTCTTTTACTACCTTTTGGCTTTCTGCAAAATCTAGTATTAGCTTCTCTAATTCCTGATTACTATAATCACTCACAGCAGTTAGATACTGACTTATGTTTTCTTTTAAATCGGGATTTTCATTTGCAAATGATGATAGATATTGCTTGATACCATCAAGTATCTGCCCTCTATTTTCGTCTGTAATAACGGCTTGAACCGTAGCATCATCGCTACTATTATCTAAATCTAAGCCAAGTTTTATTACTACCTCTGTATCTTCTGTAACTTTTTCATAAGGCATAGCTTTAGTCTCTACCTCTACATATTTTACTAAATTATCACATAGCTTTTGTAATTGCTCCGTGTGATCCTCTATATATTTAAGACCTACCGCTACTAAAGCTTCAATGTTTTGAAGGTTACTATTATCTAGACTACTTGTCTCTTTAGTAATAGGTAGCTTTACTTCCACAAACTCATCTTCTCCCGGTAAATCTACTCTTACCTCTGCTGTGGAGCTATCTTCACTGCTTTGCATTAAACGACTGACTAACTTGCCTTTAACAAGCCATACTATTACTCCATCAAATCCTATCTTAGGTATAGAGCTGCTAGCCTCACGATCATTGTCAAAGTTAAGTGATAATACCATGGTATTATCTAGTATTTTGGCATTCTCTTCCCTACTATGACCGCGCTTTAATATCTTAAGTGCCTCATATGCTGGTCTATTAGCCCAAAGCCCTCCATCGGCATATGCATAAAGTACTTCCTCCTGATTCTCATAACCTTTAATATACTCTTTATTAGTTACAGGCTTAAAGTATGTAGGTGCTGCAGTGGTCGCTAGTAACACGTCCTGAACTCTGATATGCGGACTATAATCATCCTGACTATCAAATATCTTAACCTCTGTATCTTTACTTGCTAAATCAGTAACAGGGATTATTAATCTAGATGTCGTATCATCTAATCTTAATTCTGCCAAATGCTGCTCTAATATTTCTTTTAATGGTCCTTGACTGTGTTTATGGGTGAATATTTGTTTTATTCCATCATACCAATGATGTTCAAAGATCTTTGGTGCCGCGTCTGTAAATATCTTCAAAGCATCTTTTGCACTATATTTAGCTATGTTTGAGCCTTGCTCTTTTGGGATAGTTAGCAATGCTCCAATAAGACCGCCAACACTAGTGCCTGTAATGATCGGGAATAACTCTGATATAGATTTGCCTGTACGTTCCTCTATCTCAGCAAGTACCACAAGCTCAGCTATCCCCTTCACTCCACCACCAGATAATGATAATATGCGGTTACTCTTAATTGATTCAGCTGTACTATCATGAGTTGTAGTGCCGCCATTGATATTCTCTACTATTTCCTGTTTGATATGCTCAAATGCTTGTTGTGCGTGTATTGCTGTTGCCATATTTTACCTTCTTCTATCCTAAATCTAAATCATTATAATATTTTGTGATAATCTTATGTGTTAGTATTGGTGTACTTAAAGCCGTTACCTTAATTGTTTTGATGCGTTTCGGGTATTTATCAGCTAATGTTCTAAAGCCATTATGAATCTTCCTATAATAATCTAAGTCTTTAATATCAAATCTATTATCTCTCAAATTACTGCTACTATAGTTACTACCATTACGAACTTTTACTCTTTATGAAAGAAGTAATGTCCAGCATTATAGAGGACATGAGCTTTTTATGCAAGTTGTATACGAGTTCCATAGGCACCGTCAAGTTAAGTAAATTAGTGTCACAAAGTACTATATTTTTAGATTTCAGACAGCAAGAAGTCTTTGAGTAGCTTCATCCCAAATGGATTTAGCGGACGCAAATGCAATTCTTTGCTCAGATGCTGTTTTAGTATATCTTCCAACATTTACAGCAAATATATTTCTGACTTTTCCCATCAGTGATAATGTACATTGTGCTGAATTAGGATGCTTAAATTTAATCAGTATCTTCTCTTTTCTCCTAGTTGGCTGATGGGCATTCTCAATCCGATTATTTAGTCTTTTATCGGTACGATGCTTAGTCCTAGGACACATATACCTAACTGGTTTAATGTAGCTTTTTAGCTTATCAGTCACAATAACCCTTGGACATGGATAATTACCCAATAATCTTGATAAAAAGCGAATAGCTGATTTCTTGTTACGACGCTTCTGCAGTAATACTTCTAATTCATGTCCCTCAGAGTCAACAGCTCTCCATAATATGAATACTTCACCTTTGATCTTGATATTCATCTCATCCAAATGCCATTTATCAGTTGGCTTTCGCTCTCTCTTACTAATAACATCTTGAAAATAAACTACAAACTTATAACACCAAAACCTTACAGTCTCATGACTTAATATAATACCTCGATAAGCCATCTGCTCTTGAACATCTCGGTAACTATTATTAAAGCGATGATATAACCATACTGTATGGCTAATAATGCTTGCTGGAAAACGATGTCTATTCGGGGCTTGAGTAATATGCATAGCGGTAAAATCTAGGATAAATTGTTACTGCTATTCTATAAATCATTCCCTGTAATTGCTCAATACTTAATTTATACCTCCCTTAACTTGACGGTGCCATCGTACCGATAAAAGACTAAATAATCGGATTGAGAATGCCCATCAGCCAACTAGGAGAAAAGAGAAGATACTGATTAAATTTAAGCATCCTAATTCAGCACAATGTACATTATCACTGATGGGAAAAGTCAGAAATATATTTGCTGTAAATGTTGGAAGATATACTAAAACAGCATCTGAGCAAAGAATTGCATTTGCGTCCGCTAAATCCATTTGGGATGAAGCTACTCAAAGACTTCTTGCTGTCTGAAATCTAAAAATATAGTACTTTGTGACACTAATTTACTTAACTTGACGGTGCCGAGCATAATTTTTACCTTCTAGGCTTCCAGCAAAATTAAGATAAGTATTATGTAAATATTGAACAGGAAAGTAATTTTTTAATATTTTAAAAGATGGAGTAATGATATTATATAAAAAGATAAGTAAACACGCTGCGGATAATAATTTTGTGACAAAAGATTTAGTATCAGAAGTGGCAAAAGATTTGAGTGTGTAAAGACAAGTAAATAAGCTAAAAATCATCCATATTATCAATTTAATACTTGTAATTTCATAAACTTCGTTTAAATCTGTTGAGAAAAAACTACCAATTACTTGTTTAGTAGTGGTTATTTTAAAGAAATAAATATAATAGCTAGCTATTGCAGAAGTGATAAATAGAAAGCATGAACCAATTTTTAATGCTAATCTATGTACGCTAAGACCAAAAAATGCTATAAAAGAAAATATATAAACATAGCAGAAATCTTTTGATAGCTCTAATATTCTTCTAAAGATTGTTGCTTTATAGTAATCAAATTTATAAATTAATATTGCACTATTGAATAATAAGCAGTAAATAAAGGCTAAAATTGCCGATAATTTAATTAATTTGATATCTAAATGTTTCTGAATATTTTTTAGCATATAATACAATAATTATGTAAATTTTGTACACACAACCTATCATGATCATAAATAATCTTCAAGAATTTTATCGGCTTTTATTACCGAATGCACCTCTTATCTCTATTGATTACGGCAGCAAAAAAATAGGCATTGCTATATCTAATCAAGAACGTAATATAGCCATGCCGCTAAATATTATCACTGAAGCAAGTAAAAAAGCGATCATAGCCTCTTTGCTGGAGAAAATTGAACAATATAAAGCTTGCGGTATTGTAATAGGCTTGCCGATTGATATGAGCGGAATGCAGACAGAGCAATCAGCTATAGTAATAAAATTTGCCGAAGAATTGACAAAATCTATAAATTTACCTATATATCTACAAGACGAACGATTCACTACAAAAGCCGCAAACAATTTTCTAAAATCATTCGGTATTAAACGAAAAGAGCGTAATAATAATGATGCAGTAGCAGCTAGTATGATCTTAGAAACAGTCCTTAATTCTATTAATAAACTTTAGGTTCGAGTCCTCTAGGGCTAAGCCCTAGAGGACTATTTGCTAACCTAAAAAATTTGAATTAATTAATATTACTATATAAATAATTTTTATGAAAGATTTAAACGGCACCGTCAAGTTAAGTAAATTAGTGTCACAAAGTACTATATTTTTAGATTTCAGACAGCAAGAAGTCTTTGAGTAGCTTCATCCCAAATGGGTCTGTCAGATTTTTTGTGTAAGTACGATTTCTCCATTTGCCCAATTTTGTAAATTAGTATCACAAAGTATAGCAAATTGATTTAAAGCCATCGCCCAATTCTTAATAGGCATTGTCCATTTTTTAGAGGCATTTGTCAACGCCAAAAAGATTATTTTCTGAATCGATTTGTCATCTGGAAATACTCCTTTATTTTTAATAATTTTACGAATTTGACGGTTAGTGGATTCAATAGCATTAGTAGTGTAAATCGCCTTCCTAATGTCTTCCGGAAAGCTAAAAAATGGAGCTATGCCAGACCAATTTCGTTGCCATATGTCAAAAATAACTGGATATTTTTCATCCCATTTTTTGGCAAAGTTTTGTAATTCTCTTAATCCCTCTGCTTCATTTATTGCAGAATAAACTGCTTTTAAATCAGCTGTTACCGCTTTTAGATCTTTGTATGATACGTATTTTACAGAATTTCTTACCATATGAACAATACACAACTGCACTATCGTCTTTGGAAAAATGCTATTTATCGCCTCTGGAAAACCCTTAAGACCATCAACACATGCAACATATATTTGTGCAACTCCTCGATTCTTCAGTTCTGTTACTACCTGCATCCAAAATTTACACCCTTCATTCTTGCCTATCCAAATTCCTAATAGCTCTTTCTTGCCCTCCATATTCACTCCAATAGCTAGATAAACCGCTTTATTTATTATTACATGATTATCTCTTGCCTTAACATGAATACAATCTAAGTACATTATAGGATATACATTATCAAGTGCTCTATTCTGCCAAGCAGTTACTTCCTCTAAAATACCATCAGTTACCTTTGATATTAACTCAGATGATACCTTGGTGGCATATAGTTCTTCTAAGTGCCCTTGTATTTCCCTAATGGTCATTCCCCGAGCATATAAGGATATTACTTTATCATCAAATCCTTCAAATTTACGCACTCCTTTTGGAATTAGTTGAGGTTCAAATTCTCCATCCCGATCCCTTGGCACTTCTACTGTCAATTTACGACCTTCTGGATCTATTAGAGTCTTTTCATAATTACCATTACGTCTGTTATCTGAGTATTTCTCATTTTTAGAATGTTTCTCATAACCTATATGAGATTCCATTTCTTTCTCTAAAATCTTATTTACTATCTGCTTTTTAATTCCCTGAAATATCCCTTCTTTACCAAATATTTCAGATGGATCACTTTGTGATAGTATTTCTGATACTAATTTTTCTATAGCTGGATTTGATACTTTGTTATTGTTCTTCATATTAGCTCCATGTAAGTTGTTTATGTTATTTTTATTCTTAACTATTTTTACAACTTACACAAACTTCCTGACACCCTCTCCCAAATGGATTTAGCGGACGCAAATGCAATTCTTTGCTCAAATGCTGTTTTAGTATATCTTCCAACATTTACAGCAAATATATTTCTGACTTTTCCCATCAGTGATAATGTACATTGTGCTGAATTAGGATGCTTAAATTTAATCAGTATCTTCTCTTTTCTCCTAGTTGGCTGATGGGCATTCTCAATCCGATTATTTAGTCTTTTATCGGTACGATGCTTAGTCCTAGGACACATATACCTAACTGGTTTAATGTAGCTTTTTAGCTTATCAGTCACAATAACCCTTGGACATGGATAATTACCCAATAATCTTGATAAAAAGCGAATAGCTGATTTCTTGTTACGACGCTTCTGCAGTAATACTTCTAATTCATGTCCCTCAGAGTCAACAGCTCTCCATAATATGAATACTTCACCTTTGATCTTGATATTCATCTCATCCAAATGCCATTTATCAGTTGGCTTTCGCTCTCTCTTACTAATAACATCTTGAAAATAAACTACAAACTTATAACACCAAAACCTTACAGTCTCATGACTTAATATAATACCTCGATAAGCCATCTGCTCTTGAACATCTCGGTAACTATTATTAAAGCGATGATATAACCATACTGTATGGCTAATAATGCTTGCTGGAAAACGATGTCTATTCGGGGCTTGAGTAATATGCATAGCGGTAAAATCTAGGATAAATTGTTACTGCTATTCTATAAATCATTCCCTGTAATTGCTCAATACTTAATTTATACCTCCCTTAACTTGACGGTGCCTTTAATACTAATAATTTCAGTATTTTAAGCTGGATCCCGCTACAAGTGCACGGGATGACAGAGGAAAAATTGATCCACGCAACAATGCCGCCACAGGATGACACCGATCATGTTTTTTGATCCACGCAGGCAAGGCTCATGCGGGAATGACATCAGAACTATGCAACAACCTATTTACAGTCACGGGAACACATCACTTATTCAAAAATTTCTCTGCTTCAAGGGCAGCCATACAGCCAGTACCTGCTGCGGTTATAGCCTGCCTATAGATTTTATCTTGAACATCACCAGCAGCAAAAACACCCTCTATATTAGTTTTAGTGCTATCAGGTTCAGTAATAATATAATTATCGCTATCCATTGTAACTTGTCCTGCAAATAAAGCAGTATTTGGTTTATGCCCGATAGCTACAAATACGCCGCTACAATTTACTAAGCTTGTCTCTTTAGTATGAACATTTTGAATTTTAACGCTAGTAACGGATTTTGGGTTATTATTACCAACAATCTCTTCTACTACATGATCCCAAATCACAGATATTTTAGGATTTTTAAATAGCCGCTCTTGTAATATTTTCTCAGCTCTAAAACTATCTCGTCTATGTACTATAGTAACTTTGCTTGCGTGATTGGTCAGATATAAAGCCTCTTCAACAGCACTATTACCCCCACCAACTACTACTACTTCCTGATTTTTGAAAAAGAAACCATCACAAGTAGCACAAGCTGACACCCCAAATCCCATAAATTCTTGCTCTGTAGGAATACCAAGCCATCTTGCTTCCGCACCAGTACAAATAATTATGCTTTCAGCTTCGTACTCTGTTCCAGATCCTGTAGATATTTTAAAAGGTCTTTGTGATAAATCCACTTTCTCAACATAATCGTTAACAATTTTAGTGCCGACATTTTCAGCCTGCATACGCATCTGTTCCATTAGCCAAGGTCCTTGTACGCTTTCTGCAAATCCTGGATAATTCTCAACATCAGTGGTAATAGTAAGCTGACCACCAGGCTGAATACCATTAATTAATATTGGGTTTAAAGATGCCCTTGCTGCATAAATAGCAGCACTTAAACCAGCAGGACCTGAACCGATTATTAGTACTTTATTAGTAATTCTCATAATTTAATTTATCTTCTTTGTATAATTTTTCTAACCAAGATTTTATATGTTCAATTTCATTAGAATTTGTTAAGGAGGGAGTATGACCTGCATATTTAATTTCGTAAAGATCAAAATTTTTTGTTTTTTGCATTTTTTCAACAGTAGATTTTGTTAGAACTTGAGATTTAATGCCATGAATCAGTAAAATTTTACATTTTATTTTATTCCATATAGACCATAAATCTACATCTTTTTGGCTTTTGACATTTTTCATGCCTTTTGTTATAGCAGGATCATAATTCATCTTATATTTTCCGCCAAACGTAGAAATGACGCTATATTTTGTTAAATAATCCCAATCTTCTTCATTCTTGATACCTGCCTGTCCGTAAATAAGTTTCATGTGTTCTTTTGCACTTGCTAAATCATCCAATATTACCGTTTTTTTAGCATAAGTTCCAATTTTGATCAAAGGTTCGGCATCAATAAACGCTCCTATATCATTTAATATTAAAGCTTTAAATATATTTTTAAATCTACTAGCAAGTACCATACCTATAATTCCCCCCATTGAAGTACCTAGCCAAATAGGTTTTTTTATCTTTAACTTATTTAAAAATAGCAATGTATCTTTGATATAAGTGGTATAGTTATAATGGCTGGTTTTTTTTAAATTTTCACTATCACCACGACCAGGATAGCTTAGGGAAATTACTCTATAATCTTTACTTAATTCTTTAGCTATTTTATCAAAATCATGAGCATTTCTTGTTAAACCATGAGCACATATTATTACGTTTTTATTTTGAGGATCACCAAATTCTACATAAGAGATTTTATGTTTTGGTATATATTGAAGAGGAAGAAAGTTAATATATGGACCAATTTTAATTGAGTTAATTTTCATATAAACCTACTAATTTAAATCACTTAAAAATATACTGACCATTGTCGGCATATATACTACTACAAAAAGTAGCGATAAAAACACGGTGGCAGCGACCTTTTCAGGATAAAATTTTTGTAAATTTGCTATAACTATGGTATTTGCAGCTAAGGGTGCTGTAGAAAGTAGCTTTAACGCATTATAATAATCATTATTATACCATTTTGTTACAAAATGATCAAACATGATAAATAGCCCTACCCCTAAAGGATAAAATAAGAATTTAGCAGCAAAAGTAGCAAGAGTAAATTTTATATCCACTTCAAATTTTTGAAGTGATGAAAGAGCAAGTCCTACCATAACCATACCAAGTATAGAAAAAGAACCTTTCATATTATATATAAAATCATCCAAGAAATCAGGTAAAGTAAAACCGCAAAAACTAAATAAACAACCTAGGAAAAATGCATTCAAAATTGGCAATTTTACTACTTTCAATATACTATCAGTAGTGTTTGCAAAGCTTCGCATGCAAATATAAAAGCCTACCGAACACTCGTAAATATTAACGCCTATCACTGCCATCATATAAATACTTAGCGTATAATCATCAAAAAGTGCAGTAGCTATAGGCAACATGAAATATCCCCCATTTGCTGTACCAGCAGACAAAGCTATAATATTACGTGTATGATCCTGCCAAAATTTACCGAAAAAATAGTAAGAAAATAATGACAACAATGTCGCAATTACAAAGGTTACAACTGTAACACTTAATGCTGAAAATGTCAAAGTTGTGCTAGCAGGAATAGTAAAGAATACTATAGGTGATATAAAATAGAATAATAAAGAAGAGATGCTATCTCTTTCAACATTTGAGTATTTACCCGCTAAAAACCCGATTACTACACTTAATAACACTGAAACGGTTTTAAAAAAAACTATACTAAAAATTACCATGTAATGAGCTAAAGATATAATTATCTATAATATATTAGATTTTATCTTTTTTCACTAAATTTTGTAAAGATTTTTAATATTAAGTTTTAATTGAAAAATTATAAATATTATGATATTAATAATGTACGGATATCAATTTATAAAAAATAGTCTTACCTATTCCCCGATCTAATTCACTAAGGTTTTCATATGTTTATAAAAAACTTATTATACTTTATTACCATATTTGTATCCTTAAATTCTTATTCTAATCCTACCCCGCTTGGGCTTGAGCTAAATAAAGCTACCGCTTCAGATTTAATAAAAAAATATACAATTACTGGAAAGGAACTTAATTATTGGCAAGGTCATAATTATTTTATAGAACCTAATGAAAAATACACATCTCAAGCTTTAGTAATATGTAATGATTTTAATATAATAGAAGCAGTAATTTTAACTATAGATAAAAATAAATTTGAAGAATTTTATAAGATTTTGAAAGATAAATATATTTTGGTAGATAATGTAATAGAACAAGAAAGTGGAAAAATGGCTACTTTTAGAAATGATGATTGCTTAGTAATACTTGAATCATCTGAAGATAACTCGAACATGGAGCTAGTATATATTACGAATAATTTCTATAAGGATTTTTTAAATAAGCTAGAAAAAGAAGAAAAATTAGAACAAATCCAAATAAAAAATTTATTGTGATATATACCTTTGATACTTTAAAATTTGGTACGTCGAACTTCGGGATTTGCCTTTGCTAACCTAGTTATCTACTACCATTTATTTGACTTCCAGCTTTTAAAGTATCTGTAGTATACTACAAATAAATGAGAAATTTGGAATGATGGAGGTAAGTAGTACGATTTGCTAACCTCAACCACTCACAGAAGCCAAATTAGTGACGCTTTTTTTTATGCAACAAAATTCACAAGCAGCATAAAAATTTAGAGAGTGGAGTCAATCATAATTTTTGTGTAAATTGTTAAAAATCATTTTCTAATAATTCATATTTAAAATTTCCACATAGTATCTCAAATTGATTCAAAGCAAGAGACCATTCTTTAATAGGCATGGTCCACTTTTTTGCAGCATGTTTAAGAGCTAAGTAGACAATTTTTGTGATAGATTTATCATCTGGGAAAACCCCTTTATTTTTGATAATTTTACGGATTTGTCTATTTACCGATTCTATCGTATTGGTAGTATAGATTACCTTTCTAATCTCTTTAGGGAACGCAAAGAAAGGTACTATACCACTCCAATTACGTATCCATATATCAGAAATAACTGGGTATTTACTATCCCATTTTTTAGCAAACTCTTCTAATGCTAAATTAGCCATATTCTCATTATTTGCTGTATAGATTTGTTTTAAGTCAGCTGCTACTTCTTTAAGATTTTTGTAAGAAACGTACTTTAAAGAATTACGTACCATATGTACTATACAAAGTTGTACTATGGTATTTGGGAAAACACTGTTTATTGCATCTCTAAAACCTTTAAGACCGTCAACACATGCTACATAAATTTGTTCTACACCTCGGTTCTTTAATTCGCTTACAACCTGCATCCAAAACTTTGACCCCTCATTCTTGCTAATCCAAATACCCAAAAGCTCTTTCTTGCCTTCTATATTTATACCAATAACAAGGTAAACAGCCTTATTTATAACTATATTATTATCTCTTGCTTTTACCATGATGCAATCTAAATATACAATTGGGTATATTCTATCTAATGCTCGGGCTTGCCATATTATTACCTCTTCCATAACTCCATCTGTAATAGTCGAGATAAGCTCCTTAGATACTTCTGTATGATACATTTCCTCTAAATGGGATTGAATCTCACTCATGGTCATACCTCTTGCATAAAGTGAAATAACGCTATCATCAAATCCAGTGAATCTTCTAACTCCCTTAGGAATTAATTGAGGCTCAAAACTATTGTCTCTATCTCTTGGAATATCAAGTACTATCTTTTGACCACTGTCATCTATTACTGTCTTTTCGCTCGTACCATTACGACGATTGCTATCTTGCTTTGATGCCTTGCTATGCCTCGAATAACCTAATTCATGACTTAGCTCGTCCTCTAGTATTCTCTCTACTAATCTCTTCTTTAATTGCTGAAACAATCCATCCTTTCCAAATAACTCTTTAGGATTAGATTGGGATAATATTTCCTCTACTAACTTATTATTTATATCTGCACTTCTAACACCAGCTTCTATTTTCTTAGCCATATTTTTTACCTTTGTTCTAGTTGTATTTTAACAGTATTTCTTTCTCTGTTGCTTTACAACTTACACAAAATATATGATAGACTCATATAACTCTTTTTTAAAACTGTCCAGTACTATAGAATAAATCACGGGATGACAATTGGAAAACCGATCCACACAACAACTTTGTGGATGCAAAGCACTGACACGTCAATCTCGTCAAACATCCTAAGATTGCTTCGCCGCTACGCTCCTCGCAATGACGATTTGCTACTTACCTTGTTCCTTATCTTTTAATAACTTAATATCTCTGTGTGTAATTATTTTATCGATTATGCCGAATTTTTTGGCTTCTTCAGGTGACATGAAATTATCACGTTCCATGCTTTTCTCAACATGTTTCACATCTTGCCCAGTATGTTTACTATATAAACTATTAAGGATTTTTTTGATTTTCAATGTTTCTTGAGCATGAATTTCTATATCTGTTGCCTGACCTCGATAACCTCCGGATGGTTGGTGGATCATAACACGGCTATGCGGCAGGCTATATCTCATTCCTTTTTCACCACCACAAAGTAAAAATGACCCCATAGAACAAGCTTGACCGATACAAAGAGTAGCTACTTTAGGCTTGATATATTGCATCGTGTCATAAATTGCAAGACCAGCTGTTACGACTCCTCCAGGAGAGTTTATATACATATATATATCTTTTTCCGGATTTTCTGCCTCAAGGAACAATAATTGAGCAGTAATTAAATTTGCCATATGGTCTTCAATAGGACCACATACAAAAATTATCCGTTCTTTTAATAACCTTGAATATATATCATAAGCACGCTCACCCCTAGAGGTTTGTTCAATTACTATCGGTACGTAGGACATTGGATATTTTTCCTTAAAGTTTTTGTTGGAATGATATGTATCATCCCGTGGAGGCGTTGCCCGCGTGGATCAGTTTTTCCGTCATTGCGAGGAAATTACGAAGTACATTGACAAAGCAATCCAGTTAAAAAATGCTAATTTATAGCATTTTTTATTATTTTTTCTAGATTGCCACGCTCATTTTATTCGCTCGCAATGACGACTCTCGATCTACGCAACAATGCATCCCGTGGATAAGCCACGGGATAACACCAAGGAGATTGACTAACAATCCTACTTCTTACTATCTTCTAAAGCATTAGCAAGTATGTCACCCATATTGGTTGTATTATCGCTAGAGCCATATTCTTTAAGAGCTTTTTGACGCTCTGCTATTTTATGGGCTTTTATTGATAATAAAATTTTATTGGTTGACTTTTCGATAGAAGCGACTTTTGCTTCGATTTCTTGATCTACTGCAAACATTTCAGGCTTTTGTTCTTCTTTTTCATCTGATAAATCAGATTTTTTAATAAATCCTGCTGCTTTATCGTTTACTAATACTTCCAATCCATCGTCTTTGATTGCTGTTACAACAGCTTTAACTACTGTTCCTTTTTTATATTCATCAGCAATTCCTTGATATGGATTAGGAGTTAATTGCTTGATACCTAGACTAATTTGTTCTTTTTCAATATTGATTGTTAGAACTTTACAATCTACTTTGTCACCTTTTTTGTATGTTTTAAGTAACTCATTGCCATTATCTTCCCAAGTAATATCACCCTCATGAATCATACCGTCTAAATTGTCGCTAAGTGCAACAAAGATTCCAAAATCAGTAATGTTTCTAATTGGAGCTTTGATCACTGTTCCAACAGGATTAGTTTCAGCAAATTTTATTAAAGGATTTTGCTGGCATTGCTTAATACTTAAAGAAACACGATGTTTTTCTGTATCAACTTCTAACACCATGAATTCTACTTCTTGACCTATGGTAAGGGTCTTTCTAGGATTTTGATTAGATTTAAGCCAACTAATTTCACTTGAGTGAACAAGCCCTTCTAAACCATCCTTTAATTCAATAAACACACCATAATCAGCAAAATTTGTGACTTTTCCAGTCATTTTTTTACCGACAGGGAATTCTTCTTTAATTTTTTCCCATGGGTTATAATCAAGTTGTTTCATACCAAGAGATATTCTTTTTGTCTCTTCGTTAAACTTAATAACCATTACTTTAACTTTCTGATTAAATTCTAGCACTTCTGATGGGTGGTTAACTCTACCCCAAGAAATATCAGTTAAGTGTAATAAGCCGTCAACACTACCAAGATCAATGAATGCACCATAATCTGTAATATTCTTTACTGTTCCCTCAAGGATCATTCCTTCTTTGATTTTAGATAGCATCTCGTCTCTAGCTTCAGAACGTGATTCTTCTAATATAGCTCTTCTTGAAACAACTATGTTACCAAGCTTTTTATCCATGCTTAGGATCTTAAATGGCTGTCTAATATTCATTATAGAGCTAGGATCTTTGATTGGTCTAACATCCACTTGGCTTCCTGGTAAAAACGCTACAACACCGGATAAATCAACAGTGAAACCACCTTTTACACGACCAAAAATTGTACCATCAACAAACTCACCTTTGCTACACATGAGTTCTAACTGACCCCATAATTCTTCTTTTATCGCTTTCTCACGGCTTAGTGTTTTGCCGCTATGTCCTTCAGTTTTTTCAATATAAACATCGACTAAATCACCAATCTCAGGTAATTTATGTGCCGGTGATAATAAAAATTCAGATTTAGGTATTCTACCTTCATTTTTTAATCCAACGTCAACAACCACTACTTTATTAATATCAACTACTTGACCTTTTACTACTGTTCCAGGTTTTATATGACTCATATCAACAGTTTCAAGCATTTTAGAAAAATCATCTTCAAATTCATGATTAACTGCTGCAAGTTGTGGAACGAATCTTTGTTTTAATTTTGTTGTCATATTTTTCTCGTAAATATTAGTGGTGCTGAACTAATAGATAATCTTTTTAAAGGGTTAATAAAAAAGATATTTTCCAAATATCACTATCATCCCGTGATGGCATTGCCTGGGTGGATCGAAAAGCATACTCGGTGTCATGCCGTGGCTTGACCACGGCATCCAGAAAATAATAAAAAATACTAATATTATTAGTATTTTTTAGCTGGACCCCGTGAATAAATCACGGGGTGACAGGGAGAAACGATCCAGGCGGACAATGCTCCCCATGGTCAAGCAACTAGATGACATTTCTATCTATAAGCGAGTTTGGAAAAACATCCTCTAAATAAAATAAACTATAAGCACCAAGTTATTTTATTCTTTTAATATAATATTGTGTTATTTGTTCTACAACCGATAAGGGTGAAAGCTTGGAAGTATCAATAATTAATGCATCCAAAGCCGGTAATAAAGGTGCTACTTCTCGCTCTTTATCTCTTTTATCACGCAGAATTATCTGTTGTAAAATCTCGTCAAGTATACATGCTTTCCCTTTAGCTTGCAACTGTTTATATCGCCTCTCAGCTCTAACCTCAGGGTTTGCGGTTATAAATATTTTAAAATCGGCATTAGGTGCAACTATTGTCCCTATATCTCTACCCTCCATAAGAATTCGAGGTGTAATATTAATTAACTTTACTAAATGCTTATTTAGATTATCTCTTACCTCAGCTATTACGGCAATTTGTGAAGCAACGCCTCCTATATTTTCATCCTCTAAGTCAAACTTATCTGTAATATCTATTTCTTTAGACAAGGAAATTACTTTATTGATATCTGTAATGTCTATTTTTTCTTTAATGCAATTAAAAGCAAGCTGCCTATAAACAATACTTGATTGAACATATTTTAAAGAAAATTTTTCAGCCAGCATAAACCCAATAGTACCTTTACCGGAAGCAGCAGGACCATCAAGTGCAATAACAAAATTTTGAGTAAAGTCTAAAGCTTTAGGTTTTAAGTTTGTCATAAAAAATTTGTAGAATAGATAATAAAATACTATAAATAATGTAAATAAAGCTTGAAATCTACTATATTATACAATAAATATAGAACTTAACATTTACAAGGGTGATTAGCTCAGTTGGTTAGAGCATTACGTTGACATCGTAAAGGTCGGTGGTTCGAGTCCACTATCACCCACCATTCATTACTTTTTGGTATATTTATAAACGTATCGAATGGCGAACGTAGCTTAAAATCAAGCTTTTCGCCGTTTAAAAAAAGGTTAGCAAATACTAAATTTACTAAATCCCCTTTTCCACTCTTGGTCTTTACAATAAACCATAAGTTTATAAATTACTTAAAATTTTTTCTAAGATAAAATTAAGAATATATAAATACTGTTTAGACAGCTAGAGCAATTATTAATTTTAGCTAAAATCTTTTCTATTTTTACATCTTAATAAAAATTCCTTAAACATTCTGTTATAATTATAAGTAGTAATTATTGCTAATTATTAAAGCCCTTTATTATTCCCCTTTATCCTATACCAATCCTTATATTTCCCAAATTATCCTTAAATCATTAATTTATATCATTGGTTAAATATTTATTGCATTATTAAATCTTCTTATCTAGATTCTTCCCATAGCTCATTTTTAACAAAGTATTAAAAATTATAGAATCTGATAAGGATATAGGTATGTTCAATTGGCTTCAAACTCCACAAAAAACAACAACAAAAGCCCCGCCTACTCCAAAAATAGTGCCGGCAAAAATACCATCTTCCCAAAAAGTAGAACTAATAAAAACGCCAAATGAAAAGGGCACCGTCAAGTTGCTGAGTAAAATAACCTGGTTTATTATCGCCATTAACAAAATCTTTAAGGGTAGTGCCACCAGCAATTATAGCTTTAGATAGAACATTCTTAACTGCTGCAATTAAATTCTTTATCTCATCATCGTTTAAATCTTTTCCGAATTTATCAGGATGAATTTTAGCTAAATGAAGACTTTCAGAAGCATAAATATTGCCGACTCCAACGACAATTCTATTATCCATGAGTAAATTTTTTATCGGCACTTTTTTATTAATTAGCTTACTTTTTAAATATTGAAGCTCAAATAAATCAGATAGAGGTTCTAACGCTAGATTAGCAAAAAAATCTTTCTCTAAAAGCTCTGTATGAAAGCTGTAAATCATCCCAAATCTTCGAGTATCGTTAAAAATCAGCTTTTCATTATTACTTAAGTTAAAAACTACATGATCATGTTTTTTGGCTTCGTAGCCTGCGGGTTGCAAAGTAAACCTGCAGCTCATACCTAAGTGAACTATTAAAGAATAATTATTATTAAAGTCGATTATTAAATATTTAGCACGACGCCTAACATTTATTATATTCGTATTTACGATTTGCTCGGCTAAATCAGCAGATAATTTATAACGTAGATTATCTCTTTTAAACTCCACTTTTTTTATAACAAGCCCTATTAATTTACTTTCTAGAGAGTTTTTCAAAGTTTCTACTTCAGGAAGTTCTGGCATTTTTACTATTATTTTAATAATTTTATGTTTATACTATATTTAATTGAATATACATAATGAAAACTATTATGCGAACTATTATTGATATACCAGATACACAAATTAAAATTTTAGATCAACTATCTAAAAAAAAGAAAATATCCCGTGCTCAAATTGTAAGACAAGCTCTAACTGATTATATTGCTGATAATACTAAAAACAATAAAAGCTATGAATCTGCTTTTGGTATATGGAAAGATATGAAATTAGATAGTTTAGAATATCAAGCTAAATTACGGGATGAATGGAATAAATGAAAGCAGTATTTGATACTAATATACTAATAGATTATTTGTCTGGCAATTTATTAACTTATAAGGAACTTAAATTATACAAGAATCCTCAAATTAGTATAATTACTAAAATGGAAATATTAGTTGGTGCTTCAAAAGATAATCAAGAAATGATAAGGGAATTTTTAGATAACTTTACCATAATTAATTTAAATGAGGAAATTGCAGAAGTTACTGTAGGTATCAGAAAAGAACATAAAATTAAACTACCTGATGCTATAATATGGGCAACTGCTAAGTACAGCAATAGTTTACTAATCACTAGAAATACAAAAGATTTTCCTGCTCAAGCTCCAGATATAAAAATTCCATATAACATATAAACAAAATGAACCAAACAAATTTTGGATTTAAAAAAATCGATATAGCAGACAAGCAGCCGCTTGTTAATAATATCTTTTCTAACGTTGCTGATAAATATGACTTAATGAATGATCTTATGAGCTTTGGAATGCATCGCTTATGGAAAGATGAGTTTATTAGACAAATCCCCAATCTTAACTCTAATATATTAGATGTTGCTAGCGGTAGCGGTGATATTGCTTTGAAGCTTGCTAAAAAAGCGAAAGATAGGGGTAGTAATATCTCTTTAACTTTAAGCGATATCAATGAAGAGATGCTAAGGCAGGCTAAGAAAAAATCAATTGATCTAAACCTATTTCAGAATCTTAAATTTACTGTAGCAAGTGCTGAAGAATTGCCATTTCCTGATAATAGCTTTGACTATTATACCATTGCATTTGGGATTCGAAACGTTCCTGATATTAATAAAGCTCTAAAAGAAGCTTATAGAGTTTTAAAACCTATGGGTAAATTTGTCTGTCTTGAATTTTCCAAGGTAAAAGAAAGTTTATTACAAGATTTCTACAAATTCTATTCGTTTAATGTTATCCCTAAAATCGGTCAAATAATTACCGGCAATAAAGAAGCCTATGACTATTTAGTCGAGAGTATAGATTTATTTCCATCGCAAGACGAGTTTAGAATAATGATTAAAGAGGCAGGCTTTGAAGAAATTAACTATAAAAACCTAAGCGGCGGCATTGTTGTCATTCATAGTGCATATAAGTTATGATTTGTAATTTTTTTAATTTATTACGTATTTTTCATATCATTAGCAAAAAGCAAATTTTGACTAATACTTCTAATGTTAAAATACCTAAAGATATTAGATTTATTGGCTATATATTAGCATTATTTTTTGCTCCATTATCGTTATTTAGAAAATCAAAAGAAGATTACGGCAAACGCTTAATAGACACTTTAAGCAGCCTTGGACCGATTTATATAAAATTTGGGCAAACGCTTTCCACTAGACCCGATTTAGTAGGAATACAAATTGCAGATTACTTAAGATTGTTGCAGGATAAATTACCACCATTTGATAGTAAGGTGGCTAGGGGGATAATAGAGAGGGAATTTTTATGTCATCCCCGTGAAAACGGGGATCTAGAAAAAAAATTACTGGATTCCCGCCTCCGCGGGAATGACATAGGGGGAAGCGGGAATGACATAGAGGGAAGCGGGATGACAACAATATTCAGCCACTTCAATGACTCGCCTATAGCTGCTGCATCAATCTCGCAGGTGCATAAGGCACAGCTCGCAACAGGCGACTATATAGCGGTAAAAATATTACGTCCTGATATTCATAAAAAATATAACAGAGACATTAGGCTATTATATTTCCTTGCAAAAATTGCCTCAAAATTTTCTAAAGCAAAAAGGCTAAAACCTCTTAAAGTAGTTGATAAATTTCATGAAACTATGAAATTTGAGCTTGATTTACGCCTAGAGGCTGCTGCTGCTTCAGAGCTTGCTAATAATATGCGAAAAGATCATAACGTAATAATTCCTAAAATATATTGGGATTTAACATCAGAAAACATACTAACTACGCAGTGGTTAGATGGAACTTCCATATATGATACTCTGCTATTAAAAGAAATGGATTTAGAGCCGGCAAAAATAGCCCAAAACTTTGCTGTAATATTTTTTAACCAAGCTTATAGAGACGGCTTTTTCCACGCTGATTTACACCCAGGAAATATTTTAGTAGATAAACAAGGTAGGCTAATTTTACTTGATTTTGGTATTATGGGCAGGCTAAAAGAAAAAGATCGTTTAGCTATTGCTGAAAGCTTATTTGGTTTTTTAAGCCGTGATTATAAATTAGTTGCCAAAGTACATCTAAGAGCTGGTTACGTTCCTATTAATACCGATTTAGATTTATTTGCCCAAAGTTGCAGAGCTGTTACCGAACCAGTCGTAGGTATGCCTACTAAGAATATTTCAGTTGGTAAGTTACTTGCTCATCTATTTAAAATCACTGAAGATTTTGGCATGGAAGTGCAACCGGATTTATTGTTGTTACAAAAAACTTTAATAATGGTTGAAGGGATAGGCAGACAATTAGACGAAAACGTTAATATGTGGCAACTTGCCGAACCTTGGATTAAAAAATGGGCTATCAAAAACCTTAGCCCTGAAGCAAAAATATTACGTCTAGTAAAGCATCATTTAGAAAAATTATATGATAAAATTGATGAATTAGACTAAAAATCTTGTAATTATTTTGTTATAGTTATATTGTAAATTCAAAGTCACACTATGAAATTGCAAGGATGATAGAAAGAAGTTATTACTTAGAATATATCAAAGACTCTTTTGATATATTCCCTATATGTGCCATTCTTGGACCAAGACAGTGCGGGAAAACTACCTTAGCACATAGCTATCAAACAACTTAATGATAAAAATTATTTTTTTGACTTAGAAGATCCATCCCATTTAGATCAACTTAAAAATCCTAAAGCAACTCTAGACCCACTAGATGGATTAATAGTTATCGATGAAATTCAAAGGCAGCCAGAACTTTTCCCTTATTTACGTATTCTTGCTGATTATTCAAATTAAGAAATTTCTAATACTAGGTAGTGCATCGGCACGGCACCGTCAAGTTAAGTAAATTAGTGTCACAAAGTACTATATTTTTAGATTTCAGACAGCAAGAAGTCTTTGAGTAGCTTCATCCCAAATGGATTTAGCGGACGCAAATGCAATTCTTTGCTCAGATGCTGTTTTAGTATATCTTCCAACATTTACAGCAAATATATTTCTGACTTTTCCCATCAGTGATAATGTACATTGTGCTGAATTAGGATGCTTAAATTTAATCAGTATCTTCTCTTTTCTCCTAGTTGGCTGATGGGCATTCTCAATCCGATTATTTAGTCTTTTATCGGTACGATGCTTAGTCCTAGGACACATATACCTAACTGGTTTAATGTAGCTTTTTAGCTTATCAGTCACAATAACCCTTGGACATGGATAATTACCCAATAATCTTGATAAAAAGCGAATAGCTGATTTCTTGTTACGACGCTTCTGCAGTAATACTTCTAATTCATGTCCCTCAGAGTCAACAGCTCTCCATAATATGAATACTTCACCTTTGATCTTGATATTCATCTCATCCAAATGCCATTTATCAGTTGGCTTTCGCTCTCTCTTACTAATAACATCTTGAAAATAAACTACAAACTTATAACACCAAAACCTTACAGTCTCATGACTTAATATAATACCTCGATAAGCCATCTGCTCTTGAACATCTCGGTAACTATTATTAAAGCGATGATATAACCATACTGTATGGCTAATAATGCTTGCTGGAAAACGATGTCTATTCGGGGCTTGAGTAATATGCATAGCGGTAAAATCTAGGATAAATTGTTACTGCTATTCTATAAATCATTCCCTGTAATTGCTCAATACTTAATTTATACCTCCCTTAACTTGACGGTGCCGTATATACTATATTTTTATAATTTAGTTTTATTGCAGTAAATAAAGCTGCATGGTCATCGTCAACATTCACAATAACATCTATAACTTTTTTAGGAAATTCTTTTTGTAAAGTTTCAAGCATATGATCAACTACTAACATACCATAATATTTTACACTGCTTTCAGAATTTGTTAATATATACTCACCTTGTGCAGAAGATAAAAAATCTCGTGCATCTTCCAAATTTTCCACCTTATAAACTACACTCATTTCATTATCTCTTTTAATTTTATTTATCCACCACGGGATGACATGGTTGGAACAAGACCTATGCATGAATAACCGGCACCGTCAAGTTAAGTAAATTAGTGTCACAAAGTACTATATTTTTAGATTTCAGACAGCAAGAAGTCTTTGAGTAGGTTCATCCCAAATGGATTTAGCGGACGCAAATGCAATTCTTTGCTCAGATGCTGTTTTAGTATATCTTCCAACATTTACAGCAAATATATTTCTGACTTTTCCCATCAGTGATAATGTACATTGTGCTGAATTAGGATGCTTAAATTTAATCAGTATCTTCTCTTTTCTCCTAGTTGGCTGATGGGCATTCTCAATCCGATTATTTAGTCTTTTATCGGTACGATGCTTAGTCCTAGGACACATATACCTAACTGGTTTAATGTAGCTTTTTAGCTTATCAGTCACAATAACCCTTGGACATGGATAATTACCCAATAATCTTGATAAAAAGCGAATAGCTGATTTCTTGTTACGACGCTTCTGCAGTAATACTTCTAATTCATGTCCCTCAGAGTCAACAGCTCTCCATAATATGAATACTTCACCTTTGATCTTGATATTCATCTCATCCAAATGCCATTTATCAGTTGGCTTTCGCTCTCTCTTACTAATAACATCTTGAAAATAAACTACAAACTTATAACACCAAAACCTTACAGTCTCATGACTTAATATAATACCTCGATAAGCCATCTGCTCTTGAACATCTCGGTAACTATTATTAAAGCGATGATATAACCATACTGTATGGCTAATAATGCTTGCTGGAAAACGATGTCTATTCGGGGCTTGAGTAATATGCATAGCGGTAAAATCTAGGATAAATTGTTACTGCTATTCTATAAATCATTCCCTGTAATTGCTCAATACTTAATTTATACCTCCCTTAACTTGACGGTGCCTCCTATAGTACCGGACAGTTTTTATTCTATGTCATTCCCGCGTAGGCGGGAATCCAGCATAAAGCGAGACAAAGCGAGCTTTTAGCTTTAGAAACTTGTTGTGTTTATACTTTTTTTCTGGATTCCCGCTTTTGCGGGAATGACATATAAGGCATTTTCCAAGCCATACAACAAAGCCTGCAGTCGCTCGCAATGACGGTGCTGGACAAGTCGCGGTATGACAAGGTTAATTTTACTCCCCCTGTGCTAAGCTATAGCCAGCTGCTCCATCAAACTCAAAAAGGTTTTCTACTTTGATGAAGTCGATATTTGCCTTGCTTAAGGTCTCAAGTAATTTTGTTATATCTAAATGCTTTAATTCTTTTCCATCTTTAGCCATAAAACGACAACACCAATGATCGGATATGGTCTCGAATCTTGTATCACGAGGCCATAATTTCAGTCCTTTAGAAGAGATTGTTTTCAGCTCAAAATTACCAATATCAAGCTTATTTACCTTATCAGCTATATCATGAGCAGAAGCAACATTCATACCTACAAATATATCCGTGCCGACTAATTTTTTCGATTCTTTAGTATTAATTTTATATGTGGTATTACTTTTCTGCTTTTTAGTAACTAACGGATAATCTGCTTTAGCTAATTTCTCTGGCTTCTGACCTAGCCTTTTTACTACCTCTTCAGCAAATTCTTTTGTGCCGACCTTTTTAGTAGAATGGTCTTTATTATATATATCTGCCGTATGCATGCCGTCTTCTATATTCTTCTTCCAAGCATTTTCGATTAGAGTGGCAATATCACCCTGCCCTATATGCACTAACATCATTATAGCAGCATTTAATAGCCCTGATGGGTTTGCGATGTCTTGACCTGCAATATCAGGAGCACTTCCGTGTACTGCTTCAAACATTGCATAATGCTCTCCGATATTGGCAGAACCAGCTAAGCCTACCGAGCCTGAAATTTCAGCAGCTACATCAGAAATGATATCGCCATAAAGATTAGAAGTTACGATAACGTCAAATATTTCTGGTTTGGTCGCAAGCCTTGCAGTGCCGATATCGATAATATAATGCTCATTATTGATTTGCGGATATTCTTTGGCAATTTCATTAAATACTTTATGAAAAATCCCATCGGAAAATTTCATGATATTATCCTTACTTAAACAAGTAACTTTTTTACGATTATTTTTTACCGCATACTCAAAGGCATATCTGATAATTTTCTCGCAACCGGTACGGCTAATAAGCTTAACCGACTCATACATATTATGCGTCTGGCGGTATTCTATACTGGCATATAAATCTTCCTCATTCTCACGTATGATAGTTAGGTTTAGATTTGGATGCTGAGTTTTGGTAAATGGATAAAACGAAACAGAGGGGCGAATATTAGCAAAAAGCTGTAACGTCTTACGAATCGTAACATTTAGGCTTTTATATCCTCCTCCTTGCGGCGTAGTAATCGGAGCTTTAAGTATAATTCTGGTACGTTCTATCGACTCCCAACTTTGTTCACTTATACCTGAACTATAGTGCTTTACATAGAGTTTTTCCCCTACTTCTATAGTCTCTAAACGGATTCGTGCTTCAGCTTTACGTAATATATAAAGCACGGCTTCCATTATTTCAGGACCTATACCATCCCCATATGCAATTGTAATCGGTGTAAATTCTGCCATATTGATACTTATTAATAATTATAATTGATTTGGACTTCTTTTAATCTCTCATTCAATATAAAAGTTACTTCAGAAGTTATATTTAAATTATCTTTTGCATATAAAATTTGAGCACTTGGAATGACTAAATTAACGCTATATTTTTCTGCAAGCTCACTAATTATTGTAATCGTTAATTCATGAATTTTACTCATAGCTTCAGCATGAGCTTGCTCAAGTCTTGCTTTTTTACTCTGAATTTCTTTTTTTACTTCAGTAACTTTTTCATAAAATTCGCTTACTTTCTTTTCAAACTCATCTTCACTTAAAGAAGAACGTTCTTTCATCACTCTTTCTTCCATAGGCTTAAATTCTGCTTCTTTTGTGTTAATATCTTCTTGAATTTTTTGATTAATTTTTTCAACTTTATTACGCAAATTTTTTATAGCCATTGACCCTTCTAAAATCGATTGAACATCAACAATAGCCACTCTAACTTTAAAATTATCTTCTTTATTTGGCAACTCTGCCTGAACAAAATATGAAAAACTTATTATTAAAAGCAACCCTAATAATCTATACTGCACGATATAACTCTGTTTATTTGTTGGTTAGGAGATTATGTATCTGTCATCCCGTGGCTTCTATGTCATTCCTGCGAAAGCAGGAATCCAATATAAAGCGAGATAAATTGAGCTTTT
Source organism: Rickettsia sp. MEAM1 (Bemisia tabaci) (assembly GCF_002285905.1). Lineage (GTDB taxonomy): Bacteria > Pseudomonadota > Alphaproteobacteria > Rickettsiales > Rickettsiaceae > Rickettsia. The sequence continues at coordinate 381,897 of NZ_CP016305.1, forward strand.
AATTTTAAAAATTTGCTGTATTTATGCTTTTTTTCCTGGATTCCTGCTTTCGCAGGAATGACATATAGGACATTTTTTAATCCACGCAGGCAATACCACCACGGGATGACACTACTATATATAAAACTCCACTAATCAAGAATAAATAACATAATATGATTTGTCTAGTCTGAATGTTCTGCTAACATTGGCACATCCTGCTGCCATTCAGATGGATCTATGGATAGATTTAAGGGTAGAGAATATAATAATAAGTTAGAAGGGCACCGTCAAGTTAAGGGAGGTATAAATTAAGTATTGAGCAATTACAGGGAATGATTTATAGAATAGCAGTAACAATTTATCCTAGATTTTACCGCTATGCATATTACTCAAGGGCACCGTCAAGTTAAGTAAATTAGTGTCACAAAGTACTATATTTTTAGATTTCAGACAGCAAGAAGTCTTTGAGTAGCTTCATCCCAAATGGATTTAGCGGACGCAAATGCAATTCTTTGCTCAGATGCTGTTTTAGTATATCTTCCAACATTTACAGCAAATATATTTCTGACTTTTCCCATCAGTGATAATGTACATTGTGCTGAATTAGGATGCTTAAATTTAATCAGTATCTTCTCTTTTCTCCTAGTTGGCTGATGGGCATTCTCAATCCGATTATTTAGTCTTTTATCGGTACGATGCTTAGTCCTAGGACACATATACCTAACTGGTTTAATGTAGCTTTTTAGCTTATCAGTCACAATAACCCTTGGACATGGATAATTACCCAATAATCTTGATAAAAAGCGAATAGCTGATTTCTTGTTACGACGCTTCTGCAGTAATACTTCTAATTCATGTCCCTCAGAGTCAACAGCTCTCCATAATATGAATACTTCACCTTTGATCTTGATATTCATCTCATCCAAATGCCATTTATCAGTTGGCTTTCGCTCTCTCTTACTAATAACATCTTGAAAATAAACTACAAACTTATAACACCAAAACCTTACAGTCTCATGACTTAATATAATACCTCGATAAGCCATCTGCTCTTGAACATCTCGGTAACTATTATTAAAGCGATGATATAACCATACTGTATGGCTAATAATGCTTGCTGGAAAACGATGTCTATTCGGGGCTTGAGTAATATGCATAGCGGTAAAATCTAGGATAAATTGTTACTGCTATTCTATAAATCATTCCCTGTAATTGCTCAATACTTAATTTATACCTCCCTTAACTTGACGGTGCCGTCTCATGACTTAATATAATACCTCGATAAGCCATCTGCTCTTGAACATCTCGGTAACTATTATTAAAGCGATGATATAACCATACTGTATGGCTAATAATGCTTGCTGGAAAACGATGTCTATTCGGGGCTTGAGTAATATGCATAGCGGTAAAATCTAGGATAAATTGTTACTGCTATTCTATAAATCATTCCCTGTAATTGCTCAATACTTAATTTATACCTCCCTTAACTTGACGGTGCCCTATGGTTTACCAAATGTTAAAGTATCAAAGGTATAATTATATTTCTTCTAAGCTCCATCTAGCTTTAGGACAGAAATTTAAAGGCGTAAATAACCCATTATTATAACGCTCAAGCCCAGCATAAGCAATCATCGCAGCATTATCCGTACATAGCGTTGTGGGCGGGTAAATAAGCTTATAGCCATGTATTTTGGTAAGATTACTTAATATTTCTTGCAAATATTTATTAGCTGCTACTCCGCCGGCTATTACTATATTTCTATTAAAATCATTTGTTATTTGTTCATAAACTTTAATAGCTTCTAGTATTTTGTTGCTTAAAATTTCCCCTATCGTAAACTGAAAACTTGCTGCTATATCGTTAATTATAGTATCGTTAATCTCTTGTAAACTCATTATTAAAGTACGCACTGCCGTTTTAAGCCCTGAGAAAGACATATTACAATCACCGCTATTAATAATCGGTTTTGGGAGTTTATATTTGTAAGAATCGCCAAGCTTTGCCCTTTTTTCAATTTTAGGACCACCTGGGAAAGGCAAATCAAGCATCTTAGCTACTTTGTCAAAAGCCTCACCTACTGCATCGTCTATAGTACTACCAAGAATCTTATATTTTCCAAGCCCAAGTACTGCAACAAATTGACAATGCCCACCGGAAGCTAATAAAAGCAAATATGGATACGGGATATTATCGGTTAATCTTGCAGTTAATGCGTGTCCTTCTAAATGATTTACTGCAATAAAAGGCTTATTTAAAACGCTAGAAAGGGACTTTGCAAACATTGAGCCGACTATAACGCCGCCAATTAAGCCAGGTCCTGAAGTTGCAGCTATTGCCGTAATTTCATCTAAGCTAGTATTGCTCTCAAGTAAAGCCTGCTTCATAGCTTTTTCGAGATTAGTTAAATGAGAACGTGCGGCTATTTCCGGCACTACTCCTTTATAGTCTGCATGTTCTGTATTTTGTGATATAACTATATTCGATAAGATTTTCCTATCTTCAGTTATTATAGAAACACTAGTATCATCACAACTTGATTCAATGCCTAAAATTTTTTTCATTTTGGTTTTAGTAAAGAAGTCATTTTAAAGTTTTTATTTGCTTCAAAATCATTAATTGCTTGCTTTAATCTCTCAGCATTTTTAGGGCTTTTTAATAAATATAAAGTTTCTTTTCCAGCATTAGAATATTTATTTGATTTTATAGAATTTTTCATGATGCTAATATATATATAAATAAGTACTACGAAGTTCATCAAGTAGTAAAATCAAAATCTTTACCTAAGGCAATATACTCCCTAATACGGCTCATTAGGTTCTGAAAATATGTAAGATTATGCCAAGTCATTAGCATCGCTCCAAGTATTTCGCCTATTCTCACCAAGTGATGTAAATAGGCTTTACTATAATTTTGACAAGCAGGGCAAAGGCAATCAGTTTCCAAAGGCTCGTTATCTTCAGCATATTTACTATTGCGGATATTTACCGTGCCATATTTTGTGAAAGCCTGACCATTACGACCTGACCTAGTCGGGATTACGCAGTCAAACATATCTACCCCTCTGCTGACTGCTCCAATAATATCAGCAGGCTTTCCTACCCCCATCAAATATCTAGGTTTATTTTGCGGTAGGAAATCAGGGGCATAATCAAGAACTTTAAACATAAGCTCTTGTCCCTCCCCAACTGCAAGACCACCTATAGCATATCCTTCAAAATTAAGCTCTATTAAATCTTTAGCCGATTGCTTGCGTAACTCTTCGTAAGTGCTACCTTGAATAATACCGAACTGTGCATAACCATCTGGCTTAACAAATGCTTCTCTTGATCTATATGCCCATCTAGTTGTGAGCTGCATAGAGGTTTTTGCTTCTTCAAACGTTGCAGGGTAAGGCGTACATTCATCAAAAGCCATAGTAATAGTACTACCGAGTAAATGCTGTATTTCGGTAGAACGTTCAGGCGTCAGCAAATATTTATCACCATTAATATGCGAGTTAAAACTTACTCCCTCTTCCGTTATCTTACGCAACTTCGATAGAGACATTACTTGATAACCACCGGAATCGGTTAGTATTGGCTTATCCCAATTCATGAATTTATGCAAACCACCAAGGCGTGCGATACGCTCAGCACTTGGTTGTAGCATTAAGTGGTAGGTGTTACCAAGCAGAATATCAGCCCCTGTTTCGCCTACCGATTCAGGCAGCATTGCTTTAACAGTTCCTCTTGTTCCGACGGGCATAAAAGCAGGCGTACGAATTTCGCCATGAGCAGTAGTAATAACACCGCTTCTTGCTTTTTTATGTTGATGATTGATATTAAAGGAAAATTTTGACACTAATAACTGCCTTTTTATTTAAAGTATTAAAGACAGCATTTTAGCATAATATAGATTACAGATAAAGATTTATTGCCTGCGTGGGCACCGTCAAGTTATATATATTTTTTTAAGTTTTATGTCATTCCAGCGTAGGCGGGAATCCAGAAAAAAGTCTGTCATACCGCAGCTTGTACCTTAGGTATCTCAGGACACTTTCTATGGCACAAGATCCCGTGGACAAGCCACGGGATGACATACAGAATCTAAATTCCATAGTAACTGATTCGCCTCAGCAATTATATTCTTACCTACTAACTTCTTGATAAATACTAATTTGTTATCAGGTTTAATTTTTGCGTTAGCAGTATAGGTACTGACAAATTTTAGAATTTTATCAGCCATATCAGCGTTTTTATAAAATTTAATGACAAAACCGTTATCGCCTGAATCTAGATTTTCAATGTTCAACTTAAAGCATAATAATTTTATTTTAACAATATCAAGTAAATTATTAAATTCAGTTGGCAGGCTGCCAAATCTATCTATCATTTCGTCTTTAAATTTTTCTACTTCTAGATCATCGTTTAGATTACCTATTCTTCTATATAAACCAAGCTTTAGAACTGAATCCGATACATAATTATCAGGAATAAACACCGATAAACCTAAATTAATAGTCGGGATGAAAGGCTGCTCGCCGCTTATCGGCTCATCTTTAAAAATAGCTATTTGCTCTTCTAGCATTTCCTGGTAAAGCTCTGTTCCAACTTCTCTAATTTGTCCTGATTGCTCTTCACCAATTAAATTACCGAAGCCCCGTAAATCCATATCATGACTTGCTATAGTAAAGCCTGAACCGAGAGCACAGCTATTCTGGATTATCTCTAAACGTCTTAGGCTATGCGGAGTCATTTTCTTATGACTTGGTAGTGTTAAGTAGGCATAACCTCGCATCTTACCTCGTCCAATTCTACCCCGTAACTGATATAATTGACTCAAGCCCAGCATATCGGCTTTATGGATAATCATAGTATTAGCGTCTTGTATGTCAATTCCTGACTCTATTATAGTTGTTGAGATTAATATATCGAATTTGCTGGCATAAAATTCGCTCATAATCTCATCAATTTTATTCGGTGACATTTTACCATGTGCTACTTTATAGCTTAATTCAGGGACGATTTGCTTTAACTGCTTTTCTATATCCTCTATATCGTTAATTCTCGGAACAACGAAAAAGCTTTTACCGCCCCTAAAATGCTCACGCAGTAATGCATCCCTGATAATAACAGGATCAAACGGCATAACAGAGGTGCGGACTTCCAGCCTATTTAGTGGAGGTGTTGCGATAATGCTTAGCTCCTTTAAGCTGGTCATTGACATTTGTAAGGTGCGAGGTATCGGAGTTGCAGACATTGCAAGCACGTGCGTAGAAGATTTTAGCGATTTAAGGAATTCCTTTTGACCAACCCCAAAATGCTGCTCTTCATCTATAATTAATAGTTTAAGATTACAAAATTTAGTAACTTTATGTAATAAAGAATGCGTACCTATTACTATGTTTATCTTACCGCTTTCAAGTTCCGATCTTACAATCTTTGCTTCTTTGGAGCTAACAACACTAGATAATTGCTTGATATTTAAGCCAAAATCTTTAAATCTTTCGGTAAATCTTGCAAAATGTTGGCTGCATAGGATAGTAGTTGGTACGACAACCGCCACTTGCGGTGAATTTTCGTTTAGGGATTTAGCAACCATAAAGGCAGCACGCATTGCTACTTCGGTTTTACCAAACCCAACATCTCCGCATATTAGCCTATCCATTAGCATGCCATTGCTTAAATCTTCTCTAATATCGTTTATTGCATTTAATTGATCTTCAGTTTCGGTAAAAGGAAATTTAGCACAAAATTTATCATATTCTTCAAGGTCAAATTCAATAGCAGCAGTGGTATTAAGTTTTCTCTTGGCAGCTATTTGCATTAAATGCAAGGCAATTTCCTTAATACGGTTTTTAAGTTTAGCTTTATTTTTTTGCCATGAGACGCTTCCGAGCTTATCAAGCTGGGCTACATCACTGCCATATTTCTTTATTACCTCAATATTTTCAACTGGTATATATAGCTTATCATTACCGGCGTAGAGAATCTTTAAGAAATCATGAAGTTTGCCTTTAATCTCTAAAGCTTCAAGCTTTAAGAATTGCCCTATACCATGATCTTTATGGACTATCAGCTCTCCCTCGGCTAAATGATCAAGCTCAAGTAAAATATTTTTGAGTTTTTTATTAGTGTTTGTAGTGATAACTTTTTCTTCTAATAGCTCGCTAGCTGCAATAAATAAATATTCAGGAGTAGAAAAGCTTTGATTTAAGGGTAATATGGCAATATTTATTGTACCAAGATTTGCCTCCTCTAAATATTCTATTTCATTATAACTATATTCATAGTTTTCGATTATACTTTTAACTCTTTCAAAGCTACTTAAAACGCTTGAGCCTATAATAATTTTCTTACGAGAATTAGCTTTAATAACTTCAAACAGCTTATCAAAAACAGTTTTCTTTTCTACAAAGCTTGCAGCCGCTATATTTTCAACTATGCTAGCCTGCTCGGAATTTTCATAACTAATTAGGATATTATTATCCTGCTCAAGTAATTCTATAGCTTCAAGAGAAGTAAAATATAGCTGGGAGGGTGAAAGAGTAGGGTAAAAGCTGTTAAATTTAAGCTTATTGGCATCTAGCCTTGCTTTGTAAAAATCGTTATAGCTATGCTCAAATTCTAAAATATCCTGCTTTGTTAGATTATCAAAGATAATGACCAGCTTGTTAAGATAATCTATTAAACCGGAATAGTCATCATAAAATAAAGGTAGTAACTGTTCATATCCTGAGAACTTTCTTCCGCTGGTTATTGCTTCATATAAAGGATTATCGGTATGGTTAACTCCAAAATTACGCAGGTAATTATCTTTAAAATTACTGATTGTTTCAGAATTTAAAACTATCTCATTTGCTGGACCAATAATTAGTTCGTTACAAGATTTAGTTGAGATTTGGGTATCAATATCAAATTGTTTGATAGACTCGACATAATCCCAGCTAAAATTAATTCTATAGCCTTTAGATTCAGGTAGTATTAAGTCAACAATCTCGCCTCTAACTGCAAATTCTCCAACATCAACAGTGCTTGCATTTCTTGTAAAGCTATTCTCTACCAAAAACTTACTAAGCTCGTTCGCACTTAGCTTCATTTTAGGAAATAGTTTTAGATAATATTTAGCAAAGAAATCCTTAGGCGGTAATTTATTCAATAAGTTCATTACGTGTGTAATAACTAATTTATTTCCTTTATTGGTCGTAAGTTTACTTAATGTTTCGGCTCGCTTAGATAAAATATTACAATTTGGTGACGTATGGTCATAAGGAATTGTATCATAGCTCGGAAAATAATATATATTTTCGCTTGGTAAAAAAAATAAAGCCTGCTTGTATAATTGCAATGCCTCCTCTTCATTGCTTGTAACTAAAATGAAATCTTGCTTAGAATTCTTTATAAAGCTATCAATTGTGAAGAAAGATTTAGCAGTAGATGGAAATTTTTGTTGTAACATGTATGATGGGAAATTATATTTTTATTATTTTGCGTAATTGCTCCATTATTTCGGCATCTAAATTAGAAGGAACGGAAGATTTATTAGTAATCCAATTATAAAGATCATTGTCATTTTGATCAAGTATTAAAGCATAGCTTAAAAGTTTTTCTTCCGCTATGAAAGGTAGATAAAGACTAGCAAAATTGCCTAATATATAATCCATTTCTTTGCAGCCACGATTTTTACTACGATAAAAAAGTTTCTTTTGTAAAGAGTTTTTATTTAATTTATTCATGTTATAAAATCTTGCAAAATTTTTTTATGATAATATTATTAAAACTATCAGAGACCAAGAATATTTTAAAAATATTTAAGGTTTTACGAAAGCTATACTATCTTAATAAATTCATCTTCGCATGAATAAAATCCAATAGTTTAAACATTTTTATTATATATAACAGCAATATAAGTAATAGGCAAAATATGTTAGTTCAAAATATCTGTTCTAAAGAAGCTTATAATATGCTGGTTTCAAATAATAATACTTTTCTTGTTGATGTTAGAACAGAAGAAGAATGGAAACATGTGGGTGTTCCGAGTTTGAGTAATAAAAATAATGTAATCTTTTTAAGCTGGCAGCTATCGCCTTTTATGGAGCTGAATAGAGATTTTAAAGATAAATTTTTATCTATTATTGATGATAAAATGTCTAACATTATATTTTTTTATGCAGATCAGGGCATAGATCATTAATGGCAGCAAATTTTATGGCTAATATAGGTTATAAAAATTGTTATAATATTATTGATGGTTTCGAAGGAAATCTTCAAAATAAAGGCTGGAAACAAAATAACTTACCGTGGCAGTTTTAAGTGAATACTAATCAAATAATTTTAACAAATCAAAATGATAATAGTGTAAATGTCTGGAGTAACGTAACCCAAGACCTTTATAACTATTACGGTGAGGCTTTATATAATAGCTGGTTTAGTAAGGTCAATTTTATAGAATCTTCACTAAATACTGTTATCCTTTGTGCTCCTACTAATTTTATTAGAGATTGGATAAAATCTAAATATTCTGTCGTTATATTGCAATTATTTCAGCATTATAATAATGCTATTAAAACAGTAGAAATAATTACTAAAGAATTGCCGGCATCTAATCAATCAACTCTTGAGTTGCCTACTAAAACTTTTGCCGATATTGGTAGTAGCGAGCTTAATTCAGAAAATATTTTCTCAACGCTTGATATACGTTTTACTTTCGATAATTTTGTTGTTGGTGCTCCGAATGAGCTTGCTTATGCTGCTGCAAGAGCAGTAGCCGAGTCCTCAAGTGCGGTTTCCGAATCTAATCCTCTTTTTCTATATGGCGGGGTAGGGCTTGGTAAAACCCATTTAATGCATGCAATTGGTTGGTACATAAAACAGAATAATCCAAGCCGTAAGGTTATATACATGTCGGCAGAAAAATTTATGTACCAATTTGTTAAGGCTTTGCGTAACAAAGAAGTAATGTCTTTTAAAGAGAAATTTCGCTCAGTTGATGTATTAATGATTGATGATATTCAATTTATTTGTGGTAAAGATAGTACGCAGGAAGAGTTCTTCCATACGTTCAATACGCTGATTGATAATAACCGTCAGATGGTTATTTCTTGCGATAGGTCGCCTTCCGATTTAGATGATATTGAAGACCGAATTAAATCTCGTTTAGGGTGGGGTTTAGTGGCAGACGTTCATAGCACTACTTATGAGTTACGTCTTGGTATTTTAGAGTCTAAAATTGAGCAGATGAACGTTAAAGTTCCAAAAGATGTAATTGATTTTTTAGCTTCTAAGATTGTTTCAAATGTAAGAGAGCTTGAGGGAGCATTAAATAAGGTTATTGCCCACTCTAACTTTACTGCAAAAGAAATAACACTCGAAAATACACAAAATATTTTAAGAGATTTGCTCCGTTCTAATGAAAGGATAATTACAGTTGAAGATATCCAGAAAAAAGTAGCTAATCGTTACAATATTAAATTATCTGATATGTCATCGCCAAGAAGAATGCGTACTATTGCAAGACCGCGTCAGATAGCTATGTATTTAAGTAAAATCCTCACCCCTAAAAGTCTAGTCGATATAGGTAAAAAATTCGGTAAAAAAGACCACACAACAGTTATGCATGCCATCAAAAAAGTAGAAGAGCTACTAGAAAGCGACTTAGAATTACGCGAAGAGATTAACCTAATGATGAAAATCTTGCAGAATTAGCTTATGTGTCATTGCGAGGATAAATGGGCTTTTGTTGTGCGACTCCGATGTCATTCCCGCGGCACCGTCAAGTTAAGTAAATTAGTGTCACAAAGTACTATATTTTTAGATTTCAGACAGCAAGAAGTCTTTGAGTAGCTTCATCCCAAATGGATTTAGCGGACGCAAATGCAATTCTTTGCTCAGATGCTGTTTTAGTATATCTTCCAACATTTACAGCAAATATATTTCTGACTTTTCCCATCAGTGATAATGTACATTGTGCTGAATTAGGATGCTTAAATTTAATCAGTATCTTCTCTTTTCTCCTAGTTGGCTGATGGGCATTCTCAATCCGATTATTTAGTCTTTTATCGGTACGATGCTTAGTCCTAGGACACATATACCTAACTGGTTTAATGTAGCTTTTTAGCTTATCAGTCACAATAACCCTTGGACATGGATAATTACCCAATAATCTTGATAAAAAGCGAATAGCTGATTTCTTGTTACGACGCTTCTGCAGTAATACTTCTAATTCATGTCCCTCAGAGTCAACAGCTCTCCATAATATGAATACTTCACCTTTGATCTTGATATTCATCTCATCCAAATGCCATTTATCAGTTGGCTTTCGCTCTCTCTTACTAATAACATCTTGAAAATAAACTACAAACTTATAACACCAAAACCTTACAGTCTCATGACTTAATATAATACCTCGATAAGCCATCTGCTCTTGAACATCTCGGTAACTATTATTAAAGCGATGATATAACCATACTGTATGGCTAATAATGCTTGCTGGAAAACGATGTCTATTCGGGGCTTGAGTAATATGCATAGCGGTAAAATCTAGGATAAATTGTTACTGCTATTCTATAAATCATTCCCTGTAATTGCTCAATACTTAATTTATACCTCCCTTAACTTGACGGTGCCCCACCAACTACTAAACATCTAAAACCATTATCAAAATTTTCTTTACCTTTATATAAAAAATGATTTAACTCTCCTAAAAACTCACCGCAAACATTAAGTAAACGTTCTTTTTCTTGATTTGGATCTCTAAATGGATGGGGATAATTTTGATAATGCTCTTCGACTTTGGCTAAATCTTTTGAAATTTTTGTAGAAGCATCTTTTATTTTTTTTAAAATTGCTCATAAACATCATTTTTAAGTTATTATTACATCTTTTATAATTAACTGAATAGTGTAATTATTTTGCCAATTATTTGTCTTTAATGTTCCTAATACTGAAATATTATGTGCTTTAGGACTAAGTAATACCTCTTCAAATGAAGTACCTAACGAATTAAAAGCAATAGCTTGTAATGCTTTACTACTGGAACTTTTTTTATTCGGAGCAAACAAGCATCTAATATGCTTACTTCCCACTATATCCGCTTTTAATACAAATAAATTATCAAATTTAAATATAGGTTCATAATTACCTTGACCAAAAGGCTCCAAAGTACTTAATTCCTCCATTAAAGGTAAGTGGACGCTACTAAGACTTAAATCAAGATCATATTCTGCTTGCTTATAATTTTCTAGTCTATTTAGACTAATTCTAAAAGCATTATTTAAAAATTCTTGTAATTCTTGTATTTTTTCGGCAACTACTGTAAAACCTGCTGCCATGACGTGTCCTCCGCCTGTAATTAGTAAATCTTTGACTTTAGCATTAATAATCTCAGCACCAAAATCAATACCTAAAATAGAGCGACATGATGCTTTACCAATTCCGTCATTTAGGGCTATAACTGCTACTGGCTTATCAAACTTCTCTTTAAGTCTTCCTGCAACAATACCTATAACACCGGGATGCCATCCTTCTTTAACAATAAATAATAAACTATTATCTTGCTGTGTCTTAGCCATTTCCATTGCTTCTTCTATCATCAGCATTTCAATGACTTTACGTTCATTATTATGCTTCTCAAGCTCCTCAGCTAATTTAAGAGCTTCATTAGAGCAATTGGTAGATAATAGATTAGCACCTAAACTTGATTTTCCTACTCTACCGCCAGCATTAATACGCGGACCTAAAATAAAACCTAAATGATAACATTTTGGGATTTCATTAAGCCCTGCCATATCATATAACGTTTTAATGCCGATATTTTGCCTTTGATGCATTATTTTTAAGCCGCTCGATACAAAAGCACGGTTTAACCCAATAAGCTTTACCATATCGCACACAGTACCAAGAGCCACCAAATCCAAATATTTCATCAAATTAGGCGGAAGAGTTTTCTCAAAATAATTTTGCTTCTTTAAATCTGATAATATCCCAGTTGCAAATAAAAAAGCAACCCCTACAGCTGCAAGATGTTTACACTCACTTGTCTCATCAACACGATTCGGATTCACTATAGCTACCGCTTCAGGTAATATTTCAGTAGCTATATGATGATCAATAACGATTACGTCAAGCCCTACATCCTTTGCGTATTTCAAGGCTTCATGAGCCATCGCACCACAATCAACTGTTATTAATAATTCAGTGCCGTTATCTTTAATTTTTTGCATAGCAGAAGGAGTAGGACCGTACCCTTCAGCTATACGATCAGGGACATAAATATCACAAACAATATTTAAATCTTTGAAAACATTTTTAAGTAATGCTGACGAAGTAGCACCATCGACGTCATAATCGGCAAATATACATATTTTTTGCTTATTTAAGATAGCTTTAATAGCTCTATCTACTGCCTTTTGCATATCAAGTAGATGGAAAGGATCAGGAAGCAAATTCTTGATTTTCGGCATTAAAAAATCTTCTGCCTTAGCTATATCATCAATCCTTAAAGATATCATTCTAGCAAGCAAATCACTGATTTTAAAACTACGGCATAATTCTATGACTATTTCCTCGTTAACGCTTCTACGCTGCCATATTTTACCATTTATAGATGCTTGCGATTTCATTAATTACCTAAATTGTTTAAACGTTTCCATATGATGTTATATAATTACACAACAAAAATCATCATTTTTACCCATACAATCAAACGTACCACAATCACTTTCCTTTTCTGAATCTAAAATTTTTGTTTGACTATTATTATCACTATCCTTGTGCTCTTTTAATGAGTCTGTATCAGCAGTGATACTAATTATTTCTAAATCTTCATCATTATACTTATCTTTTTTCTTTTCTATTTCATTTAACAAGTTTAATTCATTACTATTTAAACTGTTATTAGAATCAGCTTTTTCTATTCTTACATTTCCAATTGACACGCTAGACATTCTACCTTGAGGATCATATGTATATATCGTTATATCACTTTCATCTTTATCCATACTTCACCTCATTATAGATTTGTTCTATTTTTCATATAATTTTAGAACTAAATTCTTGACTCATTCGAGCTAAAACTAAACAACCCTCAGCTATAAGCTGAGGGGTTATAAAGTGGAATCGATTAGAAATCGATCATCATTCACAGGTTCACCTTCCTGTTCATCAATATAGTGCTGTATCATTTCATCAGTTATATTACCTGAACTAACTGCCATATAGCCCCTAGCCCACAAATGATTGCCCCAAAATTGTTTTCGTAAATGAGTAAATTCTTGCAATAAAATTCTTGAGCTAATGCCTTTTAAATACTGTACTAACTTGCTAAGAGATATTTGCGGCTTATATGAGATAAACATATGTACGTGATCACATGATATTTTCCCTGAAATTATATGTACTTCATGTTCCATACAAATCTGCCTCAGTAAATCTCTAGTCCTTTCCGATACTTTGCCTATCAATATTCTCTTCCTATATTTTGGTATCCATATAAGATGCACTTTTAAATCATACTGACTATGACTATTCTTTCTATAACTTCTCATATTTCTTGATATAAATTCATTGCTAAAGCAATTTCATTATATCTTCCCTTCGCCTAAAGGCGAGGGATTTTTGATCCCCGAAGGGGGACATTAAATGGCTTTCCTCTTCCATGTCTAAATAATTTATATTTAGACAATTATCATTTTCTATTTTTTTTATTTTTTGTTCTCTTAAGTGCTTCTTATAAGCATTAATATCTCCTTTACCATTATAAATAAATCTGGTATTTTTTGCTGTCTTTTCTTTGGCATACTTATCATAAGCTTTAACATTTACCTTACCGTCTTCATCTATGAATCCAGCATTTTTTGCAGTTTGTTCTAATATATATTTATTATAAGTTTTTATATCAGCTTCGCCATCTTTATCTATAAATCCAGCTTTCTTTGCTGATTTCTCTTCTCTGTAACCTGCATAGGCTGATAAAAGTTCTTCTTTATTATCAGAATTTTTAAAACCAAGTTTTTCTGCTTTAAACTGTAATCTTCTAATTTCTAATCTTTCTTTTGCTAACTCTTTGCTTGTTTTATTCTGAGATTCTTTCAATAGTTTACGTTTACCCATATGAACCCTTTATATATCTGAAAGCTTCTTAGCCTCATCATTTGCAATTAAAGCCTCAATAAATTCATCTAACTGTCCGTTAATTACCTCATCTATTTTATAAAGAGTAAGATTTATTCGATGATCCGATACACGTCCTTGTGGAAAATTATAAGTACGTATACGTTCCGAACGATCCCCAGAGCCTATTTGCTCACGTCTATTATTGGCTCTTTCTTGATCTTTTTTCCTACGTTCTTCTTCATATATTCTAGCACGTAAGATCTTTAATGCTTTAGCTTTGTTTTTATGTTGGGATTTTTCATCTTGTAGTGCTACAGTAATACTGGTAGGTATATGTGTTATTCGGACAGCAGAATCAGTTGTATTAACGTGCTGCCCTCCTGCTCCTGAAGCTCTATAAGTATCAATTCTTAAATCTTTTTCTTCAAGTTTAATATCAACATCTTCTACTTCAGGAAGTACAGCAACAGTAGCAGCTGAGGTATGAATACGCCCTTGCGATTCTGTTTCCGGAACACGCTGCACTCTATGAACTCCTGATTCAAATTTGAGCTTAGAGAATACATCTTTACCTTTTATAGATGCTGAAACTTCTTTGTATCCCCCTATGCCTGTCTCATCAATAGATAGTATCTCAAAACGCCAGCCCTTTAATTCAGCATATCTTTGATACATATTAAACAGCTTAGCCGCAAAAAGTGCTGCCTCTTCCCCGCCTGTGCCTGTTCTAATTTCAATAATAGCACTTTTACTATCCGCTTCATCTTTTGGCAGTAAAGCTATTTTTACGGAACGCTCAAGGCTTGGCAAGGAATCTTCAAGAGTGCGTATTTCTTCCTCTATCATTTCTAAAGTCGCCTTATCTAAACCAGGCTCTTGCTTAAAATTATTTGCCTCTTCGAGTTCATCTTTGGCTTTATTATATTCCTTAATTTTTTGGACAATATCTTCAAGGTCAGCATATTCCTTGGAAGCTTTAACAAATTCTTCCCCTCCTATTCCTGAGGATAGTTTTTCACTTAAATCCTCATATTTACCTAAAATTTTTGTCAGATTATCCGAAAAGCTTGAAATATTCATATTATTTTATTTGTGATTTATTTGTGGTGAGGTTGTTATATCATGGTGGTATTACTGTGAGAAGTCTGTCATCCTGTGGCTTGTCGACGGGATCCAGTAAATAAGAAGTCTAAACACATTAAATTTAAAAAATTAAAAGCTCGATTCATCTCGCTTTATGCTGGATCTAGTTCCCAAGCCACGGGATGACACAAAAAAATTTGTTACAACAATAATAGGGCAGGGCTTTCTATAAACTTCTTAAATGCGCTTAAGAATTCTGCTCCAACTGCTCCATCTACTACTCTGTGGTCAGCAGAAAGAGTTACGTCCATAATTGTTGCTATACTTATTTGATCATTTTTGACTATAGCACGTTTTGAGCTACTACCAACGCCCATTATACAACTTTGTGGTGGGTTAATTATAGCATTGAAATTTTTAATACCATACATACCAAGATTTGAAATAGTAAACCCTCCGCCTTGGAATTCTTCGGGAGTTAGTTTATTTTCTCTAGCTTTCTTGATTAGCCCTTTCATTTCACTAGACAGCTCTACAATATTTTTCTGGTCAGCATTTCTAATTATCGGAGTAACAAGTCCATTTTCAATTGCTACCGCTACTGAAATATCAACATTATTGTAGTATCTAATAGCATCATCCCCCCACGATGCATTAGCGTTCGGCACTTCTTGCAAAGCTTTAGCAACAGCTAGAATAATAAAGTCATTGACTGATATTTTTGCAGATTTATCATCACCAAAAGACTTATTAATATCTTCTCTTATATCTAGTAACTTATCAACATTACATTCTATTGATAAATAAAAATGTGGAACAGTTTGTTTTGATTCAAGAAGACGCTTAGCTATAATTTTACGTATATTGTTATTAGGTGCTAAACGATATTCTTCAGGATTTCTACTAACTATCTTATTACTTAAGGCTTTTAAGCCGCCTTTATGCGATAATACATCTTGTTTGATTATTCTGCCATGCGGTCCACTACCTTTAATTTCTTCAAGTCTGACATTTTGGATTTTTGCAAGTCTTTTAGCAAGTGGTGAAGCAAATACCTTAATATTGTTTTGATTTGAAGCGGTTGCGATATTTTCTTCCTTAACGTTCTGAGGAGCTATAGTTTCAGCAGGTTTTGATATTTCTTCTTTTTTAGGTGAGTTACTGTTGTTTTTCGCTATAAATTCTTCAATTTCGGATGATTCTTCCCCTTCTTCGATTAATACTGCAATTAACGAATTTACAGGCACGTTCTGACTACCTTGAGGAATAATTATTTTAGCAAGAGTACCCTCATCTACTGCCTCTACTTCCATAGTTGCTTTATCGGTTTCGATTTCAGCGATTACTTCTCCGGGATTGATTTTATCCCCTTCTTTTTTTAACCACCTTGCTAAATTCCCTTCCGTCATAGTTGGAGATAAAGCAGGCATTAAAAGTTTGATTGGCATAATTTATTATAGTTTTGATTTTTTTATTGTCGTCTTCTTTGCGTAGTATTTGTCATACCGCAATTTGATTGCGGTATCTTGTATCACAATCCGTGTCCTGAGATCCCGTGGCGGGGCCACGGGATGACAGGATTACGCCCTCATCACACCTTACTGTCAGGGCTAACTATCATTATCATTTGTTTGCCTTCCATTTTAGCCTGCTGATCGATTTTAGCAAGGCCTTCTAATCCTACTTCTATACGTTTAAATAATTCCTCACCAACATCCTTATGAAGAATTTCTCTACCTTTAAACCATAAAGAGATTTTTACTTTATCACCATCTTTTAGAAATTCTTTTATTTTCCTTAGTTTAGTTTCAAAGTCACCTATACTAATATTAGGTTTGAATTTCATTTCTTTAAGTACGACTATTTTTTGCTTTTTACGTGCTTCATGCAAACGCTTTTTGCTTTCGTACTTAAATTTACCGAAATCTAAAATTTTACATACAGGAGGCTCAGCATTAGGCGATATCTCAACCAAATCAAGACCGACTCTTTCAGCCATATCAAGTGCTTGCCTAATATTTACGATGCCATGCATCTCGCCATTTTCGCCTACTAAACGAACCTCTCTAGCTCTGATTTCTCTATTAGCTTTAGGAAAATTATTTTTAGAAATAAAACTACTCCGTCTTATGTTGTTTCATATTGCATTTAACTTATTTTACTCTAAATTACAAGTAAATAAAATATTTTATCTTTATTTTTATATATTCTATTAAAAAAATGGGAAAGATATAATTAAACAAATACCGAATACCAATACAGCGACAATACCAAATATTGTTAGACAAATTCTAGTTAATTTAGCAACTTTTTCCTTTATTTTTAAATTTTGTAATTCTATCTCATGTTTATGAGCTTGCTCTTTTTGTGCCATATTCACTAACTTTTCTAAAGTACCTGGATAAATATTTTCATATTCGGTAACTGTATCAATTGGCGGCAATATATGCTCAAACTTTTTACGATAAAAATTTTTATCTATTTCGTTAGAATGAAAACTCTTAGCATAGCCTTTGTTTAATCTATTATTTTTTGTAAAAAAACTTTTAGTCTCTTTCATATTCTCTTATTATTTTTTGAAACGTACATGCTAAATTATCTCTTACTATCTCAAAATAGTCAAACAATGCTACTTCTTTCTTTTGCTCTATATTGTTGCTTGTTTTGAATATAGTCTTTAATTCATTAAAAATCACTTTTATAGAACTTTGTTTCATTATTATACTAAACAACCCTCAGCTATAAGCTGAGGGGTTATAAAGTGGAATCGATTAGAAATCGATCATCATTCACAGGTTCACCACTAACTTGCTAAGAGATATTTGCGGCTTATATGAGATAAACATATGTACGTGATCACATGATATTTTCCCTGAAATTATATGTACTTCATGTTCCATACAAATCTGCCTCAGTAAATCTCTAGTCCTTTCCGATACTTTGCCTATCAATATTCTCTTCCTATATTTTGGTATCCATATAAGATGCACTTTTAAATCATACTGACTATGACTATTCTTTCTATAACTTCTCATTTCTTGATATAAATTCATTGCTAAAGCAATTTCATTATATCTTCCCTTCGCCTAAAGGCGAGGGATTTTTGATCCCCGAAGGGGGACATTAAATGTGAATTTATAAAATCTTTGTCAGGTATTAGTGGTTCGCCTCTAAAATTTATAGCATTATTAAATATTATTGCAACAAGTTATAAAATTTTTATCACATCCTGATATAATTTTTACTTCTCTAGCACCCTTAGCATAATCAGGTATAACATCTTCTAATATAAACAAATCACCGAAGTTGCTTAAAACTTTACTGCTAAAATTATTATCACAAAATATAATTTGACCACCGTTATAATAGCCATTTTCTTTATCTAAATTTTCTATTCTTAAACTTTCTTTTAGAATTTCTTTAATCTTATAGACTCCACTGGCACCGTCAAGTTAAGTAAATTAGTGTCACAAAGTACTATATTTTTAGATTTCAGACAGCAAGAAGTCTTTGAGTAGCTTCATCCCAAATGGATTTAGCGGACGCAAATGCAATTCTTTGCTCAGATGCTGTTTTAGTATATCTTCCAACATTTACAGCAAATATATTTCTGACTTTTCCCATCAGTGATAATGTACATTGTGCTGAATTAGGATGCTTAAATTTAATCAGTATCTTCTCTTTTCTCCTAGTTGGCTGATGGGCATTCTCAATCCGATTATTTAGTCTTTTATCGGTACGATGCTTAGTCCTAGGACACATATACCTAACTGGTTTAATGTAGCTTTTTAGCTTATCAGTCACAATAACCCTTGGACATGGATAATTACCCAATAATCTTGATAAAAAGCGAATAGCTGATTTCTTGTTACGACGCTTCTGCAGTAATACTTCTAATTCATGTCCCTCAGAGTCAACAGCTCTCCATAATATGAATACTTCACCTTTGATCTTGATATTCATCTCATCCAAATGCCATTTATCAGTTGGCTTTCGCTCTCTCTTACTAATAACATCTTGAAAATAAACTACAAACTTATAACACCAAAACCTTACAGTCTCATGACTTAATATAATACCTCGATAAGCCATCTGCTCTTGAACATCTCGGTAACTATTATTAAAGCGATGATATAACCATACTGTATGGCTAATAATGCTTGCTGGAAAACGATGTCTATTCGGGGCTTGAGTAATATGCATAGCGGTAAAATCTAGGATAAATTGTTACTGCTATTCTATAAATCATTCCCTGTAATTGCTCAATACTTAATTTATACCTCCCTTAACTTGACGGTGCCCTAAAATATTTACCATTACAAATAAAATCATCTTTGATCTGTAAGTTGAATAAATAAATATTAACACTACTTAAAAAATTTTCATAAATAAGTAAATTTATAACAAGAATTAGAGCGTGGAGTATCATAGTGGGATTATGTCATTCCTGCAAAAGCAGGAATGACATATAAACGTACTAACCCTTAATAGTCTGAAGTGCTAGTTTGATTATTTTTGTGATACCAGTATTGGTATAGGTAGAGATAGGAAAAATTTCTTTACCAGTGATTTTTTGTAACTGAGTTGTTTTTTCTGCTATTTCCTCATCAGTTAAAACATCGATTTTATTAAGGCAAATAATTTGGGTTTTATCTTTTAAATAATCTGAATAAGATTCAAGTTCCGTGCGTACTATATTATAATCAGCAACAACGTCTTCGCTACTGCCGTCTATTAAGTGAATCAGTACGTTACATCTTTCAATATGCTTTAGGAATTTATCGCCCAAGCCATGACCTTGACTAGCTCCCTCTATTAAGCCTGGAATATCGGCTATAACAAACTCTTCATCATCAATATATACTACTCCAAGATTCGGCACTAAAGTAGTGAAAGGATAATCGGCGATTTTAGGTTTAGCTGCCGATACTACCGATAAAAAGGTAGATTTACCAGCATTAGGAATCCCCACAAGCCCAACATCGGAAAGCAGCTTTAGGCTTAGCTGAACCCACATTTCTTCAGCAATTTCGCCCTCTGTTCTACGTCTTGGTGCTTGATTGACTGATGTTTTGAAATGGCTATTACCAAGACCGCCATTTCCACCTTTAATTATTTCAAAAGTCTGATCATCTTCGGTAAAATCATGCAGTAATATATCGCTATCTTCTGCAAAAATTTGCGTACCGATCGGCACATCAAGAGTTAAAGATTTACCCGATTTACCGCTTTTATTTGAGCCTTTACCATTTTCACCACTATCTGCAATAAAATGCTGCTTATATCTATAATTTAGTAGCGTATTAAGATGGTGATTGCTTCTAAAAATAATACTACCGCCACGTCCGCCGTCACCACCATCAGGACCACCTCGGTCAATAAATTTTTCACGGTGGAAACTAACGCAACCATTGCCACCATTCCCACCTTTTATATATATCTTAACTTCATCAATAAAATTCATATAACCTTTGTTGTAACGTTGTTGCTACACGCACTTATATGTCATTCCTGCGAAAGCAGGAATGACATTGGACATGGGCAATATCACTTAAAAAACGCATTATACCAAAATTTATCTCTCTTTAATAGTCTTATATTCTCTATGAACTTGACCAGTATAAAGCTGCCTTGGTCTGCTGATTTTCTGCTCAGGGTCTTCGTGCATCTCTTTCCATTGTGCCATCCAGCCTACTGTTCTTGCTGTGGCAAAAAGCACTGTGAACATTTGCGGAGGTATACCCATCGCTTTATAAATAATACCTGAATAAAAATCAACGTTTGGATATAATTTTCTCTCAATAAAATACTCATCTTTAAGAGCGATAGCTTCAAGCTCTATAGCTATTTGTAGTAATGGATTGTTATCTAGCTGCCCTAATTCTTTTAACACCTCCTTGCAGGTTTCTTTAAGCACTGCAGCACGCGGATCATAGTTCTTATATACACGATGACCAAAGCCCATTAACCTAAAATTATCATTTATATCTTTAGCTTTAGCGATATATTTAGGTATATTCTCTACACTGCCTATTTCTTTCAGCATATTTATCACTGCTTCATTAGCTCCGCCATGAGCAGGTCCCCAAAGCGATGCAATACCAGTACTGACGCAAGCAAAAGGGTTAGCTCCCGATGAGCCAGCAATTCTGACTGTTGAAGTAGAAGCATTTTGCTCATGATCAGCATGTAAAATAAATATCTTGTTTAGGGCATTCTTTATCACTGGATTTACTTTATATTTTTCACAAGGTGTGGCAAACATCATATGCAAGAAATTTTCAGTAAAATCTAAAGAATTATCGGGATAAACAAAAGGCTGACCTATAGAATATTTATAAGACATTGCAGCAATAGTTGGGATTTTAGCTATCATTCTAATAGCTGTAAGCTCATAATCCGCTTCTTTAAAAAAATTCAGTAAATCAGGATAAAATGCAGAAAGAGAACCAACCGCCGCAAGCATAATAGCCATAGGATGCGAAGAGCTGCAAAACGTTTGGAATAAATAATGTAATCTTTCATTAACTAACGCATGATGAGCAACCTTTTTAGTAAAATCATTATACTGCTTACTATTTGGTAATTCCCCATAAATCAATAAATACGCCACCTCTAAAAAGTCGCTTTTTTCGGCTAAATCTTTTATATCATAACCACGATGCCGCAAAATTCCTTGATCGCCATCTATATAAGTTATAGTTGATCTACACGAGGCAGTAGACATAAAACCCGGATCGTAAGTAAAGCAATCCGCTTCAGAATATACTTTACTAATATCAATTACATCCTGCCCAATACTTGCTTTCAGTATGGGTAATTTGAATATTTTATCTCTAATCTTTAATTCGGCAAATTCTGTATTATTATTTTCACTGGTCATATATACCCTTAATATTGTTATATACTAGAATTATAAACCTACTTTAAGAAAATGAGAAATTATTTTTATCTTTATGAGATTCGAGCATTACTTTGTTGTGTGTACTAAACAACCCTCAGCTATAAGCTGAGGGGTTATAAAGTGGAATCGATTAGAAATCGATCATCATTCACAGGTTCACCTTCCTGTTCATCAATATAGTGCTGTATCATTTCATCAGTTATATTACCTGAACTGACTGCCATATAGCCCCTAGCCCACAAATGATTGCCCCAAAATTGTTTTCGTAAATGAGTAAATTCTTGCAATAAAATTCTTGAGCTAATGCCTTTTAAGTACTGTACTAACTTGCTAAGAGATATTTGCGGCTTATATGAGATAAACATATGTACGTGATCACATGATATTTTCCCTGAAATTATATGTACTTCATGTTCCATACAAATCTGCCTCAGTAAATCTCTAGTCCTTTCCGATACTTTGCCTATCAATATTCTCTTCCTATATTTTGGTATACATATAAGATGCACTTTTAAATCATACTGACTATGACTATTCTTTCTATAACTTCTCATATTTCTTGATATAAATTCATTGCTAAAGCAATTTCATTATATCTTCCCTTCGCCTAAAGGCGAGGGATTTTTGATCCCCGAAGGGGGACATTAAGGATCTTCATTGCGAGGAGTATATCGACGAAGCAATCTCAGAAGTCTTATAATACTTCCTAAGATTACCGCCTCCATACTTTCTTAGAAGTGTTATAAAGCAAACAGTTAGCACTTAATATATTCGTTTAAAGCTTTTTTAACTATTCCGTTTAAACTATCACCATGCTGCATAGCATATAAACTTACTTCTTTATGTAATTCAGGATCAATTCTAACATTAAAACTGCCTTTAAACGGTTTATCTGGAGCTTTACCTAATATATTACAATCTTCTAAATAACTATCCACGGCTTCATGAAATGATTTTATTAAAGTTTTAGCATCTGAGGCTTCGTAACTTACTAAATCTCTTATAAATTCTATTTTACCAAAAAATATTTTTTCCGAAGCATTAAAATGCACTGACCCAAAATAACCTTTATAACTTATAAAATCGTTTTTTGTCATATTAACTCCTCTTCTTCTAATTTTTTAATTATTTGTTCAATTAGATATGGCTTTATAATTGGTTTAGGATGAGGTTTATGTAAGTTAATGATTAAACCCGTTTTTTTATTATAAAATTTTCTTCTAGAACCTCCTGTTTTACCTCCAGTAAATTCTTCAAATAATAGGCTACCTAATACTCTAGTTAATTCATCCCATGTAAAATCTTTAGGTTTTGATTTAAATCTTTTGATAAGTTTATCTATTGAACTCAATTTAATATTCTTTTCACTTATAAATTCATAATAATATATTTATTAGCATGAAGCAACTAAAATTAGTTACATAAAGGATAAAAATTTTGAGATTAACCAGTTACCAAATTCTTACTTTCAAGATAATCTTTGATCTTCAGCAAATCATACCAAGAGGTGCGTTTTTGGCTAGGTTGGCGGAGTAGATAGGCGGGGTGGAAAATCGCCGTAGTCTGGATAGGAGCGGTTAGGTATTTATTGGTGTAAAAATAATATTCTTGTCTAATTTTAGTAATACCAGCATTTTTTCCGAGCAAGCTAGTTGCGGCAGTGCTACCGACTAAAATAATAAGCTTCGGGTTAACTAAAGCAATATGCTTTTCAACAAAGGGTCTACAAATATCAACTTCCTCTAAAGTTGGCTGCCTATTGGCAGGTGGACGCCAAAACACTGTATTGGTAATATAAGCATTATCTTTTCGTGAAATTCCGATTGCACGCAGCATATTATCAAGTAAATTACCGCTCTCACCACAAAAGGGTATACCTTTTAAATCCTCATTACTGCCAGGAGCTTCACCTATTAACATGATCTTAGCTGCCGGATTACCATCACCAAATACAGTATTAGTAGCTAACTTCTTTAGCTCACAGCCATTAAAATTTAGTAGAGATTCTTTTAGTTCTGCTATATTATTGGCTTTATCGGCAAGTGATCTTGCAAGGCTTATATTATCATGTGTTTTATCGTTCATATTAAACCCGATTTCTTTTTGAGGCGTAGGTTTTGCTTGTGGCTTTTCGACCGGTTTGATATTATCATTTACTTTTAATTTTGGCGGATGCTCTGAACAATAATATTCAATCCCAATTGCATTTAGCCATTTAAATGTATTATTCATTAAATAAATTAAATATGTTAGAATATTCTGTACCTACTGAACTAAGCGGCTTAAGGCTTGATAAAGCTTTATCTCAGCTTCTTGAAAATGTCTCACGCAACCAGATTCAAAAAGCAATTAAAAGTTCTTGTGTACAAATTAACAATGTGATTGTTCTCGATTCTGATATTTTGGTCAAGGATAATGATATTATATTATTTTCTTTTAAAGAACCAGAAGAATTAACAATAGAAGCAGCTGACATAAAACTTGATATAGTTTATGAAGATGAAGATTTAATAGTTATCAACAAAGCTGCCGGTATGACTGTCCATCCAGGGGCAGGACATCATGACGATACGCTTGTTAACGCCCTACTCCACCATACAAGAAACCTATCCGATATCGGCTCATCAGAAAGACCTGGTATAGTGCATCGTTTAGATAAGGACACAACGGGTTTGATGGTGGTTGCTAAAAATAATAAAGCACATATGTTGCTTGCCAATCAGATTGAACAAAGGCAGATCGTACGGAAATATAAGGCTTTAGTGTGGGGCGTAATTAATCCGCTAGAGGGAATAATTAAGAATAATATAGGTCGCAGTCGAAGCGATCGGCAAAAAATGACAATATTGAAATATGGCGGGAAAGAAGCCGTAACCTACTACAAAACTCTAGAGCTATTTTATGGAGGTAGCATTAGTATGGTAGAATGTAAGCTTGCTACTGGCAGAACTCACCAGATTAGAGTGCAGCTAAGTCATTTAAAGCATTCGGTGGTTGGTGATCAAACATATGGTAATAACGACCGAAAAATTAACCATGCTCCGCCTGAACTAAAGGCAAAGTTACTAGACTTCAAACGCCAAGCTTTGCATTCTTGGTATCTAAGCTTCACCCATCCAACCAGTAACGAAGTTATGGAATTCTCTTGCGATTTGCCTGAGGATATGGAGGGGATTACTTTATCAGATGTCATTCCCGCAAAAGCGGGAATCCATTATAAAGCTGGATAAATCGAGCTTTTCATAACTGTATTTTTAATTACTGGATCTAGTTTCCAATCCACGGGATGAGACCGGTAGATGATCCACTCATAAAAATATAATAATATTATAATTTCCATGCAATATTCTATACAAGAGTTTCTTAACGAAAGAGCTTATAAATTACAACAAATTGGGGTTAGTAATCCAAAATTAGAAGCACGAATTTTATTGCAGCATGCTATAAATAAACCTCATGAATATCTGCTTGCTAATCCTGAAAAACAACTAAATCAGCTAGAAATAGAAGCTTTCGAAAAAGCATTAACAAGAAGACTAAAGCACGAGCCTATAGCCTATATTACAGGCATCAAAGAATTTTATTCACGTGAATTTATTGTTAATAAGCACGTATTAATTCCAAGAAACGATACGGAAATTTTAGTGGATGCTGTTATAGGTTTATTCAAACCGTCATTGCGAGCGAATGAAATGAGCGTGGCAATCTCAGGCAAAATTCCTGAGATTGCTTCGTCGACGCCTATAGCGTCTTCTCGCAATGACAATTTTCATATACTCGAACTCGGCACGGGTAGCGGTTGCATCTCTATCAGTCTATTGCTTGAACTACCAAATAGTCAAATAACTGCAACTGATATAAGTATTAATGCGATAGAGGTTGCAAAAAGTAATGCCATAAAGCATGATGTAACGGATCGTTTGCAAATTATTCATAGCGATTGGTTTGAGAGTCTTAAGAAGCAAAAATTTGATCTTATAGTTAATAATCCGCCATATATATCTATAAACGAAAAGCCTGAAATGGCAATTGAGACAATAAATTATGAGCCATCTATTGCTTTATTTGCCCAAGAAGAAGGCTTGCTGAGCTATAAAATCATAGCAGAAAATGCTAAAAAATTTCTAAAACAAAATGGTAAAATTATATTAGAAATAGGATATAAACAAGCAGATCAAGTTAGCCAAATCTTTTTAGATCATGGTTATGTTATTGATAATATCCATCAAGATTTGCAATCTCATAATAGAGTAATAGAAATATCCTTAATTAAGCTAAATAGGTCATATGCAAGACGTATCGGTAAAAGTCTGTCAGGAGTGCAACAAAATTTATTAGATAACGAACTGCCAAAATATTTATTTTCAAAAGAAAAGCTTGTCGGTGAAAAACGTCAAATTTTTCTCGAGATTGGCTTTGGCATGGGCGAGCATTTCATCAATCAAGCTAAAACAAATCCGGATAAACTCTTTATCGGTGTGGAGGTATATC
The DNA here is from genome assembly GCF_002285905.1 of Rickettsia sp. MEAM1 (Bemisia tabaci). Taxonomy (GTDB): domain Bacteria; phylum Pseudomonadota; class Alphaproteobacteria; order Rickettsiales; family Rickettsiaceae; genus Rickettsia. The sequence goes on from NZ_CP016305.1 coordinate 408,448, forward strand.
TAAACGGTGTTGCGAATGTTTTAAAACTTGCAGAAGAGCAGAATATTACAAACTTCTTATTATTTCCCAATAATTTAGATTTTATATTAGATGATTTACCAAATAATAGTTTAAACGGAATTTATATTTTATTTCCTGATCCTTGGATAAAAAATAGGCAGAAAAAGAAACGTATTTTGAATAAAGAACGTCTGAAAATCCTACAAACTAAGCTAAAAAATAAAGGTAGCTTGATCTTTACTTCTGATATTGAAAATTATTTTGAGGAAGTAGTAGAATTAATTAAACAAAATAGTAATTTCCAAATTACTAATGAGGATAATTATTCAAAACCACACGATAACTATATAATAACGAAATATCACCAAAAAGCTATTAATGAAAGCAGAACACCCCAATTTTTAAAGGCTATATTTTCAAATATTATTTCTATAAATAGTAAAAAATACTAATAAAATTAGTATTTTTTGGCTGGACCTAGTTCCCAAGCCAATAGTACCGGACGTTTAAAAAAAATGTTATATTTTATTCAGGTATAGGTGACCTTATATGTCATTCCCGCGGAGGCGGGAATCCAGCGTAAAGCGAGATACCTAAGCTTTTAATTTAAAAAACTTGCTGCTTTTATGTTTATTTTTCTGGATTCCCGCCTCCGCGGGAATGACATAGAATAAAAACTGTCTGGTACTATTGGTCAAGCCACGGGGTGACAGAGGAAAAACTGATCTATGCAAGAACGCATAGACAAATTTTTATGAACGGCTTTGTAGGCTTTGTACTAAAGCATCAAAACCTTGGTCTTTTAAAGTCGAAGTAAAATCTTGTTGTTGAGCACCAATAAGACTTACACCTTCTGTAATAACGTCGGAAACTTTGAATTTTCCATTTTCCATTTTACGCACTAAATATTCTACTTTAATATCCTGTCCTTTATTATTAATATTCATGCTAACCATAGAATCTTTTAGGCTTAAAACACGCACTCCTGTTACTTGAGGTTTTTCACTTTTGTAATCTTTTATTAGATCAGTATAAGCTTTAGTAACATATTTAGAATAAACTTCTGTAAACTTTGCAATTTGTTCCTTAGATAAAGTTTGTACTCCGTTACGTCCTAATGTATACCTAGCCATCCAGTCAAAATCTAGATTATTATGCATTAGTTCACGTGCTTTGGCAACTTTTGCATCTTGAGATAGGTTAGGATTATTTAAGGTAGTAGAAGCTTCATTTACTAAGTTAGTAACATAATCATTTAAACCTGCGGGGGCATTATCGTCTGCATAGGAAGAAAATGTAAAAATCAATAAAAATAAGCTAGTAATAATTTTTTGCATAAGAACCTCTTTTAATTAGAATTTACGTTTTTAGGTTTAGGGCATTTAAAGTTTTTAGGATATTGAACAGATGCTTCACGAGCTTGGTATAATGCCGATCTGATAGTAGCATAAGGGTCTAACGAATTCTTCATAACATAATCACTAAATGATAATACATTATATCTATCATTTATTTTACTCACCGCTAAAACACTTAATTCAAAATCTTTATGGGTATAATACATTAAAGGATTAAGTGCATAATTAGTAAATATTGGATCAGTCATATCTCTTGCATTAGTACTACCTATTATCGGTAACACCAAATAAGGACCTGGACCTACTCCATAATGTGCAAGAGTATTACCAAAAGTCTGACGATCTGATGGTAGCCCTACTTTACCTGCCACATCAAATAAACCACCTATACCAAGCGTTGTGTTAATGATAAACCGCCATACGCTTTTCATAGTCTTATCATAATTTAGCTGCAAGCCATAATTTACAGCAGTAAGTGGCATATCAATATTACCAACAAAACTATTAACCCTTGCTTTCATATAATCATTTGTAAGGTTTTTATACCCAACAGCTAAAGGACGTAAAAATATATAATCTAATACTGAGTTAAACGCAAAAATTTTACGGTTAAATTTTTCGTATGGATCGCAAACCTCTCGGCAACCATTAATATTACTGCTACCATTATAGTTATATATGTCATCATCTACATATTCAAGATCAGCTTTTGCGAATAATGAACATAGGATAATCGAAAGTATAATTAGTATTCTCATGATTTATTTTCAGTTTTCTTACAAATAATAATACCGTATTCATTATTTTCCGCTAGTATTATTTCTTCAGAAGTTAATATAACGAAATTATTTTTTTGTAAAATATTATTTATTTCATTTAAATTAAAAATAAATTCTTTACGTTTTACTGAAAAGTGCGTATCCAAATTAGTAGGTAAACAAAGAGAAAAATACCCATCTTGATTAAGCGATGAATATATTGCATTGAAATATGCAGAAAGATCTTTAGTAAAAGTTAATCCACAAAAACTTAAAATAATATCAAATTTATTTGAATTTTGTTTCAAAAACTCACTTATGGAAATATTATATATCTGATCGTAAATTTTAAGGTTAGCATAATATTCTTCTTGAATATCATTCATTAAATTAGAAATTTCTACAGCTGTTAAAGTAAAGCTCTCCAGAAAACGCTTTTCTAATTCGTATCCGACAAGTCCTATATTACTACCAAGCTCTAAGATAGAATAATCATCTGGCAGGTCAGTTATTTGCTTCAAACTCTCATTCACAAATCTATAAGGCAAATGAATATTTTTATCATTGTTAAAAATACTTGGATAATTTTTTGCAGTTAAGTCCCTGTATTTTCCCCAAATTTCCACAGGTATTTCGGTAGCATTTTTATAATTTTTCAAAAAATTTACAAAAATTGTTTTATATTTTTCATTTGATTTTTCTAAATATTTTATGGCTTTTGGATAGTCATTTTTTAAAAAATAAGTCCAACCTAATTGGTAATATACTCTAGAATCATTAGGACTAAAAAAGTTATCAACTAATTTAAATCTAAGTAATGCATCGTTTAAATTACCTCTATATAAATGTTCAAGTCCAAGCTCATAATTGGTTTCACTTAAATGATTCATTTTATATTTACAATCATTTAAATATTTTTTAAATTCTAGAATTTTGTTTTTAATAAAATTTGGTATATTTATTATCGTTAAGCAAAAATTTTTGATTTTATCCTTTATTTTACTAAGCATAGCTATTTTTAAATTAAATATTATCTAATATAATAAAGCATATCTTTATAAATTTTAAAATAAAATAATACTCTTATGCTTAGTTTTACTTGTAAATCAGTGAAATTTGTAGTAATGTGTACATGAAACATGTACAATATAGGTATTTTATGAAATCAATTAGTAGTTCTTCATTTAGAAAGAATCTAAGCACTGTGTTTGATACGGTGGAACGTGACCATATCCCTTATCTCGTAAAAAGAAGAAACCATACAAATCTTATTATTATAACAGAAGAAGAGTATGAATCTACAAAAGAAACATTATATTTATTATCTAATCCGGCTAATGCTGATCGACTACACGAAGCCATCAAACGAGCAGAAAGAAGAGAATTTGTAGAAGTTAATTTAGATGATTGAAGTTAGATGGATATTGGAGGCAGCAGAAGATTTAGCATATTGGAAAAAATATGACATTAAAAATTACAAACGCATTAAACGCTTAGTAAAAAATATTCAAGAAACACCATTTAGTGGTATAGGTAAGCCAGAGCCTTTAAAATACTCAATGACTAATTTATGGTCTCGGAGAATTACTCATGAACATAGATTAGTATATTCTATTGATGCTATAGAAATTATAATATACTCTTGTAGATTTCATTATAAAAAGTAAAAATTTTTTCAAGTATCAGCTTGTGAATATGCTGCTAATAAATCAAGAGTTGGGTAGACGAAGTTTTATTGGGAAAAGAGGAATCGATCTTGAAGCTGATAACCGCAGCGTATTTTTAACATACGTGAGGATTATCAGCAAAAGATAACGCCGCCAATTTTTCAAATAAAACGAGTATACAATTTAAAACTTACTATATTATCATTTTCATCAATACGGACTAATATTATGTCAATTATTTCTACTCGATTAAATGCTATAAAACCGTCCCCTACTCTTGCAGTTGTTAGGAAAACGCTTGAGCTTAAAAGAGCGGGTATTGATATTATTGCACTTGGGGCAGGTGAGCCTGATTTCGATACACCTGATAATATCAAAGAAGCAGCTATCAAAGCTATTAAAGATGGGTTTACTAAATATACAAACGTTGAGGGTATGCCAGCTTTAAAAGAAGCAATACAAGCTAAATTTAAACGAGAAAATAATATAGATTATGATCTTGATGAAATAATAGTTAGCACCGGCGGCAAGCAAGTTATATATAATTTATTTATGGCATCTTTAAATAAAGGTGATGAGGTTATTATTCCTGCTCCTTATTGGGTGTCCTATCCAGATATGGTTTTACTTGCTGAAGGTACTCCAGTTTTTGCAAATTGTGGTATTGAAAGTAACTTTAAACTAAGTGGTGAGGCTTTAGAGCAGTTAATTACGCCTAAAACTAAATGGCTTATTATTAATTCGCCTAGTAATCCAACAGGTGCAAGCTATAGCCATTCAGAATTAGAAAATATTGCTGAAATTCTAAGAAAGCATCCGCACGTAAACGTCATGTCTGATGATATTTATGAGCATATTACTTTTGATGGTTTTAAATTTTATACTTTAGCAGAAATAGCACCTGATTTAAAAGATCGAATATTTACTGTTAACGGAGTATCGAAAGCATATTCTATGACAGGTTGGCGTATAGGTTATGGTGCAGGTTCGAAAGCTTTAATCAAAGCTATGACTATTATTCAGTCACAAAGTACTTCAAACCCGTGTTCAATAAGCCAAGCAGCAGCCGTTGAGGCATTAAATGGCGTGCAAGGCTATATTGCACAAAATGCTTTAAATTTTGAGAAAAAACGTGATCTTGCTTTATCGATTTTACAAAGAGTGAAATATTTTGAATGCTATAAACCTGAGGGAGCTTTTTACTTATTTATTAAATGCGATAAGATTTTTGGAACTAAAACTAAATCAGGAAAAGTAATTAATAATAATAATGATTTCGGTGAATATTTACTTGAAGAAGCAAAAGTCGCTGTAGTCCCTGGTATTGCTTTCGGATTAGAGGGGTATTTCAGGATTTCCTATGCTACTTCTATGGAAGAGCTGCAAGAGGCTTGCTTAAGGATTGAGAGGGCTTGTGGTTCATTATAGTACAAACATGTTTTATGTCATCCCGTGGCCCCGCCACAGGATCCAGCATAAAGCGAGATAAATCGAGCTTTTTATACCTGTATTTTTTATTATTTTTCTGGATCTAGTTCCCAAGCCACGGGATGACACCAATTCACTTGCACGGGATGACACATATAGGTAACTAATGCGTAAAGCTTTTAAAAAATTTTTAAAACGTAATAAATTTGTCCTTAGTTTAATTACTATTTTACTATATTGGTATTTGCGTTTTGTTTATTTTACTTCAAAGCAAAAATTTATATTCTATGACAATGGCAATAAGGAAAAGTTTTTAAATGAGCAAGGCGTAATTTTTGCATTTTGGCATAATATGCTTGCATTAAGTCCTGCTATGTTTAAAGGAATGCCAGATGTCTACGCATTAATATCCCCACATTTAGATGGCAAAATTTTAAATGATTTAGTCGATAAATTTGGCTGCAAAGTTATAGTCGGTTCTAGCAATAAAAATCCACTTGGAGCATTACGGAGTATTATCGAAAAGCTTTCTCAAGGTGCAAATATAATAATTACGCCTGATGGTCCTAAAGGTCCTGTATATAAAGTAAATAGCGGAATTACTGAAATTGCTTATAAATACAATAAAAAATTAATTCTGGTAGTTAGTACTACTTCTAGATGTTTTAGATTAAAAAGCTGGGATAAATTGATAATCCCTTTGCCATTTGGTACGATTAAAGTAATAATAGGGTCACCTTTAGAGCTGACAGACAATAAAGTACAAAATCATATGAATCTTGAAAAATATTTAGTTAATTTAACTGAGAACTTAATAAAATGATGCGTTTATATTACTTTTTAAGTTTTTTGTTATTACCTATTTATTTTGTTATAATTTTCATTCGCCTATTAATAGGCAAAGAAGACATAAAGCGTGTTAAGGAGCGTTTTGCGATTGGTAAACACAAGCAAGATAATGGATTTTTAATTTGGATTCATGCGGCTAGCGTCGGCGAATCTATGATTGCTTTAAATTTAGTTGATAATATAAGCAAACATTTTCCTGAAGTCCGTTTTTTAGTCACTTCTTGGACACAATCTTCTGCTAAAATATTAAGCACTAAATTACCTAAAATAGCTACTCACCAATTGCTTCCGATAGATAATATTATTTTTACCAAAATTTTTCTAAATAATTGGAAGCCTGATTTAGGTATTTTCATAGAATCGGAATTATGGCCAGGTACTATTAATGAAGCAGCAAAGCAGTGTAAATTATTGCTTGTGAATGCCCGCATGTCTGATAAATCCTTTAAATCTTGGAAGAAAAGAAAAGGCTTTTTTCAGCTCATTGTTAAAAATTTTAGCAAAGTTATTGTGCAAAGTGAGCGTGATTTACAGAAATTTAATGAGCTTGGAATATCAAACACAACTAATTTAGGAAATATCAAATTTGCTAATGAAAAGCTTCCAGTTAATCAAGAAGATCTTATAAAGCTAAGTGAACATCTAAAAGACAAGCAAGTTATCGTATTTGCTAGCACCCATCCAGAAGATGAACAAATTATTTTACCTATCATAAAAAACTTAAAAAAACAAGTTATAAATTGCTATATTATCTTAATCCCAAGACATCCAGAACGAGTTAAATCAATTCTTGATAACTGCATAGCACAAGATTTATCAGCTACTGCTAAATCACAAAATGACTTACCGATTTTAACCGATGATCTTTATATAGTTGATAGATTCGGTGAAATGGGGTTATTTTTCTCTATAGCATCAATTTCATTTATTGGCGGCTCTTTCAAACAAGGCGGGCATAATATTTTAGAGGCGGCACATTTCTCTAATTGCATTATATTCGGTCCTGATATGAGTAAAAACACTGATATTGCTAAAGGCGTGTTGCAAAGTAAAGCAGCTATTCAAATTAAAAGCGGTGAAGAGTTATTAAATATGCTGGAATATTTGCTTGATCCTAATAACTCTAGAGAATTAAAAAACTATCAAGAAAATTCACTAAAATTTGTTGAAGAAAACCAGAAAATACTTGATAAATATCTTCAAATAATTACAAAATTTTTCCCATAAAATATAACAAAAGTAGAATTTCTAAAAATAATATTTGACTTTTGATTGTAAAATGATTAAATAGCTCTATTTAAATTATAAACGGAGCTTATTATGCCTGAAGAAGATCAAAAAGCTAAAGTGGTAAGAGACTATATAAATAAGTGGGATGATAATAAAAAGAAATGGGAGAAAGATCATAAAAATGGATCCCATGATTCTAGTGATGGATAACTACTTGGGACATTAATAGTAATTGGATGTTATGCAGCATATCAAGGAGCAAAATTCGCTGGAAAAGCTGCTATAGCAGGGGGAAAAATGGCTGTGGAAGGAGGAAAGATAGCAGGTAAAACGGTAATAAATGCTCGTAAATTACATAAAGGATAAGTAGAAATTGTAAATACCGATAACCAAGGTAATATTATAGAAAAAGCTCCTGAATATGGTCCTACACTTACTGAATCTCAAGAAAGCCCTACATTTTCCAAAAGAGAAAAAGTAAAAGAATTGATTTGCATTCTGATAAAATAGAAAGATTTTTTAATATTCCGGTTTCTAATCTCAAACCTATCGAATTATATTTACCATTTTTGCAAAATTATAAAAATTGTATTATAGTTGCCCCTGATAAAGGAAGCATTAATAAGGTAGAAACCATTGGAAACTTGTTAAACATAGATTTAGCCTATATAACCAAAGAAAGAGATGTTAATAATAGCTGCAATATGGTAGAAATAACAGGGAATGTTGAGAGCAGAAATTGTATATTAATTGATGATATTATCGACAGCGGTGAAACTATTTATAAAGCTGCTAATTTTTTAAAGCAGCATAGAGCTTTATCGGTAAATGCTTTTATTACGCATGCTGTACTTTCAAAAAATTATGATATCGCATTATTGGATCGTATTTTTGTTACTGATACCATAGAAACAGATGACTTATCTTCTAAATTTCATATAATACCTATATTGCCTATCTTAGTAAAAGAGTTAAAAAATATAATATGAGTTTATGCACTCTTGAAATAAATTTGTCAGCTATAAAAGCTAATTATCGTTTATTAAAAAATATTTGTGAAAATGCTCTGGTCGGGGCGGCAGTTAAAGCCAACTCTTATGGACTCGGTGCAATAGAAATTTCTAAAACCTTGCTAGAAGAAAATTGCCGATATTTTTTTGTTGCCTCAAGTAATGAGGGAATTAGTTTGCGTAAAGCTATAGGTGATGAAGCAAATATTCTTATTCTTAACGGCGTATTTGAACATGATGCTTTAGAACTTATAGAATATAATTTAATACCTGTTTTAAATAATTTAAACCAAATCAAGATTTGGCAAAAATTTAGTAGTCTAAAAAATCAATTATTACCTTGCTACCTGCATTTTAATACTGGTATTAATCGCCTTGGGCTAAACCATAATGAGATAGAACAGATAATTAATAATCGTGATTTATTAAAGGGTTTGAATGTGGAATATATTATAAGCCACTTATCAGCTTCTGAGGATAGCGATAACCCTTATAATTTAGAACAACTAAACAAATTTAAAGCTTATTTGGAATATTTCCCAACTGCTAAAGCAAGCCTTGCTAATTCCGGCGGTATATTTTTAGGGAAAGATTATCATTTTAATTTAGTAAGACCTGGTGCTGCTTTATATGGTTTAAATCCTTTAGGACATAACAAACCCAATCCGATGCAAAACCCTGTAACCTTAAAAGCACCTATAATTCACTTACAAAATTTGACATATGGGAGTCGTATCGGCTATAATATGACTTTTACAACCAAGCGTGATAGCTTAATTGCAACTCTGCCTTTTGGCTATGCTGATGGGTTTAGTCGTAATTTTAGTAATCAAGGTACAGTATTTATTAATAGTCGCAGCGTCCCAATAATAGGACGAATATCAATGGATTTAGTCAATATTGATGTTACCGATCTACCACCCTCAGATATTTTTCTAGGACAAGAAGTAGAAATTATTGGAAATAATTGCACTCCTGATAAAATAGCAGATATTATAGGTACTATAGGATATGAGATATTAACTAGCCTTGGTAATAGATATAAAAGAATTTATACTTGATAATGTTATAACCTTATTGTCATCTAGTTGCTTGTCCGATGTTGTTGCATGGCTTCAATGTCATTCCCGCGGAGGCGGGAATCCAGAAAAAAAAAGCATAAATACAACGAGTTTTTAAAATTAAAAGCGTAGGTTATCTCACTTTATGCTGGATTCCCGCTTTCGCAGGAATGACATATAGGACATTTTCCGAGCCATGCGACAATGCCTGCTTGTCCTCGAGATGACAGCAAAATAACCTTAATAATTTAAAATATAAAAAGAATAATACAGATGTTATTAAATATAGCTAATTCTATTGGTAAACGTACCATAAGACTAGCACAAAGTATCGGCAAATTTTCTATATTTAGCTTAGCTGCCATTACTAGCATTATAAGACCACCTTTATATTTTAGTTTAATTATCAAACAATTATTATTTATTGGCTTTTATTCGTTGCCTGTTGTCGCCATGACTACTTTTTTCTCAGGGGCAGTATTGGCATTACAGAGTTATACAGGATTTTCTCGCTTTTCTGCTGAAAGTTCTATCGCAACTGTAGTGGTGTTATCCTTAACTAGGGAACTAGGACCAGTGCTTGCGGGGTTAATGGTAGCAGGAAGAGTAGGAGCATCAATTGCAGCGGAAATAGGTACTATGAGAGTTACAGAACAAGTAGATGCTTTATATACTCTCTCTACAGATTCTATTAAATATCTTGTTTTCCCAAGAGTAATTGCAGCTATTATTACTATGCCTTGTCTAGTTCTAATCGGCGATGTAATCGGGGTTATGGGAGGTTACTTAGTGGGCGTATATAAGCTTGACTTTAACAGTAGCACTTATTTGACTAGCACTTTTCAATATTTAGCGCCAATAGATGTAATATCTGGTCTTGTTAAAGCTGGCGTTTTCGGCTTTATTATTTCTATAATAAGCTGCTATAGTGGTTATTATTCAGGTAAAGGAGCTAAAGGTGTTGGACGATCTACTACTTCTGCGGTAGTAAATTCTTCCATTTTAATCCTAATTAGTAACTACTTAATAACCGAATTATTTTTTAAAGTATAAAAAAGATATGAGTGCAGAAGAAATAAAAATTAAAATTCGGTCATTATATAAATCTTTCAATAGTCATAAAGTATTAGATGGAATAGATTTAGATGTAAAAAAAGGTAGTTCTTTAGTTATTTTAGGCGGTTCAGGTAGCGGTAAGTCGGTCCTAATTAAAAATATAGTAGGGTTAATTAAACCTGATCAAGGTCAAATCTTTATTGATGGTGCAGAAATTCAAAATATCTCAAGCAAAAAAAGATTTGAGATTATGAAAGATATCGGATTTTTATTCCAAGGTGGAGCTCTTTTTGATTCTTTAAATGTACGTGATAATATTACTTTTGATACTAATAAATTATCTAAAAAAGAGAAGAACGATCTTGCTGGAGCAAAACTTGACTCAGTAGGTTTATCCCCTAGAATTCTTGACCTATATCCATCAGAATTATCAGGAGGTATGCAAAAAAGAGTAGCACTTGCACGAGCAATTTGTAGCACTCCCTCAATTTTATTTCTTGATGAGCCAACAACTGGGCTTGATCCTATAATGGCTAATGTTATTAATGAATTGATTATAAAAATCCAAGAAGAGTTAGGGGCAACTACAATCACTATAACTCATGATATGATTAGTGCCGAAAAAATAGCTAAAGAAATAGCTATGATTTATCAAGGAAAAATTAAGTGGTATGGTAGCAAAGATGAAATGCGTAATAGTAATAATCCTTACTTAAAGCAATTCATAAATGGCTTAACTACTGGTCCTATTGAGGTATAATATGTTTAAAAATTTATTATTTATACTAACGATTTTAAGTATAAGTTTTAATGTTTATGCCATAAATAATAGAGCTTATACGACATCAGATATAGTAAAAATAGCGATTGTTCTTGGAATTGTTGCTTTAATTTTTAGCCCTGCAAAATTTCGTATTATAGTTATCGGTACAGCTTTAGGTCTAACTCTTGCATATTATACCTATAAATATATAGTACCTATCTTTATTTCTTCATTAAATGGTCCCTGAAAAATAAGACGAATTTAATCGGCACCGTCAAGTTAAGTAAATTAGTGTCACAAAGTACTATATTTTTAGATTTCAGACAGCAAGAAGTCTTTGAGTAGCTTCATCCCAAATGGATTTAGCGGACGCAAATGCAATTCTTTGCTCAGATGCTGTTTTAGTATATCTTCCAACATTTACAGCAAATATATTTCTGACTTTTCCCATCAGTGATAATGTACATTGTGCTGAATTAGGATGCTTAAATTTAATCAGTATCTTCTCTTTTCTCCTAGTTGGCTGATGGGCATTCTCAATCCGATTATTTAGTCTTTTATCGGTACGATGCTTAGTCCTAGGACACATATACCTAACTGGTTTAATGTAGCTTTTTAGCTTATCAGTCACAATAACCCTTGGACATGGATAATTACCCAATAATCTTGATAAAAAGCGAATAGTTGATTTCTTGTTACGACGCTTCTGCAGTAATACTTCTAATTCATGTCCCTCAGAGTCAACAGCTCTCCATAATATGAATACTTCACCTTTGATCTTGATATTCATCTCATCCAAATGCCATTTATCAGTTGGCTTTCGCTCTCTCTTACTAATAACATCTTGAAAATAAACTACAAACTTATAACACCAAAACCTTACAGTCTCATGACTTAATATAATACCTCGATAAGCCATCTGCTCTTGAACATCTCGGTAACTATTATTAAAGCGATGATATAACCATACTGTATGGCTAATAATGCTTGCTGGAAAACGATGTCTATTCGGGGCTTGAGTAATATGCATAGCGGTAAAATCTAGGATAAATTGTTACTGCTATTCTATAAATCATTCCCTGTAATTGCTCAATACTTAATTTATACCTCCCTTAACTTGACGGTACCGATATGTATGGTGCTAATCCAAATTACGATACGATAAAATATTCTATGATCATAATAATTGTCAGTGCATTTATTACCCATCTTTTACTTTATCATTTTGGTTTCCGTGAGTGGAGATTCCGCAATAAGGAAGTAATAACTAACGAAGCAGAAAGTGGTGCAGAAAAATAAAATAGACTTCTTACATAACTTATTTTATAAAGAAAAATTAGGTTCTGCACGAGAGGTTTAATGAAGATTGCTACTTGGAATATTAATTCCATAAAAATGCGGATTAGTATATTGCGTGATTTTTTAGCAAACGAAAATCCAGATATTTTATTATTACAAGAACTAAAATGCGAAAGTGATAAATTTCCTTTCGAAGAGTTATCTAATCTACCTTATAATTTTTATGTTCATGGACAAAAATCATATAATGGCGTTGCTATTCTTTCAAAATTTCCTGCTGATGAAATAGTTAAGGATTTTCCAAATAATAATTGTTCTGATCAAGCAAGATTTATAGAAGCAAGAATATCACTACCTATCGGATTTTGTAATATAATTTCTTTATATGCTCCTAACGGTTCAATGGTGGGTAGCGATAAATTTACGGCAAAACTAGCATTCTATGATAGTTTTTTTAATTATCTATCAAGCAAAAAATCTTTTGATGAAAAAACCATTATAGGTGGTGATTTTAATATTGCACCTTTTGATATTGATGTATATTCACCTACAGCACTTGCAAATACTACCTGTTTTACAGAAATTGAACAAAAGAAAATGCGGACTATTTTAAATTCTGGATTTGAAGATTGTTATAGATTCTTAAATCCCAAAAAACAAGAATTTTCATGGTGGGACTATAGAGCTGGATGTTTTGAACAGAATAAAGGTATGAGAATAGATATGATCCTTGGTAGCAATAATAGCATTGACTATCTGGAAAATTGCTATATGGATTATAATTTAAGAACTAAGAAAAAACCCTCCGATCATATACCGGTAATTGCTAATTTTAAAAATCCATAATTGTCATCCCGTGACTTTAAAATCGTCATTGCGAGCGAACAACGTGAGCGTGGCAATCTTAGGAATATAGTACTGTTTTATGAGATTGCCGCGTCGAGGCTTTGCCTCTCCTCGCAATGACGAGAAAATAAACAAAACTACATAACTTAATATGCTTCCATCCATTGCTAAACATGCAGCGAGTCATCAAATCCATCCTCTCAAAAAGCATGGGCAGAATTTTATTTTTGATAGTAGCTTATGTGATAAAATCGTGCGAGCTAGTGGACTTGAAGAAAATAGTAATGTTCTAGAAATAGGACCAGGTACGGGCGGACTTACTAGGTCAATATTACACAAAAATCCTAAACTTTTAACAGTTATTGAAACAGATGAAAGATGCATCCCATTACTTAATGAAATTAAAGAACATCACCCTAATCTAAATATCATTAAGCAGGATGCTCTTAAACTCAATTTAAATGATTTAAACCTTGCTAAACTCACTATCATTTCTAATCTACCATATCATATAGGAACTGAACTAGTAATTAGGTGGCTAAAAGAAGCAAGCCTTGTTACTAGCATGACATTGATGTTGCAAAAAGAGGTAGTGGAGCGGATTTGTGCTAAACCCTCGACCAAAGCATATGGCAGGTTATCGGTAATATGTAGCTTAATTGCAACAGTAGAAAAATGCTTTGATGTAGCACCTACAGCTTTCTACCCGCCTCCTAAAGTATATTCAGCAATAGTTAAACTGACTCCTTTAGAAAAAATTCCTAATAGTGATTTAATAAGTAAAGTTGAATTGATAACAAGAATGGCTTTTGCAGGACGCCGAAAAATGATTAAATCATCGCTAAAAAACCTTGCCCCTAACATATCTGAACTTTTAGCTAAACTAAGTATAAACGATAATTGCCGAGCAGAAAACCTTACCCCTAACGATTATTTATCCTTGGCTAGATTGATATAATTAAAGAGTTGTTGCGTACGCTCTCGGCGTCGTCCCGTGTAAAGGTTACGTAGCTCGTCCACGGGGTGACAGGATGATATATTTGGGCACCGTCAAGTTAAGGGAGGTATAAATTAAGTATTGAGCAATTACAGGGAATGATTTATAGAATAGCAGTAACAATTTATCCTAGATTTTACCGCTATGCATATTACTCAAGCCCCGAATAGACATCGTTTTCCAGCAAGCATTATTAGCCATACAGTATGGTTATATCATCGCTTTAATAATAGTTACCGAGATGTTCAAGAGCAGATGGCTTATCGAGGTATTATATTAAGTCATGAGACTGTAAGGTTTTGGTGTTATAAGTTTGTAGTTTATTTTCAAGATGTTATTAGTAAGAGAGAGCGAAAGCCAACTGATAAATGGCATTTGGATGAGATGAATATCAAGATCAAAGGTGAAGTATTCATATTATGGAGAGCTGTTGACTCTGAGGGACATGAATTAGAAGTATTACTGCAGAAGCGTCGTAACAAGAAATCAGCTATTCGCTTTTTATCAAGATTATTGGGTAATTATCCATGTCCAAGGGTTATTGTGACTGATAAGCTAAAAAGCTACATTAAACCAGTTAGGTATATGTGTCCTAGGACTAAGCATCGTACCGATAAAAGACTAAATAATCGGATTGAGAATGCCCATCAGCCAACTAGGAGAAAAGAGAAGATACTGATTAAATTTAAGCATCCTAATTCAGCACAATGTACATTATCACTGATGGGAAAAGTCAGAAATATATTTGCTGTAAATGTTGGAAGATATACTAAAACAGCATCTGAGCAAAGAATTGCATTTGCGTCCGCTAAATCCATTTGGGATGAAGCTACTCAAAGACTTCTTGCTGTCTGAAATCTAAAAATATAGTACTTTGTGACACTAATTTACTTAACTTGACGGTGCCCATTCTGATAAGATTGCCACGCCACTTTCAGTGGTTCGCAATGACGTTAAAAAGAACCAAAAATAATATTTAATAATGACTAACATAAAACATTTAGCAATAATAATGGATGGTAATGCACGCTGGGCAGCTACGCATGACTTACCTAAATCTGAAGGACATAGAGCCGGAGCTGATAAAGTACATGAGTTATTACCGGAATTTATTAACCTTAAAATACCATATGTTACGCTATATACTTTCTCTTCCGAAAACTGGCAACGCTCAACTACAGAAATATCTTTTTTAATGAGATTATTAAACATTTATTTAAAAAAAGAGCTAGATAATTTGCATAAAAACGGCATTAAAATAAAAGTAATAGGTAGACTTAATTTATTAAGCGACTCATTGCAAAAACAAATAAATAATGCTATAGAATTAACGAAAAATAATAACAAATTAACTCTTTGTATAGCTTTTAGCTATGGTAGTCGTCAAGAAATAACAGACGCTTGCACTAAGATTATCGCAAGCGGTAAAACAGAAATTCTTGAGAGCGATATACAAAATGCGTTATATGATCCGGAAATGCCTGATGTAGATTTATTAATAAGACCTGGCGGTGTTTTCCGGATTAGTAATTTCTTGCTTTGGCAAGCAGCTTATGCTGAACTATATTTTTCTCAAAAATATTGGCCTGATTTTAATAAAGAAGACATAATAAACGCTATAGATGATTATTCAAAAAGGAAAAGAACGTTTGGCAAAAGATAAACAAAAATCAAATTTATATTTAAGAGTACTGTCTGGTATAGTATTAGTACCATCATTTGTGGTAGCTATATTATGGCTTAAACCTTTATTCTATGTTTTAATGATATTAGTAGCTATAGGGATGCTTAGCGAATGGTATGATATGACCCATTCCTCTATTATGTATCTACTAATAGGTTTAATTATTATCCCAATTCCCATAAGCTTGTTAATATCCTTAAGTAGCAATCCTATAAATAACTGGCTTATTATGCTTTATTTTTGCATAATTTGGTCGGTAGATACATTTGCGATGATTGGCGGCAAAACCTTGGGCGGTGCAAAACTTGCTCCAAAAATCAGCCCTAAAAAAACTTGGAGTGGCTTAATTACAGGAATATTATCGGCAGGTTTAGTTGCAACCTTAATTAGTTTCATACCAAGTTTTTACATTGAAAATTACTATTTCTCAAATAGGATTTATCTGTTTATAATTAGTTGCACGCTAGCTTTAATAGCTCAGCTAAGTGATTTATTTATTTCATATTTTAAACGAAAGTTTAATATTAAGGATAGTGGCAATATTATACCTGGTCATGGAGGGGTATTAGATAGATTTGACAGTATAATTTTAACTGCCCTAATATTATTTTTTATAAATGGATTATATTTATGAGTATTTTTAATTCAATACTTTCAAATAATCATACAAAAAAAATAATTTTAAATATTTTTCTAGCATTACTGCTAGGATATTTTGTTTTTCACTGCATTTACGGCAATAAAGGAGTTATTGCATATTTAAAAGTAAATAGACAGCTTGAAAAAGCCTATGATGAATTGAAGTTATTGCGAGCTGAACGAGTAGAGCTTGAACATAATGTTAAATTACTTAGAACCGAATCGTTAGATAAGGATATGCTAGATGAACAAGCACGCAAAGTTTTAGGTATAGCAGCTCCAAGCGAACAAGTTTTTAACCCCAATAGCAAACCATAGGCTCATCACAGAAATTAAAATTTAACTGAAGAATATATTATGACTATTACGCTTTACCAAAACGATTTACCTGATGATTTTGAACTTGAAGGTGATTTAGCAATAGATACCGAAACGATGGGATTAAATTTATATAGAGATAAACTTTGTCTATTGCAGTTTAGTAACGGAAATGGTGATGCTCACCTTGTGCATTTTCTAGATCAAAACTATAATGCTCCTAACCTAAAAAATTTATTAAGTGATAAAGAACGTTGCAAGATATTTCATTTCGCAAGGTTTGATTTAGCAGCGATAAAAAAATATTTGGGAGTTGATTTAGAGAATATCTTTTGTACTAAAATATCTTCAAAGCTAGTTAGAACTTATACTGAAAGCCATGGGCTTAAGGATATATGTAGAGAATTGTTAGGAGTAAATATTTCCAAACAACAACAATCTTCTTATTGGGGTGCTGATAATTTATCTTCCGACCAACAAGAATATGCTGCTAAAGATGTGCTTTATTTGCATAAGTTAAGAGAACATTTAATAGCAATGTTAGTTAAAGAAAATAGATTTGAACTTGCTCAAGACATCTTTAAATTTCTACCGGTCAGAGCCAATTTAGATTTAGTTGGCTGGGATGAAGTTGATATCTTTACGCATTGAATTTTTTGATGCTATAAAACGTTATTGCGAGGAGAAACTGGTCTTGTTGCATGGCTCCGATGTCATCCCCGCTTAAGGCTTGCTTGCGGGGATCATTTCCCCCTGTCACCCCCGTGGCTTGGGAACTAGGTCCAGCTAAAAAATACTAATAATATTAGTATTTTTTATTGTTTTTCTGGATGCCGTGGTCAAACAACTAGATGACACCGAGGGTACTTTTCGATCCACGCGGGCAATGCCTATGCGGGGATGACATAATTGTGACATTAAAACCTATACATGACCAAGATTAACACCAGTAAGCGGCATATCAGTACTATACTCTACATCATAATTACATTCACTATATTTTATTAAAGTATTTGCGGTTTTATTTATCATTTCATTAGGGGCAGGATATATAGCAAATTCCTCCCCTCCAACATAAATTAATAGAGGTGTGCCTACAGGTTATATTGCTTCAAGTAAAGTCGCTATACATACAAAATTTGGCATAATTAATTCTTTTTATATTGAATTATTTATTAAAAAATATTAATATCTATTAATTAGTTAATAATTGTTAATGAGTTTTTTATTCTTATGTTGTGATAAATAAGATATATTAATAACTTGTTTTTAATTCAGAAATCTCATAATGCCCAAAATACCTATCGATAATATTATCGTATTTTTATATCTGATATCCATTTTAGCTGTAGGTATTTATTACCGAGCTAAAAATAGTAGCTTTAAAAATTATGCAAATGTAGAGAGTAAGGTTCAGAATAACAAGCTGCTATTAATAGCTACCATTTTTGCAAGTTCCGTAGGAGGGGCTACTACTTTTGGTATTACGGAAAAAGCTTTTTTAGGACACGCATATTATGCTTACGCTTTAATACTTACTATCCCGATAGATATCATAATTGCTATTTATGTAGTACCGCTAATTGCAAAACATCATGGAGCAGAAAGCATAGGCGATATAATAAGTATATATTACGGCAATATAGGTCGCTTTATTGGCGGGGTTAGCTCTGTAATTGTATCGGTTGGATTTTTAGCAGCTCAAATAAGCGTCAGCGGTTATATTTTTCAATATATCTTAGAAATAAATTATATTGAGGGAGTAATTTTAAGCTATAGTATAGTACTTATATATACTACAATAGGAGGGCTGCAATCTATCGTTTTTACTAATTTACTGCAATTTTTTGCTATGATAATTGCGATACCTGTGGTCACTTTTATAGGGCTAAACAAAATTGGTTCTATAAATCCTATAGGCGATTTGATTGTTGAAACTAATCAATCTAACTTATTTTCTTATATAATCGCTGCTGCTTTAAGCTTTAGTGTAATGAATCTATACCCTACCTTTATTCAAAGAGCTTTGATTAATAAAAACCCTACTCAAACAACTAAAGCAATATATACAAAATCGGTTATATATTTATTCTTTTTAATTTGCGTTACTTTAAATGGCTTAATTGCTTATAAACTTTATCCAGAACAACCATCGAACTTAGTATTACCTTATCTGATCAATCAAATAATCCCGCCTTTAATTCAAGGCTTGGTCATAAGCGGACTGCTTGCTGCTGTTATGTCTACTGCCGATTCTGATTTAAACGTTACTTCCATAGCTATTGTTAAAGACATAATTAACCCAGTTCTAAAGGTAAAAACTGGGCAGAAGCTATTATTAATTGCCCGAATTATTAACGTAGCAACAGGAAGCCTTGCTATAATTGCTGCCCTAAAATTTAGCAACGTAATAGATTTAGTAGTATTCTTTACCAGCTTTTGGGGACCTGTAATATTAGTACCGCTAGTAACAACGCTTTTTAGTATTAGAGTACCAACACAAATAATGGTTTTATCATCAATAAGCGGAGCAGCAACTTTTTTACTTTGGGAATATTATTCCTTATCTCTACAATATTTTAACCTCAGGGGAGTATTTATAGGGACAATAGTAAGCTGTTTGATATTTATGTTAGGTATAGTTGTAAATAAGGTTAATAGGATGTAATGGCACCGTCAAGTTAAGGGAGGTATAAATTAAGTATTGAGCAATTACAGGGAATGATTTATAGAATAGCAGTAACAATTTATCCTAGATTTTACCGCTATGCATATTACTCAAGCCCCGAATAGACATCGTTTTCCAGCAAGCATTATTAGCCATACAGTATGGTTATATCATCGCTTTAATAATAGTTACCGAGATGTTCAAGAGCAGATGGCTTATCGAGGTATTATATTAAGTCATGAGACTGTAAGTTTTGGTGTTATAAGTTTGTAGTTTATTTTCAAGATGTTATTAGTAAGAGAGAGCGAAAGCCAACTGATAAATGGCATTTGGATGAGATGAATATCAAGATCAAAGGTGAAGTATTCATATTATGGAGAGCTGTTGACTCTGAGGGACATGAATTAGAAGTATTACTGCAGAAGCGTCGTAACAAGAAATCAGCTATTCGCTTTTTATCAAGATTATTGGGTAATTATCCATGTCCAAGGGTTATTGTGACTGATAAGCTAAAAAGCTACATTAAACCAGTTAGGTATATGTGTCCTAGGACTAAGCATCGTACCGATAAAAGACTAAATAATCGGATTGAGAATGCCCATCAGCCAACTAGGAGAAAAGAGAAGATACTGATTAAATTTAAGCATCCTAATTCAGCACAATGTACATTATCACTGATGGGAAAAGTCAGAAATATATTTGCTGTAAATGTTGGAAGATATACTAAAACAGCATCTGAGCAAAGAATTGCATTTGCGTCCGCTAAATCCATTTGGGATGAAGCTACTCAAAGACTTCTTGCTGTCTGAAATCTAAAAATATAGTACTTTGTGACACTAATTTACTTAACTTGACGGTGCCGATGACACCGAGCACGTTTTTCGATCCAAGCAACAATGCCGCCACGGGGTGACGGTTTTTTACTTCATATTTCTCAAATGGTCTTCTAATTTTCTGAGCTTTCTTCCTGAATTCTCTACCGGTTTCTGGTATTTCGGCATTTTAGCATTTTCTCTATATTTATTAATTCGATCAATCTGAGCATTTACTTCATCAGTAATAACTTGCTTTCTTTCTTCTATATTATTAAGCACCGATGCACTATATTCATAATTTTTAGCATTGATATTAAAGTTACTAACTGCCTCTTCAATCCTTTTATCTAGAGAATGCTCTGTCTTACCATCAAAAGATTCTATCGGTTTTTCTCTTTCATATTGTGCTATTAAGGCTGGCATTTCCTCAAGCTTAATATCATCTCTTTTGAAATGATCTTTAATCTCTTTATAAGTTCTGTCGATATTTTCTTGAGCTTTTTCATGCATAATATCGTAATGCTCTTGACGACGAGTATATCGATCTTGATCTATAAATTCTGCATGTTTTTGATGAGCATTATCTATCATAGTCCGCATTTGATCATCGGTAGCTTTTTCTTGCATAAATCTATCACCCATTATCACTGGATCACTTCCTTCAGATAATCTATCACGCACTTCATGAATAAGCCTTCTTTGACCTAATTCCTGATAATATTCTACATCACTTGGTCTTTTTAATCTTGCTAAATATTCAGGCGATAATATATCTTCTTGAACAGCAAGCGTTTCTTTATTAATCTGCATTTGAAGCTCTTTGACTTCTCGTGCTCTTTCTTTATCTTTTAGACTTTCGCTATAAGTTCTAAGCTGTGGATCGTTATAGTCAAAGTCATGCCACTCGGCACTAGTTAGATTACCCTCATATTTATCACGTAAATCTTTACCAACTATTGCAGTAAGAGCTTCTCTTTTTAATCCTGTATAGCCAGCATATATTTTCTCACCTATAGCTACACGTTTTTGTTCTTTTAATTCACGTTTAGTTTTTACGCGATTTTCCATTTCTTGCCAGCTTCTAAGTACCCCTATATTTTTACCGAATAGACCAACTCCTCTTCCTGACATTTCTTGGTGAGCATATTTATAAGCACTTTGATAATCTCTAGTAAAGTTTGCATTACTTGCAAGCTCACGTAAGCTTTTTGCTGATTTACCTTTTTCGCCTAAATCGGATTTCATGAATTTATCAAGCTCTAGTTTTTGTTCACTAGTTAAAGAGCTATAATTTTTTGCACCATATTTATTTTTAGCAAATTCATCTCGAAGCTTTGCAAAATTCATAGTTGCTAGTTTTTTCACATCCAAATCACCACCTTTCGGTAAAAACGCTTTATTATCTAGCAATTTAGAAATGCCATTTTTATAATCTACTCTGGCTTCCATATTAACGTCTCTATGGTCTATGCCATATTTTCTTTTAACTTCATTTTGCACCGCTTTGTTAGCTGAAGAACTGAGGGCTTTATTTTCAAGCCTACCCATCATAAGCCCTTGATATTTTTCAGCAAAGAACATACTCGTTTGCTCTTGCAGTCGGTTTATTGGCTTACTAATAACTCCTGTTGCATAATTTATTGGTCTATTAACCTGCTTCATAATAGAATCGTAAGATTGCTGGTTAACAGCCTGTATCGATGTTAAATTACCCGAAGTACCCGCAATAAAACTAGCCGTCGATATAGCAGTATCATTAAATTTACTAAGCAAATAAATAGAAACAAATATCAATAATAAGCCATCAAGCTGGACAAATTTACCATTTATAAAATTACTAATTCTATTTGCATCTTTAACTAAATCTAAAAACGGTAATTGAATATAACGTTTATCTATACATTGATATGCCAAACACTTAGTACCATCATTTTTGGTATAATCTTCAGGGACTAATATATTTGCTTGAGTGAAATTCTCAATTCCTCCTTTCATCGGTACTGGAAACCACCAATAAAATATCGAATTACCAATACTTGAATCTAAATCTTCTGTAAAACTACCGAAAATTTGATTTATAGGTCCTAAATCAGGAAAATCTTTCTTACATACAGCAAAACCTAATGTCGATTGTATTTCCGTTTTAATAATCATTCCGATAAAAGCAATACCAACAAATAAAATTATAGGTTGTATAGTATATGATATTAATTGCCTTAACCAATTTTCAAATAATGATCTAGTTATATTAAATAACATCAAACAAATAAATATCGGTGCCATTGTTATAATCATACCAATGGTTATTAGTGCTGTAAGATAAATAATTGTAGCTTTGAATATAAGTAAGAAAATAAAATACAGAGCTATTAAATATAGTATGATATAAATAAACCCAAGCGGATCTACAAATAATAAAGAAAATAGCTTAGATAAAGTTTGCGGGGAAATAAGAAGATTTAGTAAACTTTGACCTGTTGAAGCATCTTGTACTATCTGTAATATCTGTGCTAGCCCTTCAACAAAAAATACAAATAAATAATCATGGAAAAATGTCCAAGCTTTACTTGTACTTAATAATATTGAAACTACACTGACTTTTAGTATTCTAACTACTAACTCAACATGAGTCATGTTTATGTTTCCTATTAAAAAGGAAAATCCAGTAAACATTATATAAAGAGTTAAAAGAGCCGAAACACTTAATCTATAGCCAGGCGTTTCAATTATTTGCTGATAAGTTTTCCTTACAATTCCAGGATCTTTATCGCTAGTACCAAATAACTCATTCTTTATTAAATTTGTTAAAAATTGTAGCGGATCAGGTCTTGTATCGCTGACTCCAGATTTTATGACTACCCTATATTGTCCACTATTATCATCATAAAATTTATCTAAAATTTTAAAATATAGAGGAGATTGAGCATAATTTGAAGCTTGATCGCAATGTAGGCTAGTACAACCATATTGGTAATTTATACCACCAGCTTGTAAAAACTTTCCAGTACTGCTAATACTATAAAATTCATAACCTTGGCTTGTAACTGGTTCACCTAAATGCTGCGTTATGCCTTTCGGGCTATGCTGTGAATCTGGCGACATATTAGGATTAGAACCTTTATCAGCAATTAAAAAATAAAGCCCTACCCCGTTTTTAAGTATACAAGGAGCATTATTAATAGGTGCATCTCTTGGCGTAGGAGTTGGACACATCTTACCGTCAGTAAATTGACATGGTCGCAGTCTAACACAAAACTCAGCTAAGGTAGTAAAATTATTCTGCTGCCCATACCATGGACACCATGCTGATAACATCCCTGAAGTATTCTTGTCCCCAGACATATAATCCCAAGGTTTTACCATAATTGTTAAAGGATAACCATTTACTTTATAAGCACTATCCCGCCATGGTGCTACTTGGTTCCCCTCTTGTCTTGAAGTAACTTCAGATGGATCATATCTAGAGGAAATATTAAATTTTATAAAACCGAAATCATCTGGATCAATACAAGTATCCCCGCTGCACCCCGAAAGTGCTAATAACGATATTAATAATGTAATAAAAATATTTCTGTTCATTTTAAATCGATTTGTCATTCCGTGGCTTGTCCACAGAATCCATAAAAGTTTTAATATTTTAAATTTCAACATCATGGCAAGGGTAAACTAAAAGTTTCGACGAAGCAATCTCAGACTTCTTAAATGTTTCATAAGATTGCCACATCGCCTACGGCTTCTCGCAATGACGTTAATCTTTCTCTTCTTTCTGCTCAGGTTTCATATCATTACGATTTTGAAAAAACTTACCTGTATGCTCCCCACCACCTTGCGGCTTTCTAGCTTCATAATTCTGATCAATTACCTTATCTTTAAAAACACGTGCTGGAGCAATGGCAGCTTTCTTAATTGGGGCTGTCACCGCACCTATATCTTTCATAATAGATTCTGTAGGGTTAGCGGGAGCTCGGTAATTACCTTCTATTCGTGCAGGAGTAACTTGTGTTAACATCCCAACAACTATGGTTACAAAACTTACTAAACCATATGACATTAGACAATATGAATAAAATAATAAAGCTGTAGTGAATAATACTAAAAATGTATTAGTGTCATTCGTTAAAATGTTAGAACTAGTGATATCTGGAACTTGCGGAACGAAAAAAGGTATTCCTGGTAAAAATGGTAAAGTGAAAGAGAAATTTAATGGAATACCAAGGTTTGACAAATCAAGCCCTATTTTAATCGGTATGAGCGTATCCCAGCAAGCTCTAACAATTACTTTTAATAGCTGTTCTGATAAAATTTGATCTATTAATAAAAAGAAAACCAATAATATCGTTGGCTGCACTACATAGCTAAATAGAATTGATATCCAACTATCAAACATAGTTTTTGTTTTTTCAAACAACATTAATATTATAAAAAATGGTGCTAATGAAATCATAACTGTCAAGCCTATAAAGGCTATAACATAACCTATAATTACTTCAAGTACTGCTCTAAAATAAGTAATAAGTGAGTAAATGGTTATAACAGCAATAAATGCTAAACCATTATGTATTTGCAATAGCTGAATAAACAGTAATCCCCAAATCCTACCATTAGTATATTTATCAAATATAGGATCAATAAAACCAAAAATATTAGATTTAGAGCTTGTAGCACCTACAACATTCGTTGCAAAGAAATCTATACCATTAATAAATGCACTAAAGAAATTGTTATTAAAGAAACTCCAGCTTTCAGGTCTAAGTAAAATAGCTACTATAGTTATTTTAAATATACGAGTTACTACTTCTACAGCAGTTAATTTCAAAGCCCCCAAAACAAACATTAAACCAAATATAGTAACGTAAAGTGTTAATGCGGTTTTAGCTATATTTTGTATTGCAGAATTTGCAACTAATTTAAAATAAAAATCCTCACTATAACTTCTAAATTCATCTGTAATAGGCTTAATTGCACCATTATAAACTATATTTGAAAACCAAGTTGTACCAGTATAATTAGCGTAATCTACACTAATTGTTCCCTGTATATTACTATTAGGAGTTTTTACTCTTAACCATAAATATCCATCTTGTGGTGCATCACCTGAAAAATCATAACCGACTGCCGTGCCGGAAGTAGATGAACTAGGTAATGTACCATCAGCTGTTATTAAATACTCTAAAGTTATATTTTGTTGATCACCCGGACTTATAGTGTTTGTACCATTACCTATCTCAACAATCATTGCATAACGACCAAAATATAAAAAATTAGCTGCCCAATTACCATCAATTATATAAGTTGCAAAATCAGTATAATTAGAAAAATTTCTACTCCAATCACTCATTGAAAAAGAATTATTAAACATACCAGTAGGCTGCCAATCGCTACTAAAATCCATAGCACCACCGTTAGTTGCTTGATAATACATAAAACCATTCTGTGTATTATCATTATTAACAAAACTTTGATCACGATTTTTAATGACTTGTCCACCTATTTTAATAACCATTCCTCTACCTTGATCATAATAACAAGAAGGGTTAGCATTTAAATTAGAATTAGCAGGGCAAGAGTTAATCATGCTCATAAAATTTTGTAATGTAGTTATAGCCATTGGCTTACCAACTAATGCACCATTACTAACATTAGTATATTTTGTAGCCGAACCTGTACCAGTACATAAAGTTGTTCTTTGGGCATCTATAATATTACAAACTTGCTCTGCACTTGAGTAAACTATCCTATTTTCAAAATTACCAAGATTGCTTTCAGTATAAAGAGCAGAAGCGGCAAATACAGAACTATCGAGTTCTTTAGCTAGTATATTATTTAAGGTGCTTGGAGTTGTCGATGTACTTGGATTAAAAAAATCATCTTTATCAGCTAGGCTAATATTTACTATATCACCAACATTAACCTGAATTTTCGGATTACCATTAGCATAATTAAAGTAGTTAACATAATTATTCATCTTAGTAAATGATAATGCATCAAGGTTTTTATCAGGAGGTATAACACCATTATTTGCTGTACTAAAACCTGGGAATCCTGCAACTTCAAATTGTGAAGTTTTATAATTATAATTTTTAATAAAGACTTGCGGGGTACTAAACCTTGGATCAATTCTATATAATACTAAATATTTTCGAGGCTCTGGGGTAAGACCTGCAGTAGACCATTTAATCTTAAGCAGCTTACCTTTGTCAACTACACTACCAGTTGATTGCCAATCTCCAGCAGTCGATAAACTAATACCTATTTTACCCTCTTGGAAACTTGTAAATGTAGGTACTTCTAAACAACCAAAAATGCTTTTAAGACCGCTAAGCCCACTTGACATCCAAGCAAAGTCATCACCCTTGGCAGGTGACGCCATAAATAAAACTAATAAAATTAAACTCTTAATAATTTTCATAATTTTTTATTTCGGTATTTCCGCTTTAGGCGGCTCTTCTTTTGGTGCATTTTTTCTAGTTTTCTCAGCTTGCTTTAAAGTTTCATTACGTTGCTTTAATCGTTCTTTTGCTCTACCAGTAATACCTTTTCTTGTTTTTTCATCCATACCTACTTGGCTCAATGCTCCCTGCTCTGCAACACCTGACATTGCTCCACCCATACTAGTAGCTGAAGGACCAGCAGCACTTGTTAGTTTTGCCACCATATTACCAGAAAACTCAACATAACCATACATACCATAAGCTATAATAACTAATGCAACTATATTTTGCATATTCACACCCATCATACCCGACATATAATCCATGCCCCAAGGTGCAAACCAGTTTATACAAAAGATTGGTACATTAAGTAATGCAACCGGTAAAATAGTACCAATAAATGGAATTTTTATAGGTAGTGCACATTTCCAGCAAACGCTATAACCTAACACAAAATCTAAATATATCGTAAATAGTTGAGTCAGCACGATAATACCTGCCATTAAAATTACCGGCTCAATCATATATCTAATTGTGAATCTAACCCAATTATCAAATAAATACCTAGTAAAATCAAATAATAAGAAGCTAATAAATATAGGTGCTATACCAATTAATATACAAGTTGCCATAAATGCCATAATATAAACGGCAGCTGCTCTAAATGCTGTCAAAATCACAATCATTACTGCAATAACAGTAATGATAAAATATATAATACCGCTAAGACCTAAAGATAGTAACGCAAGTAATTGTGCCATAAATGTTTGGCTAAACAATATTCTACTCATTACTGCATCTAAAAACATGAAAGGATTTGAAACCGTATTAGTGGAAGTAAATAAGCTATATCCGCTCATATTAGAAATAATTTCATCGGAAAAGTTAGCAATAGTATCAAATAGATAATTATTAAAAAACTCAAACGTATTGCCATTCATAAGTCCACTAACAATACCTATTTTTACTATTCTAACTACTAAATCTTTCTGGTTTATTTTTGCAAAGCCTAGTAAGAACATTGCCCCGTAAACCATAACATAAAGAATTAGAAGTGCTTTAATATAATTAAAAAAGTTAGTACAAGAAGAAGTATCTCCTCCATAACATACTATATTTCGGAAAATAGACTCAGCAGCCCCTTTAACTTTGCCTTTAAATAACTGAAGTAGAGGATTCATTACTTTAATGGTAAAGCTTCCTACTGACTGAGAAGTGGAAAAATGTACTTTATAACTACCCTCACTATCTTTATAATCATTCGGATCGTTTAGCACTCTCATCCATATATACCCTTCACCAGCTGCATTAAAATTAGCTTTACCCTTACTATCTACTATAGCAGCTTCAGGCGAATAATTTTTACCGCTAGTATTTGGATTTTCTGCACCTGGTACTACTAAATATTGTACCTGACCACGATTAGTAAAAACATCAGTTATACTATTGCCATTTTCTCTATAGCATTTAGTGTGTTTGATGTTCATAACATAACCACCAGTATTTTTACTTGCATCCTGAGAAGTAGGACACCAGAGCCTATACTGTAAATAGCCTTTATCAGTATTACTATTAAATGGTATATTATATATTACTTTATATTCATTACCATATTCGGTAGGTTGATCTGAAGCTGTTACAAATTCAGCAAATTGTAGGGTGGAAGGTAGGGTTGAATCTACGTTACTTGTATTACTTATTTGCCATATTAAGCCTGTTGGACCCTTACCACCATTACCATCTGACGTATACCAAAATCTTCGTTGTGACTGAAATTCCCCTCCATTACATACACCTGAAGTACACCCAGTTCCGCCTATATAATCTTTATCTTTAGGACTACGATTATCTACACTATCAGGACATTTGTCGTTTGGCGGAATATTAATATTATTAGAACATTGAAGATTAGCATAATCAATAAATATACCCCCAGAATTACTTGCCCAACTAAAAGTAAAAGTGCCATCATCCTTATAAGGTTCCGGCATTGTTCCATAATTATTTATCCAAGCCGGTAAGGAATCGCATACATAATAATAAGTACACCAAGCTAAGGGAGCCGTGTAACACCAATCTATCGTTCCCCAAACGCAACCATTTGGACATTTTTGCTTTTTATTACCTTGCCAATAATTTTGCTTTAATTCACAAGCATTTACATATGGTCCTGAGTAAATAGAGTATCTTCCACAAATCGGATCATAAGCAGTTTTACCTTGTGAACAATCAGCCGTAACGTTAGTACCTTTAAAAGCATCCATTGTCCCTACTGTTCCACCTGCCCCAGGAGAATAATTAGGCGTCACCGAAACTAATATTCTATCATTAGCATATATTTCAGTAATATTACGCCACTCATTATTTTTTGCGTCCATTATCAAGGAAAGCGGCGGTTTATTAACATCTGTAACACGAGGAATAGGAATCATCTTGCCATTATCGTCTAAATTAGACTTACCTGGTCTTGTAGTTTCAGTAAATTGCAAATTATCTTTCGGCACATAAGCAAGACATAAACTAATCTGACCAACTACTTGTAATGATACTGCTTGCTTATCTTTTACTTCTACTTGGGTATTTAACCACTCACCATAATGAGCAGGATCAGGAGTAAGCTGCATAGTACCATCTGGTAACATTGTAGAGGTATTAACATAATTAGCATTAGCGTTAAGAGTAATTGTACTAGTTATAGAATCTGAACCTCCTTTACCACCTGGAGCATACCTCATATAACAACCATTACCAACGCTTACTGCTCCTATCATTCCAAGGGCTGCAAAAACGAAGCAAACAAGGGTTGCTACTATAGCAAGCACACCTAAAATTTTTATTAAGCTACTTTGCATATTACCTTATTTACCTCCACTCGATGATAGTGAATCTCCGCTACTATTTCCTCCGCTTGAGATAAATGAATCATCACCTTTTTGTCCTTCTGAACGTTTACTTCCTCCATCGCCTGGCATATCACCACCGCTCGGAGGTTTACCTTGCGTTGCTTGTGCGGCATCTTTAATAAAAGCTGCCCCTTGCTTTACTAAATCAACAATTTTAGTTGGGCTTGCTGTTACCGAATCCATTTTTGGACCGTTAGTTAAATCAGCAGCAAATTGACTTATCGATTTAGAGAAATAATAGAAAATTACCGAAAATACCAAAACGCACAACAGCTCAGCAAGAATAGACACAACATCTTTAGCAATTGATTTTATAGGGAAAAGTATGACTAAATGTTCTTCCCAACCTTTACCAGCATAATAATTTAGCATTTTATATCCAAAGCTTTCTTGACACACCTCTGCACTACTAGCTGGCAACCTTAGTTCAAAAGTACTAAATTTTACATTATTTTTTTCGTAATCATACCTTAAGAACTCACAATTTTTAAATATTGCTGAATCATACATGGTAATTAATAAAGCTATAAAGCCTGCTACTACAGATGGTTGTAATGCACATGACAATGATACTTTCAACCATCCATTGAAATAACCCTTTGTACGATTAAATAACATCATAGGAATAAATATTGGCGAAACATATGTCATCACATAAATAGTAATCATACAAACTAAATAATGTGTGATAAAATATAAAAGTATAGAAAGGAATATTACCGCAAATACTAAACCACTTATAAGAATAATAACGTTTCCTGCCATAAAGAAACCAAACATAACAGTAAAAAACCTTAAAGACCCTACTGAAGTTAAAGCATTTGGACTGTTTTTATCAGGAGTTCCGAGATTTGGTATAGGTATACTGCCGCTACTATTACCACCATCACCTCTTGCAAAACCGCTCAATATGTTATTTTTATCTATATTATAAAGCAAATCTAAACCAAGATAATAACCTATACGGCAATCTATAGAATCCCATAAAGCATAAAATTGATACCCACTTTGGTATTTTGAAGTATCAAATACGCATAATCCTTTTGAACCGGCAGCATTAAAAATAATTTGTGCAAATTCCGGTGCTATTCCTGTTAAGAGAGGTAACCCATATTTTAACATACCATTCTCTTGAGTTGGCTGACTGCTATTAAAATTCAGAGGACCAAGCCCTATAGAAAAATAAGTAACAAATAAAAGTTTTATTATAAAAAGGGCTATTTTATCTGGGTTGCCATATTCTTTATTAAGCACCATATTAAATGCAAAAAACATTACGTACAGAATCAGAGCAGCACCAATAGCATTTTTTAAATATCCTTGAAAGGTAGGGAAAGCAGTAAGATTAGTTATTTCATAACTTTGACTTTGTGAACCGCAACTATTTCCTACAAAAAATATTTTATCAAGAGTTTCTTTTAAACACTGGACAGCAAGACCGGAAAAATTAATTAATGATTGACTATAATTTGCTCCAGTATAGCAACTTTGTCCTATATTACTACAGCTAGGATCAACAGGAGGAGGAGCAGGAGGATTACTTAATGCTTTACATGCCACTGGCATTGGTCCTCTTGACGTTGGCATAAGCAAACATATATCATTTTGCCATGTTTGTACTGTTAGGACTATATTTTTTAATATAGGATTTGCACCAAGATCAGGATTATTATCCTTGCTTAAATCGCTAATTTTTTTAGAATCACCTTGATTTAAAGTATACATAGTACAAGGGTCACTACTACCATCTTTATTCTTAAAGCAAAAAGTTATACCCGGATTGTTTGCAGCACAATTCCCTCCTGGTGCTTTCATATCAATACTACGAATTATGTAACCATATGCCGTATCAGATTCTAAATACCCATCTGTAGTAGTTGGCAACGAGGCACAAGAATCTCCAAAGCTGGCAAAACTAGTTAAAGCAAAACCTTCCAAACAAACGACAATAATAATTTTTATAATATTATGGATTTTCATCGGAACCGCTATCTATTTTCTTGCTTCTATTTTCAATCGTTCCATCATTTCGCTCGGTCGCTTTATCTTTTGCTCTACCACCCCCACTATGATATAATTCTTCCGTTTCTTTCTCAAATGCTGCTCTTCTATCACGAATTTGAGCATTTCTCATCTCTTGCTTTACGTATCCTGCCTCACCTATCTTTAATTCGTGACTTTCTTGTTCGGTAAATTTTCTGTCCTTATCAAGCCCTCTAATAGTACGTGTAACTCCAAGATTTTCATCTAAATTAAGTTCCTGTTCTACCTCAGTAGTATGTTTTACTCTTGGCTCTTTTGATTCTTCTTTCTGAGGTTCAGGTACAGCTTCTTTAATTTCTTTTGTAACATTAAGCTTACTTGATAAATCTTCAAGCTTATCTTCTGCAGTACTTCTTACAACTTCTGCTGCACTTACTTTCGGTGGCTCAGTTTTAATAGTAGTATCAATTTGTGTTGAAACTGTCGTTGGTTGAGACACAGGTGCTTCTATAGGTTTTCTATTGCTAAAGCTAGTATCAAGCATTTCTTCAGAAGCACTACTTGGTGTTGCTGTGCCGCCTACACTTTTACCAACAGAACTTAATGCAGAAGATGGAGTTGCAGCCGTACTAGAAGGTTCTCTAAGAGCACCTGATGTGAAAGAATCACCTCCTTCACTACCACCGCCACCGCCGCTACCTTTTACTAAATCACCGGCTCTTCCGCCTTTAGTGCTGAGTAAATCACCACCGCCGTCGCCTTTGGTAGCGAATTGGTCAAGACCTTTGGTTGCAGCACCTGCAGCAGCAAGCCCTGCCATTGCGGCTTTAAATATCGCTTGCGGTTTTATGGCAACGCTGCTAAGAGCTACCCCTTCCGTCATATCTGCTGCAAAATTAGCCAGCTGACTACTAAAATTATACATTAAATATAAGGTAAAACAGGCTGTAACTAAAGCAAGTAAAATATCTTTAATCTTCTCAAAAAGTAATTTAGGTGAAACAAAGAACATTCCAGGACCTAAAATTACTCCTGATAAAAACTGGAATTTAGAAAGGAAGCTGCTTGTACTACTATCTCCTGGCTTTGGATTACATTTAGTATCTGCATCGGCTGCCTTTGGATCGCAAGTCTGGTTTGGCTTACTGCCAACTATTTGTTCTACACTGTCTTTGGCAAAGTTAAAGGCTGTTGAAATCGGATTATTTAACATATAGCCTAAGCTATTTTGACAACTTGCTGCATCTTCTTTACTATATTTTGTCCAATCATTATCAACAAAAAATACTAAAACATCCCTTTTAAAAGTTTGTCCCTGCAAGGCACCCTCTATACTATTATGAATCAATTTACTTTGATATTGGCATTTTCCGTAAAAACCAAAATCATAAACCGAAAACATAGTAATCATAAAAGTAACTACTACCATAGGCTGAAGTAAAAACGAAATCATTAGCTTAACCCAGCTATCAAAATAATTTCGTGTATAATCAAATAAAAACATCGGCACGAAAAGAGGGGCTAAAATACCAAGTATTACTATAGATACCATACACATAACAGTGGCATTAACCATAAAAGCAGCAACTGAGATCACAAGCAACGGATAGGCAAGAGCTAGCGATACTAGCATCATATTACCAGATATTATAGCGGGTATTAGTAGGTAGATATATGGAGGAGCACTAAAGCTAAAAAAGTCAAAATTTGCAAAATTATGGCTTCTATAAGCATTCTCAACTAATAGTGTAGATAACATATCTAGCCCCAAATAATGGGCTACCCGACAATCTAAAGCATCCCATAATGCAATATATGCAACACTATTGTCATATGAAATATCTGGACCATTAAATTTACATAACCCAGATGGTGCAGCATTCATAACCCAGCTAGCTAATCCGTTTATACCATTAAGCAAGAAAGGAAATGCCCATTGAATCATCCCATCCATACGATCATAAGGGGAAGTACTACCAGGTGTTATGTTTAATCCTATTGAAAAATAAGTTACAAATATTATTTTTAATATAAAGTTTATATACTCATTTTTTGGGGGAACTTGACCTGCAAGAAGTATTTTAGCACCAAAAAGCATAACATATAAAGTTAAGAAAGCCGTAACTATTCTATACATTCCTACTTGAAACTGGAATAAAGCACTAGTCTGCCTTGAAGCTGAATTAACTACTGAGTTTACATCATCAAAGCTACATACATCTTGACTGATTAATAGCCTTGCAATCATTTGTCTTATGCATTCTATAAGCGGAGAAGTCATAACTACTGCAGTTCTTGAAGCGTTATAAGCTTTTTGATAGCAACCTCCACCTGCTGCACTACAAGAAACCAATGCTAAAGGATCAACAGCTTTATTATTAGGATCGTCAATAAAATTTGTATCGTTTACATCCATAAAGCTATTATACATAGATTTTGGAAATGGCTCTTTTATATATTTACATCCTACGGGTACTACACCCGTAAAACCATATGTCCCAACACATATACGATCATTATCTTGAACAACTTTCCAAAAAATTGGTACCCCTAAATCCCACATTGTACCGCTATCTTCTGGTTTTTGGGTATATATATTATAATAATCTGCTTTATTGTTTTTCCAAGCTTCCTTTATATCATCCCATGGATCATTGCCGGTTAATACAGCCTTAGCAATAGCAAGTGCTGAATCTACAACTGCTTTTGCTCTTACCCCTGCCAGTTTTAAATTACTGCATAAACCAAAAGTTAATTTAAGATCATTTGGGTCAGCTCTGTTTTCACGCGTACATTGCCCTCCCGGAAATTGTGTACCAAATAATTCATTGTCATTTATTCTAAGCTTTAACAATGTATTCATGTATAAAACAGGAGATACAAGATTCATTATAGCAAAAGTAAAAAATGGAGCGACAATACAGGTTTGAGAAAATTCGGTACGTAATAAGTCACCGACTCCTTGTGTTTCACAAGTTAAATTCTGTAGTGTATTAACAATAGTATCAAGGGTGTCATCGGCATATGACTTGCTTGTAACCCCAAAATTGAGGATAACACTGACTACTAAAATTTTAAGTAAAGTACGAGGAAATAATTTCATGACTAGCTACTTGCCTCGTGTATGATAAACGTCATTGCGAGGAAAAATTGAAAATTTTGACGAAGCAATGCAGTAAAAAATGCTAACTTATAGCATTTTTTATTATTTTTTTGGATTACCCCTCTCATTGCAGTCGCGTAGCTCAGACGATTTTTTAGGCTTACAACAACCAGTAACCATAATCCATTAAATCTACAATGTCTTAACTGCTTCATAGAATATAGGCAACCATTTTTCTGGATCATTCCCGTATTTTTCCCTAATTTGATCGAGTAGTATAACAGTTTCCACTCTACCCGATAAAACACTAATTATATTATTCATACCGTCTAAATTCACTTTAGCAACTACTGCGTCTACTCCTTGTTTTACCAAAAAGTAACGTGTTGTAGGATCGGTAGTTTTAATCAAAATATATTCTCTCTGACTTAACATAAAAGCACTACGATAAATATCGGTAGCTTTAAGGTTAGGTAGGAAAATTTGCGTAGCCGTCTGCTGAATTAACGTATCACTAATTCTACTTTTTGCTGCATCTTCTACGCTTTGAGTAGCAAATATAACAAAAGTATTTAGTTTTCTCAACACTTTTAACCAATCTTTGATTTTAGGAGCAAATACTGGATTATCGATTAAAGCCCAAGCCTCATCAAGTACTATCATAGTTTTTTGCCCATCCAAAGAAATATTTATACGATGGAAAATATACAACAATACCGGAGCAAGGCTTATTGGGTCTTTAAGTAATTCAGTCATATCAAAGCCAAACACTCTAGCTTTTTGCAAATCAATATCATCTACTTCATTATCAAATACTTTAGCATGAGAACCATTTCCAACCCACATCGCAATTCTACTTGCTAGACTATCTGGTGTATCGATTCCAAGAAACGCTACTACATTACTAAGCCGTCTATCTTTTTTTTCTAGTCTAAAATTACCACTCACTGCTTGCGATAATATTTTATTATCTTGTGCTGTTATACTCTCACCATTAGAAGTTACAAGCATCCTTAACCACTCTAGAATAAATGTTCTATTTTCACTAGTATCTTCAAGCTGCAATGGGTTAAAGTTACATTTTAAACCTGGATCTATAACTGTATAAACGCCGTTTAAAGCTCTGATAAATATTTCAGCACCACGATCTTTATCAAAAAAGAACATACGTGGTTTGAATTTTTGTGCTTCAGCACATAAGAAATTCATAAGAACAGTTTTACCGGCACCAGTCGGACCTATGATTAAAGTATGCCCAACATCTCTTACATGGAAATTAAAATAGAACGGAGTACCTGAAGTTGTATCTAGCACTGTGACATATTCGCCCCAATGGTTATCTCTCACCTTTCCAATAGGGTAGTTATGTTGAGAGGCAAAACTAGCCATATTAAGGGTATTTATGGTGGATGTACGAACTATATACTCCATATTTCCTGGTAACTGTCCCCAATAGCTAGGTTCCATGTTAATTTTTTCTCTAACAGGCTGAATTCCTGAATTAGAAAGCTCAACAGATGCCATTGATAATATATCTTCTAAAGCTTTAATACTATTTGCAGAACATAAAAGTGATAGATGATGTTCTCCAAAGCCAATATCACCACTAGTTGCCATATCAAGTGCTGTTGATATTTCAGCAATTTGTGAAGTAGCTTTATCACCTGCCTGTATCATTCTATTTTGCTGTAATTGCATTTTACCAATTGCTACAGTTCTGTTAGCAAATATAAAACTCTGAGTCATTACGAACTCAAAAGGCATTTGCAAAAATCCATCAAAAATCCCTGCCGAAGTATTAGGTCCATATTCAAGAATACTTATTATTCCAGCATATTTAGTTCCAATCGAACTTCTTGCCTCAATAGTACGTGAATCAAAAAACAAGCGATGTGTTGGTAAATATTCATCTATAGTACTACGTGGCAATGCTACTGGACCTGGCGAGTCACCACAATTAACTAAAGATGAAAGGAATTCTAGCATTTCACAATAATTACCTGTAGGAGTTTTACGAACTCCAAGAATCCTAGCTCCATAACTTCTAAATGTATTAACTATTCTGTTTGACATTTCTTGGAGATTTTCTTTCATCTCTTTCATGTTATTTTCCCAAACATTTTTATTAGATTTTTGTCTAAGCTTCTTTAAAAAATACTCAACTATAGCTGCACCATCAGTATCAGGTTTGTATAAAATACTGACATATAATTCATTAAAAAACGATCTAGCACCTGCGTGTTTTTTACGCCATTCTGCTCCAAGATACGTAATAAAATCGTTTGGTACTTTTACAGTAGGATCATAAGTAAATTCAGTATCGTCAAATATTACTGCTTTACGTCTTCTGATAGTATGGAAATATACAACAATATTTCCTGAAGCCATGTTTTTAAGTAAAGCATTCCTTATATTCTTTTTAATATCTAAATCTTCATCATCGGCTGTTTCAAAAGAAAAGCCATTTATTTTAATAACTTGTAGAAGCGAATTATCTTTAGTTAAAATGGTATTACTATCCCAATGACATTTATAAGGGATAAAATGCGAAGTAGGTCTATCTTGTTTAGCTCTTAATTCATTAGCTGCTCTAGTTCTAAATAACTTCATTGTGTAACTCAACTTAACTATTTTGATTTTTGGTTCTTATAATGTCATTCCCGCTTAAGGCTTTGCCCGCCTGGATCGATTTTTCCCCTGTCATCCCGTGATTTATTCACGGGATCCAGTTAAAAATACTAATAAAATTAGTATTTTTTATTATTTTCTGGATACCGTGGACAAGCCACGGTATGACTACCTTAGGGTGCTTTTCGATCCAGGCGGGCAAAGCCTTAAGCGGGAATGACATATAATCCACACAATAGGCTAATCCCTAATAGGAATGATATCAAATTCAAATTCCGTATGAATTTGCCCCATAATAAAATTTATTAGGACATTGGCTAGTCCTTGACATTTTATTCATATACAACTCTATAAATCGTGGCTCTTTAAAGCATATAATATAGGCTATTAAATGTAGACCTGCTGCGATGAATAAAATCATAATGCCGTTATTCCAAATAAATACTATCATAGTCATGATCATATTTAATGCTGCAAATTTAATACTCACACCAAATATCATGGGTGGTCTAGTTAGCCCTACGAATAAAAGATCGGTTGCTAATGTTCCTGCCATATACTTTTCCTCTTTTATATTTTTTATTCAATAATAAACATAAACTTAAAAATTATTAATATAAATTTATATTTTTATTTGCAAACATAGTTAATAATATTGAGTTTGGTATCTTACTATTAACAAAATGCACATTATTACCTATACTTTCAATCACCTTAATTGCTATTTTGATTAATTCTTCTTCTAAATAATGATTACTATCATTTAGCATTGATTTTAACAAATTAGCATTTTGTATTTTCATATTATACTGAAATCCTCTAAATATCTGGGACATTTCATATGGAAATATTAGATGCTCTGCTCCTAAAGTAACAGCAATTGTCGCAGTAGTTAAATTAACATTTAGTAAATGGGTCTTTTCTTGGTCATCATTAGCAAAAGGAGTTATTACAGGTATAATATTACTATCTTCAAAATTTAATAGAATTTCTGGGTTAACTATAATAGGCTCGCTTACAAAGCCAATATCTATAACGTCACGATTTGCAACTCTTCTATGTGATAATTTTGATTTTCTTGCTTGTAGTAAATTCGCATCTTTTCCTGAAATACCAACCGCATAACAACCTTTATTGCTAAGTTTTGTCACAATAAGTTTTTGACATAACTCGATAGAATTTCCATAATAATAGGATTATCTATGGAACTATTTTCCCTTACTTTATTAAATTTTTTACTGAAACTTTTATCTAATTGTGATATTAAAGATAGATTACCTAAATCTATATGGTCATGTAATATATAGATTTTAGCACCGCACATCTCAAGCAGTTTGATAGATTCTATAAAAGAAGCAAACAACTTCTCATTAATAATAATATTGATTGGTAACTTTAGAACTATCGCTTGATTTCTAAGCTCGTTACTACATGTGATTATATCCCTAATTATAGTAATGTCGCCTAATTCAGAAATATTATCTATTTCTTTACTTTTCAAGTTTGATGCATTTTGCCAAACTAGTTTTAAGTTCTCTTGCACCTTCTTTACTCCTACTACTTACATAAATAAGATTACATGAGTAGTTTAAAGTTGCAAGAAAATTCTGTGCTTCTAGGTTAAGGTTTTTACGATCCGTAACTTTATCGGATTTTGTAAAAATAATTTGGAAATCTCGCTTATTTGCAAGTAATAACTCCGCTACTTTTTTATCGTTCTCTTTAATTCCCCTTCTTGAATCTATCAATAAGTTAACTAATTTTAGATTATCACTCTTACGTAAGTAATGATTAATTAATATTTCCCACTGATCTTTAACTTGATTTGGAACTTCTGCAAAACCATAACCTGGTAGGTCAACTATTATAAGTTTATCTACAAGATTAAAGAAATTAATCTGCCTAGTACGCCCTGGGGTATTAGAAACTTTAGCAAGTTTTTTGTTATTACATATAGTATTTATTAAACTTGATTTGCCGACATTTGATTTACCAACAAAAGCAATTTGCGGTAATGCAAAATTAGGAAGTTGCTTTATATCCATAGCACCAGCTACAAATTTAGCTTGATGACGAAAAAGCTTATTATCACCTACTAATTTTTTATTAATTACTTTTTCATCAGTCATAATTTTGTAATCTGTATATTATACGTCCTGTGTCATCCTGTAGCAAAATTACCCTCGTGGATCAGTTTTTCCGTCATTGCGAAGTAATTGACAAAGCAAGGAAGTATAAAAAATACTAACTTATAGCATTTTTTATTATTTTTTCTAGATTGCCACGCTCATTTCATTCGCGTAGCTTAGACGACTCTCGATCCAGGCGGGCAAAGCCAAACCGTTCTACACAACAATTTTACCACAAGGCAACAATAAAAAAATTGAAATAAAAATATGGTAGCGGGGGCTGGATTTGAACCAACGACCTTCAGGTTATGAGCCTGACGAGCTACCGAGCTGCTCCACCCCGCAATAAAGAAATTTGATGACTTTGTTTATTAATATTATAAACAAAGATTGATAACATAAATGATTAGAGTAAACTAATCTCTAGCGTCATAAACTACGCAAATGAAATAAGCGTGGCAACCTCATAAAGCAGAATTCCTGAGATTGCCTTCGCCCTCTGCAATGCATTTCCTTGCAATGACGATCTTAACTAGCTTCCTTTTTTTGACTACCGAAAGAAAGACCAGAAAATCTTTTATTAAAATCACTAACGCTTTTGTTAGACTGATTTACTACATTTCCAATATCTTTATTCCATGCTGGGTGTTTTCTGAAATCAACATCCATTAAAATCTCACCCGCAGGATGAGTTGACATTGTTTCAAAAACATCACTTCCAACTTTAATTAAAAACTTTTTATAGTCTGGATGTATCCCATTTTTCATAATGATTTTGCTACCTTAGTCTGAATTATTTTTTTCTTAATAGCTTTAGCTGTAGTGGATAAAGCATCATTATTAGCTTTTAACATATATGCATCAAAACCGCCAGCTTTTTCAACTGAACTTATACATCTAGCACTAACTGATAATCTATATTCTGCGGTTGTTATATCACTTATAAACTTAACCGATCTTAAATTAGGCTCAAAACGCCTTCTAGTTTTACGCTGTGAATGCGATACATTATTACCATATAAAACACCCACTCCAGTGAGTCCACATTTACGAGACATAAGCTTAACCTATCAAACTTTAACTTATATAATTAATAGATAAAAAATATAAAGTAATACTTGTATACTGTCAAGAAGTAATTACTAATATTACTTACTTAAATTCAAATAGATAAAGAGAATAAAGCCTTATCTCTTTATCTATTTTGTTTTACAAATTAACTTTTAACTTCACTAACCCTTGATGGCTTTTATATTTTTTATGGGTGTAATGATTATACTCAAATATTACATTTATATTCTTCTTCGTCAAAAGAATATTACCTCCAATATTATAACCAAATTTAGGCTGTTTTGATATAATAATCTTCTCTTCTATTATTTGATTATTTAAAATTGCCTTAGCATTAACTTTTGTATCTTTATTATAAAAATGATTTTCTATACTCCCATACAAGCTCGGCACCAGCGTTATATCATTTAAAACCTTTATCGATTTAAATTCTATCTTACCGCCTAAACTAGTTGTTAATAGTCGATTTGACTTCTTTTGAATCATTAATTTTTGTACAAAATTATTTCCTTTATAACCACTACTTCTTGAATAATCGTATTTTAATCCAATATTTGGTATTAAGTATAAATTATAATTTGTACGATATTTATAATTTAATAATGCTTCAAAATTAAAGTTATTATTTTGATATTTACCAATAATATTATTAGCAGTTGTAGCTTTATTTTTAATATAATTATGACCAACAGATGCTATAGCTTGCAATGAAAAATTTTTCGGTAATTCTTTTAAACCATAAACACTAAGTAAATGCCCATTAAGTGCGGTCTTAGCAAACTTCTTATTATATTTAAAATGCGACTCAATTCTTGAATAAGCTATACCTATTACGTCAGAGCTATTACTAAGCTCTGTGTCCATACCGATAGTTACACCGCTAGTGCGTCCTTGATATTTCGGTATGCTTCTCCATGCTTTTTGATTGCTTACTCCATATAAACCACTGATCCATACTCCTCTGTTTATTGCGTCCTCTTCATCACCGCCAGTAATCACAGCAGTAGGCAACAACAATCTACCATGAATACCCATATGAATAGGTTTATTAGTAATAGAAGCTACTTGATTATGCAAAGTAACTTCTTCAGATATTTGCTTTTTTACAATTAAAGATTCCAGGTCTTGAGATTTTGAATCTAATAAACTTAACTCTATTATTATATTCTCATAATCTTCTGGTGAACATTTCTCTAAAAATGCTAGAGTATCAGGATCATTAAATATAGTTGGAAACAAATCGGGATGTGCTCTTATTATACTAACAAAATCTGGGACCTCTTTTAAAATTTTAAGTATATCTATCAAATTTTGATCAAAAGATATTGATGCATTTTCACCATTATTATTTAAAGCAAATAATCCAGTAATTTTTTTACTTTTTAATTCATCTAATTGTCTTTTTGCATCTTCAAGCTCATTAATTATATCTAGGTTATTAGTAATATTTTCTAAAAATTTAATTCGAGCTAATAATTTTTTTACTTTTTCATTTTCAGATAAATTATTTGTATCTTTCATTACTTTAGAAAGTGGTATATTTGCTGGTGTTAAATCCCAATTATTTTCAGCCCTTATTAAATTAAATTCTGTATTATCTATATATTCTTCAGAACCATCTTCCTTTACTATTTTTAGTCTTTTTCCATTTATTTTATTGTTATCTTCCATTAAAAACCTTGCAATTACAGCTCGTTTTTTTGCGTCATTTGTCACTAGTTTTTCATACTCTTCATACCTTATTTTACTGCTACTACCAGGTTTAGAAACTTGATAACTGTCCCAAGTACTTTCTCCAATTTTTTTAAGTATTTCTTCACATTTTTTAAGGTATTCTTCTTCACTTAAGATCGATCTATCTAGTTTATCTACCTCACTTTTGTATAATCCTGTCTTTTCTTCATAGGTACGTTTATAACCTAAAGCGTTAGTTATTACCTCTTTTTCATTTTTTGTAAAATATTTTTCATAACTATTATCATTTATGTTGCTGTTATAATAGTCGACATATTTTACATTAGCACCATAAGCTGATTCTATTAGCGACTCAACTTTTGATTTTATTAGATCATAAACTATTTTTTGTTCTATGTGCTTAAGTTCTGTTTTATTAAACTTCCTATAAGAATTTCCTTTAGAATCTTTTTCAAAACCTTTAGTAATATCAATAATTTCAGAGGTGAGATCTTTTTCTAAAATCTCTGTTGGCGTACTATACGAAATTATATACTTATAATTTGGATTAAAATTAGAAATATAAGATGTAGAATCTACTATATTATTATTTAAGTTTGTATTATCAATTATAATGTTACCTTTATCATCTTTCTCATATATTCCATTATTAGCCGCAATTTGGTTTGCCAAATTAAATTTTTCTGTAGAAGAAATTTTATTATTACATACAATATCGTGAAGAAACCTCTTACGTAATTCGTCATCAGTGTCTTGAGGAAAAGCAATCTTAATTAGCTTATCCATGTTCTG
Source organism: Rickettsia sp. MEAM1 (Bemisia tabaci) (assembly GCF_002285905.1). Classification (GTDB taxonomy): domain Bacteria; phylum Pseudomonadota; class Alphaproteobacteria; order Rickettsiales; family Rickettsiaceae; genus Rickettsia. The sequence continues at coordinate 451,629 of NZ_CP016305.1, forward strand.
TATTGCATTCAATTGTAAAAAGTTTTCTAAATCAGAATTATCTTTTTTATTTTTTATATTTTTCCTATTCTTTTTAAGTTGATCAAGAGGATTAAATGTTGCACCTAATTCAGCATTAATATCTTTTGCTGCTGATTTAGGATCAACAGGCGGTGTTTTTGGTGGCGGTGGTGGCGGTGGTGGCGGTGGCGGTGGTGGCGGTGGCGGTGGTGGCGGTGGTGGCGGTGGCGGTGGCGGTGGTGGCTGCGATGCAGCTTCTGCTTTATTATTTAAAGTAAGCAATAATATTCCTGAATTAATTGCCAATAAATTTATTGATATGGCAACAACGAAAGAGTATTTTAACAATGTAGATTTTAGCTTATATCTCAAACTCATTAGATTTATCTCATTAATATTAACTTAAACGAATGGCAATATATAATTTTCGTTAATTAGAGTCAATAAAAATTATTAATTTTCTATTAACTATTGGATTTTTTAATGTCCCCCTTCGGGGATCAAAAATCCCTCGCCTTTAGGCGAAGGGAAGATATAATGAAATTGCTTTAGCAATGAATTTATATCAAGAAATATGAGAAGTTATAGAAAGAATAGTCATAGTCAGTATGATTTAAAAGTGCATCTTATATGGATACCAAAATATAGGAAGAGAATATTGATAGGCAAAGTATCGGAAAGGACTAGAGATTTACTGAGGCAGATTTGTATGGAACATGAAGTACATATAATTTCAGGGAAAATATCATGTGATCACGTACATATGTTTATCTCATATAAGCCGCAAATATCTCTTAGCAAGTTAGTACAGTATTTAAAAGGCATTAGCTCAAGAATTTTATTGCAAGAATTTACTCATTTACGAAAACAATTTTGGGGGGCACCGTCAAGTTAAGGGAGGTATAAATTAAGTATTGAGCAATTACAGGGAATGATTTATAGAATAGCAGTAACAATTTATCCTAGATTTTACCGCTATGCATATTACTCAAGCCCCGAATAGACATCGTTTTCCAGCAAGCATTATTAGCCATACAGTATGGTTATATCATCGCTTTAATAATAGTTACCGAGATGTTCAAGAGCAGATGGCTTATCGAGGTATTATATTAAGTCATGAGACTGTAAGGTTTTGGTGTTATAAGTTTGTAGTTTATTTTCAAGATGTTATTAGTAAGAGAGAGCGAAAGCCAACTGATAAATGGCATTTGGATGAGATGAATATCAAGATCAAAGGTGAAGTATTCATATTATGGAGAGCTGTTGACTCTGAGGGACATGAATTAGAAGTATTACTGCAGAAGCGTCGTAACAAGAAATCAGCTATTCGCTTTTTATCAAGATTATTGGGTAATTATCCATGTCCAAGGGTTATTGTGACTGATAAGCTAAAAAGCTACATTAAACCAGTTAGGTATATGTGTCCTAGGACTAAGCATCGTACCGATAAAAGACTAAATAATCGGATTGAGAATGCCCATCAGCCAACTAGGAGAAAAGAGAAGATACTGATTAAATTTAAGCATCCTAATTCAGCACAATGTACATTATCACTGATGGGAAAAGTCAGAAATATATTTGCTGTAAATGTTGGAAGATATACTAAAACAGCATCTGAGCAAAGAATTGCATTTGCGTCCGCTAAATCCATTTGGGATGAAGCTACTCAAAGACTTCTTGCTGTCTGAAATCTAAAAATATAGTACTTTGTGACACTAATTTACTTAACTTGACGGTGCCATTCCACTTTATAACCCCTCAGCTTATAGCTGAGGGTTGTTTAGTTTAATTTTAGTTCTTCGCAGCTAGCAATTATAAAATTTTTTTGAAATAATAACAACCTATACTTTAAAATTTTTTTAAGTATAAATCTTAAGTAGAAATACTTATGGGACCTAAGTATCTCTTACAAGAGTAAGCCATTCTGCTTCATCAATAATTTTAATTCCCAGTTCTTTGGCTTTTTTAAGCTTACTACCTGCATCCTCGCCGGCTATTACTAAATCGGTATTAGAAGAAACGCTAGCTGCAACTTTCGCTCCAAGTTTCTCGGCAGTTGCTTTTGCTTCAGCTCGTGACAAAGTTGGCATGCTGCCAGTAAATACTACTATTTTACCTGTTAAGCTACTTTGCTCTCTAGTCTCTTTATAATCTTCAATATTTAATACTTCACTTAAATTTTTGATAAGCTCAATATTTTCCTTAACATCAAAAAAATCAATGATATCTACTAACATTTTGTCGCCGATACCGTCAAGATTGTTTAATTTTTGATAAATTTCAGGATCGTTTTCCTTTAGTAATTCCATTTGAGCTATAAAATTTTCATAGCTACCAAATTCTCTAGCGAGTAACTTAGCGTTCTGCTCGCCTATATGCCTGATACCTAAGGTATATATAAACCTAGGCAGGCTAACATTTTTTGATTTTTCAATATTGTTAAAAAGATTTTCTACAGATTTTTTACCCCACCCGTCCATATTTTCAAGTTTGGTTAAGCTAGCTTCGTTTTTTTCTTTTAAAAAGAATATATCATAAGGGTTACTAATTAAGCCTTTATCGATTAAAAACTCAACTTGCTTACGCCCAAGTCCTTCAATATCCATAGCGTTTTTTGATACGAAATGACGTATACGCTCATAATTCTGAGCGGGGCAGTTAAGACCGTTATCACATCTTATTATAATATCTTCAGGAACATAATGTAATTTAGAATTACAAGAAGGACAGAATAAAGGAGGATCAAATGTTGTGACATCAGCAGAACGTTTAGCAAGATCAACTCCAGTAATTTGTGGGATTACATCACCTGCACGTTGCAAAAATACATAATCGCCAACCCGTACGTCTTTTCGTGCTATCTCTTGATAGTTATGTAATGTTGCTCTGCTAACTATGACCCCGCCAATTTCTATAGGCTCAAGCTCTGCTACTGGTGTTAATGTACCGGTTCTACCTACTTGTACTGTAATAGAAAGCAGTTTGGTTTGCCCTATTATAGCGGGGAATTTGTGGGCAGTAGCGAACCTTGGTGACCTAGCAATAAAGCCCATCCTATCTTGTAAGGCGAAGTCATTTAGCTTATATACTACCCCATCAATTTCATAAGGTAAATTTCCCCTGTTAGTTTTTAAATATTCGTAAAAGCTAAATATCTCTTCTTCGGAGTTTGCAAGTTTACCTATTTCATTAACGTTAAAACCAAGCTCTTTAAATTTTGCAAGTAGTTGATCTTGAGAGTTTGCTAGCTCCTCTTTTGCAGAACCTATAGCATAAACAAAATATTTCAGTGGTCTTTTTGCAGTAACGGAAGGATCAAGCTGACGAAGCGAGCCGGCAGCCGCATTACGAGGATTAGCAAATTTATCTTTGCCTTGCTGTTCTTGCTCTTGGTTTAAACTTGTAAAGTCATTTTTTTCAATATAAATTTCCCCCCGTACTTCTAAAAGCTCTGGAGCATTATTAATTTTGTGAGGAAAATCTTTTATTGTTTTGATATTTGCCGTTATATCCTCACCTATATAGCCATCGCCTCTTGTTGCACCTGTTGTAAGAATGCCGTTTTTGTAGGTAGCAGCAAATGATAAACCATCTATTTTAGGCTCGCAAAAGATAGGAGAGAATTGATCAAGGCGTAAAAAGCTTTTAATACGATCTAAAAAATCTTTTACATCTTCTTCATCAAATACATTACTAAGCGATAGCATCGGTACTTGATGCGTGACTTTAGCAAACTTATTTTCGACTTTAGCACCTACTTTTTTGCTAGGGCTGTTTTCTAAGGTAAGATGAGGAAATTTTTGTTCTAATTTTAGATTGATGTTAAATAGCTGATCATACTCAGCATCTGAAACTAATGGCTTGTCCTCAATATAATATGCATGGTTATATTCTGCTATTTTATCGGCTAGCTCTATTAATAATTTCTTTGCTTCTTCTTTAGATATTAAATCGATGTTTTGATATTTTTTATTCATTGATTAGCTTATACTTCAAACGATCTTATAGGTATGATTCGAAAAGCCTCCTCGGTGCTTGTACTTAGGTTATTGCATGGCTTGAAAAACGCCCTCGATGTCATCCTCGCGTATGCGGGGATCCAGCATAAAGCGAGATAACCTACGCTTTTAATTTTAAAAACTTGTCGTATTTATGTTTTTTTTACTGGATTCCCGCCTCCGCGGGAATGACATAGGAACCATGCAACAACGCCGATCCTATAGATCAATTATATCCCCTGTTATTTTAACTTTACCTTTCATCATGCCAATTATGGAATTTTTAGCTTCCTCTAAAGGTTCTAATTTTGCAATAGGTATATTTTTTTTGTAATAATTACGGATTGATGCTTCAATTATTTCTAAGCAATGTGATTGAAAATCGTCAATAGCCACTTTATTAGACATATATATAATCTATTACATTAAACTTATATTATATCATATAAATATGTAAAAGGATAAAAGATTATTTGAAATTTTTTTCTTCTTTTTTTCTAAGTAATCCAATCAAGAAACCGCTAACAGTAATGAATACTCCGAGCCAGATAAAGCTCATCATCGGTTTATAGTATATTTTAGCATGAATTATATCGCCGTCTATATTGCTTAAGACAGCATAAAGATCATATAGTAAATAAGAGTATATATCGCTTTCTTGTGACAAGCCTTTCTCAACTATATAAAGCCTATTTTCTGGTTTTAATATGGTTATGTTATGGTTGTTATCCTCGAGCCAAAATTCAGCGATTTGCCTATAGTAATTTTTGCCTTGAGCGAACTTAACATTTTGCAAAGTTACTTTAAACTCATTAAATTTTCTACTTGTGCCAACGTTGCCGGTAAAGTCCATTTCACTTTGCAATAATGCATTCATAGTAATACTAAAAGCGATCAGTGCAAAGCCGAAATGCCCAAGGATCATGCTAGCAGTACTTGCTTTTAAAGATTGTCTAAAATAATTGGTTTTGACTATAAAATATAAAATGTTATGTAGCATTAAGAAGATAGAGGCGATCGTAGTTAAAACAGATATGACCCTAAAGTTTACTTTCAGTGATATTAAATATGTTATTACTAAGGATAACATTAGGATAAAAATATGTTTTTTAATTGAGCTTTTAGTAGTAAATAGTCCGATAGTGAAAAGAATAGGTATAACGAAAATAAGAAAATTATTAATAAAGAATCTCACATCGATAATAACAGGTTTATCGTCAAATATAGAATAAGCTAAAGGATAAAGCGTGGCGGATATTAATACGATAAGGCTTAAGGTGAAAAGAATGTTGCCGAGTAGTATGCCTTTTTCTTTTATGTCATTCCCGCGTAGGCGGGAATCCAGTAAATAATTTATAAAAGAAAAACTGGATTCCCGCCTACGCGGGAATGACATAGTACGGATATACAACCCCAAAGCACTAATACCCATAATCAAAAATATTGCTAGTAAATATATACCTCGCTCAGGTGAGAATGCAAAAGAGTGGATTGAGGTAATAAAACCAGATCGAACTAAAAAAGTACTGAATATTACTAATAAAAAAGTAACAATTGACAAAATCGACGTCCAGTTTTGCATATTTCCGGTTCTTGTCGTGACTATTATAGAATGATGTAGAATTATGCTGGATAACCACGGAAATAGCGAAATATTTTCAACAGGATCGAAGAACCAAAATCCTCCCCAACCGAGTTCTCTATATGCCCACCACGAACCAAGAGCTATACCGATTGTGGTAAATAAAATACCGATATTGGAGAATGTTTTGAGGAGTCTTATGTCATTCCCGCGAAAGCGGGAATCCAGCTTTTTAAGTGTCATCCCGTGGCCCCGCCACGGGATCTTGTACCATAAATTGCGTTCTGAGATACCGCGGTCAAGCCGCGGTATGACATCAGGAGTGAGCAACCTCACACAAACAATAGTAAATGGTACTACGTAGCTGACATAGCCTAAATAAAGTAGAGGAGGGTGGATGCTTAGAGCGATATCCTGTAGCATCGGATTTAGCCCCAGTCCTTCTTTAGGAATAAAGGAAAATGTATTAAACGGATTAGAAGTGAAATAAATAAAGCTGCTGAAAAGTAATTGGATGATTGATAAAATAATAATAGGTAATTTTTTATCTTCTTGGTTTTTAATTAGGTAGATATAACAGCAACTAACAATTTGTAATAAAGTAAACCATAATAATATTGAACCCTCATGGCTCGACCAACTGCCGGCTATTTTATATATTAATGGCTTTAATGTGCTGGAGTTTAAGAAAACATTTTGCAAAGAAAAGTCAGAAACAATAAAAGCATAAACTAGTGTACAGAAAGCGAGCAGGGTGCATAGGATAGCGGTGTAGAAAGTGAGTATGTCATTCCAGCGAAAGCGGGAATCTAATTTTTTAATTGTCATCCTGCGGCTTGACTGCGGGATCCATTTAAAAATATTGTTAGGTTTTAAGTTGTTTTTCTGGATACCGCGATCAAGTCGCGGTATGACAGGTAATATTATGGACACCCCGCTTAAGCACATAACAGCAATGAGGAAAAAATTACCGATTTCACTCACTGTCTGATATTTCCTCTATGGTAGGCAATATAATAATTCTTAGGCTATCGATTTTATTAGCGATTTTCTTTAAAATTATTATTTTGAAGTTAAATAACTCAATTACTTCGCCTCGATTTGGAATTCTAGCAATTTTATGGATTATTAACCCTGCTATAGTATTTGCATCATCATCCGGTAAGTTCCAATCAAGTTCTCGATTAACATCTCTAATAGTCGTGGTACCTTTTATAACATATTCAGTATCAGATTTTTTAATAATTTCATCACTATGCCTATCATGTTCATCAGTGATAGGACCAACTATTTCCTCTATAACATCTTCAAGAGTAATGATGCCTTGCAAATCCCCATATTCATCGACAACACAAGCAAAATGGTTATTACGCTCTCTGAAAGCATTTAGCTGATCTACAACAAGTGCATTTTCAGGAATAAACCATGGAGGCGTCAGAAGCTCATTAATATTAATCTTCTTTTGATCGTTATTATGTTCATAAAGCGATTTCAACAAATCTTTTAAATTCAAAATACCGATTATATTATCTCGATTATCTTTCCATAAAGGTATGCGGGTATGAGAGCTTGATAATAAGGTTTTAATTATTACCTCGCTAGGTAGATCAATATTAATAGCTATAATATTACTCCTATGAGTCATAATTTCCGATACCGTCATATTACGTATATCTAAAATTCCGCCAAGCATATTACGATCGGTTTTATATACGCCGCCCTCTTGATGGTAATGTTCAATTACGCCTCTAACTTCCTCAGTACCAGATATTTGAGGATTTAAATTAATCCGGAATATGAAACAAAATATCCTTGTAATGTAATCAAGAGCAATATTAATAGGTTTAAAAAGCTTTAGAAAAATTACAATTGTTGAAGCCATTTTAAGAGCTAATTGCTCAGCTTTGGCAACAGCTATAGCTTTAGGTGCAACTTCAGCAAAAACAATAATTATAAAAGCCATGACGGCAGAAGCAACCAAAGGACCATTATCACCAAGAAAGCTGATAAATAAAGTAGTTGCAATAGTAGTACAAACAGTGTTGATTAAACTATTACCGATTAGCAAAGTTCCAATTACTTTTTCCTTTTTCTTTAAAACCTGCAAAACTGTCTTAGCACGTTTGTCGCCAGCAATCTTAAGTTTATGAATCTTCCCAGGGGAAGAAGCAGTAATAGCAGTCTCAGTAGCAGCAAATAAAGCAGATAAGGCGATCATAACTATAATAGCGATCACAAGTATAGTAGTCATTTGATGTTAAAATATAAAATTAACTATAAGTAATTATATTAGGAATTAAGCATTTTGCCTAATCTTTTTTGCATGCTCATTTTATTTGAAAAATTGGTGGTAAAGTTTTAGCTTTCAAAATTATAATTAACGTCGTATAGATGAGTCTCTTGTTTTTTGGCTTTTAATCATATCTTGGAATGTAGTATCTGGTGCGTTCTTATTTGTTTTTATCTGTTGCCCGAGCCATTGAGCATCTTGTTTAAACATAGCGTCAGTTAATATCTCGGCGTGACGTTCTCTTAATCTTAATCCTTTTTCGCCTTTAGATTGTTCAGTAGAAAGTATTTCTTGCTCTTTAGCAATCTTGACACCATTATCTACAGTAAAAACACCGCAATCTGATTGATTATTTTGTTGCTTCGTCTGCTCATCAATTATAATCGGCTTATTAGGAAGATTTCCTAAAGTTTTATCTATTAATTTCGGTAATTTCTGACCGTCATAATTAATAGAGTTACCTAGTGAATCGTTAAAAGTTAATGTTATTTGGTTATCTTTTTTGTCATATTTAGCTACTAAAACTGTCCAATGACCATAACCCATCTCAACAGGGATAACGGCAGCTTCTTTTCCATTATCTTTTATATCTTGAGTAGCTCTATTTAAAATATCTTCATTAATTTGTTGTTGAGCTTCTCCTCCTCTAGTCAAATCATTTTTTAGCTTTTCACGTTCTGCATCTGAAAGATTAAGTATTTCTTCTCTCTTCTTAGCATCCCCTAGCATTAGAGTTCGTTCCTCTTTATCAGGAATAAGATTAGCGAGCTCTATTGTTTCTTGAACTTTAGCTAAAATTTCTTTCTTCTCTTCGCCTTTTGCTGTATAATCTTTAAGCATTTCTTCTGTTAGGGCTGTATTGCGAAAAGTTATAGCTGGTTGCACTGAAAACTTTTTTTCATCTAGTTGTGCTGTTAAAAGGTGCGTAATCTCATTTTCAGTATACCAGTAATTGGGGGTTTTTACATTATTAATATCTTGTGTAGATATTTCATATTTAAAATCGTTTATATTAAAGTCATTATTTGTACGAGATGGAAGTGCAGGAGTATTATCTGACATCATTGCTTTATAAGCTTGCTCTGTCATTCCAACTTTTTTCCAATCTTTTTGTGGGGAATTAGCATTAATTTGTTGTGCAGATTGTTGCTGTGTTGGCATAGTTTTTTCTTGTATTTGCTCCTTTGGTAATTTAATTAACTCTGCTTCTGTTTTTGTCGTAGGTTGTTGTTGAGGGGGTTGAGCTTCTTCTTTTGTACCAAAGTAACTAGTTATTACACTTTTAAAATAGTTAAAGACTCTTCTAAAAAAACTTGGCTGTTCTGGCTGTTTAGTTTCATATGATATGGTCGGTTCTTTTTTTGTATTATCAGGAATATTTTTCATAATTTGCTCTCTATCGAAATTAAAATCTATAGGATTTACTTCGGATTTTCCTAAATCTTTTTGAAATTGCCGTGATATTTGAAATACGTATTTTTTTAAATTTTCAGCAGCATTATTTGGATCTTTTAAAATTTCGGTAATTTCAAGTTTAAGACCATAAATTTGATCTTCAGAAGTAATACCAAATTTAGCCGTTATAAGATTTGCTGCTTGATCTGAGGATAAGGGCCAAGTTTTTACAATTACTCTTCCTCCTTGATTTTTAGTTGTTTTTATCAGCTTGTCTAATTCTGCTTTGTCAGGTATAGCACCGGAAAGTAATTTATTAACTTTTTTATCATCAGCAAGGTTGTTAAAAACCGATAACACTGAATCTATATCTGTAATAGTAGTAGCTTTACCTCTATTTATTGTATTTTCATTTATAGCAAGCTCCTTATCTTGCTCATTTGCAAAAAATACATGGCTGGTTTTTGTAAAAAGTTCTTTCCAATATGCTGCTAATGCAGGATTTTCTGCTAGTGAATTATAATGTTCGAAAGTAATAGTACTTTTTATATTTAAATTTTGTAGATTGATTAAATCTTGCGATTTAAAAATGGGGGCGGTGTTATTGTTACTGAGCTGAACATTAAAAATAGGGCTTTTATTTTGTTCTCTAGATTCTTTAAGTATTTCTGCAAAAATACGCTCTTTATCTGGTATGCTTGATTCTTTATTAGTCTGAAGTGAGACAATTGTTGGTGGGTCTAGAACTGTTTCTTTTGATATTTTTTCTAATATTTGATTATTACCACCAAGTAAAAGAGTAAATATGATAGGTTCAGCCATCATTAACCTTTGTTAATAAAAGAGTTAATGTCCCCCTTCGGGGATCAAAAATCCCTCGCCTTTAGGCGAAGGGAAGATATAATGAAATTGCTTTAGCAATGAATTTATATCAAGAAATATGAGAAGTTATAGAAAGAATAGTCATAGTCAGTATGATTTAAAAGTGCATCTTATATGGATACCAAAATATAGGAAGAGAATATTGATAGGCAAAGTATCGGAAAGGACTAGAGATTTACTGAGGCAGATTTGTATGGAACATGAAGTACATATAATTTCAGGGAAAATATCATGTGATCACGTACATATGTTTATCTCATATAAGCCGCAAATATCGGGTCTGTCAGATTTTTTGTGTAAGTACGATTTCTCCATTTGCCCAATTTTGTAAATTAGTATCACAAAGTATAGCAAATTGATTTAAAGCCATCGCCCAATTCTTAATAGGCATTGTCCATTTTTTAGAGGCATTTGTCAACGCCAAAAAGATTATTTTCTGAATCGATTTGTCATCTGGAAATACTCCTTTATTTTTAATAATTTTACGAATTTGACGGTTAGTGGATTCAATAGCATTAGTAGTGTAAATCGCCTTCCTAATGTCTTCCGGAAAGCTAAAAAATGGAGCTATGCCAGACCAATTTCGTTGCCATATGTCAAAAATAACTGGATATTTTTCATCCCATTTTTTGGCAAAGTTTTGTAATTCTCTTAATCCCTCTGCTTCATTTATTGCAGAATAAACTGCTTTTAAATCAGCTGTTACCGCTTTTAGATCTTTGTATGATACGTATTTTACAGAATTTCTTACCATATGAACAATACACAACTGCACTATCGTCTTTGGAAAAATGCTATTTATCGCCTCTGGAAAACCCTTAAGACCATCAACACATGCAACATATATTTGTGCAACTCCTCGATTCTTCAGTTCTGTTACTACCTGCATCCAAAATTTACACCCTTCATTCTTGCCTATCCAAATTCCTAATAGCTCTTTCTTGCCCTCCATATTCACTCCAATAGCTAGATAAACCGCTTTATTTATTATTACATGATTATCTCTTGCCTTAACATGAATACAATCTAAGTACATTATAGGATATACATTATCAAGTGCTCTATTCTGCCAAGCAGTTACTTCCTCTAAAATACCATCAGTTACCTTTGATATTAACTCAGATGATACCTTGGTGGCATATAGTTCTTCTAAGTGCCCTTGTATTTCCCTAATGGTCATTCCCCGAGCATATAAGGATATTACTTTATCATCAAATCCTTCAAATTTACGCACTCCTTTTGGAATTAGTTGAGATTCAAATTCTCCATCCCGATCCCTTGGCACTTCTACTGTCAATTTACGACCTTCTGGATCTATTAGAGTCTTTTCATAATTACCATTACGTCTGTTATCTGAGTATTTCTCATTTTTAGAATGTTTCTCATAACCTATATGAGATTCCATTTCTTTCTCTAAAATCTTATTTACTATCTGCTTTTTAATTCCCTGAAATATCCCTTCTTTACCAAATATTTCAGATGGATCACTTTGTGATAGTATTTCTGATACTAATTTTTCTATAGCTGGATTTGATACTTTGTTATTGTTCTTCATATTAGCTCCATGTAAGTTGTTTATATTATTTTTATTCTTAACTATTTTTACAACTTACACAAACTTCCTGACACCCTCCAAATATCTCTTAGCAAGTTAGTAAAGTATTTAAAAGGCATTAGCTCAAGAATTTTATTGCAAGAATTTACTCATTTACGAAAACAATTTTGGGGCAATCATTTGTGGGCTAGGGGCTATATGGCAGTCAGTTCAGGTAATATAACTGATGAAATGATACAGCACTATATTGATGAACAGGAAGGTGAACCTGTGAATGATGATCGATTTCTAATCGATTCCACTTTATAACCCCTCAGCTTATAGCTGAGGGTTGTTTAGTTATTATTAACCTTATTTTAAGGAGTTGGGTCAAGACATATTTAATGCTCCATGCTTTAACTTGTATAATTTATCCATTCTATGTGCTAATTCATGATTATGCGTTACCATTACAATGGCTGTATTTTGTTCCTTGGCTACTTTTAAAAATAAGTTAAATACTTCATTGGTAGTTTTAGGGTCTAAATTGCCTGTAGGCTCGTCTGCTAAGATAATTTTTGGCTTATTAATTAAGCTGCGTGCTATTGCGACACGTTGCTGCTCCCCTCCTGATAATTCACCTGGCATATTATGTAGCTTTTTGCCAAGACCCAAACTATTCAATATATTTTTTGCTGCTTCTATTGCTTCTTTTTGGTTAGAGCCATTAATAAGACGAGGCATAATAACGTTTTCAATTGCAGTAAAATCTTTTAATAAATGATGTTGCTGATAAATGAAACCCAAATAATTAAGACGAATTAGATGGTTTGTTTTATACTCGTTATTTGCAATAATAACTTCGCCGTTAGTTGGTTTATCAAGCAAGCCTGCAATATGTAGTAAAGTCGATTTACCACTACCTGAAGAGCCAATTACAGCAATTAGCTCGCCCTCGTTAATATCTAAATTAAGGTCGTCTAATACTCTGATAATAGAGTTGCCTTGCCTATAATGTTTAGAGACATTTTTTAAAGTTAGGATTTTATTACTCATATCTTAAGGCATCCACAGGATTTAATTTTGAAGCTTTGTAAGAGGGATAAATTGTTGCTAAAAAGCATAATATTATAGATAAAGAAGCGATTAAGATAATATCCTGACTTCTTACTTCTGATGGTAGACTATAAAGAAAATAAACTGCTGCTTCAAAAATCTTAGTACCGGTTATATTTTCTAAAAAGTTTTTGATAGTCCCTATATTATAAGAAAAAGTAATACCAAGAATTAAACCAAGAATAGTACCAAGCAAACCAATAAACATGCCATTATAGATAAAAATTAGCATTATCTGATTTGTGCTTGCTCCCATTGTTCTTAAAATTGCTATATCAGAAGTTTTATCTTTCACTAACATAAATAAGCTTGAGATAATGTTAAAGGCAGCAACTGTAATGATTAAAGAAAGGATAGTAAACATGGCTGTACGCTCAACAGCTAAAGCACTTAAAAATTGTGAATTCAAAGTTTGCCAGCTAGATATTTGTAAATTTGTACCTAGTAATAGCTGCACTTTATGCGAATATGCAAGAGCCTTATCAGGATGCAGGGTATTAACTTCAATTAAGTTTATATTATTTCCAAGAGATAGAAAATTTTGTGCTGCTTCAAGTGGCATTAATATGGTTGCTGAATCATAATCATACATACCGCTATTAAAAATCGCTATAACTTTAAATTCTTTTGATCTTGGTACGCTGCCAAAAGCGGTGGAAATGGAATTCGGTGAGATTAATTTAACTTTATCATTAACTGTTACACCTAAATTAGCAGCTAAACCTTGTCCAAGTGCTATTACATTCTTGCCGTGGAAATTATCAAAACTACCAAAATTGACATTTTTAAAAATTTCATTTTTTAATTTTAAATCATTTAAATCAATACCTTTAATAATAGCACCGCTATTATTATTTTTGCCTAGTGCTAAAGCTTGACCATTAGCAATAATATTTACATGTTTTACGTAATTTTGCTGCAATAATTTAGCTTTAATTTCTTCGTAATTATCAATACTGCTAGTTTGCGGGCTTATGACTATATCGCCGTTTAAGCCGATAATATTTTTAGTTAGTTCTGTATGAAAACCATTCATCACCGACATAACGACTATTAATGCCGCAACGCCGATCATTACTCCAAGCAGAGAAAAGCCTGAAATAATAGAAACAAATTTTTCATTTTTTTTAGCTTTGAAATATCTAAAAGCTACTGTAAAGATAAAGTTATTATTAATCATTTTTGTTGTTTGTTGTCATTCTATTGGTTTTTTGATGTCATCCCGCGATTTATTCGCGGGATCTTATGTCCCAAGCTGTGTCCTAAGATACCGCGGTTAAGCCGCGGTATGACAAAGTTACACCCTACTCGAAATCTCAAAGATTTTATCATATTTAAATAATTTAGGTAACGTTATTAAACCGAATGCTGTGATAACACATATGGTGAGGCACCGTCAAGTTAAGTAAATTAGTGTCACAAAGTACTATATTTTTAGATTTCAGACAGCAAGAAGTCTTTGAGTAGCTTCATCCCAAATGGATTTAGCGGACGCAAATGCAATTCTTTGCTCAGATGCTGTTTTAGTATATCTTCCAACATTTACAGCAAATATATTTCTGACTTTTCCCATCAGTGATAATGTACATTGTGCTGAATTAGGATGCTTAAATTTAATCAGTATCTTCTCTTTTCTCCTAGTTGGCTGATGGGCATTCTCAATCCGATTATTTAGTCTTTTATCGGTACGATGCTTAGTCCTAGGACACATATACCTAACTGGTTTAATGTAGCTTTTTAGCTTATCAGTCACAATAACCCTTGGACATGGATAATTACCCAATAATCTTGATAAAAAGCGAATAGCTGATTTCTTGTTACGACGCTTCTGCAGTAATACTTCTAATTCATGTCCCTCAGAGTCAACAGCTCTCCATAATATGAATACTTCACCTTTGATCTTGATATTCATCTCATCCAAATGCCATTTATCAGTTGGCTTTCGCTCTCTCTTACTAATAACATCTTGAAAATAAACTACAAACTTATAACACCAAAACCTTACAGTCTCATGACTTAATATAATACCTCGATAAGCCATCTGCTCTTGAACATCTCGGTAACTATTATTAAAGCGATGATATAACCATACTGTATGGCTAATAATGCTTGCTGAAAAACGATGTCTATTCGGGGCTTGAGTAATATGCATAGCGGTAAAATCTAGGATAAATTGTTACTGCTATTCTATAAATCATTCCCTGTAATTGCTCAATACTTAATTTATACCTCCCTTAACTTGACGGTACCTTTTTGACCGCAGCGTACATATTAGTACGTGACGAACAAAAATGAGAAGGAGTCAATCATAATTTTTGTGTAAATTGTTAAAAATCATTTTCTAATAATTCATATTTAAAATTTCCACATAGTATCTCAAATTGATTCAAAGCAAGAGACCATTCTTTAATAGGCATGGTCCACTTTTTTGCAGCATGTTTAAGAGCTAAGTAGACAATTTTTGTGATAGATTTATCATCTGGGAAAACCCCTTTATTTTTGATAATTTTACGGATTTGTCTATTTACCGATTCTATCGTATTGGTAGTATAGATTACCTTTCTAATCGGCACCGTCAAAAATTCTGAGGCTCCTTGCTCTTTTCCAAATAAAACTTCGTCTACCGATTCTTCATTTACTCAAAATCTTCAAAAAATTGTGAACAATCACCTATCACATCTTCATCAGGACCGTTTGGATATAATTTTGTATATGCATTATCTATTTTATTTAAGAAATCTAGCGAGGAAACTTCTTCATCTAATGGTTTAGAGTTTTCTACACGTAAAATATAAATAGGGTTAGAAGAATGTCCTTTAAGTTGTTCACTTAAATTGTAATTGTATAATCCACCACCTGAGATTTTTTTCTCTGTGGCATATTCTATATCTCTTGCAAATTGTAATGTAGTAATATTAGATTCATTATCTGGTAGAGTGGCAATAATTGCTGTATGCGTTCCACGAAGATAAATATCACCTGGTTGAATTAATGTCCCCCTTCGGGGATCAAAAACCCCTCGCCTTTAGGCGAAGGGAAGATATAATGAAATTGCTTTAGCAATGAATTTATATCAAGAAATATGAGAAGTTATAGAAATAATAGTCATAGTCAGTATGATTTAAAAGTGCATCTTATATGGATACCAAAATATAGGAAGAGAATATTGATAGGCAAAGTATCGGAAAGGACTAGAGATTTACTGAGGCAGATTTGTATGGAACATGAAGTACATATAATTTCAGGGAAAATATCATGTGATCACGTACATATGTTTATCTCATATAAGCCGCAAATATCTCTTAGCAAGTTAGTACAGTATTTAAAAGGCATTAGCTCAAGAATTTTATTGCAAGAATTTACTCATTTACGAAAACAATTTTGGGGCAATCATTTGTGGGCTAGGGGCTATATGGCAGTCAGTTCAGGTAATATAACTGATGAAATGATACAGCACTATATTGATGAACAGGAAGGTGAACCTGTGAATGATGATCGATTTCTAATCGATTCCACTTTATAACCCCTCAGCTTATAGCTGAGGGTTGTTTAGTTTCTTTTAATATTTATGTCAACAGATTATTAAAATATTTTAATAATCTACTCAAAAGGTTGCCTTAGGTTGATAGCAGCAGATAAAGTTCCCTCGTCTAAATAGTCGAGTTCACCGCCTATAGGTATGCCGCTAGCAAGGCGAGAGATTTTTGTAGGATGGTCTTTTAGATATTCTGTAATAAAATAAGCAGTAGTTTTCCCCTCTAAAGTAGAGTTAGTTGCGATAATGACTTCTTTAATATTTTCTTTAAAGCATCTGTCAAGTAGTTCCAGTAACCTCAAGATACTAGGGTTCTGTCTGCTAGCTGCTGATAAATTATGACCAAGCACGTGATATAATCCTTTGAAATTACCACTACGCTCCATTGCCCATAATTCAGCAACAGTTTCAACTATTGCAATAACTGATTTATCTCGATATTCAGACGTGCAGATACCGCAAATATTTTCAGTATCCATATTACCACAGACCTGACATTTTACTATTTTCTTATCTATTTCTGTAAGATTATTGATAAGAGTTTTTAGCCTTACATCCTTGTCTTGCAGTAAATATAATACTATACGTCTTGCTGATCTGCTACCAAGTCCAGGAAGATTAGAAAATAGGTAAATTAGCTGGTCTATCTCGTTATTATTATCGTTCATATTAAGCCTTTATTACGACAGTTCCAGCTATTTTATCATGTAATGCTTGTTTTTGAGAAGAGAAAAGTATAAAGAAAATACCGATCGGAAATGTCATATATCCAAGGAATCGTTTAATTAACTGTTTAAGAGTTGGGCGATTAAATGTTTTAGCGTCAACTATTTTCATACGCATAAATATTTTACCAATAGTTGCTCCTTTATAATACCAAAAGCCTATAAAATATGAACCTATCACTGTTAAATTAATTAGTAAAATTGAGACATTAAATAAAATATATTTATTAAAATTTCCTGCTTTAAGATATTCATAAAATTCTTGACTCATAACAGATTGAAGTACTTCGCTTTGATTATGCAAGTCAATATTATAGCTCTGGAAATAATCATTGTAGAAAAAAATCATTAGATAAAAGAAGCAAAATTGTAAAATTGGAATTGCTATAAAAGCAAATAACGATAAATCAAGTGCCGTAGAAAAAATACGTGCTATAAAATCTGGATATATAATTTGTTTTTTCATTGCTGATTACTATTTTTTGATGTTTAATAATATCAAAAACATTACAGTATTTATGGAACA
This sequence comes from Rickettsia sp. MEAM1 (Bemisia tabaci), assembly GCF_002285905.1. Classification (GTDB taxonomy): domain Bacteria; phylum Pseudomonadota; class Alphaproteobacteria; order Rickettsiales; family Rickettsiaceae; genus Rickettsia. Next base: position 469,212 of record NZ_CP016305.1, read on the forward strand.
ATTTGAAGCATTTAGTTTATTATTTGTTGATAGTTTTGTCTCAAACTTAATTATCGGTTTTCAGCGTGAATTAATTTTTCATTCTATGAAAATGTTTGGTAACTATAGTTACCCTATAATGTTTGTAGTAGCTACTTGTGCTTCTCTTGGTGGTAATATAGTTAATTATATTTTTGGTAAATGTGCTTTAAATATTTTTTACTCTTCTAAAAATGAACAGAATATTTTGAGACATAAGAATTTAACCCAACTCTTTTATAAATATGAGATATTTATACTTCTTTTGATGGCGTTTCCTTTTTGGGGAAGCTTTATTTCCTTATTTTCTGGTTTTTTTAAAACAAAATTTTCAAAATTTTTGGGGCTTGGTTGTTTGGCAAAAGCCTGCTATTATATTGCAGAACTATATATTATATAAATAGCCATGAAAAAATTAACCTCAGAAAACTCTCATAGACAACAAAAAGTAGCAAGTATAATAAATGAAGCATTAATTGAGATTTTACATCGTGGTAAAATGCTTGATCCTAGACTTTACGATTGTCCTCTTACAATAACAAAAATTATAGTTACTGCCGACAACTGCTATTTTCTACCTTTTAACACTAAACTAACGCCTCAAGAGATTACCGAAAGCCTAAATAATTCCAAAAATGCTATCAGAAATTTCGTAACAAGCAAGATAAATATGAAATATTCACCCGATATAAGATTTCATTATGACCACGGATTTGACAATGCCTTGAAAGTAGAGCAGTTACTAAAGGATACTAATAATATATAATTACTAAAAATGGGATATATTTTAGATAGGAACAGGTGCTATGGGATAAACTCAATCATTGAAAACAATAATTATCCATTGTACTAAGTATTTAAAAATACTTAGTACAACAGTCCCCTAGCATAAAGTTTGCACTAAAGGCTTAATAAGCTGTTTTTGCAATAATGGAGTTTAAACATCATTCACGCTCTACATACTATCAACAGTAATTAAAATAATCAAGTGCTTTTAGTTACTTTTTAGTATTTTTTTAAACTATAAGTATACCCATATTATTTCTTAATGTTTTTATATTTCCAGTATAAAAAATTATTAATTTTTATAAAAAATAAAGCCTTATTTCCATAAATAACTTTCAAAGATTGTTTTTTTGTATTAAAATAAAGAGATAATCTTTTAGAGTAAGTAGAATGTCTCCTCAAATAATCGAGTTATTAATTTTTGCTGGTATTGCTTTTTTTATTATTAATAAGCTAATTACGGCGCTTGGTGCTACTTCGGATGATGATCCAGCTAAACAGAAATCTTATTTTGGTGAACCGGTTATTAAAGATGTAACTCATAGTTCTACTAAATCATATGATGAAGAAAAAGATCTGCCAACCGCACAACATATTAAAGCTTTTAAAAATTTGATAGTAGAACAGAATATAACGGCAGTTGTAGATGGTATGGAAACAGTACATAAACGTCTTAATGCATTTCAACCTATTAAATTTATAAACAACGCTAAAATCGCTTTCCAAATGATTATAGAAGCTGCTTATAAAAACCAAACAGAAGAACTTGCTGAATTAGTTGATAAAAGGTTTTTAGAAGAATTTGAAAAAATATCTGATTCTTATGGTAATTTTTTCGATTCAACAGCTTTAAACGCTAAATATTCTGAAATTTATACATTTGGCAACAACATATTTATTAAATTACTATTCCAAGGTAAAAACGTAGTTGACAAAATAGAGGAATTGAAAGAAGAATGGACTTTTACCCGTAATGCTAATACCAAGGAAGTGGATTGGTTTTTAAGTAACATCGAAAAGGTTTAGTTTTGTTGTTCTGTAGTGACTTTGTTACTTAGAGCCTGTCATCCCGTGGCTTGTCCACGGGATCCAGTAATAAAAAATACAAATATAAAAGCTCGATTTCTCTCGCTTTATGCTGGATCTAGTTCCCAAGCCACGGTAGTTCCCAAGCCACGGGATGACACCGAACAATAATCAAGCCACGTGACACATATAAATAACAATAACAAACTATTAGTAATGAATAAATTATTCTATATTATAGGCACTATATTAATAATAGGTGTCTTTTTTATGTTTCAAAATAAATCCACCATAACAGGTGATAATAACAAAATAATCCCTCGTAAAGTTCTGTTCGGTAATCCTGACAAAGCCAGAGTGTCATTAACTCATGATGGTAAGTATATCTTATATGTTGCACCGAAAGACGGGGTGTTGAATATTTGGCTAGCTCCTAGCGATGATATTAGTAAAGCGGAAGCTATAACGCATGATAAAGGGCGTGGTATATGGTCCTATGCTAAAGCTTATAACAATAAAAATATTTTATACACTCAAGATTTTAACGGCGATGAAAATGACCGAATTTATAGTTATAATATAGAAACAAAAGAGACAAAGTTACTTACTCCGGAAAAGGGGGTAAAGGCTGGGCTAGTTGGACTAAGCTACAAAAAGCCAAATGAAATATTAATAGATTCAAATGAACGTAATCCTGAATATTTTGATATTTATAAATTAAATTTAGATAGTTTAGAAAAAGAACTGATTTATCAAAATGATAAATTTACCAATTTTGTAACAGATGAAAATTTAGATTTAAGATTTGGTAGTTTATTAGATAAAGATGGTGCTGTTGAATATTACGAATTAAAAGACGGCAAGCCTCAGCTATTTACCAAAATATCAATGGAAGATTCATTTAATACCGCTATACTTGGTTTTGACTCTAGTGGTGAAACTTTATATATGCTCGAGGGGCGTGATCGTAATACCTCAGCCCTGAAAGCTATAAATTTAGCTACTAATAGTTCAGAAATATTAGCAGAAGATGCAAAAGACGATATTGGTTTATTTGCCGTACATCCTACCAAGCAGACCCCACAAGCAGTATCAGTAAACTATGATATGGTATCGTACAAAATATTAGATAAAGATATTGAAGATGATATAAAATATTTGCAAAATCTTGATCGTGGTGATTTAATTATTAATAGTAGAACACTTGATGATAAAACTTGGATTATAGCTTATAACAGCGATAATTCACCGGTGAAATATTATAAATATGATCGCACTAATAAAAAAGCTGAGTTTTTATTCACTAACCGCAAAGAATTAGAGCAATATAAACTTGCTAAAATGATACCGGTAATTATTAAGTCACGTGATGGTTTAGACTTGGTTAGCTATATTACTTTCCCAAATGATATAAAACTTGATGAAAATAATATACCTGATAGAAAAGTGTCGCTAATAATTAATGTTCATGGTGGTCCGTGGGTGCGTGATAGTTGGGGGTACGATCCAGAACATCAATGGCTTGCTAATCGCGGTTATGCGGTGTTAAGTATTAATTATCGTGGTTCTACTGGCTTTGGTAAAAATTTCCTTAATGCTGGAAATTTAGAATATGCTGGTAAAATGCATACTGATTTAATTGATGGTGTAAATTGGGCAATTAATAATAATATAGCAGAAGCTAGCAAAATAGCAATTATGGGAGCTAGTTACGGTGGTTATGCAACATTGGTTGGAATAACCATGACGCCAGATATTTTTGCTTGTGGTATTGACCTTTTTGGTGCATCTAATTTATTAACTCGTGTACAATCAAAAGCTCCATATATAACACCATTATTAAGTATATATAAGACACGTATAGGTCCTTGGGATACTGAAGAGGAAAAAGAGTTTTTAAGACAAAGATCACCGATTAATTTTGTTGATAATATCAAAAAGCCTTTATTCATAGCCCAAGGTGTTCATGATGTAAGAGTCGTGCAAGCGGAATCCGATCAAATCGTTAATGCTATGAAAGCAAAGCACATACCGGTAGTTTATGCACTCTATAAAGATGAAGGTCACGGCTTTGCAAAACCTGGTAACAGAATTTCTTATTATGCTCTTGCTGAACAATTTTTAGCTAAAATCTTAAAAGGACGTGCTGAAGAAATTGGCGATGATCTAAAAAATGCTAATTTAATTTTGAATGATCAAGAGAATCTAAACGGAGCGGAAGCAGAGAAGATAATTGATAAGGCAGTTGGAGGGCTACGTCATTGCGAGTGTAATACTGTCACCTGTGGCTTCTATGTAATTCCTACTCCTGTCATCCCGTGGCTTGACCAGCGTTGTTGCATGGCTCAAAAAACAAGTACAATGTCATCCCCGCGAAAGCGGGGATCCAGCATAAAGCGAGACAAAGAGAGCTTTTAGCTTTAGAAACTTGTTGTGTTTATGCTTTTTTTCTGGATTCCTGCCGTTGCTAAAAATGACATATAAGGCATTTTCCGAGCCATGCAACAACGCTGGCTTGACCACGAGATCTCAGGATACAGCATGTAATAAAAGATACCGCGGTCAAGCCGCGGTATGACATCATTAGGAGTACCATTATGCTACTTACGAATACTGAAAATTCTTATGGGTTGATTGCTAAACTTTTCCACTGGATTATGAGTATTATGGTTATAGTAATGCTCATTGCTGGTTTTTTAATGGATGATTACATAGAGCCGCCTTTAAAATGGCAAATATTTGGCTTACATGAGGCAACTGGAGTGCTAATTTTAACTCTAGTTATATTAAGGCTTTTATGGAAATTCTATAACACTACTGTTTTACTGCCGGCAGATTTACCAAACTGGCAAAAGAAAGCCGCCACCATTAACATAAATCTCTTATATCTTTTAATGATATTAATGCCGATAAGCGGCTTTCTTATGACTATCCTGTCAAATCATCATATAGATTTTTACGGCTTGTTTACCATAAAATCTTTTGCCCAAGATTTACAATTCGCCAAAATATGCAAAAAAATACACCAAAAAGCAGCTTTATTATTTACTGCTCTGATTATTCTTCATATACTAGCTGCGTTTTATCATCATTTTATTAGAAAGGATAATGTACTTAAGAGGATGTGGAATGAGTAAGATATGTATTATTGAGTAGATTGAAAAAGTTTGCTGTGTCATCCCGTGGCTTGACCACGGGATGACAATAAAAAACTCTCTACTTTACAGTCTAAAAATTAATCATTATACTATATTTTAATTATTTAAATAAATTATTTATGAATATTCACGAATATCAAGCAAAAGAGATTTTAAGAAAATACGGTGTGCCTACTTCAACTGGGGTAGTGATCACGAAAACCGAAAGCATTAATGCCGCAATTGATGAACTAAATACAAAGGTTTATGTGGTTAAGGCACAAATACATGCTGGTGGTAGAGGTAAAGCCGGCGGTGTTAAGGTTGTTAAGAGTAAAGAGGAAGCAAAAAAAGTTGCTCATGATATGTTCGGTATTAATTTAGTCACACACCAAACAGGACCACAAGGACAGAAAGTAAATCGTCTTTATATTGAATCAGGTTGTGATATTTTAAAGGAATATTATTTTAGTGTCGTATTTGATAGATCAGCTAGCTGCATTACCTTTATAGCTTCTACGGAGGGCGGTGTTGATATTGAAGAAGTTGCAGAAAAAACGCCTGAAAAAATTATCAAATTTTCAGTTGATCCAGCTACCGGCTTACAAAATTTCCATGCTCAAGGAATAGCATATGAATTGGGGTTTAAAGACCATCAAGTAAAGCAAATGAAAGAAATAGTAAAAGCAACTTACAAAGCTTTTATTGAAACAGATGCAGCACAAATTGAGATTAATCCGTTAATTGTAAATAAAGAGGGCAATTTATTAGCGTTAGATGCAAAATTTACCTTTGATGATAATGGTCTATTTAAGCATCCTGAAATTATGGCTCTGCGTGATCAAGATGAAGAAGATCCGCTAGAAACAAGAGCAGCTGATGCTGGTCTTAGCTATGTGAAAATGGATGGCAGTATCGGCTGTATGGTAAATGGTGCAGGGCTTGCTATGGCAACAATGGATATTATTAAGCTTTATGGTGCAACACCTGCAAATTTCTTGGACGTTGGCGGCGGAGCTGATCGTGAACGTGTGAAAGAGGCCTTAAAAATAATTTTATCTGATAAAGAAGTAAAAGGCATTTTAGTTAATATTTTCGGTGGTATCATGCGTTGTGATATTATAGCAGAAGGAATTATCGCAGCCGCAAAAGATATAGGTATAAAAGTGCCGTTAGTAGTTCGTTTGGCTGGTACAAATGTTGAAAAAGGTAAAGAGATTTTATCTAATTCAGGTTTAGAAATAATACCGGCTCATGATTTAGCTGATGCGGCTAGTAAAATAGTCGAGGCTATAAATTAGGGTGTCATCTTGTGGATAAGTCGGCGTTCATGGATCACTTATGTCATTCCCGCCGTTGCTAAGAATGACATGGATAGGGCAACTCTAAGAGCTATGTAACAACCTAGGTACAAGCCACGGGATGACACAACATAAGAAAAAACATAAAAATTTATAAAATAGTATATCAAAGATGGCAATATTAGTTAATAAAAAAACCAAAGTAATCTGTCAGGGTTTTACAGGTTCACAAGGTACTTTCCACTCCGAGCAAGCAATAGCTTATGGTACTAAAATGGTCGGTGGGGTGACACCAGGTAAAGGTGGTAAAACTCACCTAGACTTGCCGATATATAACACTGTGCATGAAGCAAAAGCCAAAACTGGTGCTAATGCTAGTGTTATTTATGTACCACCTCCCTTTGCAGCTGATTCAATATTAGAAGCAATTGATGCTGGGATTGAAATAGTTGTATGTATCACTGAAGGAATTCTGGTACTTGATATGGTCAGAGTAAAACGTGCTTTAGTCGGTTCTAAAACAAGATTAATCGGTCCTAACTGCCCAGGCATTATAACCCCTGATGAATGTAAAATAGGTATCATGCCAGGACATATTCATAAAAAAGGTGCTATAGGAATTGTCTCAAGATCAGGTACTTTAACTTATGAAGCAGTAGCACAAACAACAGCTGTGGGGCTTGGTCAATCTACATGTGTCGGTATTGGCGGTGATCCCGTTAATGGCACTAATTTTGTAGATTGCATTGATATGTTTTTACAAGATGACGAAACAAAAGCAATTATCATGATTGGTGAAATTGGTGGCGACGCAGAAGAAAATGCAGCTGATTTTATCAAGCATTCAAAAATCAAAAAACCTATAGTAAGCTTTATAGCAGGTATTACTGCCCCTCCAGGTAAAAGAATGGGACATGCTGGAGCTATTATTGCTGGCGGAAAAGGTAGTGCTGAAGATAAGCTTGAAGCTCTGCAAAGTGCTGGTGTAACTATCACAAGATCACCTGCGGATATCGGCAAAACTATGCTGGATTTACTCAATGGTTAGGTGTTATCGTCAGCTCTTATGGGCACCGTCAAGTTAAGGGAGGTATAAATTAAGTATTGAGCAATTACAGGGAATGATTTATAGAATAGCAGTAACAATTTATCCTAGATTTTACCGCTATGCATATTACTCAAGCCCCGAATAGACATCGTTTTCCAGCAAGCATTATTAGCCATACAGTATGGTTATATCATCGCTTTAATAATAGTTACCGAGATGTTCAAGAGCAGATGGCTTATCGAGGTATTATATTAAGTCATGAGACTGTAAGGTTTTGGTGTTATAAGTTTGTAGTTTATTTTCAAGATGTTATTAGTAAGAGAGAGCGAAAGCCAACTGATAAATGGCATTTGGATGAGATGAATATCAAGATCAAAGGTGAAGTATTCATATTATGGAGAGCTGTTGACTCTGAGGGACATGAATTAGAAGTATTACTGCAGAAGCGTCGTAACAAGAAATCAGCTATTCGCTTTTTATCAAGATTATTGGGTAATTATCCATGTCCAAGGGTTATTGTGACTGATAAGCTAAAAAGCTACATTAAACCAGTTAGGTATATGTGTCCTAGGACTAAGCATCGTACCGATAAAAGACTAAATAATCGGATTGAGAATGCCCATCAGCCAACTAGGAGAAAAGAGAAGATACTGATTAAATTTAAGCATCCTAATTCAGCACAATGTACATTATCACTGATGGGAAAAGTCAGAAATATATTTGCTGTAAATGTTGGAAGATATACTAAAACAGCATCTGAGCAAAGAATTGCATTTGCGTCCGCTAAATCCATTTGGGATGAAGCTACTCAAAGACTTCTTGCTGTCTGAAATCTAAAAATATAGTACTTTGTGACACTAATTTACTTAACTTGACGGTGCCCTATTATTGCATTAGCAGTATTACTACTTGGCTTATAAGAATTTATCAGATATAAATAATAAACAAAACCGCTAGCCCAAATAGCAATTATTGTTAAAATTGTAAGAGTAATTTTTCTTATCATTTGAATATTTTAATAAATTCAGCTTCAAGAATTTTATCAAATTCAGTCATTTTAATATAAACTCCTAATTGATTTAGAGATGTTACTAAAGAATCTTCAAGACCACAAGGAATAATTCCGTTAAACTTATTTAAGTCTGTTGAAATATTTATAGCTATGCCGTGATATGTTATCCATTTTCTTACTCTGACTCCTATCGCAGCAACTTTTGATGGAATATCATCGTTTGTTTTTACCCAAATACCTACTTTATCTTTTATAATATATGCCTTTATTCCCAAAATATCTAGACTATTTATAATCCATTCTTCAAGCATTCTTACATATAGCTTTAAATCTTTAGTACGATTCGGTAAGGCTAAATTAAGGATAGGGTAAATAACACGTTGTCCAGCTCCGTGAAAGGTAAACTTACCGCCACGACCAGTATAAATAACAGGAATATTATTATGGTTTAGTAATTCTTCCTGTTTGTAATTAGTGCCAGCAGTATATACATCTAAATGCTCAACTAAATAGACTGCTTCCAGTTCTTTACCATCGATAACCTTGTTAACATAATTTTCCATTAACATTAAGCTATCTTGATAGTCTATAGGTGTTAGTGTAGTAATGAATTGTACCATATATTCAGTACTTTTGATAAAACTAAAACAATTAAAATACTAATTCTTCATATTTTATTGTTACAACTTCGTAGGATTTAACGCCTCCAGGGGTCATAACTTCCACAATATCACCTACTGATTTGCCAATTAAAGCTTTCGCTATAGGAGATGCAATAGAGACTCTTTTCTTAGTTATATCAGCTTCATATTCACCAACGATATGATACATAACTTCTTCTTCAGTTTCGTCATCTATTAACACGACAGTAGCACCAAATTTTATACTATCACCCGACAATTTAGCAACATTTATAATTTCTGCTCTTGCTGTTATATCTTCCAAATGTTTAATACGAGCTTCTACAAATGCTTGTTTTTCACGTGCAGCTTCATATTCAGCATTTTCTGATAAATCGCCATGTGCTCGTGCTTCTGCTATATCTTCGCTAACTTTTTTACGCTCTACATGTTTTAAATGCTTAAGCTCATGTTCTAATTTTTCAAAGCCTTTGTCGGTGATAGGAAATTTTGCCATCATATTGTTATTGTGTAAATTTGGTAATTTTAGTATGATATTATATCATCTTTATTATCTTTCGTATACCCTAAAATTAGTAACCTCATGAACATTGAAGATTTTAATTTTGAGAAAAAGCGTAAAGCTTTTCATTTATCTGCTATAATACTACCTTTAATATATATATTTATCTCAAGAACCTCTATTACTCTAATAATGTTATTTATAGTAACTGCTGCAACTTTGTATTTAGATATATCACGTCATAGTAACATTAAAATTAGTGAGTTTGTAACTAAATTTTTTACAAAAATTATGAGAGCAGACGAAAGTAACGGCTCTTTTGCCTTAAGTGGCTCTAGCTTTATGATGCTTGGTTTTTTCTTAACAGCTCTTCTTTTTCCTAAAAATTTGGCAATTTGTTCTTGGTTAATTTTAATTATTTCTGACTGTTTAGCTGCCCTTGTTGGTACAAAAATAGGAAATAGTTTAAATAATGGTAAGTCTTTTGCAGGTTCTGTAGCATTCTTACTATCCGCAATTTTTATAAGTATATTAGCGTATTTTTACTTAGGATTTAACACTAGTTTTATTATTATTATTATAAGTTCTATAGCAACTACAGCAATTGAATTTTATTCAAAGGATTTGAAAGTTAATGATAATTTATCAATTCCGCTTACTTATTGTTTTTCTACAGCTATCCTTTCTTATATTATTTAGAACATGAAGCTTGCACCAGAATTTTATGAAGTTTTAAGAAATCGTATTAACATATCTGATGTAGTGCGTCAAAAAGTAGTTTTAACTAGAAAATCTGGTAATTATGTAGGTTTATGTCCTTTCCATCAAGAGAAAACCCCATCTTTTACAGTTAGTGATAGTAAAAGATTTTTTTATTGTTTTGGTTGTAAGGCATCAGGTGACGTTATAAAATTTACCTCCAATGTTAGCGGTTTATCTTATAGCGATTCTGCTATAAAATTAGCTACCGATTATGGTATAGAAATACCAAAATTAACCCAGAAGCAAAAAGAGTTTTATGAAGAATCAGACGAGATTTTAAATATTCTTGAACTTGCCAATAAGTTTTTTAAATCACAATTAACACCTGAAATATTAAACTATCTAAATGAAAGAAATATTACTAATGAGACAATAAAGGAATTTTCAATCGGTTTTGCACCTAGAGGTAACAAATTTGAGAAATTTTTTCATGATAAAAATATAACAAATGTGCAACTTGGAAAAGCAGGTCTTATAGGAAAAAGAGAAGATGGCGAAATATATAGCTTATTTTCAAATCGTATAACTATACCTATCAGAAATATTTACAATAAAATAGTAGGTTTTGGGGGTAGAGTAATTGGGCAAGGTCTACCTAAATATTTAAATTCGCCAGAAACTGTAGTATTCCAAAAAAGTGAAACTCTCTATGGTGAGCATAAAGCCATAAGTAGTAGCTATAAAAAAAATTACTCGATTTTAGTAGAAGGTTATTTCGATGTTATTTCTCTGCATCAAGCAGGATTTAGTGAAGCAGTAGCAAGCCTTGGCACTAGTGTTACTGAAAATCATTTGCACAAATTATGGCGAGCAGGAGATGAAATTATATTATGTCTTGATGGAGATAATGCTGGAATAAAGGCAAGCGTTAGGACAATTAATTTAGCTTTACCGTTTATTAATAGTGAAAAGAAAATTTCTTTTATTAGGCTACCTAGCGGGCTAGACCCTGATGATGCAGTAAATAAAAATGGTGCGGATTTTTTTACAAAGCTTATAGATACAAGGATAAGCTTATCGGAAATGATTTGGCAAATAGAATATGCTGGTAAAAATTTTAAAACAGCAGAAGATAAAGCTAATTTAGAAAAGAATTTAAAAGATTATTGCAGTAAAATATCTGATAGTAATTTAAGAGCTAGCTATTATAGGTTTTTTAAAGATCAAATATGGCAAAATTTAGTTACAAAACAGCAAAAGACTGTAGCTAAAAATGTAAACTTGCTGCCTCTTAGTAGCGGTTATTCAGAGCTTGAAATATTAGAGCATGCTTTTTGTGCTTTATTAATAAAATTCCCGCAAATATTACAAGAATTCGAAATTAAAGAATTTATATTAAATTTAAATTTCAGTAATAAACTACTTGAAGAATTCCGTAATTGGTACTTAAGTGAGATTATTGATAATGCTGTAGAGGCAGGTGAAATTGCCGCAATTGTGGAAAAAACTAGCTTTTTTGATATTTTTTTATTATTATCAGAAGCAGACAACTTATTCTTAGATATAGCATTTAATAAAGATAATGTTCGCTTAGATTTATTATGGCAATGGTTATACAAAAGATATTATCTATTAAATTTACAGCAAGAATATGCACATATTACAAAAGAATATGTTATAACTAACATTGATGATTATGAGAAAGTTTTGTTTTATAAAAAAGAAATCTTAAAGATTGCAAGTGAATTGCAAAACTTAAATGAAACTTTTATTAATCATATTATTGATAATAGCAAATAACAAACTGTAGAAATCGTAATTTATGGCGGTTTCACAATAAAATATTATTATAACTTAATCAGCTTAATTCCATAGGTATTTAATGACAAATACAGATAATAATAATCTAAATAAAATAGATAGTTTACTAAAAAAAGCTAAATCTAAAAAAGGTTCGGTTACTTATAATGATATAAATAGAGCTCTTCCTGATGGGACATCTGTAGAAGAGATAGATAAAGTTATGTTTAGATTTTCCGAGGCGGAAGTAGATATTTTAGATACTAACGAGGATGACGCAATTAAGATTGATGACATGGAAATGGAAGAAGGTTTTAAAATATCCACCAATATTGATCATAAACCTGAAGATGAAACAGAGGAAGAAAATATAGGTACTACCGATGATCCGGTAAGGCTTTACCTGAAAGATATGGGAGGGGTTGATCTACTTACTCGTGAAAATGAAGTTGAAATAGCAAAAAGAATTGAAGAAGGTCGCAAAACATTGATCGCTGCACTATGTAGAAGTCCTATTGCTATGGATAAGTTTAGAAAGTGGTATGCGGATTTGGTTAATGAGAATAATATGTTACTGCGTGATCTCATAGATCTAGAATCTAATATGATGCATGATGATGAGACTTCGGAAAGTGAAGACGATCATAATAGTGATCATGAAGAAGAAGAGCAGGATCACAATCATGAAGAAAATATCTTATCAATGTCTAAAGTAGAAACACAGATATTGCCTAATATTATAGAGCGGATGAAAAAAATCGCTTTTATTTGTGAGGAATTATTAATTGAAACTAAAAAATCTTTTGAAAAGTCTGCTGATCCAAAAATATTACAAAATAGTAAAAAATATAATGATAATTTAGAACTATTAATTAGCGAAGTTTCAGAAATACATTTTAATTCTAAAAGAACAGAAGAAATTTTATCTGAAATGTATGGGATAAATCGTGATTTAATAAATAAAGAAACAGCCTTCTTAAAGCTTGCTGAAAAATACGGAATAACTCGTCAGAACTTCTTAGATGAATATATAGGAGCCGTAATTAATGCAGCATGGAAAGAAAAAATGCTGAAAAATAAGAAAGCTGGTTGGAAAGAATTGCTCACTAAAGAATCGGATTATATAGATCAGATGATTGCTGAATTATCAGCGATAGAGATTAATACCGGTCTTCTAGTTAATGATTTTAAAAAGTTAGTAAATACTATCCAAAAAAGTGAACGACAAACGTTGCAAGCGAAAAAAGATATGATAGAGGCGAATTTACGCTTAGTAATATCTATTGCTAAAAAATATGCTAATAGAGGCTTACAGTTTTTAGACCTAATTCAAGAAGGTAACATAGGACTTATGAAAGCGGTTGATAAATTTGAATATCGCCGTGGTTATAAATTTTCTACTTATGCAACTTGGTGGATTAGACAAGCAATAACAAGAGCTATTGCCGATCAAGCAAGGACTATACGTATTCCTGTGCATATGATCGAAACAATTAATAAGATAATAAGAACTTCAAGACAAATGCTTAATGAGCTTGGGTATGAACCAACTCCAGCAGAAATAGCAGCAAGACTTTCTATGCCGATTGATAAGGTAAGAAAAGTTATGAAAATAGCTAAAGAGCCGATTAGCCTTGAAAATCCGGTAGGTGATGGTGATGATAATAGTTATTTAGGCGATTTTATTGAGGATAAAAACGCAGTAGCACCAATTGATGCGGCAATTCAGTCAAACTTACGTGAAGTTACAACTAGAGTGCTTGCAACCCTTACGCCTCGTGAAGAAAGGGTGCTTAGAATGCGTTTTGGAATAGGTATGAATACTGATCATACGCTTGAAGAAGTAGGGCAGCAATTTAAAGTAACTAGAGAACGTATAAGACAAATTGAGTCAAAAGCCTTAAGAAAGTTACAACATCCTATCAGATCCAAAAAGCTTAATAGCTTTAGAAGCGGTGGAAAACGTGGTGATGGTAAACCTTCTGATTTGTTAGAAGCTTAAATCTAAACTTTTATCTAGTTGCTAGGTTGTTGCATAGCTTGGAAAATGCCCTGTATGTCATTCCCGCTTTCGTGGGGAGGCATTGCCTGCGTAGATCATTTTCTCGTCATTGCGAGAAAAACTGTAAGTTTTGACGAAGCAATCTCATCATTATTTCCTGAGATTGCCACGTCACTTCGCTCCTTGCAATGACGACTCTCGATCCATGCGGGCAACGCCGCTAGGGGATGATATAGGGGAAATTGACCAATGCGGGCAATACTTCGTGGAAATGACATAGAAGCCATGCAACGAGTAGATCTCACCACGGCATGATAATTGTAAAACTATGTATCGATATAAAATTAGCGTTGAATATCTAGGCGCGAATCTTGCGGGTTGGCAAAGACAATCGGGAGTAATGTCGGTACAGCAGATATTAGAAGAAGCGATCTATAAATTTTCTGGTGAGCAAGTAACATTATTCGGATCAGGTAGAACTGATGCTGGAGTTCATGCAATAGGTCAAATAGCACATTTTGATCTCTCAAAATATTTTGAACCTTATAAAATTATCAGAGCCATTAATTATTTTACAAGACCATATATAGTAGGAGTGTGTAATTGTGAATTAGTAGACAATAATTTCCATGCTCGCTTTTCCGCAATAGCACGTCATTATGTATATAGAATTCTTAATAGACCCTACCCATCAGTAATTGATTTTGATCGTGTTTGGTGGATTAGTGCGCCGTTAGATGTTTCAGCTATGCAAAAAAGTAGCTTATATCTTTTAGGTAAACATAACTTTACTTCATTTAGAGCTAGCTCTTGTCAATCAAAATCTCCCATCAAAACCTTAACAAAGCTTGATATTATAAAGGAAAATGAGGAAATAAAATTATATTTTTCTGCCCCCTCTTTTTTACATCATATGGTGCGTAATATAGTCGGTAGCCTAGTATTAGTCGGTAAAAATATTTGGCAAGCTGAACAAATGCAGCAAGTTTTAGAGGCAGCAGATAGAAAAGCTGCTGGTCCTACCGCTCCTGCTTGCGGTCTTTATTTCATAAAAGCAGATTATTAAATAGTTATTAATTTGTTAATAATATATATTGACATGAACATTGAAACTATGTATAATGCCTTTACTAATAATTAATTTATTAACTTATATTAAAGGAATTTTTATGAAAAATAAAGAACAAAAGTTGGCAAGTATAGAAATAGAGCCGTTAATGAAAATAGAAGATTTATTAGAAAGTATAGAAATTTTTACAAGTATCTATATGAAAGATTCTATTACAGAGACCAGTAGTAGCTTTTTTACAAATTTTTATAATACAGTTGCATATGGTTTTAATTATGCGTTAGAGGTAATGGCTCCTTTATCAAAAAATATTTGCGAATATTTTGCTGGTACGAGTCAAAATACAGAAGATAATTTGCATGTCCCTAATATGGGTGATGCATCTGAATTATATGATAGTTTCACCTCTTACTATATATAATTATCTTACTTGTTGTCCTATGACGGCATTGTTGTGTGGATCAATTTTTCCTCTGTCATCCCATGATTTATTCACGGGATTCAGCTCTTTGTCATTCCCGCGTAGGCGGGAATCCAAAAAAAATTAAAATACGTTAAACCTCTAGCACTAAAAGCTCGATTTATCTCGCTTTTTTCTGGATCTAGTTCCCAAGCCACGGCATGGCATTTTATCTACCAATCTTTATCGTACAAATTCTTTCAGTGATTTCTTTTAATGTCCCCCTTCGGGGATCAAAAATCCCTCGCCTTTAGGCGAAGGGAAGATATAATGAAATTGCTTTAGCAATGAATTTATATCAAGAAATATGAGAAGTTATAGAAAGAATAGTCATAGTCAGTATGATTTAAAAGTGCATCTTATATGGATACCAAAATATAGGAAGAGAATATTGATAGGCAAAGTATCGGAAAGGACTAGAGATTTACTGAGGCAGATTTGTATGGAACATGAAGTACATATAATTTCAGGGAAAATATCATGTGATCACGTACATATGTTTATCTCATATAAGCCGCAAATATCTCTTAGCAAGTTAGTACAGTATTTAAAAGGCATTAGCTCAAGAATTTTATTGCAAGAATTTACTCATTTACGAAAACAATTTTGGGGCAATCATTTGTGGGCTAGGGGCTATATGGCAGTCAGTTCAGGTAATATAACTGATGAAATGATACAGCACTATATTGATGAACAGGAAGGTGAACCTGTGAATGATGATCGATTTCTAATCGATTCCACTTTATAACCCCTCAGCTTATAGCTGAGGGTTGTTTAGTTTTTCTATTCGCTCTAATAAATAAAGTAGTTGTTCTTTCGTAATCTTATAATTTTTATCATATCGTGCATCAACATAAGCTTTTTTTAACAACTCAAAACATTCTTTTTGTTCAGGCGTTGCTATAGGGAAAACTTGTAATAACTCACTATCATAATTTTTCGCCATGCCGCCTAATTCTTCTATATCATGCAGCTTAGGTTTATAATTAGAAAAAACTAATAAATAGTATTATAAAAACTTTCAGTAGCTTGATGTAATAAGAAAGCAGCAATTGCATAACGATCGTTTTTTAAATAATAATCTACTCCATCTAAAAAATCTTTACCTTTATTAAACCACTCTTCAAAATAATCTTGAGCGATTTCTTTCATCTCGCTCCAAGGTAAATCTTTAGCTTTGCTTAAAGTATACTCACCACTATCGTATAAAAGTATCCCTTCTTTTTTAAGATCGGTATAGAAATAACGTCCTTTTTCTAACTGGCTATTTACTTCTTCTATTGACTCTAAAATTATTGATATCCGTGAATCATAAGGGATAATCTGATCTTTTATTACACCTTTTCTTTTTAATCTTGTATATATTCTATCTTTTAAATTTAAAGTAGCATGCCCTTTATACTTACCTTTTTTCAAAATAATCAAAATATCAGTATCGCTATGATAACCGTGAGGTAAATCACGTACCCAGTCGCCTCTAGCAAAAGAGCCATACAAGATAATCATAGCGATTTTATCTTGTGCAAGTTCTAAAATTTGCTGCACTATAAAATTGAGTCTACCATTAATATGTAAAGAGCGTTCAGGTAATAAGATTTTCATTTATATATTTGTATTTTTTATTGTTTTACTGGATTGCTTCGTCAACTACTTCGTAATTTCCTTAGCTCAGACGGGAGAATCGATCCACGCAAGCAACGCTGCCACGGGATGATATGGGGAAACGATCCATATGGACAATGCCCACACGAGATGAGACTTTCACTAATAATACTCTTTACCAATCTCGATCTTCGGGCGACCGTTAGCTACTCGCCATTTATTAGTATCACGAAGCGATGGTGTGCAGCCGCAAAATTCTTGCTTATAAAAATGCTCTTCTTTAGCGATTTCATACATACGACTTGCTCCGCCGTCTTTACGCCAATTATACGTCCAGTAAGTTATACCCTCATAATGCGATGCTGCTTTAACTCCTGATTCATTAATTTGGTTCATGTCTTTCCATCTGGAAATACCAAGTGAGCTACTAATAACCTTAAAACCGTTTTCATGTGCATATAAAGCCGTACGCTCAAAACGCATATCAAAGCACATAGAGCAGCGTTTGCCTCTTTCCGGCTCAAACTCTAAACCTTTAGCACGTTTAAACCAGTTTTGTGGGTTATAATCAGCATCGATAAATTCGATATTATGCTTTTCGGCAAAACGTATATTTTCATTCTTACGCAATTCATATTCTTGCTTAGGATGAATATTAGGGTTATAAAAAAATAGCGTAAAATTAATACCGCTACTCATCATTTTTTCCATTAAAGGACCAACGCAAGGAGCACAACAAGTATGTAGTAATACTTTCTCTTCACCGCCAGGTACTTCAAAAACTTCATTCATAATGTTTTTAATAATGCAATATAGTTAATATGGTTTCCCATAATTTTGTTATGTTTTTAACTTCTCAATTTCTTCTTTTTTCAAACCTGTAAAATCTATAATCTCATCTAAAGGCTTATTTCTTGTTAGCATCTTTTTAGCTATATTAATTTTTTCTTTTTTAATCTTTATTGAACTTCTAGCTCTTTCTTTCTCTATACCTTGTTGTTCCCAGCGGTGTGCTAAACTTCCCATAATATTTACTCCTAATTCAGGATTTAAATGTGATTTAAGTATTTTTTCTAATTCTATTTTATCATCTTCTTTTATTTTAGTCAAAGTATACGATATAGCTGATTTTACATAATCAACTCCAATATTGGAATCAGCAAACTCCGGTAAAATATCAGCTAGTTGTTTCCATCTTGGAAGTAAATCAGGCTCATTTATATATTTCATTAGAATTTGTAAAGGAGCAAGCCAAGAATTTTCTTTTAATTTGTCATCAGATATATCACGCAAGTTGATAAGCTGATAATCATTGCTCCATGTATTTTTTACAAGCTCGCTATTTTCAAATAAATCCCACAAATTTAAAGGAGCAGTATATTTTTTATGATCATTTGAATATACTAACGGATATATAAAAGGAAACTTTTTAGAATCGGGATACGAATTTAAGTGTCTCTCAGCAATATTTAACATATATTTGAACAAGCGAAAAGCCATAAAATAATCTGAACTACTTTGGTGTTCTGCGAGCAAGTATAGATAACCCTCTCTATCATTTATTTTAACAGAAAACAAAATATCCGTGATTGATTCTTTAAAGTTTGGTTCTATAAAGCTATCGTTTTCTAACGTTAAAGTAGTAGGCGAGAATAAAGCTTTTATATGTGGTGGCAAATGCATATTAAAAAATTCTCTTGCTACTATCGCATTTGATAAAGCTTTTTGGAAAAACTTATCATGCTTTATTTTATTAGGCATTAATATTATCTTGTAACTAATAGGAAAGTATTATACATAATTTTCTATTATAAGTATATATCTAACAAATAAAAAATTTAGCTAATTTTTCAAGCTCATCTAGTATACCGCAAATACTTCAAAAGTCGGTAAGTCAAATAAGCGGTGAGTCTGCGAAAGTCGTTACTTAATACGTAAGCACAGACGAATCCCGAATTTGGCTTGCCAAATCTTGAAGTATTAAAGGTATATACTTAATGTCCCCCTTCGGGGATCAAAAATCCCTCGCCTTTAGGCGAAGGGAAGATATAATGAAATTGCTTTAGCAATGAATTTATATCAAGAAATATGAGAAGTTATAGAAAGAATAGTCATAGTCAGTATGATTTAAAAGTGCATCTTATATGGATACCAAAATATAGGAAGAGAATATTGATAGGCAAAGTATCGGAAAGGACTAGAGATTTACTGAGGCAGATTTGTATGGAACATGAAGTACATATAATTTCAGGGAAAATATCATGTGATCACGTACATATGTTTATCTCATATAAGCCGCAAATATCTCTTAGCAAGTTAGTACAGTATTTAAAAGGCATTAGCTCAAGAATTTTATTGCAAGAATTTACTCATTTACGAAAACAATTTTGGGGCAATCATTTGTGGGCTAGGGGCTATATGGCAGTCAGTTCAGGTAATATAACTGATGAAATGATACAGCACTATATTGATGAACAGGAAGGTGAACCTGTGAATGATGATCGATTTCTAATCGATTCCACTGGCACCGTCAAGTTAAGTAAATTAGTGTCACAAAGTACTATATTTTTAGATTTCAGACAGCAAGAAGTCTTTGAGTAGCTTCATCCCAAATGGATTTAGCGGACGCAAATGCAATTCTTTGCTCAGATGCTGTTTTAGTATATCTTCCAACATTTACAGCAAATATATTTCTGACTTTTCCCATCAGTGATAATGTACATTGTGCTGAATTAGGATGCTTAAATTTAATCAGTATCTTCTCTTTTCTCCTAGTTGGCTGATGGGCATTCTCAATCCGATTATTTAGTCTTTTATCGGTACGATGCTTAGTCCTAGGACACATATACCTAACTGGTTTAATGTAGCTTTTTAGCTTATCAGTCACAATAACCCTTGGACATGGATAATTACCCAATAATCTTGATAAAAAGCGAATAGCTGATTTCTTGTTACGACGCTTCTGCAGTAATACTTCTAATTCATGTCCCTCAGAGTCAACAGCTCTCCATAATATGAATACTTCACCTTTGATCTTGATATTCATCTCATCCAAATGCCATTTATCAGTTGGCTTTCGCTCTCTCTTACTAATAACATCTTGAAAATAAACTACAAACTTATAACACCAAAACCTTACAGTCTCATGACTTAATATAATACCTCGATAAGCCATCTGCTCTTGAACATCTCGGTAACTATTATTAAAGCGATGATATAACCATACTGTATGGCTAATAATGCTTGCTGGAAAACGATGTCTATTCGGGGCTTGAGTAATATGCATAGCGGTAAAATCTAGGATAAATTGTTACTGCTATTCTATAAATCATTCCCTGTAATTGCTCAATACTTAATTTATACCTCCCTTAACTTGACGGTGCCATATAAAAGCCTTAAAAAGTAATGAAAATTACTTCTGGTCTTATAAAATTAATGTCCCCCTTCGGGGATCAAAAATCCCTCGCCTTTAGGCGAAGGGAAGATATAATGAAATTGCTTTAGCAATGAATTTATATCAAGAAATATGAGAAGTTATAGAAAGAATAGTCATAGTCAGTATGATTTAAAAGTGCATCTTATATGGATACCAAAATATAGGAAGAGAATATTGATAGGCAAAGTATCGGAAAGGACTAGAGATTTACTGAGGCAGATTTGTATGGAACATGAAGTACATATAATTTCAGGGAAAATATCATGTGATCACGTACATATGTTTATCTCATATAAGCCGCAAATATCTCTTAGCAAGTTAGTACAGTATTTAAAAGGCATTAGCTCAAGAATTTTATTGCAAGAATTTACTCATTTACGAAAACAATTTTGGGGCAATCATTTGTGGGCTAGGGGCTATATGGCAGTCAGTTCAGGTAATATAACTGATGAAATGATACAGCACTATATTGATGAACAGGAAGGTGAACCTGTGAATGATGATCGATTTCTAATCGATTCCACTTTATAACCCCTCAGCTTATAGCTGAGGGTTGTTTAGTTACTTTAAAAAACTGATTAATGGGGAGTGATTAAAGAAGTGGTGGCCATGGTCGGAATCGAACCAACGACACAAGGATTTTCAGTCCTTTGCTCTACCAACTGAGCTACATGGCCAAATATACTCTTCTGTTTTGAAGAATTGGCTCTGTAAAACTTCAGGGAACTCACATGCTCACCTATTAAGTATAGGCTCCGCGTGTTCGCCCCTCGTTTTACATTCCAATTCTCCAAATCATTTGAGTATGTACTTGTTTTATTTGAAAAATTGGCTACGTCATCTTATAAGTACTGCGGTACTCACGTATTAAGTATACGTTCTGTTCCTCATCTTATAGATTCCTTGCTCTTTTCCAAATAAAACTTTGTCTATATTCATTTTACCTAGGGATGTAATCTAATCCTTATAATAGATTAATTGGCTTTTGTCTATTCTTAATTTACTAGTATTAGACAAAAATAAGAAATTATAGTATAATGCGTAATTATTTATATAGCATTTTCTATGATAAAAATTGGTAATATTGAACTTTCTTCAAACGTAATCCTTGCTCCGATGTCGGGTGTGACGGATTTGGAATTTAGAAGATTAGTGAAAAGATTCGGAGCAGGACTTGTAGTGTCGGAAATGATTGCAAGCAGAGCAATGATTGTAGAATCTAGGCAATCACTGCAAAAATGTTCTATTATGCAAGACGATGCGACAAGTGCATGCGTGCAGCTTGCTGGTTGTGAGCCGAACGTTATAGCTGAAGCTGCTAAGATGAACGAGGATATGGGAGCAAAAATTATCGATCTGAATTTTGGCTGTCCAGCGAAAAAAGTTGTGAACGGCTATTCAGGTTCGGCTTTGATGAGAGACGAACAACTTGCAGCTAAAATTTTTGAAGCAGCCGTTAAAGCAGTAAAAATTCCTGTAACTGTTAAAATGCGTATGGGCTGGGATGATCAGACAAAAAATGCTCCAACGCTAGCTAAAATTGCAGAAAGATCAGGAATTCAAATGGTGACAGTTCACGGCAGAACTAGATGCCAATTTTATTCAGGCAATGCCGATTGGGAGTTTATCAGAAACGTTAAAGAAGCAGTAAAAATTCCAGTTATTGCTAACGGCGATATCACTAATTTTGCCAAGGCTAAAGAAGCATTAGAGAAATCCGGTGCAGACGGGGTTATGGTTGGTAGAGGAGCATACGGCAAGCCTTGGCTTATCTCGCAAATTGACCACTATCTTAAAACAGGTAAGGAAAAACCCGCTCCGTCTATAGAAGAGCAGCTAGATATAGTACTTGAACATTATCAGGCTATCGTTGATTATTATGGCGAATCTGCGGGCGTACCTATCGCTCGTAAACATATGGGTTGGTATAGTAGCGGGCTGCCTAATTCGACAGAATTTAGGGGAGCTGTTAATTTAATGAATGATCCAATAGCGGTAAAAGATAAGATTGTGGAGTTTTATACAAGCATTATAAATAGAGAGTAATGAGAAAAGTTTTAAGTTTTATTTTTATAATATTGTTTTTTAATGCGAGCTATGCAAATGAAAAAATAGTTGACTATAAATTGGTCTTTTTGCCTGTAATTACTAGAGATAAAGAAACAAAAATTGCTATACGTTCGTACTTAAATAATTCTAAAAAATATTTTGTTTTAGTCGATCCAAATTCCTTTAAAACTGTTCTAATACCGCAAGATCAAGTGGAGTTACCTAGCAATGAAGCAGAAAAGCAAAATCTGCTAAAAAAATTAGATAATACTCCTTATATCAATGCTTTAAATAAATATACTAAGCCGCCTTACGTACAGCAAAATTATGGTGCTACTCATTCAATGTATGAGGTGAAAGGACAATTTCTTACAATTGATATGTGTCCTTCTTCTAAAAGCTTTGAGGAGGAATTTTTTAACAAACTTGTTGAGCTATCTGTTAAGTTAAATAAACCTATTCCAATTGCTATATGCGTTTCAGGTTTATGGATTAATAAACATGAGAAAGAATTTTTATGATTAGTACAGCAGCAACAAAAAGGTCATTTACAAATTACTTGGGTTAACCATTCATTTAGCCATCCGTATTTCAAGGATAAACCTCTTGAGAATAATTTTCTTCTCTCTAATAAAGAAAATTTTGAAAGCGAAGTGCTTGAAGCAGGGAAAGTACTAGTTAGTCATAATATTGCTCCGTCACCTTTCTTCCGTTTTCCTGGTTTAGTTTCAGATCAAACATTAATAGAAAAGCTAAAAGATTTTGGATTTATTCCGCTCGGAAGCGATGCTTGGCTTGCAAAAGGTGAAAAAAGTTCAAGATGGTTCTTTTATCTTAGTGCATGGG
Organism: Rickettsia sp. MEAM1 (Bemisia tabaci); assembly: GCF_002285905.1. Taxonomy (GTDB): domain Bacteria; phylum Pseudomonadota; class Alphaproteobacteria; order Rickettsiales; family Rickettsiaceae; genus Rickettsia. Next base: position 492,649 of record NZ_CP016305.1, read on the forward strand.
GCACCGTCAAGTTAAGTAAATTAGTGTCACAAAGTACTATATTTTTAGATTTCAGACAGCAAGAAGTCTTTGAGTAGCTTCATCCCAAATGGATTTAGCGGACGCAAATGCAATTCTTTGCTCAGATGCTGTTTTAGTATATCTTCCAACATTTACAGCAAATATATTTCTGACTTTTCCCATCAGTGATAATGTACATTGTGCTGAATTAGGATGCTTAAATTTAATCAGTATCTTCTCTTTTCTCCTAGTTGGCTGATGGGCATTCTCAATCCGATTATTTAGTCTTTTATCGGTACGATGCTTAGTCCTAGGACACATATACCTAACTGGTTTAATGTAGCTTTTTAGCTTATCAGTCACAATAACCCTTGGACATGGATAATTACCCAATAATCTTGATAAAAAGCGAATAGCTGATTTCTTGTTACGACGCTTCTGCAGTAATACTTCTAATTCATGTCCCTCAGAGTCAACAGCTCTCCATAATATGAATACTTCACCTTTGATCTTGATATTCATCTCATCCAAATGCCATTTATCAGTTGGCTTTCGCTCTCTCTTACTAATAACATCTTGAAAATAAACTACAAACTTATAACACCAAAACCTTACAGTCTCATGACTTAATATAATACCTCGATAAGCCATCTGCTCTTGAACATCTCGGTAACTATTATTAAAGCGATGATATAACCATACTGTATGGCTAATAATGCTTGCTGGAAAACGATGTCTATTCGGGGCTTGAGTAATATGCATAGCGGTAAAATCTAGGATAAATTGTTACTGCTATTCTATAAATCATTCCCTGTAATTGCTCAATACTTAATTTATACCTCCCTTAACTTGACGGTACCGTCAATCGTGACTAAACATATATTGTTATTAGAATCAGGAAATCCTACTAATAAAAACTGAGACAAGAAGCCAGCTATATTCTTTTCTCCTAAATTTACACAACCGACTATGGATTTGCCTATTAATTCTTGAGAGGTATAATGTTTTGTTATTTGTGCGGATGTTTGTAAAATTCCAATTTCTGTGCCAAAATCAGCCCAAACTTTAAATGCTAGCTTTTTGGCTCTTGGAAACTCCTCTACTTTGGTAATTGTCTCTGAACGTAACTCAACATTCTCAAATTCTTTGTAGGTTACCATTACTATTTTTCTTTAGTAATTTTATCATATTTTTTGAGCTTTGTAAGGACACGCTCTAAATTATCTAACCTAATCATGCATGGACCATCACTTGGAGCATTATCCGGATCTTGATGTACTTCCATATAAAGACCAGCAACACCTACTGCAACTGCAGCTTTTGCAAGTAATTCCACATATTTACGCTCTCCTCCAGTGCTTCCTCCAAGCCCACCAGGTTGCTGCACGGAGTGAGTAGCATCAAAAATTACAGGTGCATTTAATTCAGCCATTACCGCAAGACTACGCATATCGGATACTAAATTATTGTAACCAAAACATGTACCACGCTCTGTTAATAATATGTCTTTTGCTCCAAATGATTCTAACTTCTTGTGTACATTTTTCATATCCCAAGGAGCTAAAAACTGCCCTTTCTTAACATTTACTATTTTTCCGGTTGCAGCTGCAGCCTCAAGTAAATCTGTTTGCCTACACAAAAATGCTGGGATTTGTAACATATCAACTATTTTAGCTACTTCAGCACATTGATTTTCACTATGAACATCAGTAACTATAGGGCAGTTAAATGCTCTTTTTACTTCTGCTAAAACTTCCAATCCTTTATCAATTCCAAGGCCTCTAGCACCGTTTATAGAAGTTCTATTAGCTTTGTCGAAAGAAGACTTATATATAAATGGAATATTAAGTTTAGTAGTTAATTTAACAAGTTCTTCTGCCATAAACAAAGCATGATCTAGCCTCTCAATTTGACAAGGTCCTGCAATCAGAGTAAAAGGTAGATCATTGCCTATTTTTAAATCTTTTAACTTTATTATTTTTTGCATAATTTTTTATTACAATTTATTTAGCTATAGGCAGACTATTATCTACTTGATTTTCTTCAATTTCATTGATTTTAGATACTAAATCCGGTTTCTTCTGAGAAGAAAGATTAGCAAGTATTATTGCATTTATTAAAAATAATGACGCAAGTATTACAGTACTCTTAGTAAGAAAATTATTTGCTGTTTTAGCACTAATCACTCCCATATTTCCTCCACCACTTATACTACTAATTCCATCTGAACCGCTACGTTGCATTAGAATAACTATAATCAATAATATTGCGATAGTAATATGTACAAAAAGAAGTATGTCTAACATAATATAAAATAACCATTGGTATTGTTTTAAGGAATTATATAATAATTTTATCTCATTTGCAATGCAGCTTTAAATAATAGATAAAATGAACAAAAAATGTTGAACTGTACTTATTCATTGGTATTATTTAAATCATTATTTATAACTGATTTGATTAATTTATTATATTTTTCTTTTATTGCAACTAAATTATAGTCACCATCATAGTACCCCTCTATGCTAATAATTTTTTGTATATAGAAATTTAATTGTTCCACTTCTGATGAATCAACATTACTAAAATAAGATTTAATTTTTTTTATTTGATTGATAAGCATAGGAATATCATCAGGTTTTATTACAAACAATCCTATAAATAACACTATTAATGTTTGTATTAGTGACATATTTAAATTAATTTTTTATGCTTATATTTGGGATTTAAAGTATTTTCTCCATTTATTTTTAACATATACTCGTGATAATCCTGATAATTTCCTTCAAACCAAGTGGCGTTACCTTTTATATCATATGCAATAATGTGAGTAGCTATCCTATCTAAAAACCATCTGTCATGACTAATTACTAATACACAACCTGCAAAATCTAAAATTGCATCTTCAAGAGCTCTTAACGTATCAATATCTAAGTCATTAGATGGTTCATCTAATAATATAACATTTGCTCCTTCTTTTAATAATTTCGCTAAATGCACCCTATTACGCTCTCCTCCAGAAAGTTGTCCAACTTTTTTTTGCTGATCACCTCCCCTAAAGTTAAAAGCTGCACAATACGCTCTACTTTTAACTATTCTGCTACCAAGCTGTAATTCATCTAATCCTTCTGCAATTTCTTCCCAAACAGTTTTATTACCATCTAAATGATCACGCGATTGGTCAACATATCCTAATTTTACTGTTGAACCAATTTTAATAGAGCCTTTATCAGGTTTTACTTTACCTGTAATAATATTAAATAATGTAGTTTTCCCTGCACCATTTGGTCCAATTATCCCTACAATCGCTCCACGTGGAACTTTAAAACTAAAATCCGATAAGAGCGTTTTATCATTGTATTTTTTGGCTATATGTTCTGCTTCAATAACTAAATCACCAAGACGTGGACTATTAGGTACAATTATTTGAGTAGGATCACTTTTTTGTTCCTGCTGTTTGTTTAACAACTCTTGATATGCTGTAATACGAGCTTTGCTTTTTGATTGTCTAGCCTTTGGAGCTTGACGAATCCATTCTAATTCACGATTTAATTGTTTTTTTCGCTCATCTTCTTCTTTACTTTCTAGAGCCAATTTTTCTTGTTTTTGTTCCAACCACGAACTATAATTAGACTTCCAGGGTACACAATGACCTCTATCTATTTCTAATATCCATTCTGTAACATTATCTAAAAAATAGCGATCATGTGTAATAACTATTACAGTACCTTTATATTCTTTAAGATAGTTCTCAAGCCAAGAAACTGATTCTGCATCTAAATGATTTGTCGGCTCATCAAGTAATAACATATCAGGTTTTTCTAAAAGAAGTTTACACAAAGCAACTCTTCTTTTTTCTCCACCAGAAATTTCATTAATATTTGCCTCTTTTGATGGGCAACGCAATGCTAGCATTGCAATTTCTATTTCTCGCTCTAAATCCCACGCATCACAATTATCTATTTTTTCTTGTAATTCTGCCTGCTTATCAAAAAGTTGAGTCATTTCTTCATCAGTGAGTTGAGTAGCCAGCTTATTACTTATTTCATTAAATTCATCGATAAGCTTTTTTTTCTCATGCAGGCCTTCCATAATATTATCAAATACATTTTTATTTGGATTAAGATATGGTTCTTGAGGTAAATAGCCTACTTTTATATTTAGTGCTGCCATTGCTTTACCATCAAATTCCGTATCTATACCTGCCATAATTTTTAATAAAGTAGATTTACCTACTCCATTTGGTCCTATTATTCCAATTTTAGCACTTGGTAAAAAAGATAAATTTGTTTCTTTTAAAATTTTCTTACCGTTTATAGTTTTACTTAAACCATTTATTTCATAAATATATTGAGATGACATAAATTATTTATTTCCTTGTATTAACTTAACTCTAACAAAATTTTATCTAATTCTTTTAAATCCTTATAATGGAATATTAACTTTCCTCCTAAAGAATAATTTTCTATTGTCACTTTTATATTAAATTTTTCTGACAAAATTTTTACTAATGCTTGTAAATCATTATCTTCTGTTTTTTCTTTAAAAAGCTGTTTTCCTATTCTATTATTATCAGGATACTTTGTATATTCATTTTGAGACCATTGCCTTACTAACTCTTCTGTTTGACGCACATTCAAATCATTGTCTATAACATAATTTGCTATTACTTCTGCATGCTCATGATTTATTAAGCATCTAGCATGTCCCATACTAAGTATATTTTCATCTAATTTATTTTGAATAGATTGTGGTAAATTATTGAGCCTTAGTAAATTAGCTATATGACTACGGCTTTTACCAAGTCTTTCTGCTAATTTTTCTGCTGTATAATTAAAATTTTCTACTAAATATTTAAAGCCACGAGCTTCTTCCATGACTGTTAAATCCAATCTTTGTATATTCTCAATTAATGCTATTTCCATACTCTCTTTAGCATCTAAATTTTTTATAATTACCGGTATCTCAGAAATCTTTGCTAATTTACATGCACGCCAGCGTCTTTCACCTGCTATAATTTGAAAACTATTATCAATAATAATAGGCTGAAGTAAACCATTATTTAATATAGAATCTGATAATTCTTTTATTTTATCATATTCAAAATGTTTTCTAGGCTGATTTTCATTTGGTTTTATTCTATCAATATTTATAATTTGTACTATTTCTAAATTTTCTTTTTCTGTAGATATAACCTCTTCACCTAATAATGAAGACAAGCCTCTACCTAACCCTTTATTTTTCATTATATCTTCCCAAAATTTCTTTTGTAAGTTCCATATACGCCACTGCTCCTGCACATTTATAATCATATATAATAGCAGGTTTTCCATATGAAGGAGCTTCAGATAATTTAATGTTTCTAGGAATTACAGTTTTAAACACTAATTCTCCTAAACAACTTCTTACATCTTCTTCTACTTGCTCAGTTAAACGATTACGCCTATCATACATTGTAAATAATATACCTGCAATCTTTATCTTAGGGTTTAATCTTTTTTCTACAATTTCAACTGTCTTTAGCAAATGACTTAACCCTTCCAAAGAATAAAAATCACATTGCATTGGAATTAATACCTCATCGCCTGCAACTAAAGCATTTATTGTTAATAAATTTAACGAAGGTGGACAGTCAATAATTATATAATCATATAATGCTTTTATTTCTTCTAATAACTTCATTAAAATATATTCTCGTTCTTCTAATTTTACTAAATCTAGTTCAGCAGCAGATAAATTAGTATTTGAGGTTATTATTTCTAAATTTGGAATATTAGTAGAGATTATTGTATCTTTTAATTTGATGATATTTGTTAATGCTTGATATATAGTATTTTTTCGTTGTTGTTGACTAATGCCAAAACCAGTACTACTATTACCTTGAGGGTCAAGATCTATTACTAAAACTTTTTTATCCATAGCTGCAATAGCAGTAGCTAAATTTACAGTGGTAGTAGTTTTAGCTACACCTCCTTTTTGATTAACTACGGAAATTACTTTTACAGTCATATTATTTTTGTTAAGCCGCTAATTTCTAAAATTTTACTTTCTTTTGAAGTTATACTTTGGTTTATTAAACACTTAAATAACCATTTTTTTCTAGCATCTTTTATTTCAGATAAATAGCTTTTTCCTTTTGGAAGCAAAAATTTATTTTGCACAGAGATATTTTTTGTGCAATCAAATATTGTATTTAAATTAGAAAAAGCTCTACAGGTTAATATATTACAACTTATTTCTGTTTTTTCAATTCTTTGATTAATTATTTGTATATTATTATTTGATATTTTTGCTGCTTTCTCTAAAAAGATGCACTTACGTAAATCAGCTTCTATTAAACTTGTCTTTGCTACTCCAGCGATAGACAATATTATACCTGGAAAACCTGCTCCACTTCCTATATCAACTAAATGTATTTCTTTATCGTTAATATACTGCATTAATTGCAAGGAATCTAATATATGACGTTTCCAAAAATTTTGCGTACTATTTTCTGATATAAGGTTAATAGCTTTATTCCACTTTTGTACTAATTCTTGAAAAATTTGTAATTTTTCAATTACTTCATGTGGAACTTCTATCATTATATTTAGTTTTTAAATAAATTATAATAGCAGTAATTGCAGCAGGAGTAACACCAGAAATTTGTCGTGCCGCAGCAATAGTAATAGGGTTATGATAAGAAAGCTTTTCCTGTATTTCTAATGATATACTTGGTATTTTAAAATAGTCAATATTTTTAGGAATTGGATAAGCTTCCTCGCTTTGGAATAAATTAATGTCAGCATGTTGCCTGGCTAAATACGAAGCATATTTAGCTTCAATATAAAGTAGTTGTAAAATATTATTATCTATATCTTTAAGTACAGGAAAAATTTTAATAGCTTGTTCAACATCAAAATTAGGTATTTTAAATAAATCTAACACTGTTTTATGTGTACCATCCTGTGCAACTTGTATCCCCATTTTAGCGAGTTTACTAGTAGTTAAAGATAAAGTATTTAATAATGATTTTGTACTTTCTATATTTTTACATTTTATTGTAAATATTTCTTTACGCTTTTCAGATATAACACCAATACTTATTCCCATCTCTGTCAAACGTAAATCAGCATTATCTGCTCTTATAGATAATCTATATTCTGAACGTGAAGTAAACATCCGATATGGCTCTAACGTTCCAAACGACGTTAAATCATCTATCATTACTCCAATATAACTATTTGCTCTTGTTAGTACAAAAGGCTGTTGATTTTTTACTGCTAAAGCGGCATTAATACCTGCTACTATACCTTGTCCTGCAGCTTCTTCATATCCTGTAGTACCATTAATTTGACCTGCAAAATACAAACCTGTTATTTTTTTTGTTTCCAGTGTACTACTTATTTCACGTGGATCAATATAATCATACTCTATAGCATAACCTGGACGTAAAATTATTGCATTCTCTAAGCCTGGGATAGTTTTTATTAATTGATGTTGTACTTCTTCAGGTAAAGAAGTAGAAATTCCGTTTGGATAAATTGTATGGTCGTCTAATCCTTCAGGCTCTAAAAAAATACGATGCTCTGATTTTGTACTAAATCTAACTATTTTATCTTCTATGGAAGGACAATAACGTGGACCTGTTCCCTCTATTTGACCAGAATACATTGCGGATTTATCAAGATTTGCTCGGATAATATTATGCGTTTCTGGAGTAGTTTTTGTTACAAAGCAATTTATTTGGGGTACATTTACATTATCAGTCAATTCTGAGAAAGGTCTAGGCACTTCATCTCTAGGTTGTGATTCTACTTTACTGTAATCAATAGTACGCCCATCGATTCTTGGAGGAGTTCCTGTTTTTAATCGAGAGAGTTTAAAACCTATTCTTCTTAAGGTATTTGATAATCCATAAGATGGTTCTTCATCTACTCTACCAGCAGGGATTTTTTTTGATCCAATATGAATTAGCCCTGATAAAAATGTACCTGTAGTTAATATAATTTTTTGACACGGTATTTTACTACCATTATTTAAGATAGCTGCTTTTATTTCTGAAGATTTAATTTCAATATCTTCTACTTTTGCATATAGTATTTCTAAATTTGGGTAGTTTGTTAGTATTTGATACATTGCTTTTTTATAAAGCTTTCTATCGGCTTGTGCCCTAGGTCCCCAAACTGCTGGTCCTCTAGTTTCATTAAGCATTTTATAATGTATACCAGCTTGGTCTATAACATATCCCATTAATCCATCAAGTGCATCAATTTCCTTAACTAATGTACCTTTTGCAATTCCACCAATTGCAGGATTACAGGACATTTCTCCCAAATTTTCGGGTTTTGGCGTAATTAATAGAGTAGAAACTCCAAGACGTGCAGAGGCAGCAGCAGCTTCAACACCAGCATGCCCACCTCCTATCACTATTACGTCATATTTTTGCATTAATTATTCTATAATTTCAGATTTTTTAAAGAAAAACTTAATTTCTCTTTTTGCACTATTTTCACTATCAGAACCGTGAATACTATTAGCTTCAATTGATTCACCTATATCCTTTCTAATAGTTCCACCTTCAGCTTCTGCTGGATTAGTTGCTCCCATAACTTTACGGTTTAAAGTTATAGCGTCCATACCTTTAAGAACTTGAAGCACTACGGGACCTGAAGTAATATATTCAACTAAACTATCAAAAAATGGCCTTGCTCTATGTTCATCATAAAAACATTCTGCTTCATATTTAGTTAAAGTTGTCATTTTCTGAGCTACTATTTTTAAGCCCGCATTTTCTAAGTAAGTATTAACTTGCCCTATTTTATTCCTTTTTATAGCATCAGGCTTAATCATTGAAAAAGTATATTGTATTGTCATTTTTAACATATTTATATAATTATTAAATTTATTTCTTTGCTGAACAATTCCATGTTAAAGCGAACAAGCTACTTCCTAAAAGAGTAGAAATACTAAAAAATATAAACACCCCATCCCATCCATAATTATCACTTATCCATCCAACACCGACTCCTGCAATTGCTGCTCCTAAATAACCACACAACCCTGATAATCCATTAGCTGTGCCAACAGCTTGACGAGTACTGAAATCAGCCGCGGCAATACCTACAAGTAGTTGTGGACCTGAGACAAAAAAACCAACAAGAGAAAGAATTACTATACTTAGCAACTCGCTTTGGATAGGAAGCTTCCAAAATAAGATTAGCAATAAACTAAGTGCTAGCATACATATTGTACTTACAGGACCACGTCTTCCTTGAAATAATTTATCAGATAAAAAGCCTGCTATTAACGCCCCTGGAATACTTATCATTTCATATAAACCTATTTGTAAACCAGCATTTAAGAGACTTATACCTCGTAAATCTTTTAAAAATGTAGGAGCCCAATAAATTACCCCTAAACGTATTATATATACAAACATGTTTGCTAAACAAACATACCATATTAATTTATTGCAAAATACTATTTTAAGTAATTCGGCAGTTGGCAGTTTATCATAATCGCTTATTAATTCAGGAGGGTAATTTTTATATTCTTCAACTGTAGACAAACCTACTTCTTTGGGAGAATTTCGAAGTCTATTATATAAAAAAATTGATACTACACAAGCAACCACGCCAGGTACAAAAAAAGCAGATCTCCAACCGAACTTATCAATCAGGTAACCACAGCTTACCATAGCAAGAGCACCACCTATTTGGTTAGAAGTTGCTCCCATTGCCCATTTAGTTCCAAGCTCTTTAGAAGCAAACCAGTGAGTTAACATTTTTGTAGCAGGAGGCCATCCCATTGACTGAAACCAATTACTTGCTATCCACAAAATACCAATAAGGAATAAAGAATCTGAAAAGCCTATTAGAATAGTGATAATACCAACGAACAAAAGCCCCAGAACCATAAATATCCGAGCATTAGTCTTATCACTGATAAATCCATTACAAAATTTACTAACTCCATACATTATAGAAGAAGCAGTTAATATCCAACCAATTTGAGTTTTTGTAACATCAAAATATTCTCTAATAGCTGGCGTTGCTATATTAAAATTTTGACGACAAAAATAAAAAGTTGCATAACCTATAATGATAGAATACAAAATCCTTATTCGCCAACTGTTATATTTTTTGACATATGGTATTCTTGGAATTTTAATTTCAGATTTTGTATTTCTCATATCATAAATCCTATAATTACAAAGAAAATAAGCTCTTAAAAACCTATTTTCTTATATTGATACTATTTTTCAGTATTATTTACTAAAACTTGATATTCTTTATTTAATCCCTTAACGGCATATATCCATAATATTACTATCACAAAAAATATAGAAGCAAAATATGGGGTTGCTTCAACAAACCCCAATGCCGGGAATATAATAAAAAATGTAGATTGAATAATAGCACCACCTGATTTACCAAATCTTCCGCCGATAACTTCAACAGCAGCTTGACCTTTTACTCGTAAATCTTTATCAAGTGGAATATAAGCCATATTTTTAGTAGCATCAAATAGAGAATATTTTACACCTTTACTTAAAACATTTTGAATTGTACCGATCATAACCGCAAGTGCTAAAGGACCTGATGCTAAAATACCTGTTAGATACATAGCAATTACACTATCAAAGAAGATAAACGCAAAAAACGCAATACCGGTAATTAGCATCATTAAAGGCGTAATCATCGCAGCAGTTAACCAAGATACTTTTCTCAAAATATTGCTTCCTATAATCATAAAGGCTATAGCAACCCAACCTTGATAAGCTTGAAACTGCCCCATATACATAGTATAAGCTTCTTTTGTGGGGTGTAATTCTTTTAATTTTGATTTCCAAACACCTTCAACTAGATTTACAGAAATACCATAAGCAATAAGTAATAATGCGATATAACCTACATATTTAGAAGTAAATATCATTTTAAAGCTTTCTATTAACGACATTTTAGCTTTAGCCTTTTTTCCTTTTACAAGTGCTGGATCATAAAGTTTAGGGTCAGTTAAAACATTTTTATTCATCCATCTATATGTAAGTATTACAGCCAAACTACTTATTATCATAATAATAAATAATGGAGTAAACTTTAAATGCTCTGCTACTATTTGGGTTTTTTCATGTAAAAAATACCCAATAATTAGCGATGTTACAGGTAATGCTAAATTAGCAAGTAATCCAAACATTGAATAAAAATGCTTAGCTTCATCGGTTTTAGTAATTTGGTTAGCAAATTGCCAAAATAGTAAGCTTAGCATTAATGTTCCCCAAAGCTCAGCCATAGTATAGAAAGATGCAAAACTCCATTTTCCAACTATTCTTATAAACCATTTAAAATTAGGATATGCTAAACTTAAGGATTCTATAGTTTCAGGATTAGGGTGAACTAAATCAGGATTAGGGTAAAGAACAAATGCAAATAATGCAAAATATGCTAGGAAAAAAGAAGTAATTACATAAAATACGTTTTCTTGCTTTAAAATATCACATAGCTTAACGTAAACTATCATAGCAATTACCGCAGAAGGAAGTACTATATAAGTTTTTAAGAAGCTTATTGCTTCAGCTCCTATATCAGTTACTACAAAACCGTCTTTAATTGAACGAAGTGTTGAGTAATTTAGTAAAATACAAAACATCATAAATGCCATCGGCAAAAACTTTTTGTTCTCATACCTCTCAATAGGCCAAATTACTTTTCTTAGTTCCGAGATATAATTATCGCTTTTCGTAGTACTCATAAATTAAATTTTTCTATTTGTTTCAAAGATAAGTATTATACTAAACTATGTTAGAAAAGTCAAATATGATGATTATTTATAATAGGCTGCAATCAATATTACCCAAGAATTTTTATAAATTATTTCTTTAACCTCAAATCCTATTTTTTCATAAGCATCTCTAACATCTTCCAATTGATTATCAAGAAAACCTGACAATACTAAATAACCATTTTTATTCATAAGATTGCTAATCTGGGTAGATAACTCAATTAAAGGTAAAGCTAAAATATTACTTAAGACTAAATCAAATTTACTATTACAATAGCTATCTAATAAAATATTTTCAGAGGTATTTTGATAGAATTTTATATTAGAATTGTTAAAGCTAGCATTTTCTTTTGCAATTTCTACCGATGCATCATCAATATCACAGGCTAAAATCTCTGCCTCATTCCATAATTTTTCAGCTATAAATGAAAGAATCCCACTGCCAGTACCTATATCTAAAATTTTATTTGCTTTAATATCTTTAAGACATTCTAAAGCCTCTATACATCCTGATGTAGTCTCATGAGTACCAGTACCAAAAGCTCTAGAAGCTTCAATTAATATAAGTGTTTTATCTTTGGGACATTTATCTTGATGTAATGTTGTGCAAATAAAGAAACGATTTGTTTGAATTGGTGCTAACTGGTTTTGATAAAATGCTACCCAATCTTTATCTTCTATCTCTTCACTAATTATGTCACTAGTGATTTCTATATTGTTTAGTTTTGCTAATTCCTGTACTTCTTTTTTTAAAGTAACTAAATTTGTTTGATTATCACAATAAATTTCAAAGCACCAAATATCTTTAGGTTGTGATTCTAAAGTTTTTGACTTTACTTCATAAACAGAAATGGCACTTACTTTTTCTGTAAAAAATTCTTCAAATATATTTATATCCTTATACTGAATATTAAATGAAATTTTAAAAATATCTTTTGATTGACTATCAGATTTAAACATGATCTACTTATGTGATAAAATTTTAATAAGGCTTATATGATAAGAAACATAATTATTACTATTTCTGCAATATTATTGTTAACCTCAAAAGGCTTTGCAGATGATACTATATCTAATGCTTCAAAAAAAGATACCAAAACAGATATTACAACACAAAAAATTCTAGATGAATTTTATGCCTATGCTGGCACTATTAAACCAGAAATACGTGAAGAAATACAAAAATATAGGGTAGAAATAGTTAACATTAATAAAAAGAAACGTGAACTATATGATAAGCTTTCTAAAGAAGCACAAAATTTTTTAGCAAAAGAACAAGAATATAAACAAAGATTATCTTCCTCCAGCATGGCTACAGAAGATAATAAAGATGCTGATAAGAAATAATTAGTTATTTGCAGCACGTTGAGTCTATCATATATTTTGTGTAAGTTGTAAAGCAACAGAGAAAGAAATACTGTTAAAATACAACTAGAACAAAGGTAAAAAATATGGCTAAGAAAATAGAAGCTGGTGTTAGAAGTGCAGATATAAATAATAAGTTAGTAGAGGAAATATTATCCCAATCTAATCCTAAAGAGTTATTTGGAAAGGATGGATTGTTTCAGCAATTAAAGAAGAGGTTAGTAGAGAGAATACTAGAGGACGAGCTAAGTCATGAATTAGGTTATTCGAGGCATAGCAAGGCATCAAAGCAAGATAGCAATCGTCGTAATGGTACGAGCGAAAAGACAGTAATAGATGACAGTGGTCAAAAGATAGTACTTGATATTCCAAGAGATAGAGACAATAGTTTTGAGCCTCAATTAATTCCTAAGGGAGTTAGAAGATTCACTGGATTTGATGATAGCGTTATTTCACTTTATGCAAGAGGTATGACCATGAGTGAGATTCAATCCCATTTAGAGGAAATGTATCATACAGAAGTATCTAAGGAGCTTATCTCGACTATTACAGATGAAGTTATGGAAGAGGTAATAAGAGGGCAAGCCCGAGCATTAGATAGAATATACCCAATTGTATATTTAGATTGCATCATGGTAAAAGCAAGAGATAATAATATAGTTATAAATAAGGCTGTTTACCTTGTTATTGGTATAAATATAGAAGGCAAGAAAGAGCTTTTGGGTATTTGGATTAGCAAGAATGAGGGTTCAAAGTTTTGGATGCAGGTTGTAAGCGAATTAAAGAACCGAGGTGTAGAACAAATTTATGTAGCATGTGTTGACGGTCTTAAAGGTTTTAGAGATGCAATAAACAGTGTTTTCCCAAATACCATAGTACAACTTTGTATAGTACATATGGTACGTAATTCTTTAAAGTACGTTTCTTACAAAAATCTTAAAGAAGTAGCAGCTGACTTAAAACAAATCTATACAGCAAATAATGAGAATATGGCTAATTTAGCATTAGAAGAGTTTGCTAAAAAATGGGATAGTAAATACCCAGTTATTTCTGATATATGGAGACGTAATTGGATTGGTATAGTACTTTTCTTTGCGTTCCCTAAAGAGATTAGAAAGGTAATCTATACTACCAATACGATAGAATCGGTAAATAGACAAATCCGTAAAATTATCAAAAATAAAGGGGTTTTCCCAGATGATAAATCTATCACAAAAATTGTCTACTTAGCTCTTAAACATGCTGCAAAAAAGTGGACCATGCCTATTAAAGAACGGTCTCTTGCTTTGAATCAATTTGAGATACTATGTGGAAATTTTAAATATGAATTATTAGAAAATGATTTTTAACAATTTACACAAAAATTATGATTGACTCAAACTAACAAAAAATTTTAACATTAGCTAGTCTTGTTGCATCCAATGGTGTGCTATACTTTTCATAATATTTATTTTTCTAAATCTTCTTTAGACAATTTTATAATTTTTATAACAGACTCTAAAGAAAACCCTTATTTCATCATTTCCTTTGCCATAATAGCTTTTTCTTCTTCTCTACCTTGTTGCATCCAATGATAAGCTATACTTTTCATAATGTTCTCTCTTTTTTTAGGATTTAATTTTGATTGAAGTAGTTTTTCTACTTCTAGTATATCATCTTGTTTTATTCTGGTCAAAGTGTAGTATAAAATTAGTTCAATATGATCAATACCGATAGCAAATTTAGGCAAAAGATCAGCTACTTCCTCCTATCTCTTCAATAAATCACGCTCATGAATATGCTTCATGAAAAACTGTAATATTCCTGACCAAGCTCTTTCCTTTAGTTCTTCGTCTGGAATATCATGTACATTGATTAATTGATAATCACCGCTCCATGTAGATTTTACAAGTTCACTATTCTCAAATAATTCCCATAGATTTCGTGGAGCATTATATTTTTGTACACCGTTATAAAATATTAATGGATATATGAAAGGAAATTTTTTGCTTTTTGTTGATTTTTTATGATATTCGGCAATTTTAAACATATACCGAAATAACCTCAAAGCCATATTATGATTAGGCGAGCTTTGATGCTCTAAGAGCAGATATAAGTAACCTTTTCTATCTCCAAACTTAGCAGAAAATAAAATATCTACTATAGATTTTTTGAGTCTTTTATCTACAAAACTGTCTTTTTCCATTTTCAGCTTTTCAAAGGAAATCAAATTTTGTATATGGGGAGGTAAATGCATCTCAAAAAATTCTCTAGAAACTAAAGGGTTTTCAAACGCACTTCGGATAATTTCGTCGTGTTTAGGCTTTGTAGACACTTAATTATTGATATACTATTAATACATAGTGAATTAACTTGGACTCGGGATAGTTAATTTAAAAGTGAGACTGCGGACGTATACTTAATACGTGAGCACAGGCAAAACTTGCAAAATTGACTGTCCCCAGTTCAAGTTAAAAAACTATAAACGCACTATATACATTTTCTACTAATAGTACAACAACAATATTATTTTTTTTTAATCTAAAGTTATATTAAGTATCTAATAAGCTTTGTAGTTGGTCTTTAACTTTTGGTAATTTGGCAAGATCGCTTCCGCCAGCTTGGGCAATGGAAGGCTGCCCGCCGCCACCGCTACCACCTAAAAACAGTGAAAGCTCTTTTGCAATGAACCCTGCATTAAATCTATCTGTTATAGCCTTACTTATTGCTACAGTAATGGACAATTTAGAGTTATTATTTCCAACATACACTACTACTAAATCTTCTACTTTTTTAGTTAAATTCTCAGCAGCTTGACGTAAAATTTTATTGTCTAAATTTTCTGTGTGGCGATAAATTAACTTAATTTCCTTGATCTTTTCGGCTTGCTTTTCAATCTGCTCGACGCTTAAATCTAAACTAGCTAAATAAGTTTTTTCTAACTCCTTTTCAAGCTCTTTATTACGTTCTAAAATATTGTTAACTTTACTGACAAGCTCATTTTTGTTAGTCTTTAGGCTATTTTCTATATTTTTAAGTAACCCCTCTTTTTCTCTAATTAGCTTAATTACAAATTCACCGCAAACTGCTTCGATTCTACGAATACCTGCTGCAATAGCTAATTCGCTGGTAATTTTAAAGCAACCAATATCACCGGTATGTCTAACATGCGTACCGCCACATAGCTCGAGCGAAGTTTCGCCCATCTTAACTACTCTAACTTCAGAATCGTATTTCTCGCCAAATAATGCCATAGCTCCTTGTTTTACAGCATCTTTGGTAGACATAAGCGTAGTATCTACTTCGTGGTTATCTCTAATAATCTCATTTACCTTATCTTCAATTAAAACAATTTCTTCAGGAGTTAAAGCTTTAGGATGGCTAATATCAAATCTTAAATAAGAAGTAGCAACGAGTGATCCTTTTTGCGTAACATGCTTGCCAAGTACCTGATGCAATACCGTATGAAGTAGGTGCGTTGCCGAGTGGTGAATTCTTAAATTCTGTCTATATTTAACATCAATACTAAAATTAGCATTTTCATCTGTAGTAACCTTACCTTTTTTAAGAACGCATTTATGAACTATGATAGAACCTAGATATTTTAGAGTATCTATTACCTCTATTTCACAATTTTGGGTTTTAATTACTCCGATATCGCCCATCTGCCCACCTGACTCACCATAAAAAGGCGTTTGGTTGGCTATTAAGAGAAACTGCGTATCTATTTCACTAATATCGCTTACTAAAGCATTATCTTTAATTAAAGCAACTATTTTTCCATCAGCTTCATTAAGATTATAGCCTAAAAACTCTGTACTGCCATATTTTGCTTTAATATCAAACCATAGCTGATCGGTTTTAGATTCGCCCGATCCAAACCAAGATTTTCTAGCACGCTCTTTTTGCTCTAGCATTTGCTGCTCGAATCCTTGATGATCAACAGCAATATTACGATTTTTTAAAATATCTTCCGTCAAATCAAGAGGAAATCCATATGTGTCATATAACTTAAATGCTACTTCACCTGATAATCTACCGCCTGCATTTAGATTTTCTGTTTCTTCGGAAAGTAATTTTAAACCCCGCTCTAAAGTAGTTTTAAATCTAATTTCTTCCTGCTCCAATATACTGCTTATAAAGCTTTCTGCTCTTTTAAGCTCAGGGTAAGTATTGCCCATTAAATCAACAAGCTTTGGCAGTAACTTATACATTAATGGCTCTTTTGACCCAAGTATATGAGCGTGACGCATAGCTCTTCTCATAATGCGGCGTAGCACGTAACCACGTCCCTCATTTGATGGCACTACCCCATCAGCTATCAAAAAGCTACAAGCTCTTAAGTGATCAGCAATAACGCGGTATGAGAATTTTGCCTCTGCCTCTACTTTCACCTTTAATATATTCTCTGTGAAACCAATTATTTCTTGGAATAGATCTATATCATAATTATTATTAACATGCTGTAGCACTGCTGTCATACGCTCAAGACCCATGCCAGTATCAATCGACTTCTTCGGCAAATCTATTTTGGTGTCTTTATCAATCTGCTCATATTGCATAAATACCATATTCCAGATTTCAATAAAGCGGTCACCATCTTCATCTTTAGTGCCAGGTAAACCACCATATATTTGCTCACCATGATCATAAAATATTTCCGAGCAAGGACCACAAGGACCAGTATCACCCATTGACCAAAAATTATCATTCGTTTTAATTCTGATTATGCGATCATCCGAAAACCCTGCTATTTTCTTCCAGTAAGAAGCTGCTTCGTCATCAGTGTGATAAACTGTTGCATAAAGCTTATCCTTTGGTAATTCAAACTCTTTAGTTAATAAATTCCAAGCATAATATATAGCCTGCTCTTTAAAATAATCACCAAAAGAAAAATTACCGAGCATCTCAAAAAATGTATGATGTCTTGCAGTATAGCCGACATTTTCAAGGTCGTTATGTTTTCCGCCTGCCCGTAGCGATTTTTGACTGGTTACTGCTTTATCGTACGGTCTTTTTTCTTGCCCAGTAAAGACATTTTTAAACTGCACCATACCAGAATTAACAAACATAAGGCTCGGATCGTTATGAGGAATGAGCGGACTACTACTTACATGTGTATGATTATTTGTTTTAAAGTAAGATATGAATTTACTTCTAATTTCTTCAGTGGTAAATTTAGACATATATATTATGATAAGTATAAAAATTAATTATATATAATGAATTATAATCAAAATAAACTTAATTTATAAAAAATATTCATGAAAAATATTTTTGACTTATTTAAACTGAAAAAAAATATTGTAGTTTTATTAGGCAATAAAGGCATTTTTCTTAGTGCTTTTCTTGGTGATAAAATATTAGATAAATTATTTATTCCTTATAAGGAAGAAGAGCAAATTGATTTAAGCTTATATAAGAATTTTTTTAATAAATTTTCCAAAAGCGATATTTACTTTTTACTTGATAATACTGAATGCAAGATGCGTCATGATCAGTTGCCAGTATTGCAATCTATAGTCAAGATAGATCCTATTGAACAATTTATTGCAGGGTATTTTGAAAAAGAAGATATTATAGCTCATTGTGTTTATGAGGTTACTTCTCAACCAAGCGAGATTTGGTTGCTTTTAATTATGTCATCTCCTTTAAAAGCTCCTTTAAGCGATATAGTTTCATGCGTAATAGAAAATAGATTGTTTAATTTTAAAGGAATGTATTTTTTAACGCTAGAACTACAAGTTATTATCAATAAAATAGTTCAAAATGTAGAAAATAATAAATTTGCAAATTATTTTCAAATTTGTGCATTTGCAACACAAGCTAGCGGTATAAAGTTCATTATCAAACATAAAAATAATATAATCACTATTAGAAATTTTGAATATCCATTTGATAAGACAGCTAGCTATGTTCAAGGTATTATAGAACAGGAAATTAATGACTGTTTTATATTATTTAAAAACTGTATCAATAATATCAATAAAGAAGTTTGCATTATTCTTATAGTAGATGAAGAATTAAAATCTTTATTAGAGCCTATAAGCTTTGAAGATTATCGTGTAATCCTTGTTCCAGTTGATAACATATTAAACGAACCAAATTTAGAGAATACTCGACTTATAGATACAAATATCAGTAAATTACTTATCAAACATAAAAACTTTCCTGCTTCTAATAGTTATCTAAAATCAATAAAAAAGCTAACTATTATAAGAAGCTTAACATTTAAATTATCTGCTGCATTACTTGCAACACTAATAATTACTGCTGGTGTTATGAAATATCGTACAGATACAAATTATAAAGACACTAACTTTATTAATGAAAAATATTATGCCACAAATCAAGAATATGATAATATAAAATATAAATATCCATATATTAAAAATACTACTAGTCTTGCTGACTTATACGTAATAGACAAATTACTGGAAGCACCAGTACCATTACCATTTGAACTACTTGAAAAACTTATTATTACCCTTAATCCATCTTTTAAAGTAAAAGAAATAAAATGGGAATTAACAAATATAGATAATATTTTACTGGTCTCAAAAAGACACTTATTAATTAAACTATTGCTTAATTATAATACTCAAGGTATCTCGGTAGATGAGTCAATCAAAATGCTTAATGATCATATGACAAGCGTAAAAAATAAATTACCTCATTTGTATATAGATTACGTTATATATAAGGATAAAATAATTGATATATCAAATAGAGTAGAAATCCCTTTATTTGTTAGTATCATTGACGAAAAAACTTAAATTATTTAAGGTAAAGAGATGTTTCAAAAATATATTGTGTATTTAAAGAATCTTATATTCTTTCAATTTATTATATATTTTTTCTTTATTTCATTAACTGTTTGGGTAATAAAAAGTTTACAGCAAGAATATGCACAATCAATTCTTGATAAACAATTAGCTCAAGAAAGTTTAACTGAAGAAGTATTAAAGCTTTATTCCGTGCAAAATTCTAAAGAAGAAATTTTAGAATCCTATAAGAAATATGTCGATTTAAGTTTACCAAATAAAGTAACCTGCCTAAATTATCAAGAATTAATTCCTAAAATAAAAGGTTTAAGCAATAAATATAATCTACTAGAACCTATAGATATATCAATAAACTCAGTCTTTTTTAAAAATAATATTCCTGCAATCGAAAACGAAAATAAAAATATTCGTGTAAATAATTATAGTATAAATATAAAATATGCAGCTGTGGATTTTATAACTTTCCTAAAAATATTTCATGAAATCTATTCTTATATGCCGCCTAACACGCTTATATCATTTGTAAGAGTACGAAATGAAGAAGTATTAACACCTAAAAATATTTACAAACTTTCAGTAGCTCACCCTCCTAACCTTATTTATGCCAAATTAATATTATATATACGAGAATTATCTTCAACATGAATAATATAGATACTACTTTATTTAAAAAAGACATTATTAATAATTTTATTAATAACCTTACCGAAATTACCTGCTCAACTCTTGCAAATATGCTTGCTATAGATTATGCGGTAAGACTTAATTCAAAACCTGAAGCTAAAAAATATATAAATGTATGTATTTCAAGGCTTAAAAATCACTTAAGGCTACGTGTTATTAATGATGATAGTTTTTCTCTAGCTCTAAAATTATTTGTAATTCTGATTACTCCAGAAGATGAGAATAATCAAAATATTTCTGAACAATCACAGGATATCGTAGCAGAAAATCTAGTAGAAATGTATTTTGGAGCTGAAAAAATAAGTAGAGAAGAAAAATTAAAAATAAAAAACGTGTTTAAAGTTCTTTTAAAAGAAAAGAATTTCGACGAAATAATTAATTATGCACAATCGCACGTAAAATTATTCCGTACGTCTTTAAGATATGGCATAAATAAGTATAAGACTCCCAACGAAATAAGCGTTTATATACAACAAGAATTTAGTAAAGTATTAGAAATATCTTCAGAACTTACAAGAAGAAGTAATCTATTTAAACAAACTACTGGAAAAATTGCTGGTGCTGCTTGTGCCCTTTTAGTCGGAGCGATTAGCGTTGCAACAGCAGGAGCAGCTTTTTCTATTGTAGTTTTGCCTGTTTCAATTTTTGCCGTGAAATATGCCCCTAAAATTGGTGAAAAAATTGGAGAACTAATTTTAAATAACGATAAAGCGATAAAACTGGAACAGAATAATATTAATCAGATTATAGCGAAAATATCCAATAATAATGAAAATTTATTATCTCAAGAAAAAAGACAAAATATTCAAAAGAGCATAGTAACAATACCAACTAAATTAAACATCAAATTAGATAAGAAACTAGGACATGAAAAACATAGATAAAGCAAATTAATTAGTTATAGTAAAATACAATTTCTACATCATCTTTTAATTTTTTAAGAACATATCTGATACCGTAAATGGGTTAGCATTAGCGGCATTCGATATCCCCTTAAAAAAATAAAATATTTCCTATAAATTACACATAATTCAACGTATTTTACTATAAATATAATATTTCAAAACGTTTCTTATCAGCAAGCGACTGAGCTTTAGGAGCTTCTGGATACTCCAGTAATAATGGCAAAAACAAGCTGCCTCCAATCACAATACGACTATTTTCGTTTTTAGGACGCAATCCCCATATATTTTGATAGGTCATAGCCATTAAGGTACTTTCTTTATTATGAACGTTGGGATAATTACCTATATATAAAAATACATGTCCTTCAATATGTATTATAGTAAGAAAAGGTTTTCCATTTTTAATTAGATAAGATAATCTTTCTAACGGAGTGGCAGCACTCATATCAACTGCATAAAAATTTTCCTTAATAAATTCTGCCTGAGCACCTGAGTTTCTAGGTAGCCATATACCAAAAGGTGTAAAAAGATTTTTTAATTCTGCAGAACAATCATTATAAAAATACATATTTCCCCAACCGTAAGGTCTACCTATTAAACTACTAATAAGGTTTGCCATATTATGCTGAGTAAAGCTTAAAGGCATAACCTTAACATTTTCATCAGGTACTAATACATGTTTAATAATAGCTTGATTATTTTCTACTACCGGTATCATCAATTTTTTATTTGAGGTATCTTTACTATCTACTATAGGAAATACCGATCCTATATAAGCAGTAAATAAAGACCTGCCATTTAAATCTATAATATTTGTATTTGTTTGAGTAATCGCACCAAGCTTTAATTTAGCTGCTTTTTGCCAATTATTTATAAACTATACTTGATGCTTTAGCGATGCCCCTACTTTCTACCCAAGTTAAAAACGATGAAGGGGCTATTACTAAAGACCAATTTTTATCCATAGTAGTTCCACTACATATAGAGGTGTTCCTGCCCAAATAGCAGTTTCTTGAAGATTGTCAAAAGGATATCCTTGTCCAGCAATTTTATTGCTGTAAAAATGTACATCATTTGTTGGCAAGGCTCTAGCATGTAAATTATCAATAGCTATAGCTCTATTATTAGGGTTATAATCTAAATTAGCGAATTGAGCTATATTCATATTATAAGTAATTTGATCAGCCCAAGCAGATGAGTAAGGACGATAATTTTCAGCATAACCTATATCATTTTCTGCTTTTTTACCTCTATTGCTATAGTTACTCACTATTTCTTCTTGTATAGATATTATATCTTCCAGAGAAGCTTTATGCAGAACTAAATTAACAAAATTCTGATCCCACGGGGATAATTTACCATATTTATGCTCATAAAATAATTTAAAATGTCTCTGCTGCGTATCTGCCGCTAATAATGGAGTATTATAATTAGGATCATTAGGATTTAACCAAGTAGAAACGTTTTGGTCGTATTTCTCTAAAGGAAATAATGTTAAAACTTCTTTGCCTTGAGACAAATTTTTATTATTAATTGAATTACAGTTCATTAATAAGCAAGAGGCTACTATTGATAAAATAATATGTTTTTGCATTAAGGTTAACCAATAAATAAAAGCTATATAATAATAATTGAATTTATTAGTGCAAGTAATATTTGAAAGCTACTTTTAATCATCTTTAAAGCATAATTATTATTTAATCTTTTTTAAAACTCATCTAAGATATATTTTTACTTGAGAATATAAAATATTCACCTTATTATCCTGTTAATATTAATATAATAGTTTTAAATGAAAAAAGTAGTAATATCAGGCATGGTAGGCAATGCCTTAGAGTGGTATGATTATGCATTATATGCCCAATTTGCTTATATTATAGGTCAGCATTTTTTCCCTGATTCTGAAATGCGTGATACTCTAACTTTTGCAGTATTTGCTGCAGGTTTTATAGTACGTCCTTTAGGAGGTATCATTTTTGGTAATATCGGTGATAAGTTCGGTAGACGTATTGCTTTAGTAGTCGGCATTATAACTATGGCAGTACCAACCTCAGGTATAGGGTTACTTCCTGGATATAAAACTATTGGGATTGCTGCACCTATTATTCTAACTATTATAAGACTAATTCAAGGATTTTCCTTAGGCGGTGAATTTAGCGGCTGCATTTCTTATATAGTTGAGCATGCTTCATTTGAGCAAAGAGGACTTGCAGGAAGTGCCTCATTCGTTAGTATGTGCGGGGGCATGCTACTTGGGCTTATAACCGCCGCCAGTTTTTCTTATTTTATGCCGGCTGATATGTTATTTGAATGGGGATGGAGAATACCTTTTATTGCCGGATTATTCATTAGTTCAGTAGGTTTATATATTAGGAAGAATCTATCAGAAAGCCCTATTTATAAAAAAGCTAAAGAGAGCGGTAGGCTAGCACGTTTTCCTCTACGGGAAACCTTAACAAAATACCCAAAGGAGCTAATCGTAGCACTTGGACTTTATATTACTGTAACTGCACCTTTTTATACTTCGACGGTTTTTATCGGCAATTTTATGCAAACTCTTGGATATACTAACCAACAAAGCGTTATTGTAAGTAGCGTAATATTAGTTGTTATGATGGTAGTGTTTCCAATATCGGCTTATATTTCAGATAGAGTAGGGCGTCGTCCTGTACTAATATGCGGTATTATTTTACTAATTCTATTAGTTTATCCTATTTTCATTTGCCTTGGATCAATGAATTTTGCTTTAGCAATTATCTCACAGATATTATTTGCCGGAATTATAGCTGTTTATATGGGACCTATACCGACTGTATTAGTAGAAATATTCCCAACTAGCGTAAGGTTTACCGGTGTTGCACTTTCATATAACCTTGCTGCTGCTATATTTGGTGGTACTGCTCCGATGGTAGCAATGTTATTAATGAAAATGACCGGCGACAATTACGCAATCTCATATTATTTAATTGCACTTGCTTTAGTATCCTCTATAATTCTGAGATTTTATAAAGAGACATATAAGAAAAATTTGGTAAACTAAACAACCCTCAGCTATAAGCTGAGGGGTTATAAAGTGGAATGGCACCGTCAAGTTAAGGGAGGTATAAATTAAGTATTGAGCAATTACAGGGAATGATTTATAGAATAGCAGTAACAATTTATCCTAGATTTTACCGCTATGCATATTACTCAAGCCCCGAATAGACATCGTTTTCCAGCAAGCATTATTAGCCATACAGTATGGTTATATCATCGCTTTAATAATAGTTACCGAGATGTTCAAGAGCAGATGGCTTATCGAGGTATTATATTAAGTCATGAGACTGTAAGGTTTTGGTGTTATAAGTTTGTAGTTTATTTTCAAGATGTTATTAGTAAGAGAGAGCGAAAGCCAACTGATAAATGGCATTTGGATGAGATGAATATCAAGATCAAAGGTGAAGTATTCATATTATGGAGAGCTGTTGACTCTGAGGGACATGAATTAGAAGTATTACTGCAGAAGCGTCGTAACAAGAAATCAGCTATTCGCTTTTTATCAAGATTATTGGGTAATTATCCATGTCCAAGGGTTATTGTGACTGATAAGCTAAAAAGCTACATTAAACCAGTTAGGTATATGTGTCCTAGGACTAAGCATCGTACCGATAAAAGACTAAATAATCGGATTGAGAATGCCCATCAGCCAACTAGGAGAAAAGAGAAGATACTGATTAAATTTAAGCATCCTAATTCAGCACAATGTACATTATCACTGATGGGAAAAGTCAGAAATATATTTGCTGTAAATGTTGGAAGATATACTAAAACAGCATCTGAGCAAAGAATTGCATTTGCGTCCGCTAAATCCATTTGGGATGAAGCTACTCAAAGACTTCTTGCTGTCTGAAATCTAAAAATATAGTACTTTGTGACACTAATTTACTTAACTTGACGGTGCCCTGAGGGTTGTTTAGTTATACTATGGTTAAAAAGCCTCATAATATGATAAAATCTAACTTTTTGTAAATAAACCAAACCTTATGCAAATATACTTATTTAACACCCTCACCCAAAACAAAGAACTATTTGAACCTGAAGATCAGACTAATGTAAAAATGTATGTATGCGGTCCAACTGTTTATGATAACCCACATATTGGCAATAGTAGATCGGTAGTGGTATATGACTTACTTTATCGCATACTTGTAGATATATTTGAGGCTAAATCTGTAAAATATGTACGGAATATTACCGATGTAGATGATAAGATAATTGAGAGAGCAGCAAACTTAGGTATTAGCATTAACGAGTTAACAGACAAAGTTACAAAAGAATTTCATACGAATATGAAATATCTATTTTGTTTACCACCTACTATAGAACCAAAGGCTACGCAGCATATTGATGTAATGATCGAAATAATAGAAAAGCTAATTAAATCTGGGCATGCATATATTGCAGATGATCATGTTTATTTTAATGTTTTATCAGCTCCTAATTATACAGAATTATCTAACCGAAAATTAGAAGATATGTTTGAAAGCGTACGGGTAGAAAATAGCAAAACTAAAAAGCATCCGCAGGATTTTGTTTTATGGAAACCAGCAAAACCAGATGAAGATGTATACATGAACTTCAAGAGCCCATGGGGACTAGGACGTCCCGGCTGGCATATTGAATGTTCAGCAATGAGCTATAAATATTTAGGCAAAAATTTTGATATTCATGGCGGCGGTGCTGATTTAATATTTCCACATCATACTAACGAGATTGCACAAAGTAAATGTGCTTTCTCGAACTCCACTTATGCAAAATACTGGGTTCACAATGGCTTTTTAACAGTTAACGGCGAAAAAATGAGTAAATCTCTTGGTAATTTTATTACTGTCAGGGATTTAATGGATAAACAAATTAAAGGCGAAATAGTAAGATTATTTTTATTAACCGCCCATTATAGACGTCCTCTTGATTATAACGACAAGGCTATAGAGGATGCTAAAAAAACTCTAGATTATTGGTATAGAGCTATTCAAAATATAAATATACAAAAAATAGATACTCTGCCTAACGACTTTATGCAAAGCTTGCTTGACGATATGAATAGTCCGCTTGCTATTAAAATAATTAACGACTATGCCAAAGCCATTTTTACAGCTAATACCGAAGAAGAAAAACAATTTAATGCCTCTAATCTTATTGCTTGTGCTAATTTTATTGGATTAATGAACGAAACACCACATGAATGGTTTAATAAAGATGTAGACGAAAATTATATAAATAATCTTATTAATGAACGCTTAAAAGCAAAAAAACAAAAAAATTGGGGATTAGCTGATCAAATTCGTAACAAATTATTAAATGAAAAAATAATTTTAGAAGATAAGCCAAACGGCACTACTATATGGAGGAAAGAATAAGGACTTGTAAATTACGGAATATAAGTATATAATTTGTAGGCTTATATTTTTAAGCAAATTCACACGTAAGATAAATGTTAGTTCATTAGTTAAGTGACTAGTTCTTATGTCATTCCCGCGGAGGCGGGGATCCAGCATAAAGCGAGATAATCTAAGCTTTTTATTTTAAAGGTTTTACTGGATTCCCGCCTCCGCGGGAATGACATAGTTGTACAACTATGGTACGACAAGACACACAATGAAAGACTATTTTACGGAGGTATAAACTAACAATTAGGAGAAATAAATGTCAAAAATACCACCAGTTAACGTTAAAGATTTATTAGATGCCGGCGTGCATTTTGGTCATAAGACCTCACGTTGGAATCCTAAAATGGCACCTTATATATATGGTGAGCGTGATGAGGTACATATAATTGATTTAAGACAAACAGCAGCTTTAATGAATGTTGCTTTAAATGCAATATATGAAACTGTAAAAAATGATGGCAAAGTATTATTTGTGAGTACAAAAATACAAGCAAGCGATATTATAGCAGAATATGCTGAAAAATGCGGACAATACTATGTAAATCATAGATGGCTTGGCGGAATGCTAACTAACTGGAAAACTATTTCAGGCTCTATAGAGAAATTAAATAAATTAGAACAAACTTTAGAAAATGAAGAAGCTTGCATCGGTTATACTAAGAAAGAAATACTTGATATGAACCGCAAGAAAGATAAATTACTTCTATCACTTGCTGGAATTAGAGAACTACATTCTAAGCCAGATTTAATAGTAATTATCGATACTAATAAAGAACATATTGCAATTAGTGAAGCTGTAAGGCTTGATATACCTATCGTGGCTGTTGTAGATACTAATTCTAATCCTGACCATATAGATTATCCAATTCCAGGTAATGATGACGCTATAAGATCAATTAGGTTTTATTGTAGTTTATTTGCTGATGCTGCACTACAAGGTTTAGAAGAATCAATGAAAGCATCAGGAGTCGATTTAGGCAGCATCCAAGAACATGGTGATAAAAATTTAGCTCCTAAAAATGTTTCTAAATTAAAACAAGCTAAAAAGTTCTCTAAAACAAAAAATATCAATGAAGAAGCAAATACAGAATTTGAGCAAGCATTAAGTGATGCTGATGAAGACAAAAATTAGACATCTTTTTAAAATGCATAATTAAATGGATATAGATAAATGAGTGAAGTAAATATAAGTGCTAGTGACGTTAGAGAGCTCAGAGAAAAAACTGGTACTGGAATGATGGATTGTAAAAAAGCCTTAATCGAGACTAAAGGCAATCTTGAAGAAGCTGTTGACTTTTTGCGTAAAAAAGGTCTTGCTGCTGCTGCAAAGAAAGCTGGACGTGTTGCTGCTGAAGGGTTAACAGCTGCTAAAGTTGACGGATTAACTGGAGTTGTCGTTGAAATAAATTCTGAAACCGATTTTGTCGCAAGAAATGAGCAATTCCAAAGTCTAGTTACAAATATTGCTAACCTTGCAATAAATGTTAAAGATATAGAAGAACTAAAAGCAGCTAAAATGCCAAACGGCAAATCAGTAGAAGAAGACGTTGTAGAAAATATTGCTACAATATGTGAAAACTTAACACTACGCCGCATGGAAGTACTAAAAGTATCTGAAGGAGCGATTGGCTCTTATGTACATAATGAAGTTGCACCAAACTTAGGTAAAATTTCTGTATTAGTAGGTCTACAATCAAGTGCAAAAGATACGGCAAAACTAGAAGCTTTAGCTAAGCAAATCGCTGTTCACGTGGCAGGAAATAATCCACAAAGTATAGATGATTCTGGTTTAGATCAAGCCCTTGTAGAACGTGAGAGAAAAGTATTCTTTGAGAAGTCAAAAGAAGAAGGTAAGCCTGACAATATTATCGAAAAAATGGTAGAAGGCAGAATTCGTAAATTCTTTGCTGAAGTTGTGCTATTACAACAAAATTTCTTATTTGATAATAAACTAACTGTTGCTGAAGTAATCAAAAATGCTTCTAAAGAACTTGGTGCAGAAATTCAAATTACTAAATTTATCAGATATGAACTTGGTGAGGGTATAGAGCAGGAAGAAAAAAACTTTGCCGATGAAGTAGCCGCTGTAATGAAAGGCTAGTATACTTACCTTTATCATGCAATATCCGTTTTTGTTGCACGAATCAAAAAGTACTTACAATGGCATTCCCGCAGAAGTACAGTAGCGTCCGGATAAAATTGTAATATTGTTAAAATCATCATTGCAAGAAAGCATTGCTTGCGTGGATTATTTTCCCCTGTCATCGGCACCGTCAAGTTAAGGGAGGTATAAATTAAGTATTGAGCAATTACAGGGAATGATTTATAGAATAGCAGTAACAATTTATCCTAGATTTTACCGCTATGCATATTACTCAAGCCCCGAATAGACATCGTTTTCCAGCAAGCATTATTAGCCATACAGTATGGTTATATCATCGCTTTAATAATAGTTACCGAGATGTTCAAGAGCAGATGGCTTATCGAGGTATTATATTAAGTCATGAGACTGTAAGGTTTTGGTGTTATAAGTTTGTAGTTTATTTTCAAGATGTTATTAGTAAGAGAGAGCGAAAGCCAACTAATAAATGGCATTTGGATGAGATGAATATCAAGATCAAAGGTGAAGTATTCATATTATGGAGAGCTGTTGACTCTGAGGGACATGAATTAGAAGTATTACTGCAGAAGCGTCGTAACAAGAAATCAGCTATTCGCTTTTTATCAAGATTATTGGGTAATTATCCATGTCCAAGGGTTATTATGACTGATAAGCTAAAAAGCTACATTAAACCAGTTAGGTATATGTGTCCTAGGACTAAGCATCGTACCGATAAAAGACTAAATAATCGGATTGAGAATGCCCATCAGCCAACTAGGAGAAAAGAGAAGATACTGATTAAATTTAAGCATCCTAATTCAGCACAATGTACATTATCACTGATGGGAAAAGTCAGAAATATATTTGCTGTAAATGTTGGAAGATATACTAAAACAGCATCTGAGCAAAGAATTGCATTTGCGTCCGCTAAATCCATTTGGGATGAAGCTACTCAAAGACTTCTTGCTGTCTGAAATCTAAAAATATAGTACTTTGTGACACTAATTTACTTAACTTGACGGTGCCGGGTTGTTTAGTTTATACCTCCCTTAACTTGACGGTGCCATAAAAATATACAAAAAGTTGAAATTTTAGTTAAAAAATTAAACTAAACAACCCTCAGCTATAAGCTGAGGGGTTATAAAGTGGAATCGATTAGAAATCGATCATCATTCACAGGTTCACCTTCCTGTTCATCAATATAGTGCTGTATCATTTCATCAGTTATATTACCTGAACTGACTGCCATATAGCCCTAGCCCACAAATGATTGCCCCAAAATTGTTTTCGTAAATGAGTAAATTCTTGCAATAAAATTCTTGAGCTAATGCCTTTTAAATACTGTACTAACTTGCTAAGAGATATTTGCGGCTTATATGAGATAAACATATGTACGTGATCACATGATATTTTCCCTGAAATTATATGTACTTCATGTTCCATACAAATCTGCCTCAGTAAATCTCTAGTCCTTTCCGATACTTTGCCTATCAATATTCTCTTCCTATATTTTGGTATCCATATAAGATGCACTTTTAAATCATACTGACTATGACTATTCTTTCTATAACTTCTCATTTCTTGATATAAATTCATTGCTAAAGCAATTTCATTATATCTTCCCTTCGCCTAAAGGCGAGGGATTTTTGATCCCCGAAGGGGGACATTAATACTTATTAACAAGCTAAAGAAATGTTGATTTTATAATAGAACTTGACTAAGAAGAAAGGATGATATAAAAGTCACAAGACTATATCAATTTTATTGCCCAAAATACTAATTTAACCATACAAGATAGTAATAAAGTTGATAACAATCCCGTAAGCCATAGGACAATAAACCACTGCCATCTATTCAAACGGGAAGTCATTTTGAGGTATAAATTTTTAATACATAGGGTGATGCGAAGATTTGCCACGGAATATATAATAACAATAAAAAGTGTAACCAAGTATAACGGGCAAAAATATCCCTGCCCCGACTAATAGTAAAGATTGCGACTCTGGTGCTGCCGCTGCTTTTGCAAGCGTTACCTTATAAGGCACTATAAATGGCCATATACTTATAGCAAGCCCTAAATATCCTAATAAAAACAAAGAAATAGTATATATAAATGGAGCTACTTCTTTTTTATCTCTTACAGCTTTAATTAACCTAATAAATACTATAGAGGTTAAAATAGGAACAACAGATAAGTAGTAAATATTTGGTATACTAAACCAACGATGACGTATTTGATCATTCAAGAAAGGCACCCAAAGACTTACTAACCCCATAAAAAGTGCGACATAAAACAAAATATATAAGGTAGATTTATATGCCCAATCTTGCGTTTCTTTTTCGGTTTTCATGATCAGCCATGTACCACCTAAGAGAGCGTAACCAAATATCAAAGCTATTCCTGTCATCACTGAAAAAGGAGTCAGAAAATCAAATGCGTTCCCTACAAATTCCCGTCCCTCCACTTCTATACCTTGTACAAACGTACCAAGCATTAAACCTTGACAAAAAGCAGCAAGCATAGAACCAAAATGAAAAGCATAATCCCAAATATAACGATGTCCTATATGAGCTTTAAACCGAAATTCAAAAGCAACTCCGCGGAATATAAGACCGAGTAACATCAGGATAATAGGGATATACAAAGCCGGTAATAGCAAAGAATACGCAAGAGGGAAAGCAGCAAGCAAGCCGCCACCACCAAGCACTAACCAAGTTTCATTACCATCCCAAAAAGGAGCAATGGAATTAATCATCTTATGACGACAATCATCAGTTGGAGCAAACGGGAATAATATACCGATCCCTAAATCAAAGCCGTCTAACAAAACATATAAACAAATAGCAGTAGCTATAAGACCGCCCCAAACGAGCGGTAAATCTATATAAGCAGAGAAATCAAACATAAGATTTTTATTTTTAAAATAAGTTATTTATTTAGATATATCAATATAATGATGAGCCTTAGCAGAGTTAATAAATAAAAATTTACTATTTTTTTATAAAAAACTTCTTTACTTTTTCAATTTTTTATTAATATCTAAGCATTATTATATTTTAGGAATAAAGATGCCAAAAAAATGCACACAAATACTTGATGAGTTCTTGCAAGTAATACATCAAAATATAGTTGGAGAAGATAAAGCTATTATAGATATATTAAATACTTTAGGTATAGAGCAAGCTAATGATCTTATTAGTGCTGCTTTTTTAAAGCACTTTAAATTTATGCAGTTAGAACAGTGGCAAAGATACCCATTAAATATAGTTAGTACTGATATTATTGATGAACAAGGTGAAAATGTTATTCATAAATGTGTTAGATACGATAAAATTGATTTTCTAAAGCATATTCCATCTATTGGCTTTAATCTAGGAATACCAAACAAAGATGGAGATACCCCTCTTCATCTTGCTTATAAAAAATTAATATATGCTCAAAAGGCACCGTCAAGTTAAGTAAATTAGTGTCACAAAGTACTATATTTTTAGATTTCAGACAGCAAGAAGTCTTTGAGTAGCTTCATCCCAAATGGATTTAGCGGACGCAAATGCAATTCTTTGCTCAGATGCTGTTTTAGTATATCTTCCAACATTTACAGCAAATATATTTCTGACTTTTCCCATCAGTGATAATGTACATTGTGCTGAATTAGGATGCTTAAATTTAATCAGTATCTTCTCTTTTCTCCTAGTTGGCTGATGGGCATTCTCAATCCGATTATTTAGTCTTTTATCGGTACGATGCTTAGTCCTAGGACACATATACCTAACTGGTTTAATGTAGCTTTTTAGCTTATCAGTCACAATAACCCTTGGACATGGATAATTACCCAATAATCTTGATAAAAAGCGAATAGCTGATTTCTTGTTACGACGCTTCTGCAGTAATACTTCTAATTCATGTCCCTCAGAGTCAACAGCTCTCCATAATATGAATACTTCACCTTTGATCTTGATATTCATCTCATCCAAATGCCATTTATCAGTTGGCTTTCGCTCTCTCTTACTAATAACATCTTGAAAATAAACTACAAACTTATAACACCAAAACCTTACAGTCTTATGACTTAATATAATACCTCGATAAGCCATCTGCTCTTGAACATCTCGGTAACTATTATTAAAGCGATGATATAACCATACTGTATGGCTAATAATGCTTGCTGGAAAACGATGTCTATTCGGGGCTTGAGTAATATGCATAGCGGTAAAATCTAGGATAAATTGTTACTGCTATTCTATAAATCATTCCCTGTAATTGCTCAATACTTAATTTATACCTCCCTTAACTTGACGGTGCCCCCCAAAATTGTTTTCGTAAATGAGTAAATTCTTGCAATAAAATTCTTGAGCTAATGCCTTTTAAATACTGTACTAACTTGCTAAGAGATATTTGCGGCTTATATGAGATAAACATATGTACGTGATCACATGATATTTTCCCTGAAATTATATGTACTTCATGTTCCATACAAATCTGCCTCAGTAAATCTCTAGTCCTTTCCGATACTTTGCCTATCAATATTCTCTTCCTATATTTTGGTATCCATATAAGATGCACTTTTAAATCATACTGACTATGACTATTCTTTCTATAACTTCTCATATTTCTTGATATAAATTCATTGCTAAAGCAATTTCATTATATCTTCCCTTCGCCTAAAGGCGAGGGATTTTTGATCCCCGAAGGGGGACATTAATGAGAAATGTTTACAGAACCTAGTATGAGTATAAATAAAGCAGCAGAAAATTAGTTAGTAATTTACCAAGACGAGAACGGGGAAGTTAATATTGATGTACAATTATATAATGATACAGTTTGGTTAACCCAAAACCAATTAGCTAAACTTTTTGATAGAGATAGAACAGTTATCACAAAGCATATTAATAAAATTCTCATTGATAGAGAATTAGATAATACAGTATGTGCAAATTTTGCACATACTGCTTTAGATGATAAAATATATAATACCAAATATTATAATTTAGACATGATAATATCAGTAGGGTATCGAGTAAATTCTAAGAGAGGTATAGCTTTTAGAAAATGGGCTACTAACTTGCTTAAAGAATATCTGATTAAAGGCTATAATATTAATCAAGGTTTTGTTGCATGGATCGAAAAACGCGTTCGATGTCATTCCCGCGTAGGCGGGAATCCAGAAAAAATTTAAATAAATATAATTTTTGATTGTAAAAACTAATCGTATTTGTGTTTATTAATTACTTGATTCCAGCCTACGCGGGAATGACATAAGAGCCACGCAACAATGCCTAGCTAGGAATGACATAGCTCTACTAATTGCTGAAAGCAATCCTAAACAAAAAGAGCTAATGATAAACTTAATTGCTCCTTATGCAGATTTTTGCCCGCAAAGTACATAATTGGTATATGGAAGCATCGTTGTCAATTTTTTAATAACGAGAGTACACTTTTTTTAATTTATTTTACAGAATCAGAATGTTTTAATAATAAATTTCTAATATAAAGTGCATCACCCCATCCACATGTTGTAGAAACAGTATCAATTCTTAAAAACCCTTGATCGGCAAGAAATTTATCTAAATCCCATATATTTGTTCCATTTGTATACAGCTCAGCATAG
This sequence comes from Rickettsia sp. MEAM1 (Bemisia tabaci), assembly GCF_002285905.1. Classification (GTDB taxonomy): domain Bacteria; phylum Pseudomonadota; class Alphaproteobacteria; order Rickettsiales; family Rickettsiaceae; genus Rickettsia. The sequence goes on from NZ_CP016305.1 coordinate 527,269, forward strand.
TTAACTTCTGCTATTATATAATCAATCGTTTTTAAAGTGTTTACCGCTCCCTGCAAAGCTAATAATTCAGCTCCTTGAACATCTATTAAAATAACATTATATTTTTTTACATCATATTACGATTCCTGAAAATATGTATCTAATCGCTTTTGAGTTACCTCTATAGTTTCCTTAAACAAAACATCTGGATGAATAATTTTATGTAAATTTAACTCTAATAAAGAGCTAGACTGCCCATTATTAGTTCTATGAAATTTAGCAATTCCATTTTCATTTGTAACAGCAAAGTTTTCTGCTATACATGTAGTACCATTGGGCTTAACATTTTCTAATAATTTTTTGTATGTATCTGGATCAGCCTCAATCCACAATATATTTTCTATATTTAGAGTCTTATAAAAGTCTTTTTCACCACCATAAAATGCTCCAATATGGATTATACCATGTAAGTTAATACCAAATATATATTGAGCGGTTTTAAAAAGGTTATGAGGACTATTAGCATAAACACTACTACTTAGTATTATAGTTAATAATGCTACATATAATTTTTTCATAATTTAAATTTAACAATTTATTATTCCAGCACTGGTAATAATATAACTTATCAAGTAAAGAAATAAACAGTTTTTATGATTAATTTGTATAAGACATTATAATATGATATAATTTATTACATCTCGTCAGAAAAAGCAGAAAAGTTACTAAAATAAAAATATAGTCTATAACTTTGAATTACCGTCATATTTATCATGCAGGCAATTTTGCCGATATAGTTAAGCATCTAGTTTTAATTGCGATTTTAGAGCAGCTAAAAAACAAAGAAAAGCCTTTTGCCGTTTTAGATACTTTTGCAGGGCTTGGACTATACGATTTAGCTTCAGAAGCCGCTTCTAAAACTTTAGAATATAACAACGGAATTGGTAAATTATTACAAGCTCTAGATCATACTCCTAAATCATTAAAAATATTTCTGTCTGTAATAAATTCCGTGGGTCAGAATTTTTATCCTGGATCGCCTTTTATAATTAATAAATTATTACGACTTCAAGATCGTTTAATTGCTTGTGAACTCCATCCGACTGATTACCTTGATTTAAAAAAGCTATTACCAAATAATACACACTGCATTGACGCATATAATGCTATAAAAGCTTTTCTGCCTTTTAAAGAAAATAGAGGATTAATATTTCTTGATCCACCATTTGAAGTAAAAAATGAGTTTCAAAAACTAATTACTGCCTTGAGAAAAATCAAAGTTTCAGCTTTAAATAATTCTACTTTGATTTGGTATCCTATAAAGGATTTGTTACTAGTAAGTGATTTTTACCACAATTATAAAACTATCGGATTTAAAGAAACATTAATTATTGAATATGAACTTTTATCTAGTGATAAGAATATGGTAAAATGTGGATTGATGTTGATTAACCCGCCTAATATTAGACAGGAACTAGAAGAGTTAACAAAATATCTAAGCAATGCTTTAAATCTAAAATTTACTTATATTGACTTTTAATGTTTACCCGAAGAAATATTTTTTTACTAATTACCCTTTTTTTTCTTCAAAGCTGTAGTACTCTTGAATTCTCTAAGGATAAAACACTACTTTCTACTACCTCTTCTAAACTAGAAAAAAAATATAATATAAATCATGCAGAATTAGTAGTTTTATATAATCTTACAAATAAAAACAATAAATATTTATATGCTAAAAATTTAGGTGTCGTAATCAATGATCCTAAACAAAATAAAATTTTCTTGCAGAAATTCCATAACAAAAATCCTACTGAACTTAATAACGCTGCTGGTTTAAAAATATCTGCTATAAAAGAATTGGTTACGAAATTAAATTCAAAATATAAATTCCTTTCTAACGCCGAAACTAGTTATTTTGCTAAAAAAACCACTCACAGAAATAATATGTCTGAGTTAGCAAAACTTGATAGAATAATTTCTAAAATACCTCTCATGCTGCCAGAATACAAACCTAAAATCACTAGCCATTACGGCAATAGAATAAGCCCGCATAAAAAGAAACGGAAGAAAAAATGTTTTCATAATGGCATTGATTTACAAGCAAAAAAAGAAGCACCGATATATGCATCAGCAAGCGGAGTAGTAATTAAGACCGCTAGAGTACGTGATTACGGAAATTTCATTGAGATTAAACATTCACATAAATTTATCACTAAATATGCTCATTTAAAAGAAATACATGTTAAAGAGGGAACAAAAGTTACACTTGGTCAATTTATAGGCACTCAAGGAAAGACCGGTAATGCTACAGGTGAACATCTACATTTTGAAATTATATTAGATAATAAACCAATAAATCCGTTTGATTTTATATTTAACTGCCGTAAATCCTAATCTAAAATATTCATCTTTTTCATTTCATAATAAAATCCTATTGGCTTTTGATCGAAAAAATCCTAAACCTTTACATCTAAGGATTATAATTAGCAAAAATACTATGAAAAAATATATATCAATAATCATCATATTATTAATGAGCAATAATATATTTGCAAGGGAACAAATATCCAATCTTGTTACACCTGTTAGTTATTTTATAGATCATATATCACAACTAAAAAAGATTAAAAGTAACTTAATCAAATATAAACAATCTAGTTTGGTAGGTGTCAGTGGCATGGGAAAAACTCAGCTTGCTAGGATGTATGCTTATGATAATAAAGCAGATTATGATCTTATTTGGTTTATAGATTGCAACTTAGATATTGATCAACAATTGTTAAGGCACCGTCAAGTTAAGGGAGGTATAAATTAAGTATTGAGCAATTACAGGGAATGATTTATAGAATAGCAGTAACAATTTATCCTAGATTTTACCGCTATGCATATTACTCAAGCCCCGAATAGACATCGTTTTCCAGCAAGCATTATTAGCCATACAGTATGGTTATATCATCGCTTTAATATAATAATAGTTACCGAGATGTTCAAGAGCAGATGGCTTATCGAGGTATTATATTAAGTCATGAGACTGTAAGGTTTTGGTGTTATAAGTTTGTAGTTTATTTTCAAGATGTTATTAGTAAGAGAGAGCGAAAGCCAACTGATAAATGGCATTTGGATGAGATGAATATCAAGATCAAAGGTGAAGTATTCATATTATGGAGAGCTGTTGACTCTGAGGGACATGAATTAGAAGTATTACTGCAGAAGCGTCGTAACAAGAAATCAGCTATTCGCTTTTTATCAAGATTATTGGGTAATTATCCATGTCCAAGGGTTATTGTGACTGATAAGCTAAAAAGCTACATTAAACCAGTTAGGTATATGTGTCCTAGGACTAAGCATCGTACCGATAAAAGACTAAATAATCGGATTGAGAATGCCCATCAGCCAACTAGGAGAAAAGAAGATACTGATTAAATTTAAGCATCCTAATTCAGCACAATGTACATTATCACTGATGGGAAAAGTCAGAAATATATTTGCTGTAAATGTTGGAAGATATACTAAAACAGCATCTGAGCAAAGAATTGCATTTGCGTCCGCTAAATCCATTTGGGATGAAGCTACTCAAAGACTTCTTGCTGTCTGAAATCTAAAAATATAGTACTTTGTGACACTAATTTACTTAACTTGACGGTGCCCGCCTGAGGAATATCTCAATTCAATTTAGGTTTAATACACCATAAAGCTACTAGTGATATCACGGTTATATAAAACGCAATCGATATACTGCTATTTGTGATATGCCAGAGCATTAAACATGTGGAGGGGGTAAGCCGTCCGATTAGTGAAGAGCCGATGCTGCTGCCGATACCAACTAGCATATATTTATCGGCAGTTTTAAAGAGATCATTTAGCCAGCAATTTAATGGGGCAAGAAAGCTAACTCCGGCTAATATAATAAATATACGAACAAAATTAACATAACATATTGATGAGTTGTTTAAAAACCACCATAGAGGAATTAAGCTTAAAATCATTAATATAAGAGTGCCTCTTAATATTTTAAGATAATGAAATTTTTTCGTTAGATTCCCGATTACTGGAATCATAATCATATCAAAAATCAGAAATTCCGTATTAAACTTCATCATTGTTTCTAGAGAAATATCAGTAATTAGAGGAATAAAGCTATTCATAAAGACGAATGGCACTATATAAGTCATATATGAAAAACCTATGGCAAAGCTGATTCGTATGATATTTAGTTTGTTATTCCATATTGTAAGTAGGTCGTGATGTATTGTCAGTCCCGCGTAGGCGGGAATCCAGGAAAAAAATTTGTATTTTTTAATTACTGGATTCCCGCCTACGCGGGACTGACATAAAGAAGTAGTAGATGACAAAGGTGGGGAACTCTTCCTTAAAAAATAACCGACAAGTGCGGTAAGTCCACCAAATATAAAGCATACTCGCCAGTAATCATTATATTCAGTATTTAAAACTATAGTACTGATAAAGGATGCAAAAATAATCCCAACCATGGTAGAGGTGTTATAGAGATAAGAGGCTTTAAAGGCTTTTTTTTCTTCTTTATTCTCTAAAATAAATAACTTAGCAATAGCACATTCTCCTTCAGAATATATACCCTGCATAGTCCTAATTACGACTAATAATAGCGGTGCAAGCCAGCCTATTTGAGCATGCGAGGGTATTAAGCCTATCAAAGCAGTGGTTAAAGCAACGCCGATTAAAGAGTGGGATAATGCAAAAACCCCACCATATTTCTTAGCAATTACTCCAAAAAAGTAAGAGCCTATAGGACGAGTAAATAAGGAAGTAGTAAGAACGCTATAAGTTAAAATTAATGCTACTATTTTATCGTGATTCGAAAAAAAAATGCCAGCAAGCAGCGGAGCAAGAAACCCATAAAGTGCAGTATCAAAATGGTCTAACGCATTACCGATTAATATTGAGATGTCTCTTTTACTTAAGGAATTTTTCATTTTTTGTATTATTGTACACTTCTGATATACGAAGATCAACTTCAAAAAGAGCAAGGAATCCACAAGACGAGGAGCGGCAGCATTTACTTAATACGTGAGTACCGCAGTACTTGTAGGATGACGTAGCCAATTTTTGAAGTTCATCGAGTATATAATCTATAGCTAATAAGATACCATAGATGATAAACGACAAAGCTACCAACTACAGCAGAAATAGAAAATAGGAAATCACTACCATTAACTGTGCCATACGGAACGCTAGAAGATAAAGCACCAGCATAAATACCTACACTACACATAGAAAAGTATGAAAATAATGCTGTTCTAAATTCATATCCTTTAAATTTATCAATCAATATTAAAATATTGCAGATAAAAATCGATCCTAAGCAACTTCCGATCAATATAACATATAATATATTTAGGTTTTTGTTCCAACCATGTAGTGGTAATAAAATAAAGCATATGAGTAGGACTAAAGTTAATATGAAATTAGCTAAATATTTATTTGCTTTATTTATTAAATAACAAATAGGTATTATGGAAAAAAATATTCCTGTAAAAATATATTTCAATATTAGTGATAGATTAATTAATGCTAATTCTTTTTTTAACGCAAATGCTTCATAATACCAAAATATATCTAAGGTAACATAAGACACTACAAAGCCCGTTAATATCTGTAATTCCACATTTTTTATCAAAGATGAAAATTTTGAATCCAATTTCAAAGTGTGAATAGTGGGATTAGAATGCAGAAACTCAGTTAAAATATTGATACAGTATAATAAAGCACAAATTATTATGGTATTATTTGTTGGGTTAATGAATTGACTTATTAAGTTTATTATTAGATTTCCACATGCCCATAATAATATTACACAAGCTAAGAAAAAATATTTTTTTTCACTGGAAGTTTCAATAATCTCTAGTACTGTTGAAGTGAAATATGCAAATATTCCTGCGTTGATTATAATAAAGTTAATTTTAATGAAAGTAAAATCATCTAGTAAGACTAAGTTAATAGTACAAAGAATGAGCAATATTAAACTAGTAATAATAATTACTTTATTACTTAATTTATTGATTAGCTGGGTTAAAGCGAAAGCAGCAATTATTGAGCCTAGGAATTTAGTTTGATTGATATTATTTATCTCTTCTCCACCTAAACCTTTATTTATAAGTAAGAAAATTTTAGAAGTATAAAAATTTGTAGCATTAATACAAGAAAAAATAAATATTCCCAAAAGTGAAAATAAAATTGTCTTATAATCGTTTTTTAAAGTCATAAATTAAGTGTTTGCTAAACATACATACATGGTATATAACTCATAGTTAATAAGTTTACTGTATCAAGATACGATACAAAGGTTAAAACTATTTTAGATATACAGAGTTTAGTATAAATAGTTATTCTAAATAATTAAAGAGATTTGTAATTTCATTAAGATATTTATAGTTAATATTTTAGTATGATGAGCTTATATAGCATTAGATATATAAAATAAATATCTAATGTAGTTTTTATATATGATAAATAATTTAATGTAAGAAAAATAATAATATAATTCGCTACTTAATTTACCTATGGTTATGCACAGAGTTTAAAGAAAGATAGGTACTTATTTAAATAGATTAATACAAGATATGCTTAAGGTGTTATATTAATTATTTATTCTTCGAGTTAGTGAGCGAGATTAATGAATAAAAAGATAATAATTGATGCTAATTTCTCAAATGAAACAAGAGTGGTTTTATTGGGACAAAGCAATAATATAGAAGATATTGAATTTCAAACAACAAGAAAACAACAAAATAAAGGTAATATTTATTTAGCAAAAGTAACAAGAATAGAACCATCTTTACAAGCTGTGTTCATAGAATATGGTATGGATAAAAGCGGCTTTTTGCCTTTTAGCGAAATACATCCTAATTATTATAATTTACCTGCGTCAGAGAAGAATTTTCCAATTAATGCATTTCCTGAGATAGTACCGCCTAATATCATTCTTGATGATGAGGATGAGGTGCGGGCAGCTACTTCATATGACCCCTTAATCGATGGTGAAGAAATCGATCTAAAGGCTATAGAGGATTTAGTAGAGAGTAAATTTCAGTCAGAGCTTAATTTAGAAGCAGCAGATGATATTGAAATTATCCAAAGCGATAAGGAAGAAAATGTTCCACAATATAAGCAATATAAAGTACAAGACGTAATAAGAAAAAACCAAATATTATTAGTTCAAGTTACTAAAGAGGAGCGTGGAAATAAATGTGCAGCTTTCACTACTTATGTATCTTTAGCGGGTAAATATTGTGTCTTAATGCCTAATAAAGCAGCACAAAATGGTATATCTCGTAAAATATCAAATGGTGATGAAAGAAAAAGGCTTAAGAATATTTTAAATAAGGTAGTAAACGGCGATAAGAGTCCTTATAGCGTAATTATCAGGACAGCAGGTAGGGGTTGTAGTACTTTAGACCTGAAAAAAGATTATAGCTATTTATCAAGGTTATGGAATAAAATCCGTAAAAGTACTGTTAAATTTCCAGCTCCATGCTTTATTCACGAAGAAGACAGCATAATACGTAAAACTATACGTGATATGTGTGATCATAATGTTAAAGAGGTCATAATTCATGGGCAAGAAGCATATGAAGATGCGGCAAAATTTATGCAAGATTTGTTACCTTCAGAGATGACAAAACTTAAAGAGCATAAAAGTAAAACGCCTATATTTACTAAGTTTCAAGTAGAGGAACAGTTAATTAAGCTATACCAGCCTGTGGTAACTTTACCTTCAGGAGGATATATTGTTATTAATCCAACTGAAGCTCTTATTTCTATAGATGTGAATTCTGGTAGATCAACTTCGGAAAAAAATATTGAAGAAACAGCCTTAAAAACTAATTTAGAAGCAGCAAAAGAAATAGCAAGACAAGTTAAGCTTAGAGATTTATCAGGTCTTATAGTTGTTGATTTCATTGATATGGATGAGACAAAAAATCGTAAAATTATCGAGAGATCTTTTAAAGAATTCTTAAGTCGTGATCGTGCACGTATACAAACCGGCAATATTAGCCAGTTTGGATTGCTTGAATTTTCGAGGCAAAGATTACGCTCTTCTTTCCTAGAAACTAATTCTTTAATTTGTTCTCATTGTAATGGTAAAGGTGTCGTTAGAGCCGACGAGTCGAATGCTATGCTAATCTTGCGTACTATTGAAAATGAAATTTTCGAAGATAGAATTGATATAATAAATGTTTTTGCTAATGTTTCTTCAGTGATTTATCTACTTAATAATAAACGCCAAGAGATAAAATTTATTGAAGAGAAATATAATATAAGGCTAAATTTTTATTCTGATCCTAACGCTACATCTGATAGCTATTCAATCGAGAAAGTAAAATTATTAAAGAAAAATAGTAATAACCTCAATGCTGGTAAGCCAGTGATTCAAAATCATAGTGCTGATTATACCGAAGAAGAGCCTAAAAAAGAGCAGCTACGTAAAAACAAGCATAAATGGAAAACAGGCAATAATAATAATGTTGTTAGTGAAGAAAAGAAAAAAACGCCTGAAGTAAAAGAGGTAAAAGATCAGGTAGTAAGTCTTGTAAAGGAAGAAGTAGAGATTACGGATGATGGTGTAGTAGTAGAAGAGAAACCTCTACCAAAAAAGACAAAACGCAGATATCGTAATAAAAAATCGAATAAGAACCGCCCTACGGCTAATAAAGAGAGTTCTGTGGCAGAGGATAGCGGAGGCGGTGAGGGGTAATATACATCATTGCAAGGAAGCATTGCCTCCGCGGGAATGACATAAGTGATCCACGCAACAATGTCATACCACCTTGGCTATAGAAAATAAATATTTCAATGAAAACCGAACTACCTGAACGCTCTTTACATATTAGGGGCAGGCTAAATTTTATAGTGCAGCAGATTTTAGAACTTGCTCAAGATAAAATTGCTATGATTATTTTGTATGGCTCTTTTGCACGAGGTGATTGGGTACGTGATTTACCTAACGGCTATCATAGTGATACAGATATTTTAATAATATTGAAGAAAGGTAAGTATAAAGGTCATGCTACTTTAAATTTAGAAGATAATATATATAAAAGATTAATAAAGACAGGAGTAATAAAAGATCAGATTATCCCATACGAGTCAGAGATATCTATAATCCTCGAATCCATAGAAGAAATAAATAGACAGCTGGAAAAAGGACGCTATTTTTATACCGATATCAAAAAAGAAGGTATTCTTTTGTATGATAGTAGAGAGTATGTTTTAAGTGAAGCTAAAGATTTGCCTTGGAGTGAAATGAAAGAAATCGCTCAAGATTATTTTGAAGAGTGGTTTAGAGAAGGGTGCGGATTTCTAATAGATTGTAAATATCCATTTGAAAGAGGATAATTAAACAAAAGTGCTTTTTATCTTCATCAAGCTACCGAAAGTTTTTATAATACTATTTTATTAGTTTTTTCTAATTATAAACCAAAATTGCATGATATAAAAAAGTTAGGCAATAGAGCAAAAAATTATAGCAGTGAGTTATTACAAGTTTTTCCTATAGCAACTCCTGAGCAAAAAGAATGTTTTAAGCTGCTAAAAGAATCATATGTTAAAGCAAGATATGACAAAAATTATGATTGACTCTAAATCTCTATTGTTTTATGTTCTCAAATTTGTTTCTAGACTCTCACCTACGCAGGAATGACTTTGAAAGAGTCACAAAATGGCTATTAACTTGCTGTATAATGGTCGTGGCGATGATTATTGTAGGCGGGATAACAAGGCTTACGGATTCTGGTTTGTCGATAGTTGAGTGGCGTCCGGTAACGGGTATTTTGCCCCCTTTTAGTTATGATGCTTGGCAAGCTGAATTCGCTAAATATAAAGCATTTCCGGAATATAATGCAGTTAATTACGGGATGACTTTATCAGAGTTTAAATTCATCTATTTATTAGAGTTTGTGCATCGCCTGCTTGGTAGGGCTACAGGTTTGATATATGTATTACCTTTAATGTATTTTTATTTTAAAGGGATCATAAAAAATCGTGATGTATTATCCTATATAATTGTTTTGCTGTTATTCTGCATGCAAGGCTTTATGGGGTGGTATATGGTAAAAAGCGGTTTAGTTAACCACCCATCTGTTAGCCATTTTCGTTTAGCTTTTCATTTAATTATTGCTATAATTATTTATCATTTACTTTTTTATAAGCTAGTCAAAAATTGTTGTGATATTTTACTAATTCCATCACAAATAAATTTAAAATTACCGCTAATATTTTCTGTTGCTGCTATTGCTATAATATATGTACAGATTTTTTTAGGTGCTTTAGTGGCGGGGCTTGATGCAGGGCTAATATATAATAGCTTTCCATTGATGGGTGGCAATTTTATTCCTATAGAAATAAAAGATAATTTCATTAGCTTCAAAAATTGGTCTGATCCGGTTTTTGTCCAGTTTATACACCGTCTAGGTGCTTATAGTTTGTCTATAATCATCATAGCTTTGATTATTTCTTTGTTAAAAGTTAAAAATCCAAAATTGAATAAAGTAGCATTTTATTTGGCTATTGCTTTATTAATACAATTATCTACCGGCATAATTACTCTTTTATATTACGTTCCTATAATAGCAGCTTCTATGCATCAATTTTTTGCTATAGTGCTTTTATCTGTAGTAATTTGGTGCTATTCTCTAATAAAAAATTCTTAATGATCATCACTGTAAACAGCCCTATCGCCTTAAGGTTAGATAAATATTTAAGGCGTCTATATCCTCTTTTGACCCAAGGAGTGATAGAAAAAGCATTACGTCAAAAGCAAATAATCGTTAATTCTAAAAAAGCAGAAGCGAGTTTAAGAGTAGTGGAGGGTGATGAAATTTTTATTCATGATAAGTTTAATTTACCTATAGCTCAACCAACTGAACTAGTTTTTACTGATGCTGAAATTACATTAGCAAAGAAAATTACCACTGAATATTTAATATATGAGGATGATAATATAATAGCGATTAATAAACCTGCGGGTCTTGCAACGCAAGGCGGTAGTAAAATTAATTTATCGGTCGATTCTGCATTAAAATATTTAAACAGTCAAGGAGCTGATTTTAAGTTAGTACATAGATTAGATAAAGAAACAAGCGGTTTGCTTTTAATTGCTAAAAATTATGTAAGTAGCGTAAAACTTCATGATGCTTTTAAAGAAAAATTGGTTGAAAAGACCTATCTCGCTGTAACCTATGGAAAACCAATTAAAGAGCAAGGAGAGGTTAAAAGTAATATAGAAAAAACTAAAGGAAGTACTCTTAATATTACTGATATTTCAACGAATAATGGTAAACTTGCCATTACTTATTATAAATTACTTAAATCACTTACCAATAACTTGTTTTTGGTTGAATTTATTCCGATTACGGGTAGAATGCATCAATTAAGATTGCATGCTAAATTACTAGGTTGTCCAATATTTGGTGATAATAAATATGGCAATGACAAATTAATGCCGTATAGTAAATATATGTTTTTGCATGCTAGTAATATAGTATTGTCTAAAAAAATTTTTGGCAAAGAGGTTAATTTAGAAGCAAAATTGCCTTTTTATTTTAATAAAGTTTAAGTTTTAGTTGGTATAGAGTTAAAGTTATTATGTTCCGTAGTTATATTTTACTATTGGTGTTTTTAGTCATTAATAGTGTTGATAGTTTTGCAGATATTCAGCAAAGAATTAGTGAAGCAGAAAAAGAATATATAAGCAATAGGTTTGTAAATGCTGTTTTTATGTTTGCCGATGACTATAAGCAGCTATTAACCGGAGCTAAAGGAATTTTTGCTTTAAACGGGGAGCAGTTAAAAGCAAATGAAATGATGCCTATCGCTTCTGCTACAAAGCCTATAACTGCTGCAGGAATCTTAAGGTTACAAGAGCAAAAATTATTAAACGTCGATGATAAGATATATAAATATATTGATTTAGAAATGTGGCAAGGCAAAGTACCAGATTGGGCATATAAAATATCAATTCATAATTTATTAACTCATAGTAGTGGTATTGCTGAATATTTTAGTTTTGTGAAACTTGATTTAAATATGACTAGAAAAGATGCACGTAAAAAAATATTACAATATGTTGCGTCTAAGCCTTTAGAAGTACCTATAGGAAAAAAGTTTAAATATAGTAATACTAATTTTGTTATACTTGGTATGATTATTGAAAAAGTAACTAAAAAAGATTTATGTAATTTTTTTCAAGATGAATTTTTTAGACCATTAAATATGAAATCTACTAGTTTTGCTTCATATAGTGAAGTGGCTAGAATTCAAAGAAATGTGGTTAGTTCTAATTACCCAGTAAGATATTTTATAACGCCAAATAATAGTAATAAACCTATATTTACTCCTGCAACTGCTGATTTTGTAGCACTTCCTTGTGCTGATGGCGGGATTATATCAACTCCAAGCGACCTTATTAAATGGTATAGAGCATTAAATAGCGGTAAAATTCTTTCTACAAAGTCCTATAAGCTTATGACTACTAAGTATTTTCCTGCAAAAGAAATAGATGGGCGTAAAACTTACATGGGCTATGGTATCTATATTACTGACCTTGATTTTAAACATACAATGATTCATTTTTCTGGTAAAGCTTTAGGAGTGCAGAGTGAAATGGGATATATTTTGCCTAATAATCTTTATTTTGCTATACTAAGTAATACTATGGTAAAAATTCCTGAGGAAATGCAAGATAAAATTGATCTAAAAAATCCTCTAAACCAAATTGGAATAATTTATTTCAGGGACGCAATAGTAAATGCATCTATAAAAGATGATAAAACCTAAATGAAGATAGTTACGTGGAATATTAATTCGCTACGTTTACGTATTGATTTATTAAAAAGATTGGCATATGAACATCAGCCTGATATTATTTTATTGCAAGAGACAAAAGTAGATGATCCTTTATTTCCTCTTGAAGTAATTAAAAATATAGGCTATGAACATGTAATATATTCAGGGCAGGAATCATATAACGGCGTTGCTATTATTTCAAAACTTCCACTGCAAAATGTCTTTTCGCTTGAGCTATATAACGGCGATAAAAGGCATATAGCAGCTACTGTTAATAATATTGAGATACATAATTTTTATGTTCCTGCCGGTGGTGATATACCTGACATAGAGCTAAATTCGAAGTTTAAACATAAGCTAGAATATATAAGGTTGATGCAAGAATGGCTGATTAATAACCGCACCAGAGATGATAAGATTATAATTGCAGGTGATTTAAATATTGCACCACACCCGCATGATGTATGGTCTAGCAAGCAGCTAAAAAATGTTATTAGTCATACTGATATTGAGCGTTCTTTATTGGTAGAATTGCAAAACTCATTAGAGTTTATTGATAGTAGTAGGCATTTTGTGCCACTTGATGAAAAATTTTATACTTGGTGGAGTTATAGAAACGTAGATTGGAAAAAATCTAACAGAGGTAGACGGCTTGATCATATTTGGGTTAGTAATAATTTAAAAGATGAATTATTTTCTATACATTTATTGTCAGAAGCAAGAGATTGGACGCCACCTTCTGATCATGTGCCGTATTTTGTGACGTTAAGATGTCATCTAATTGCTTGATAGATTTTATATGTCATTCCCGCGGAGGCGGGAATCCAGTCAATTATATTGTCATCCCGTGACTTGATTACGGGATCTTGTGCCATAGAATGTGTCCTGAGATCCCGCGATCAAGTCGCGGGATGACAGAGGAAAAACTGATCTACGCAACAAAGCCACGCAGGAATAACATAAACGAGCTATGCAATAACATGACAATATACTAAAGGAGTAATTAGTGGATATTAAATTAGGAAAATATAAACCAGTAAAAGAAGAATATATAAAAAGCTTCAAAGATATGTTGTTGCTTAGGCGTTTTGAAGAAAAATGCGGGCAGTTATATGGTATGGGTGAAATAGGTGGTTTTTGTCATTTATATATCGGACAGGAAGCAGTAATTTCTGCTGTAGATATGGTTAAACAAAAAGAAGATAGTATGGTTACCAGCTATCGTGATCATGCTCATATTATTTTAGCAGGTACAGAGCCTAAATATGTACTTGCGGAACTTATGGGGCGTGCTACAGGCTGTTCAAAAGGTAAGGGTGGCTCGATGCATTTGTTTGACGTGCCGAATAAGTTTTATGGTGGACACGGCATAGTAGGGGCTCAAGTGCCGATAGGTACAGGGCTTGCTTTTGCTGAGAAATATAATGGTACAAACAATATTTGCTTTACTTTCTTAGGTGATGGTGCGGTTAATCAAGGTCAAGTGTATGAAGCCTTTAACATGGCCGCTTTATGGGGTTTACCGGTAGTTTATATTATCGAAAATAATGAGTATTCTATGGGTACTTCGGTTGCTCGTTCTACCTTTATGCGTGATCTTTATAAAAAAGGTGAGTCGTTTGGGATTAAAGGATTCCAGCTAAATGGCATGGATTTTGAGGAAATGTATAATGGTGCTAAACAAGCAGCGGAATATGTTAGAGAAAATAGTATGCCGCTAATATTAGAAGTAAAAACCTATCGCTATCGTGGGCATTCAATGTCCGATCCGGCAAAATATCGTAGTAAAGAAGAAGTAGAGACGTATAAAGAACGTGATCCTATTACTGAAATACGGAAGATAATATTAGAAAATAACTATGTAAGTGAAGCTGATTTAAAAGAAATAGAGCAATCAGTTAAAGAGATTATTAAGGAAGCTGTGGAATTTTCAGAAAACTCACCACTGCCCAATGAAGAAGAGCTTTATAGCAATATATATATTTAGGATGTGCGAGGTTTACTTGTATTGCTGTGTCATCCCGTGGCTTGGGAACTAGATCCAGCATAAAGCTTTAAATGTCATCCCGCGCACTTGTAGCGGGATCTTAGGACACAGTCCATAACAAAAGACCCCGAAGATACAAGCCACGGGGTGACATTAATGAGCCACGGGATGACACCAATGCTAAATATAAAGATTCAATTTAACTAAAAAGAAAGATGCAAATAACTGTACGGGAAGCATTGCGTGATGCGATGCAAGAAGAGATGATAAGAGACGACAAAGTTTTTGTCATGGGTGAAGAAGTCGCTGAGTATCAGGGAGCTTATAAAGTAACGCAAGGATTGCTTGAGCAGTTTGGTCCTAAAAGGGTAATCGATACACCAATAACGGAGTATGGTTTTGCTGGGCTTGCCGTTGGAGCAGCCTTTGCAGGTCTTCGCCCGATTGTTGAATTTATGACCTTTAACTTTGCTATGCAAGCAATGGATCATATAGTTAACTCAGCTGCTAAAACACATTATATGTCCGGCGGTCAGGTCAGATGTCCAATAGTATTTAGAGGTCCAAACGGAGCAGCAAGTAGAGTAGCAGCACAACATAGCCAGAACTACGCAGCTTGTTATGCTCATATACCTGGGCTCAAAGTAGTAGCTCCTTATAGTGCTGAAGATCATAAAGGGCTGATGATTACAGCTATTAGAGACGATAATCCGGTTATTTTCTTAGAAAATGAGATTTTATATGGTCACAGTTTCGATATTTCTGAAAATGTTGAGCCTATCCCTTTTGGTAAGGCAAAAATCTTAAAAGAGGGTGATAGCGTTACTATAGTGACATTCTCGATTCAGGTGAAACTTGCATTAGATGCTGCAAATATTTTACAAAGCGATAATATTAATTGCGAGGTCATTGATTTACGTACCATCAAACCGCTTGATATAGATACTATAATAGAGTCAGTAAAAAAAACCGGTCGTTTAGTTGTAGTTGAAGAAGGATGGTTTTTTGCCAGTATCGGTGCAACTATCGCAGCTATCGTTATGAAAGAAGCATTTGATTATTTAGATGCACCGGTAGAGATCGTAAGCGGTAAAGACGTCCCACTTCCTTATGCAGTAAATCTAGAAAAATTAGCTTTACCTAGTGAGGATGACGTAATAGAAGCCATTAAAAAAGTTTGTTATATATAATATAAAAATAAAGAGTCTATCATATATTTTGTGTAAGTTGTAAAGCAACAGAGAAAGAAATACTGTTAAAATACAACTAGAACAAAGGTAAAAAAAAGATATTAGTTATTGTTGCTATTATGCTTGTACTTATAAGTTATAATGCATATATAGACAAATCTGATTACATATACGCTAATCCGGTTTTTAGAACTTTTGATTTTATGTGCGGAATAGGTTTTTATTTTGCAAAAGAAAATTTTACCAAGGTTAAGTTTGCTGATTTTATAAATTTAATAATAATAGCTTTATTAGCTTTCATTTGTATAAATTGTGAAAGTCAGTATCAGTATATGAACGGACAGTTTATAATTACTCCTTTGCTTGGATTATGGATAGTAATAGTCTATCATTCTAAATCCAAGTTTTATAATAATAAAATTATGGAATATTTAGGAAAAATTAGTTATTCTTTTTATCTATGGCAATTTGTTGCGATGGAAGTCGGAAAGAAATTAATTCAGAATTATCCAGATATTAGCTTTCATTTTGTAGTTATAATAGCTTTTATTATCAATTTTATAATTTCTGTTGTGTCATATCATCTATTGGAAGAAAAAACTCGAAATTTTATAGTAAAAAATTTTCTTATAAAAAAAGCTTGTTAAATCTTTCTAAAAATAATCAAAAAATTATACTCGTTTTATGGTTTGGTAACTAGAACCAATAGCGAATTAACTATAAATTATGTCCGCTTAAAACAATCTCTACTCCATCTTCATCTATAGATGCATTATTTTATTAGAAAATGCAATAAGTGATTTATTTAACTCATTATATGAGGTAGTAGTTGTTGTTTTGCTTGTAGAGTTTAGATCGTTATCTAATCTCTTATTTTCAATAGATGAATATAAATTATGATGTGAGTCATTACTGATAGTTTTATGTTTCTTTGTATTATTATATTCAATACTATTTGTTTTACGCTTGTGTCCAGGAGTGCTAGATCTCTAAATGAGGAAGTTTCATTTATATCTCTAGGTAAGGTTATACGAGGTAGTAAAGGCTTAAAGTTATTAATAGGTGTATTTATATCAGGTAAAATTGGTACTGAAGGCTTATGATGCATAAAATGATTAAAAGTTGCAACATTATAGTTAAAATCTATAACAGGCTTAAAAATATACTCTAAATTAATCAGTACCCCCATAAATTGCGATGATATTTCGTCCTTATTTTTAAAATTAACTATATTTAAAAGAGTATTTTTAGCCTTTGTAAAAGTTGAATAATTTTGAGCGGCACCGTCAAGTTAAGGGAGGTATAAATTAAGTATTGAGCAATTACAGGGAATGATTTATAGAATAGCAGTAACAATTTATCCTAGATTTTACCGCTATGCATATTACTCAAGCCCCGAATAGACATCGTTTTCCAGCAAGCATTATTAGCCATACAGTATGGTTATATCATCGCTTTAATAATAGTTACCGAGATGTTCAAGAGCAGATGGCTTATCGAGGTATTATATTAAGTCATGAGACTGTAAGGTTTTGGTGTTATAAGTTTGTAGTTTATTTTCAAGATGTTATTAGTAAGAGAGAGCGAAAGCCAACTGATAAATGGCATTTGGATGAGATGAATATCAAGATCAAAGGTGAAGTATTCATATTATGGAGAGCTGTTGACTCTGAGGGACATGAATTAGAAGTATTACTGCAGAAGCGTCGTAACAAGAAATCAGCTATTCGCTTTTTATCAAGATTATTGGGTAATTATCCATGTCCAAGGGTTATTGTGACTGATAAGCTAAAAAGCTACATTAAACCAGTTAGGTATATGTGTCCTAGGACTAAGCATCGTACCGATAAAAGACTAAATAATCGGATTGAGAATGCCCATCAGCCAACTAGGAGAAAAGAGAAGATACTGATTAAATTTAAGCATCCTAATTCAGCACAATGTACATTATCACTGATGGGAAAAGTCAGAAATATATTTGCTGTAAATGTTGGAAGATATACTAAAACAGCATCTGAGCAAAGAATTGCATTTGCGTCCGCTAAATCCATTTGGGATGAAGCTACTCAAAGACTTCTTGCTGTCTGAAATATAAAAATATAGTACTTTGTGACACTAATTTACTTAACTTGACGGTGCCAAATTAGTGCTTTTGAGGAAAAAGAATCTAAAATGCTTGTAGAAAATATTTTAGAAAGTAATAATCCAGAATCGATAGAATTTTTAGCCCAAGAATTTAAAGGTTATCCAATTCTTATGGTTCAAGGATCGCAAATATTGAATCAGGTACAAGGTTTAAGTTTAAACGAATATAAGAAAAAAATACAAGAGGCTGATGATAAAATTGAGCTAAATATTGAACTTGCTATCAATGAATTAAGCCCTTCTGCTCGAAAATTACTAAATGAAATAGCCTTAATTAACAATCAAAGTTTTTCAAAAGAATTTCTAATTTCTATCACCTCGGATAAAGATCATTTAGATGATGACATTTATAATATTTCCAAATTTGCTTTAATCACTAATATTGAGCCAAATGAAGATAATCCAACATTTGAAATGCATGATGTTATAGTTGAAAAAATATTACAGATTAATGAAAATGATAATAAAGAAAATCTCAATCAACTTATCACCAATCTTTTAAATACTATCCCTAAAAGTTTAATAAAAGGAAATGTTTTTAGAAAAAATAAAACTGTGTTGGACAATATTGAAATAATTACCCAAAATGCAGAAAATTATAATATTTCAATATATAAAATTTTAGGGTTAAAACTAAATCTGTTAATACAATATGTTACTGCATGCGATATAACCAGAGCAAAAATATTAGTTGACTGGTTTGATAAAAACGAAAAAGAAAATAATTTTAAATTATTGATGATGGATAATGACGAGAAAGGAGCTTATGCTACTTATCTAGGACGCATAGGGTCGTATTATTTAAACCGATTAGAAGCGAGAGAAGCAATTGAATATGATGTAAAAGCTAGAAAAATATTTGAAGATGTTAAAGGATATGAAACCTCAAAAAGTAATATAATTTTTGGTTTAGCTATATCTAATATTCAACTAGGGAATCTAAAGGAAGCAGAAGAAAATATCAAAATAATGCAAAATATGTTTAATCAAAAGCTAATAGATAAAACAGATGCTGCAACGTTAGATTATGCAAAATCTAGATTATTTGATACTCAGGGTAAATATGATGAAGCATTAGAACAAATTGATACTACGATAAATGCTTGTATTAGTAATGGTATGAAGCCTCAGGATTCCTTTCTTACTGGCTTATACTTAATTAAAGTGGATATATTAAACAGCCTTAAAAAGTATAAAGAAGCTCTTCCTTTACTAGAGGAAGTATATAAGATGAAGAAATCTAAAGAAAAAGAAGAATATCAAATATATGGACGTATTTATACTCAAATGTCTATAGTAAAGCTAGGACTTGGAAATACTAACGAAGCTTTAGAATATGCTAAAAAAGCTGTGGAAGCTTTCCTCAAAGATCCAAATAGATCAAATAAAGATGTTGCTGCTTCACCTGATATATTTTTAGCTTTGGCATTTGTTGCCGAAGCGGATGCATTAACTAGCCTCAATAAATATCAGGAAGCAGTTACGGCTTATACTACTGCAGAAAATATATATTGGAATAACTACCGAGAAAATATGAAAAATATAGAGAAAATAAGTATTATGTACTTAAACGCAGCTAAAGCAAGTTGTCATGTACCTCTCAAATCTTTTTATAAAAATTTCCGTGATCATCATATAGAAAAATTTGGGGAACAGCATCCAAGAAGTATAGAAATACTAAAGCTAAATTGCCATTAAATGAGGGTGTCAGGAAGTTTGTGTAAGTTGTAAAAATAGTTAAGAATAAAAATAACATAAACAACTTACATGGAGCTAATATGAAGAACAATAACAAAGTATCAAATCCAGCTATAGAAAAATTAGTATCAGAAATACTATCACAAAGTGATCCATCTGAAATATTTGGTAAAGAAGGGATATTTCAGGGAACTAAACAACCCTCAGCTATAAGCTGAGGGGTTATAAAGTGGAATCGATTAGAAATCGATCATCATTCACAGGTTCACCTTCCTGTTCATCAATATAGTGCTGTATCATTTCATCAGTTATATTACCTGAACTGACTGCCATATAGCCCCTATCCCACAAATGATTGCCCCAAAATTGTTTTCGTAAATGAGTAAATTCTTGCAATAAAATTCTTGAGCTAATGCCTTTTAAATACTGTACTAACTTGCTAAGAGATATTTGCGGCTTATATGAGATAAACATATGTACGTGATCACATGATATTTTCCCTGAAATTATATGTACTTCATGTTCCATACAAATCTGCCTCAGTAAATCTCTAGTCCTTTCCGATACTTTGCCTATCAATATTCTCTTCCTATATTTTGGTATCCATATAAGATGCACTTTTAAATCATACTGACTATGACTATTCTTTCTATAACTTCTCATATTTCTTGATATAAATTCATTGCTAAAGCAATTTCATTATATCTTCCCTTCGCCTAAAGGCGAGGGATTTTTGATCCCCGAAGGGGGACATTAAAAAAGCCTCGTCATTGCGAGGAAAAACTATAAGTTTTGACGAAGCAATCTCATCATTATTTCCTACGATTGCAACAAAACTTCGCTCCTCGCAATGATGATTTGGAAGCCATTTAATATCCCTATAATAATAAAACTGTCCAGTATTATACTCGCAATGGCGTCCCTTAATTCACTATATTTTTTTCCATCTGTTATGAAACCAGAACCATTGGCTAGGATTTTGCTTAACCCAATCTCCTAAAATTTGGTTAATATTAAGCATGATATTATAGCAATCTGTTTTACTATCGCCTGTTTGCTCCCAGGTTAAATTTGGATGGATTATTAACTTAAAATAACTACCTTTAGTCCTAACAATTTGACATGGCACAATCGGATATCCATACTGTAAAGCTATTTTAGCAATAGCGTTAGCAGTCATGGCAGGATAACCTAAAAAAGTTACTTCGATGCCATCATTCATTTTCTGATCAACAAGCATAGCAATAGATTCACGCTCTTTAATTGCTCTAACTAAAGCTCTGCTACCATCTGGTCCTTTAGGAATAAGTCTTAGCTTAGAACTAGCACGACTCTCATTAATCAGTTTATTAACATAAGGATTATTAGCTTTACGATAAATTACAGCAAATTTAGGATAAATTTTATGAATAATTTTAACAGCAATATCCCAATTAGCAAAATGACCAGTAAAAAACAAAAAAGGCTGCCCTTTCAGCTTTTTAATATTTTCCAAACCTATTATCTCAATCCGGCGTTCTAGCTCTAACTCATCCATTTCATTAATATAAGCAAACTCGCCTATGAACCTACCGAAATTATCCCAAGTCTGGTCTATAGTTTTTTCTACATCAAACGCATCACCGAAGACAGCTTTAATATTTCGTCTGGCAATTTTATTAACAGCAAATAATATACCAATTTTGCGAGCTATAAAGCTGCAAATATCCGCTGCTTTATCTATACCAAATATGCCAATTATCTTCAAAAAAATAACAACCACAGCATACTCAATTAGATATCTAATCTTTTTTAAAAATTTTTTCATAAAGTAAATTAGGATTATTAATAGATAACTTCACATCTAAGCATACAATAATATCACTCGAATCACCAATCTTAACATAATCTTTTCTCGTAGTGATAAGAGTAGCATTATTTATTTTAGCAAGTAGATATAAATTTTCTAAATCTGCTTGTAAATAATTGTAATGATCAGGAAATATTTTATACCCTACTATATTCAAACCATGATTTTTTAAGGTAAGGAAGAAACGTTCAGGATTACCTATACCGCTAAAAGCAAAATAATTTTTATTTTTGTCTATATCGCTTGAAGCTACTATTTGTGCTTGTATTAACTTATTTGCATAAGAAGCTAAGCTAACTGGTATTTCATCAGAATTATTACCTACTAAAAAAATTAAATCAGCAACACTTAAAGCTCTATTTGGATATTCTCTTAATGGACCTGCAGGAATTAAAAATCCATTCCCGAAAAGCCTTTGTCTATCTACAGAAACTATAGTGATATCTTTATGAAAATAAGGATTTTGTAGGAAGTCATCAACTATTATTATACTTGGCTTAAGTTCACGAATCAGAGGTAAAATTTGCTTAATATTTTTAGTAGCAATAACTGTGCCGTGCTTTACAAGTATTACAGACTCATCCCCTACTTCTAGAGTGCTATGCTCTGCTTTTACGATAGTTGCTTCTTTAAGGTTACTACCATAAGCTTTAGTGACTATAACAAAATCTATATTTTGGGTCTTCAGTAAATTAGCTAGATACATAACTATCTGCGTTTTACCAGTACCGCCTACGCTGCAATTACCGACACAAATAACTTTAGCAGGTAATATAACGGGACGTGCAAAAACATGCCGCAAAAATCTTAGAAATTGATATATCCAACTTATAGGGAATAATATATAAGCTATAATATTCCGCTTTTGCCAAAATTTAGGATATAGAAGTTTAATCATACTAAAAAATTATGTTTCTTCGTATCATTATACACTTCTTTTAAAATTATTTTAAATAAAAAAACCCCCTTTTTTCAAAGAGGACTTTTTCTAAAAAATATATTAAGACGATGTAGCCAATTTTTGAAGTTGTATCTACGTATACCGCAGATACTTTAAGAGTTGGAAGTCAAATAAGTGGTGAGCCTGCGGAGCGTACAAATAGTACGTGGCGAATCCCGAAATTTGGCTTTCAAATCTTGAAGTATCAAAGGTATACTAGAAGTTTAGGCGGACTTTAAGAGTACCTTGGTGCGAAATAAACTTTTTTGCAATGTTTAAATCGTAACCGATTCCGTATTCCATTTTAGTATCTGGTCTTATTGTTCCACTTAAACCTAGATTGTAAGTTGTTCTGGCTGTTTTATCTGATGGAGTAATATATGGATTTACTTGTCCTTCTAACTGATATTGTGTTTTAGATAATCTACCACCTATTTTCTGAATCACAAAAGCGTGAGCTTCTGGATATACTATAAGATCGGCTAGATTCATGGTGTAACCCATTAATTTAGCACCGCCTATGAAATCAGTTCTATCGCTAAACTTACTATAAACTTGTCTGTTTGCAAATGTTGTACCGCTTTCTTTATAGCTTTCATCTGATGATTTTAAGTAACTAAGACCTGCCATTGGAGTGACTAATAAACCATCCATTAAACTAGCGTCATAACCTACCATAAAATTACCACCAAATGTCATATTGCTATAATTAGCAGAAGCAATTTGTGTATTTCTATTTCCGTTCTTATCGAATACATAACGCTGGCTTCTATTCTTTACCTGGTTCACGCTGAATATTGCATTACCATGGATGAAGAAGTTAGCAACAAGTTGCTGAGCACCATATAGAGAGAATGATAAGCTATCAATAGTGGTTTTGTCACCTCTTTTATAATTTTGGTGTTTTACATCAGTTTTAGCAAGACCAATAGCAGCACCTATCATTAAATTATCATTAGCTAGAGTATCTAAACCGATTACAGTACCAACAGTTCTAGCTTTGTAACCTGCTACACCACCTTTCTCGCTTTGATGCGTATCTACATATAAAGGTTTAAACCATACACCATAAGCTACATTGTCAATAGGTTCATCACCCGCAGCGACACCACCTTCACTTGATGCCATTTTATCACTTTCAGGAGTACAAAGATATCTAAGCTCATCTAATCTATAACCAATTAAACCCTGCTCTTCTTTCGCTACATTTATGTTTATATTATTAACAGATGTACTTGTATCGGTAAGAGTAGCAGCAAACGACGTAGCTGCATCATTAGTATTCTGTGCTAAAAGGATATTGTTATATGCTTGTTCAGCATTACCAGTATTATTTGTATTTAAGAATGTTACAAGGTTATGACGTATAACTGGATTACCATTACCACTAATATCATTATTAAGTATATTTTCTATATTATCGATATCAATGGTACGTGTTACTAATGTTTCATTATTATCGATTAAACCATAAATTACATAACGATTAGTTCCAACTACGTTAGGATCAATGTCATCATTAACAGCACTAATCTTACCTTGGATTAAAGTATAGGCTCTTGTACCGATAAAGTCTATACTCGCATTATCTTGTACCTTAATGGTTTTCAATCCTGCAACCTTAACTTCTGCTGCACCACTGATAACGATATTACCCATAACTTCATCTGATGTCAAAGTAGTAGAAATAGTCGTATCATTTCCCCATGTCGAAGTACCGTCTGTAAATCCTAAAACATTTACACCAAGACTAATTTCACCGTTAACATTTACGATACCATTTATAGCTACATCAGCACTACCTGAAACTTGTAATGCTGCTAAAGCGTTATCAGGATTAGGATTACCTTTTAACGCTACAAGAATACCCTTAGTATTAACAAATTGTAATGTACCTGTATCACCCGCAGCATTACCTTGGATAGAATCTGCAATATAATCATTGGCAATTTGTAAGGTAGAATTACCACCGATTGTAGTAGTACCATTAGAAATAACATCATCTGTGAATTTTACAGTAGTATTATTAGTTAATGTTATACTGTTAAATTTATTAGCATCCGTACCAACAGTACCGCTTACTATACTTGTTCCGCCACCATTAAAGTTAAATGAACCAGTGTTAACACCTGCAGTAGTAATTTCAGTAGCATATAAGTTAACACCTTGACCAACGTTAAGATATAGTATCTGTATTAGTACCAGCTGGAGCAGCAAAATTAATTTCTGCAAGTGGATTATCTGCACTACCCAAATTCGTACCAGCTACAAGATTTGTATTGTCAGCAACTACAGGTCTAAATATTATTGTACCTTGACCGCTAGCATTTGTAGTTTTGGTTATTAAATAGTTATTGTAAGCGAATAATGCTATTCCGTCATTTCCAAAAATTAAGTTATCAATAGCAGCATTACCAGCATTAAAATCAGTTGCAGATGAACCAATATTGAACTGTCCAAGTCTTACAGATGTTGAATAATTACCGATATCACCCTTAATAACTAAACCTTGCCCACTTTCTAAACCACTTGCATCTATAGAACCTTGCTGATCATTAGTTACAACTATATTACTATTAATTTCTATATCAGCTGCACTAGTTAGAGTTAATTGCTCATTAGCTCTAAAAGTTATAGCACTGCCATTAGCTAATAATTGAATATTATTACCGCCAAATGTTAAGTTATTACTATTTAAATCAATAGCTTTAAGATTCGTAATATTACCATTAAGAGTTACACCTTTTGCATTAAGGGTAATAGTACCATTAACACCTCCACTACTAATAAAAGTAACATCTGAAGTAAAGCCATCAGTTTCAATTGACACATTAGAATTTGTATTGGAAAAATTTATATTTAATAAACCAACATAACTACCAACTTCACCAGCAACAGCAAAATTTCCAGCAGTAACACCATTAGGTCCTAAAATAAGATTAGAGGCTTCATTCATCATCATGATAGTTAATTGCTTACTACCTACAACCCCTGCAACTCCAACAGTATTACCAGCAGTAGCAGTTCCTATTTGTAAAATGGAGTTAATACCATTATTATTGATAGTTACAGTATTATTAACGTTACCTATTATCGTGTTGCCTGTTGCACTATATAAAAGGGAATCACCATTCCCAACAGCAACAGCAGGAAGCCAATCTGTTCCAGTACCAAAACTTGCTGTTGGAACATTAACAGTTTTTTGAACACCAGCACCCATAGCGGAACTTGAGACAGCTGCGATAAAAGCTGCAGTAGAAATTGTTTTTATTAATCTTTTTAGAAAATTTGGTTTTTGAGCCATGATTTTTTCCCATTTCTTAAGTTAAAATCTAGTATTTGGAATTAAACAAAAAAGCTTATTTTCTAACGTAAAAAAAACTAAAAATTGTTAGGAAATTCCTCTAAACTACCTGATCAACTAGTATTATAGGTAATAATCAATTACAAAGAAGCGTTATATTTTATTAATAAAGTTTTAACTAATGTAATATTTTTATCACGAAATTTAACTTAATAAATTATTAAGTTTTATTGTTGTTAATAAAACTTTCAGGGGTCAAATTTATGATATTTTTGTGATTTTGGAGATGGGAAAAAGTTATTGCGAGAAAAATGATAACGATATATACCGCTAATGAATAAATTAAATTCGTATTCTAGATGGGAACCGCTTTCCATCTAGAATACTCATTATTACAAACTTCTTTCAAAAGGAGTATGTTAATACTAACTTTTGAAAGAAAAGAAGTATATATCTATTCTTGGCTAAATATTAATAACTTAGCCTCACTTTCCCATTTCAGCATTTCATCATATCTAGTATGCCAAACACGCATAATTTCTTTTTCATATTCTATAATTTGCTCTTCTAGACCTTTAAAGCTTTCTACCATTTGTCTAGCTCTATATAATATTTTATCATTAGCAATATCAAAAACTTTTTTTAAATGCTTATCTTGTTCAGCTTTATAATTTAGATGGGCTGCTCTACCAAGTTCGGCATCTCTATCCATTTCTTCGCTTCTTATTTGTATTTCAAATTTACGTTTAGAATATTGAAGCTGCATTATACTATGAATAGATTGATAACCATTATTTTTCGGTCTACAAATATAATCTTTGGTATGCAATAATGATAGATGCGGGGAATCCTTTATTATATCTAGAGTATTATAGCATTGATCCTTAGACTTAACAATAATTCTACATGCAATTAAATCTTTCAATTCATGAACCGCTACCTCTTTTCTTTTCATTTTTTTAAGAACAGAGTAAGGTTCTTTAAGACGCATAAATATCTTGTTCTCTATGTCGGCTTTATGCAAGTCCTCTTTAATTATATTAATTATATCGTAAATCAAGCACTTTTCTCCCACTTACTAAATAAATATACAAAAGAATTTCTTAACTTTAATTATTAGTAAATAGCTTATAATGCTTTCAAACTAAAGTTATAAGGCTATCATACCTAAATATTAAGAAAACTAATAAAATTAATTCTTTAACTAAAAATTTAAAAAAAATTAATATTAAAAACAAGTTTTTTCAATATATTGTTTAATTAAATTTAACTTAAGTTAATAAAATAGTTTCCTTAAAGCAACTTATACATGTTAGTTTAGTAGTAAATTAGCGAATTTATTTATAGATATTTTAGACACACTATCTAATACTTCAACCATATTTTCTAACTTACCAGTACATTCTAAAACTATATCTACTCCTGCTTCTAAAGCTTTTTTAGCAATATCTTTCATGTCGCCATTTAATGCTTTCATTTCTATTGCATTGGAAATAATAAGACCTTTATAGCCGATTTCATTTCTAATATATTTAATAACTTTTGGTGATAATGTAGCAGGATTATTAGCATCGATAGACTTGTAAACTATATGTGCCGTCATGGCAAGTTTAATTTTATTAAAAGTAGCTAACTCTTTAAATACTTTAAAATCTGTTTCATTTAACTCTTCTATGCTAGCGTTTACTTGTGGCAATTCTTTATGGCTGTCAGCTTTAGCTCTACCATGCCCTGGCATATGTTTTATACAACCTTTTACCTTTTCTTGCTGTAAACCTTCTAAAGCTGCTATACATAAAGGCACAACTATTTCAGGCTCTGCACCAAAACTTCTATTACCTATAACATCATGAGCTCCTTTATGGCTTATATCGCCTACCGGTGCAAAATCTAAATTAATACCAAGTGCTTTAAGTTCTTTACCTATATTACTGTAATTTTGTTTACATTTTTCTATTGCAATTTCTAATCCTTGATCTTTTGCTAAATCACCAAAATCTTTAGCAGGAGGTGCATTATAGAAAGTTGGTTTTGTAAGCCTTTGTACCCTACCACCCTCTTGATCTATAGCAATAATAGAATTTTCCCCTAATATTTCTTTTATATCAGTGATAAGCTGAGCAAGGGCTTCTTTATTTTGCTTTCCTTTTTCATCTGTTTTGATATTTCGTGCAAATAAAGCTATCCCTAGCGGACTATGCTCATGTAACAATGCTTTTTCTTTATCAGTTAATTTAGTATCTGATATGCCTATAATTACAGGTTTTACAGCTTTCTCTAAAGTCATAGTTGCTTAGAATATAATATTAAATTTATAATACAATACACACGATCTAAAATCATCGGCAAGGATTTTTTTATTTGGAGGGATAAATTATTGAAATTAATAAGCAGTATATCTATATTATCATTAATATTAACATTTGGAAAGGAACTAGAAATATTTTGATCAATGTTTAAGTGCTTTTGAAATAATTCAAAATCATTCGCAGTGTAATATTTTCTATTTTTTATTTTGTAATTAGATAAGCCTAAAATTTTTGTTTCTAAATACCTTAATTGGTATAAAGCAATGTTTAAAAGCTTGGTTATTTCGCTAGCTGAATAATATTTTTTTTAGTCATTTTCATTAATCAAAGCTTTTAACTTAGCAGAGGGGACAAAACGTAATATATTTTTCGGCTCTATAGTGATTTGAGATTTTGTATGAAAATTTATTCCAGGACGAGAATTTTTATGCTTAACTTCAAAACTACCAAAGTTCTTTAAAGTTAATTTCTGCTCTTTTGCGATCTCTAAAATATTAGAAAAAACTGCATTAACTATCTCTTCGCATAAGCTTTTTGAAAAGCCTAATTTAGCGTTTAGCATAAAAGCAATTTTTTCTTTAGTAATAGTCATAGCATACGAATCAATTATATGAGTGTAATTAACTTATAGCATGCTTAACTTATTAAAGTCAAATATATGTAATTAGCCGGTTTTTATGCCATTCCTGCGTAGAGATTATTTCTCGCTGTCACCCCGTGGCTTGGGAACTAGGTCCAACTAGAAATAAATTACTTATGATTTTGCTTTTTCTTCGTTGTGTTCGTTAATATTTTTATTTAACGCATCTAATTTATCAATAATAGCTTGATGCATTTGTTCTTGTTGTTTAGTACCAGCTTTTTTATATTCTTCGATTTTTTCATTAGCATCATCTAAAGCTTTTTATAGCTCTTTACCTTTTTCATCTTTTATTTCTGCAATAGCTTGTGACATTTGATTATAAGTATCACTTAAAGTTTGATTAAACTTTTCGCTACCATTTTTTGCTAAATCTTTTAAATTTTCTTTTAGCTTTTCTAATTTTTGAGCAATTGTTTTTGTTTGTTCCTGAGCTACTTCTTGTGCTTGTATTTCACTTTTTGTAGCATCATCAGCAAAAGCATTAGGGGTTACTAATAATGTAGCAGCAGTTGCAAATGTTACTAAAATTTTTTTTCATGATATTCTCCGATCATTAATGTTATTGTTTATATTATATCATTCAAATTTCTTACTATTTTTTTGAAAATAGTTAATAAAAATTAAACCTAGATATTTTGTATTTACATAATAAATAATCCGATAAAAAAAGCAATATGATAAAAAATAATTTTAAAAACGCATATTTTAATATAAGATGATTAACTAAGTTAAGTCCTCTGAACTTAATAATTAAACATGGAAATTTTATGACATTAGAAATAGGGAAAAAAGCTCATGATTTCTCTTTACATATAGGGAAAGAGAAAGTAATTAAACTATCTGATTTAAAAGGCAAATTTGTGGTACTATATTTTTACCCAAAAGATGACACACCGGGATGTACTTTAGAGGCACAAGATTTCAATAAGTTAAAACCAGAATTTGATAAGCTTAATGCAGTAATTATCGGGGTTTCAAAAGATAAACTCGACTCTCATGATAAGTTTAAAGAAAAATATTGCTTAGAATTTGATTTAGCTTCAGATGCAAATTCAAATTTATGCGAACAATATGGGGTATGGGTAGAGAAATCAATGTTTGGTAAAAAATATATGGGCATAGATAGAGCCACTTTCTTACTTGATAAGGAAAGTATTGTTAGGCATATTTGGCGTTCTGTCAATGCTAAAGGACATGCTCAGGAAGTATTAGACAAACTAAAATCATTGCAATAAACTAGGATTAGTTAAGTTGGACCCCGTGAATAAATCACGGGGTAACATTATAATTAATCAATTTCACTTACTTACCCCCGCGGTTCGTCTAAATGATTTTTTTCATAATTTTCATGCCGCATTTGTGCTTCAATACATAATGTAGCTATTGGTCGTGCTTCTAACCTTTTTATACCTATCGGATCACCTGTTTCTTCACAATAACCATATTCACCCTCTTCAATACGCTTTAATGCTTGCTCTATTTTTTCGCATAACTTACGATATCTGTCTCTAGTACGAAGTTCGAAAGCAGTTTCTGTTTCAGTAGTAGCACGATCATTAGGGTCTGATTCATTCCAATTTTCTTCTTTTAGATGATTTAAAGTTTCTTGAGATTCACTTAGTAAAGAATTTTTCCACTTTAAAAGTTTTTGTCTAAAATATTCTAAGTGATTTTTACACATATATTCTTCGTCTTTAGACGGCTTATATTCTTCAGGCAATGTAGTAATTTTAAACATATTCATAAATCTCAATATTATCTATTTAGTACCTATACTTATAAGGTTTTAAATTAAAATAATATATAACTTAAAATTAACGCAAGAAGATTGTTAATATTAAATAATATTTTATTTTTTGATTGGATGTGCGGTAACATATGCCGTTTCTAAATGCTTTATACTTGTTTTTGTATAGCTTTGTGTAGTTGATAAACTTTTATACAGCTCCTGAATAGAGCGTAAATCTGCCCCATTTTCTAGTAAATGCGAGGCAAAACTATGCCTAAATGAATGAGCACTTAAATGCTCAGGTAAACCATAAAACCGTTTCAACTTAATTAACTCACGGTTAAATACAGTAGGTTGCAATTTCTTACCTTGCTTCCCTCTAAATATTGGTTCATCATCTTTTAATTCATATGGTAATTTTTCTAAATATTCTGTGATCAAATTTCTAGCAATAGCAAGCCAAGGAATTATTCTCTCTTTATTCCCTTTACCCATTATTTTTATAAATTCTAAATTTTGTAAATGAAGCTTTGTAATCCATAAGGCTTCAGATATTCGTAAACCTGAAGCATATATAAGAACAAGTAATGCTTTATTTCTAATTTCTATCCACTGACTATTTCCATATTCTTCAATATGATCAAGTGATATATTTACCTCTTCTTCAGATAAGGCTTTTGGCAGTAGTTTACTTTTTTTGGGAGATTTAATAGAAAAAACTACATGATTATGTAATTCAGCCGTCTTTTCTAAAAATTTATAAAAATTCTTTATGGCAGATAAACCACGAGCAATTGATGAAGTAACAAAATTATCATATTTTCTTTTAGCAAGCCAACTTCGCATCAATCTTATATCTGCTGCCCTAATATAATCCATTGTGACGATATCCGAATTATAATAATTCATGAACTCAAGAAAATGTTTAAGATCATTATTATAGGAAATCATGGTATGATTAGAGTAATTTTTTTGCAAGCTGAGGTATTTTTGCCACTTAATTATTAATTCTTGTGTTTGTGTATCTAACATTTATAAAGCTTAACTAATTTTAATATTAACTTACCATCTAACAATTATTGACGCGTAATTTTATAAATGTTAGCATGGACTAATGGGTTAAGGGTTCTTAACAAACCCACAAAACACACAGTCACTTATATTTTACAAAGTTTAATTTATTTTTAGGAGAAAAATAATGTTAAATAATACACAATTTTTAGATTTTATGAAATCTTATATGAATCCTGAACTTTATATGAGTTCTTTAAAAAATATGCCTAATATAGATTTTTCATCTACCACCGGAACAATGCAAAGAGCTTTAAATATTTTAGTAACAACAAATCAAATAGCTACTGAAAGCATGCAAAATTTGCTTAAGAAAAACTCCGAAATGATACAACATAATGTTAATACCATTTTGAATTCTACTAAAGAAGCAATGGGTACTAATGATTTTAAGCAAGCTAGCGATTGTCACCAAAAATGTTTTAAATCTATTTATGAAACATCTATGAATAATGCTAAAGAGATTGCAAATATTGCCTATGAATCTTCAGCAAAAATATTAGAAGCAGTAAACAAAAATATTTCTGAAAATGTTCATCAAGCTTCTTCTAACATGCAGAATATGGCACAGCAAGCACAAAAAAACGTATTTAATAAAAAGCCTGCTTAGGGAGAGTGTCATGGCGGAGGACACAAAATTGAAACCGGAATTGCTTTACTAAAAGCTGGATATGCACCTATATTATTTATTACCGGCATTGAAACTTCCGATCAGCTAAAAAATCTACTAAAAGAAAATAACGTTCTAGAACAGCAAGTGATACTTGCTCCAAATAAAATAATGTCGGAAGACGATTATATTAAGAAAGCTTCAGATTTTATTTTAAAGTATAATATTACTTCTGTGCGTTTAGTAGCTTATAATTACGATATACCCTCTATAGTGAACAACCTTACAACAGCTATCTCATCTTCTAATAATAATATTTATATAGCTCTATATCCTGTTATTGCCAAACAACAAAACTATATGACTTTAATTAAACACTACAATAATTATTTATTAAGTTTATAAATCACTTATCTACTCTTTATTAGATATATACTTATAATAGAAAATTTTATATATAATGCTTTCCTATTAGTTACAAGATAATATTAATGCCTGATAAAATAGAATTAGAAAAAATACTTAAACCACATTTAAATCCTGAATTAGGAGTAAATATTATGGGAAGTTTAGCACGCCGCTGGGAACAAGATGGAAGAAAAAAAGAGAAAATTACTCTAGCTAAAAAGATGAAAAAAGAAATTATTGCTTTAGAAGCGATTATAAAAATAACGAAGTTACCTAAAGAAGAGATTGAAAAGCTAAAATAATTAATTAGATATCAAATGTTATGCCGTGGCTCGACCACGGCGTCCAGTAGTTTAAATTAAAAAGGCATTTTAAAACCTGGTGGCAAACTCATACCGCTTAAAGCACCTGACATAGAATTTTGTGAATCTGCATCACATTTCTGTTTTGCATCATTAAAGGCGACTTTAATTAAATCCTCCAACATCTCTTTTTCTTCTGCTTTTAGCAGGGATGCATCTATTGAAACCTTTTCAACTTCACCTTTGCCTGTTGCTATAATTTCTACAAGCCCACCTCCTGCTTTACCAGTATATCTAGTATTTGCCATTTGCTCTTGTGCTTCTTGCATTTTTTTCTGCATTGTTTGAGCTTGTTTTAAAAATTGATTAAAGTTTACCATAATTTTATCCTTTAATTTTTAAGTAGAATATCCATAATTTTTGCATCAGGAAAATGTTTTTTTATTAAACTAAAACCATCACCTGACTCAATTTTATCTGTTAATTGACTTTTTAGAGTCGTTTGTTGCTGCTCTTTCAATATTATAATTTCGATTTTTTCATTACTAAAAGTAAACAATAAATTTTCTATTTGTTTCTTTATTTTGCTTGTTATCTCAGAACTCACAATTTCTAATTTATTATCATAAAAATTTTTAAGTTCTATACTGTTCAATAAAAAATAATATATTTCTATCTCATTATTTTCATAAAGATACTTAAGAAAATCTACAATTTCAAATTTTTTTTTTATTTCTTCAGTAGATGGCTGTTTTAAATCTCTATTATCACTCGGTGAATCATCCAATGGTAACGAGACTGAATATATTGATTTTATAATCAACATTTCAGTTTCAATAAGTTGATTATAGAAAATTTTGATTTCCGCTACCCCTTTACTATATATTTGCCATAAAATTGATAAATGCGGGAAACTAATTTTACTCAAAATATTCTTAATTCTATCATTAAACGACTCGTATAATGGCATGCTATAGCTAGGCAACATTTTCACCTTATTAAGATAAGCTATAAATTCTGATACTGATTCTATAAATGTTTCAAGGTTAACTGAAGAAGAATAAAGCTTATTTATTAAAGCAATACTATTTGCGATATCTCTATTAACTATATACTCACTAAATTCTAGTATAACATTATTGTCGACAAGCCCAAGCATCTGATTAATCGCTTGTCTTGTAATCATACTATCAGATTTAGCGGATAAACTAGCTGCCTGATCTAGAATAGATACCGCATCACGAGCAGAACCATCTGATTTATAAGCTATTACTCTTAAAGCTTCTATATCTGTTTTAAGACTTTCTTCTTTAACTATATACTCAAGTAGCTTAAAAATTTCTTCAAAGCTAAGACGTTTTAAATCATATCTTTGACATCTTGAAATAATCGTTGCTGGGATTTTCTGCACTTCGGTTGTTGCAAAAATAAATATCACATGTGGAGGCGGCTCTTCTAAAGTCTTAAGAAGTGCATTAAAAGCACCTTTAGAAAGCATATGCACTTCATCAATAATAAATATTTTATACTTTCCTTGCAGCGGCTTATACTCAGCTGACTCTATAATTCTGCGTATATCATCAACGCTAGTTTTACTTGCCGCATCGATTTCAATTATGTCAGAGTGGTTATGGTTGTTGAAACTAACGCAATTTACACATTGCTCACACGTCTTAATATCATTACCTTGAGTAATTAAAGCAGAGCAGTTTACCGCTTTAGCAATAATACGAGCGGATGTAGTTTTACCGACTCCCCTAATACCTGTTAAAAGATACCCACCAGCTAGGCGATTATTCAGGATAGTATAACTTAAGACTTTTACAAGTACCTCTTGCCCATGCAGCTCAGCAAAGCTACTTGGACGATATTTCCTAGCAAAAGGGATATATTGATTATTTGAATTTATATCGGTCACGATTTAAATTTTGAAGAATGATTTAATTTGTCTTGCTTTATACTGGACTCCTGTTTTTACCACGTTGTTACATTGATCACTTATATGTCATTCCCGCGTAGGCGGGAATGACATCAAGATTATTTTAAGAGTGAATAGCAGAGCGTACAAATAGTACGTGAGCATATGAACTCTTAAGTAAAATAAAAGAGCGACTTTAAAAATACAAAAAGTGCTAGTTAATTCAGACCCATTTGATGACAGGCGTGAGGGTAGAGCCTATAATAATAGGCGAGTCGACGAACAACGAAGCAGCAAGTGGGTATCAATTAACTAGAATGCTAGTAGTGACCCAGCGAATCCTACTCTGGCTGCTTCCTCTCGGACCTGACCAACTAAATAAGCACGATGCCCACTACTAGTATAATTACTATAACCTTTTTAGCTAGAAGAAACAACATATTTTTTTTCTATTTCTGATTTTGTTAACCTATTAGGTGGACCAAATATTTCAGGATTTTTTAACTTAAATAAATCTTCATCAAATTTTTGTACTTTGACTATATTATCAAATTTAATGGTTACTACATTAGTATCCTCAAATATTTTAAGCAACTCAATTTGTTTATTAGCTTTATTTAAAGTAATTTCACTATGTCGTTCTGTTACTTTATGATAAATATTAATCCTTGAGAACTCTTTTTCATTAACAAATGATTCAACTACAAAATCTTTGTCGAAATTTTCATTATCCTCAAGTAAAAAATTAAATATATTTTCATCCCTAGCAATACGGCTTATTTGTTCCATATCATAATCATACATTGATACAAAATTTTTAGTACCTACTATAATTATAGGGAAAGGAGGGTAATAATTACATCTGAAGTTATAAGGCTTACTGATCAATAATTTTCCTTGAGATATATTACCTTTAGAATCTTCTTGTGTAAAATCTACCGCAATCGATTTCATTGTACGCAGATATGTTTTTAATTCTAAAATTGCCGCTTTATCATCTGCTCCAAACGCCGCAATCGAATTTATGGAAAGATAAATGATAATTAAAGAAAATATTTTATTCATTTTCATTGTTTTATATTTTAAATTATGTTTAAAATACCTTAGTTGTATACTTAAAACAAATAGTATTTATGAAAATTGTTGCCTTAAAAGAAAAAGTAAAGCACGAAACTCGAGTTGCTATAACGCCTGAAGTAGCTAGCCTTTTGGTTAAAAAAGGCTTTGCCGTTACTGTCGAGAAAGATATAGGGGCTTATGCTGGCTTTCTTGATGAAGAATATATAGCAGTAGGTGCTAAAATATCTTCAGTACCACTCGAAATTATTTCTGATGCTGATATTATATTAAAGGTTCAACCATCGCCTGTTAGCGATAAATATAGCGAGCTTGAATTTGCAAAAAAAGGAGCTGTTATTATCGGGCTTCTATCGCCTTATTTGAATCACGAATATATCAAAGCAGCAGCTAAAAAAATCTGACTAGCTTTGCTATGGAGCTAGTGCCAAGAATTACTAAAGCTCAAAATATAGATGCTCTATCTTCGCAAAGTAATTTAGTAGGATATAGGGCAGTAATTGAAGCGAGCTATCATTATACCAAAGCTTTTCCAATGATGATGACGGCAGCAGGCACCGTTTCACCTTGTAAAACTCTAATACTTGGTATTGGTGTTGCAGGACTACAAGCAATTGCAACAGCAAAAAGACTTGGTAGCGTCGTTGCAGGATATGACGTAAGATCGGCAACAAAGGAACAAGTAGAGAGCTTAGGGGCTAAATTTGTTTCGCCAGAACTGCAAGAGGATCTACAAGATAAATCAGGCTATGCTGGGGAAAGCTCTGAAAGCTATAAAGCTAAACAAGAGGAATTTTTAGCAAAAATCATCAAAAACTATGATATAGTTATTACTACTGCACAAATTCCTGGAAAGAAAGCACCTTTGCTTGTTACAGACAAAATGCTAAAATCAATGAAGCATGGATCGATTATTGTTGATATAGCAACCGCAACGGGTGGAAATGTTGAAGGCTCGGAACTCGATAAAATCATTACTAAACATGGCGTTACTATAATAGGTTTATCAAATCTTGCTGCTAAAATTGCAACTGATAGCTCAAAATTATATTCTAAGAATTTATATAATTTTTTAAATTATGCACTCCAAGACGGCAAACTTAATATAGATGATGAGTTAGTGAAGTCTATGTTGGTTACTAAGGATGGCAAAATTGTAAATGAGAAATATACTCGATGAACTTGAAAAATTGGCTACGTCGTCTTATAAGATCTGTGGTGCTCACGTACTAAAGTGTACGCTCCGCTCCTCGCCTTATAGACTCCTTGCTCTTTTCCAAGTTGATCTTCGTATATCTCACCACATACTTAATACATAACACAACTAAAAGAAAAAATATGAATCAATTACTAATAATAGCTAAGCAAGCTAGTGAAATTGCTCAAAATACCCAAGAACTATCAGATAAATTAAAAGATTTAGTGATAGATGGCAGCTCGCAAGTTGCAGCTTCTACTATTGATCCTTTAGTGTTTGCTATAACAGTTTTTGTACTAGCTTCTTTTGTAGGCTATTATGTAGTATGGAAAGTAACTCCAGCATTACACACTCCACTTATGTCAATCACTAACGCTATTTCAGGTATTATAGTGCTAAGCTCTATGATAGCAGCAAGTAGTAGTGCTTTTGGTTTCTCTGGCTTGCTAGGGATTTTTGCAACGCTGCTTGCATCTATCAATATCTTTGGCGGATTCATAGTCACAAAAAGAATGCTAGAGATGTTTAAAAAGAAGTAAGCTTTACTGCAAAAGCTCACTAGAATAATGTGGTTATATTGTTTAATAAAAATCTTCCTTATAGTTTAGATAAAAGTACATTAATTACAAAATGAAAATTTTCAATTTCTGACTTATCACGAGAAGAGAAGATAGAGCCTATAAATGGTTGCGCGTTCGGCGTTGCATTAGCCCATAATATTCTACCGCTTTTTGCTTCTATTATTGCTACAGACATGAATATAGTATCTGCCTCACTTGCTGGACAACCAAAAGTACTCATTAAAAAGTCACGAGTACGAGCCCCATTAGTCTTAATCATCTGAGAATAACTAAACAACCCTCAGCTATAAGCTGAGGGGTTATAAAGTGGAATCGATTAGAAATCGATCATCATTCACAGGTTCACCTTCCTGTTCATCAATATAGTGCTGTATCATTTCATCAGTTATATTACCTGAACTGACTGCCATATAGCCCCTAGCCCACAAATGATTGCCCCAAAATTGTTTTCGTAAATGAGTAAATTCTTGCAATAAAATTCTTGAGCTAATGCCTTTTAAATACTGTACTAACTTGCTAAGAGATATTTGCGGCTTATATGAGATAAACATATGTACGTGATCACATGATATTTTCCCTGAAATTATATGTACTTCATGTTCCATACAAATCTGCCTCAGTAAATCTCTAGTCCTTTCCGATACTTTGCCTATCAATATTCTCTTCCTATATTTTGGTATCCATATAAGATGCACTTTTAAATCATACTGACTATGACTATTCTTTCTATAACTTCTCATATTTCTTGATATAAATTCATTGCTAAAGCAATTTCATTATATCTTCCCTTCGCCTAAAGGCGAGGGATTTTTGATCCCCGAAGGGGGACATTAATTAGGACAAATAAATCACTTCCTGTTTTTTCCCCTAACACTATAGCAGGTTTACCGATATTTTGAGTAATTGAGAATGCTTGTCCTTCCTCTAAAAATAAAGATGGATATAATTCTTCACATGCATTATTATAAGAACGAACAACATGAGCTACTATATCATCAAGCTTTTGACTTCTAATATCCTTTTTATATAATAATTTCGCTCTTAAGCCGCTTTTCTGAATTGCTAGCAAAGTTTCTTGCTTAAGTAGTTCTTCTAAATGGTCTTCATAGTCATATTTACGTTCTTTGCGATTGCTTACATCTAGAGTATATACTTCAATCTGCAGTGGTAAAATCAATATTTCTTTATGAGCAAGCATTGTCTTGTTATATCCGCTAATATGGCGTACTGAAGTCATGTTTGTACACCCGACAGTAATAAAAGCTAAAAAGCAACATAGTGTTATTTTTCTTATATCATAATACTACCTATTAGCTGGTATTATGCGTGTACGTTTGTCAGAGAAAATAACATATACTTTTTGTCCTTCTCTTATCACTATGTCTGTACCTCGGACTACTGTGATTAAGCCGCTTGTAACTGCTGAGGATATCACATTACGCATTGCAGTGCTGCCTTCATAATAATTACTTTTTATTTTAGAAGTATCAACTTTGATTAGATATTCATACCCTTTACTTTCACCAAGCTTATCTTGCAATATAGTTCCAACAACGGCTCCTGCAATCGCACCTCCAACTATTGCGGCTGTAGTTCCGCCTCCTTGTCCTACTGTACTACCAAGTACGCCACCTGCAATACCTCCAGCTGCCATACCTCCAGCGTTATCTGATAAACGCTCTGATTCTTTTACTTTTATAGGACGTACTGATACTACTTCACCTTCTAATGTTAGGCTCAATGTTGAATCACTACTATATACATTTGAAGATAAGTCACGTGCACAACCACTGATAAAGGTAGCTAAGATAATAAAAATTATAGATTTATGAAAAATTTTACTCACAATGTTTAAATCTCAAGTTTGAAAAGTTATTAAAATAATAGCTATATTGTTACTTTCGTCAAGATATATTATTTATTACTAAATAACACAGTCATAGAATAAGCTAGTACGCTGAAAATGCAAATATATAAAATAGGAAATAGGGTAAAATTATATTCTTTTATTACTAATAGACATATATAATTAGCAGTCCCAGACATTAGCATCGAGCCTACAGTATGCCCAAAACTTATGACACGATAACGTTCTCTAACTGCAAAAGATTTAATAACTACACTATGAGCGAGAGCATTAAACGGAGCAACTGAAGCAGCTAGCATTAAGCTAGCAAAAAGCCCTAAATTGGTCATTTGATACTGCACTGCTATCGTAAAAATTATACTTGCTATAATGGTAGATATGAGGGCAGTTTTTAATACTATATTAACACGACTACGATCGGCAATAAATCCGGCGATTGGCATAAAAACAGCAAAGCATAATACTACTAATACCGAAAAAGAACTCATTATAACGCCGGTTGCAGGCAGCACAAGCGGTAAATATTGCTTCATGAAAATGATTGCAATTTGATATGTTGCTCCAAAGCCTCCTGCTAAAAATATGAGAGGCAAAATATTCTTCCATTGCTTTCTAATCAAAACATTAAATTTTTGAATAGAATTATTACCACCAGCCTTTTTAAATTCAGGTGTCTCATCAAATTTCTGACGATAATAAAGAGTTACAAGCCCTAATGGTACGCTTAATAAAAATGGAATACGCCAACTCCAATCAGGAAAAATATGTGCATTAAAAAAGTTAGTTACCCCAATTCCTGATAATAATCCAATAACTCCCGTACATCTAGTGATAGCTGAAGCTGTAAATTGGTATTTTGGACCTAAATGTTCAATAACGTAAATTGCAGCACCATCATACTCACCTGCAATAAATATACCTTGCATAAAACGACATAAAACAAGGATTGTCGTACTCCAAACTCCAAGGGTAGAGTAGTCAGGTAATAACCCTATTATTAAGGTAGGGATTATAATGCCGATAATCGTAAAACTAAGAGCTTTTTTTCTGCCATATTTATCACCTATACGTCCAAATATATAAGCTCCAAGAGGCTTTGACAGATATGCAACAGCATATACAGCAAAAACATTTACAAGTTTTGTTAATTGATCCGTAGCAGGAGAAAAGAATTTTTCAGCAATAATTGCAGCAGAAAATCCATATAGGCTATAGTCGTAATATTCAATGATGGTACCTAAAAAAGCACCAAGCACTTTATTAGCAGATTTTTTTTGTTTCATTTTAGAGGTGTATACTTTTTTCTTTTAAAAGTAATATTTCATACTCCTAAAAGAAGATTATAATGTAGGTAGACGAAGTTTTATTTGGAAAAGAGCAAGGCACTTTGAAGCTTATAACCGCAGCGTATATATAATACGTGAGGATTATAAGCAAAAAGTAACGCCGCCAATTTTTCAAATAAAACGAGTATACATGACCGCTTTAGTCGTTACTTAAAATCCTTCAAAGACCTTTATGTAAAGGTGGACTTCATATATCTAAACTTAAATGAGTATTAGACAGGGACGATGTCCTAAAGTTAGTGGTAGTCCTAGGCTAATATTAAGCTCACGAACCAAGCAGCCAAACGTTAATATATCACTTTTCCATCTTGCGTGCAAGGTTTTCTAGATAACCTGCTATAGTGGATAAGGTTTCTGCAAATTTTTCTTCGTCTTGGGAATTTTTTTGAAGACTATTGGTCTCAATCTTATTAGCGAGATGTGTTATTTCAGATTGAGCATTAAGTAGGGCTATAACAAGCAACAAATCAAATGATGCAGTAGGATTTACTGCTTTGATTTCGCTTATTTTTTCATTTAATGTCCCCCTTCGGGGATCAAAAATCCCTCGCCTTTAGGCGAAGGGAAGATATAATGAAATTGCTTTAGCAATGAATTTATATCAAGAAATATGAGAAGTTATAGAAAGAATAGTCATAGTCAGTATGATTTAAAAGTGCATCTTATATGGATACCAAAATATAGGAAGAGAATATTGATAGGCAAAGTATCGGAAAGGACTAGAGATTTACTGAGGCAGATTTGTATGGAACATGAAGTACATATAATTTCAGGGAAAATATCATGTGATCACGTACATATGTTTATCTCATATAAGCCGCAAATATCTCTTAGCAAGTTAGTACAGTATTTAAAAGGCATTAGCTCAAGAATTTTATTGCAAGAATTTACTCATTTACGAAAACAATTTTGGGGCAATCATTTGTGGGCTAGGGGCTATATGGCAGTCAGTTCAGGTAATATAACTGATGAAATGATACAGCACTATATTGATGAACAGGAAGGTGAACCTGTGAATGATGATCGATTTCTAATCGATTCCACTTTATAACCCCTCAGCTTATAGCTGAGGGTTGTTTAGTTTATTTGCTAAAAATAATAATTTTTTCTCTTCACCACTATTACAATATAATTGAAAGTTTTTATTATTTAATGTTATCGTAACAATTGCCATAATTATTTTTGTAATTTTTTTATTTCTTCAAGTTCATTAACATAAATGTTAATCTGATCTAATATTCTTACATAATCATTTCTTAGTTGATTATTTTCATTTTGTAATCTATGGATCTCATATTGATTATTTGCAAGCACATTTAATAGATTATCAAGCCTATACTCTACTTGTTGCATTAAGCTCATTAATATTTCATTATTCATTTTTTAAGCTAACTCTATAAATGGATAAATTATTATAATAATAGATAACATTACAATAGACATAAATATCAACTGTTTTTTGTGTCTATAATTTACTAAGGCTTTATTTTTATTTCTACTTAATAATTTTTCTTGTTCATTATTTTTTTTAGTTTCTAACTGCTCAGCATTACGATCTCTTATGTTAAGGTAATCTAAATATAATTTTAGATAACCTTTTACATATACTTCCCCTGGTAAAACATCTAATTTCCCTTCTTCTAAAGCTATTAAATATTTTTTTCTAATTTTTAAATCTAAAGATACTTGGTTTAAGGTTTTACCCAAATCTAATCTGGTCTGCTTAAGCATTGATGGCATAGTTATTCAAGTTTTTGTAAAAATATTTCGAATTTTTTATTTACTAAAATTATTACATTTAAGTCTATAACTTCCTGAGATTTAATTTCTTTAATAAAATCAAGAAAATTCTTAACTAAACTTTTATTATTATCAATCCATAAATCTAAATCAATAGTTGTTTGAGATTTATTAATAATTTTTATTAATAATCTACGTTGTTTGTCATATAAGTCATCTTTTAAGGATTGTAGACCCAAACGACGCCAATATGAATCGTTTAATTGTCTATCACAAGTTTTACGTAACCAGTCTAAACTAAACATATTACCGATTGTAAAATAAGCTTTTGCCATTTCTTCATCATTACCTGATACTTGTTTCGTTACATGTATTATATCAAATACCGAAATCAAACTATCAAAGGTAAGAATATCTTTAGCAAATGATTTGTCTATTCCGTTACTTACATAATAGTTTAACTTTTCTTCAAACTTTATTTTTGCTTCTCCGGCTAGTAAATTACCTACTACTTCTCTTAGATTCTGTGCAGGTTTTTTAAACTCTTCTATGGTTTTACTAATATTAATTGGATGTTTTAAATTTTTGATAACCCAAGAAATACCACGACGCATTAATTTTGTTATCTCAGTAAACATATCAATCTTAATATTATAATCGATATTAGTAGCTAGATTGCTTACCTTTTCCCATATATCATCAAGTTCAAAAATTTCACAAATAATAGTATATGATCTTATTATGTCGCAAAGAGGAGCACCAGTTTCACGTTTTGTTATGCTAATAAGTGGTCCACCAAGCTGATTAACTATTTTATTTATTACAACAGTTTTAATAATTTCATGCTTAAGAGGATGAGATAAAATTTCTTCACGAAACTTCTCTTGCATTATTTTAGGAAAATAATTTACAAGATAAGAATCAAAATATTTATCATGAGAAAAGGTTGAGTTACGTAATTCATGAGAAGCCGATCTTTTACTATATGAAAGTAATAAGCAAAGTTCAGGGCGAGTTAATACTTCCCCGTTTATGGCTCTTCTGTTTAATTCTTCGGAAGTTGGTAAAAATTCATTCTCACGTACTAATATTTTCTCTTCTTCTAAAATATCTATAAACTGACTGAATATACTGACTGTTAAGGTAGGCGATAACTGCATAATCGTTATTGCTTCGGTTTGCTTATAATTATCCTCTAAAACCAACTCTTCAACTTGCTTTGTCATATCAATTAACAGCTTGTTACGCTCATCTAAAGTAACCTTACCGGAAGCAACAGAATTACTAAAAGCAACTTTAATATTTACTTCATGGTCAGAACAATCAACACCCGCTGAATTATCAATAAAGTCGGTATTGATGCGTCCGCCTTTTTTGGCATACTCAACTCTGCCTCGTTGTGATACACCGACATTACCACCTTCTGCAATAACTTTTGCTCTAATTTCTTCACCATTACATCTTAAATTATCATTCGCTTTATCGCCAATCTCTAGATGATTCTCTGTTTTCGCTTTAATATAAGTGCCTATACCACCATTCCATAGCAAATCAACTTCAGCTTTTAAAATAGCTTTAATTAGCTCTTCAGGTGATATTTCACTATCACTTACATCGAGTAATTTTTTAATTTCTGGTGATAATTTTACCGACTTGCTACTACGCTCAAATATCCCACCGCCTTTAGAAATCAGCTTATTATCATAATCAGACCAGTTAGAACCTTTTAAATTAAATAGACGTAAACGCTCATTAAAACTTGTTAAGGGATCAGGGCTTGGGTCAATGAATATGTGCTTATGGTTAAAAGCAGCAACTAGCTTAATAGCTTTCGAGCGAAGCATTCCATTACCGAACACGTCACCAGACATATCGCCTATCCCTGTGACAGTGATAGGGTCTTTCTGTACATCTATACCTAAAGTTTTGAAATGATTAGTTACTGAAATCCAAGCACCTTTAGAGGTAATAGCCATTTTCTTATGGTCATAACCAGCAGAACCACCTGAAGCAAAAGCGTCATCAAGCCAATAATTATATTCTCTAGAAACGCTATTAGCATAATCTGAAAATGAAGCTGTTCCTTTATCGGCAGCAACTACTAAATATGGGTCTTCCTTATCGTAAATAATGATATCTTGAGGGTGTACTACCTTGCCATCAACTATGTTATCGGTAATATCTAG
This sequence comes from Rickettsia sp. MEAM1 (Bemisia tabaci), assembly GCF_002285905.1. Lineage (GTDB taxonomy): Bacteria > Pseudomonadota > Alphaproteobacteria > Rickettsiales > Rickettsiaceae > Rickettsia. The sequence continues at coordinate 572,168 of NZ_CP016305.1, forward strand.
TAAACCTCTAAGGAAATTCTTATAACACTCAACGACCTTTGCCATATATTCATCACGACTCATTCCCTCATCAGTAAAATGAAGATAAAAACCGCCCTTAGAACCAACAGGTACTATAACAGAATTTTTAGTCATTTGTGCTTTCATAAGCCCAAGCACTTCATATCTATAATCTTCTGCTCTATCTGACCATCTAAGCCCCCCGCGTGATACAGGACCACCTCTTAAATGCACTCCTTCAAAACTTCTTGAGTAAACAAATATTTCAGCAAATGGGATCGGTTGAGGTAAATGGGGGACTTTAGAGGAATCGAACTTAAATGAAAAATAATGTTTGTTAGGTTGATAGTAATTTGTTCTAGTAACAGCCTCAAGAATACCAAGCATACTACGCAGTACTTTATCCTCACTACTTACTTCAACTTTTAATAAATAATCATTTAATTGTTTTTTGATATCCTTGAAATCATGATCGAGATGTTTAGGATTAAATTTTATATCAAATAGATTTACTAATTTTTTCGTATATTCAGGATGTTTAAGAAGTGTCAATTGCACATAACCCTTGCCGTAACTAAAACCTGTTTGATGTAAATATCTTGTTAGAGCTTTGACTAGTTTAACTTGCTTCCAGTTAAAACCGGCAAGTACTATTAATTTACTTAAAGAGTCATTAGCGAGCATGCCAAGAACCATTTTATCTAAGGCTTCTTCAACATTTATTTTTAGCTCTTGAATATTATCTTTTACTGGTACTACGGAAGTTAAAATAAAATTATATATCCAGCTTTCTTTAATCTCACCGAGTTCTTTAATTACAAAGCTCTGTTCGTCGATTGCACTAAAGCCTAAATTTTCTATTGGTGGTAATATATTAGAAAGAGCAAGACTTACTCCTGGGCTATATATTTTTAGATAAAATTCTGATTCACCTGTAGCAATCAAATTAAACATGCGTCTTTGATTTCTACTTGCTTCAGTTAAATATTCAATATCCGTTAAAGCTATTTCAGGAGAAAATTTTTGCCTATAATCAGCAGGAAAAATATTATCGAATAGTTTAAAATTAATTCCTGCTTGATATTCACCAAATTTTTTAGAAAGTTTCAAGTAAAAATCTTCACTCCAACATCTAGAAATACGATCTAAATCTTGCTGAATTTTTTCCGCTTCAAAATTTATTTTATGCTTATCTTGTGCTTCAAGGGTGACAAAAAGATAAGAAAAGCTGCCTACTACTTCAGTGATATAGTTAGATAGGATTTTACTGCCGAATTTCTCAGCTAAATAACAATCTATCATGTTATGTATTTCAGAAGTTAGACGCTCTCTAGGTAAGAAAATTATAATATTTAAAAAAGAACTCGACCAATCATATTGAATGAATAATTTAAGCTTCTTACTCATCATACTAGAAAGCATATGTAAGCACATGCAATATAAATCACCTTGATCAATTTGAATTAAAGCTTCACCAGGTAAGGACTCCATTAAAATTTTTAACTTATCAGCATTATAACCAGACAATGCAAAACCAGCTTTTCCTATTACAAAGTTAAATTTCTGTCTAAGAATTGGGATATTACTTATTGAATGGTAATACATATTTGAGTTATATATACCAAAAATTATACTTCCTGAAATATATTCACCAGAAGAGTCAAATTTCTTTACTAAAATATAATCAATTAAATTATCTGTATGAATAAGCGAGGCACTATTTATTTTACCAAGTATTATTAGCTGGTTTTGATATAATGGGCTAGCGGAACATTTTACAATGTCTTCAATCTCATCTTTTACTTCTTGCCATATTTTTGTTGTCCCAATCTTATTGCTTAACTTTGTAGAATTTACTTCAAAATCAATAGTACCTAATAAAATTAAATTATCATTTTGTAACCAATTTAAAAATTCTTTAGCCTCTACGGAATTCAGTTTCTCATTATCGATTATATTTTTAGATAAGTCTTGGAGCTTTGCCTGCATATTTGGCAAGGCATTATGGCTTTCCTCAAGCTCATCTAGCCTATCATTTATAGTTTTTGTTAGTAAATTAGCTGCACTATCATCAAAATTTCCGAGGATTGTTAAATGTAATATAGATTCTGATTTTTTTTCTACGGCTGAATTTTCTAGTATTTTTTCTAGGTTGCCTTTACTATCACGAGTACATTTTATTACCGGATGCAGCAAAAATTTAGTTTGCAGTGCCTTATTCTTAAGAAAGCACACGATAAAATCAACAATATGTGGTTTATTATCAAGCAATATTAACACATTTATTGCTGGATCGTTTTCAATAACAGTATTTGTTATTGATATTTTCCTCTCGCCTTTTTCTCTATACTTAAAAAAGTTAAAAGCTTCATTGGCAAAATCGAAAAATAGTTTTTGTTTATTCTCAAAATCATAATCAATAGGAATATAACTCAAAAATTTTTCAATAAATTCCACATATAAAGAATTTGGCTCATGTTTTTTGCTAAGCTCTAAAATTTTAGCTTTATGGTTTGGTATTTGACAATTTAACCGACCGGAATCTAAAAGAGGTGTTTTTGGCGTCATGATTTTCTCAAGTAAATATAGCTTATTTAATTTGTTATTATATTATATATTATTTAATAAACAATACTCTTCTGCTTTAAAGCTTTGTAGAAGAGTTATTAAGGTGACATTGTTTTATATTAGGAGTATCAAAAAAATGGAAACGATATTTGCACAAAGCTCTAGCTTTGGTAAAGCAGGGGTAGCAGTTTTTAGAGTTTCTGGGGCTAAAAGTTTAGAAGTTTTAAAGTTACTAACTGGTAAATCTAATTTTAAACCACGCTTTATGTATTACCAAAAACTTACTTCCCCAGAAAGCAATGACTTAATCGATAATGCTATGGTTGTTTATTTCAAAGCACCTAATAGCTTTACCGGCGAAGATGTGGTAGAAATTCATACTCACGGTAGTAAAGCCATCTCTATAATGCTTACGAATGCTTTACTGAATATACCAGGCGTTCGTTTAGCAGAGGCAGGGGAATTCACCAAAAGAGCTTTTCTAAATAATAAATTCGATTTAACGGCAGCAGAGGGCATTGCCGATTTAATTAATGCTGAAACAATTATGCAACATAAACAGGCAATTAGGCAAGCAGGAGGAGCACTTGAAGAGCTATATAATAGTTGGCGAAGTCAATTGCTGCGGATTATATCTTTACTTGAGGCATATATAGATTTTCCTGATGAAGATATACCGAAAAGTGTATTAAAAGATGTTACAAATACTCATAAAACACTTATAAACACAATATCCGAATATCTTAATGATAACAGAAAAGGGGAGTTGCTCCGAAGTGGGTTAAAGCTTACAATTATAGGACCACCAAATGCTGGCAAGTCTAGCTTGCTTAACTTCCTAATGCGAAGAGATATTGCAATTGTCTCAAATATAGCAGGTACTACTAGAGATATAATAGAGGGACATTTGGATATAGGCGGATACCCTATTATTTTGCAAGATACAGCAGGTATAAGAGGCGAAAGCAATGATGTTATAGAACAAGAAGGGATAAAGAGAGCAATAGATTCAGCAAAAAAAGCCGATATTAAAATTGTGATGTTCGATGCTGAGACTTTAGGCTCTACAGTCAATGAAGATATAACAGGTTTGATTGATGAGAATACTATTGTAATAATTAATAAAATTGACCTTATTCCCGAAAATAGAATATTTAATATAGAAAATAAATATAGATGCTTAAAGGTTTCAATTAAAAACAATATAGCTTTACCAAGTATATTAAAAAACATTGAAGAAATTGCTGAAAATATGGCAGGTTTTACTGAAACGCCTTATATAACAAATGAACGCCACCGCCATCACCTTAAGCAAGCTCTTGCCTATCTAAAAGATTTTAACCTTGATAATGATTTAGTTCTAGCAACTGAAGATATCAGAATGACTATGCGGAAAGTAGGTGCTATTACAGGCATTATTGATGTTGAAGAAATCCTCGGCGAGATATTTAAGAATTTCTGTATAGGGAAGTGATGAATTATTAGAAAAACTTCTTGCTTTTTCTTGCGATAGTTAGTAATAGATTTTTATTATTCACAATATATTAAAATTAGATAAAATTATGAAAAAGAAATTAACTAACGAAGAAGTTGATAGATTAAAAAGGCACCGTCAAGTTAAGTAAATTAGTATCACAAAGTACTATATTTTTAGATTTCAGACAGCAAGAAGTCTTTGAGTAGCTTCATCCCAAATGGATTTAGCGGACGCAAATGCAATTCTTTGCTCAGATGCTGTTTTAGTATATCTTCCAACATTTACAGCAAATATATTTCTGACTTTTCCCATCAGTGATAATGTACATTGTGCTGAATTAGGATGCTTAAATTTAATCAGTATCTTCTCTTTTCTCCTAGTTGGCTGATGGGCATTCTCAATCCGATTATTTAGTCTTTTATCGGTACGATGCTTAGTCCTAGGACACATATACCTAACTGGTTTAATGTAGCTTTTTAGCTTATCAGTCACAATAACCCTTGGACATGGATAATTACCCAATAATCTTGATAAAAAGCGAATAGCTGATTTCTTGTTACGACGCTTCTGCAGTAATACTTCTAATTCATGTCCCTCAGAGTCAACAGCTCTCCATAATATGAATACTTCACCTTTGATCTTGATATTCATCTCATCCAAATGCCATTTATCAGTTGGCTTTCGCTCTCTCTTACTAATAACATCTTGAAAATAAACTACAAACTTATAACACCAAAACCTTACAGTCTCATGACTTAATATAATACCTCGATAAGCCATCTGCTCTTGAACATCTCGGTAACTATTATTAAAGCGATGATATAACCATACTGTATGGCTAATAATGCTTGCTGGAAAACGATGTCTATTCGGGGCTTGAGTAATATGCATAGCGGTAAAATCTAGGATAAATTGTTACTGCTATTCTATAAATCATTCCCTGTAATTGCTCAATACTTAATTTATACCTCCCTTAACTTGACGGTGCCGTCAAAAATAACTGGATATTTTTCATCCCATTTTTTGGCAAAGTTTTGTAATTCTCTTAATCCCTCTGCTTCATTTATTGCAGAATAAACTGCTTTTAAATCAGCTGTTACCGCTTTTAGATCTTTGTATGATACGTATTTTACAGAATTTCTTACCATATGAACAATACACAACTGCACTATCGTCTTTGGAAAAATGCTATTTATCGCCTCTGGAAAACCCTTAAGACCATCAACACATGCAACATATATTTGTGCAACTCCTCGATTCTTCAGTTCTGTTACTACCTGCATCCAAAATTTACACCCTTCATTCTTGCCTATCCAAATTCCTAATAGCTCTTTCTTGCCCTCCATATTCACTCCAATAGCTAGATAAACCGCTTTATTTATTATTACATGATTATCTCTTGCCTTAACATGAATACAATCTAAGTACATTATAGGATATACATTATCAAGTGCTCTATTCTGCCAAGCAGTTACTTCCTCTAAAATACCATCAGTTACCTTTGATATTAACTCAGATGATACCTTGGTGGCATATAGTTCTTCTAAGTGCCCTTGTATTTCCCTAATGGTCATTCCCCGAGCATATAAGGATATTACTTTATCATCAAATCCTTCAAATTTACGCACTCCTTTTGGAATTAGTTGAGGTTCAAATTCTCCATCCCGATCCCTTGGCACTTCTACTGTCAATTTACGACCTTCTGGATCTATTAGAGTCTTTTCATAATTACCATTACGTCTGTTATCTGAGTATTTCTCATTTTTAGAATGTTTCTCATAACCTATATGAGATTCCATTTCTTTCTCTAAAATCTTATTTACTATCTGCTTTTTAATTCCCTGAAATATCCCTTCTTTACCAAATATTTCAGATGGATCACTTTGTGATAGTATTTCTGATACTAATTTTTCTATAGCTGGATTTGATACTTTGTTATTGTTCTTCATATTAGCTCCATGTAAGTTGTTTATGTTATTTTTATTCTTAACTATTTTTACAACTTACACAAACTTCCTGACACCCTCTCCTTTGGAAAAATTAAAACTGTTGGATTACGCTTGTGACAACTCCCCAGATATATGTACCATTTTCAATTTTGGTAGGTGGGAAATCTTTATTTTCAGGCATTAAGTAAGCTTCGTCGTTGATAAATTTTAAGCGTTTTACAGTAAATTCGTTATTAATAACAGCAATTACTATTTTATTATTAGTAGGGGGTAGAGATTTATCAACTATCAATAAATCATTTTCTCTAATACCAGCATCTATCATAGAATCACCAGTTACTTGAACAAAAAAAGTTGATTTAGGATGCTTAATTAAATGGCTATTCAAATCAAGGCTATTACTCATATATCCGTCAGCAGGCGACGGATAACCTGCCTGTACTTTTGTGTCAAATAACGGCAACTCACAAGCCTTTTCTACAGAACAAGGAAAAATCTCTTTAATTTGCATGTTAGAATATTCTATATAAATAAACTGAATTTTAACTTTTCTTTATAAGCAAGGCAAGCAATATTTTTGTGTATACCTTCGATACCTCAAGGCTCGGTACGTAAAATTTGAAGGTTTACCTTATTTATACGCTTAGCTCATCTCTTATTTGACTTCCAATTTTTGAAGCATTAAAGGTATATAATCAAATACTATAATTAAAATAGCTAATTAAACCTAAATAATTTTTATTAATTTTTTATATAAATTTTGAAAAATTTTGTTTTTAGGTGCAAGTTCTATAGCTTTATTGAGATATCCTATAGCTCAGACGGGCTTTTTAATTTTGTTTAAAGCAATAGCATTATAATAATATGCATAAGGATAATCTGGATCTAATTTTATGGATTTATTCAAATTTTCTATACCTTCTTCATATTTTTGTAATTTGATTAAAGCTAAACCTTTATTATAATATGCTGCATCATCATCAGTAACTATAGCTAAGGCTTTATTAGAACAATCTATAGCTTTAGTATATTCTTTTAGTTTAAAAATATATCAGCTTTATTAACATATGCCGACAAATATGAGGGATTTAATAAAATTACTTTATCATAATTTTCTAATGCTTCTTGATATCTTTTTAGATTATCCAAAGTATAAGCCTTATCATAATAATGAACATAATTAGTGGGATCAAATTCAATTGCCTTATTATATGACTCTAACGCAGCTTTATAGTTTTTTATATTATATAAGCAATCCCCTTTAGTAGAGTAGGTAGAAACTTTTACGTCTAGTGCTTCAATTCCAAGTTCTATTGCTTTATCATAATTTATTATTGCTGTTTTGTACCTTTTAAGATTATAGGAAGCTAGGGCTATTTCATAATAAGCATCTGAGTTGGCTTCACCTAGTTTAATCACTTTATTATAATTATTTATGGCATTTTTATATTTACCAAGTCTATTAGATGCCCACCCTCTCTACCATAATAAGTTTTATAGTAATTAGGATCAATTCTTATTGCTTTATCAAAAGCTTTAACTGCTTCTTCACATCTCATTAATTTATTTAAAGCATATCCTTTAGCATAAAATGCATCCTCATCTTTAGAATCAATTTTTAATGCTTCATCTAACATCTCAATTGCTTCTTCATATCGTTTTAATTATCCTAAGCTTAAGGCTTTAAAATAGTAGGTATAATTATCATATTGCGGATAATTAAGAGCATGGTTATAAGCCTCAATTGCCTTTTTATATTCTTTTAATCTATATAATGCTTGTCCTTTATAGTGATAAGATAAAGTATCTGGCTCAAGTTTAATAGCTTTATCAAATGTCTTAATTGCTTCTTTATGTCTTTTTAATTCATATAAACACCGACCTTTTAAATAGTATGATTTCGCTTTAGATGGTACAAGCTTAGTAACCATATTAAAAGCTTCGATTCCTTCTTCGTATTTTTTCAATTTATATAAACATGTTCCTTTCAGAAAGTATAATTCCGCTTCAAAAGGTATAAGCTTAATAGCCATATTGAAAGCTTCAATCGCTTCTTCATATTTTTTATTGAGGCGTAACATTGAGCCTTTATTAAAATAGCCATAAGGATCTTTAGGATCGATTTCAATAATTTTATTACAGCATTCTATCGCTTCATCATTTTTGTAAAGTTCTGATAATATCCAGCCTTTTTTATGATAAAATTCTATTTCATTTGGATTAATGTCCCCCTTCGGGGATCAAAAATCCCTCGCCTTTAGGCGAAGGGAAGATATAATGAAATTGCTTTAGCAATGAATTTATATCAAGAAATATGAGAAGTTATAGAAAGAATAGTCATAGTCAGTATGATTTAAAAGTGCATCTTATATGGATACCAAAATATAGGAAGAGAATATTGATAGGCAAAGTATCGGAAAGGACTAGAGATTTACTGAGGCAGATTTGTATGGAACATGAAGTACATATAATTTCAGGGAAAATATCATGTGATCACGTACATATGTTTATCTCATATAAGCCGCAAATATCTCTTAGCAAGTTAGTACAGTATTTAAAAGGCATTAGCTCAAGAATTTTATTGCAAGAATTTACTCATTTACGAAAACAATTTTGGGGCAATCATTTGTGGGCTAGGGGCTATATGGCAGTCAGTTCAGGTAATATAACTGATGAAATGATACAACACTATATTGATGAACAGGAAGGTGAACCTGTGAATGATGATCGATTTCTAATCGATTCCACTTTATAACCCCTCAGCTTATAGCTGAGGGTTGTTTAGTTTCAATCGCTTTATTAATATCAAAAAGTGCTTTTTCTTTTTCATCTATATCAATTAAAGCTTTAGCTCTATCATAATATAGCTCAGGACAATCAGAGTTAATTTCCAGTGCTTTATTATACATCTGGACTATTTCATCAAATTTACCCAATTTTTCTAAAGATATTGCTTTATTAGCGTAAGCTTTAATATCAGTGGGATCAAGCTCAATAGCTTTATCTAAAATACTAAGTGCTTTTCTATATTTTTCCCAATTATTAAAAGTCCATCCTTTATTATTAAAAGTTAGAGCATCCATTGGATCAAGTTTTAGAGCTTGGTTATAACTTTTTATTGCTTCCTCGTAGCGACCTAAAATACTTAAAACTATACCTCTGTTGTCATAACAGTCTGACATTTTAGGATCGATTTTTATAGCTGCATTCAAAGTTTCTAAAGCTTTTTCAAATTTTCTAAGTTGTTTTAAAGCAAAAGCTTTATTACTATATGCTGGGGTTGAAAACGGATCTAGATTTAAAACTCTATCAAAATATTTTATTGCACTTTCATATTTTTCCTCTTCAAGACATAATAAAGCTTTGTCAAAGTTTTTATCTAATCTTTTATTAGAGTTAGACATTATAATCACTTCTCATAAATCTGTTCTATCACGCCATCAAGACCCATTAAGAATGTGTAAACTTTTAGTTGTGGGAATTTTTCTTTGATTATCTTACGGGCTTTATTTAAAATTTCCGTATGTGCTTCGGTTTCTTTTTCTTTAGTGCTTAAACGTTCTTCAGCTATAAGCTTTTTATAAGCCCCACATTCACGATGATCAAGGAAAATAATTTGCTTGATGTTATGTAAGTCTTGTAGAATTTCTATAGTATCTTCTATAGTCTTTCCCCAATGGGTATATTTCTCATTAACAAGAGCAAGCGAGGCTCCAGGAAGTGATACCTTATCGAAATCATCCTCTAAACCTAATTGCTTCATTAACTTGTCTGTTTCATCTATCAATCTAAAATCTACGCAACTTATTAAAAGAGTTGAAGCTTCATTTAGAGTTTTTAAATGTTCTTTACTTACTTCTACTTTTACAATCTTTTTATCGGCAAGCATATTTAATGAACCTAAAAATTAAAAATATTTCTTACATGCTTTAAAGTAAGAATAACCAGTTATGATTGTTAAAAAAGCTGCAATCCATAAAATTATTTCTCCAACTAAATCAAGATAGATAATATTAGAACCTTTTGAGCCTAATACTAATATTGATAAAGCAAACATTTGTAAAAAGGTTTTAGTTTTTGCAAGTGTTGAGACAGGAACACTAACTTTAACTAATGCTAAAAATTCTCGAAGACCGCTAACTAAAAACTCTCTTGCCAATATCAATAAACAAGGAATTTCATCTACATCACTTTTCTTCAATAACATTATAATAACACAGCCGACTAATAATTTATCAGCAATAGGGTCGAGCATTTTACCAAAACTTGTAACCAAGTTATATTTTCTTGCAATATAACCATCAAAAAAATCCGTAATACTAGCTAGCACAAATAGTAAAGCTCCAAGTATGCGGGCAAGAGGGCTATTAACATAAAATGTTAGTATAATAACTGGAATTGCAGCTATTCGGGCAATCGTCAAATAGTTAGGTAAATTTTCATCAATTTTCATCAATTATATTATAAACACTCCATTTATTTATCTAGCTTATTAATATAATATTGTTGGATTATGGATAAAATATTATTCCAAGACCAATATATTAAAAGACCTGCTGGAAAACTACTAAACATTACTAGGAAAACTAAAGGCATAAATTTCATTACTTGAGCTTGTACCAGATCAGCAGGCTCAGGACTCATTCTTTGTTGCAGGAACATAGTAATAGCCATTAAGATAGGCCATGCACCAATCATTAAGAATGAAGGTAGAGAAAAATGCAACAACCCGAATAAGTTAAAGATACTAGTAGGATCAGGAGCGGATAAGTCTTTAATCCAGCCATAAAATGGTGCTTGACGCATTTCAATAGTAACATAAAGCACTTTATAGATAGAGAAAAATACCGGTATTTGAACAATTATAGGCAAACAACCAGCTACGGGATTGACTTTTTCCTTTTTATATAAAGCCATAATTTCTTGATTTAAACGAGCTTTATCATCACCGTATAGATTTTTTATCCTATTAATTTCAGGCTGTAAATTCTTCATTCTTTTCATTGAACGATAGGATTTATTAGCCAAAGTAAACATCAATAACTTAATAATAACAGTAACTATTAAGATACTGATACCGAAATTACCAACATATTTATAAAAGAAGTTCATAGCATAGAAAACTGGCTTAGTAATTATATAAAACCAACCGAAATCTATAGCTCTATCAAATAATTTAATGTCATATTGCTTTTCGTATTTGTCTAGCAAATCTACTTTCTTTGCTCCCGCAAAAAGTCTTCCTTTAATAGAAAAATTCTCACCTGGTTTTACTATTTGTACAGGTGAAATAAAATCTACTTGATATCGCTCTACTTCTTGTTTAACTGCATAATTAAAGTTTGAACTATAATTACTTGATTTATCAGGAATTAAAGAAGTAAGCCAATATTTATCAGTAATTCCTATCCAATCAACTTTACTTGCGGAAAATTTCTCACTTTTTTTGTCCTTAATATCATCATATGAATATTCTTTTAGATTTTCATCTATACACCCAATAGGACCTTGATGTAGTATATTTACGGCTTTTTCTACAGCAGTATATTTACGATTTATTAAGCCGTAAGATTGCACAGGAAGTTCTTGATTGCTGTTATTGACTATGGTTTGTTCTATAGTAAATAAATAGTTTTCATCTACTGTAATAGCTACTAAAAATTTAACCCCATCCTCATTAACCCAAAATAAATTAACTGGTTTTTCAGGAGTTAATATTTCACTATCACTATTCCATATAGTTTCGTTATTAGGTAGCTTTACACTAGATAAATTACTCACCCAGCCTATTTCTGCAAAATACGCATCTTTAGTATCAGATGGTGAAAATAATACCACTTCAGGGCTATTTTCAGATAAATCTTGCTTATATTTTTTCAAAATCAAATCATCAAATCTAAGTCCTTTTAATGAAATAGAACCAGAAAGTGCATTTGAGTCTATTTTAATACGTGGTGCTTGACTTGCTTCTTGAACAATAACAGGTGTAGCTTCTAATTGTGCGGATTCTTTTTTCTTTAAATCCTTTGCTTTTTGTAATGCTATTTGTTCTTGTTGCTTTTGCTGCTGCGGCTTTACAATAAAATATTGCCAACCAAAAATTATACCTAAAGATAGTACAATGGCTGCTACAAGATTAACTATATTATTATTCATTAGTAAGTACTTAATTTTTTATATTTTAGAGCTTTAAATTTTATAGGATTTAAATAAAATAATCAAGGATATACTCGTTTAATTTGAAAAATTGGCTACGTCGTCCTACAAGTACTGCGGTACTCACGTATTAAGTATACGTTCCGTTCCTCGTCTTGTGGACCGATTACTCTTTTCCAAATTAAACTTCGTCTATCTACACTTACTATTAGATTATTTTTTTGGGTATTGTGGTCAAGCAACTAGATGACATCGAGGACGTTTTTCAATCCATGCAACAACTTAACATGTCCTACACTATACCGACATTTTGGAAGATTTTTAATTTAAATTCAGGCAATACGGAAATTATATGTTCAAAAATATCGGCTTGAACTTTTTCGTATCCTATTAAACTTGTTTCTTTAACGAAAATATATATTTCAATAGGTAAACCATTAACAGTTGGCTGAAGTTGTCTAACTAAAAAAGTAAACCCTTCAGTATAAATAGCAGGATTATTTTTTAGATATTCTTGAACATATAATTTGAATATTTTGATATTTGTTAGATCTTTTTCGTCTTTATCAAGAGTGATTTTATTGATTACATCTTTTGATAGATAAGGAGATTTTTTGAGATTTGTTAAAATAGTAGAATCACAAAAATTAATAGTTGCCATATTTATATTAAATTCTCTTTTTACTCTTCTTGCTCCTGCCTCATCGACTCCTTTGTAATTTATAACGTTGGAGCTTAAAACACTAGAAGTAGGAATAGTTGAAATAGATTGATCAAAATTTCTAATTATCACTACAGAAATAGTAATTTTTTCTACAGTCCCTTCGACTTCACCAATACGCACCCAGTCACCTATATTGATAATATCTTGACTGGTTAGTTGAAGACTTACAATTAACCCAAGCATAGTGTCTTTAAAGATGAATGTTAAAAGAGCAGCGGCAGCACCTAAACTTGTTAGAAAGGCACCAAACGAAATATTTAGCAAATAAGAAATAGTTATCATAGCCGAAATGATCATGACAAATATTTTTAATATTTGAAAATATAAGCTTAAAGGAGCTTTTTTAGCAAAAGTTTTAATTCTATTATGATAAAGGTCAGCACCAGCATCTATAAGGGTTAGCAATAGCATAGTGAAAGATAAACTGACATATAATATGACTATAGTATCTTTAATCCCAAGTAATATATGTGCTTTAAAAGAACTTGGATGAAAGATATTTCCCCAAGATATGAAATAAATCCCTAAGAGAGAGTGTAGTAAATAACGAAATATCGGATATTTCTTCAACACTCTTTCATAATCATTCATAATGATGTCTTGTTAAATAATTTCTTACTGGAACAAAAATTAGTTTTTTAATTAAAAATACTAAAGGTATAATAGATACCAGCATAACAAATAACATTATTATTTCAGTACTTGATGTACGATATAAATCCATTAAATATTGCATATTTTACTTACCATATTATTATGTATGATTATAAATAAATTTTTATTATTCCTAAAAATTTTATTTTTATCAATAAATTTAACTAAAAAGAACAAAATAACTTTTTAACTATGACATTCCCGAATATTAATCCTATTATTTTCTCTATAGGACCGCTAGCCGTATCTTGGTACTCTCTTTCATATGTAGTTGGAATTTTATTTGGTTGGTTTTATGCAAGTAAAATTATAGAAAAATTTCCTACACAAATCACCAAGAAAAATTTAGAAGAGTTTGTTACATACGCTATTATTGGGATAATAGTTGGAGGCAGACTTGGCTATATTCTATTATATAATCCTTATAAATATTTTTCAAATCCAATAGAGATTTTAAAAACATATGAGGGCGGAATGTCCTTTCACGGTGGTGCTATAGGAGTCATTATCACTGCTTATATATTTTGCAAACGACATAAACTTAATTTCTTAAGTCTTACCGATATTATTGCTCCAGTAGTACCGATTGGCTTATTTTTCGGTAGAATTGCTAATTTTATTAATGGTGAGTTATATGGGCGTATTACAAATTCATCTATTGGTGTAATTTTCCCAGATAGCGATTTAAACTTGCGTCACCCTAGTCAATTATATGAAGCTTTCTTTGAAGGGTTAGTGTTATTTTGTATTTTGGCTTATGCTGTATTTAAGCGTAATACAATTAAGAAAGAAGGTTTAAACTCAGGTCTGTTTTTAATGTTTTATTCTCTTTTTAGAATAGTTATTGAAGTATTTAGAGAGCCGGATGTGCAAATCGGTTTTATTTTTGATAGTTTAACTATGGGGCAAATTTTATCGATGCCGCTGTTACTTTTAGGTAGTTATTTAATAATAAAGGCAGAATGTCGATCGATCACAGAATAAGGGAAATAATTGAGCAAAGTGGCTATATCACTTGTGATCGTCTTATGCAGGAAGTTTTACATGTAAGCCCGACTTCTTATTATAGGCAAACGAAATCCTTGGCAGAAGAAGGGGACTTTATTACCGCTCCTGAAGTTTCGCAGCTATTTGGTGAGATTATCGGTTTATGGTGTATAAAAGAATGGCAAAGAATTGGTAGCCCTAAAAATCTTAGCATAGTCGAGCTTGGTCCTGGCAGAGGGTTATTAATGCGGGACTTATTACGTACAGCAAAATTAGTTCCAGAATTTTATAACGCTTTATCGATCAACTTAATTGATATCAATGAAAATTTTATTATTCACCAAAAATCTAATCTACAAAACTTTGATTTACCGATTAATTGGTACGCATCTATAGAAGATATCCCCAAAAAACCCGCTCTAATAATAGCTAATGAGTTCTTTGATACTATGCCGATAAAGCAATATATCAAAGTAAAAGAATCATGGTATGAAAGAATATTTGTAGTGCAGCCGGTAGATGAGAAAATCAAGTATGATAAAATAGCTGTTAGTAAACAATTACAAGAATATTTACAGAAGACACATTTAGATGCGAAAGACGGAGCAGTGCTTGAAGAGTCCTATAAATCTATAGAGATTATGAAATTTATATCCGAGCATATAAAAGAATTGGGCGGAAGCGGTCTTATAATAGATTACGGTTATGATATAAACCCAAATATTAGAACTAGATATCAATATAACTCAACCTTGCAAGCTATAAAAAATCATAAATATTGCCCAATAATTGAGAATTTAGGGGAGGCAGATTTATCAGCTCATGTAGATTTTTATGTACTCAAAACAGTAGCTCAAAATAGCAAGATAAATATAATAGATACAATCTTACAACATGATTTCTTAATAGAAAATGGGATTTTACTACGCAAGCAAACACTGCAAAACAAACTTGATCCCGAGCAAGCAGAGCTAATAGAGAGACAAGTAAATAGATTGATATCTCTGAAAGAAATGGGCGGGTTGTTTAAGGTATTACAGGTGATGAAAACGCCACCTACCGTGTCACCCCCGTGATCAGCAGGCATTATTGCGTAAATCGAAAATTACTCTCAATGTCATTCCCGCGAAAGCGGGAATCAAGGCTAAAGCGAGATAAATCGAGCTTTTAACTCTAGAAATTTATTGTCTTTATGTTTTTACTGGATCTAGTTCCCAAGCCACGGGGTGACAGGGGGAAATGATCCACGCTGGCAATGCGAGTCTATCATATATTTTGTGTAAGTTGTAAAGCAACAGAGAAAGAAATACTGTTAAAATACAACTAGAACAAAGGTAAAAAATATGGCTAAGAAAATAGAAGCTGGTGTTAGAAGTGCAGATATAAATACTAAGTTAGTAGAGGAAATATTATCCCAATCTAATCCTAAAGAGTTATTTGGAAAGGATGGATTGTTTCAGCAATTAAAGAAGAGGTTAGTAGAGAGAATACTAGAGGACGAGCTAAGTCATGAATTAGGTTATTCGAGGCATAGCAAGGCATCAAAGCAAGATAGCAATCGTCGTAATGGTAGGAGCGAAAAGACAGTAATAGATGACAGTGGTCAAAAGATAGTACTTGATATTCCAAGAGATAGAGACAATAGTTTTGAGCCTCAATTAATTCCTAAGGGAGTAGAGATTCACTGGATTTGATGATAGCGTTATTTCACTTTATGCAAGAGGTATGACCATGAGTGAGATTCAATCCCATTTAGAGGAAATGTATCATACAGAAGTATCTAAGGAGCTTATCTCGACTATTACAGATGGAGTTATGGAAGAGGTAATAAGATGGCAAGCCCGAGCATTAGATAGAATATACCCAATTGTATATTTAGATTGCATCATGGTAAAAGCAAGAGATAATAATATAGTTATAAATAAGGCTGTTTACCTTGTTATTGGTATAAATATAGAAGGCAAGAAAGAGCTTTTGGGTATTTGGATTAGCAAGAATGAGGGTTCAAAGTTTTGGATGCAGGTTGTAAGCGAATTAAAGAACCGAGGTGTAGAACAAATTTATGTAGCATGTGTTGACGGTCTTAAAGGTTTTAGAGATGCAATAAACAGTGTTTTCCCAAATACCATAGTACAACTTTGTATAGTACATATGGTACGTAATTCTTTAAAGTACATTTCTTACAAAAATCTTAAAGAAGTAGCAGCTGACTTAAAACAAATCTATACAGCAAATAATGAGAATATGGCTAATTTAGCATTAGAAGAGTTTGCTAAAAAATGGGATAGTAAATACCCAGTTATTTCTGATATATGGATACGTAATTGGAGTGGTATAGTACCTTTCTTTGCGTTCCCTAAAGAGATTAGAAAGGTAATCTATACTACCAATACGATAGAATCGGTAAATAGACAAATCCGTAAAATTATCAAAAATAAAGGGGTTTTCCCAGATGATAAATCTATCACAAAAATTGTCTACTTAGCTCTTAAACATGCTGCAAAAAAGTGGACCATGCCTATTAAAGAATGGTCTCTTGCTTTGAATCAATTTGAGATACTATGTGGAAATTTTAAATATGAATTATTAGAAAATGATTTTTAACAATTTACACAAAAATTATGATTGACTCCGCAATGCCGCCACGGGATGACATCGATTTTATAAAATCAAGCCTACCTCTAATATGCAAAGAGCGTTCGGGTAATTCGGTCTTCATTTAATACCTATCCTTATCATCATACACCCCCCAAAGGTCTTTTTTAAGTACCCAACCAGTGTAATTTTTGCAGGTAATTTGGCAAAATTGTTCTTTGCATTTTTTTAAGCCACAGCGAACTTTAGGCATTAATTTTGCTATTACTCTACTCTCTATATTTGCATATTTAAGTAATTCGATCTCTTGATCAGCAATAATAATTACTGATCTTCTACCTGATAAGACGCTTGAATGTATCCAACCACTTTCTCCATGAATATCACGCACTTGTCGCCACTGTTCATATTCGGCAATTATTTCTACTGGTTCACCTTTTTTAACAAAAAACCACTCTATTGCTGCTTTAGTTGTCGGACCGCTTCGTGCATTAACTTCATTAGATTTTATTGACACAAATCTCGGAATAGGTAACTTTTTATTATCGGCATTAATTGTAGTTGATAGTATTATTGCAATTAAAGCAATGAGAATTTTAATCATTATACTCTACTTCTGATAAGCTATCCTCTTTCTTTGCTACTATATAATTACCAAGCCTAAATTGTACTTTTATTCTATTAATTTCTTGCTCGCTGATGTCTATGAATTTTAAAACAGTACCACCAATTTGAAGACCTGTTTCATAGCTTTCAGGGATAATAGTTGTTGCCCCTAAATCATAGAACTCTCTAGAATTTTTAAGGCTTTTTAACTTCACGATAACTTGCATATCAGGATAGTTAGCGGTAATTGTTTTAAGCGATTTCTTTATAGTTACTTGATTATTCATAGTAAGTATGATAGCAAGAGCCCTATCTGTACCAAGGGCTTTTAGAGTATCTGCCTGTGATACATCACCTTTAAAAACTGGAAAACCGTCTGTTAACCCTTCCTTAACTCTATCTTCGTCTAAATCTAATATTACATAGCTTGTTCCTTCAGCTTCTAAAACCCTTGCGACCATTTTACCGATATTACCAAGCCCCGCAATAATAATATGATTTGTCAAATCTCTTGCCCCAAGCTCTATAATTTGAGTTGGGGTTTTGCCAAGACCTTTATCGACTTTTTCAGCAATCTTTCGTCCTAATGCTGCAAGTAGCGGTGTAAGTGCCATAGTAAAGGTAACAACAAGCAATAATATGTTAGCACTACTTTCTTCTAAAACACCACTTTCTTTGCCTAAGCTAAATAATATGAAAGCAAATTCCCCGCCCTGCGATAATAAAAGACCTGAATAAAAAGCAACACCCTTATTAAACCCAAATAAAATACAAAAAGCTGTTATTATCAAGGTTTTAATACCTATTAAAGCAATAGATAAAGTAAGGATATGAGATAGTTTTTCATACATTTCAAGTGCGTCGATATTCATACCGACAGTCATGAAGAATAGCCCTAAGAATAAACTTTTGAAAGGGTAAATGCTTTCTTCTGCTTGTAGTCTAAATTCAGTTTCAGCAACTAATACTCCAGCAACGAATGCTCCAAGTGCTAGCGATAAGCCAAAAGTTTCAGTAGCCCAAGCAGCAGAAAGCACTATTAACAAAGTCATTGAAATAGGTAGCTCATTAGCACTATTACTTTCGGAAGAAATAAATGAAAATATTGGACGAAGTAAAACACGACCAGCAACAAATATAGTAAGTAAAGCAGCAATGGCTTTTAAAAATGCAATACCAAGTGCTGTTGCAAGAGAAGCCTGACTATTACCGCTAAGCAGTGGCACTATTACAAGTAAAGGTACTACAGCTAAATCTTGAAGTAGTAAGATTGCTAAAGAAATTCTACCGATTTGTGTTGATTGGCTACGATTTTCCTCAATGACCTGCATAACAAGGGCGGTAGATGAAAGTGCAAGCCCGCCTCCAGTAATAATAGCAGCACTACTATTGCCGTCTATAAGCACCATCGCACCGGCAATTACTATGGCAGTTGTTAAAACCTGTAAAGTACCAAGCCCAAAAACATACCGTCTCATAGCTTTTAATCGCTCGAAAGATAACTCAAGCCCTATCGCAAATAATAGAAATACTACACCAAGTTCGCCGAGTAACTTAGTCTGGTCATACGTTACAATTTTCAGACCATGGTCACCAATTGCAGCCCCAGCAATCAAATAGCCAAGTACCGGACTTAACTTAAATCGCTTAAGTATAGCCACGATAAAGACTGCAGTACCAAGTAAAATTATAACATTAATAAGTATGTGATCGTTCATTTAAAAATATTTATTTTTTCCAAATTTCTTCAAGTTTAAAATGTGTTCTTGCTTCAGGGTAAAAGATATTAACCAAAATAGTACCTGCATCTATTAGTACCCATTCTGATTTACCAAGCCCCTCTATATTAGTGCTTATACCGGCTTTATTTTTTAACTCTAATGCCACATATTCAGCTATTGCTCCAACATTCTTAGTTGACCTGCCGTTAGCAAATATAATATAATCAGCTATCTTATTTTTACCACTCAAGTCAATTACATCGATATCTTCTGCTTTCTTTTCATTTAGACATTCTAAAATAAATAATTTTAGTTCTTCGCTTTCTTTTTTCATGTTACTGTAATATATTATTTTAGTATTAATTATATATTCGCAAGAATCATTATTATCAATAGAACTCTATAGATAATATAGTAATTAATAAAATAATGGCAATATCTGCAGAAGAATTAGAAAAAATACTTAAAAAATCTTTTCCAAATGGTGTAATTAAAATTACCGATTTAGTAGGTGATCAAGACCATTATGCATTAGAATTATCAGATATACAGTTTAAAGGACTTACTTTAATTAATCAACATAAACTAGTAAAAAATGCTCTATCTGAGGTATTAAATAAAAAACTCCATGCAATTACGATAAAAACCATTGCAATTTAATAATCAGTACTAAGAGGATTTTGTGGTGCTACTAGGGGGAATTGAACCCCCGACCTCTTCATTACCAATGAAGTGCTCTACCCCTGAGCTATAGTAGCTTAAGCTTTATAAATCTTTTTAGAAATGTTTATAGAGCTTAGAATTTTATTCCAAACTCTTTTTGCCACATATTTATTATTAAATCAAGAAAAATTTGGAATTTGTTATATTATTCCTCTACTATCCAAAGGCTTCACCACACATATCAACCTCTTTAAAAATATAGAATTCTTCAAAGTGAATAGCAGCATCTTCTGAATTTTTACTGTCCAAGATAGGCTTGTAAAAGATTATTTAGCCAATTTTTCAAATAAAACGAGTATATTTATGTACGGTTTTTGTAAAAGAATAATGCTATCAATGCAAGAATGCAGCTTAAAATAATATAATAAACTGCAGAAGTAACTTGACCTGTTTTTTGTACTAGATACTCAAAAACAAGTGGAGTAGTACCACCAAATATAGTTGTAGCAGTGTTATATGAAAGCGAGAGTGCAGTGTTACGTATTTCAGTAGGATAAAATTCTGCCTGCAAAGCTGGCTCAGGACCAATATAGCTAGCAGCAAGTACTGCGAGTATAAATTGTGAAATAATTACGCCGGTGAAATTACCTGTTTCAAAATTATTAAGTAGAAATGGAGTTGCTATAATAATCACTACAAGGTTAATTACAAAAATTTTCCTGCGACCTATAACATCGGATAAATAACCGCTAAGTAATGTTATAGCTATCATAATTACATAACATACGCTTGCTAGGCTGTTTACTTCATTTTCAGTAAAGTTACGACTGATTTTTAAGAATGACACTAAATAAATTGCATGCAAATAGAATATTATCGAACCTGGAGCATTAATAAAAATCGAAATCAATATATCAAACCAGTGCTTAGTAATAACTTTTTTTAGCGGCGAATTCTGTATCTTTTTCTGTTCTTTTAAATTTTTAAAATTTGGCGTTTCATGCGTATGGTTCTTAATATAAAAAGCTACAAAAAGAATAAAGAAACCAAGTAAAAAAGGTATCCTCCAGCCGAAACTATCAAACTGTTCAGCGTTTAAGATATTCTTGACGATATAAGAAACAAAAGAACCAAGCAGTAAACCGGCACATATGCTAGACATTGAAATACTGCCAGTAAAGCCTCGATGCTTTGGATGAGTATGCTCAATAACAAATGAGATAGAACTGGTTAAAGCTCCGCCCATTGACAGCCCTTGTAAGATTCTCACAACAATCATTGATATAGTGGCAGTGATACCGATAGTATGGTAGGTCGGTAATATTCCGATTAATACAGTTGGGGCAGACATGCAGAATAAAGCACCAGTTAAAGCTGCTTTTCTACCAAATTTATCACCGATAACACCGAAAAATATGCCTCCAAGTGGTCTTGCCAAATACCCTATAGCAAAGACTAAAAAAGCATGCAATAAAGAAGTATTAGCATCATCATTTGGGAAAAACTTAGTTCCGATTATCGGTGCAAAGTAACCGAATAGTACATAATCATACCATTCAAAAGTGTTGGCTATGCCGCTTGAAAATACTATTTTTTTTCGATTCATATTTTTTTGCTCATGGCTTTTTTTTTTCAGAATATATTATAAATAAAGTTGCTGGAATTATGATTACTGCCCCGTGCAATGTACTTTTGTCTGGAAACTCGTTAAATATGAAATATGCGGCTATTGCCGAAATCACAAGCTCTAAATATCTATAAGGAGCGGTAGCGGTAGCATCTACCATAGAAAAAGCTTTAAGTAGCAAGAATAATATTAAACTCCCGCTACTGCCTAAGATAAATAACAACGCTAATTCAAAAAGAGTTGGAGTAAGCCAGTAGTTAGCAGCAGCAGGTATCGACACCACAGCAGTTACTATTGCTGAATAAAATAGCATACTAATCATAGATTCTTTTACCACAAATTTTTTATTTATAATATCAAGCATGGCAAATGAAATAGCGGTTAAAATAAAATAGAGTATTTCAGGGTTAAAATCTTCAGCATGAGGTTTAAGTGTAATCACCAGCCCAACAAATCCTACTATTGTTACTACCCATCTTTGCCAAATGATGTTCTCATTAAGAAAAAATATGGCAAGTATTAAAGTAAATAGTGGGATAGAAAAACTTATAACAGTCGCAGTAGTAACAGGTGCAATACTTAAGCCGTAAGTCCATGAAGTCATACCGAAAAACAATAATAATCCTCTTAAAATATGAACAAAAGGACGACTTGTTTTTAAGGTATTTTTACCATAATAAGCAACGAAAGGTAATAAAACTATGCTACTGAAGAAAAAACGGAAAAAAGCTACTTCAAAACTGTGCAATCTAGTTCCTAAATATTTAGACATTACATCGTTAGCACTACTACTTACTAAACTAAGTAAGAACCAACCTATACCTATTGAATATGTTTTTAATGCATCATTCATTAATATACTCCAGTAATTTCTATAATTTTATTTAAATTTCTTGACTTTTGATATGAAAGAATCTTATCTTCTAAAAAATATAAATACATAACGATGAAAAGCTTATGTTATAATATAATAATGAATTTTAAGCAAGTAAAGGATTGTAACTATGATAAGAATGTCTAAAAGGTTAGGAGTAATTTTGTTTGTATCATGCATAAGCATTAATAGCTTTGCTAAAAGCATGGAAGCTGATGTAAAGGCTGTACCAGAATATAATTATGATGATATTCCATATTATGAAAATGAAGGAAGTTTACTCGTTAAAATGCGTCTAAACGGAGTTTTTGCACATGCTAAGCAAAAAAACTTACCCGCTCCTACAGTTCCTCAGCCTCTTCCAATAGGTGAGTTTGTAAAAAATGGTTATGGTGGTGATATATCTACTACTATATTCTTTAACAATTATTTTGCTACTGAATTATCTTTAGGTTTTAATGTTTTACGTACTAAAAATTCAGTGCTTAGTAATGTATCCTATAACTATGGCGTTGGAGCAACACCTGGTAAAAGCAAGCCTCTTTACATGATCCCAGCAACAATTACAGGACAATTTCATATGGCACCTTTCGGTGGCATTAGACCTTATGTAGGGCTAGGTTATCATGGTTCATATATGATCACTCAATCTAGCGGTATTAAAATAAGAAACGGAAATGGTTTTGTAGGACAAATAGGTCTGGATTTCTATGCTAAAGATGATACAGTAATAAATTTAGACATAAAACAATATTATTTAAATCCTAAAATTGTATATAAGCCAAGTTTAGTAGGAAATAAAAATGTTACCTCTAGAACTAAGCTTAATCCTTTAGTAGTTTCTATAGGTATAGGATTTAGTTTTTAATGTCCCCCTTCGGGGATCAAAAATCCCTCGCCTTTAGGCGAAGGGAAGATATAATGAAATTGCTTTAGCAATGAATTTATATCAAGAAATATGAGAAGTTATAGAAAGAATAGTCATAGTCAGTATGATTTAAAAGTGCATCTTATATGGATACCAAAATATAGGAAGAGAATATTGATAGGCAAAGTATCGGAAAGGACTAGAGATTTACTGAGGCAGATTTGTATGGAACATGAAGTACATATAATTTCAGGTAAAATATCATGTGATCACGTACATATGTTTATCTCATATAAGCCGCAAATATCTCTTAGCAAGTTAGTACAGTATTTAAAAGGCATTAGCTCAAGAATTTTATTGCAAGAATTTACTCATTTACGAAAACAATTTTGGGGCAATCATTTGTGGGCTAGGGGCTATATGGCAGTCAGTTCAGGTAATATAACTGATGAAATGATACAGCACTATATTGATGAACAGGAAGGTGAACCTGTGAATGATGATCGATTTCTAATCGATTCCACTTTATAACCCCTCAGCTTATAGCTGAGGGTTGTTTAGTCTAATAATATTACTATCTTTGCTAATTGGGGTATTGCTTATAATACTGGTAGGCGGTGCTGATATGCCGGTGATAGTATCGATGTTAAATTCCTATTCAGGTTTTGCAGCTGCCGGTATAGGTTTTACCCTTAGTAATAGCTTACTTATTATTACCAGAGCTTTAGTTGGTAGTAGCGGTGCTATACTTAGCTATATAATGTGTAAGGCAATGAATCGCTCCTTAATCAAAGTTATTTTTGGTGCATTTTTACCAGCTCCTAGCGGTGCTAGCAAAAATATAGACGATGATAAGGTAGCAAAATCAAGCTGCCCTGAAGATGCAGCAAATTTATTGCGTAATGCATCATCTGTTATAATTGTTCCTGGTTATGGTATGGCAGTAGCTCAGTCTCAGCATATTATAAAAGAAATGGTTGATATATTAGAAAGGTTAGACATTAACGTACGTTTTGCTGTACATCCTGTAGCAGGTAGAATGCCAGGGCATATGAATGTGCTACTTGCCGAAGCTAATATTGATTATGAGAAAGTTTTAGAGCTTGAAGAGATTAATAGAGATTTTGCTACTACCGATATAGTTTTAGTTATTGGAGCAAATGATGTAACTAATCCAGCTGCTAAAAATGATCCAGATAGCCCAATTTACGGTATGCCTGTTTTAGATGTTGAAAAAGCTCGCAGCGTTTTGTTTATTAAACGTTCTATGGCTTCAGGATATGCTGGTATAGAAAATGAGTTATTTTATCACGACAATACCTTTATGTTATTTGGTGATGCTAAGAAAGTAGTTGAAGAAATTGTAAAGTTTCTAAATGAAGACTAGAATGTGTTACATAGATCGAAAAACGTCCTCGTGTCATCTAGTTGCTTGTCCACGAGATGACATAAATGAAGATTGACTTAAATAGCACCATTTGTTATAACCTTTCTTATTAAGCTAAAAAACAAATATCATGAATTCCCAAAAAATATTACCGCTACTTCCAAAAGCTACGGCTATGTGGTTAATTGAAAACACCTCATTAACTTTTAAGCAGATTGCTGATTTTTGTGGTATTCATGAACTTGAAATAAAAGGTATGGCAGATGGTGAAGTAGCACAATCTATTAAAGGGCTTGACCCGATTGCAAATGGTCAGCTAACTCTGGAGGAAATTGATCGTTGTAGCAAAGACCCTAAAAATATCCTACAAATTTCTCATAGCCCTGCCTATGAATTAATGAAGAATCAGAAAAAACAGCGTGCTAAATATACACCAATTGCAAGACGCCAAGATAAACCTGATGCTATATACTGGTTACTACGTAATTATCCAGATATTCAAGATAATCAAGTAGTTAAGCTTATTGGTACTACTAAAACTACCATCGATGCTATTAGAACCCGCAGCCATTGGAATATGAAATCTATTCATCCACGTGACCCTGTATTACTTGGACTTTGTAGCCAAGTAGAACTAAATAAGGCAGTAGCGATGCTAGAATCCGCATCAAGCCAAAACAAAGAAACTAAAGACTCTTAAGACAAAAAACATCATTGTGAGAAGAAACTGAAAGTTCGACTAATTAATCTCAGGAATTCTACTTTATGAGATTGCCAAGTCGATTCTACGAATATCCTCGCAATGACGACTCTCAATCCACACGAGAAATGCCATCACACGACATCGAGCGTTTTTTCTAATCATCCACATCGGAAAATGCATCATTATCATTAAGCTCATCATCTAATTCTTGAGAATATTGGTTATTTTCATCATCGGATTTAGTAGATGAAGCTTTAAAATTACCTAAATCTTTACTGTTTAAGGTTTTAACTGATTTTAAAGTCTCAACAGGGATAATAACTATTATGTTTTTATTTAATTCATCAAAATATTCTGTAGTTAAAGAATCTTTAAGCACTCCTGAATATTTATTGCTTTTGCTGCTTGCTATGAAATCCTCTAAAGATTTACTTTTATAATAATTTTCAGATGTAAAAATCATTGTTATAAAAAATATCACGGCTGAAATAGCAGCTCCTACTGCAAAACCGGTTAATAATCCCAAAAATCGATCAATGAAACCATTCCTCATAAATGAAATTATTGCTAGGAATTTATAGACGATAAAAATGCATAAGATTAAAGAAATAATATAGGATATAACCCCGCTACTTATTACTCTTACAACCTCATTATGTACGTATTTGCTTATTATTTGCGAAATATATGGATATAAGAAATATGTTAACATTATCGAGGTAATAAAACCGAGTATTCTTGTCGAAAAACCTATTATCCCTTGGTATAATCCAAAAAACGAAAAAAGTATGATAATAGAAAAAATAGTAATATCAAAAAATGTGATCATTATTGTTAACTTCTATTGAATAATTGAATTTAAATCTTATATACTTAATAAGTAACTATTATAATACTAGTTTTATTATGAATGATAAGATCTTTTATAACCTATCTGGTAAAACACTAGTTTCAACACCTTATGTAATTACAAAAGGTATCTACCATAAATCCTTGATTTATATGTTATCACATACAGAAGAAGGTGCAATAGGATTAATGTTTAATCGTTTAGTAAATCATATAGATTTAAAATCATTTTTTAAAATAAAAAATGATGAAATAGTAAATCCTGTTATGGTGCCTATATATCTTGGTGGACCTGTAGAGCATGAAAAAGGATTCTTTTTACATTCCACAGATTATAATAAAAACTTATTATTAGATTTTCATAATGATTTAGCAGTAAGCTCTAATTTGGAAATTTCAGAAGATATAGCTTTCGGTAAAGGACCTAAAAACAGCTTATTAATTGTAGGATATACTGGGTGGAAAGCATGGCAGCTTGAAAAAGAGCTAGAAGAAAATCTATGGCTAGTTATGGATTGTGATAAAGAATTTATTTTTGCTGATAACCCTGAAAATAAATGGCATAATGCGTTGAAGCATTTAGGTATTGATGAGGCACATTTCTCTTCCCAAGTAGGAAGTGCTTAAGTCAGCGTTATTGCATGGATAACGAATCGTCATTGCGAGCGATTGAAAAATACTTTTCGATCCATATAACAAAAAAGTTACAGGATCACAAATCATAATTATAACAACGCATTTTAGAATAAACATAAACAAAAAATGATTTCGATATTTAGCAAATTAAAGCAAGGTTTATCTAAGACCTCAGGTAAAATATCATCAGGTATTGATAAGATATTTTACAAGAAAAAACTAGATGCAGAAACATTAGAGGAATTGGAAGAGCTATTAATTTCGACTGATATGGGGAGTTTGGTAGCAGCTAAAATTATCGAAGATTTTAAATCGCTCAAATTCGATAAAGAAGTTGAAACTACCGAAATAAAAGAAACTCTTGCAAATCTTATTGAACAGCAATTATTAGAATCAGAAATTCCTTTCACTTTAAATGAAAATAAACTAAACGTGGTTTTAGTATGCGGTGTTAATGGTGCAGGTAAAACAACCACTATCGGTAAGCTTGCTGCAATGTATGGAATGCAGGGTAAAAAAGTAGCAGTTGCCGCATGTGATACGTTCAGAGCCGCCGCCGTAAATCAGTTAGATAGCTGGGTGACAAGAGCAAAAGCTTTGCTCATTACCGGCGAAGAGGCAGCAGATCCTGCAAGCGTTGCTTACAGAGCAGTAGAAGAGTCAATTAAGCAAAATATCGATATACTTTTTATCGACACGGCAGGCAGACTTCACAATAAAAAGAACTTGATGGATGAGCTTACTAAGATTGTGAAAGTTATCAAGAAAGTAGACGAGGACCTCCCTACTCATAGCGTTTTAGTGATAGATGCTATTACTGGACAAAATACCTATAACCAAGTGGAGCATTTTAACGAGGCTACTAATTTAACCGGTCTTATTGTAACCAAGCTTGACGGAAGTGCTAAAGCTGGTGTGATTGTCGGGGTGGTGCAGAAATTTAATTTACCAATATATTTTATTGGTATAGGTGAACAGATAGAAGATTTGAAAATATTTAACCGACACGATTTTGCAAAAAGCTTAGTGGGGTTATGATTTTATTGCTGTCATTGCGAGGAGCGTAGCGACAAAGCAATCTCAAGAAGCAGTATAAGCTTCCTGACATTGTTGCGTCGAATTACTCTGTAAGCCTCCTCGCAATTACCTATCATTTTTAGGTAAGCCTAAGCAATAATGTTTAAGAAACTTTCCATCGCTACTAATTAAATATACAAAATTAGAGTGGTTTAGTTCATATTTACTGGTTTCTGTATCAAATGTTTTTGGCTCATAAAATACTTTGAATTCATTAGCAACCTGCGTAATATCATCTATTGTACCAGTTAAACCTATTAAAATTATTATCTATATTTTCAAGATATTTTTTAAGTACTTCGCTTGTATCATTTATTGGATCTAGAGTAATAAATACTGTCTGCACTACGATATTTTCTTTTTGTAAAATCTTTATAATATCCTCTATCTTTTTCAATGAATTCTCATCATCTAACGAGTAAGTAACGCCAAAGTAAATTAGGCTTAGATGTCCTTTTAATCTTTATCATTAAAAACTTTCCCTTTTTGATCCTTAAGAGCGAATTTGATGGCTTGAGAATTATTTTTATCGCTAACTTTCGTATTAATATAAATCTGAGATGGTTCAAACGAAGAGTAAAATAAATATAGATATATTATGCCAGTGATTACAGCTAAGGCTATGAAGATTTTTATTAGGTACATTTGGTTTTTATGTTTTTTCATACCTTGCCGAAATTAGTTAACGAAAATATATTATAAAATTTAACATAATTAGAAATAACTACAATTATAAAGCTTGTTAGTCTAGTAAATAAAGTAAAAATAATCATACATGCGTATAAATATTGCAATATTTACCTAGTGTTATTTTTATCACAACAAATCTTTTTAGTTAAGATTTATTAATTAATGTCCCCCTTCGGGGATCAAAAATCCCTCGCCTTTAGGCGAAGGGAAGATATAATGAAATTGCTTTAGCAATGAATTTATATCAAGAAATATGAGAAGTTATAGAAAGAATAGTCATAGTCAGTATGATTTAAAAGTGCATCTTATATGGATACCAAAATATAGGAAGAGAATATTGATAGGCAAAGTATCGGAAAGGACTAGAGATTTACTGAGGCAGATTTGTATGGAACATGAAGTACATATAATTTCAGGGAAAATATCATGTGATCACGTACATATGTTTATCTCATATAAGCCGCAAATATCTCTTAGCAAGTTAGTACAGTATTTAAAAGGCATTAGCTCAAGAATTTTATTGCAAGAATTTACTCATTTACGAAAACAATTTTGGGGCAATCATTTGTGGGCTAGGGGCTATATGGCAGTCAGTTCAGGTAATATAACTGATGAAATGATACAGCACTATATTGATGAACAGGAAGGTGAACCTGTGAATGATGATCGATTTCTAATCGATTCCACTTTATAACCCCTCAGCTTATAGCTGAGGGTTGTTTAGTAAAATAGATTTAGAAGCAGAATTAATAGAGTCTTTTAAAACTGTATTAAAAAGTGATGAGTTTTCATTTGTTGGTAAGCTAAATGATGCTATTAAAGACTTTTATCAAGATATAAAAAATAGTAAGATTTTAGATATAAACCAAATAAATAACATAGAAAATCTAAAAGCTTTTTTAAAATCTATTAAAGATGCTAAGATTCAAAATTTAAAAGATATTACAGATACATTAACAAACAATATTCATTGTATATCTTTTAAACCTTTAGATATGTCTAAGATCATACTTGATAGTATAAGTAACTTTAAAAAATTAGTAAGTTCGATTAGTGAGCAACAAGCTAAATCTCTCTGGACTTGTATTATAGCATTTAAATCTATTGATGAAAAAAGTTTTACTGAAGTAATATATAGTAAGCTACTACATAGCCAAATAGCACCTATGCAAGGACAGAGTGCTTATAATTCGTTAGGGGAGTTATTAATAGCAACGCATGGATCTATCGCTTTTCATAATAAACAAGATGAATTGTACAAAAATCAATTAGCTGAAATTTATTGTCAGCATGCACAAGTTGTAAATACACCTTCTGCAATAGATTTATATAAAAAAGCTGTTGCACTAGATTCTGTTAAAGCAAATACAAAACTCGGTAACATATATTTACAGCAAAGTAAATATGCACAAGCATTAGAGTATTTAAGAAAAACTAAATGTATTGATGACGAAAAGAAAGCATTTAAAGGATTAATCGATGAGATGAAGCATAATCCTCAGATAAATAATAGGAATTTAGCAGACGAGTATTTATTGCATGCAGAATATTATAAAAAGCACAGCAGAATAGATGATGCAACAAAAGCTTATCTTATTGCTATAGGTAAGCTGGAAGGAATAGTTAAACCTAAGGATTATTTAAAATTGTCTGAGATATATACAAATCTAGCAAAAATAGTTTTACCGAGTAATAATAATAAAGCAGAATATTTTGTGCAAGCTACAGGATATAAGGAATTAGCAGAAAAATTTGGTATTCCTCAAAAAATAGAACAAGATACATCTGTAGATTCATCACGCCCTATTTACGATCCTAAGGATGTTTTACTAAGTGGTGACGATTCTGGTTATTACTCAGACTCAGGTAATTAAAATATCTTAATATAATTTTTATAGACAAGTAAAAATGAGGTGATAGTATAAAATAAATATATTTAATTACAAATTAGATATGACTCAAGATTATCCAGCTGATGATACAAAAAAAATTGCTGAGCAAATAAAAGATGCTTTAATGGGTATTAGCGACTCGCTTGTACTTGAAAGCACAGAAGTAGAAGAGCTTTTTGAGGAGTTGAGCCAAAATGAAGATTTTGAATATGAGATAGAGCAGATACTTGCTATCTTAAATGAACAAACTATGGATTTAACTCAACTCCAATCGCAAATTATTTTATTGATCCGCAAATATTTAGGTAAAACTAAAAATCTAAAGCTTAAAATGCTGAAGATGGATGAAAAACTTATTAGTAAAAATATTTCTGAAGTCAGTAACTATTTAATGCATCAACATTCCAAAATTGTTAGAGATGCTAATAAAAACCTTGCAAACCCGAAAGATAAATTACAAGGCTTAACCAAGCAGGCAAGAATAGACCTAAAGCGTTTGATCAAAAGTTTTGCTGTTTATCAGATTTATATGTTTATGAATCCGAAAAGGATAGCCGGTGAGACAAAATTAATGAATTTTGCCTATAATTTTATTAGAGGTGGAATGAAATTAGCCCAAAAATATGAGGGTGGAAAGCCAAGAGATATCAAATCATATTCCCCTAAACTTATTAAAAAGCTTGAAAGAGCTCGCGCTGGTTTTAAAAAAAGCGGTGGCATTTCAATTTAAATATTGTCTTCTTCTACAAAAGCCTTATAGTTTAATAAAATTAATTCAATTATTATGGAGGAAGCACTTTCAACTTAAATCATTCATGCGAACTTAATATTGAAAAATTAATAACTTGGATACATCTTGGTTGCGGCTCTGAAGAAAAACACCATGCTCAAGCTGTAGAAATTAATATAAATTTAATTTTCCCAACTCCTCCACTAGCTACTCAAACTGATAATATCGATGATACCATTTGCTATGCAGAAACTGTAAGACTGATACAAGGGCTTTGTCAGGAGAATCGCTTTAATCTTATCGAACATTTAGCAGCCCGAATATATGATATTATTTATCATGATCTTATCAAAACTAAATCAGAGAAAGTTTTTTTAAAGGTAACTGTTACTAAATTAAAATCACCAGTTTCAGGAGTACATGGCGGAATTTCTTTTTCTTACTCAGGGAAAGATAGTATATGATTTATATTTCTATAGGCAGTAATTTAGGCAACAGACTTTTAAATATTAAAAAAGCTCTAAATTTACTTAAAAATCATGGTTTTGTATTAATTAAGCAATCTATTATTTTTGAGACGCAAGCTATCTTACCTTCAAATGCAAATAGTAGTTGGGATAAGCCATATTTTAACATGGTGGTACAAGGTACTACTGCTTTATTGCCCAATGCAATGCTAACTGTGCTTAAAAAGATTGAACAGCAAATAGGCAGAAAAGAGAATATGATAAATGGTGTCCACGAGTTATTGATCTAGATATTTTACTTTGGGATAATTATTATATAGATTTACCAGATTTAAAAATACCTCATTCCCAATTATTAAATAGATCGTTTCTTATTCATCTTATTGCAAGCTTGAGCATAGAATGCCGTTATATTTGCCCTGATAATAACCTCTATAACGATAAAACTTTTGCAGAAATAGCCCATTTAATCGAAAATCAAGGGGTTATACGCTCACTTATTTTAAATCCTCAATTTGTTGGTATTTTAAATATTACTCCTGATTCTTTTTCTGATGGAGGTTTGAGTGTTCATAAGGAAGATGCCGTTAAGAATTTTGTACATTTAATGGATGCAGGATCTAGTATGATTGATCTTGGTGCTCAGTCAACACGTCCCTCTGCTTTTATGATTAGTGAGGATGAAGAATATACTAGACTTGATAGTGTTCTTGAAGAGCTAAAAGGAGTTATAGAAAAAACAGAAGCCCTTATTAGTATCGATAGTTTTTCACCTGAAGTGATAAAACGAATTCTAAAAAAATATCCCGTTCATTGTATTAACTTAGTGAAAACTAATTTAGATAATGATACATTACGATTAATTGCAGATTATAATTGTAAAATTGTTATTATGCATTCGCTAACCGTTCCGCCACAAAAACAGCAATGTCTTGATTTTGATAAATCTCCGATTATTAGCTTAAATATATGGGCAGAGCAAGAAATAGCAAAATTAGAAAAATGTGGATTTGATAGAAAAGATATAATTTTTGATCCTGGTATAGGTTTTGGAAAGTCTGTTTACCAAAATTTACATATACTACAAAATATTCAAGAATTTAAAAAATTAGGATGTGAGATATTAGTTGGTCACTCAAGAAAATCTTATATTTCTACTTTCTATAATTCTATTGCAAAAGAAAGAGATTTAGAAACAATAGCAATATCAAAATATTTAGCTGAAAATGGGGTCAACTATTTACGAGTGCATAAGGCACCGTCAAGTTAAGTAAATTAGTATCACAAAGTACTATATTTTTAGATTTCAGACAGCAAGAAGTCTTTGAGTAGCTTCATCCCAAATGGATTTAGCGGACGCAAATGCAATTCTTTGCTCAGATGCTGTTTTAGTATATCTTCCAACATTTACAGCAAATATATTTCTGACTTTTCCCATCAGTGATAATGTACATTGTGCTGAATTAGGATGCTTAAATTTAATCAGTATCTTCTCTTTTCTCCTAGTTGGCTGATGGGCATTCTCAATCCGATTATTTAGTCTTTTATCGGTACGATGCTTAGTCCTAGGACACATATACCTAACTGGTTTAATGTAGCTTTTTAGCTTATCAGTCACAATAACCCTTGGACATGGATAATTACCCAATAATCTTGATAAAAAGCGAATAGCTGATTTCTTGTTACGACGCTTCTGCAGTAATACTTCTAATTCATGTCCCTCAGAGTCAACAGCTCTCCATAATATGAATACTTCACCTTTGATCTTGATATTCATCTCATCCAAATGCCATTTATCAGTTGGCTTTCGCTCTCTCTTACTAATAACATCTTGAAAATAAACTACAAACTTATAACACCAAAACCTTACAGTCTCATGACTTAATATAATACCTCGATAAGCCATCTGCTCTTGAACATCTCGGTAACTATTATTAAAGCGATGATATAACCATACTGTATGGCTAATAATGCTTGCTGGAAAACGATGTCTATTCGGGGCTTGAGTAATATGCATAGCGGTAAAATCTAGGATAAATTGTTACTGCTATTCTATAAATCATTCCCTGTAATTGCTTAATACTTAATTTATACCTCCCTTAACTTGACGGTGCCTTCTCAACTATTAAAGAATGTAAGAAAATATTTTTCATTTAAAATTAAATTATTTAGATACAATATTCATGCCATCAAGAAATTGCCATAGCAATTTTGCTCCTTCTATTGCTCCTTGATATGTTAATTTTTGTTCCTTTGCGTCTAAATCCTCAATCAAGTTTGCACATTCTTGAGTATGCCATTGATCAATTTCGCTATGAACAGTGAAAAATTGTAATGTTTTGTAATCTGAAATTCCATAGAATTTTTTTAATCCTTGAATTTTGGAATCAGATACTTCCGGAGTTTGACGCTCATAAGCATAAAGAGCACCAAGACCTTCAGCAAAAGATTTTTCTGTTAATTTAAAATAACCTTGAACAAGTTTTTGGGTTGAGTTTAGTTCAGGTTCTAAAGTAAAACTGCTTCTTGAACAACCTAATCCTTCAGCAAAACGTTTCCATAATTCTGGATGATTTTCGTCTCCTTGTTCTTCTTCTATAAGATTACCAAGTAATATCTGTCTAGTTTCTATATCACTACATTTAGAATGTATTGCACTTATATAGCGTGGAAAAGCTGCAACATGATGATAATATTCTTTTGCATAAGTTTGTAAAGTAGAATGACTAAGTTTTCCCATATTCCATAATTGATAAAATGGGTGATTTAAAAGATTATATTGTTTAAGATCTGTATTGAGCTGTTCTAAAAATTTCACGTTACTTCCTTTT
Source organism: Rickettsia sp. MEAM1 (Bemisia tabaci) (assembly GCF_002285905.1). Lineage (GTDB taxonomy): Bacteria > Pseudomonadota > Alphaproteobacteria > Rickettsiales > Rickettsiaceae > Rickettsia. The sequence goes on from NZ_CP016305.1 coordinate 606,899, forward strand.
ATTATTAATGTTTAGTAAATTTGTAAATTTTATAATCGTTTGTTTTATCGATCATCATTGAATCCCAACCCTCTAAAAGATCAAGAGGGAAAAAAGTATCACCTTCGTAGTCTTTATTTATCTTTGTTAGTAGAAACGGCACCGTCAAGTTAAGGGAGGTATAAATTAAGTATTGAGCAATTACAGGGAATGATTTATAGAATAGCAGTAACAATTTATCCTAGATTTTACCGCTATGCATATTACTCAAGCCCCGAATAGACATCGTTTTCCAGCAAGCATTATTAGCCATACAGTATGGTTATATCATCGCTTTAATAATAGTTACCGAGATGTTCAAGAGCAGATGGCTTATCGAGGTATTATATTAAGTCATGAGACTGTAAGGTTTTGGTGTTATAAGTTTGTAGTTTATTTTCAAGATGTTATTAGTAAGAGAGAGCGAAAGCCAACTGATAAATGGCATTTGGATGAGATGAATATCAAGATCAAAGGTGAAGTATTCATATTATGGAGAGCTGTTGACTCTGAGGGACATGAATTAGAAGTATTACTGCAGAAGCGTCGTAACAAGAAATCAGCTATTCGCTTTTTATCAAGATTATTGGGTAATTATCCATGTCCAAGGGTTATTGTGACTGATAAGCTAAAAAGCTACATTAAACCAGTTAGGTATATGTGTCCTAGGACTAAGCATCGTACCGATAAAAGACTAAATAATCGGATTGAGAATGCCCATCAGCCAACTAGGAGAAAAGAGAAGATACTGATTAAATTTAAGCATCCTAATTCAGCACAATGTACATTATCACTGATGGGAAAAGTCAGAAATATATTTGCTGTAAATGTTGGAAGATATACTAAAACAGCATCTGAGCAAAGAATTGCATTTGCGTCCGCTAAATCCATTTGGGATGAAGCTACTCAAAGACTTCTTGCTGTCTGAAATCTAAAAATATAGTACTTTGTGATACTAATTTACTTAACTTGACGGTGCCTTTTTGACATATGGCAACGAAATTGGTCTGGCATAGCTCCATTTTTTAGCTTTCCGGAAGACATTAGGAAGGCGATTTACACTACTAATGCTATTGAATCCACTAACCGTCAAATTCGTAAAATTATTAAAAATAAAGGAGTATTTCCAGATGACAAATCGATTCAGAAAATAATCTTTTTGGCGTTGACAAATGCCTCTAAAAAATGGACAATGCCTATTAAGAATTGGGCGATGGCTTTAAATCAATTTGCTATACTTTGTGATACTAATTTACAAAATTGGGCAAATGGAGAAATCGTACTTACACAAAAAATCTGACAGACCCCCAAAGGAAGATTCAAGTTATAATTTCTTCATCTTCTCTTGTAAAGAATTCTGACGCAAGCGAGTTTTTAAGCTTTCAAAATCAACTATTTCTGCTTTTTGATTTTGGCAGCTACAAGCAAAAATGTATTTTCTTTCATCTTCAACTTTTTGTATACACTGACCACAAATTCCTTTCATCATGCATTGCATAGATGAATTAACACTAACAATTATTTCTGCACTTTCACCAAATATTTTTAAGCTTTTTAACTCTTCTGCTATTTCAGGTGATGCATTAATTATTACTCTATCTATTAAAGTTAGTTTTTGGGTTTTTATTTCAGGATAGGTAAAAAACATAACTTCGTTATTGTTATCTTTTAGAGTTTTAATTAAAACATTATTCGGTTCGGTGTCAATAACTACTATTCTTTTATTACTTGGTATCTCTAATGGTATCCCGCTTGGTCCCATCAAAACTACTTTTTCATCTTCAGAAAATAATTTACATAAACTAGTTGATTTGCCGACATCATATATTATAAAACTAATCAAGCCGCTTTCTACATTAATATCCGCAACGCTTAGGGCTATAGGCTCTATTAATTTAGTTACATCAGCAGAATAATTTTGTAAGCGGAAAAACTGCCCTGGCTTAAAATTCCTAGCAGCAAGCGGTGAGTGAATTACCAACTCAAAAGTTTTATCGCCTAAGATGTTTATTTTGTGAACCTTGCTAATTAACAAATCATCTAGTTGTTTTACAAAATTTTTATAGTCACCTTTAAAATTCGCGTTATTATTTGCTAACTTCTTATTAATAGCCTCATAGCCATCTTTGCTGTTAGCAAGTGCCTTAACTACACTACCTGAGTATTTAGGATTACAATCTCCAAAGTAACTATATACCTTTGATACTTCAAAATTTGTTAAGCCAAATTTCGGGATTCGCCTGTGCTCACGTACTATTGTACGCTGTGCAGGCTCACCGCTTATTTGTCTTTCAAATTCTGAAGTATCTGCGGTATACTCATTTTCGTCAAAATCAAGGTTATTCTCTATACCAATTGCCATGATTAGGGTTTTGATGGTTATTTTACTATGTTTTATGTCATTCCCGCGTAGGCGGGAATGACATACAGACTTCTCCTCGCAATGACGTTCTTTATTCCTGAACTCCACGGACTCCACATGCCCATATTTATCATTATTAATTCTCAAAGGCTGCATATTTTCTTCAAAATTAACTCCTAATGCTAATGCATATATTAGCTCCTCATGATTTAATTTATATGCCAGCGAATCTTGCAGTTTCCCACGATAATAAATAGTAGCTCCACCAAGTTTCTTAAAAACCTCTTTTAGCTCTTCATTATTCTTAGCTTTCTCAAATAATTTTGCATGAGCAATAAATTCCTCGGCTATTTCCTTATCTTCTTCAGTCCAATCATTTTCCGTATAATCTTTACCGTATTTGGCAACAGCAAACTCGTAATCTTTAACAAAACTCTCTACCTGCTTTTTATAATAATATAAGCTTTCTGTTGCTGCATCTAGGGAGGTAAGACCGCCACCAATTACCGCAATCGGCATTCTAATAAGCATATTAGTATTAGAGTTTTCTAAAAACGCTCCACCGCTTTGCAAAGTCATTAAAAAGTCTGAAGCTGTTTTAACACCTTTAACATCAAAATTCTCTATATCCAAAATTTTTGGCTTACCAGCTCCAATGCAGAAAGCTATATGATCAAAACCTAAATTAAAGGCTTGCTCTTTCGTTACATTAAAATCTAAAGCCACCCCATCATAATATTTAAACTGGCTATTTCTCTCGAGTATTAGCCGTAATATATCAAGGTTGTTTTTATCCCAGCGAACAGTAATACCATACTCCGCTACCCCACCAAATCCTTTCGGTACTCTTTCAGATAATTTATTTTTATATTCGTGCCAGAATTTTATAGGCTTGTGAATATCAAAAGGTAGAGGTGTAATTTTCAAGCCATCAATAGCCGTAACATTATGACCAGATCGTAATAAATAATAACTAAGACTGAAACCTGCCGGACCAAGCCCTGTAACCAGAATATTATAGTTAGTAGATTCTTTTGGCAGCGGGTTATAAATATTAAGCGGATTCCAACGAGTTAAAAGTAGATATATCTCTAAACCATAAGGTAGCTTAAGCGTTTCTTCTAAAATATTTGATTCTATTAGCGGTATATTTACCAGATCTTGCTTTTGATAAATACAGGCTTTTGAGCAATCATTACAAATCCTATGACCAGTAGCCGCAACCATTGGGTTATCTATAACAATAATCGCAAGAGCACTTAAATTAAAGCCTTGAGCTTTAACATAATTCATCTCAGAAATTTTTTGTTTTAGGGGGCAACCATCCGTCATTGCGAGCGAATGAAATGAGCGTGGCAATCTCAGAAAGTTTGACGAGATTGCCACGTCGCTTCGCTCCTTGCAATGACGAACTTGCGGGATGACATTTAAACCTTTCGAACACGAGTCCTTATCTTGCTTGTGGCAATAAATACAATAATGAGAGTGGTTTAAAGCTTCATCCAGATTTAAAAAAGAATCTGTATAATCAAAATCTAACCTTTCGTTTTTTTGATATTTAGATATTTTTTTATCATCTATTAGGTTTTCTTTGTCTAGCTTTTGTGGGAGATCAAATAGAATATTATTATCATTTATGTCATTCCCGCGTAGGCGGGAATCTAGGAATTTAGAATTAACAAAGTTGGAATTTATATTATTTTTTTCTGGATTCCCGCCTACGCGGGAATGACAATGATTAGACACCCTATAAGCAGCATATTGTGCGGCTATATCAAGTTCTTGTACAAAATTATCTTCTGCTTGTTGCCATATAATTACTTGTTTAGCGAAATCTCTAGAAGTAAAATTTTTACCTATTAAATCAGCTAATTTTAAATATATATCCTCAAAATCTATATCTTTTATTTTTTCCTGCGGATATTTTTTGATAGCATAACGCTGGACAAATTTTCTTTTACACTCATAAATAATATCAAAATCTTTATGCTGTAATCTCAAACTTGTAACTTCCTTTGAAATACAAAATAACTCTGCTAGAAAATCATCTAAGTAAGGATATATATTTAATAAAAACTCGGAATAATCTTGAGAGAGAATAGAATAAGGATTAGATCTAAATAATAATATATTATTATAAAGCGATTTGTTGGCTTTAAAGAGATAATCTAAAAATATTTGATCTAATTTTTTAAGACCGGTTAAATCTAATTTTTTAAAATCTAGATTAAAACCAAGCTTCATAGGTAATAAATAACTCTTTTTGAAAAACGTTTATATACTAAATAGCTTATACAAACAGTTATAAATGCTACTAACACAGATTTACCTATTGATAATAAATCTGGTAATGTTCCATTAATTACTAATGATTGTGCAGGTCTTATAATTATAAAGAATGGGTTAAGCTCAAAAAAGTCTCTTTGAGCTTCAGGGATTAATGAATATGGATAAACTATAGGTATGCTCCAATAAATGACTCCTAAAACAACATTTAATATTTGTGGAATATCGCGGATATAAGGCGTTAGAAAAGCCATTGCAATAGATCCACTAATTGTACAAATTATTAGTGGTAAAATTAATATTGGCATAAATATTATTTGCCATGAAAATTTTTCTGGAAACAATAAAATAAAAGCAACATACATTGCCAAAAATGAGCAAAATAGATTGTATAGCTGTGCTAAACTATCTGCAACTGGGAAAAAAGTCTTAGAAATTCTAACTTTTTTTATTATTTGGTCACGTGCTACTAAAGAATTTGAAGAAGTTGTTAAGCTAGTTACTAGAAAAGTCCATAAAGGAATTCCTCCAACTAAATTCATTATCAAAAACTCTCTTGGCTGATTTAATAAAAAGCCAAAAAAATACGAAATTACCAATATATTAACAAATGGTTGAATCAAACTCCATAAAGATCCTAAAAATGAATCTTTGTTTTGCTTAATTATAGAAGCTCTAACTAATAATATTACCGCTTGCCAATATTTTTTAGATAAAAAATACTTTATCATTTATGTTTTTCTCTATTGTAAATTTTAAATATTTCTGAAGGTTTACCATCAGCAACAATACTACCATCACGTAATAAAATACATCTATTACAATTATCTTTTACAAGTTCTTCTTGATGACTTACTATTATTGAAATAGGTGTATTTTTAAATTTATTTTTCATTAAATTTAAAGATTTTTTTATAAAATAACTATCTCCTGCAGCAAAAATTTCATCAAGTAATAGTATTTGTGGATGTTGAAATATTGATATGGAAAAAGCAATTCGAGATAACATTCCGGAACTATAATTTTTTATAGGTAAATCAATTTTACTACCTAATTCCGAAAATTCTATAATTTCCTGCTCTACTTCTTTGTTATATTTATCTAGCATATTATTATATAACATCAACATTTTGATGTTATCACGCCCTGTTTGTTCTTGCTCAAACCCAGCACTCATATCTATTATAGGTGCAATATCACCACAAACCCTTATTGTTCCTTTTATTGGCGGATAAATTCCTGCAATCATTTTTAAAACAGAACTTTTTCCCGAACCATTACTACCAATAAAAGCTACTTTTTCTCCCTCATAGCAAGAGAAATTAATATTATTCAATATTGGTATATTTGGATAAAAAGAAGTTCCTCTATTAAGAAAGAAATGCTTTAATCCTTGTGCTCTTTTGTGGGTATCTATACCCTCAACGTAAGCGTTTTTTATCTCTATAAATACTTTAGAACTAAAAGACATAAAATCAATAATTATATATTCTCGTTAATCCATTCTATAAGCGAATTTTTCTGATGCAGTCCTATTTTAGTACTTTTCTGCTCGCCATTTTTAAATAACATTACTGTTGGGATACTACGAATACCATATTTTGAAGGAGCTTCTGGATTTTCATCAATGTTCATTTTAAGTACTTTTACTTTGTTCTCTAGCTCTTTACTTACTTCCTCTATTATTGGGGTTAACATTCTACATGGACCACACCACTCAGCCCAAAAATCTACTAATACAGGTAAATCTGATTTTAGTACTTCCTCTTCAAAAGATTTATCTGTTACATTGCTTGCCATATATCCTCTATATTTTTTATAAGTAAAATTATAAATTACCAAACTATACTTGTAAATAATGAAAATTTTTATTTTTTATTATCAATCATAATAATAAATAAGAAGTAGATAGACGAAGCTTAATTTGAAAAAGAGCAAGGAATCCACAAGACGAGGAACGGAGCTTATAATAATAAGTGAGTACCATAGTACTTGTAGGATGACGTAGCCAATTTTTTAAACTAAACAACCCTCAGCTATAAGCTGAGGGGTTATAAAGTGGAATCGATTAGAAATCGATCATCATTCACAGGTTCACCTTCCTGTTCATCAATATAGTGCTGTATCATTTCATCAGTTATATTACCTGAACTGACTGCCATATAGCCCCTAGCCCACAAATGATTGCCCCAAAATTGTTTTCGTAAATGAGTAAATTCTTGCAATAAAATTCTTGAGCTAATGCCTTTTAAATACTGTACTAACTTGCTAAGAGATATTTGCGGCTTATATGAGATAAACATATGTACGTGATCACATGATATTTTCCCTGAAATTATATGTACTTCATGTTCCATACAAATCTGCCTCAGTAAATCTCTAGTCCTTTCCGATACTTTGCCTATCAATATTCTCTTCCTATATTTTGGTATCCATATAAGATGCACTTTTAAATCATACTGACTATGACTATTCTTTCTATAACTTCTCATTTCTTGATATAAATTCATTGCTAAAGCAATTTCATTATATCTTCCCTTCGCCTAAAGGCGAGGGATTTTTGATCCCCGAAGGGGGACATTAAACGAGTATGTTATACTTATTTTTTCTATTATAGTATATCCGCATTATTAAAGCTGCTGTTTCTTCTATTGATTTTGTTGATACATCTATTACTGGCCAGTTTCTTAGTTCACAAATTTTTTTAACTTCTAAACATTCTTTTTGTACTATATTAAAATCTGTATAATTTCTATTTTCATTAATTTGTAGCAAATTCAGCCTAGTTTCTCTTATTTCTATTAATCTATTTGGATTAATTACAAGCCCTACTACCAATTGATCTATATCTTTTTCTATAAAATCAGGGAACGGGCAATTATAAACATAAGGAATATTTGCCGTATTTAGCCCATTATATGCCAAAAATACGGAAGTAGGGGTCTTAGAAGTTCTAGATGGACCTATTAACACAATATCCGCAAACTGTAACTCATTAAGCAGCTGTCCATCATCATGTCTTATAGCATAATCAATAGCATTAAGAGTATCAAAATAAGTTTTATCGAATTTATAATTATAATTTTGCTCTTTTTCTATCTCAATTCCTGAAAAAACTGACATTTCTTTGATAATTTTACCTATTACTGAAATACAAGGAATTTTTAATTCATAACAAAATTTTGTCAGATTCTTCCTTAGTTCTTGATCTGCAATCGTATATAATACAATACCATGTTTTGATTCTATCTTACTCAGTACTTCTTTTAATAATTCTAAATTTCTAATCATTGGCCAATGATATAATTTTGGTTTCAAAGAAGTAAATTGAGCAAGAGCAGAATGAGCCGCACTCTTTGCAGTTTGAACAGAAGAGTCTGAAACTAGGTGAATAATCAGCTTTGTCATAGTTTACACATACTAATGTGGATAAAAGTTTTGATAACTTATTATTTTTCTTATTAAAAAATTTTTAAAAATATCCAAAATCCTTATTAAATCAAGGAAATTTCATATTGTTTACTTTAAACAAACAGTTTGTGGATAAAATTGTGAATAAGTAACATTTTTCTTTGAAAATATCGCCTTTTCCAAGTAATACAGAGCTATTACACTTAGTTATCCACTTATAAAAACTTCAATCAGATTTATGTGAATAATTATTAAAATTACTTATTTTATAGGAATATTTTTTATATATATTTTGTTTATAACTATGTAGAAAACATTTAATCTACATAATTCTACTTACATATACAATAAATAAAGAATATATTATAATTATTTCTATTAATAACAGTATGACATTGATTTCCAATCCTATTAAAATATTAGATAATAAACCACCAATTTGGCTAATGCGACAAGCTGGTAGATATTTGCCTGAATATATGGCAGTAAGAAAAGAGGTGAAAAATTTTTTAGAATTTTGTTATGATGTAGATAAGGCAACAAAAGTAACACTCCAACCGATAAAACGTTTTGGCTTTGATGCAGCGATAATTTTTTCTGATATATTAGTATTGCCTCATGCTCTTGGTTGGGAAGTAGATTTTAAAGAAAATATTGGACCGGTACTAAAGCAATTTAAATCAAAAGAAGATTTTAAATATTTACAAGATAATTCAAATGATACATTAGAAAAAGTATATGAAATAGTAAAAAAAGTAAGGAAAGAATTACCTGAATCTACTTCTCTAATAGGTTTCGCAGGTGGTCCTTGGACAGTAATGACTTACATGTTAGAAGGAAAAGGTAAACAAGATTTTAGAGTTAGTAAAAAATTTATTTATGAAAATAAAGACTTAGCAAAAGAATTACTTGATTTTATTACAGAAAAAACAATTCATCATCTTATAAATCAAATAAAATCAGGTGCAAATATAATAAAAATCTTTGATTCATGGGCTGGTATTTTACTGGAAAAAGAATTTGATGATTTTGTGATAAAACCAACGAAGAAAATAATAAAGAATATAAAAGAAGCTTTTCCAAATATTCCTATTATTACTTTTCCTAAAGGTGCAGGGCTTTTATATGAAAAATTTCTAGAAGAAGTACCAATGGATGTTTTAGCTATTGACCCATTAATACCGCTTGAGAAAATGAAATTGTGGAGTAATAAAGTAATAGTGCAGGGTAATTTAGATCCGGTAATATTGCTTACTAATAAAAAAATAATAAAAGAAAAAATCCATAAAATTTTATCAATAATGGAAAATAAGAATTTTATTTTTAATTTAGGACATGGTATTTTACCGGAAACACCGCCAGAAAATGTAGAATTTTTAGTAGAATGCATTAGGGAATATGAATATAAATAAAAAAAGAATAGCAATAGTGCTTTTCAATTTAGGAGGTCCAGATAGTCTTAAATCAGTGAAGCCATTCCTATTTAATTTGTTTTATGATAAAGCTATTATTAATATGCCTAACCCGCTACGTTATGTCATTGCTAAATTAATATCTACAACGAGAGAAAAGAAATCTCAAAAAATATATTCTTTAATAGGTGGAAAATCTCCTTTACTTGAAGAAACAGAGAAACAGAAACTAGCATTGGCAGAAAATTTAAAACAAGCTACCAATGAAGATTTTTATATCTTTATAAATATGCGTTATGCCTCACCAAAAATAGAAGAAACCATAAAGAAAATAAAAGAATATAATCCTACAGAGGTGATATTATTACCTTTATACCCTCAATTTTCAACAACAACCACCGGTTCATCGGTAAAGAATTTTTTAAATAACTTTGATCTTAATATACCGGTTAAAGTTATTTGTTGTTATCCATTAGAAGAAAATTTTATAAAAGCTCATACTGCTTTAATAAAAGAAAAAATATTTGATAAAAACTCTAGAGTATTATTTTCAGCTCATGGTTTGCCTCAAAAAATAATAGATACAGGAGATCCATATAGTTTTCAAGTAGAAGAAACAGTAAAAGCAGTAGTTAAAGAGTTAAATATAAAAGATTTAGATTATAAAGTAACTTATCAAAGTAGAGTAGGACCTGTAGAATGGTTAAAGCCAAATACAGAAGATGAAATAGAAATAGCAGGGAAGCAAAATAAAAACATAATAATTGTGCCTATAGCTTTCGTTTCTGAACATGTAGAAACACTAGTTGAGCTTGATATTGAATATAAATTAATTGCAGATAAGTATAAAATAAAATATAATAGAGCCCCAACGCTTAGCACAAACAAAATTTTTATTAAAAGTTTAACAAGTACTATATTAAAATTTATTAATAAAAAAGAGGGTAATTTTTTAGTAGCTAGTAGTAATAGTGAAAGAATATGTCCTGATAAATTTAGTAAATGTTTATGCTTTACCTCATTCCCGTCTATGCGGGAATCCAGTAAATAAAAAATTATAAAAACAAGGATAGAAAATGGCAAATTACTACCTATGGTTTAAATCAATTCATTTAATTTCTGCGATATGCTGGATGGCTGGATTATTATATTTACCACGAATATATGTTTATCATACTAAGGTCAAAGTAGGTAGTGAAACAGATAAAACTTTCCAAATAATGGAATTAAAGCTCCTTAGATTCATCATGAATCCCGCAATGATTAGCACCTTTATATTTGGTTTAATAAATGCTTATATTTATGGATTTGCTGCCCTTGATGCTTGGTTTCACGTTAAGATGTTTGCAGTATTAATTTTAGTAATATTTCATGGCTTACTTGCAATATGGCGAAAAGATTTTGCCATTGGCAAGAATGTTCATTCAGAAAAATTTTACCGCATAGTCAATGAAATCCCTGCCATTTGCATGATTATTGCGGTTATTATGGTTATAGTAAAACCTTTTGACTGATATAGTAATAGTAAACTGATTTGAACGCATGTAGCATGTTATTTTCTTAGTCTCTTATCTTTTTAAAAAATTCTTTCATTAATAAGGCAGAATCTTCAGCAAAAATTCCACTATATATATCTGGTCGGTGAAAGCAGGCTTTGCTGTTAAAATATCTCAAATTGCTCTCAACTGCTCCGTGTTTTGAATCAGAAGCACCATAAAATAAGCGTCTTAGTCTGCTATGAGCGATAGCTGTAGCACACATAGCACAAGGCTCTAAAGTAACGTATATATCGTAATTGCTTAAATTTTTAGAAGATATAATTTTACATGCTTTATTAATTGCAATAATTTCAGCATGATAAAGAGTATTATTTTTTTCTTCTGTGTTATTATAACTTTTAGCTATAATTTTCTGATTTTCTCTATCAACAATAACTGCTCCAACCGGCACTTCGTTTTTACTAAAAGCAAGTTCTGCTTGTTTTAAAGCTTCTCGCATAAAAAAATTATCAAAATTCATCTGACAATATATTCACGATAATTGACATGCTCTTCCACCCCATAAGGGTCTTGGTGGATTATTATTTCAGAGTCAGGGAATTCTTGTAATATATCAAAAGCAATTTCATCGCTAATTTCATGAGCATTATAAAGCGACATATTGCCATCCATTTCCAAGTGGCATTGTATAAAAGCTTTTTGGGCGGCATATCTAGTTTTCATTTCATGCACACCTTTCACGCCACGATGCTTATTAATTATTGCAATAATTTTTTGTCTGTCTTGTTCTGGTAATTCATGATCAACTAAATTTTTAAAAGCTTTTTTAAACAAGGAATAAGAAGTATAAAATATATATAATGCAATAACCACTCCAAATAAAGGATCAACAAACCAAAAACGATCACTTAAATTTAAAGAGATAATTACTATAACATTAGTAAGTAAATCGGTAAAATAATGTAGCTTATCAGCTTTAATTATATCTGATTTAGTTTTTTTTATTACATAGGTTTGATAGAGCACTAAGATAATTGTTAAAAATATACATATGTACATTATCATCGTACCATCGCTAATATTTTCTGGTTTAGTTTTTTCAAACAAGGATTTAATAGAGGAAAAACCGACAAAAAAAGCTGAGGCAAAGAAAAATATTGATTGAGAGAAAAGTGTTAAATCTTGCATTTTTTCATGCCCAAATCTGTGATGATAATCTGGTGGTTGCAATGCAAATCTTAAAGCTATTAAATTTATAAAAGAAGAAGTTATATCAAGCATAGAATCAATCAAAGAAGCAAGTATTGATTGCGAATCAGTCACAAACCAAGCATATATTTTTACGCTTAGAATAATTAATGCCGTAGTAACTGATAAGTAAGATGCCGATTTTATTAATAAATTACGACTATTAATATCCATAAATAATATTTCCAATTCTTTTTAGTAGTTTAACAAAGAAAATATAAAATTCAATGATATACTCGTTTAATTTGAAAAATTGGCTACGTCATCCTACAAGTACTTCGGTACTCACGTATTTATTATACGCTGCGTTCCTCGTCTTGTGGATTCCTTGCTCTTTTCTAAATTAAACTTCGTCTATCTATATTGTTTTATACTTTACAAAATTCCAAAAACCGTATAATTAGTTATATATAGTACTTTAAAATGAGAAATCATATGAAAATAATATCTAAAATTATTGTTATATTACTTGCAGCTTCAATGTTGCAAGCATGCCAAGGTCCAGGCGGCATGAATAAGCAAGGTAGTGGTACGCTAATCGGTGGTACAGCTGGTGCATTACTAGGTTCTCAATTTGGCGGTGGTACAGGACGACTTGCTGCAGTAGGAGCAGGTGCATTACTTGGTGCAATCCTTGGTAACAAAATTGGTGCAGGTATGGATGAACAAGATAGAAAACTTGCAGAGCTTACCTCCCAAAGAGCTTTAGAAGCTGCACCAAGTGGTAGCAGTGTACAATGGCGTAATCCTGATAATGGTAATTATGGTACTGTAACACCAAGCAAAGCTTATAAAAACAATACTGGTCAATATTGCCGTGAATATACCCAAACAGTTGTAGTAGGTGGAAAACAACAAAAAGCTTATGGCACTGCCTGCCGTCAACCTGATGGACAATGGCAAGTTGTTAATTAAGCCCTATGTCATTCCCGCGTAGGCGGGAATCCAGAAAAAAGTCTGTCATACCGCGGCTTGTACCTTAGGTATCTCAGGACACATTCTATAGCACAAGATCCCGTGATCAAGTCACGGGATGACAATATAATTGACTGGATTCCCGCCGTTGCTGGGAATGACATAAAAGCCACGGGATGACAGTAGTCGATTGATCTATGCGAAAGCCCATAATAGAATTTCATAACGTATCTAAAAAATTCAGTAATAAGTTACCGATAAATAACGTTAGTTTCACTGTTAAAAAAAATAATATTACCACTTTAATAGGACCAAACGGGGCAGGTAAAACTACTATAGTTAGGCTAATGCTTGGGCTTGAAAAACCAACAAGTGGCGAGATTATAATTGATCCTAGATTAAAGATCGGTTATGTGCCGCAAAAATTTAACTTAAGTTCTGATTTGCCAATTACAGTAAAGAAGTTCTTAGATTTACTAGCACCAAATAATCTTGCTAATGATATTAAAGAAATTCATACATTCATCGATTTGGAGCGTTTAAAAGATCAAGAAATTTCTACGCTTTCAGGTGGGCAGTTTCAAAAGATAGTTCTTGCATCCTCTTTGCTTAGCAAACCCGATCTAATTATTTTAGATGAGCCACTACAATCTTTAGATGTCACAAGCCAGCAAGAATTTTATCAACTTATTAGTTTAATCCGTAAGAAGCTAGATATTACTGTTTTCATGATTTCACACGATTTATTTACAGTAATTAAAAATTCTGATCAAGTAATATGCTTAAACGGTCATATATGTTGCATGGGAACCCCAAATGCTATAGCTCCAAACTCTGATTTCTCAAATGCCCTTTCCTCTCTAGGCTTTTATACTCACCACCACGATCATAAGCATTAGTCTATCATCTGTATATTTTTTATGGCACCGTCAAGTTAAGGGAGGTATAAATTAAGTATTGAGCAATTACAGGGAATGATTTATAGAATAGCAGTAACAATTTATCCTAGATTTTACCGCTATGCATATTACTCAAGCCCCGAATAGACATCGTTTTCCAGCAAGCATTATTAGCCATACAGTATGGTTATATCATCGCTTTAATAATAGTTACCGAGATGTTCAAGAGCAGATGGCTTATCGAGGTATTATATTAAGTCATGAGACTGTAAGGTTTTGGTGTTATAAGTTTGTAGTTTATTTTCAAGATGTTATTAGTAAGAGAGAGCGAAAGCCAACTGATAAATGGCATTTGGATGAGATGAATATCAAGATCAAAGGTGAAGTATTCATATTATGGAGAGCTGTTGACTCTGAGGGACATGAATTAGAAGTATTACTGCAGAAGCGTCGTAACAAGAAATCAGCTATTCGCTTTTTATCAAGATTATTGGGTAATTATCCATGTCCAAGGGTTATTGTGACTGATAAGCTAAAAAGCTACATTAAACCAGTTAGGTATATGTGTCCTAGGACTAAGCATCGTACCGATAAAAGACTAAATAATCGGATTGAGAATGCCCATCAGCCAACTAGGAGAAAAGAGAAGATACTGATTAAATTTAAGCATCCTAATTCAGCACAATGTACATTATCACTGATGGGAAAAGTCAGAAATATATTTGCTGTAAATGTTGGAAGATATACTAAAACAGCATCTGAGCAAAGAATTGCATTTGCGTCCGCTAAATCCATTTGGGATGAAGCTACTCAAAGACTTCTTGCTGTCTGAAATCTAAAAATATAGTACTTTGTGATACTAATTTACTTAACTTGACGGTGCCCTTCTCATATTTCTTGATATAAATTCATTGCTAAAGCAATTTCATTATATCTTCCCTTCGCCTAAAGGCGAGGGATTTTTGATCCCCGAAGGGGGACATTAAATAAACCAGCTTCGGATAATTATATTGACAAAGAATTGGAATTCTTGACTAAACAATTAGGAGAACTTAATAGCTCACTAAGTTCAGAAATAAACGAAATTAATCAAGTAACTACTTCAGATCTTACTGAATCTGTACCATCTATTGGTGAAGACACCAATATGCAAGATCATCATGATATTAATTAACAACGTTTTGCTGAAGTTGCTATATAATTTACTCTACTCGGTGTTATCTAGTTGCTTGTACCTGCGGTATCCAGAAAATAATAAAAAATACTAATTTTATTAGTATTTTTTAACTGGACCCCGTGAATAAATCACGGGGTTATAGGAGTAAGACTACCCCTCAAAAATAACATCACTGTAAAATGACAATTTGGAGCTGAATAATTACCCAGTAATCTTTGTACAACGGTAAAATTGAGAGATAAATTATTACTGCTATTCTATATATCATCCCTTACGTTTGCTCAATACTTAATTTATACCTTTATTAACTTGACGATGCCATCGATTGTTTTTGGGGAGGATTACCTTTTAAATAATCTACTAAATAGCGAGCAAATTGGTTATTTTGAACTGGCAAACTTACAATATTTTTAATATCCTTTCTAATGGAAGATAAAGGATCATTCTTATTTTTTATATTCATAATATAACCATGTAATTCTTCTTTATTATTCGCAGTATACATACCTTGCTGCATCATTTTTCCAATTTTATTTAAAGGACTTTTAACAGGAGTATAGATGATAGGTCTTCCTGTCAAAAAGAACTCTGCTATAGTAGAGCTAAAATCACCTATGTACAAATCTGCAGTCATTATAGTATCTAAGAAATCTCCACTATCTTCAATCCTAAAATTTTTTAAACACAATAATTCCTTAATAAGCATATTATAAGAATGACGCTTCATAATTTTTGTATTTTCGACCATTTGCCATTCTAGCAATGGATGACTATAAAATACAAAATCAATATTACTATCAGTTTTAACAAGAGTAATAAAGTAATCAAGATATTTTAAAAAATTAGAACTCTCTGATGTTCCTGTCCATCTAGGTTTCCAGACTATTCTGAAAGATTTTTCTCTCGAAAGACTCCAACGTTTTGAAAAATCTTCATAAGTGTGTAAATATTTTTCGCATTTTAAGTATCCTATAGCTTTTGCCTTTTCAGGCATTTTTTTATTGATTTCTTTTTCTATACATTGATTTTCTACGAAAATTTTCCACATTACTTTTGTAAAAGGATTTTTTTCTAACAATCCCTTGTAGAGACCCGTATGTTTTATCATGTTAAGACCATAAGAAATATGTGCAATGCGAGCGTACTGAGCAACATGAGTAGAATGAAACAATTCGGATTGCCTATAGTCATCGTATAAAATTTGATATATAACAAGATCAGGAGAAAAAGATTCAATATCTATATACTCTTTTGAACATGAGTTATATCCCATTACATATGGTATGTTTCTTTCGTCAAAATAATTAGCTAGCTCTTCGATATTATTGAATACATAGTTTTTATTTTCACATGGGATAAGTATAAATTGTACATCAAAGAATTTATCCTGTTTAATTTCATTATAAAAACTTTCAAATAAATTAAATGTAGGATTTTGAATAATAAAAATTATTTTCATCTAATGGTCCTTAAGGAAAAACTAAAATATCCGTCTGTAGAAGTTAAGATTTAATCTTATAGATATTTAAAATCTAAATGTATGCTTCTGTTAAATTTTTTAACTTTTGTTGTTCTTCATATTTTTGCTTATATTCTGTATTTAGCAAGATGTTTTTCTCATGATTAGAAACTCTTCTCGTGATTTCATATGCATTTGTTGCCTTTCTGTTCCATATATAGCCTAATTTCGGCACCGTCAAGTTAATAAAGGTATAAATTAAGTATTGAGCGATGGTAATAACAATTGTTCACGTTTTTGTGATGATATTTTTTTAGTTAATAGAGATAAACCGATACATCGCTTAACTCTTAAAACCAGAAAAACAATAAAAAATACTAATAATTATTAGTATTTTTTAACTAGACCCTGTGATTTATTCACGGGGTGACAGGAGTAAAACTAACCTATGCTGGCAACCTATAATTTAATCAACTGAGATTTATTTCCAAACTCTTCTATTCCTTTTAAATCGGTGGCTGTGACCCATAATTGTAGATTGATGCTTATAAAAAATTCGGTTAAATAGTTTCGTCTTCTATCATCTAAATGAACAAATACCTCATCTAAAAGCAAAATAGAAGCTGTTTTAGTTAACTTTATAGCATAATTCATCTCGGCAAGTATTATTGCAACTAAACAACCCTCAGCTATAAGCTGAGGGGTTATAAAGTGGAATCGATTAGAAATCGATCATCATTCACAGGTTCACCTTCCTGTTCATCAATATAGTGCTGTATCATTTCATCAGTTATATTACCTGAACTGACTGCCATATAGCCCCTAGCCCACAAATGATTGCCCCAAAATTGTTTTCGTAAATGAGTAAATTCTTGCAATAAAATTCTTGAGCTAATGCCTTTTAAATACTGTACTAACTTGCTAAGAGATATTTGCGGCTTATATGAGATAAACATATGTACGTGATCACATGATATTTTCCCTGAAATTATATGTACTTCATGTTCCATACAAATCTGCCTCAGTAAATCTCTAGTCCTTTCCGATACTTTGCCTATCAATATTCTCTTCCTATATTTTGGTATCCATATAAGATGCACTTTTAAATCATACTGACTATGACTATTCTTTCTATAACTTCTGATATTTCTTGATATAAATTCATTGCTAAAGCAATTTCATTATATCTTCCCTTCGCCTAAAGGCGAGGGATTTTTGATCCCCGAATGGGGATATTAAAATAGCTTTCTGCTCACCAGTAGAGCAAAATTTTGCCAAGATATTCTTATATTTATGCTTAACCAAAAAATCACTTTTATGAACTCCAAAGCTGGTGCGACCAAGTAATTTGTCTTTATCTCTTGTTTTATGAAGCTCTGCTGCAATAAAACCAACAACATCTTCTTCGCCGTTTAATATTTTCTGCTCTACCATGCCATCAATTGATAACTCAGCTTTTGGGAATTCGTTTTCAAGTTCATCAATTGCTTGCTGCATAAACTCTAAAGTTTTGACGGTGCCCTTTGTGATACTAATTTACTTAACTTGACGGTGCCTGCTCAGCTTGTAGAGTTAATGAAAAATTATAATTAGACATTTGCTTTTAGCTGTTCTTTACGAAAATTTTTAATATTCTGTAAAGCCTTTTCTCCAGATATCAATTTACCTTGAGTCACCTGATCTAATCCAACTTGAATTTCTCCATTAAGCCACATTTTATAATTTTCTAATTCAATGTTAGAGTTTTTAGATTCAGAGGTAATTAATAATCTTAATGCAGCTCTTACAACTTCACTTGAAGAGTGATAAAAACCGCTTTCTACTTGTTTACTTATATATTTTTCTAGTTCAGGAGTTAAAGAAACATTCATATATACCTCTAAAAATAACAATAATTGATATTAACACAACAATATATGTTACTTCAAGAAGATTTAATTATTATACTTCAAAATCAACAATTTAGTATTACCATACAATTTCTCACGTATAATTGCGATATTTTCGTCTAAAACGTAATCATCTGTTTTAGCCATTTCAACGACTATTATAGCGTTTGTATTGAGCCAGTTATTCTTTATAAGCACCTTCATTACTTTCGGCACTATTTTATTATGATAAGGGGGATCAACGAAGACGAGATCAAAAGCTATATTTGCTTTCGGCAGATTTAAGGCATTAATGTTAACGAAATTAACTTTATCCTGAATATTTAAGGTCTTAGCAAATTCTTCTGCTATTTTTAATGAATATAGATCAATATCAATTAAAGTAGCAAAGCCTGCTCCTCTTGATAAACTTTCGAAAGCTAGGCTACCGCTACCAGCAAATAAATCTAGTACTTTAATATTTTCATTGAATAATTTATTACCTATAAACTCACCGGAAGTTAATATGCTAAATATTGCTTCCTTGAGTTTACCGGTAGAGGGACGATATTTTATATTTTTAGCAATAGGTATTTTTTGATTTTGAAATTTACCTGATATTATTTTCAACACTTATTTAATTTTTTAGTTACTTCTCGGTATTCATTCGGTTTAAGATTATCTAGTTTAAAATCACCATACTCAGTTCTAATTAGCTTATTAACTTTTAATCCAAAATGCTGGAATATTCTTCTAATTTCCCGATTTTTGCCCTCAAACAAAATAACTTCAAACCATGAGTTAGTGGAATTTTTCCTAAGCAACTTTACTGATTGTGGATTATAAAATATTCCGTCAATTTCTAGGTTTTTATAATTACTTTTTAGTAGAAGATCAGGATTTCCGTAAGCTCTAACATTATATACCCGTTTTAACTTACTTGAGGGTAGTTCAAACTGACGAGCTAAATCACCATTATTGGTTAGTAGTAATAAACCCTCACTATTTAAATCTAGTCTACCTATCGAAATTACACGCGGTAACCCAGTTAATTGTTCGAATACAGTTTTACGAGATAGTGGATCTTTATGGGTAGTAATTAAACCAACAGGCTTGTAGTAAATCCATAGCCTTGATTTTTGAGAAGAAGTAATTAATGAACCTGATACCTCAATTTGATTATCGATATCAACATTTGTAGCAGGTGACGTAACTATTACCCCGTCTACTTTCACTTGTCCATCAAGAATTAGCTTTTCGGCATCTCGCCTAGAACAAACTCCTGCATTACTAATTAATTTGGCTAACCTTTGCACTTTATTATTTTTTTATGCTGAATTCATTTTGGTTTATGATTTTGTTGCTACGCAACAAATAATCTAATTTACGGCTAGTTTATATTTTAAATTAACCAGTTTTATATGACAATTGATACTACATTTATTGTTTGCTAACTTAGTAGAAGAAGGTTTTTTAGGGCTTTTAGCAAGAGTCTTAGTTTGTGGTTTTTTTATATTAATATTCTTTAAAAATTTTTCTGTTTCAGCATGTAAATATTCTATTTTTACTTTAGCTAAACCTTGCTTTTTAAAAGCTAAAACCTCTGCTGCTTTTGCAGATACGTCTATTATACGATTTGGTTTATAAGGTCCACGATCATTAACCATTAAAATCACTGATTTATTATTAGCTTTGTTAGTTACTTTAACTAAACATGGAAGAGGAAGAGTTTTGTGAGCAGCAGTTAATAAATTTTTATTAAAAATATCCCCATTAGCAGTTTTTTTACCATGGAATTTGTCTCCACCTCCACCATACCAGGAAGCATAACCTGTTTCAGTAAAGCTTTTTGGAGCATGAGGTTTATAAGTTTTGCCCTTTATTTTATATTGGTTACCAACCTTATAATGCCCTTTATAAACTAAATTATGGGGATCGTCTTTTGATAGTTCCTTATGTGAATGCTTACGAGAACATGGTAGCTTTTTTGAATTATTACAACCACTTAAAAAAAAACAATAAAAGATTAATAAAATTAGTAAAACAAATTTATGATTCATCACCCTCAGTGTTACTATTAAAATTATCTGCTATTTTAGCATAACACACAACTTTTTCAACACCTTTTATTTTTGAGGCAAGATCAGCAAAGTTTTCTAGCTCTTCTTCTGACCTTGCAACTCCAAATAAATAAACCACATTATCTACTGTTAAAACAGTATAATTAGCAAATTTAATGTCCTTTCTGACGAGATTTTTAGCTTTAATCTGTGCTGTTATCATACTATCTCTAGTATATTGTGCTAAGTCAAAGTGATTACTATTTTTACTTACTTTTAACTCATTAATTACTTCAGTTACGCCTTTTTGATTCCAAGCAATTTCTACTGCTTTCAACGCATCTTCCTCTTTCTGAATATTTCCTGTTAACAGCACTCTACCTTCAGACACCTCAACTTTGATTTTAGCCCCTAATTCTTTAAAATTATTTTTTACTAGACCAGCTTTAATACCAGCTGAAATTCTTGAATCATTTAATGTTCCAGATATTGGCTGATCTTTCGAAGCAACAATACCGGTAGTAGTTGCTGCGGTAAAGATAGCAGGTAAACAGCCTGAAAGATTAAAAGTTAGAGCTATGAAAACTAAAATTTTTAACATAATATTATTAGTAAATGAAAAGTTGGTAGACAAGTATACCTTTAATACTTCAAGATTTGGTAAATACTCAGATAGAACTTCAAAAATTGGTGACAATGTTCTATAAGTACGCAGGTAGCCACGTATTAAGTAACTGCTGCCGCTCCTCGTCTTATGAACCGATTACTCTTTTTGAAGTTGATCTTCGTATAAGCAAAATTTCGGGATTCATCTTTGCTCACGTAGTTTATCTACGCTTGTGCAGACTCACCGCTTATTTGACTTACCAACTTTTGAAGTATTTGCGGTATATATAACTATATTTTACTATCGGGTAACTTATTTTTCAATAGTAGAGGCAATTGAAGTAAAATGAATACAAAAGTAATCGGCACTACGCCGAATACTTTAAACTTAACCCATGTTTCATCTGGGAAATTACGCCAAACTATTTCGTTAACTATAGCCATGAAAAAGAAAAAAGTTGCTGTTCTGTAGCTTAAAGTAATCCAACTTTCTTCTTTGAGGCGGATTATACTTTCTAAAGCATATTTAATAAAAGGATTTTTCTTAATACCGCTTGTAAGGAAAATTATTCCAAAAATAACATATAATATAGTCGGTTTGATTTTTATATACATCGAATCACCACTAATTAAAGTTATAATACCTGAAACAAGTAATACAGCTGTAGAAATAATGGAAAGCTTCGACACTTTTTTATCTATAATATAACAAAGGGTAATACAAATAACAGAAGTAATAAGCATATAGAGGGTAGCACTCTGTATGCCGCCACCATAAAAAAATCCTGCGAAGAATGCTACTACTGGACCAATTTCTGATAAAAGTTTAAACATATTTTGATATTTCTTAACTTATTTGTTGTGTATTTTCTTTTGGTAATGGTGCTAAGATATTTTTAGAGTATCTTAGTCGCACTTGTATGAAAATATTTATTAATAATATAGTGGTAAAGTAAGCAAGCACTTGTAAGCCATTAGGTCTTGCAATATAACCAGTAACAATATGTAAAATTTTACCTATCATACTTCTATCTGCTACTAACCAAGAGCTATCCCAAACTTGATCAGATAAGAACATAACTAAACCAGAGGAGGTTAAAATCCCTGCCGCACTCGCTGCAAAACCACCTGCGATCAACATTAATAATATAGTAGAAATTTTAAAAAAATATTTTTGATTGGCTATTTTAATTAAACCAAAATATATTATTAGACCGAGTAGAAAGCCGCTTGTAGCACCTATGATTAATCCCTGTATATAGTTACTACTTGTTATAGTTTCAACTGAAGAAATACTATATACCAAAATAATAATTTCTACACCTTCTCGCAATATAGTGCTAGCGACTAAAAAAACCAACATTAAATAGCTGGAATTACCTTCATGAATTTTTGTTGAGATATTGTTTATATGTTGTTTAACTTTTGTTCCATAGCCTTGCATCCATATTATTGTCCAGCTAAGTAAAATAGTGATCAATATCATAATTCCGGAGTCAAATAATTCATCCCCCATGCCGCCGAAAGATAAAGATAACTTACGAGTAAAAAAGGCGAAAATTGAAGCACATACTACCCCAAGCATTCCACCAGCAATAATATAAATACGTGATTTTTCTATATGCTTTGTTACGGCTAGTATTATACCAACTAACAAAGATATTTCTAAACATTCACGAAATACTATTAAAGCAATTTTAAACATATTTTTACTTAATCCTTAACAATTAAAAAACCTTGTGCTGTATCTTGGTGAAAATCTCCAAAAAAATCATATTTTCCCGGCTTTAAAGGAGCAAGTATAATTTTTATAGAATCATGTGGCATCACGATTTTTTCTCGATGTAAATCATGACTTTCAAATTCTTCTACAGTATCATCTTCATTATGAATAACTAATCTTATTTTAGTAGATTTTGGCACTTCTACTATGTCTGGAACAAATTTATGATCCTTTATAACTATTTTTATTTCTAATATCTCATCATTATTATTGTTAGAATTTTTATTTGCTAAAATAAAAAGACTTATCCCTGCTATTAATAAAAATATTAAACTTGCCAATATAATAATATTTTTATTCTTTTGATTCGTTTGCATATTAAACTCCCAGCTTAAATAAAGTTTAAAACAAATTTTTGTTTATAAAATTTTTAATGTTCTTACATATCAATTAAATCTCATATCTTTAATAATTATAAAATTCACCCTGCAAATTTTATTAAAGCTACAAGATATACAATAATTATCATAATGACAAGCACAGATAATAAAATATAATTTTTTTGTTTCTTAATATCAGATATTTTACGTTGTTTCATATTTATTATTTAAAATCATTAATTTCAAGCATTAGATATTCATTTAAAGGTAGTGATTCCTGTGAAATTATCTTATTTATATTAGACCCTAATGCCTTAAAAGTCTGTCCTTTAGCAATAACAGTTCGAGTACCCACTGGTACTTTACCTTGCAAAGCATAAGAAAAAATTAGAGGATAGGTAATATCACCAATTTTCATATCGACTTTTTGCCCTTTAGCTTTTGAGTCATATAACACTTTGCCATTTGCAAGGCGAGTAATTTTAGCATTGAAAGCTATCTTTTCACCACATAATAAAGGAATACGATAAGCTATTTCATTATCATAAATTTTAACTTCATTACTGTTAATAAAATTTTGTGGCAATATAGATTTGAGCATTACATTAACTCTATATGCACTATCGGCATTATCATTATTAGCACCAACATTAGTAGCATATTTAGCAGGAATAATAGCCTCTCTTGCTTGCCCTACATTCATCCCTACTATTACGTTATCAAGATCAAGCATTACAGCCCCTGAACCTATGGTAAAAGTTTTAGTATCTTCTGATATTAAATTATTACTCATATCCGATATTTGATAAAATACTGTAACTACATGACCACAAGAAGCAGGTCCAACATTACCAGTACCAATAGTATTAATTTTAAATAGAGAAGTTATTAAATCTTTATGTACAGGAATGGTATAATCTTTAGTATCTATAGGCTTATTTAATGGCTGTAAAATATTTTCAAAGAATGCTTTACCTTCCTCAGTTTTAAGAGCATTAATTACTATTTTGGAAATTGTTCGTTCAAATAAATTGCCATTTAGAGAGACAGGAGGGTCGTTATTAATACTAACTTGATTTTCGTTATTAGCTGAGTTATTTACACTTGCTTGTTCTATAATCGTAGCATTATTATCATCAGAGGAGATTTTTAACTTTGCTATATTATAAAGTACTAAAGCTACAATTATTAAAGATAGAAGTTTTTGCATATTGATAATATTAGTATTACAATTAAATTTACTATAACAATCAATTATTTAATAATCAAATGAGAATAAAAATAATTTGATTAATATGAATAATTGTTTTAATTTGATTATAGTATAGATCGGGAGTCGTCATTGCGAGGAGGCATTGCCCGCGTGGATCATTATCCTCCCTATCATCCCGTGATTTATTCACGAGATCCAGTTAAAAATACTAATATAGTAAATTTTTAAAAATTAAAAGCTTGCTTTATTTTGCTTTTTTTGGATTCCTGCTTTTGCAAGAATGACATAGATAAGTTGTTTTTCTGGATCCCGTGGACAAGCCACGGGATGACACCGAACGCACTTTTTGATCTATGCGAGTAATGTTGTTGTTATAACAAAAAATAAAGTGGTGAAAAGTGAAAAAATTTATATTTTGTTTTTTATGTTTCTGGACGTTAAATATATTTGCTGCTTCCAAAGGCTATCCTAATAAGCTTAATCGTTGTAAAATTACAAGAAATATATTTAATGATTATGAACCAAAAGTTTTTGAGCCTACCAATAATTTATTACGTAAGACAGGGCAGATATCTAGATTTTATGGTGAAAAAATCATAATAAAAGGAATAGTACTAGATCAGAATTGTGTGCCAGTTGCAGATGCTAAAGTTTATTTATGGCAAGCAGGTAGCGGTGATAAATATCCTTATGAACCTTTAAAAACACGTGTTGATAAAAGAAGATTTACCGGTAAAAAAGATTCTAGCTTTACTGGTAGCGGCACTGCTACTACTAATAATAAAGGGGAATATTATTTTGTCAGTATGTTACCTTATAAATCTGCTGGTAATTTAAAAAGTGTTAATATAAGAGTAGAGCATGCAGATCTTAAAACATTAGAAACACGTTTAGATCTATCTAATAAAAATATATGTAGCAATGAATGTGGTGAGATTAATCCCGCTTTGATTGAGCCTCAACAACGTCTGAAATCATTTTGTTTTGACTTAGTATTACAGGGTGCGACATTGAAGAGATATTGATACCCGTTATGAGCTACGCAACTGCAAGGAGCTTGGCAATCTCATGAAACAATACTAAATTCCTGAGATTACGTGCGTACAATTACTTTATAATTTCCTCGCAATGACGTCATTGTCATCAGTCGGTGGTTCTAAAGGTTTTTTTATGCCGCAGCTACATAACATAGTGCATAAAAGTAAAAGTACAACGAAATCAAATTTTTTCATTACAATAATAAATTATTTTATGGGTTTAAGTAATTATAATAAATATTTTTTGACCATTACAGTATTTTTATTATTAATAATAGTTTTTACTCCTAAAATTTATGCAAATCCTAAGAATGGCTCTAATGTTCCTGATGATATAATTTTTTTTGATGAAGAAAAAAATCAATATTCTCTTGATCAGTTCGAGGGAAAAACTATATTATTAGTATTTTGGGCTACTTGGAGTGCTAATTGTGTAAAAGAGATGCCCGATCTTGATACATTACAGAAAGATTTTAGGAAGTTGCCTTTTTCAGTGATTCCAGTCTCAGAAGATTATCAAGATGTAAAAGTTATTATGGAGTATTATAAAAGTTACCAGATAAGATATTTACCGATTTATCAAGATTATAGAAATCAGCTATTTAAGGCTTTAGGAGTAATTAGTTTACCTACAAGCATATTAATAGATCCAAATGGTAAAATAGTAACTAGTTTTATTGGTAATACTAATTGGTATGATGAAAAAATTAGAGAAACTATTTTATCTGCTATACCAGGAAATTATCCAGAACCTAAAAATAGCTATAATGGGCAATCTTTGAATAAACCAGCAAAGCCTTTGCAGCCTATAAAAAAAGGAACAGTAAAAGATCTAATAAATCCTTTAGAAGCACCTGCTGAAGAAGCACCAAAAGATAACAATGAGCAAGATAATGAACGAAGTAAATAAATCAACTATTGCGAATGCAGAGTTTGAACCAATAATAGCTAAGCCTCAGATAAGTAAATTAGAGCAATTATTTGCCTCGATCTTTGGTGATTCTAAAGAAGTAGTTGCCGTTTTACGTTTAAACGGTGTTATAGGTAAAGTTAGTACTGTGCAGTCAGGGCTTACTTTAGAGTCACTAAATGAGCTAATAGAAAAAGTTTTTAAAATAAAAAAGCTAAAAGCTTTGTGCCTTATTATCAATTCCCCAGGTGGATCGCCTGTACAATCGGAACTTATTGCAAAACGTATCCGCACGCTTGCTAAAGAACACAAAATCAAAATTTATAGCTTTATAGAAGATATGGCAGCATCGGGTGGTTATTGGCTAGCTTGTGCTGGTGATCAAATATATGCTTTGCATAGCTCGATTATAGGTAGTATTGGTGTAGTCTCAAGCGGCTTTGGCTTTCATGAAGCAATTAATAAGCTTGGAATAGAAAGAAGAGTTTATACAGAGGGGAAAAATAAAGCAGTTTTAGATCCTTTCAAACCTATTAACAAAGAGGATGTAAAAATTATTAAAGATCTACAAAAGCAAGTTTATGAACATTTTGTTGATTATGTAAAAACAAGAAGAGTCGGCAAATTAACTCAGCAAGACGATATTTTATTTAATGGCGAATTTTGGGCAGGACGAACAGCTCTTGATTATGGTTTAATTGATGACCTTGGCGATATGTATAGTACTATGAAAGCTAAATTTGGTGATAATATTAAATTTCAATATCTTTGTGCTAAACAGCCATGGATTAAAAGAAAGCTTGGTATGGCAAGTAAAATACTAACTGATAATTTTGCTGACTCCTTAATTAATGCAGTTGATAATAAGATTATTAACGATAAATTTGATATAAAGTAACATGACTATAACACAAGTTAAAATTAAGAAATTAGATAATTTTTTTGGCAAATTGCCAGAATACGCTACGGATCATAGTGCTGGTATGGATTTAACGGCAGCAAACGAGCAACCTATAACTATAAAAGCAGGTGAGATACAGCTAATTCCAACTGGTATAGCTATTGCACTACCGGAATTATTCGAAGCACAAATAAGACCACGTTCGGGTCTTGCCGCCAAAAATGGTATTACAGTTGCTAATTCCCCCGGTACTATTGATGCTGATTATCGTGGAGAGATAAAAGTTATTCTTATTAATTTAGGCAAAGATGACTTTGTTATAGAAAAAGGTATGAGAATTGCTCAAATGGTAATATCAAAACATGAGCGTATATCATGGAAAGAAAGAGAAACTCTTGAAGAGACTGCAAGAGGTAGTGGCGGCTTTGGCTCTACGGGGTTATAGATTTAGTCATTATAACTCATGAAAATTCTAGCGTTTGATACGGCAAATAATACGGCATCGGTAGCACTTTCAGATAAAGACAATATCTTAGCGTATGCGGAAGAAGTACGTCCGTCTATGCAGGCAGAAAATCTAATGCCGATGATAGAGCAGGTAATGAAAGCTGCTCAGTGTTCGTATGATGAGCTGGATTATTTAGCCGTAACAAACGGTCCTGGTAGTTTTACTGGTATTAGAATAGGGCTTGCTGCGGCTAAAGGTATATTATTTGCCAAAGAGAATATTAAAGGTGTGGCGGTTAGTAATTTTGAGCATGCTTATTTTAGAGCTATGGGGCAGGTTAAAGATTACGATAAGATATATGTATTCTTAAACGCCTATCGTAGTCAGCTTTATTTACAGATTTTTGATAGATCAGGTAAAACAAATGAGCCGCTATTAATAGATTTTGATTATGCTATATGGCTGCTTAAGTATGA
Source organism: Rickettsia sp. MEAM1 (Bemisia tabaci) (assembly GCF_002285905.1). Classification (GTDB taxonomy): domain Bacteria; phylum Pseudomonadota; class Alphaproteobacteria; order Rickettsiales; family Rickettsiaceae; genus Rickettsia. The sequence continues at coordinate 635,207 of NZ_CP016305.1, forward strand.
GAAAGGGAATATAATTTGTTGTGGTAGCGGTCTTGAATTTATATATACTCAAGTTAAAAATCTGCCGAATATAATAATTCTGCTACGCTTTGCTAGAGTTAAAGCTTTTATTATTTGTAGATATGTAGCAAGCTTACTTACAAATAAGGCGGAGTTAAATAGTGCTATAGAGCCGCTTTATATCCGCCCACCTGATGCTAAAATAAGTGTCATAAATAGCAAATTACAGAAGTAATTTACTATTTATATTAAAACTTTAAACCAATATTGCTTTAGAACAATACACATCATCAATACCTAACGCTTCAATAAGAGGCATAGAATCTTCAATATAACTTGTATTGTGATATAAATTAGGTATCTGGATATTTTTTTCAATAGAGATATTTTGCATCACTTGTGGTAAATCATGATTTGAAATAGTAGTTTTTAATAATCTTTCATCTGAGGTTGTATCTAAAGCTTTTTCTAAATAAGTAGCAGGAAGTATACTTTTCAATTTAACTATAATAAAAAACTTTATTTTATCAGAAGTCATATTTTATTTTTTAGATTGTTCAGCTTTATTAAATTCAATTATATTCTCTTCACCGAATATAAATTCATCATTAGCCTTAAAGGAAGCAGGTTTAAAGGATTTGTTTCGGCACCGTCAAGTTAAGGGAGGTATAAATTAAGTATTGAGCAATTACAGGGAATGATTTATAGAATAGCAGTAACAATTTATCCTAGATTTTACCGCTATGCATATTACTCAAGCCCCGAATAGACATCGTTTTCCAGCAAGCATTATTAGCCATACAGTATGGTTATATCATCGCTTTAATAATAGTTACCGAGATGTTCAAGAGCAGATGGCTTATCGAGGTATTATATTAAGTCATGAGACTGTAAGGTTTTGGTGTTATAAGTTTGTAGTTTATTTTCAAGATGTTATTAGTAAGAGAGAGCGAAAGCCAACTGATAAATGGCATTTGGATGAGATGAATATCAAGATCAAAGGTGAAGTATTCATATTATGGAGAGCTGTTGACTCTGAGGGACATGAATTAGAAGTATTACTGCAGAAGCGTCGTAACAAGAAATCAGCTATTCGCTTTTTATCAAGATTATTGGGTAATTATCCATGTCCAAGGGTTATTGTGACTGATAAGCTAAAAAGCTACATTAAACCAGTTAGGTATATGTGTCCTAGGACTAAGCATGGCACCGTCAAGTTAAGTAAATTAGTGTCACAAAGTACTATATTTTTAGATTTCAGACAGCAAGAAGTCTTTGAGTAGCTTCATCCCAAATGGATTTAGCGGACGCAAATGCAATTCTTTGCTCAGATGCTGTTTTAGTATATCTTCCAACATTTACAGCAAATATATTTCTGACTTTTCCCATCAGTGATAATGTACATTGTGCTGAATTAGGATGCTTAAATTTAATCAGTATCTTCTCTTTTCTCCTAGTTGGCTGATGGGCATTCTCAATCCGATTATTTAGTCTTTTATCGGTACGATGCTTAGTCCTAGGACACATATACCTAACTGGTTTAATGTAGCTTTTTAGCTTATCAGTCACAATAACCCTTGGACATGGATAATTACCCAATAATCTTGATAAAAAGCGAATAGCTGATTTCTTGTTACGACGCTTCTGCAGTAATACTTCTAATTCATGTCCCTCAGAGTCAACAGCTCTCCATAATATGAATACTTCACCTTTGATCTTGATATTCATCTCATCCAAATGCCATTTATCAGTTGGCTTTCGCTCTCTCTTACTAATAACATCTTGAAAATAAACTACAAACTTATAACACCAAAACCTTACAGTCTCATGACTTAATATAATACCTCGATAAGCCATCTGCTCTTGAACATCTCGGTAACTATTATTAAAGCGATGATATAACCATACTGTATGGCTAATAATGCTTGCTGGAAAACGATGTCTATTCGGGGCTTGAGTAATATGCATAGCGGTAAAATCTAGGATAAATTGTTACTGCTATTCTATAAATCATTCCCTGTAATTGCTCAATACTTAATTTATACCTCCCTTAACTTGACGGTGCCGTTTTACAAGAAGTTTATTCCAATTTTTGCTATTTTGGTATATAATGCAGAAAACTATTGTAAACTTGTGAGAATTTTTAAAGATGACATCTATTCGTAATATAGCAATTATTGCCCACGTTGATCATGGGAAAACCACGCTTGTTGACAACATGCTTAAACAAAGCGGTACTTTTAGAGCTAACCAACAAGTAGCCGAACGTGCTATGGACTCTAACGACCTTGAGCGTGAACGTGGGATTACCATACTTGCCAAATGTACTGCCCTTATGTGGGGTGATGTACGTATCAATATAGTAGACACACCAGGACACGCTGACTTTGGCGGTGAAGTAGAACGCATACTTAGCATGGTTGACGGCGTTGTGCTACTTGTTGATGCATCAGAAGGACCAATGCCACAAACAAAATTTGTGCTTTCTAAAGCCTTAAAGCTTGGTTTAAAACCTATCGTTGTTATCAATAAGATCGATAGAGATGACCAAAGAATAAATAAAGTTATTGATGAAGTATACGAGCTATTTGTAGCGTTAGAAGCAAATGATGATCAGCTTAATTTCATAGATAAAATAGTTTACGCTTCAGGTAGAGCAGGTAGAGCTTCTTTAAATTTTGATGAAACGCTAAATCCTTTAGACAATCTAGCAGAGGATCTAGCACCTTTATTTGACCTAATAGTAAAGCATGTACACGCTCCTATAGCTGATGCTAAAGTACCTTTTTCTATGCTTGTTACTACTAGAGAATTCAATCCTTTCTTCGGTAGAATTTTAACTGGTAGAGTACAAAGCGGTAGCGTTAAGGTTAACCAAAATATTAAGGTACTAAACCAGGAAAATAAAGTACTTGAAAATGGGCGAATCACTAAAATATTAGCCTTTAGAGGACTTGAGAGAATAGCTATAGATGAGGCTGTAGCCGGCGATATTATCGCTATTGCCGGTGCTGAAAATGCCAACGTTGCCGATACTATTTGTTCACCAGAAGTAACTGAGGCACTACTATCACTACCGATTGATCCGCCAACTCTATCGATGACCTTTAGCGTTAACGACTCACCACTTGCAGGTAAAGAGGGTACGAAAGTTACATCGAGTTTAATAGGTAGCAGGTTAATGCGTGAGCTTGAGAGTAACGTAGCCCTTAAAGTAACCGAAGCACCTGGATCAAACGCTTTCCAAGTTGCAGGACGTGGAGAATTACAGCTTGGTATCTTAATCGAGACTATGCGTCGTGATGGCTTTGAATTATCAATCAGTAGACCAGAAGTATTATTCCAAACAGGCGAAAACGGCAATAAACAAGAACCTATGGAAGAAATTCAAGTTGACGTTGATGATGATTATGTTGGTGTGGTCGTAAGCTCCTTATCGCTTAGAAAATGCGAAATGACCGATATGAGACCATCAGGTGGCGGCAAAAGCCGTGTTACCTTTATCGGTCCATCAAGAGGTTTGATCGGTTATCACAGCCAATTCTTAACTGAAACTCGTGGTACTGGTATCATGAACCGTATTTTCTATGGCTATGCTGATTATAAAGGCACTATCGAAGGAAGAACTAAGGGCGTACTTATCTCTAACGGCGATGGTGACGCTGTTGCTTACGCTTTATGGAATCTGGAAGATAGGGGAAAAATGTTTATCAATCCAGGCGATAAAGTATATAGAGGAATGATTATCGGTGAACATAGCCGTGATAACGATTTAGAGGTAAATCCGCTTAAGGCTAAGCAGCTAAGCAACGTTAGAGCATCCGGTAAAGATGAGGCTATTAAATTAACCCCGCCAATGCTTTTAACTTTAGAGCAAGCAATCAGCTATATACAAGATGATGAGCGAGTTGAGGTAACACCGAAATCTATCCGCTTACGTAAAGCTCTACTCGACCCTAACGACCGTAAAAGGGCACCGTCAAGTTAAGGGAGGTATAAATTAAGTATTGAGCAATTACAGGGAATGATTTATAGAATAGCAGTAACAATTTATCCTAGATTTTACCGCTATGCATATTACTCAAGCCCCGAATAGACATCGTTTTCCAGCAAGCATTATTAGCCATACAGTATGGTTATATCATCGCTTTAATAATAGTTACCGAGATGTTCAAGAGCAGATGGCTTATCGAGGTATTATATTAAGTCATGAGACTGTAAGGTTTTGGTGTTATAAGTTTGTAGTTTATTTTCAAGATGTTATTAGTAAGAGAGAGCGAAAGCCAACTGATAAATGGCATTTGGATGAGATGAATATCAAGATCAAAGGTGAAGTATTCATATTATGGAGAGCTGTTGACTCTGAGGGACATGAATTAGAAGTATTACTGCAGAAGCGTCGTAACAAGAAATCAGCTATTCGCTTTTTATCAAGATTATTGGGTAATTATCCATGTCCAAGGGTTATTGTGACTGATAAGCTAAAAAGCTACATTAAACCATTTAGGTATATGTGTCCTAGGACTAAGCATCGTACCGATAAAAGACTAAATAATCGGATTGAGAATGCCCATCAGCCAACTAGGAGAAAAGAGAAGATACTGATTAAATTTAAGCATCCTAATTCAGCACAATGTACATTATCACTGATGGGAAAAGTCAGAAATATATTTGCTGTAAATGTTGGAAGATATACTAAAACAGCATCTGAGCAAAGAATTGCATTTGCGTCCGCTAAATCCATTTGGGATGAAGCTACTCAAAGACTTCTTGCTGTCTGAAATCTAAAAATATAGTACTTTGTGATACTAATTTACTTAACTTGACGGTGCCACTCTAATTCGTAGTTTATTTAAATCGCCATGCAATAAAATTATACTAATAATTGATAAACAATTGCTAAAATCTTTCTTAGGTTTATTCCGCTCTATTATCCTTGGTACGTTATCATATCTCAAGTTAATTAAAATTTTTATCTATGATGAAAATGATTTTGTTCTAGATATAAAAGCTTTAAAAAGTAATGAGAATTACTTCTGGTCTTATAAAATCAATTACTTTAAAAAACTGATTAATGGAGAGTGATTAGTTTTGCCTACGCGGGAATGACATAAAATATTATTGATATTTTTAACTGGGTCCCGCAATCAAGTCGCGGGATGACAACTGGAAAACTGATCAACGCAACAAAGCCTTTACGGGATGACAAGATTGAGTTGATCTACGCAGGCAATGCAAAAAGTAAGGTGATGTTTATTTATAACTTATAAATCCCAGAGAATTCAGGGAGTTTACTGTTTCAAATAATGGTAATCCCATAACATTTGAATAAGAGCCGGAAATAAATGAAATGAAAGCTTCGGCGTAACCAGAGATTTTACATCCACCAGCTTTATCAATCCCCTCATCTAGCGAGCAATAAAAATTTAGCTCTTCTTCGCTTAATCTTTTAAACTTAAGGACTGTTCGGACTATTTTCTGCCTAGTAACCAACTGATCTTTATCTTTTTTGATGATGCACAAACCGGTATAAACACGATGACGACGTCCAGATAATATATTCATACAATATCTTACTTCTTCAGCACTACTTGCTTTTGGCAATATTCTTCTTCCAAGTGCCGTTACAGTATCTGCTGCTATGATAATAGCAGAATCTTCTATTTGAGAGGCAACTTTTGTAGCTTTTTCGTAAGCAAGCCTTGTCGCTAAATGATTTGGTGATTCACGTAGATTAGGCGTTTCGTCTATATCTGCTGGAATAATTTGTGCAGGTGTAATTTTAATTCTTTTAAGAAGCTCAACCCTTGCAGGTGACTGTGATGCTAGTATTATAGGTAGGTTTTTTGATCGATATTGCATGCTTAAGATTGGTGACGAAGAATTACACGTCCCTTAGTTAAATCGTAAGGAGTCATTTCTACTGTAACTTTATCACCCAATAATATTCTAATACGATTTTTACGCATTCTACCAGCGGTGTGAGCAATAATTACATGACCATTTTCCAACTTCACTCTAAAAGTAGCGTTAGGTGCAAGCTCAATTACTATACCCGTAAACTGAATGAGATCGTCTTTTGACATTAATTTATATTTATAAATGGTCGGGGCGGAGAGATTCGAACTCCCGACCCTCTGGTCCCAAACCAGATGCGCTACCAGGCTGCGCTACGCCCCGAGAGTTAATTTCCTATATTATATACTCTATTATTCGCAACAAATCAATTTGTTTATTTAAAAATATGTAAATATTAGCTTATTTAACAATAAAAGCAGTAATTACTAACGGCACCGTCAAGTTAAGGGAGGTATAAATTAAGTATTGAGCAATTACAGGGAATGATTTATAGAATAGCAGTAACAATTTATCCTAGATTTTACCGCTATGCATATTACTCAAGCCCCGAATAGACATCGTTTTCCAGCAAGCATTATTAGCCATACAGTATGGTTATATCATCGCTTTAATAATAGTTACCGAGATGTTCAAGAGCAGATGGCTTATCGAGGTATTATATTAAGTCATGAGACTGTAAGGTTTTGGTGTTATAAGTTTGTAGTTTATTTTCAAGATGTTATTAGTAAGAGAGAGCGAAAGCCAACGGCACCGTCAAGTTAAGTAAATTAGTGTCACAAAGTACTATATTTTTAGATTTCAGACAGCAAGAAGTCTTTGAGTAGCTTCATCCCAAATGGATTTAGCGGACGCAAATGCAATTCTTTGCTCAGATGCTGTTTTAGTATATCTTCCAACATTTACAGCAAATATATTTCTGACTTTTCCCATCAGTGATAATGTACATTGTGCTGAATTAGGATGCTTAAATTTAATCAGTATCTTCTCTTTTCTCTTAGTTGGCTGATGGGCATTCTCAATCCGATTATTTAGTCTTTTATCGGTACGATGCTTAGTCCTAGGACACATATACCTAAATGGTTTAATGTAGCTTTTTAGCTTATCAGTCACAATAACCCTTGGACATGGATAATTACCCAATAATCTTGATAAAAAGCGAATAGCTGATTTCTTGTTACGACGCTTCTGCAGTAATACTTCTAATTCATGTCCCTCAGAGTCAACAGCTCTCCATAATATGAATACTTCACCTTTGATCTTGATATTCATCTCATCCAAATGCCATTTATCAGTTGGCTTTCGCTCTCTCTTACTAATAACATCTTGAAAATAAAATACAAACTTATAACACCAAAACCTTACAGTCTCATGACTTAATATAATACCTCGATAAGCCATCTGCTCTTGAACATCTCGGTAACTATTATTAAAGCGATGATATAACCATACTGTATGGCTAATAATGCTTGCTGGAAAACGATGTCTATTCGGGGCTTGAGTAATATGCATAGCGGTAAAATCTAGGATAAATTGTTACTGCTATTCTATAAATCATTCCCTGTAATTGCTCAATACTTAATTTATACCTCCCTTAACTTGACGGTGCCGCTTAAAGTATTAACTTTAAGCCCTGAACATGGCTACAACCTCCCCGACCTTGATATGATCGAGGAAAATCATTTAAAGGCTGATTTAAACCTCTTGCCGTTAGGGTTTCGACACCCAAGAACAGCCTTTAGCTGCTCCAAAATGATTCTAGGCAAAACTTTAAATAAGTCAATCTGATTTTGTAAGCTTTTAACTGCAATTTAGATAAACAATTATAGAAAACCAGAACTGTCTTGTTGCAGGAATCGATTTTTTCCGTCTGAGCTAAGGAAATTACAAAGTAATTGACGAAGCAATCCAGTAAAATGCATAGCATTTTTAACTGGATCCTGCTACAAGCTTGCGGGATGACAAAGAAGACTACGCCAATTTTTGAAGTTCATCGAGTCTACGCGATTTTTTGATATTCGAAATATATCTTTCTTACCGCATAAATCCAAGCAAGACATACGAAAGTAAACACCACCATTAGAACAGGTGAAATAGAGGTAAAAGTTGCAGTTGGGATTATGGTAAATATAATAGATTGTACAAGCCCACTTGATGATTTACCAACTTTTGCACTTATCACGTCAACAGCAGCTTTACCTTTTGTTTTTAACTCTTGATCGAGGGGAATATATAGCATTTCTCTTGAAGTATCCCATATAGAATATTTTGTTCCTTTGGCTAAAATATTCTGGATTCCGCCGATAGATACGGCGAGTGCAAGAGGTGACATTAAAATTGCCCCATCAAATAATGAGAGGATTTTTTGATCAAATACAATAAGGACAAAGAACAGAACTCCGGTAACCATTATTATTACAGGTGAGATTACAGCCGCAACAAACCAGTTATGCATACGCATAACATTATTACCGATAATAGTCATAACCATAATTGCAACACCGGTCCAAAGTATGTACAGACTATTGAATTCAGCATAAGTATTAACAGTTGGGTATAGCTCCTTAATTTTTGCTTTCCATACGGCTTCAACCAAATTAATAGCAAAACCAAATGCTGCCGAGCAGATTAAAAGTAGCCATAAATATTTAGATTTTGCAATATATTTAAAGCTCTTAATGATCCCCATACGCTCCGAAGTTGATCGCCCACTTTTTGCCTTAGCGTAAAATAATGGATTGGTAAAAACATTTTTACTAATAAAACGAATTAGTAGACAACATATAACAGCAACGATTGTAACTAGAATAGTTGATATTTGTACTAAAGTGATTTTGCTGTCAGAAATATTTATAAAATGCTTCACAATAGTTTCTTCAGATGATAAATTCATCATTAAGAAGCCGACTAATATTAAAGATGAATTACCGAATAACGAGAAAAGCGTATAGAATCTCTTAGCTTCTTCAGTAGTGGTAAGCTCATTGGCGAATTGCCAAAATAATAGTACGTAAAAAATATTAGGCCAGAGTTCGGCAAGGCTGTAATATACTATATAACCCCAATTGCCTATTAATGATATATACCATTTAAAATGCGGGTAACGTTCCATCCAATCAGCTAGATGGTCCAGATGTACATGAAAAACATGAATATTAGGGTAGATAACAAAAGCAAATAAAACAAAAAAGCCGATAAAAAATGCAGTTAAATAATAAAAAATCTTCTCAAAAGTGAGATGATTAATCATTTTAGCATAAATAATTACAAATAAAGCAGCTGCAGGTGTAACACAATAAACTTTAGCAAAACCAGCTATCTCTGCACTAATTTCAGAAATTAAGATACTATCTTTTAATATGCGTAAAATATTCTGATTGAATAAAATGCAAAACATTAAGGCACTCATCGGAATAAATTTTCCGAGTTCGTAATTATGAATAGGCCAAAAAGCGGCTCTAAATTTGCTTTTAAACGGTCGCGATGATGAGGTACTTAGCATTATAAAGCCCTAGGGACAAAAAAAAAACTTAAGCACTTCAAGATTTTATGAAAAGATATTTGCCCTAAAAATTTTAGAGGCTATATACTGTTTTGTTACATTCTGAAGATGCGAAAGTTTATACAATATTTTTGGTCCAATGTCAAGAAAGATTAATATAATATAAGAAAGTTAGGATGCAGAATAACGATAAATATCAGAAATATTTTGACCTATATAATAGTTACGCAAAAAAGGCACCGTCAAGTTAAGGGAGGTATAAACTAAACAACCCTCAGCTATAAGCTGAGGGGTTATAAAGTGGAATCGATTAGAAATCGATCATCATTCACAGGTTCACCGGCACCGTCAAGTTAAGTAAATTAGTGTCACAAAGTACTATATTTTTAGATTTCAGACAGCAAGAAGTCTTTGAGTAGCTTCATCCCAAATGGATTTAGCGGACGCAAATGCAATTCTTTGCTCAGATGCTGTTTTAGTATATCTTCCAACATTTACAGCAAATATATTTCTGACTTTTCCCATCAGTGATAATGTACATTGTGCTGAATTAGGATGCTTAAATTTAATCAGTATCTTCTCTTTTCTCCTAGTTGGCTGATGGGCATTCTCAATCCGATTATTTAGTCTTTTATCGGTACGATGCTTAGTCCTAGGACACATATACCTAACTGGTTTAATGTAGCTTTTTAGCTTATCAGTCACAATAACCCTTGGACATGGATAATTACCCAATAATCTTGATAAAAAGCGAATAGCTGATTTCTTGTTACGACGCTTCTGCAGTAATACTTCTAATTCATGTCCCTCAGAGTCAACAGCTCTCCATAATATGAATACTTCACCTTTGATCTTGATATTCATCTCATCCAAATGCCATTTATCAGTTGGCTTTCGCTCTCTCTTACTAATAACATCTTGAAAATAAACTACAAACTTATAACACCAAAACCTTACAGTCTCATGACTTAATATAATACCTCGATAAGCCATCTGCTCTTGAACATCTCGGTAACTATTATTAAAGCGATGATATAACCATACTGTATGGCTAATAATGCTTGCTGGAAAACGATGTCTATTCGGGGCTTGAGTAATATGCATAGCGGTAAAATCTAGGATAAATTGTTACTGCTATTCTATAAATCATTCCCTGTAATTGCTCAATACTTAATTTATACCTCCCTTAACTTGACGGTGCCTCGTAAACACTCAAAGATTTTTTTTGTAAATAATCGATAATTATGGATTTAAGTTCATAACCAGAGTGATTACTTGCTATAACAATATCGTAAGTTTTCATAATTAATTTTTTTAATGGAAAATGAATGATAAGAATTATATAATAAGTATAATTTATTGACCAACACAATATAATAATCTTATTAAATATATGAAATACCCTGTTGCACTAAGTAGTCTAATATTCTTTTGTTTAGCTGCTTGCGTTGATCAACCTCCTGCCCCAATCGAGTATAAAGAAAGAGGAATTACCGTTAGTAATTCTGGTAATGTTATTGATAATGATAAGGGGATAATAACTAGTAGCACTATAGAAGAAGCTCCTAAATTAGAAGTAAGCGGTTCTTTAGAAGAGCCTGCAATAGAAACTACCGAAGATGATAATGATGCTGTAGTGATTCCTACCACAAAACATGATGAAGAAATAACAAAGTTAATTTTTGAAAAACCTCTAGATGGCGAGATTGTCACCGAGTTTAAAGCTGGCAAGAATAAAGGCATAGATATTGCTGTTTTAGAAGAAAGCAGCGTTAATTCTATAGGCTCAGGAACTGTTATATTTTCAGGGAATAATGCACAATTCGGTAATTTAGTAATCGTTAAATTAGATAAAGACGATCTAGAAGTAGCTTATGCCGGCTTAAAAGATTTATCAGTTAAAAAAGGCGATGAAGTTACTAAAACTAGTATAATCGGGCATGTGGAAGATAAGCTGTATCTAGCTATGCGTAAAGGCAAAGTAGCAGTTGATCCAACTAAATATATCGCATTCTAAAATGGAACTTATTACTTTAACTGGCACCGTCAAGTTAAGGGAGGTATAAATTAAGTATTGAGCAATTACAGGGAATGATTTATAGAATAGCAGTAACAATTTATCCTAGATTTTACCGCTATGCATATTACTCAAGCCCCGAATAGACATCGTTTTCCAGCAAGCATTATGGCACCGTCAAGTTAAGTAAATTAGTGTCACAAAGTACTATATTTTTAGATTTCAGACAGCAAGAAGTCTTTGAGTAGCTTCATCCCAAATGGATTTAGCGGACGCAAATGCAATTCTTTGCTCAGATGCTGTTTTAGTATATCTTCCAACATTTACAGCAAATATATTTCTGACTTTTACCATCAGTGATAATGTACATTGTGCTGAATTAGGATGCTTAAATTTAATCAGTATCTTCTCTTTTCTCCTAGTTGGCTGATGGGCATTCTCAATCCGATTATTTAGTCTTTTATCGGTACGATGCTTAGTCCTAGGACACATATACCTAACTGGTTTAATGTAGCTTTTTAGCTTATCAGTCACAATAACCCTTGGACATGGATAATTACCCAATAATCTTGATAAAAAGCGAATAGCTGATTTCTTGTTACGACGCTTCTGCAGTAATACTTCTAATTCATGTCCCTCAGAGTCAACAGCTCTCCATAATATGAATACTTCACCTTTGATCTTGATATTCATCTCATCCAAATGCCATTTATCAGTTGGCTTTCGCTCTCTCTTACTAATAACATCTTGAAAATAAACTACAAACTTATAACACCAAAACCTTACAGTCTCATGACTTAATATAATACCTCGATAAGCCATCTGCTCTTGAACATCTCGGTAACTATTATTAAAGCGATGATATAACCATACTGTATGGCTAATAATGCTTGCTGGAAAACGATGTCTATTCGGGGCTTGAGTAATATGCATAGCGGTAAAATCTAGGATAAATTGTTACTGCTATTCTATAAATCATTCCCTGTAATTGCTCAATACTTAATTTATACCTCCCTTAACTTGACGGTGCCCTTAATACCACTATCTTTTATTCAACTAATTTACCTTGTACGTAAAAATCGTATGCGGTCTGGTAAAAGCTAATAGCTTCTTCGGTAAGGTTAATAGAGTTGGGTATCTCTTCTTTTTCTTCTCCTAATAATATATAGGTTTTTGGGTGTAGTTTAGGGCTTAAAATTACTAGCTTATCGTCTTTTAAAAAGCCTAGTAACTGATAAGTGCTTATGAAAGCTCTATTTGCAGGATTATTTATTATATCCTGCCCCCATAATTTGCTTTTATATTCAAAGCCAAGCAAACCGAAAATCGTTGGGGCTATATCTATTTGACTTGCTAGATTATCTATTTTTTTTGGTTTCAATATTTGTGGTGCGTAGATAATTAGTGGTATATGATACTTCTCTACTGGTAGTTCCGTTTTACCAGCACTTGAAGCACAATGATCGGCAGTAATAACAAAGATAGTATCGTTAAACCATTCTTTAGTTTTAGCAATTTCTAAGAACTTATTTATCGCATAATCGGTATATTTAACTGCTGCATTACGTCCACCACCTGATGGTAGATCAATCCTATTCTCAGGGAAAGTATAAGGTCGGTGGTTTGAAATAGTCATGATTAATGAGAAAAATGGTTTACCATCTTTATAGTCCGTATCAGCTTGCTCTATTGCCTTATTTAAAATATCCTCATCTGCTACTCCCCATACATTTGCAAAGCTTATCTCTGAAGCTATTAAGTTACCTCGGTCTATTATATTATAGTGATTACCGCCAAAATAATTACGTAAATTATCAAAATAGCTATAACCACCAAATATAAAGTTAGTGTTATATCCTTGATTCCTAAACACAGTGCCGATATTAAATAAATTATGGTTATCAGGTCTACGCACGATTGATGAACCTGGTGTTGGCGGAATCGATAAAGTTATAGCTTCAAGTCCCCGCACTGTCCTTGTACCAGTAGCGTAAATATTAGTGAAGAACATAGCTTTATTTGTTAATTCATCCAAGTAAGGCGTAATATTATCACTATTGCCAAAGCTTTGCATGAATTTGGCACTTAAGCTTTCTACTGTAATAAAGATTACATTATATTTTTGCTTATTTGAATTTTTAGAGGTAATAATACGCTCGATAGAGTCACCACCCACGAACTTGTCACTATTATTTTGTAAGCTATCACGTACTATGCTTAAAGCCTGCTTACTATCTATAGTGGGATAGAAACTATTATAATTTAGACTGTTATTAAGATAAGCCGAGAAAATCTCATATGGACCGTTTTTAGCAAGCTCTTCTGCATATTTATTAGAGTGGAAATTTAGTTTTTCAGGGCTATAAGATTTAAACTCAATAAAACTAATTGCAGCTAGAATAATTGCTGTAGCTAAACAACATTTTCTATTTATATTATATGCTGCATCAATAACAGCTTTTCGCAAGATATAGGTAGTAATAGCACTAACTATTAGAATTCCGCTAATAATCTCTATATAGGGCATAGATTCTTTAACTGTGCCGATAATTTCATGAGTATATACTAGATAATCAACGGCAATAAAATTAAAGCGAGTACCGAACTCATCCCAAAAAGTAAGTTCAGCTGCTGTAATAAAGATTAGTGAAGCAATAAAACCACAGTAAAATAAGTAACAAAGCGGCGTGTAGACTAGCCTAAACCTTGATAATGCTAAGTTTCCCAGCAATATTAAAACTAACATTACAGGTAAAAAATAAGCCGCAGAAATAAAATCATTAATTAAACCAAAAATGAACACTAATGGCAATTCTATAAACGAAACTTGTTTGTAGAATAACGCATATGTGCATAGAGCTATTCTAGTGATTGTTTGAAATATTAAGTAAGTCTTAGCAGTTAGTAATTTCATTGATTTTGTTTTAAATTGTTGATTCTATAATTTTTATATGTCATTCCAAACTTTACCTTTCCGGTAATAATATCTCTCTTTTACCTGTATGATTCGGTGGGGAGACTATCCCTTCTTTTTCCATTTTCTCAACTAAATTGGCAGCTTTGTTATAACCGATTCTAAGCGATCTTTGAATATAGCTAATGGAAGATTTTCGTTCATCACGTACTATCTGCACGGCTCTTTTATAAAGTACTTCATCTGATGTGCCATCACCGATATCAATACTACTATCATCTTCATCAGGTTGCTCTGTTACAGCAGATATATATTCTGGTGTGCCTGTTTCTTTTAAATATTCCGTAATTTGCTCGATCTCAGATTCGTTAACAAAAGGTCCGTGTACCCTTGTAATTTTAGAGGTATTGCCCATAAATAGCATATCACCCATACCAAGTAACTGCTCTGAACCCTGTTCGCCTAAGATAGTTCGGCTATCGATTTTAGAGGTAACCTTAAAGCTGATACGGCTTGGGAAGTTAGCCTTGATAACACCGGTAATAACGTCAACAGATGGTCTTTGCGTTGCCATAATAATATGGATGCCGGCAGCTCTTGCCATTTGAGCTAAACGCTGTATCAACATCTCGATATCTTTACCGGCAACCAGCATTAAATCAGCCATCTCATCAACAATCACCACTATGAACGGCAGCTTTTCCATATTCATCGCCACAGTTTCATAAATAGGTCTGCCGGTTTCAGGATCAAAGCCTGTTTGAATTGACTTCTCAATTATTCTTCCCTCTTTAACTACTTCCTGAATCTTAGTATTATAGCCAGCAATATTCTTAACACCGATATTGCTCATCATTCTATAGCGGTTTTCCATTTCTTTAACTGCCCATTTCAGTGCCACCACTGCTTTAGCCGGTTCAGTTACCACGGGCGTTAATAAATGCGGTATTCCGTCATAAGCTGATAGCTCAAGCATTTTCGGGTCAATCATGATAAAGCGACACTCTTCAGGGGTATAGCGATATAACAGCGAAACGATCATAGCGTTAATTCCCACCGATTTACCTGAACCGGTTGTCCCTGCAACAAGCAAGTGCGGCATTTTGGCAAGATCGGCGATAAGCGGTTTACCTGCCAAATCTTTACCTAAGACTAAAGGCAATAAAGTAGATGTATCTTGATATTCCGGTGTTGCTATAAGCTCTTTCAAGCAAAAAAATTCTCGCTGCTTATTAGGTAGCTCAATACCAAGCACATTTTTACCAGGTACTACCGCAATCCTTGTCGATAGGGCTGAGAGCGAGCGAGCTATATCATCGGATAACCCTACTACTCTTGAGGTTTTAGTGCCTGCTGCCGGTTCAAACTCATATAAAGTTACTACCGGACCTTGGCTTATATTAATTATTTGTCCTTTCACACCAAAATCATTTAGCACAGTTAGCAATTCTTCGGCTTTTTGCTTTAATTCTGACGATGAAGCACCTTTTATATGATGATTTTCAGGGTTACGAAGTAAAGAAATTGGTGGCAGTGCTGCTGTTTCATTTTGAGAGATTTTAGGAGCAGCAGGTTTATTAAAGAATTTTATAGGATTTACAGGGGCTGGTTTAGCCATAATATGCTTTGGCTCTTCTATAAATCTTATTTTTTCGCTTACCAGTTTTGTATAAGAAGGGGTAATCTTTATTTTATTATTTGCTTTACCGGAAAATAATTTTGGCAAAGTTAATTGTGAAAATAGATTATAGAAAAAAGTTTGTATTTTATATGCTAAGAATTTACCTAATTTAATGATAAAGCTGCTTAAAGAAGTAAATTTAATTTCAAATAAAACAACAAATATAATAAATGTAAAAAATACTAATAATAAATGAAGCTGATTTGTGAATTGTTTAAGAAAATGAAAAATAATTATACCAGCTGCTCCGCCACCATTAGAGGGCACGAATTCTAAATTAAAATTAGATAGTAAAGCTGCGGTGCTGAAAAGAGCAAGTAGCATTACCGATATACGGATAAAGGATTTGTGATATTTCTGTTGCCAACAATTCTTCCCCCAAATAAAACAAGAAAGCGGTATTATAAAAGCTGCCACCCCAAAAAATTGATATAAAAAATCAGATAGATAAGAACCAAAAATCCCTAATAAATTATTAGTATATCCAGTTGTTGCCGAATTAAAAGACGGGTCATCAAGCTTATATGATATAAGCATCGAAATAGTAGCAAGCCCGATTATTCCTAAAATAACAGCTTGTACTTTACTATTTGAAAGAAATTTGTTTACGTAGTATAGCATTAAATACTTATTGATAAAAATTTACTATAACATACTATTTTGAAGTAAATTAAACAAGAAAATTTACACCTTGGAGAAAAATGTTATACTAGGGACAATTACAATCGTCATTGCGAAGAGATTATGTCATTCCCGCGGAGGCGGGAATCCAGAAAAAATTATAAATACAGCAAATTTTTAAAACTAAAAGCTCGATTTCTCTCGCTTTATGCTGGATTCCCGCCTCCGCGGGAATGACATGGTACAAGTTTTTCGATCTACGCAACAATACCACGCGGGCAATGCTGTAGCTAGGATGAAACCAATTTTATAACTAATAAAACTACTTCCATACTTACTTTACCCTTTACCCTCACAAAGTTATTGTTTGTTTTACTTTTTGTGATTATTATCGCATAGAAAATTAACTTAAGTTCTATGCCAAATATAGACATTCTTATTTTTACTAGTTTTTTAGCGATTAATTTAATCGTTGGATTTGCGGATATTAAAAATATAAAGAATATTCGGGAATATGCGATTGGGAAAAGAAATTTCTCGACCGGTACGATAGTTGCAACCCTAATTGCTACTTGGATCGGCACTAGTACTTTCCTAATCGATAATTCACGAATATATACTGACGGGTTGTTTTACCTGCTTCCTAGCATACTTGGTAGTGTTGTTAGTTGGCTATTAATTGCCTATTTTCTTGCTCCTCGTTTCGAACATTTTTTAGGCAGTATGTCAGTAGCCGAAATAATGGGGGAGGCTTACGGCAATAAAGTTCGTGGTCTTACCTCTATTGTTAGCATATTAATGGCTATAGGCAGGATTGCCATTCAGTTTCATATAGCTAGTTTAGTGCTGGAGTTATTTTTTGGTATTTCAAATTTTTACGTAGATTTATTTTTAGCAACTTTCATAATAAGCTATTCGGCTTTCGGCGGCGTTAAATCGGTTACTTTTACTGAAGCCGTACAGTTTTTTACCTATAGTGCCGTTATTCCGGTAATAGGGATTATAGTGTGGAATGTTTTTAGCGATCTGGCTATTTCTATCGACTCAAATGTGCAGCATCATCTTACCGATTTAGGTATGGTATTTAATTATACGAACCCTAAATTTTGGATATCCTTAAATATCTTTATATATTTTGCGATTCCATCGCTTGGTCCTTCGATTTTTCAAAGAATATTGATGGCAAAGGACATACACCAGATATCAAGAACCTTTTTTATTTCAGCAATTATTTGCCTTTGTTTATCTGTCTTATTCATTTGGATTGCGATATTATTGCTTTCCCAAAATGCTGTCGATAGTAGTCAATTATTTTCTCAGATTACTAAAAGCTATATAGGATTTAAAGGCTTAATAGTTGGCGTTATTATGGCAATGATAATCTCAAGCACTAACTCTTATATTAACGTTGCAACAGTAAGCTTGATGTATGATATCTGTAAAAAAACCTCGCTGCGATATAGCTATGTAACTGCGATTATCATAGGCTTGATAGGGTTCGTTATCTCACTTTATACGAAAGACCTAATTAATATATTCTTATTACTCACCAGCATCTATTTACCTATAATTACCTTGCCGTTGATTCTCTTAATATACGGCTTTAAATCAACTGCTAAAACCTTTTTTATCGGTGCGGTAGCAGCATTATTAACAATCATAGCATGGCAATTATTTTCTTTAAGGCAAATTATAGGGATTTATCCAATCTTGCCGGCTGCGATCATAAACTTAATCTTTTTCCTTGGTAGTCATTATATTTTAAAACAGCCAGGCGGTTTTGGTTCGTTAAAAGAGCCGCTGAGCGTAAGGCTGATAAAGCAAGAGCGAAGAAGAAGATTCTTGGGTTTATTTCGCTTAATCAAGAATTTTAATCCTTTGATATACTGGAATAATACATTACCACGCCAAGAAATCACTTATAGCTATGTTGGGATATTTATTTTAATCTCTATCTTTTCATCCTTATATCTTACGCCTAACAGTAGGATAATGAACCATCTAAATATATATAATATCATTTATCACTGTACGCTTGTAACTTCTGCAATACTTATCACTTATCCGTTATGGCCTTTGAGGTTTCAGAAGAAATATATCATATCCTTATTCTGGTTTGTTGCTAATTTCGGGATATTGATATTTTTTAGTAGTTTGCTTGTTTTATCAAGCAATTTCTATCAATTACAATTGATGAGTTTAATAATTAACCTACTAATAATTGCGACATTGTTTAGATGGAATACTACTTTAGTTATGACTATTATTGGCGTATTTGCTAGCATAGAGTTTTATAAATATTTTATGGATGAGAAGCTGTTAATTAATATAGATAGCTTCCAGTTCAAAGTGATATATTTCCTTACTTTATTCAGTGGGTTGTTAATCGTTTTCTTAAGACCAAGGCAAGAGCAGGAAAGATTAATTAACCTAAAAAATACTCATTTAGGGGATAGGGTTAGTTTTAGAGAGCAGGAACTAGAGAAATTACTTGATTTAAAACATGAATTTTTACGTAATATAAACCATGAAATAAATACGCCGCTAACTGGTATTATTAGCCTTGGTGAAACTTTATGGGCTAATTACGATAGATTTAGTGATGATCAACGCCGTAATGCAGTAGAGATAATAGCTAAAAGCTCTAGTAGGTTAAATAGTTTGATAGGCAATATCTTAGATTTCTCAAAACTATCTAGTCTTGGTTATGAGTTAAAAAAAGAAAGCATAAATTTAAGCGAGCTATTGCATGAGCGAATAAAAATATGTAAGAAATTATATTTGAACAATAAGAAGTTAGAATTTATATCTGAGATTGAAGAAAATATAGTGCTTAAATGCGATCCTCATTATATTAGCCATACATTCGATAATTTGATAATTAACGCTATTAGCTATTGTAATGACGGTATAATAAAAATTGATTTACAAAAGCAAGAAAATAATATTTTATTTACTATCAAAGATGATGGAATAGGCGTTCCAAAAGAGGAACTACAAACTATATTCGGTGTGTTCGTCGTAAGCTCGAAAACCCGAACACCTGCGGGTGGTAGAGGAATGGGGCTTGCCTTGTGTAAAAAGGTAATAGAGCTGCATGGTGGAAAAATCTGGGCAGAAAATGACAAACAGGGGAAGACGACTTTTGTTTTTACTATGCCCCTTTAATGTCATACCGCGAGCTTGTAGCGGTATCCAAAAAAACAATAAAAAATACTAATTTTATTAGTATTTTTAACTGGCTCTAGTTCATAAATCACGGGATGACAGCGGGGAGAATGATCCATGCAGGCAATGCCGTCACGGGACGACAACTAAACAACCCTCAGCTATAAGCTGAGGGGTTATAAAGTGGAATGGCACCGTCAAGTTAAGTAAATTAGTGTCACAAAGTACTATATTTTTAGATTTCAGACAGCAAGAAGTCTTTGAGTAGCTTCATCCCAAATGGATTTAGCGGACGCAAATGCAATTCTTTGCTCAGATGCTGTTTTAGTATATCTTCCAACATTTACAGCAAATATATTTCTGACTTTTCCCATCAGTGATAATGTACATTGTGCTGAATTAGGATGCTTAAATTTAATCAGTATCTTCTCTTTTCTCCTAGTTGGCTGATGGGCATTCTCAATCCGATTATTTAGTCTTTTATCGGTACGATGCTTAGTCCTAGGACACATATACCTAACTGGTTTAATGTAGCTTTTTAGCTTATCAGTCACAATAACCCTTGGACATGGATAATTACCCAATAATCTTGATAAAAAGCGAATAGCTGATTTCTTGTTACGACGCTTCTGCAGTAATACTTCTAATTCATGTCCCTCAGAGTCAACAGCTCTCCATAATATGAATACTTCACCTTTGATCTTGATATTCATCTCATCCAAATGCCATTTATCAGTTGGCTTTCGCTCTCTCTTACTAATAACATCTTGAAAATAAACTACAAACTTATAACACCAAAACCTTACAGTCTCATGACTTAATATAATACCTCGATAAGCCATCTGCTCTTGAACATCTCGGTAACTATTATTAAAGCGATGATATAACCATACTGTATGGCTAATAATGCTTGCTGGAAAACGATGTCTATTCGGGGCTTGAGTAATATGCATAGCGGTAAAATCTAGGATAAATTGTTACTGCTATTCTATAAATCATTCCCTGTAATTGCTCAATACTTAATTTATACCTCCCTTAACTTGACGGTGCCCTGCAGAAGCGTCGTAACAAGAAATCAGCTATTCGCTTTTTATCAAGATTATTGGGTAATTATCCATGTCCAAGGGTTATTGTGACTGATAAGCTAAAAAGCTACATTAAACCAGTTAGGTATATGTGTCCTAGGACTAAGCATCGTACCGATAAAAGACTAAATAATCGGATTGAGAATGCCCATCAGCCAACTAGGAGAAAAGAGAAGATACTGATTAAATTTAAGCATCCTAATTCAGCACAATGTACATTATCACTGATGGGAAAAGTCAGAAATATATTTGCTGTAAATGTTGGAAGATATACTAAAACAGCATCTGAGCAAAGAATTGCATTTGCGTCCGCTAAATCCATTTGGGATGAAGCTACTCAAAGACTTCTTGCTGTCTGAAATCTAAAAATATAGTACTTTGTGACACTAATTTACTTAACTTGACGGTGCCAGTTTAACATATGGAGGATGATCTAATTTTTTAGGGGATAATGTAAATATTTCAAAACCGTCTTTAATAACGCCTATAGTATGCTCAAATTGTGCTGATAAAGACTTGTCACGTGTGGTAACTGTCCAACCATCAAGGCTACTTAATATAGTATCATATCCGCCGGCATTTACCATTGGCTCAACAGTAAAAAACATACCTTCTTCTAAAATAATTCCTGTTCCGCTGCGACCATAATTTAATATTGATGGCTCATCATGAAACACGCGACCGATCCCATGACCAGTATAATCTCTAACCACAGAATAATTATGCTTCTCAGCATAGCTTTGAATAGCATGACCTATATCACCGAGCCTTGCCCCTGGTTTTACTACCTCGATTCCTTTCATCATCGCATCATAAGTTACTTGAATAAGGCGTTTTGGTTTTATTGCTACATCGCCAACATAATACATACGGCTAGTGTCACCATACCAACCATCTAAAATTACTGTAACATCAATATTTATTATATCACCATTTCGTAATGGCTTATCGTTTGGAATGCCGTGACAAACTACGTGATTTATCGAGGTGCAAATAGATTTCGGGAAACCTTTATAATTTAAAGGGGCAGGAATGGCATTATTCGAAATAATAAAATTATGACAAAGATCGTTTAAACTATTTGTAGTAACGCCTGGCTTTACATGCGGTTCTATAAAATCAAGTGTTTCAGCAGCTAACCTGCCAGCTGCCCGCATTTTCTCAAAATCTTTCTCGGAATGAATTTTTATGGTCATTTATCGTCATGTTATACTATGTGTTCTCTATAAAACTATATTATAACATAGTTTTTTAAAAGGTGTAAATTCTATTTACCTTATATTCTCTAAGTGAGCTTTTAAGAATTCAGGAGCAAAATCTGCTCCATTAGACCAAGGGCACCGTCAAGTTAAGGGAGGTATAAATTAAGTATTGAGCAATTACAGGGAATGATGGCACCGTCAAGTTAAGTAAATTAGTGTCACAAAGGGCACCGTCAAGTTAAGTAAATTAGTATCACAAAGTACTATATTTTTAGATTTCAGACAGCAAGAAGTCTTTGAGTAGCTTCATCCCAAATGGATTTAGCGGACGCAAATGCAATTCTTTGCTCAGATGCTGTTTTAGTATATCTTCCAACATTTACAGCAAATATATTTCTGACTTTTCCCATCAGTGATAATGTACATTGTGCTGAATTAGGATGCTTAAATTTAATCAGTATCTTCTCTTTTCTCCTAGTTGGCTGATGGGCATTCTCAATCCGATTATTTAGTCTTTTATCGGTACGATGCTTAGTCCTAGGACACATATACCTAACTGGTTTAATGTAGCTTTTTAGCTTATCAGTCACAATAACCCTTGGACATGGATAATTACCCAATAATCTTGATAAAAAGCGAATAGCTGATTTCTTGTTACGACGCTTCTGCAGTAATACTTCTAATTCATGTCCCTCAGAGTCAACAGCTCTCCATAATATGGATACTTCACCTTTGATCTTGATATTCATCTCATCCAAATGCCATTTATCAGTTGGCTTTCGCTCTCTCTTACTAATAACATCTTGAAAATAAACTACAAACTTATAACACCAAAACCTTACAGTCTCATGACTTAATATAATACCTCGATAAGCCATCTGCTCTTGAACATCTCGGTAACTATTATTAAAGCGATGATATAACCATACTGTATGGCTAATAATGCTTGCTGGAAAACGATGTCTATTCGGGGCTTGAGTAATATGCATAGCGGTAAAATCTAGGATAAATTGTTACTGCTATTCTATAAATCATTCCCTGTAATTGCTCAATACTTAATTTATACCTCCCTTAACTTGACGGTGCCCCTGCTTTTCCTACCCCTAATATGTAAGAATTTTTTTGTTTTAAATTGTTATCATGATTCATAGTTCAAGACGTTCGTACAAATAGTAAAAACTGAAGATTGGCGCGCCCTAAAGGATTCGAACCTCTGACCTACGGATTAGAAATCCGTTGCTCTATCCAGCTGAGCTAAGGGCGCTGAAATGGGTGGATATGGTTTATGTGTTTCAGTACAGTGTTTTTATGGCACTGAAACCGTTATTATTAGTGTCATCCTGTGGTCAAGCCAGCATTGCCCGCATAGATCGAAAAACATGTTCGGTGTCATCTAGTTGCTTGAGAACTAGATCCAGAAAATAATAAAAAATACTAATAAAATTAGTATTTTTAACTGGATCCCGTGAATAAATCACGGGATGACACCGAGGGCGTTTTTCAATCCACGCGGGCAATGCTGCCACGGTACGACAAAAAAAATCTAGATTCTCACCTACGCAGAAATAACATCGGAGTCATGCAACAATGCCGGAAATTCTCAACTCGGCAATCTAATATTTTTACAATTTTTCACCTATAAAGGTGGTGCCGGATATCGGATTTGAACTGATGACCTACCGCTTACAAGGCGGTTGCTCTACCACTGAGCTAATCCGGCTTATTTTTTATTTATTACTTGAACTGAAAACGTCATTGCGAGGAGCAAAGCGACGAAGCAATCTCAGGAATTCTATACTACTTCGTAAGATTGCCACGTCGATGCTATGCATCTTCTCGCAATGACGATGGACGCCCCCACGTAGGCAAGCCTTAAGCAGGAATGACACCAAGAGCTTTTTTCAAGCCATGTAACAAAAATTTGGTAAAAAGTAAAATAACTTATAGTAAGTTATTTTACTGGACCCCGTGGTCAAGCCACGGGGTGACAGGGAAAAATGGTCCACGCAACAATACCGCCACAGGATGACATTACGCTTCTTTAGCTTCTTTTTTGCTTGGTTTAGCTTTACGGTTTTTTAGCTTAACTTCCATCTCTTTTTTAACTTTCTCAGGAAGAGCTATACCAGCTTGCTCGATAAATCTTGCAACTCTATCTGTTGGTTTAGCACCAGATTTAAGCCAATATTCTACACGATCCGCTTTTAGAACTACACGCTCATTACTATCTTTAGCAAGCATCGGATTATAAGTTCCAACTTTTTCTAAAAAATCACCATCACGTGGTGCGGTTGCGTTAGCTACTACTACACGGTAAAAAGGACGCTTTTTAGCACCGCCTCTAGCTAAACGAATTTTTACTGCCATATATTACTTCGATTATTTTATTTTTTCTTCTTTAAAAAGAACATGTTTTCTTACTTTTGGATCGTATTTACGAAAAGAAAGATTTTCAGTTTGCGTTTTTGGATTACGCTTTTTCACTAAAAAAAAGCCTGTACCTGCTGTACTTACTAACCTTACCAAAATATTTTTATTTTTCTTTGCCATTAGCTTATCGCCTAATTAAGATATTATAATATTCTAAGTAGACCAGAATAAAACGAAATTAAAAAATAGTCAAGGAAAAAACCACCTTGGCTGGTTTTTTGTTATGACCATTTTACTTCGGGTGGTAGAGACATCAATATTGCCTCAACATTGCCGTCAGTCATTAAGCCGAACTTTGTACCTCTATCATATAGCAAATTAAATTCTACGTACCTACCTCGTCTTATGAGCTGGTATTCTTTCTGCTCGTCCGTCCAAGGTAAAAATAGCTTATTTCTAACGATTTCAGGATATACTGATAATAACGCTTTGCCTACATCTTGCGTAAAAGAAAAATCTTGCTCAAAATTACCACTATTTAGATAATCGTAAAATATTCCGCCGACTCCTCTCGGTTCTTTTCTATGTTTCAAATAAAAATATTCGTCACATTGCTTTTTAAATTTAGGATAATAACCAGAATCATATTTGTCGCATGCTTCTTTGAAAGCTGCATGAAATTTTGCTGTCTCGTCTTCTTCCGGATAAAAAGGCGTTAAATCACCACCACCGCCAAACCAATTTTTTGAGGTTTCAATATAACGAGTATTGAAGTGCATTGCAGGGATTAACGGAGATTTAAGGTGAGCAACTAATGAAATACCAGTAGCAAAAAACTTGCCGTCTAGCTCTGCTCCCAGGATTTCGGCACGAAACGCCTTTGAGAATTCACCAAATACAGTGGATATATTAACGCCGACTTTTTCAAACACTTCCCCTTTCATAACCGACATAACACCGCCACCACCGCCATCACGTTCCCAGCTTGAGCGGACAAACTTACCCGCCTTTAAACCTTTTGCCTTTGCGTATTCTTCTTCGATTTTTTCAAATTCTGTACATACTAAATCACGTAAATTAGTAAACCAGCTACTTGTTACTTCTCTATTTTTTTTGTTCATAACTATTTAACAACTGTTTGATTACTCTTCTCATCATATACATAATAATTAAAAATATAGCTGCAATAATCATGATATAGAAAGCTGGAGCGTAAAATAATTTAGTATGCTCAACAAGCCAACGTGAAATAATCGGGGACGTACCGCCAAATATTGCTATCGCAAAGTTGTAGCTGAAAGCAACGCCGGTAAATTTTTGCTCTGCAGTAAATAGAGAAATAACGAATATATATGCCGTACCTGCTATACTTCCTGCAAGCATGCCAAGAACAGTAAGTGCTAGAATTTGCTGCCAAGTTTCTTCTGCCGACATAAGTAACATAGTCGGTAAGATCAATAACAAAATTGCAGTACCGACTAACATACTCATCTTAAACTTTCCGATAATATCGGCAGCACCGCCAGCAAGCGGCATCGCAACCATTGCAATAAACAAGCTATAAGCTGAATAGGATAAAGCAATAGCATTATCAAAATGCATAACATTGTAATAAAACACATTTATATATGTTTTTACTAAATACATAATACTGCTAGCTATGGCACCTATACATATGGTCAAAAACATAGATTTCCAAGCTGTTTTTATTACGTTGGAAAAAGGAGCTTTAAGAACTTTTTTCTTTTTCTCAAGCATTTTAAAAATCGGCGTTTCTGAAACACGCAGTCGCAAGTAAAATCCAGCAAGCCCTATAAATCCGCCGAGAAGAAAAGCAAACCGCCATGCAAAATCAATATGGGAAAAATAACGCTCTATTATAATACCAATAAAAATTGCTACTAATGTGCCAACAATATTGGAACCATGTACTAAACCTGCTGTAAAACCAGGTCTTAAATTTTGACGATGTTCTAAAATGAAAATAGCAGCTCCTGTTCCCTCACCGCTAATACAAAGCCCCTGAATAAGCCGCATTATGATTAGAGTAACGGGTGCATAAACCCCAATATCTGCATATGAGGGGATCAAACCCATGATAAAGGTCGGGATAGTCATACCAAGCATAGATATTATCAGGGCAATACGCCTACCATATCTATCACCAATATAACCAAATAATATACCGCCGATTGGTCTTGTCAAAAACCCAACTGCAAATACGGCTAAGCTTAAAAGAATCTGGATAAATTCTGACTCCCCAGGAAAGAAAATTCGCCCTATAATCGGCGAGAAAACTGAATATACAGTAAAGTCATAATATTCAAGTATATTCCCTGAAATGGCAGATAGAAAAATGAATTTAGATTTATTCATCGAACTCTAAATAACTTAATTACTAATTAGTTATTATAAACAAGTTCTATCATTTATAAAGTATAAATTTTTATCCAATAAAATTTGCCCTTTTTGCACGTCGTGCATTTGCAGCTAAATCTCCAGTAGCCTTTTTATTATCTTGCTTTCTTTTTAATAATGTATCTTTTAAATCTTTACCTATTGTTGCTGCTTGTGTTACGGCAGTTTTCTTAGAAACATTTTTTAACTTAGCTTGATATTCTTTAATTTTTGATATTCGGTTTTCACGCAATTGTTCATAACGAGTTTTGCCACCTGTTCCTTGAACCTTTTCCTCCATTTTTGCCACAAAATTCTTAAGAGGCTCAGGCTCTTTGTTCTGAATAAGAATTAAACAATTTTTGTCTAAAGCTCCTGGTATTTTTTCTTGTATCTTTTTTATCCCACGATACATATCTAAAGGTTCTGGAGGCACCGTCAAGTTAAGGGAGGTATAAATTAAGTATTGAGCAATTACAGGGAATGATTTATAGAATAGCAGTAACAATTTATCCTAGATTTTACCGCTATGCATGGCACCGTCAAGTTAAGTAAATTAGTATCACAAAGTACTATATTTTTAGATTTCAGACAGCAAGAAGTCTTTGAGTAGCTTCATCCCAAATGGATTTAGCGGACGCAAATGCAATTCTTTGCTCAGATGCTGTTTTAGTATATCTTCCAACATTTACAGCAAATATATTTCTGACTTTTCCCATCAGTGATAATGTACATTGTGCTGAATTAGGATGCTTAAATTTAATCAGTATCTTCTCTTTTCTCCTAGTTGGCTGATGGGCATTCTCAATCCGATTATTTAGTCTTTTATCGGTACGATGCTTAGTCCTAGGACACATATACCTAACTGGTTTAATGTAGCTTTTTAGCTTATCAGTCACAATAACCCTTGGACATGGATAATTACCCAATAATCTTGATAAAAAGCGAATAGCTGATTTCTTGTTACGACGCTTCTGCAGTAATACTTCTAATTCATGTCCCTCAGAGTCAACAGCTCTCCATAATATGAATACTTCACCTTTGATCTTGATATTCATCTCATCCAAATGCCATTTATCAGTTGGCTTTCGCTCTCTCTTACTAATAACATCTTGAAAATAAACTACAAACTTATAACACCAAAACCTTACAGTCTCATGACTTAATATAATACCTCGATAAGCCATCTGCTCTTGAACATCTCGGTAACTATTATTAAAGCGATGATATAACCATACTGTATGGCTAATAATGCTTGCTGGAAAACGATGTCTATTCGGGGCTTGAGTAATATGCATAGCGGTAAAATCTAGGATAAATTGTTACTGCTATTCTATAAATCATTCCCTATAATTGCTCAATACTTAATTTATACCTCCCTTAACTTGACGGTGCCCTGAGGGTTGTTTAGTTGCTGTATTTGTTAAATTAGCTATTTTTAAAAATAGCACCAGAAAAATTAACTGCGTTAAATATTAAATTACTTAAATCAAAATTTGCTAAATTCATATTTCTAGATTAGTAGTTTTTTATAAATCCTTTACAGAAGTAATTACTGTATTTGACGGGAATTTACTGAAATCTTCACTATTTAAAATGATATTGCTTGCAAAGTTGGTATTAACAAAAGTCGAATTTGTATAGTGGCTGTTAGTTATTTGCGAATTATAAAAAGAAGAATTGTTAAATGTAGTATTCGTTAAATTAGATCCTATTAAAGCTATCTGATTTAAATTTCCTGAAGTAATTTTTACATCCGAAAAATTTATATTTTGCATTAATGTTTTAGAAAAATTCACATTACTAAACTGACTATTGCTTATATTCGAGTTTAATAATTCACTATTATTTAAGTCGGTATTAATTACTGTGAACTGCTTAACATCGTTATTGCTAAAAATATTATTAGTCCAGCTTAAATTGTTGAAAGTAATATTTACCCCAGCCATTTTATTAAGTCTTGCAAAATTAGCGTTACTATTTTTTATCGATAAATTATTAAATTTAATATCATTTAGGCTTACATTATTTAATAAGCTAGTATCTACTTTAAACTGATTTAAAGTAGAGCCACTAATTACACTACTTTGTAAATCACATTTAACTATATTGATATTTTGCAGGGTTGAACCTTGAAAAGTAGTATAGGAAAAAATAGAGTTATTAGCTTGCACATTATTAAAATTTATCTCATTAAATATACTTTGTGTAAAATTAGAATCCTTAATTATTACGGCAGTTAATTTTGCTCTACTTAAGTCGCTAGATTCAAAATAATTATTAGTAAAATTAGTATTATTTATGATACTCCCCTCTAAATCTGCACCATAAAATATTGAATTTTCTATATTAGTATTTTTAAAACTATTGCTTTTAAGAACGGCTTTTTGAAAATTAACCCCATCAAGAGTATTGTTATTCCATAATATATTTTCAAGCTTAGCATTTTCAAAATTTACATTTTTAATAGTAGTTTTACTAAAAGCAGTATTACTAAAATTTGCCTGAACAAAATTTATATCTTGCAGAGTAATATTATCAAAAATAGAGCCTTGGAAATCAGAGTTATATCCTGAAACATTTTGTATTGTCCCATTTGCAAAATTACTTTCTTGTATGATAGCATTTGTTAAGATAGCTTTTTGTAAATTAGCTCCAGTAAAATCAGCACGTAATATTTCGCATGAAGTTAAATCTACCTCTGATAAATCTTCGTCTATTAATTTTACTCCAATTAGTTTTAATCCTCTTAGGTTTGAGCCAAATTGTCCTTTAAGGTTAACTTTAAGATTTTTAGCATTTTGTGATATTATGTAATTCCTAATTACAGTACTTTGGTTATCAGTTAATAAACCATTTGCATCACGTGTAGGTTCAGAGCAGTTAGTTAAGAATAGCGAAAAAGTAAATACTAGAAGTAGGTTAGGCGTTTGCTTCTTCATATTCCTCCTCGTTTATTCTGCCTGTCGGAGGTATATGTAAGCTTAATAGTTTTAATTTACGATGCAATGCTGATCGCTCCATACCAACAAATGAAGATGTTTTCGAGATATTATTATTAAAACGACTCATTTGTGCTGATAGATATTGGCGTTCAAAAACTTCTCTAGCTTCTCTAAGGGGCATAGATAGCATATCAAAGCTATCTTCAAGTTTAGTTAGATTAACGCTGTTTGCTAGAATCTCTGAAGGTATCATATAGGGTTTAATGATTTCATTATTTCCTGAAGTGATAGGATTCATAATTAAAGTCCACTCAACAACGTTGCGTAACTGTCTAATATTACCTGGCCACTCGTAAGATTGGAGTGCAGCAATAGTTTCATCGGCAAAAATACGTTCCTTTAAACCTGAAAATTTTGAAAGTTGTTTAACGAAATATTTGACTAGCAGTGGTATATCTTCTTTTCTCTCAAATAATGATGGTACTTTTAATGACGATACATTTAGGCGATAGTATAAATCTTCTAAAAACCTACCGTTATTAACCTCTTCTTGAATATTTTTAGAAGTGCCAGTGATGATTTTTATGTCAACTTTGACAATTTTCCCACAAGGTTTTTTTATGGTATGATCTTTTAAAAATTTTAATAATTTTATTTGAATTGGAACTGGGATATTACTAACTTCGTCTATATATAAAGTGCCGTTATTAGCAAATTCTAAAATAGTAGGTCGTTTGTTACTGTTATTATTGCTTTCTTGTTTTTCTGCTTCCCCAAATAACTCTTGATTGATTTTTTCTAAAGTCATGCAGGTAGGACTGAAAATAATGAATGGATTATTAACTCTCTTTGATTTTTTATGAATTAACCTTGCTGTTAACTCTTTACCACTACCTACTTTACCATGAATCATAATACGGCTGCTGGAGCTTGCCTCTTTGTCTATTTCTGCTTTATATTTTAAAGTAATAGTAGAGTTGCCTACTAGCTCAGTCTTATCTATAACTTTTGATTTTAAATCTATATTCTCACGTTTTAGCTTTGTAACTTCACAAGCTCTTTTGAGTAAAATAACTAGCTTATCATTATTAAAAGGTTTTTCTATATAGTCGTAAGCTCCCATTTTTATAGCATTTACTGCTGTCTCTATTGTACCATGACCACTAATAATTATTACTGGCATTAAAGGGTAGCGTTTTTTAATCACCTCTAAGATACCAAGACCATCCATCTCACTTCCTTGAAGCCAAATATCAAGTATCACCGCAGATACTGGCTTTTCAGCAAGTATTTTAAGAGCTTGCGTACTATTAGCTGCAACTTTAGGATTAAAACCCTCATCCTTTAAAATTGCAGCAATGATATTCCGTATATCTTCTTCATCGTCTACTATTAAAACATCTATCAGTGACATTATGACTTACCCTAAAATGTTGACATAAATATATACGTTAATGCCGAATTTAAAAGAAAGCAACATTTTTTTATAACATTTTTGGGCACCGTCAAGTTAAGGGAGGTATAAATTAAGTATTGAGCAATTACAGGGAATGATTTATAGAATAGCAGTAACAATTTATCCTAGATTTTACCGCTATGCATATTACTCAAGCCCCGAATAGACATCGTTTTCCAGCAAGCATTATTAGCCATACAGTATGGTTATATCATCGCTTTAATAATAGGGCACCGTCAAGTTAAGTAAATTAGTGTCACAAAGTACTATATTTTTAGATTTCAGACAGCAAGAAGTCTTTGAGTAGCTTCATCCCAAATGGATTTAGCGGACGCAAATGCAATTCTTTGCTCAGATGCTGTTTTAGTATATCTTCCAACATTTACAGCAAATATATTTCTGACTTTTCCCATCAGTGATAATGTACATTGTGCTGAATTAGGATGCTTAAATTTAATCAGTATCTTCTCTTTTCTCCTAGTTGGCTGATGGGCATTCTCAATCCGATTATTTAGTCTTTTATCGGTACGATGCTTAGTCCTAGGACACATATACCTAACTGGTTTAATGTAGCTTTTTAGCTTATCAGTCACAATAACCCTTGGACATGGATAATTACCCAATAATCTTGATAAAAAGCGAATAGCTGATTTCTTGTTACGACGCTTCTGCAGTAATACTTCTAATTCATGTCCCTCAGAGTCAACAGCTCTCCATAATATGAATACTTCACCTTTGATCTTGATATTCATCTCATCCAAATGCCATTTATCAGTTGGCTTTCGCTCTCTCTTACTAATAACATCTTGAAAATAAACTACAAACTTATAACACCAAAACCTTACAGTCTCATGACTTAATATAATACCTCGATAAGCCATCTGCTCTTGAACATCTCGGTAACTATTATTAAAGCGATGATATAACCATACTGTATGGCTAATAATGCTTGCTGGGAAACGATGTCTATTCGGGGCTTGAGTAATATGCATAGCGGTAAAATCTAGGATAAATTGTTACTGCTATTCTATAAATCATTCCCTGTAATTGCTCAATACTTAATTTATACCTCCCTTAACTTGACGGTGCCGCATAAACCAATAGTAAACGAAGAGAATTGTTAGATAATAATGAAAATAAAGCAATTAATTAGAAACTTTTACTGCATTTAATTTATTATATAGTTTGTAAATAGACTGTTCAGCATCGTTAATTTTTCTATTAACTACTTTCAATAATTTTTTTGAAGGCTCTTCAGTTATTTGTGCAGCAGAGCTTATTTGTTCTGCTAAATTTTTAAGAGATTCTTGTATTTCTATAAAGGATCTTCTAAATTGCTCTTTAATCGTAGTAGATGATTCTTCAAGCTCTTTTATTTTTAAACATAAATTTTCTAAAAGCTGCTCTATCTTAGCTTGCATTAAGTTTAATTTTTGCTTTTCTTTTTCACTAAGATAACTTAATGTTTCTTGCATTTTTGCTTGAATTCTTACCTTTGTAGTACGATCAAGTTCTGAAGCAAGCCCAACCTTACTCATCAAGAATATTATCCATTTGTGGACATCAAAATGATACCATTTTGCACCATTACGATAGTCTGAAGGGAAAGCATGATGATAGTTATGCCAGTTTTCCCCAAGTAAAAATAAAGCCATCCACCAAATATCTCCAGCAGTTCCTTTATAATATTTTTTACTACCGACAAAGTGACATAAAGAATTTACACAAAAAGTTGCTTGTTGTTGCAAGAATCTACCAAGCCCCATAAATAAAAATCCCATATATGCCGAATGTAGAGTGCCACCGACTAGGTAACCTATAATTAATGGTACAGCTATATTCATAAAGGCTGCTATCTGCCAATAATATCTTAGCTGCCACTTTAATAAATTATTTTTACCAAGTTTAACCCAAGTAATACGATCGATAGATTTATAGCTGCCTTGCCCAACTAACATCCAACCTATATGAGACCAAATAAAACCTAAAACCCTATTTTCAAATTTTAAAGGACTATGCGGATCTTGATCTGTATCTGTTTTAGCATGGTGTTTATAGTGGTTTGAAGCCCAAGATAAAGCAGGACCTTGCAAAGTTCCAGCAGATAGTACAACTAAAACAAACTCAGCATATTTATTTATCTTATAAGAATGATGAGACCATAATCTATGCAATCCAATTCCAACCGTAATATTATTAACATAATAACTGCTAATCAGAAAAATAATTTCAGTCCAACCTATTCCATAATTGGATACATATTTAACTAAAAGCGATATCAGGATAACAGGATAAATTATTAGTGCAAAAAATGCAGGCTTATTTATTTTACTTAGCATAAAGTTTAACCGATTTTTAATTGTAACAATGAACCTAACTAGCATCGATAAGAAATATTAACACAATTACTACACAAATACAAAGAAATTTTTAATTGTTATTATTAAGTATCTGATTCTACTATATCTTTATTAAGTGAATAACCAATAAAACGAACTGTTTTAATAATTGGACTATCTTTTCCTAAAGCATCTCTAATTCTATTTATATGCACATCAATCAGACGCTGGTTAAAACTTTCGTCATCTTCCCATAAATATCGCATTATTTCTCGGCGTGAATATACACTATCAGGTGATTGAAGAAAAAGTCGCAGAATTTTAAATTCTGTAGGACCTAAACGAATAGTTTCCTTGCCCTTATAAACCCTTTCAGCATTTAAATCAATGCTTATATTTTTAAATTTGATAATATTATCCTGTAAAATTGTTTTAGAGCGTCTCAATAAGTTTTTCAGAAAATGGATGATCTGATCAGATAAAAAAGGTTTATAGAAAAATGATATCAAATCATCGATATCCATTAAATTTAACTGTTTAGTTGAGGACAGAAAAATTATCGGGGTATTAGAAAGCTTATCAATTTTTCTAATATTAGATACAGTAACCATAGGATTTTCCTGTAGTTCTGCATTAGTAACTATGATAGCAAGGGGTTCATGGAAGAAATAATTTAATATTTTTTCTATGTTTATAATCCTTGTTATATTAAAGCCTGCTCTTTCTATATCGTTACATAAAGAAATATTAATGCTTTTTTTATTTTCTTCTTCTATAATTAGTAAGTTGTGGTAAGAGTTTGTCTAACACTAAATTAACCTCTGTTAATATTTAGTAAATAATTGAAAATTATTGTTAATAATCTTCAGATTTACTAGGGATTATAGCAAACTTTTTTTAAAAATAAACAAAGAAATAATAATTTTTTAAAAATAATACTTGAATTTAATAGTTTCAGTTGCTATAAATAGCTTTATTTTAAAGTTTTTGTTGGGATTCTTATAATTATGAGTTTTTACGAGTCAGTTTTTATTGTGCGTCAAGACGTATCATTAAATGATATAGATAAAATTGTTGATGATTTTAGTAAAATCATTAAAGATAATAACGGTGCTATTGTAAAAAAAGAATACTGGGGATTAAGAGCTTTAGCTTATAAAATCGGTAATCACAAAAAAGGACATTATTACCTTTTAGGTCTTGATACTACTCCAGCTGTAAAGCAAGAGCTAGAAAGAAAAATGAAACTTAATGAAAATATCATAAGATTTCTTACACAGAAAGTAGATTCAATTAGTAATGAGCCTTCACCGATATTAAAAAATCAAAGTACAGAAAATACTCCAGTAATTGATGTAACGGCTAATTAAAATAATCAAATCTAAATTTGCAGGAATTAAGGTAAAGAATGTCGAAAAATAATACTAGTGAAACAACAACCCGAAAACCAATGAAAAGAGCTTCTAAAAAAGTGTTCTTTAGAAGACGTAAAGGTTGTCCTCTTTCCGTGTCTAATGCACCAGTTATTGATTATAAAAATCCAGAGCTTTTAATAAAATTTGTTTCTGAAGGCGGTAGAATGCTACCAAGTAGAATCACAAATGTTTGTGCAAAAAAACAAAGAAAGCTAAATAATGCTATTAAAATTGCAAGAATTTTAGCATTGTTACCTTTTGTATTTCAAGCTAAGTAAAGGATGTATAATACCATGGAAGTTATTTTAATTAAACCGGTAAGAAAATTAGGTAAGAT
The DNA here is from genome assembly GCF_002285905.1 of Rickettsia sp. MEAM1 (Bemisia tabaci). GTDB lineage: Bacteria > Pseudomonadota > Alphaproteobacteria > Rickettsiales > Rickettsiaceae > Rickettsia. The sequence continues at coordinate 670,512 of NZ_CP016305.1, forward strand.
AGGGGAAATACATAAAGTAGCCGACGGATTTGGTCGTAATTATCTTTTACCACAAAAATTAGCTATTAGAGCTACTGAGCTTAATAAAGATTTAATTGTTAAGCAGAAGCATGAATTAGAAGAAAAAGATAAACAAGTAAAAGAAGAAATAACAAAAATTAATGATCTTATTAAAGATCAAAAATTAATTTTTGTTCGTCAGACCTCAGATGATGGTAAATTATTTGGTTCAGTAAATAATAAGGAAATAGCCGAAAAATTATCTCAAGCTGTATCTTACCCTATTTCTCATTTAAATATAATTCTTGATACTCAAATCAAATCTACAGGGATTTACAAGGTTGAAGTAAGATTACATGCTGAGCTTAGCACAGATGTTACAGTAATTGTTGCAAGATCAGAATCAGAAGTACAAGACTATTTACGTGAACAAAAAACTGAAGAATCTACAACAGAGCCTTTAGCTGAGTCAGCATAAGACTAGCTTTATCATTTTACAATTTGATTTGTCTTTATCCAAATGCTTTATTTATCCCGCAACTTAATTACGGGATAGATAAGATAATAATCACTAAACATCTATCTTAGTTAATGCATAATTAGTACTTATTATATGCAAAGAAGTAAGTATTGCTTGTGTGGACTAGTTTCCTATATTACCTTATAACGGCATTTCCTACATCGAAAAACGTGATCGGTGTCATCTAGTTGCTTGTCTTATAGTACCGGACAGTTTTAAAAAAGTGTTATATTTTATTCAGGTGTAGGTGACCTTTACAATTCCCGCTTAAGGCTTGCTTGCGTGGATCATTTTCCTTTGTCATCCCGTGATTTATTCCATAGTACCGGACAATTTTCACCCTATGTCATTCCCGCATAGGCACAGTAGTGTCCAGATAAAATTGGAGTATTATTAAAACCGTCATTGCGAGCGGTCGTAGACCGCGTGGCAATCCAGAAAAATAGTAAAAAATAACTAATTTTAGCATTTTTTTACTTCCTTGCTTCGTCAATTACTTCGTAATTTCCTCAGCTCAGACGGAAAAAATGATCCACGCAGGCAAAGCTTCCGCGGGAATGACCTAGAATAAAAACTATCCGATACTATTCATCACCATAGGCGGGTCCTGAAATTTGGCTTACCAAATCTTGAAATATCAAGGATATACAAATTATCTTTATTCATATGCGTTTGCAATAGGTCTATTTTCATAAATTCTTTTTGTCTGCAATACTATTTCTCCGATTTTTTTCTGCAAAATCTCTATAGGAGGTAATTCTGTCCAATATTGTGCAACGTGAATGCCGCTTGCCGACATTTCTAACAATTCTACTTGTGCGTCAGATTTTTCAGAACATAATATAATACCTATTGGAGGCTTTTCATTTTCAAAACATTCGTTCTTTTTTAGCCAATTTAAATATAGCTCCATTTGACCTTTATACTCTGCTTTAAATTTTCCTGTTTTTAACTCAATCGCTACTAATCTTTCTAGCTTTCTATTGAAAAATAATAAATCTAAATAGAAATGTTCATTATCTATAGTCATACGCTTTTGTCTTGCTACAAATGAAAAGCCGGTACCTAGTTCTAAAATAAATTGTTCAATACGCTGTAATATTGCATTTTTCATAATGTTCATCTGGAAGTTCTAAAAAATCAAGTATGTAAGGGCCTTTAAGAATTAAATCAGGCTCTAACCTAGAATCTGTTTTAAATAATGATATTACTTGCTCTTCAGATCTATTAGATAACTTCGTTCTTTCATATAACATTTTATCAATATTACTACGTAACTGTCTAACGCTCCAATTTTCTTGTATAGACATATAGGCATAAAAATCTTTCTGATTCTGTTCTTTTAGAGGTAATAACTCTATTATATGACTCCAACTTAATTGGTACGACAGTGTCGCACTAATTTGTTGTTCTTTAAAAGATTGATAAAATTGATTCATGCGAATTAGAGCTGTACGAGAAAAGCCTTGCCCATATAATGAAGAAAGACCTTTAGCCAAAGTCTTAATAACCTCCTGTCCGTATTCCGCTCTTGTACTTTTAAGAACCTCTATGCCAGTATACCGCAGATATTTTAAGATTTGGAAGTTAAATAAGCGGTGAGCCTGCGGAGCGTACAAATAGTACGTGAGCAAATGCGAATCCCAAAATTTGGCTTACCAAATCTTGAAATATCAAAGGTATATAACATTGTCATTTCAGCGTTAGCTTTAATGGCAACTCTCACTTTAGCATTATTAATAAGAACGCTAATATCATTTATTAGTTCATTAGTATTTGTTGTTATTTCACTCATGGATTTTTCTATATATTATGTTTTACTACTTTTAGTATATTTTTATAGAATTTTCAACACTAAAAGTTTTATTTTAACTTTAAAAAATAAAATTTGATTTTTTAGAATTAAGCCTATATTTTAATGTCCCCCTTCGGGGATCAAAAATCCCTCGCCTTTAGGCTAAGGGAAGATATAATGAAATTGCTTTAGCAATGAATTTATATCAAGAAATATGAGAAGTTATAGAAAGAATAGTCATAGTCAGTATGATTTAAAAGTGCATCTTATATGGATACCAAAATATAGGAAGAGACTATTGATAGGCAAAGTATCGGAAAGGACTAGAGATTTACTGAGGCAGATTTGTATGGAACATGAAGTACATATAATTTCAGGGAAAATATCATGTGATCACGTACATATGTTTATCTCATATAAGCCGCAAATATCTCTTAGCAAGTTAGTACAGTATTTAAAAGGCATTAGCTCAAGAATTTTATTGCAAGAATTTACTCATTTACGAAAACAATTTTGGGGCAATCATTTGTGGGCTAGGGGCTATATGGCAGTCAGTTCAGGTAATATAACTGATGAAATGATACAGCACTATATTGATGAACAGGAAGGTGAACCTGTGAATGATGATCGATTTCTAATCGATTCCACTTTATAACCCCTCAGCTTATAGCTGAGGGTTGTTTAGTTCGCTCCGGCGGTATTGATATGATAATAATAGATAGTGTTGCCGCTCTAGTACCAAAATCAGAGATTGAAGGCGAGATGGGCGATGCACAAATGGCTTCTCAAGCAAGATTAATGAGTCAGGCTTTACATAAACTTACTGCCTCAATTAATCGTACTAACTGTATTACTGTTTTCATCAACCAAATTAGAATGAAAATAGGTGTAATGTTTGGTAGTCCTGAAACTACAACCGGCGGTAATGCTTTAAAATTCTATGCTTCAGTTAGAATAGATATCAGAAGAATAGGTTCTATTAAGGATAAAGAAGAAGTAATAGGCAGCCAAACCAAAGTAAAAGTAGTAAAAAATAAAGTATCACCTCCATTTAAAACAGCAGATTTTGACATAATGTATGGCTCAGGTATCTCAAAAGAAGGTGAAATAATCGACCTTGGAGTGAAGCTTGACATAATAGAAAAATCCAGCTCTTGGTTTTCTTATAATAGCGTACGTATCGGTCAAGGGCGTGAAAATGTTAAACAATATTTGAAAGATAATCCACAAATCTCTAATGAAATTGAGAAGCTTGTACGAGAAAAATCATCTAAAGTCAATAATATAAATTTTGAACAAGAGGAGGAAGTAAATGATTGATTTAAGCGGTCAAACAGCATTAATTACCGGAGCTTCGGGGGGTATAGGAGGTGCTATTGCAAGGCAGCTTCATAAGCTTGGAAGTCATGTAATTATAAGCGGGAGTAATGAGGAGAAATTAAAAACTCTTGGCAATGATTTAAAAGATAATTACACTATTAAAGTCTGTAATCTTACAAATACTGAAGAATGCGGCAATTTAGTAGCTCAAATAGAAAAATTAGATATTTTAGTCTGTAATGCCGGTATTACCAAAGATACGCTAGCAATAAGAATGAAAAATGAAGATTTTGACCAAGTTATTGATATTAATTTAAAAGCAAATTTCATCTTAAATCGTGAAGCAATAAAAAAGATGATGACTAATAGATACGGACGCATCATTAACATAGCCTCAATAGTAGGAGTTTCAGGAAATCCTGGGCAAGCGAATTACTGTGCTTCTAAAGCAGGTTTAATCGGTATGACAAAGTCGCTTGCTTATGAAGTTGCAACCAGAGGAATTACAGTTAATGCAGTAGCTCCAGGTTTTATTAAATCTGATATGACTGATAAGTTAAATGATGAACAAAAAGAAGCTATAACACGAAAAATCCCAAAAGGAACATATGGTATGCCTGAAGATATAGCAAATGCGGTTGCATTCTTAGCAAGCAATCAATCGTCATATATTACTGGTCAAACCCTACATGTAAATGGTGGAATGTTAATGGTATAAAATTTTATGCTGGCATAAAACAATTTTTTGTGCTAGAAGTTCTTTTAAAACTAAAATAGCTATGAATAATAAATATTCATAATATTTTAAAATATTAAACGTATGTTTAAAATATACAAACTAATAAAAAATGATTTATGGAGTTCAAAATTATGAGTAAAGTGGATAATATCGAGCAGAAAGTTATCAAAATTATTGCTGATAATCAAGGGAAAAAAATTGAAGAAATCAGCGTGGACTCGCGATTTGCAGAAGATTTAGGAGTAGATAGCCTATCTACAGTAGAAATAATGATGGAAATAGAGAAAGAATTTGGTGTTGATGTTCCTGATGAAGAAGCAACTAAGATAAAAAAAGTAGCAGATGTTGTTAACTATATAAAAGAACATAAATCTTAATCTGTGTCAAATTAAGACCTAATAAAAAATAATTAAGGATGTTAAATCAAACCATGAATAAAAGAGTAGTTATTACTGGTCTTGGGCTGATTACCCCAATTGGGCTTAACGTTAAGTCATCTTGGGATAATATAGTCCAAGGAGTAAGCGGTATAAAAACTATTACAGCATTTGACACTTCCAAACTTGCATGCAAAATTGCAGGGCTATTAAACCATTCTGAAGAGAATGGCTTCAAACTTGAAAATTTTACGAAAACTGAAGATGTAAATAGATTGAGTAAAATGGATAAATTTATCCATTATGGCGTTGCAGCTGCAACTGAAGCAATTGAAGATAGTGGATGGTTACCAGAGGATCAAAAATCACGTGACAGAACTGGTTTAATATTAGGTTCAGGAATTGGCGGTCTTAAAATGATTGAAGATACTTCAGTAAAGCTTCATCAAGAAAATAATGGTAAAGTTAGCCCGTTCTTTATTCCAGCTTCCTTAATTAATCTTTTATCAGGTCTTGTTTCAATAAAATATGGCTTTAGTGGTCCAAACCAAGCTGCAGTAACGGCTTGCTCTACTGGAGCACATGCTATAGGCGATGCTATGCGTATGATAAAGCATGGCTATGCTGATGTTATGATCGCAGGCGGTGCGGAAGCACCGGTAACACCTGTTGGAGTTGCAGGTTTTGTAGCAGCAAGAGCCTTATGTACTAAATATAATGATGACCCTGAAAAAGCATCGAGACCTTGGGATAAGGATCGAGGTGGTTTTGTTATGGGCGAAGGAGCTGGCGTTGTAGTTTTAGAAGAATACGAACATGCTGTACGTCGTGGTGCTAAAATTTATGGTGAAGTCGTAGGATATGCCTCTACGGGTGATGCGTATCATATGACAGCTCCGCATCCTGAGGGAAGAGGAGCTTATCGAGCAATGCATGAAGCACTGCAAGATGCTGGTATAACCCCTGATGCGATTGGCTATATTAACGCACATGGTACTTCTACTGATATAGGAGATGCAATCGAATTAAATGCAGTTCAGAGATTATTTTTAGAAGCTAACCCTAAAGTTTTAATGTCTTCTACTAAATCTTCAATAGGGCATTTGCTTGGTGCTGCCGGAAGTGTTGAATTTATCTTTGGTACACTTGCAATTAGAGATCAGATTGCACCACCTACCCTAAATTTAGAAAACCCAATGGACGAAGTTAAGTTAGACTTAGTTGCACTTAAAGCTAAAGAGGCTAAAATAAACTACGTACTTTCCAATTCTTTTGGCTTTGGCGGCACTAACACTAGTTTAATAATTAAAAAGATTTAACATCATTGCAAGACGAGTCTTGTTATATGGAGCGGTTTTTTCTGTCATTGCGAGAAGGAACTGAAAGTTTCGACGAAGCAATCTCAGGAGTCACTATGTCATCTAGTTGCTTGGGAAAATGATCCACACAACAATACAGCCACGGGAGGCATTGTTGCGTGTATCAGTTTTTCCGTCATTGTGACGAAATTACGAGGTAATTGACGAAGCAAGGAAGTATAAAAAATACTAACTTATAGCATTTTTTATTATTTTTTCTGGATTGCCACGCTCATTTCATTCGCTCGCAATGACTAATTGGTACCCACGCAACAATACACTTTCGCAGGGATAACATATGAGCATCCAATGACATTAACGTATTCATAGAATCCAAAGAAACAACTTACGCTTATTATATTTATTTACTGGATCTATAATTCCCAAGCCACGATCTAACATACTCTTATGACTACTCCAATCTATTACATTAAAGATGGTAATTTAAGTTTTGCTGATAAAATAATTTTATCTGATTTAGAGCTTTATTTATACAAAGGCGATAAGATTTGTCTGATAGGTCGTAATGGCTGCGGTAAATCAAGCCTAATGAAAGTAATATCGGAAGATTATGAATTAGATAATGGAGAATTATTTAAAGACCCTGCAATCACAACCGGATATTTAAAACAAGATATTGCAATCAAACTTAATTCTAACGTCTATGATTTCATTTTAGATCAGAACAGTAAAAATGAAATAGATAAGTATGAAATAGATATAATACTAGAAAAGTTACAAATCAACGGCACAGATAACCTATCCACCTACTCAGGTGGACAGCTTAGAAGAGCCAGCCTTGCTAAAGCCTTAATATTAGAACCAGAAATATTATTGCTTGATGAGCCGACTAATCATTTAGATATTGAAACAATTGAATGGCTGGAAGGATACGTTAAATCATATAATGGTGCGATTATTTGCGTTAGTCACGATAGAACTTTTCTATCAAACGTGACTAATAAAATTTGGTGGCTTGATCGTGGACATTTACGCAAATCCGATAAAGGATTCAAATATTTTGACGAATGGCAAAATATTATTATAGAGCAAGAAGAAGCAGCCCTGCGGAAATTAAATAAAAAATTAGCTCAAGAAAATGACTGGTTAAACGCAGGTGTCACAGCTAGACGTAAGCGTAACCAGAAAAGGCTTGCTCAGCTAAAAACTTTAAGGGATATAGCAAGAGACCACGCTGCAAAGCTAGCTCGTTCAAAACAAAGAGTCCAAGCAGAGCTTGAAGAAAATATAGCTAAAAGTAAGTTTATTATCGAAGCTGATAATGTTAGTTTTAGCTATAAAAATACTAAAATTATTGATAATTTTAGCTTCCGTGTTAAAAAAGGCGAAAAGATCGGCATAATTGGAGCGAATGGCTCAGGAAAATCTACTTTTATCAAATTACTAACCAAACAACTTACTCCTGAAATCGGCAAAATTATATATGGTGGTAATTTAGATATTTCATATTTTGATCAACATCGAGAAAAACTAAACCATAATCATACTTTACAGCAAACTTTATGTCCTACTGGTGGGGATCAGGTATTTTTGCCTAATGATAAAACCATGCATGTTGCTGGTTATTTAAAGCAATTCATGTTCGACCCTAAGCTACTAAATGCTAAAACTGCTATTCTATCAGGAGGTGAGGCTAACAGACTATTACTAGCAAAAATTTTAATTAACCCTGGCAATTTGCTCATCCTAGATGAACCAACCAATGATTTAGATATGGATAGTTTAGAGATTTTACTAGACATACTTGCAGATTATTCCGGTACTTTAATAGTAGTTAGCCATGATCGTGATTTTTTAGATAGATTAGTTACACGTACTTTAGTCTTTGCTCAAGGTAAAATTCACGATTTAACAGGTGGATATGAAGATTACAAACAATATTTTACTGCAAACCCCACAACTAAAAAAACCTCAAAGCCTATAACTCCTATTTCTAGTCCTAAAGAACCACAAAACAAAAAACTATCTTACAAATATCAACGTTTGCTTGAAATATTACCACATGAAATTGAAAAATTAGAAGCTTCAATTAAAGCTTTAGAAAAGCAACTTGAGGATAGTAATTTATATTTAGCAAACCCTCAAAAATATAATCAAATCAGTACTCAACTAGTTAATGATAAAAAGAAACTTGATGAGTTATTAAATCAGTGGCTTACAATATAAAGTTAATTTTTGTTAATAAATACTTGACTTAAATTTTACTATTTGCTAACGTTTTTTCGCAATGAGAGCAATAGATATAAAAGGTTATTGTGAGTAATAAAGAAAATATAAGCAAGAAACAGATAGATGATCTTCAAATTTCTAATGAGATTAAATCTATACTTTCTCAAGTAAGTGCTACTAATAATCCTGCAGAATTAAGTAGATTAGCAAGTCAAATACGATCGCTAAAATCTGATAATAGTTATCTTAATAATATAATTGATGAAATTCAAAACACTATAATAAAAAAGCAAGAAACTTCTGAAATACAATCTAATTCTGAAACTTATGCAAGAGACTTAGAAAAATTACAACAGCAACTACAACAAGAAGAAATACAAAAATATAAAGCAAAAGTAACAGAACAAATTAGAGAGCTTAATACTAAACACGATAAATTTAAGGAAAATCTAGAAGAATATAAAAAATTATATACCCCACTAGAAGAAATGGTAAAAAAAGATTCTAAAGGGGATATAACAATTGATGAAAAAGTTGTAGATAAAAATATACTAACTCATCAAGAAGTAGAAGAGCGTAGACAAAAATTTGCAGGGCTTAAAGAACAAGAGAAAGGAATAAATGAAGTATTTGAGAAAGCTCAGCAAGAAAAGGAAGAGCTAGAAAAAGAAATTAACAGCTTATCGCAAATAAAAAAACAAAATTTAACCCCAGAGCAAATAAATAAACTAAAAACTAATCATGAAAAGCTAGCAGCAAATAAGGACTTATTAGAAAAAGCTCGAGAAATAAGACAAAACATAAAGAGTGATCTCGATAAATTAAAATCATCGCATGAAAAAGATCACGTACATATAAAACAATTTAAAGATGCTATAGAAAAAACGGAACGTACTAGAAGCCCTGATAAACATGAACAATTAAAGCAAAAACATATTTTACTTCATAATCAACATGACGCAATAACAAATAATAAAGAGCTGGATAAAAACGATAAAAAAACACGCCAAAATATAAAAACTCAGCACCAATGCGATAAAATAAAAGATTCTGTAACTAATTCAGAACCTAAAAAAACTATATCACAAAATGTACAACCACAAATTAATAATCAAAAAAAAATAGGTCGGGAAATATAATTCATTCATCTATAAAATAATCAATCACAAAACTAAAAAAGGAGAAAATTATGTCTAAAGAAAAAAAAACTGCCGCTGAATTATTTAAAGAATTCCAAAAAACTTATAATCCTGAAGCAAACAAAGCTTTTGTAGAACAAACACAACAACATTCCAAAAATCTAGTAGAAATGGTTACTCACCATTCAACACCACCTCATCATGGAGATTTGCATCAAGAACAAGATAATAGCGTTAAAAAATTAGGAGGTACTAAACATCACTCTAAATGTGAAATAATGTAATTATCTTTCTTCTTTATTTTCATATAACCTATCTAGAATCTACACAAATTCCAAATTCTATGCATTTTTTAAAAATGCATAGAACCTAAGTAACCCGTCATCTAATATTATTTAAAAATTTGATAAAGTTATTTAAATATATTATAATGTAGACCTTTTAAGGTATTACAAAACATTATATATGAGTAAGAAGCTTTATATTAAAACTTACGGATGTCAGATGAATGTGTATGACTCCGTTAAGATGCAGGACTTGCTATATCCTTATGGCTATGAGCCTACGGAAAATATCGAGGAAGCAGATGTTATTATTTTAAATACTTGCCATATTAGAGAAAAAGCCGCAGAAAAAACCTATTCGGAACTTGGTCGCATTAAAAAATTACAAGATGCACGAAAAAAACAAGGTTTAAATTCAGCAATAATAGTAGTAGCTGGCTGTGTTGCACAAGCTGAGGGCGAAGAAATTTTTACCAGAACTCCTTATGTTGATATCGTAGTTGGTCCTCAATCTTATTATAACTTACCTGAATTAATTTCTAAAGTTGTTAGACACGAAAAACACTTAATTGATCTTGATTTTGTTGAAGAAGCAAAATTTGACCAATTACCTGAGCAGTTATATCCGCAAGGAGCTAGTAGCTTTATATCAGTGCAAGAGGGGTGCGATAAGTTTTGTACTTTTTGCGTAGTACCTTATACTAGAGGTGCTGAATTTTCAAGAAATGTAGAGCAAGTTTATAGAGAAGCCTTAAAGGTAGTTAGCAGCGGTGCTAAAGAAATCATGCTGCTTGGACAGAATGTTAATGCCTATCACGGCAAAACATCAGACGATAAAATATTTTCTCTTGCTGATTTGATAAGGCATTTAGCAAAAATTCCAAATTTAGAGAGATTACGTTATACCACGTCACATCCGATAGATATGACAGATGATTTAATAAGCTTGCACGGCTTAGAGCCTAAATTAATGCCGTTTTTACATCTTCCAGTGCAATCAGGTTCAAATAAAATACTCAAGGCAATGAACCGCAAACATGATCGGGATTATTACTTTGACATAATTGATCGCTTAAGAAAAGCAAGACCTGATATAGTTTTATCTTCTGATTTTATTGTTGGATTTCCTGGCGAAACAGATGAAGATTTTACCGATACTTTAGATTTAGTCCGTAAAGTAAAATATGGTCAATGCTATTCATTTAAATATAGCCCACGTCCTGGTACCCCAGGGACAACAAGAAACGATCAAGTGCCTGAACATATTAAATCAGAAAGATTAACTATCTTACAGCAAGAATTATCAAATCAACAGCTAGCCTTTAATGAAAGCTGTGTAGGAAGTATTATGAAAGTTTTATTTGATCGTAATGGTAAATTTGATGATCAAATCATAGGCAAAACACCTTATATGCAGTCCGTATATATCAAAAACCCTAATAAAGATTTACTTGGTAAAATTATTGAGGTAAAAATTACTAAAGCAGCACTTAATAGTTTAAGTGGCGAAATATACCGTTAATACTTTAAAATTTAATATAATAGTTTAATTTGAAAGAGCGATAATCATTATCTGCTAATTTTTCAAATTAAACGAAGTATATGTTCCTTTTCAAATACTCCTATTCTTTATTTATTCATACTATATATTGTACTTTTTTTGTCAGGTTATTTAATTTTATATGTTAATAATATTTAATAAGTTGATCTGGGAAAGTAAATTATTAATAATATAATTATATAGGACAATTTGATTAAGGGTATAATGATGAAATTTGATTCATATAAAGAAGGTACTTTATTAGATTTAGAAAACGCTAACTTAAAAGAGCCAGATATTTCTGATTTACTTGAATCTTTAAGCAATAACCATCAAGTGACCCAATTAAAGTTAGCTGGGAAGTATATTAATGATGGAATTATACAAAATCTTACTGACATTAATTTTATAAATTGTATCTATATTACAGATAAAGGAATAGAGGCTTTAGCTAATTCGCCAAATATGCAGAATCTTACCAGCATTAATTTTCAATACTGTTACAAGATTACAAATAAAGGAATAGAGGCTTTAGCGGATTCACAAAATATACAGAACCTTAGCAGCATTAGTTTTGAGGACTGTTATAAGATTACTGATGAAGGAGTAGAAAGTTTAGTAAATTCACCAAATATGCAAAACCTTACTAGCATTAATTTAGGAGGGTGCAACATTACGGATAAAGCGTTAACGGATTTAACAAACTCTTCAAATATGCAAAATATTACCAGCATTAATTTCAGAGGAACTATTATCACGGATAAAGCGTTGATGGATTTAGCAAATTCTCTAAATATGCAAAATATTACTAATATTAATTTTAAAGATTGTAATGATATTACGAATAAAGGGATAACGGATTTAGTTAATTCTTCAAGCACAAAAAATCTTACTATTATCTCATTATCAACACTAATGTCGATTGAAGAAATAGAAGATATTGTAAAAAAATTACCTAAAATTCAAGAATTAAAGATTGCCGATGATAATGGATTAAGCGAGTTTTGTAATTATTTAATTCAGCTGAGAGATTTTGAATCTAATTCCGATTTTAATAAAGAAGAAAGAATAAAAGATATAATGTTTAGTTTTGCTCAACAAGGAAAAGATGAATATATTAAATACATATTGAATAATCAAGAAAAATATCCTTTTTTAGTTAACACCAAAGATGAATATGATCATAATTTAATGCATTTTTATACACATGACCCTGAAATGCAGAAATTATTTTTTGAAAAAGGCATGATTCCTTCTAAAGAAATAGATCCAGATAATATAATGCTTAGTATTGTGAATGACGCACAGTCAGTACATACATCAGAAGTAACAAAGCGTACAAATTTTTTTACTAATGAGTTAGTACAAGTATTTAGGGCACCGTCAAGTTAAGGGAGGTATAAATTAAGTATTGAGCAATTACAGGGAATGATTTATAGAATAGCAGTAACAATTTATCCTAGATTTTACCGCTATGCATATTACTCAAGCCCCGAATAGACATCGTTTTCCAGCAAGCATTATTAGCCATACAGTATGGTTATATCATCGCTTTAATAATAGTTACCGAGATGTTCAAGAGCAGATGGCTTATCGAGGTATTATATTAAGTCATGAGACTGTAAGGTTTTGGTGTTATAAGTTTGTAGTTTATTTTCAAGATGTTATTAGTAAGAGAGAGCGAAAGCCAACTGATAAATGGCATTTGGATGAGATGAATATCAAGATCAAAGGTGAAGTATTCATATTATGGAGAGCTGTTGACTCTGAGGGACATGAATTAGAAGTATTACTGCAGAAGCGTCGTAACAAGAAATCAGCTATTCGCTTTTTATCAAGATTATTGGGTAATTATCCATGTCCAAGGGTTATTGTGACTGATAAGCTAAAAAGCTACATTAAACCAGTTAGGTATATGTGTCCTAGGACTAAGCATCGTACCGATAAAAGACTAAATAATCGGATTGAGAATGCCCATCAGCCAACTAGGAGAAAAGAGAAGATACTGATTAAATTTAAGCATCCTAATTCAGCACAATGTACATTATCACTGATGGGAAAAGTCAGAAATATATTTGCTGTAAATGTTGGAAGATATACTAAAACAGCATCTGAGCAAAGAATTGCATTTGCGTCCGCTAAATCCATTTGGGATGAAGCTACTCAAAGACTTCTTGCTGTCTGAAATCTAAAAATATAGTACTTTGTGACACTAATTTACTTAACTTGACGGTGCCCCACCACCATATAAAAAACTTTCTGGTATATATGAAGGAATGTATTCTCGAAGGATTAATATACAACATAGATTATTCTACGAAGTTGATGAAAAAAACAAAAGAATAAAAGTACTAAAGATATGGAATCATTATTACGATAATTAAAAAAAACAGAGGAATAAATGAATAACGCAACAAAAAGAGTAGTAGTTCTGGCACTTGAGGAAATTTTATACGAGCCTATAAAGGTATTAGATCATGGTTTTATTAGAGTGATCGACTATATGGGCGATGATAGTGCTATAGTGCAAGCTGCTAGAGTTTCATATGGCAAAGGTACAAAACAGCTAAACCAAGATAAAGGGTTGATTAATTATTTGCTTCGTCACTATCATACTACGCCTTTTGAGATGTGTGATATTAAGTTTCATATTAAATTACCGATCTTTATTGCAAGACAGTGGATTAGGCATAGAACAGCCAGCGTTAACGAATATTCTGCTAGATACTCAATATTAGGTAATGAGTTTTATTTACCTGAACCACAAAATATTGCCCCGCAATCTAGTACTAATAAACAATGCCGAGAAAACGATAGCCTACCAAAAGAAGTAGCCGAAAAGGTCCTTAATATATTAGAAGAAGATGCCCGAAATTGTTATAAGCACTATACGGAATTAATGAATACCGACGAAGATGGTAATGTCATAGACGAAAATACTACCGGTATAGCTAGGGAGCTTGCTCGTATGAATTTGACATTAAATTATTATACGGAATGGTATTGGAAAATTAATTTACATAATTTGCTTCACTTCTTAAGGCTACGAGCTGATCCGCACGCTCAATATGAAATTAGAGTTTATGCCGAAAAGATGCTTGATATAGTTAAAGCTTGGGTACCTTTTACTTATGAAGCTTTTGAAGAATATCGTATGTGCGGAGCAAATATTTCCCGTACAGGTTTAGAAGTAATTAAAAAGATGATAAATGGTGAAAAAGTTATCCATGAAACTAGTGGAATGACTAAACGAGAATGGGAAGAACTAATGAAAATTCTCAAATAGTAAATATTTATTAGCTAATTCTTGATGAATAGTTAATTTTTCTTTATAATACCTCTTTTATTAAATAGGAGAGGTTTATGATGAGAAAGAAATTAGTTTTAACTTTAAGCATTTGTTCTATTATTTCTTTTAATAGCTATGCTTTTAATGAGTCACCTACTACTGATAAGGTTCAAAACACAAGCACACAAACAAATAAAATCTCTCCTATTAATATGCAAAATCTTCACAAGCTAGCAATATCATTAAAAGATGAGAGTTTTCCCAATAAAATATTAGCATATTCTGACTATTTCATAGGTAAACCTTATGATACAGAGATAGGCACAAATTTAATTATTTGGGATAAGAATAGAGATAAGAATGAGCTAATTAATCTAGAAACTTTTGACTGCTTTAGCTATATAGAAATGGTTATAGCATTAGCAGAAATAAAAGAACCAAATGCGGATTCTGTAAAATTTAAAGAGCAGCTTGCAGAAGCTTTAGCAAAAATTATGTTTCCTTCTGACGATATATCATATGTTAACAGAAATCATTTTATGGATGAATGGTTAAAGAATAATAGTAAATATCTTACAATGGAAAATGTATTTGCAAATCTTCCATATGCTAAAGTTAAAACTGCGATGATTAATAAAGCAGGTTTACTTGAAACACAAATCAATAATTACATTAAAGATAATGTATCTAAAGATGAATGCTTTTCATTTGGTGAAAAATATCATCAGATAAAATCCATCAAACCTTTTAAATCTGATATTAGTTATATAAGCTTTACTGATTTCTTAGATCATGAGCAAGAACTGACAAAGCAACTAGTAAATAAAACACAGCTAAATTCAGAAAGCTTTAGACAAGATGAATTTAAAGACGAGACTGCGGAGCGTATAAAAATACGTGAGCAAAGGCGAATGTCAAAAAATTCACTTGGATCAAGTTTTCTGAATGACGCTGTATATCTTATGGTTATGACAATGGACAACTCAAAACTATTAGAGCTAACAAAATCAGAACATAATATAGCGCACGTTGGGTTTGTATTTACCAAAAACGATAAACTTTATTTTAGACATGCAACCCCAGTAGGTCCTAAAAAAATTGTTGAAGTGTCTTTAGAAGAATATGCAACAGGTAAAAAAGAAAGTAAAATCTTTACAGGCTTTACTTTATTCAGTTTAGAGCAGAAAAATAACCCTCTTAATAAATAAAAATCAACTCGAAAAAGAGCAAGAAACATCTAAATTTTTGACCTCAGCGTACATTTTAATACTTGAGGAGGCACCGTCAAGTTAAGGGAGGTATAAATTAAGTATTGAGCAATTACAGGGAATGATTTATAGAATAGCAGTAACAATTTATCCTAGATTTTACCGCTATGCATATTACTCAAGCCCCGAATAGACATCGTTTCCCAGCAAGCATTATTAGCCATACAGTATGGTTATATCATCGCTTTAATAATAGTTACCGAGATGTTCAAGAGCAGATGGCTTATCGAGGTATTATATTAAGTCATGAGACTGTAAGGTTTTGGTGTTATAAGTTTGTAGTTTATTTTCAAGATGTTATTAGTAAGAGAGAGCGAAAGCCAACTGATAAATGGCATTTGGATGAGATGAATATCAAGATCAAAGGTGAAGTATTCATATTATGGAGAGCTGTTGACTCTGAGGGACATGAATTAGAAGTATTACTGCAGAAGCGTCGTAACAAGAAATCAGCTATTCGCTTTTTATCAAGATTATTGGGTAATTATCCATGTCCAAGGGTTATTGTGACTGATAAGCTAAAAAGCTACATTAAACCAGTTAGGTATATGTGTCCTAGGACTAAGCATCGTACCGATAAAAGACTAAATAATCGGATTGAGAATGCCCATCAGCCAACTAGGAGAAAAGAGAAGATACTGATTAAATTTAAGCATCCTAATTCAGCACAATGTACATTATCACTGATGGGAAAAGTCAGAAATATATTTGCTGTAAATGTTGGAAGATATACTAAAACAGCATCTGAGCAAAGAATTGCATTTGCGTCCGCTAAATCCATTTGGGATGAAGCTACTCAAAGACTTCTTGCTGTCTGAAATCTAAAAATATAGTACTTTGTGACACTAATTTACTTAACTTGACGGTGCCGTTTTAGCTTCTAGACTCAGCATTAAATTACTTAATTTTAATTATTACGAGGCAAAAAATATAAAAAACGTTAAATTATGTCAATTAGTTTTTAATTTGGTTTCCCTATAGGCAATTAATACTTGCAAAGTTTCATAAGATAAATAGAATTATCTAGGAAAATGTTAATAAGGAAAAATAAATATGCTACATGTAAATTTTACTGAGGAAGAATCATTAAATACTCAAGCATTAATAGTGTTTATTGATGACAAATTAAAACTTGATAGTGAACTAATAAGCCTTGACCAACAACATCATGGTTTGATCTCTAAGACTATTGCCAATAAATTACAATTTACCGGTAAATACGGGCAGATCAAAATTATTCCTTCCGTTGTTAAGTCAGGGGAAGTAAAATATTTAGTATTAGCAGGGCTTGGAAGTGAAGAAAAACTAACCGAAGCGAAAATCGAAGAGTTAGGGGGTAAAATATTACAGAATGTTACTAATGCTAAAATCGCTACTATTGGCTTAAAAATTAAAAATAGAATTAGCAATTTTACATCATCACATGTTGCATCTTTAATTGCTAGTGGTGCGTTACTTGCTTCCTACAGATTCGATAAATACAGAACTACTTTAAAAGAAGCGGATAAGTTTGTTGTAGAATCATTTGAAATCTCTACAGATAATAACGCAGAAGCAACAAAATTGTTTGAAGTTAAAAAATTAATTGCTGAAGGGGTCTTTTTCACAAGAGATATTAGTAATGAACCATCAAATATTAAAACTCCACAAATATACGCTGAAAGAATAGCAGAAACACTAGAAGAATTAAATGTCGATGTTTCTATTCTTGGTGAAAGAGAAATGAAAAATCTTGGCATGGGAGCTCTTCTTGGAGTTGGTCAAGGTTCACAAAATGAATCAAAGCTAGTGGTAATGGAATATCAAGGTGCAAGCAAAGATGCTCCTTATATTGCCCTAGTCGGAAAAGGAGTTATTTTTGATACGGGTGGCATATCTCTAAAGCCATCAAGTAATATGCATTTAATGAGATATGACATGTGTGGTTCTGCCGCAGTAGTTGGTGCTATGATTGCGGTTGCTAGTCAAGAATTGCCGGTAAATATCGTAGGTGTTGTAGGGCTTGTTGAAAATATGCCGTCAGGTAATGCACAACGTCCTGGGGATGTTGTAACTACTATGTCAGGTCAAACTGCTGAAGTTTTAAATACCGATGCAGAAGGACGTTTAGTTCTTGCTGATGCTGTTTGGTATGCACAAGAGAAATTCAAACCTAAATGCGTGATTGACGTTGCTACTTTAACTGGTGCAATAGTGGTGTCTTTAGGTCCTACATATGCTGGTTGTTTTTCTAATAACGATGAGCTTGCTGATAAACTAATAAAAGCTGGTGAGGAAGTAAATGAAAAATTATGGAGAATGCCGCTTCATGAAGATTATGATGCAATGATTAACTCCGACATAGCTGATATGGCAAATATCGGTAATGTGCCAGGAGCTGCTGGAAGTTCTACCGCTGCTCATTTTATCAAACGTTTTATTCAAGAAGGGGTAGAATGGGCACATTTAGATATAGCAGGCGTTGCAAATAGCAGTAAACCCTCATCACTTGGTCCGAAAGGAGCAGTAGGTTATGGTGTAAGGCTACTTGAGAAATTTATAAAGGAAAATTATGAGCAATAAGCCTTATATATTTGTTATAGGTAATGAAAAAGGTGGGGCAGGTAAAACAACCTGCTCTATCCATTTAATAGTGGCACTACTTTATCAAAAATATTCAGTAGTAAGTATAGACACCGATTCTCGCCAAAGCTCTTTAACTAATTACCTAAAAAATCGAGATTTATATAATGAGCAAAATCCTGACAAACCGGTACTAGTACCAAAGCATTTCCATGTCAAAGAAAGTTCTGAAGAGGAGCAAGCTAATAGTTTTGAGCAGATATTAACAGATAATATGGATGCTGATTATATAGTAATCGATACGCCTGGTAGCCATACTGCTTTATCAAGGCTTGCTCATTCTTATGCTGACACCATTATTACGCCGATAAATGATAGCTTTTTAGATTTAGATGTAATAGCAAAAGTTGACAATAAAGATGAAATTATTAGCCCTTCAATCTATAGCCAAATGATATGGGAACAGAAAATGCAGCGTGCTAGTCGTGATAGAGGGAGCATAGATTGGATAATTTTGCGTAATCGTTTAAGTAACCTTGATGCTCTAAATAAAAGACGTGTTAGTAACGTATTGAACAAGCTTGCTAAAAGAATTAATTTTAAACTCGCTGATGGTTTTAGTGAACGTGTGATATATAGGGAGTTATTTCTGCAAGGTTTAACTCTACTTGATTTAAAAGTCGCAAATTATGACCGAGCATTTAACAGCTCACATATAGTTGCTCGTCAGGAACTAAAAAATTTCTTAAAATTCCTAAATATTACTTTTGTATCCTAGGCTCTGTGAAGATTTCTAAAAAGATTTAATTTTGACTCTTTTTTGCTGCAAATTACAAGATTTTTTTGAAATATGAATAACTATTCCGTCAAAAATCTTATTAATTTTCGCTAAAAAATAGTTCAAAACTCAAAATCAATTAGAACCCTTCACAGAACCTAGATAATTTTATTGCAGGATTTAGCTATTTTGATTATAGTGAGTTGATTTAAAAACAAAGATAAAATGCATAAATATAGAACTCATAATTGTAACGAATTAAAAATTTCCGATGTTGGGACTGAAGTAAAACTGTCTGGTTGGGTACATAGAAGAAGAGATCATGGCAATCTAGTTTTTGTAGATTTACGTGATCATTATGGCATAACACAAATCGTGTTTACCGACCAAAATCCGCAGCTTATGGACGATGCTAGCCGTTTACGTTATGAGTCAGTTGTTACAGTAGTTGGGAAAGTAGTAGCAAGATCAGAAGAGACTATTAATAACACACTTCCTACTGGTCATATAGAAGTTTTAGCCAGTGAATTTATTATTGAATCAGCGGCTGATACTCTGCCGTTTGTGATTAATACGGAAAAAGACGCACCTGAAGACTCAAGGCTTAAACATCGCTTTTTAGATTTAAGACGTGAGAAGTTGCATAATAATATAATGCTTCGTTCACAAATTATTTCTTACATTCGTCAGCTAATGACTGCAAGAGGCTTTACCGAATTTCAAACACCTATTCTAACTGCTAGCTCACCTGAAGGAGCTAGGGATTTCTTAGTCCCAAGCAGATTACATCTGGGCAAGTTTTATGCATTACCGCAAGCACCACAACAATTTAAGCAGCTATTGATGGTATCGGGATTTGATCGTTATTTCCAAATTGCTCCGTGTTTTCGTGATGAAGACGCAAGAGCAGATAGGTCACCAGGCGAGTTTTATCAGCTAGATATCGAAATGTCGTTTGTTACGCAAGAAGATATATTCAGCACAATCGAGCCGGTTATGTATGAGCTATTTACAAAATTTACAGATAAGAAAGTGTCAGAAGCACCCTTTATCCGTATTCCATATAACGAATCTATGCTGAAATATGGTTCTGATAAGCCTGATTTACGAAACCCTATTGTAATTACTGATGTAACGGAAATTTTTAGAGATTCAGACTTTACTATTTTTAGGGAAAATATCAAAAAAGGTAGTATTGTCCGAGCAATTCCTGCACCGAGTGCTACAAGTCAGCCTCGTAGCTTCTTCGATAAAATGATAGAATTCGCAATATCGGAGGGAGCTGGAGGACTTGGCTATATTCAGTTTAGCGAAAGCGGTGAAGCAAAAGGACCGGTCGCAAAATTCTTAAGCACTCAGCAATTAGAAGATTTGAAGGCTACTGCTAATATTAGCAATGGCGATGCGGTATTTTTCGCTAGCGATAAAAAAGATAAAGCAGCCAAACTTGCCGGTAAGGTAAGAATTAAACTTGCTGATGAGCTAGATTTACTTGAAAAGGATTGCTTTAAATTCTGCTGGATTACCGATTTTCCATTCTATGAGCTAAACGAAGAAACCGGTAAAATTGATTTTAGCCATAATCCATTTTCTATGCCTCAGGGTGGGTTAGAAGCTCTTGAGAACGCTAAAACTACTGAAGAGCTGTTAGAGCTTACCGCATATCAGTATGATATTGTTTGTAATGGCATAGAGCTTTCTAGCGGTGCTGTTAGGAATCATAAGCTGGAAATAATGTATAAGGCATTTGCTATAGCTGGTTATAGTGAAGAGGAAGTGGATAAACGATTTGGTGGTATGATTAGAGCGTTTAAATTTGGAGCACCACCACATGGCGGCATAGCTCCAGGTATAGACCGAATCGTTATGTTACTTGCGGAAGCTACTAATATAAGAGAAATAATCGCTTTCCCATTAAATCAGCAAGCTGAAGATTTATTAATGAACGCTCCGAATTATGTTGAAGATAAGGCGTTAAAAGAACTAAGTGTCATGCTCTCCCCATCTGCTAGAAAGAATGCGGAAAAAGAGTAAAACTTTATAGTTGTTACCTACCGCATCAATAGCACTATAGTACTAGTAGTTATTACTCTATGTCATTCTTAGCAACGGCGGGAATCCAGTCAATTATATTGTCATCCCGTGACTTGATCACGGGATCTTAGAACACAGCTTGTAATGCAAGACCCCGTGGTCAAGCCACGGGGTGATACTAAAGTTACTAGATTCCTGCTTTTAGCTAGGAATGACATATAAGGTCACCTACACCTGAATAAAATATAACGAGTCTATCATATATTTTGTGTAAGTTGTAAAGCAACAGAGAAAGAAATACTGTTAAAATACAACTAGAACAAAGGTAAAAAATATGGCTAAGAAAATAGAAGCTGGTGTTAGAAGTGCAGATATAAATAATAAGTTAGTAGAGGAAATATTATCCCAATCTAATCCTAAAGAGTTATTTGGAAAGGATGGATTGTTTCAGCAATTAAAGAAGAGGTTAGTAGAGAGAATACTAAAGGACGAGCTAAGTCATGAATTAGGTTATTCGAGGCATAGCAAGGCATCAAAGCAAGATAGCAATCGTCGTAATGGTACGAGCGAAAAGACAGTAATAGATGACAGTGGTCAAAAGATAGTACTTGATATTCCAAGAGATAGAGACAATAGTTTTGAGCCTCAATTAATTCCTAAGGGAGTTAGAAGATTCACTGGATTTGATGATAGCGTTATTTCACTTTATGCAAGAGGTATGACCATGAGTGAGATTCAATCCCATTTAGAGGAAATGTATCATACAGAAGTATCTAAGGAGCTTATCTCGACTATTACAGATGGAGTTATGGAAGAGGTAATAAGATGGCAAGCCCGAGCATTAGATAGAATATACCCAATTGTATATTTAGATTGCATCATGGTAAAAGCAAGAGATAATAATATAGTTATAAATAAGGCTGTTTACCTTGTTATTGGTATAAATATAGAAGGCAAGAAAGAGCTTTTGGGTATTTGGATTAGCAAGAATGAGGGTTCAAAGTTTTGGATGCAGGTTGTAAGCGAATTAAAGAACCGAGGTGTAGAACAAATTTATGTAGGATGTGTTGACGGTCTTAAAGGTTTTAGAGATGCAATAAACAGTGTTTTCCCAAATACCATAGTACAACTTTGTATAGTACATATGGTACGTAATTCTTTAAAGTACGTTTCTTACAAAAATCTTAAAGAAGTAGCAGCTGACTTAAAACAAATCTATACAGCAAATAATGAGAATATGGCTAATTTAGCATTAGAAGAGTTTGCTAAAAAATGGGATAGTAAATACCCAGTTATTTCTGATATATGGATACGTAATTGGAGTGGTATAGTACCTTTCTTTGCGTTCCCTAAAGAGATTAGAAAGGTAATCTATACTACCAATACGATAGAATCGGTAAATAGACAAATCCGTAAAATTATCAAAAATAAAGGGGTTTTCCCAGATGATAAATCTATCACAAAATTGTCTACTTAGCTCTTAAACAGGCACCGTCAAGTTAAGGGAGGTATAAACTAAACAACCCTCAGCTATAAGCTGAGGGGTTATAAAGTGGAATCGATTAGAAATCGATCATCATTCACAGGTTCACCTTCCTGTTCATCAATATAGTGCTGTATCATTTCATCAGTTATATTACCTGAACTGACTGCCATATAGCCCCTATCCCACAAATGATTGCCCCAAAATTGTTTTCGTAAATGAGTAAATTCTTGCAATAAAATTCTTGAGCTAATGCCTTTTAAATACTGTACTAACTTGCTAAGAGATATTTGCGGCTTATATGAGATAAACATATGTACGTGATCACATGATATTTTCCCTGAAATTATATGTACTTCATGTTCCATACAAATCTGCCTCAGTAAATCTCTAGTCCTTTCCGATACTTTGCCTATCAATATTCTCTTCCTATATTTTGGTATCCATATAAGATGCACTTTTAAATCATACTGACTATGACTATTCTTTCTATAACTTCTCATATTTCTTGATATAAATTCATTGCTAAAGCAATTTCATTATATCTTCCCTTCGCCTAAAGGCGAGGGATTTTTGATCCCCGAAGGGGGACATTAAGTATTGAGCAATTACAGGGAATGATTTATAGAATAGCAGTAACAATTTATCCTAGATTTTACCGCTATGCATATTACTCAAGCCCCGAATAGACATCGTTTTCCAGCAAGCATTATTAGCCATACAGTATGGTTATATCATCGCTTTAATAATAGTTACCGAGATGTTCAAGAGCAGATGGCTTATCGAGGTATTATATTAAGTCATGAGACTGTAAGGTTTTGGTGTTATAAGTTTGTAGTTTATTTTCAAGATGTTATTAGTAAGAGAGAGCGAAAGCCAACTGATAAATGGCATTTGGATGAGATGAATATCAAGATCAAAGGTGAAGTATTCATATTATGGAGAGCTGTTGACTCTGAGGGACATGAATTAGAAGTATTACTGCAGAAGCGTCGTAACAAGAAATCAGCTATTCGCTTTTTATCAAGATTATTGGGTAATTATCCATGTCCAAGGGTTATTGTGACTGATAAGCTAAAAAGCTACATTAAACCAGTTAGGTATATGTGTCCTAGGACTAAGCATCGTACCGATAAAAGACTAAATAATCGGATTGAGAATGCCCATCAGCCAACTAGGAGAAAAGAGAAGATACTGATTAAATTTAAGCATCCTAATTCAGCACAATGTACATTATCACTGATGGGAAAAGTCAGAAATATATTTGCTGTAAATGTTGGAAGATATACTAAAACAGCATCTGAGCAAAGAATTGCATTTGCGTCCGCTAAATCCATTTGGGATGAAGCTACTCAAAGACTTCTTGCTGTCTGAAATCTAAAAATATAGTACTTTGTGACACTAATTTACTTAACTTGACGGTGCCGAAAATATAAAACCGTTTTTAGATGCATTAGCTAAAGATGAATTAAGTAAGAAAGATAGTACGATTATAGCAAATGAGAATTTAAAAGATCTTTTGCAAGAATCAATACTAGGTATGCAAGATTTACCGATCAACACTCCAGAAAAATTATCTAAGGAAGAGGAAAAAATATTATCCGTAATTAATACATATTTCAGTAAGCATATAAAAGAACACTTATCAAATTATGATAAGATAGAACCAACATTTGAAGAATATAAAACCCTTATAAATACAATGCCACAAAGTGGAGAAATGCAAAAGTTTGCTCTAAATCCTGATATTTATGCTGGTACTTCTAATAAACCCAATATAGAGGTGAATAATAAAGAATCAGGTAAAACTACTCACCAAGACAGGTTACAAGCACAAAGAGAACAATTAAGACAACCTCAAGGAAGAGGGATATAATTTTAGATGTGTTATTTGTGTCGAAAAAATAATACGAAAAATGGTAATTTACTTAGATAAATTATATACTCATCGCTTTAAGCCAATTAAAATAAAGAGATAATACTTTATAATATTGCATAGTTTTAGTATAATAAAAAAAAATATCATCTATACATGTATAAATCTCTATTTTTTTGTTTAAAAATTCTTGCTTTGCTTTTTTTAATAGGCTGCGGAATTGTCTCTTATATAATATATTACTATTCTCGTAATTTACCTGATTATAGACAGCTAGCAAGATATTATCCTCCCTCGGTAACCCGTATTTATTCTCGTGATGGGAAATTAATGGAGGAATACGCTTTTGAACGACGTGTATTTATTCCAATTAATAGTATTCCTACCTCATTAAAAGAAAGCTTTATTGCTGCAGAGGATAAAAATTTCTATAACCACCAAGGGGTTGATTTATTTGGAATAGTTAGGGCAGCGTTTCTTAACGTATCAAATTTTCTTCATCATAGGCGTATGGAGGGGGCTTCTACTATTACTCAGCAGGTAGTAAAGAATTTTTTACTTACCAATGAAGTATCGTTTCAACGTAAGATCAAAGAAGCAATTTTATCTTATATGATCTCAAGAGTATTTACCAAAGATCAGATTTTAGAATTATATCTCAATCAAACATTTTTTGGGCGTGGTGCGTATGGGGTTGCTACTGCCGCACAAAATTATTTTAACAAATCAGTAGAGGAGCTAACTATTGCGGAGTCAGCTTTTATTGCAGCATTACCTAAAGCACCTTCTGAACTTAATCCTGAGAAAAATTATGCTAGAGTTAAAGCTCGTCGTGATTATGTAATAATGCGGATGCTAGAAGATGGTTATATCACAAGCGATGCAGCAAAAGAGGCGGTAGATAGCCCAATTATGTTGCGAAAGCGAGATCTGGATGAAACTGTTACGGCTGACTATTATGCTGAGCAAGTTAGGGATGAAGTAATTAAAATGCTAGGTAGTAAAGATGAATTTTATACTAGCGGTCTTACTATTATTACTTCTTTAGATGCTAAAATGCAAAAATTTGCTGAAGAATCACTACGAAAAGGTCTTAGAGATTTTGATAGAAAACGTGGTTTCAGAAAAGCTATAGCTACTATTTCACTTAATAACTGGCAAGAAGAACTAAAAAAATTACCAACCACACCATCGCTTCTAGAATATAAAATCGCTGTAGTTTTAGAAGTTACTGATACTCAAGCTGAGATCGGGTTTGCAAGCGGAGCTAAATCTAAAATCCCTATTTCTGAAATGAAATGGGCAAAAAGTGAGCTGAAATCAGCTAAAAAGCTACTAACAAAGGGTGATGTAATAGTTGTAGAACCTGTAAAAGATTATTATGCCTTACGGCAAATTCCAGAAGTAAACGGTGCTATTATGGTCATGAATCCAAATACTGGACAGGTACTTGCAAGCGTCGGCGGATATGATTTCTTTGCTAGTAAATTTGATAGGGTAACACAGGCACTTCGTCAACCTGGTTCTTTAAGTAAAACTTTTGTTTATCTAGCAGCCCTTGAAAATGGCGTTAAACCAAATCAGATTTTTAATGATGGTCCTATTGAAATCTCACAAGGTCCTGGTATGCCAAGCTGGCGTCCTAAAAATTATGAGGGTAAGTTTCTAGGACCAATTACTATGCGTACCGGACTTGAAAAATCCCGTAACCTTGTAACAGTTAGAGTAGCAACTGCGGTGGGACTCACCAAAATCGTTGATATAATTAAGCGATTCGGAATTAATGATAATCCGCAAAAAGTCTATTCTATGGTACTTGGTTCTATTGAAACAACGCTTGAGAGAATAACTAATGCTTATGGCATTATTGCTAATGGTGGTAAAAGAATAAAGCCGCATTTTGTTGAATTAATCAAAGATCGTAACGGCAAAGTTATTTATCGCAGAGATGATAGAGAATGTACAACTTGTAACGTTTCAGATAATAATTTAGATAACGCTATATTAGAAATTCCGGCAGAAAATATTTATATGGTCACGGATGCAGCAAGTGACTATCAAATTACTTCACTTTTAACAGGTGTAGTAGATAGGGGAACTGCTTACTCTGCAAAGAAATTAGGGAAAATTATCGGAGGAAAAACCGGTACTAGTAACGATAGTAAAGATACATGGTTTATAGGCTTCACACCCAAAATAGTTGTGGGGAGTTATGTTGGATATGATACGCCAAGAACTCTAGGAAGAAGAGCAACAGGATCAAGCGTAGTATTGCCTATTTTTATTGATTTTATGAGTAACGCTTATAAAGATGAACCGCCCTTACCTTTTAAAGTACCTGATTCAATAAAGCTACAAGCTGTAGATAGAGCAACTGGTCAAATCACGCATAGTGGTTCTGTTATAGAAGCATTTAAGATCAATAACATCCTGATAATTGAAGATGAAAGCGAAATTATAGACAACAATTATAATAATGACGTTTTTGATTACGTGCCTAGCGAAAAAGATCAATCTCAGGAAATATACTAAACCTAAAAAAGTTAAAACTAATGAAAAAAATTACTCTATACTTAACTGCGTTAATATCATTTACTGCATCTTTTGCAGCTAAAGCAGATTGCTTTTTAGTCAAGGAAAATGATAAGCTTATTAAACAAGATGGTGATTGCAAATCACGCTATGCTCCATGTTCTACCTTTAAAATTGTTTTAAGTCTAATGGGTTATGATGATGGATTTTAATTGACGAAACTCATCCAAAATTACCTTTTAAAGATGGTTATGACGATTATCTTGAAGTTTGGAAACAGCCACATACACCTAAAGACTGGATGAAAAATAGCTGTCTTTGGTATTCACGTCTTATTACTAAAGAATTAGGTTATGAAAAGTTCCATAATTACGTAACAAAATTTAATGTCCCCCTTCGGGGATCAAAAATCCCTCGCCTTTAGGCGAAGGGAAGATATAATGAAATTGCTTTAGCAATGAATTTATATCAAGAAATATGAGAAGTTATAGAAAGAATAGTCATAGTCAGTATGATTTAAAAGTGCATCTTATATGGATACCAAAATATAGGAAGAGAATATTGATAGGCAAAGTATCGGAAAGGACTAGAGATTTACTGAGGCAGATTTGTATGGAACATGAAGTACATATAATTTCAGGGAAAATATCATGTGATCACGTACATATGTTTATCTCATATAAGCCGCAAATATCTCTTAGCAAGTTAGTACAGTATTTAAAAGGCATTAGCTCAAGAATTTTATTGCAAGAATTTACTCATTTACGAAAACAATTTTGGGGCAATCATTTGTGGGCTAGGGGCTATATGGCAGTCAGTTCAGGTAATATAACTGATGAAATGATACAGCACTATATTGATGAACAGGAAGGTGAACCTGTGAATGATGATCGATTTCTAATCGATTCCACTTTATAACCCCTCAGCTTATAGCTGAGGGTTGTTTAGTTATGGTAACCAAGATACTTCAGGAGATAAGGGAAAGAACAATGGTTTAACTAATGCGTGGCTTTCTAGCTCTTTAGAAATTTCACCTGAAGAACAGATTGCTTTTCTACAAAAACTTGCAGCAGATCAATTACCTGTAAGCCTTAAAGCTCAGGGGCACCGTCAAGTTAAGGGAGGTATAAATTAAGTATTGAGCAATTACAGGGAATGATTTATAGAATAGCAGTAACAATTTATCCTAGATTTTACCGCTATGCATATTACTCAAGCCCCGAATAGACATCGTTTTCCAGCAAGCATTATTAGCCATACAGTATGGTTATATCATCGCTTTAATAATAGTTACCGAGATGTTCAAGAGCAGATGGCTTATCGAGGTATTATATTAAGTCATGAGACTGTAAGGTTTTGGTGTTATAAGTTTGTAGTTTATTTTCAAGATGTTATTAGTAAGAGAGAGCGAAAGCCAACTGATAAATGGCATTTGGATGAGATGAATATCAAGATCAAAGGTGAAGTATTCATATTATGGAGAGCTGTTGACTCTGAGGGACATGAATTAGAAGTATTACTGCAGAAGCGTCGTAACAAGAAATCAGCTATTCGCTTTTTATCAAGATTATTGGGTAATTATCCATGTCCAAGGGTTATTGTGACTGATAAGCTAAAAAGCTACATTAAACCAGTTAGGTATATGTGTCCTAGGACTAAGCATCGTACCGATAAAAGACTAAATAATCGGATTGAGAATGCCCATCAGCCAACTAGGAGAAAAGAGAAGATACTGATTAAATTTAAGCATCCTAATTCAGCACAATGTACATTATCACTGATGGGAAAAGTCAGAAATATATTTGCTGTAAATGTTGGAAGATATACTAAAACAGCATCTGAGCAAAGAATTGCATTTGCGTCCGCTAAATCCATTTGGGATGAAGCTACTCAAAGACTTCTTGCTGTCTGAAATCTAAAAATATAGTACTTTGTGATACTAATTTACTTAACTTGACGGTGCCTCCATATAAGATGCACTTTTAAATCATACTGACTATGACTATTCTTTCTATAACTTCTCATTTCTTGATATAAATTCATTGCTAAAGCAATTTCATTATATCTTCCCTTCGCCTAAAGGCGAGGGATTTTTGATCCCCGAAGGGGGACATTAAGTATTGAGCAATTACAGGGAATGATTTATAGAATAGCAGTAACAATTTATCCTAGATTTTACCGCTATGCATATTACTCAAGCCCCGAATAGACATCGTTTCCCAGCAAGCATTATTAGCCATACAGTATGGTTATATCATCGCTTTAATAATAGTTACCGAGATGTTCAAGAGCAGATGGCTTATCGAGGTATTATATTAAGTCATGAGACTGTAAGGTTTTGGTGTTATAAGTTTGTAGTTTATTTTCAAGATGTTATTAGTAAGAGAGAGCGAAAGCCAACTGATAAATGGCATTTGGATGAGATGAATATCAAGATCAAAGGTGAAGTATTCATATTATGGAGAGCTGTTGACTCTGAGGGACATGAATTAGAAGTATTACTGCAGAAGCGTCGTAACAAGAAATCAGCTATTCGCTTTTTATCAAGATTATTGGGTAATTATCCATGTCCAAGGGTTATTGTGACTGATAAGCTAAAAAGCTACATTAAACCAGTTAGGTATATGTGTCCTAGGACTAAGCATCGTACCGATAAAAGACTAAATAATCGGATTGAGAATGCCCATCAGCCAACTAGGAGAAAAGAGAAGATACTGATTAAATTTAAGCATCCTAATTCAGCACAATGTACATTATCACTGATGGGAAAAGTCAGAAATATATTTGCTGTAAATGTTGGAAGATATACTAAAACAGCATCTGAGCAAAGAATTGCATTTGCGTCCGCTAAATCCATTTGGGATGAAGCTACTCAAAGACTTCTTGCTATCTGAAATCTAAAAATATAGTACTTTGTGACACTAATTTACTTAACTTGACGGTGCCTCAGAACTTAATTATAAAAACTCCAAAACTCTTGAAATTGATTATGAACTGAAACTATTAAATTTAGGTTTTTTTGAAAAAATACATGCATTTTTTAAAACAACAAAATACAGTTCTTTTTATGAGAAAAAGCTAGAATTAGTTAAATTAAAAAATAAATATTCAGAAGAAATTAATTATATAAACACTAATATAAAAAATATTAAAGCTGAAATTAACAAAATTGAATCTTCCATAGAAGAAATAAAACACCTTAATAATGAAATAAATTTATCAATTATATATTTAAAAAATAAAAATTTTAATGTTAAAGATTTTGAAGAAGATTTATTTTGGAAAAATTGGGAAGAGAATTTTGAAGATTTAAATAAAGTTACTCCTTACTTTAATCCTGAATTTGAGAAATTAAGATCAAAGCTATTCATAAGTGCCGTCAAATTGCATGAGATATTTATCAACGCCAATTCAGATAATTTTTGGCATAGTCTAAAATATTTTTTTGATGTAGCAATCAATTCGTCAGATAATCCTGAAATGAACAAAATTGCTTGGCAAAATTTCTTTATGGTTGTACCTGTTGTATCTACGACTTTCCATTCATTTGATAGAATGTTTGCAACAGCTAGTCATAATGAAATTCCTTGGCTATTTATTGATGAAGCAGGACAAATACCGCCGCAATATGCAGCTAGTGCTATTTACAAATCGAAGAAAGTTGTGGTGGTGGTGGTAGGTGACCCACTACAAACAGAACCTATTTCTATATTAAAACAGGATTTAATCAAAAAATTATGTGAAAATTTTAAAGTTTTATACCATGACTGGTCTCCGTCAGAAGTTTCATTGCAGAATTTAGCAGATCGTAATTCCTTATATCAAACTAACCTAAATAATGTTAAAGTTGGTTTTCCTTTATTGGTACATAGAAGATGTCAAAACCCGATGTTTAAAATATGTAATAAAATAGCTTACAGCAACAAGATGATTTTTGCCACTTCTGACTGTAAATCCGAGATTAGAGATATTTTAGGGGCACCGTCAAGTTAAGTAAATTAGTGTCACAAAGTACTATATTTTTAGATTTCAGACAGCAAGAAGTCTTTGAGTAGCTTCATCCCAAATGGATTTAGCGGACGCAAATGCAATTCTTTGCTCAGATGCTGTTTTAGTATATCTTCCAACATTTACAGCAAATATATTTCTGACTTTTCCCATCAGTGATAATGTACATTGTGCTGAATTAGGATGCTTAAATTTAATCAGTATCTTCTCTTTTCTCCTAGTTGGCTGATGGGCATTCTCAATCCGATTATTTAGTCTTTTATCGGTACGATGCTTAGTCCTAGGACACATATACCTAACTGGTTTAATGTAGCTTTTTAGCTTATCAGTCACAATAACCCTTGGACATGGATAATTACCCAATAATCTTGATAAAAAGCGAATAGCTGATTTCTTGTTACGACGCTTCTGCAGTAATACTTCTAATTCATGTCCCTCAGAGTCAACAGCTCTCCATAATATGAATACTTCACCTTTGATCTTGATATTCATCTCATCCAAATGCCATTTATCAGTTGGCTTTCGCTCTCTCTTACTAATAACATCTTGAAAATAAACTACAAACTTATAACACCAAAACCTTACAGTCTCATGACTTAATATAATACCTCGATAAGCCATCTGCTCTTGAACATCTCGGTAACTATTATTAAAGCGATGATATAACCATACTGTATGGCTAATAATGCTTGATGGGAAACGATGTCTATTCGGGGCTTGAGTAATATGCATAGCGGTAAAATCTAGGATAAATTGTTACTGCTATTCTATAAATCATTCCCTGTAATTGCTCAATACTTAATTTATACCTCCCTTAACTTGACGGTGCCATCTAAAAATATAGTACTTTGTGACACTAATTTACTTAACTTGACGGTGCCTTGCGAACGAATGAAATGAGCGGGGCAATCCAGAAATAATAATAAAAAATGCTATAAGTTAGCATTTTTTAGCTGGATTGCGTACGTACAATTACTTTATAATTTCCTCGCAATGACGATTCTCGACCTAAGCAGGATGAAAGTACAACAACTTATTTCTTTTTCTTGCTTTTATTTTTATTCTTATTTCCGCCAGTAGTTTTATTAAATCTACCTAGGTTTTTAACGAATTTTTGTAAGCCATTAAGTTCAGTGCCGTATGTTTTCGTATATTCACTGATCGTTTCTATATCATGTCTATGTGAATCATCAATGACGACAATCTCTTGCATTAAATTACGGCTATCAAAGGTAATTTTTACTATTCTCTGTTTTACGATTTTAGGGTTAAGCCAAGCTCTTTGTGACATCACTCGCTCAACATAATACCATGTATCTTGAGAATATTCTGGGATCATGGTAGGAGTGCCAATTAGCTCTACCACTTCTGTTTTACTTAGTTTTTTTGCTTCTAATTTTGTAAGTGCTGAGTCATCTATAGACTGCCCTCTATTTTCGATAGTTTGGCAACCGCTTAAGGAAAAAATGACGAATATACTGGAGACGAATATTAAGAAAAATTTCATAAATTTAATTTTATCTAGATTTTATTATAAGATTATAATATAGTGCTTCACTAATTTGACAAATACTTTTTAATAAAAGAGGTAAATAATGGCAGTTCCAAAGAAGAAAACATCAAAATCAAGACGTAATATGAGACGTTCACATTTAGCACTTGGTAAAGTTAATGTAATAGTTGACTCTCAAACTGGTGAATATAAACTTCCGCATCATATTTCTTTAGTTGACGGTACTTATAATAATCGTCAAGTAGTAGAGAAAAAAATCGAAGCTGAAGAAGAAGTAGCTTAAATTTAAATTTTTATGACCTGTAAAATTATTGGCTGCGGCGGGTATCTTCCGTCAAAAATTGTTAGCAATGATGAGCTTGCAAAATTTGTTGATACTAACGATGAATGGATCAGAACAAGAACTGGTATTTCGCAGCGTCATATAGCAGGTGATACTGAATATACTTCTCATATTGCTTTAAAAGCCGCTGAAAAAGCTATAGCAGACGCTGGTGTTTCGGTAAATGAGATTGATTTAATTATTACATGCACTACTACTCCTGACAATAGCTTTCCATCAGTTGCAACTAAACTACAAGGTTATCTTGGTTTAATTAACGTTCCATCATTTGATTTACAAGCCGTATGTGCCGGTTTTGTTTATGGCGTGCAAGTAGCAAATTCTCTTATTTCTTCCGGTAAATATAAAACTATCCTGCTAATAGGTGCTGAAAAAATGACATCTTTATTAGATTGGGAAGATAGAGCTACTTGTGTTTTATTTGGCGACGGAGCAGGCAGTGTAATCCTACAACGTAGCGATGATAACTCCGGTGTAATAGACAGTAATATTTTCTCAAGCGGTGCAGATTACGAAATACTATATACCAACGGCGGCGTAAGTATGAATGGCAGCAGCGGTAAAATAATTATGCAGGGGCAGAAACTATTCCGTCTTGCAGTAGAGAAAATGCACCAATCTATAGAAGAATTATTACGCAATAATAATTTCACTGTAAATGATATTGATTATTTTATCCCCCATCAAGCAAATATACGTATCATTAATAAGCTTGCCGAGCTATTAAATGTCGAAGATCATAAAGTAGTAAAAACTGTAGAAAAACACGCTAATTGTTCAGCTGCTTCTATTCCACTTGCTTTAAGTACTCTCAAAGCTTCAAATAAAATAAAAAAAGGTGATATTATTTTATTCTCGGCTATTGGTGCTGGTCTTACTTGGGGTAGTGCTTTACTAAAATGGTGATATACTTCTTTTCTTTTAAAGTAGCATTACATGCTACTTTAAAAGAAGATTTTAATTAATAATGAGTGATAAAGATGAAAGGCGGCTTTCACCTTTATCACAAAATATATATATATTATATTCTATCTACTCTACCAAAGCCCATTATGACTTCTTTAAAGGGAGTTTTGGGGAAAGGTCAATGATATTTTTACCACATTTATATAGCACTATTTGTATTTTATAGTATTTTAGCCTTTAAACTCATAAAATAATGATATATACTAACCTCATAGTTTTAGTTAGTTTAAACTTGTTATCTAACTGAATAATTTAAATTTTAATAAATTATAACCTCAAGGAGTTTAATTATGAAAATAACAAAAATAACATTAGCTTTTCTTGCATTATTTGTGCTTGCAGGGTGTAATAAAACCAAAAGAGCATCACATGGTTGTGGAATGAATCAATCAGAAGAAACATCTATAATGAAAGATTTTGAAAAGCAAGCAGGTAATGCTGTATGGTTTGCTTTCGATAGTTCTGCTTTATCTGAAAAAGCTAAAGAAGAATTACAAAGACAAGCTTGCTGGTTATCAAGACATCCTCATGTAAAAGCTACTGTCGAAGGACATTGTGATGAAAGAGGTACTAGAGAGTATAACTTAGCTTTAGGTGAAAGAAGAGCACAAAAAGCTGCGGAATTCCTAAAACATAAAGGAATCGAGCATCATAGAGTAAGCACAATATCTTATGGTAAAGATAGACCTGCTATGATGGGTAACACTGAAGAAGCTTTTGCTTATAATCGTAGAGCTGTAACAGTTGTACATCACTAAAAATTTCTAAATCATCAAATTTAGTATTTATAGGAAAGGTCGAGTAATTATTACTAGACCTTTTTTATTTGTATACTCTTCTTCTTTGAAGAATTGGGGCTCTGCAAAACTTTTGGAAACTCACATGCTCACCTATTAAGTTAGGCTCTGCGTGTTCGATCCTTGTTTTATATTTCAATTTTCCAAATCATTTGAGTATACTACTAATAAATGAAGAGTTGGATAGACGAAGTTTTATTCGTAGCAAAAAATATCTAAATTTAAAGTATATATTAAAAAAATATAAAAATTTTGCTGGACTTATAGCCATAATAATTATATAAAATTCAGATGAACATGGGGCTGTAGCTCAGTTGGTTAGAGCACGCCGCTCATAACGGTGTGGTCGTAGGTTCAAGTCCTACCAGCCCCACCACACAAATTTATATGTGTCATCTAGTTAGTTTGACCACGGGGACATTGCCCGCGTGGATCGGTTTTCCCGTCATTGTGAGAAAATTACGAAGTAATTGACGAAGCAATCCTTACAATATTCTAAAAAATCATTATTAAATTGAATTTAAATGATTAATTTAAAAACACTTTCTTGGTATCTTGCTAAATTATATTTCAAGTGTTTTTTTATTATATTATCTATATTAATTGGATTATTAATCATATCCAATCTCTTTGATCTCTTACAAAAATTCAAAAACATGTATGTGCCTTTTGATTTTTTTTGGCGATTTATATTATATAAAGTTCCATATCTTTTGAATCAAGTTTCTGCTTTAATCAGCTTTACTTCTATGCTTTTTTTCCTTAGAAACTTAACAAAAAATAATGAATTGACTGCTATACTATCTAGTGGTATTCATATTTGGCAAGTATTGATAATTCCGTGTATCGTAACTTTAATTTTAGGTATAGTTTTTACGACTATATTAAATCCTATCGGTGCTTTAGGCTTACGAAAATATAATTTACTAGAAGCAAAGCTTACTAAAAAAACACATAATGAAGCAGTAATATCTAAATCAGGTTTATTATTTTTTGAAGCTTTAAACGGAAAAAATCAAATAATTCAAACACAATTTATTAATATTTCTGAGAAAAAATTAAATAATGTTACAGTTTTATTTATCGATAATAGCAACAACTTCTTAAAGAGAATTGATGCGTTATATGGCATCATTGAGAATAAATCACTGCATTTAAATAGGGTAAAAGTTTTTACAAAAGATAGTACAGAAGCATATAACAACTTAACTATACCAACTAATTTATCTGTTAACAGCTTGGTCAATAAGTTTACTCATCCTGAAATGGTTTCCATTTGGAATCTACCTAAATTAATCGATGAATTATTAAATTCAGGTCTACCTATTACTAACTACCAAGTTTATTATTATAAGCAACTATTTAAACCTGCAATGATGATAGCGACTATAATTTTAGCCAGTTGTTTTATTAGCCTAAAACAACGTGATAATTCGCAAGAAAAAATATTAATATTAGGATTATTTTCAGGTTTTATAGTATATTCATTATCAGAAATATTACTTAAGGTACTGACCTATAATAATCTATCTTTAATTGCTGCTATTTTGTTACCAAGTATGTTAATATTTTTTATTAGTAACTTTATTATTTTACATTATAAAGAAATTTAAATTATACTCGTTTTATTTGAAAAATTGGCGGCGTTGTTTCATATTTTTTAATCCTCACGTATTAAGTATACGCTGCGGTCAAAAAATATGAAACTCCTTGCTCTTTTCCAAATAAAACTTCGTCTATAATTAATTTAGCATAGAAGAATTTTTAGAATTTAGAGAGAAAAAGAAAAATGATAATGAAATTTTTGGAAGGGTTTTCTTCCGGTATGGCTATTGATCTTGGTACGGCAAATACTATCGTATATCAAAAAGGACGCGGTATTGTTCTGCGTGAACCTTCAGTAGTTGCATTAATAAAAAAAGATGGCTCTTTTGTGCCTTATGCTTTTGGTCATGAAGCGAAAATGATGCTTGGTCGTACGCCAACTGATATTGAAGCTAAAAGACCTTTAAAAGACGGCGTAATTGCTGATTTCAAAGGTGCAGAAGAAATGATTAAGTACTTTATTAAAATGGTACATAATCGTCGTTCTTTTTTTGGTCCAACGATTGTTATTTGTGTGCCGTCAGGCTCTACCCCTGTTGAACGTCGTGCTATTCAAGAAGCAGCAGAAAGTGCGGGTGGTAAGGATGTATATTTAATTGAAGAGCCTATGGCGGCAGCAATTGGTGCAGGGCTTCCTGTAACAGAAGCAACTGGCTCAATGATTGTTGACATTGGCGGTGGCACTACAGAAGTTGCAGTTTTGTCACTAGGTGGCATAGTATATGCAAGGTCCGTAAGAGTCGGTGGCGACAAGATGGATGAAGCAATTATTTCATATATAAGAAGGCATTATAACCTGCTAATTGGTGAGGCTACAGCCGAAAAGATAAAGCAAGAAATAGGTACTGCTTATGTAGATCAAAATGCAGAACCAAGGGTTATGGAAATAAAAGGTCGTGATTTAATTTATGGTATTCCAAAGGAAATGGTATTGAATGAAAGGCAAATTGCTGATAGTCTAATAGAACCAGTAAGTCAAATTGTTGAGGCGGTAAAAGTAGCATTAGAGGCGACGCCTCCCGAATTATCTTCTGATATAGTGGATAAAGGAATAGTGCTAACAGGTGGTGGCTCATTACTTCGAAATCTTGATTTTGTTCTTAGTGAGGCAACAAAATTACCTGTAATAATTGCAGATGATGCACTATCATGTGTAGCACTCGGCACAGGAAAAGCACTTGAAGATTTTACAAAGCTAAAACATGTACTATTTAAACAGGATTAAAGATGGCGATACTTGCGAATAGAGTAAAAAATTCTTCAAGTTCCTTGGAGCTAGTAAGAACTATACTAGTTACTCTTAAACGCTTTTTTGTCATATTTTTTCTTGGATTATCTTTATATTTATTTCTTGTTTCACCTAAAAAAATATCCAATATATCTATTGAAATAACAGGCAGCGTATTATCAGCTGGATTAGTATTTTATGAAAAAATATTTGAAAGTATAAATTCTATAAAACAAAAATTTATTTATTTTCAAGATCTAGAAAAACGAAATATAGAGCTTGAGCTTGAAGTAGCAAGGCTCAAACATCTTCAGAGCGAAGTAGAATCAGTAAGGGCTGAAAATATTGCTCTAAAAGACCTCTTAACAGTTACCGAGGAAGAAGAATTTAAGTATGTTACTGCTAAGTTATTAAGCGTGTCTTTTAGTCCTTTTTCTAAAACGGCATTAATTTCTGCTGGTAGAAAACACGGAGTTGAACCTGATCAAATTGTTACGACTAATTCACAAGTATTAGTCGGCAAAGTAATAGAAGTAAGTAATAATTATGCTAAAGTGATGCTAATTAGTGATGTTAACTCTAGAATACCTATTAAAACAAGTTCCTCAAGAGAACAAGGCATTTTAGCAGGTAACAACAATAGTAAAATTTTATACTTACCCAATAATCATTTAGTGCAGAAAGATGAAGAGATAATAACTTCTGGTCATGGCAGTACTTACCCAGCAGGTATCTTAGTTGGTTATGTCACTAAAGTTACAGAAAATGATGTTATAGTTAACATCGCTGCCGATCTATCTAAAACTGAGTTTGTGCAAGTATTATTGCCTAAAGAATAATGTATACTCGATGAACTTGAAAAATTGGCTACGTCGCCTTATAAGATCTGCGGTTCTCACGTATTATTATACGCTGCGATCCTTGACTTATAGTATCCTTGCTCTTTTTAAAGTTGATCTTCGTCTACATACTGTAAATAATATTAAGAAAAAATATCTTGGTATTATCGCCGAATATATCTGTATAGTAATCTATAAAATAAAATTTTATCAAATTCTTCATCATAGAAAACGTTATTATGTCGGTGAAATAGATATCATCGCATTGCGTAATAAAGAAATTGTTTTTATTGAAGTAAAAGCAAGAAGTTCTAACATTGATGATAGATTTGTATCTTTTAATCAGCAAAAAAGAATTAAGCGAGCAGCTGAAATGTTCTTAAGCAGCAGTAGTAAATATAATAATTATAATATTCGCTTTGATTTAGTTATTGTCAGTCCGTATAAATTCCTATAATTATAAAGAACTGCTGGTAAATGGCTCATATGTCATCCCCGCATAGGCATTGCCCGCGTGGATCCAAAACGTCCTTGGTGTCATCTAGTTGCTTGGGAACTAGATCCAGAAAATAATAAAAAATACTAATAAAATTAGTATTTTTTAGCTGGATCCCGTGAATAAATCACGGGATGACAGGAGAAAATGATCCACGCGGGCAATACCTCTCGTGGCTTGGGAGGAAAGGATCCACGCAACAACAACACCAAAGATGGTTTTCATCGTGATACAAATATTTAATCCAACTATTTGGAGCATAACAATATGGCACTTGCTACTAAAGTAAAAGAATTTTTAGAAGAAAAGTTAAAACAAGAAAAAATAGACCGTAAATATCTCGCTGAGGTTACCGATGTCCCTTATACTACAATTAGCAGAATTATGAGAGCGGGAGTAAATCGTGAATTTAATCCTGAAATAGATACAATTTTAAAAATAGCAAAATATTTTAGTTGTACTACTGATGAGGTAATAAAGAGAACTGTACCTAATACGAATAGTTAGTAAATATGACAAAAAATAAAGGGTTGATCATAATTTTATCTTCCCCATCTGGTGCAGGTAAATCAAGCTTAGCAAAGGCATTATTAGAAATCGATAATAATCTACGCTTATCAATTTCGGCAACTACTAGAAAACCACGACCAAATGAGCAAGACGGGGTGAATTATTATTTTAAAACTAAATCTGAATTTGAAGAATTAGTTAAACAAAATCAATTTCTTGAACATGCTAAAATATATGATAATTATTATGGCACCCCTAAAAAACATGTCGAAAATTTGCTAAATCAAGGGCTAGATGTTTTATTCGATATTGATTGGCAAGGTGCAAGGAGTATAAAGCAAAATGCAGTTAATGCCGTTTCTATATTTATTTTACCTCCTAACCTTGAAATACTGGAGCAACGTTTAAGAAATAGAGCTGCTGATAACGAAGAAGCAATACAACTACGCATGGCTTCAGCACAAGCGGAAATATCACATTCTAACGAATATGATCATATAATTACTAATGATGATTTTAACGATACTCTTCAACAAATACATGCAATTATTTTAC
Source organism: Rickettsia sp. MEAM1 (Bemisia tabaci) (assembly GCF_002285905.1). Lineage (GTDB taxonomy): Bacteria > Pseudomonadota > Alphaproteobacteria > Rickettsiales > Rickettsiaceae > Rickettsia. Next base: position 710,456 of record NZ_CP016305.1, read on the forward strand.
AAGAACGAAAGAAGCGGAATTAAATTGCCATTCGCTTTAAAGCTGTCATCCAGTTGCTTGTACCTGAGGCGGCACCGTCAAGTTAAGTAAATTAGTGTCACAAAGTACTATATTTTTAGATTTCAGACAGCAATAAGTCTTTGAGTAGCTTTATCCCAAATGGATTTAGCGGACGCAAATGCAATTCTTTGCTCAGATGCTGTTTTAGTATATCTTCCAACATTTACAGCAAATATATTTCTGACTTTTCCCATCAGTGATAATGTACATTGTGCTGAATTAGGATGCTTAAATTTAATCAGTATCTTCTCTTTTCTCCTAGTTGGCTGATGGGCATTCTCAATCCGATTATTTAGTCTTTTATCGGTACGATGCTTAGTCCTAGGACACATATACCTAACTGGTTTAATGTAGCTTTTTAGCTTATCAGTCACAATAACCCTTGGACATGGATAATTACCCAATAATCTTGATAAAAAGCGAATAGCTGATTTCTTGTTACGACGCTTCTGCAGTAATACTTCTAATTCATGTCCCTCAGAGTCAACAGCTCTCCATAATATGAATACTTCACCTTTGATCTTGATATTCATCTCATCCAAATGCCATTTATCAGTTGGCTTTCGCTCTCTCTTACTAATAACATCTTGAAAATAAACTACAAACTTATAACACCAAAACCTTACAGTCTCATGACTTAATATAATACCTCGATAAGCCATCTGCTCTTGAACATCTCGGTAACTATTATTAAAGCGATGATATAACCATACTGTATGGCTAATAATGCTTGCTGGAAAACGATGTCTATTCGGGGCTTAAGTAATATGCATAGCGGTAAAATCTAGGATAAATTGTTACTGCTATTCTATAAATCATTCCCTGTAATTGCTCAATACTTAATTTATACCTCCCTTAACTTGACGGTGCCATTCCACTTTATAACCCCTCAGCTTATAGCTGAGGGTTGTTTAGTTTGCTCAATTTGCTCAAGTTTTAACCACCACAAAACATTCATGGTGGTTGGGGAGTTCAAAGAAACCGCTACTAACAGTTTACAATAGATTTTAAGCCTAAAGTTAGTACTTTAAGCTCTGGACATGTCTATTATCATCCCCAACCATAAGTATTGAGGATTGCACCATTTTATGGCTGATGCATATACCATAATAGCAAGAGGCTTTGAAACCCCAAAATAGCTTTAACTATTTCAAACACAATTTTATATTCTATTTCCTAAAAAAGTCAATCGGTAAGTGAATTGAGGGTGGCTAGCATTCCTAACTAAGTATAGATATCGTCATTGCGAGGAAAAACTATAAGTTTTGTACGTGTGCAATCTAGTAAAATGCATAGCATTTTTATTATTTTTTCTGGATTGCCACGCTTCTTGCAGTCGCTCGCAAGGCGTTGTTGCGTAGATCAAAAAACGTGTACCATGTCATCCCCGCGTAGGCGGGGATCCAGCATAAAGCGAGATAAAATCGAGCTTTTAGTCCTAAAAATTTACTGTATTTATGCTTTTTTCTGGATTCCCGCTTTCGCGGGAATGACATAAGTGATCCACGCAACAATACCCGCTCGCAATGACGGGAAACTGATCCACGTAGGCAACACCTCTTCTAAATGACAGGAAAACTAATCAATTATTTGTATCTGTAGCTCTTCTTTTTTTGTGGTTATTTTTACTATTTTTCCGCTACTTACCTCGCCTGCTAAAATCATCTTGGCTAGATTATTTTGTATTTCACGCTGGATAAGTCGCTTCAATGGTCTTGCTCCAAAGCTCGGATCATAACCTTTTAAGGCTAAATAGTTTAAAGCTGGTTCATCAAATTCAAGAGTGATATTTTGTGCTGATAAGATTTTCTTTAAACCCTCTAGCTGAATCTTTACTATATCGTGAATATTACTTTGGTTTAGTCGATGGAATAATATAATTTCATCTAATCTATTTAAAAACTCCGGCTTGAATACGGCTTTCACATATTCCATAACTTGGTCTTTTACCTTATAAGTATCTTCGCCCTCTTTTTGGTTAACGAGTATTTCAGCCCCTAAATTAGATGTTAGCACAATAATAGTATTCTTAAAATCAACTGTGATACCCTGACTATCGGTAAGTCTTCCCTCATCTAGGATTTGCAGCATAATATTAAAAATATCAGGGTGGGCTTTTTCCACTTCATCGAATAATATGACTTGATACGGGCGGCGTCTTACGGCTTCGGTAAGTACTCCACCTTGATCATATCCAACATACCCGGGAGGTGCTCCTATCAAACGAGAGATAGCATGCTTCTCCATATATTCCGACATATCGATACGTAAGTTATTACAATCATCGAAAAGAAAACCTGCTAAAGCCTTAGTCAGTTCAGTTTTACCAACTCCAGTCGGACCGAGAAACAAGAAAGAACCAAGCGGGCGGTTAACATCCTGAATACCTGCACGTGATCTTCTAACAGCATCACTAACGCTTTTTATCGCCTCATCCTGCCCTATTACCGACTCACGTAATTTCTGCTCCATCACAAGCAAACGTTCACGCTCACTTGATAGCATTGTATCGATTGGAATACCGGTGATACGTGAAATAATACTTGCTATGTCGCTTTCTGAAACGATTTCCTTTAACAAGCCTTTACTGTCAGCATTTTCGGTTTCCTGAATTTTTTTCATAATCTCAGGAATAATTCCATATTTTAACTCACTAGCTTTAGCTAAATTAGCATCACGTTCTGCTCGCTCTAAATCAATTCTAGCACGGTCTAATTCTTCTTTAAGTTTCTGCTGTCCTTGAATTTTGGATTTTTCGGCTTGCCATTTAGAACTCATATCGTAAGATTTAGATTCCAGCTTTTCTAACTCTGCGGTTAAATGCTCAATTTTCTTTTTAGAATGTTCATCGCTTTCTTTTTTCAAAGCTGCAAGCTCTATTTTTATCTGAATAATACGGCGATCTAGTTCGTCCAGCTCTTCGGGTTTACTTGATAACTCGATTTTCATACGGCTACAAGCTTCATCGATTAAATCAATCGCTTTATCAGGTAGAAAACGATCCGTAATATAGCGGTTAGATAGAGTCGCTGCCGCAACTATCGCACTATCGGAAATCCGCACGGCATGGTGTAATTCGTATTTTTCCTTAATACCTCTAAGGATTGATATCGTATCCTCTACAGTTGGCTCGCTAACATAGACAGGCTGGAAGCGACGAGCAAGTGCAGCGTCTTTCTCGATATATTTACGATACTCGTCTAAAGTAGTAGCTCCGATACAATGCAGTTCACCGCGAGCAAGCATTGGCTTTAGTAAGTTCGATGCATCCATAGCTCCATCAGTCTTACCCGTACCGACCAATAAATGTAATTCATCGATAAATAAAATAATCTCACCACTTGATTCTTTTATTTCACCAAGAACAGCTTTAAGCCGCTCTTCAAACTCACCTCGATATTTAGCACCCGCAATCAATGCTCCCATATCAAGCTCAATAATTCGGCAATTAATAAGAGTTTCTGGCACATCTTTGCTAAATATTCGTTGTGCTAACCCTTCGATTATCGCAGTTTTACCAACGCCAGGTTCGCCGATCAATACCGGATTATTTTTCATACGACGAGATAATACTTGCACTGTTCTTCTGATTTCTTCATCACGTCCGATTATCGGGTCAAGCTTACCACTGATCGCAAGTTCAGTTACATCTCTGCCATATTTTTTTAGAGCATCATAGCTATTTTCTGCTGATTCAGTATCAGCTTTTTTACCTTTGCGAAGCTGCAAAATACTAGCTGCTAGTTTTTTGCTATTAACCCCATTATTGGTTAAAATTTTACCAGCTATAGTATTATCAAAACTTAAAGCTTCCAAAATACGCTCGATTGTAACAAAGCTATCCCCATTATCTTTAGCAAGACTATTAGCTTTTTCTAAAACTTTAAGAAATTCAGCAGAAGAATAAATTGTTCCTCCGCCATCAACTTGCACTTTTGGAATTTTATTTAATTCTACCTGTACTTGATCAGCTAAAATATTTAAGTTACCTCCGCTGTTACTAATAAGTGTTTTAACGATCCCTGTACCTTCATTAAAAAGACTAGCTAATAAGTGCAAAGGTAATATTTGCTGATGATCATTTTTAGCAGCAATGTGTTGACAGTTTGTTATCGCTGATTTAGCATGTGCAGTAAATTTATCAATATTCATATAAATAATATATTTTAATTAATAAGATTAAAATTTTTTAATAGATATTGTTTATATAATTACTTTAAAATTATAATACAAGGGTATACTCGTTTTATTTGAAAAATTAGCGGCGACGTCCTACAGGTGCTGAGGTACTCACGTAGTTTATCTATGCTCCGTTCCTCGTGCTTATAAACTTCTTGCTCTTTTCCAAATAAAACTTCGTCTACTATCTAACTAAACTAAATATTAATATATAAAGCTTTCACTATGTCCTGATTAAAACAACAATTCGACGCAGATAAATATTTTCTTACAACACAAACAAATGAATTTTTAGCAAATAACAAACAAGCCCCTCTACATACAAACAGGGATGAAGTTAGAGAAGCAGTTAAAAGCGGTAATTTTACTGAAGCATTACAAAAGCTTGAAATTTTACGTGAAGAAAAAACTGGTATAACACTTACTAAAATTGATCCGTTGATAGAAGGTACAACACCGATAATAATTCGTGATGCACGAAATGCTAAAGATCCTCGAGAGCTTGGAACGGAAAGCTTTGAGATGCAATATTTAAATGTCATAAGAGCAGCAATAGACATAGCTGAAATCGAAGGAAAACTGGAAGCACTTAAGACAGAATTAAGAAAACAAGCAGTAGATTTTATTGATAGCTTTCATAAAGATAATGAAAAAAATTCTCAAATGCAGATCTCTCCTAATGTAAAGGATAAGATTAATGATATAGCCATACTGCTAGAAAATAATGGCATTAAAGAAGTGCATAAGAAGCTAAATGTAGCAAAAGATTTTCAGAATTTTAATGATGAACATTGTAATATAGTAACGCTCTCAAATATTAAAGATAAAAATGGTAAAGATCATACTGTTATTGAGGCAGAAGTAGCACTAAAGGGAATAACTGATGAGCAAAAAGCAGAGTACCAAAATAGAGCCGATAAAGATTGGTTCAAGAAAATGCCTAGTTGGGAAAGACAGTTAGTTAATAAATATGCTGAAACAATTAAAGAGGGTGAGCATGTTATCCCTACTCAATTGCGTCAAATAGTAGGAATGAAAAACGCTTTTGAGAAAATTACAGCAATAGCTGAAGAAAATAAACCTATTGAAATAATACATGCCTCTAAACATGCAGGAACTCTTGCTTCTATTTCTCATGATAAAGAATCACAACAAAGAATTACAGATTTAAATACTAAGCAAGCTCAAGAATGGATGGGCGATCATAAATTGCATGCTAATACTTTAAATAGTGGAGCTGCAAATTTTGTAGTGCCGCACCCTGATGCGAAGTTAGTAACTCTTACTAAAAGAGCTATAGATCATGTAGGAGGTCGTTATACTAATACAGCGTTTAATAAATTTAGAAAAATCGCAGGTTTTAATCATTTTGATGGTACAAAAGAACAACTTAACGATTTGGCTAATAATTTACCAAAAGAAGCTAACTTCAAAGATATTGCGACCCATTTAAAACCACGTGGTAAATTAGAAAGATTATTTGGTATTAATAAACCGAAAGGTGATCTAAAAACAATGCTGAATACAGAATTAATGCAGGTAGGTTATCTAAGCAAGCTCATGAAATATTAACCAATGCAGCTAGTTTAAAACAAGATATAGAAAAAGCTGACGCAATTTTTTATAGAGGTGCAGATAAAGAAAATATAAGTAGTAGCATTTCACGAAAATTAAATTACTTAAGCAACCAAATCTCAAATTCTAAAGACTCTATTTTTAAAGATGTTCCAAAGCACGAAACGCTTACTATGTGTGCAAGTGGTAAGGATCGTACAGGTCTTACCGAACATGACCAAACTAGTACTGCTATAGCTAATAAATTAGGAATAGAAGTAAAAGCTGCTGACGAACAGCTTTTAAAAGCAGGTCATACTGCTGGTCAAGCTGGCGGAGTTTATGCGGGTGGTGCTACAATCGGATGTTACGGTACATTAAAAGTAACGGCACAAGGTTTTCCTGAATCTAGACAAGAATCATTAAAAAGTATGATTGAGCCATCGGGAGCCAATAATAAAATTAAAAAGCTTAAAAAAGGTCAAATAATTAATGAACCAGTAGAGCAGAAAAAAGCTAAAGAAACGCCTAATCCGTATCAAACGACAAATTATGAAATAGCTGCAAATATACAAACACCTTCTGTTGTGGTAACTACTCCAAAAAATGAACTAACTGAACTAATACCAGATTTAAATAAAGCCCAACAACAAATAATATATAAACCTACAGTAGAATTGGATAATGGAGGAAGAATTACTCCTAATGTTACACCTGCACCAAAAGTAAATCAACGTAATAAAGATAATAATATAGGGAGTAATAATGTCGCATTTAGCAGTTGTAACAGGCGGTACTAGAGGAATAGGAGAGTCTATTGCCAAAGAATTAAAAAATAAAGGTTTTACTGTTATTGCTAATTTTTTTAGTAATCATGAAGCTGCAAAAGCTATGGAAGAGCAATATGGTATCAAAACCAAACGTTGGAATGTTGCAGATTTTGAAGATTGCAGAAGAGCAATAAAAGAAATTGAAGAGGAATATAAACAGCCAGTAAGCATTTTGGTTAATAATGCCGGAATTACCAAAGATAAAATGCTGCATAAAATGAGTCATCAAGATTGGAACGATGTAATTAACGTTAATCTCAATTCTTGCTTTAATATGTCAAGTAACGTAATCGAGCCGATGCGAAATCAAAATTACGGTCGTATAGTAAATATCAGCTCAATCAACGCCCAAGCAGGACAAATCGGGCAGACTAATTACTCTGCTGCTAAAGCTGGAATTATTGGTTTTACTAAAGCCTTAGCACGTGAAACTACTTCTAAAAATATCACGGTTAATTGTATAGCTCCTGGATATATTGCAACGGAAATGGTAGGGGCAGTACCTGAAGACGTGCTTGCAAAAATCGTTAATAGTATTCCGAAAAAAATATTAGGGCAACCTGAAGAAATCGCAAGAGCAGTAGCATTTCTAGTTGATGAAAATGCTGGATTTATCACGGGCGAAACTATCTCAATTAATGGCGGCCATAACATGTTATAAATAATTTAATAGATTTTTATATGAGCAAAGAAAGAGTAGATCCGAATAATAATGACGAGGTGTATCATGATTTTGATACAACAAAGGGTATAAAATTTTTTCTGACAAAAGGGACTGAATCTTATAGAAAGGGGGAATATGAAGAAGCACTTGAACAATTTGAATATGCTAAAAAATTAGACGCAAATCATGAAAATATATTTGAACGAAAAAAACTTGTCCATCATTGTGACTATAAGTCGGGTTTAGTCTATAATAAGCTGGCTCAGAAAGAAGTGGAGCCAATTCAACAAAAGCGATATCATGAAATGGCAGCATATTGTTTTGAAGAAGCACGGACAAATTCTCGGAACGACATATTTAGGGGGCAAGATCTAAATCAGCTTATAGCAAGAGCATATAATAACGCTGGTAATGAAGAAAAAGCATTACAATTTTTACAAAAAACTACATTTTATAAACTTGCAAAAGAACTAGAGCAAAAGAATTCACAAGAATTAGTTATAGCTAATCCAATCCAAGATAATGATAATATATCGCCTCAAATTATACAAGAAGCAATTCGTCATTTATTTTTAGAACAGCAAAGACAAAATAAAGTACAACAAGAACAAGGACAAAGAATTGGTGCATTAGAACAAGAAATTGATAAGATAAAGAAAATGTTATCTAATGCAAATATTGATACTATAGATGGCATTAATACACAAATAAAAGAGCTAGAGAAGAAAGATTCCGATTTATATAAGTATTATAAGTATTTTCTTTCAGGGTTGCAGTCTATATATTTGGCTTCTTGTATTACTAGTAGTGATGCAGTAGTAGTAAATGTTGGGCATATGGAGCGTACAACTTCTATTGAAAAAGGAATATGTATTGCGTTAGATATGGTTACGGCGGGATGGTTTAAACCTTTTGTAACTGGAGGACTTTCGGTTTTTCATGATATTGCTGGTAATATTTATAACTCATGTGGGCACCGTCAAGTTAAGTAAATTAGTGTCACAAAGTACTATATTTTTAGATTTCGAGTCTATCATATATTTTGTGTAAGTTGTAAAGCAACAGAGAAAGAAATACTGTTAAAATACAACTAGAACAAAGGTAAAAAATATGGCTAAGAAAATAGAAGCTGGTGTTAGAAGTGCAGATATAAATAATAAGTTAGTAGAGGAAATATTATCCCAATCTAATCCTAAAGAGTTATTTGGAAAGGATGGATTGTTTCAGCAATTAAAGAAGAGGTTAGTAGAGAGAATACTAGAGGACGAGCTAAGTCATGAATTAGGTTATTCGAGGCATAGCAAGGCATCAAAGCAAGATAGCAATCGTCGTAATGGTACGAGCGAAAAGACAGTAATAGATGACAGTGGTCAAAAGATAGTACTTGATATTCCAAGAGATAGAGACAATAGTTTTGAGCCTCAATTAATTCCTAAGGGAGTTAGAAGATTCACTGGATTTGATGATAGCGTTATTTCACTTTATGCAAGAGGTATGACCATGAGTGAGATTCAATCCCATTTAGAGGAAATGTATCATACAGAAGTATCTAAGGAGCTTATCTCGACTATTACAGATGGAGTTATGGAAGAGGTAATAAGATGGCAAGCCCGAGCATTAGATAGAATATACCCAATTGTATATTTAGATTGCATCATGGTAAAAGCAAGAGATAATAATATAGTTATAAATAAGGCTGTTTACCTTGTTATTGGTATAAATATAGAAGGCAAGAAAGAGCTTTTGGGTATTTGGATTAGCAAGAATGAGGGTTCAAAGTTTTGGATGCAGGTTGTAAGCGAATTAAAGAACCGAGGTGTAGAACAAATTTATGTAGCATGTGTTGACGGTCTTAAAGGTTTTAGAGATGCAATAAACAGTGTTTTCCCAAATACCATAGTACAACTTTGTATAGTACATATGGTACGTAATTCTTTAAAGTACGTTTCTTACAAAAATCTTAAAGAAGTAGCAGCTGACTTAAAACAAATCTATACAGCAAATAATGAGAATATGGCTAATTTAGCATTAGAAGAGTTTGCTAAAATGGGATAGTAAATACCCAGTTATTTCTGATATATGGATACGTAATGAGGGTGTCAGGAAGTTTGTGTAAGTTGTAAAAATAGTTAAGAATAAAAATAACATAAACAACTTACATGGAGCTAATATGAAGAACAATAACAAAGTATCAAATCCAGCTATAGAAAAATTAGTATCAGAAATACTATCACAAAGTGATCCATCTGAAATATTTGGTAAAGAAGGGATATTTCAGGGAATTAAAAAGCAGATAGTAAATAAGATTTTAGAGAAAGAAATGGAATCTCATATAGGTTATGAGAAACATTCTAAAAATGAGAAATACTCAGATAACAGACGTAATGGTAATTATGAAAAGACTCTAATAGATCCAGAAGGTCGTAAATTGACAGTAGAAGTGCCAAGGGATCGGGATGGAGAATTTGAACCTCAACTAATTCCAAAAGGAGTGCGTAAATTTGAAGGATTTGATGATAAAGTAATATCCTTATATGCTCGGGGAATGACCATTAGGGAAATACAAGGGCACTTAGAAGAACTATATGCCACCAAGGTATCATCTGAGTTAATATCAAAGGTAACTGATGGTATTTTAGAGGAAGTAACTGCTTGGCAGAATAGAGCACTTGATAATGTATATCCTATAATGTACTTAGATTGTATTCATGTTAAGGCAAGAGATAATCATGTAATAATAAATAAAGCGGTTTATCTAGCTATTGGAGTGAATATGGAGGGCAAGAAAGAGCTATTAGGAATTTGGATAGGCAAGAATGAAGGGTGTAAATTTTGGATGCAGGTAGTAACAGAACTGAAGAATCGAGGAGTTGCACAAATATATGTTGCATGTGTTGATGGTCTTAAGGGTTTTCCAGAGGCGATAAATAGCATTTTTCCAAAGACGATAGTGCAGTTGTGTATTGTTCATATGGTAAGAAATTCTGTAAAATACGTATCATACAAAGATCTAAAAGCGGTAACAGCTGATTTAAAAGCAGTTTATTCTGCAATAAATGAAGCAGAGGGATTAAGAGAATTACAAAACTTTGCCAAAAAATGGGATGAAAAATATCCAGTTATTTTTGACATATGGCAACGAAATTGGTCTGGCATAGCTCCATTTTTTAGCTTTCCGGAAGACATTAGGAAGGCGATTTACACTACTAATGCTATTGAATCCACTAACCGTCAAATTCGTAAAATTATTAAAAATAAAGGAGTATTTCCAGATGACAAATCGATTCAGAAAATAATCTTTTTGGCGTTGACAAATGCCTCTAAAAAATGGACAATGCCTATTAAGAATTGGGCGATGGCTTTAAATCAATTTGCTATACTTTGTGATACTAATTTACAAAATTGGGCAAATGGAGAAATCGTACTTACACAAAAAATCTGACAGACCCACTTCTTGCTGTCTGAAATCTAAAAATATAGTACTTTGTGACACTAATTTACTTAACTTGACGGTGCCTTATGATTGACTCTTAATTATGCTTTATGATAATATTACCTTTACTAAGTATTTTTGGGCTAGCGGGATTTTTTGCTAATATATTTAAAACTAGATTTACTTTTTCTTTGCCTATAGTAACTACTATATTGGTAGCAATCTTAACTTTATGCTCTGTAACGGGAATATTATATTATGCCACTTGCTTAATAACTATTATAGGTATAGTAGCTCTTATATATGATTTATATAAATTTGCTGAATTAAGATCAAACATTCTCCAATATAAAGTAGAGCTTTGCGTTTTAACGGCTATTACCTTAAGTTATTATCTCTTTTTGCATACTACTTATCTAAATATATGGGATGATTTGGCTTTTTGGGCAGTATACACTAAAGAATTGATAAGCTATAACGATATATTCCCACAAAATAGTTTAACCTCTATTTTACCTTCGCATATACATTATCCTCGGGGTCCAAGTATATTTCATTATTTTATGTTATACTTCCCTGGCTATTCCGAAAATGATTTATTGTTAAGTCATTTTATTTTACAGATGCTATTCTTAGCACCATTAATGGCAAATAAATATTTTGTACAAACTATTTTATTAGTATCACTAGTTTTGTTCTTTCCTGTTCAAGAAAGTTTTGTACTGCGAGCAATTTATAATGATGGTTTGATAGCATTTATTTTTTCGTCAGTATTAGTTATTTTCATATTGGAAGATTATAAATATAAAGCATTATTAATGGTAATGCCTATTTTATTATTTATGCCGTTATTTAGAGAAGTAGGTTTATGGTTGTCGTGGTTTGCTTCTATAATGATTTTTTGTAATTTGTTAGTAGATGATAATGAAAAATTAAAGTCCTTGAGCGTAAAAATTGGGGTATTAATAATATTATTAATTTTACCATTTTTAACAAATTATCTTTGGTTTATGTATGTTAAATCTCACGTAACTTTAGGAAGAGAACCACATTCTCTAGATCAATTTGTAAAAATAGTTTCTTCATTATTTAATAAGGAAGCAAAAACTATTAATATAATATCCTCTTACATTAATATTGTCTTTAAAGCATTAGGAAAAAAATCATTTTTATGTATTTATGGTATTTTGTTGTTTACTGGAATTAGCATACATAAATATAAACCTCAATATTTAAAAAGCTTCTTAATTTTAGTAATTACTGCCATTTTATGCTTTATTATATTTTTAGCTTGGAGACTATATTTATATATAGTAATGGCAAATACGATATACTCCACACCTAGTGGAATTGATTTAGGTTGTGTTAAAAGATATGCAAGTAGCTATGGGGTAATTTTTATGGCAATCAGCTGTGCTTATCTTAAAAAAACGTTATTTTATAAAGAGCTAAGTGCATTTAGTAGACATAAAATAACAAAAATTTTAATTACTGCTGTGGTAATAATTTTTACAGTATATGTAGTAAGTTCTTTATTAGTACTTTTGTGGAAGATGCCTAAGCTAAGTGCTCAATCTGAGAATCAATTATCATTAAAATCTCAAACTCCGATTGTTTATGAGTTATTATCAAAAGATTTTCAAGTTGATTTTGATTTTGACTTTGATAATAATTATTCTACAACAGAGAAGACTTTTATATGTTATAAGTTAGCATATTTTCTTACTCCTTATTTTAATAATGAAATGCGTTCAAAATGTATTAGCCAGCCTAAGCCGGATGCGAATTATGTAAGTGAGGTTAAGAAGAACCAAATAGAATCTAATATAAATATACAAGAGCTTTTAGAAGATTCTAAAAAATATCAATGTAATATAAAATATTATCCGATATATAATAATATAAATATAAAATGTGCAAAGTATTAAGCTATGAATAAAGATATTTTAACTCAGAATTATGCAGTTGCGTTATTTGATAATGCTAAATCTGATAATACTCAAGATAAGATACTTGAAGAAATTAATCTAGTGACTAGCATTATTGAAGATAATATAGAGGTCAAAAAGCTATTATCTTCCCCTATAGTAAATAAAGTTGATAAAATTGACGTGATTAATTCGCTGGTAAAAAATATTAAAATCAGCAAAATAATGCAAAATTTCTTATTATTGTTGATAAAAAATTCCCGTACTTCTATCTTAGCAGATATAGCAAACACATATAGTAAATTATTATATGAAAGCAAGAATATTAAAATAGTGCAAGTAATTTCTGCAAGTAAATTGCAGCCAAAAGAACAAGAATGGGTTAAAACAAATATCGAAAAAGAGCTCAAGCAAGAAACAAAAATAAATTTTGAAATAGATCCTACCATTATGGGAGGAATCGTAATCAAATATGATAGTATATTGCAAGATTGTTCGATAAAAGGTAGTTTAGATAAGATAGCTAGGACCTTGAAAAAAGTTAAGATCGCTGCATGAATAAAAAACGTCATTGCGAGGAGATGCAAGTTTTATTGCACGGGTCAGACAGTATTTCCGGTGTCATCCCGTGGCTTGGGAACTAGATACAGAAAAAAGCAAGATAACTTAAACTTTTTATATTTGTATTTTTATTACTGGATCCCGTGGACAAGCTACGGGATGACAATAAAAACTAAATACATAAAAAACTTAAACCATATGAAATTAAAACCTATTGAAGTAGCTGATATATTACAAAAAGAGATAGCAAATATCAATTGCTTAAGCGAGCTTGAAGAAGTAGGGCAGGTAATAAATGTTGGTGATGGTATAGCAAAAATTTATGGTCTTGCAAATGTGCAATCCGGTGAAGTAGTGGAATTTGAATCAGGTGTTAAAGGGCTGGTTCTAAATTTAGAGAATGATAGCGTTGGTGCTGTGATTATGGGGGATGATAATCAGGTACAGCAAGGTGATAAGGTTAAAAGAACCAAAGAGGTGCTAGAAGTACCAGTAGGAACTGCTTTGCTTGGTCGTGTCGTTGATGCACTTGGTAACCCTATTGATGGTAAGGGTGATATTAAAAGCAAAGAATATCGCCATATTGAAATGAAAGCCCCAGGAATAATCGATAGAACTAGTGTTAGTGAGCCTGTGCAAACCGGTATAAAGGCTATTGATTCATTAATCCCGATAGGAAGAGGACAAAGAGAATTAATAATAGGTGATAGACAAACTGGAAAAACAGCAATAGCTATCGATACTATTATTAACCAAAAGCAAGCTCATTCGCTAAAAAATGAGAAAGATAAAATTTATTGTATTTATGTAGCAATCGGGCAAAAAAGATCAAGTGTTGCCCAGATAGTAAAAAAACTAGAAGATGCTGGGGCAATGGATTATACAATCATTGTTTCGGCTACTGCTTCGGAAGCTGCTGCATTACAATTTGTTGCTCCTTATGCTGCATGTAGTATGGGTGAGTATTTCCGTGATAGCGGCAAGCATGCACTTATTATTTATGATGATTTAAGTAAACATGCTGTTGTATATAGACAAATTTCATTGTTACTTAGAAGACCACCAGGACGTGAAGCATATCCTGGTGACGTATTTTACTTGCATTCAAGATTACTTGAGCGAGCCGCTAAAATGTCAGAGGAAAAAGGTGGTGGCTCACTTACTGCACTACCTATAATCGAGACTCAAGCAGGTGACGTATCTGCTTATATTCCAACAAACGTTATTTCTATTACTGACGGTCAAATTTTCTTAGAAAGCGAGCTGTTTTATAAAGGTATAAGACCAGCTGTTAATGTCGGGATTTCGGTAAGCCGTGTTGGTTCTGCTGCACAAATAAAAGCTATGAAGCAGGTTGCAGGCTCGATAAAGCTTGAATTAGCCCAGTTTAGAGAACTTGAGTCTTTTTCACAATTTGGTTCAGATTTAGATTCTGCCACTAAAGCACAAATCGAACATGGTAAGAGACTCGTTGAGATATTAAAACAAGCACAATATCATCCTTTTTCAGTCGAAGAGCAGATAATAAGTATTTATGCTGGAACTAAAAAATATTTAATTAATATACCTATAGAAAGAATTAAGGAATTTGAAGAAAAAATGCTTAGTGAAATAAAGCAGAATCAAAAAGATATTTTAGAGTCAATAAAAAGTGAAAAGCGTATCACTGAAGAAAATGAACAGAAATTAAAAACATTTTTAGAGAATTTTGCTAAGGACTTTGTCAAGATAGATTAGGATAATGTCATTCCCGCGAAAGCGGGAATGACATAGAAGAATTAAAAGAAAAATTTTATGTCAAATTTAAAACAGCTAAGAACTAGGATTAAAAGCGTTAAATCTACGCAGAAGATTACTAAAGCAATGCAATTAGTTTCAGCTTCTAAATTGACAAAAATAAAAAATCAAATAGCTCATTCAAATTTTGATGTTGAAGCTATTAGTAAAATGCTGTCTACTGTATTATCCGCTGATATTTATGACTTTCCTATAGAAGCACAAAAATTTTTCAATACAGAGACAAATAAAGCAAACTTGCTAATAGTTATGACATCTGAGCGTGGTTTGTGTGGAACGTTTAATTATATGATAATTAAACAAGTAAAAAGTGATATTGAGACTTTAAAAAGTGAAGGCGAAAAAATCAAGCTTATTATTATCGGGAAAAAAGGTTATGAGGCATTAAAAAAGCCTTATGAAAGTTATATTGATAGTTATTTTGACTTGCCAAAAAACCATGATGAAAATCTAATGTTGCAAATAAAGCAAAAGATTATGGCATTAGTAACAAGTTTAGAAGTAAGTAATTGTACTATTTATTTCAATAAATTTAAAAATGCTATGACTCAAATAATGACGAAGCAGCAAATCTTACCAATAGAGAAATATCATGATGATTCAAAGATAGAGGGAGCTAACGATATTTATGAATATAAGGGAGAAAATCTAATTTCCAATTTGATTAATTTATATGTTAATTCACAAATAAATTATGCACTGCTACAAAATAGAGCAAGTGAAGAAGGCTCAAGAATGACTGCTATGGAAAATGCTACAAATAACGCTCACGATATAATTAATAAATTGGTATTAAAGTTAAATAGGTCAAGACAAGCAATTATTACTACGGAATTGATAGAGATTATAGCGGGTTCGGAAGCGGTTTGACTTGATGAACTTCAAAAATTGGCTACGTCGTCTTATAAGATCTGTGGTGCTCACGTATTAAGTATACGCTCCGCTCCTCGACTTATAGACTCCTTGCTCTTTTTGAAGTTGATCTTCGTCAAAATACGCCCATAATTATGATTTTAAGTAATTATAACAAAAGAAAAAATAATGAAAAAAAATATCGGGAAAATTACTCAAATTATTTCAGCGGTAGTTGACGTGAAATTTACCAATAAAGGTAAATTACCGCCGATTTTAAATGCTCTTGAGTGCTATAACGGTGAACAAAGAATAGTGTTAGAGATAGCTCAGCATATAGGTGATGATACTGTGCGTTGTATTGCTATGGACTCCACGGAGGGGTTAGTGCGAGGTATGGAAGTAGTAGATACTGGTAGCCCAATTAGTATTCCTGTAGGACTTGAAACATTAGGGCGTATTATAAATGTGGTAGGTGAGCCGATTGATGGCAAAGGAAAGATTAAAGGCTCAAATATTTCGTCTATATATAAATCTGCACCTAGTTTTACTCAGCAATCAACTGATCGTAATATATTAGTAACTGGTATTAAAGTCGTTGATTTACTTGCCCCTTATACTAAAGGCGGTAAGATAGGGCTGTTTGGTGGTGCGGGGGTTGGTAAAACCGTGCTTATAATGGAACTGATTAATAATGTTGCGAAAGCTCATGGTGGCTATACCGTATTTGCTGGAGTTGGTGAGAGAACTAGAGAGGGTAACGATCTTTATCATGAAATGATTGACTCAGGAGTTATTAATCTTGAAGAGCCTGAAAAATCAAAAGTAGCTTTAGTTTATGGGCAGATGAACGAACCCCCAGGTGCAAGAGCAAGGGTTGCCCTTAGTGGTCTTACTATTGCTGAAAGCTTTAGAGATATGGACCAAGGTCAGGATGTTTTATTTTTTGTCGATAATATTTTCCGTTTTACCCAAGCAGGTTCAGAAGTATCGGCATTACTTGGCAGAATTTCGTCGGCAGTAGGTTATCAGCCAACTCTTGCAACCGATATGGGTGCATTGCAAGAGCGTATTACCTCTACCAAACATGGCTCAATAACCTCCGTGCAGGCTATATACGTACCGGCAGACGACTTAACCGATCCTGCTCCGGCAACATCTTTCGCACATTTAGATGCCACAACAGTACTTAGCCGTCAGATAGCAGAGCTTGGAATTTATCCGGCAGTTGACCCTCTAGATAGTACTTCGCAGGTGCTTGATCCCATGATTGTTGGGGAAGAGCATTATAATGTAGCAAGAAAGGTGCAGCAAATATTGCAAACTTATAAATCTCTACAAAATATTATCGCTATCCTAGGTATGGATGAGTTATCTGAAGAAGATAAACTAACAGTATCACGTGCAAGAAAAATACAGCGTTTCTTGTCGCAACCTTTCCACGTAGCTGAGGTATTTACAGGAGCTGAGGGGAAGTTTGTTAATTTAGCCGATACTATAGCAGGCTTTAAAGGACTCACAGAAGGTAAATATGATGATTTACCGGAAGCAGCTTTTTATATGGTTGGGACTATAGAAGAGGCGGTGGAGAAAGCTAAGACACTAAAATAAATTGTTATCCCACGTGGACCTCAAAGTATTTGCGGTGTCATCCCGTGGCGGCATTGCCAGCGTGGATCGAAAAACGCCCTAAGGTAGTCATCCCGTGGTCAAGCCTATAGTACCGGACAGTTATTATTATATGTCATTCCCGCCTTCGCGGGAATGACATATAAGGTCACCTATACCTGAAAAAATATAACATTTTTTTAAAAATGTCCGGTACTATAGGTCAAGCCACGGGATGACAGGAAACAAAGTTCAGTCATAATGACGAAAAATTATATTATCATATGAGCGAAACAATTAACGTTAAAATAATCACGCCTTTAAATATCGTTTTTGAAGAGCAGGCTAAAATGGTAACGCTTCCAGGTGAAGAGGGTGAGTTTGGTGTATTGCAGGGTCATGCTCCAATGATTGTTAGCCTAAAAGCCGGTTTAGTACAAGTTTACATAGATGATATGCACAAGCCTAAAATTACTTATCTTATTGCTAATGGTGTAACCGAAGTAACAGGAAGTTATATTAACATAGCTACAGAAACAGCTATTAACGTTACCGGTTTAAGTGAAGCAGAAATAGAAAATAAACTCACTGCTCTTCAAAAATCTATATAAATATCTCCCACATCGGCATTAATTTGTTTTAAAAATCTACGTTTTGGGGTAATATTAAGTTGATGTCATTGCAAGCGACTGTAGGCGTTGTTGCATGGATCACTTATGTCATTCCCGCGAAAGCGGGAATCCAGTATAAAGCGAGATAATATCGAGCTTTTAATTTTGAAAACTTACCGTGTTTAGAATTTTTAGACTGGATTCCCGCTTTCGCGGGAATGACATAGGAGTCATGCAACAAAGTCGTACAAGCCACGGAGCAACACATACCAACTACCGCATAACGAATATCAAACGAGGAAAATATGCAAAAGATGCATAATTCGGAATATCTTAAAGAATTATCAGTTAATAATATCTCATACAAAATTTACGACATAAATAAAGCTGCAAGCGATATCGATTTGCCTTTAAAAAAATTACCCTATAGTTTGAGAGTGTTGTTTGAGAACGTGCTACGTACCGGTTCAAAACAAAACTTACTGGTATTCAAAGAATGGCTAAAGAATAAAAAATCTGATGCGGAAATAGATTTTATGCCGACAAGGGTTTTGATGCAGGATTTTACAGGTGTGCCGGCTATAGTTGATCTTGCTGCTATGCGTGATGCGATGAAGAAGATAGGTGGTGATCCGCTAAAAATCAACCCACTTATCCCTGTTGATTTGGTTATAGATCACTCAGTTAGTGTTGATTCTTATGCGTCGGGTAGCTCATTTGACAAAAATGTAGCAATGGAAATGAAACGCAATATAGAGCGTTATCAGTTTCTTAAATGGGGACAGCAAGCATTTAATAATTTTAAGGTAGTGCCGCCTGGTACAGGTATTTGCCATCAGGTAAATTTAGAGTATTTAGCAAAGGTTGTATGGCATAGTAATGGTGTGGCTTATCCTGATAGTTTGGTTGGTACAGATAGCCATACAACCATGGTGAATGGGTTATCGGTACTTGGTTGGGGTGTTGGCGGTATAGAAGCAGAAGCCACAATGCTTGGACAGCCGCTTACTATGATTCTGCCAGAAGTAATCGGCGTAAAGCTAACAGGTAAGTTAACAGGTACTGCTACTGCCACCGATTTAGTCTTAAAGATTACTGAAATGCTACGGAAGAAAAAAGTAGTAGGTAAGTTTGTTGAGTTTTATGGCGAAGGGCTTAAAGCTATGACAATTGCCGATCGTGCTACCATTTCTAATATGGCACCTGAATATGGTGCTACTTGTGGTTTTTTCCCGATTGATCAGGAAACTATCAAATATTTAGAGTTGACAGGTAGGGATAAAGAGCAGATCAAGCTAGTAGAAGAATATGCAAAAGCTCAAGATTTATGGTGCAATTTTGACCATGCAGCAGAATATACTGATATTTTAGAGCTGGATTTATCTGAAGTAACAAGTTCACTAGCAGGTCCAAGACGTCCGCAAGATCGGGTAAATTTAAGCGATGTAGCGAGTGGTTTTAAGAAAGAGTTGCCGACTTTTTCTTCAAATAATATGAGCATTGATAAAAAATATGCTGTAGCAAATCAGAATTATGAAATTGGTAATGGTGACGTGGTGATTGCAGCGATTACTAGCTGTACTAATACCTCTAATCCTTCTGTGATGATTGGGGCAGCTTTGCTTGCTAAAAAAGCGATAGAGCAGGGATTAAAGGTTAAGCCTTGGGTTAAAACTTCACTTGCTCCTGGTTCAAAAGTTGTAACGGAATATTTGAAGAGTAGTGGACTTGATCAATATTTAGATCAATTAGGATTTAATCTAGTCGGTTATGGCTGCACTACTTGTATTGGTAACTCAGGACCTTTAAACCCAGAAATAGAAGATACTATTAACAAAAACGGCTTAGTCGTTGCTTCTGTTTTATCAGGTAATAGAAATTTCGAAGGGCGAATTAATCCCCTTACTAAAGCTAGCTACCTTGCTTCGCCTATTTTAGTTGTAGCATATGCTCTTAGCGGTAGCCTTAATACTGATCTGACAAATCACCCCTTAGGAAAAAATGATAAAGGCAAAGATGTTTATTTAAAAGATATTTGGTCAAGTAAAGAAGAGATAGATAAGGTCATTGCAAATTCTATTAATTCATCTATGTTTGTAGAAAAATATTCCGATATATTTAGCGGAACAAAAGAATGGCAAAGCTTAGAGGTAACAGGCAGTTCTACATACGCTTGGGATAAAAGCAGCACTTATATTAATAATCCGCCTTATTTTGAAAATATAGGCAGTAAGAATAATATAAAAGATATAAAATCTGCACGGATTTTAGCGATTTTTGGTGACTCTATCACTACCGATCATATTTCACCTGCAGGAAGTATAAGTAAAACTAGCCCTGCTGCTAAATATTTAACGGATCATCAAACATCACTTATTGATTTTAATTCTTATGGGTCACGCAGAGGAAACCATGAAGTGATGATGCGTGGCACATTTGCTAATATTCGCATAAAAAATGAAATGTGCAGCGGAGTAGAGGGCGGCTTTACCATAAACCAGCTAAAAAATATGCAGCAAACTATTTATGATGCAGCAATGGATTATAAAGCAAATAATGTATCTGCGGTAATTTTTGCCGGTAAAGAATATGGTAGTGGTTCATCAAGAGATTGGGCAGCAAAAGGTCCGCAGTTGCTTGGTGTTAAAGCTGTTATTGCTGAGAGCTTTGAGAGAATACACCGCTCAAATTTAGTCGGTATGGGAGTATTGCCGCTAATTTTTACAAATAATATGACTCGTTTTGATTTAAAATTAGATGGATCAGAATCTATTGATATTATAGGTTTAAATGAACATATAAAACCTTATAATCCGGTTAAATGTGTTATAAAAAAACAAAATGGTGAAACGCAAACTATTGATTTAATATTGCAAATATTTACAGATAATGAGATAAATTATATAAAGCATGGTAGTATTATGCATTTTGTGGTAGAGAATTTAAAGTAATATGCAAAGATATTTAGACCCAACAAATGATGTAGCTTTTAAAAAGCTGTTTACAGATAAAGCAAGGTTAATCAGCTTTCTCAATAATATTATGCGGTTGCCGGAAGAGTTAACGATTATTGATCTTGAATATATTTCAAATGAACAAGTGCCAGATTTAGGACAGAATAAAAGGAGTATTGTTGACGTTAAAGTAAAAGATAATTCTGGCAATATTTATATTGTTGAGATGCAAAATGGTTATGCTGATGCTTTTTTAGCAAGGGTACAATTTTATGGTTGTGTAGCTTTTTCTTCACAATTGAAAAGAGGAAAAGAATATGCTGACCTTGCCCCTGTAGTTATGGTAGTAATTACTTCTGGATTTCAGGCATTACCTGAAGAAACAGAATGTATTAGTTATCATCAAACCATTAATGTTGGTAATGGTAGGAATCAACTTAAATGTTTATCATATGTATTTGTGGAGCTTGATAAGTTTACAAAAGAAGCGAACGAGCTTGAGACGATAGAAGATGATTGGCTATATATGATGGCTAAATTTGATAAAGCTAAAGAGCCGCCAAAGCATACCAAGGATGAGATAGTATTGTCAGCCTATAAGACTATTGAGCAATTTAATTGGAGTGAAGCAGAATATGACAATTATATTAAAGCGATGCTTGCTGCTCAAATAGAGGAATTAAACCAAAAAAGTAAGTTTAGAGAAGGAAAAGAAGAAGGTAAAATAGAGATAGCAAAAGAAATGTTACAAGATAATGAGCCTATAAAAAAATCATTAAATATACTAAGCTTTCAAAAGAAGAAATAGAAAAGTTGAAATTAGAAATAGAGAAATAAAAGGTAAAAATATGGATAAACAACTTAAGGAATATACCGAAAGCGGTAAGAAAAATTTAATTGTAGTATATATATTATATTTATGCGGAATAGTAGCACCGATATTGCCTTTAATTGGTGTGTTTTTTGCATATCTCAACAAGGATAAAGGCAATAATTTTGCCACTAGCCATTATATATTCTTATTCCGTACTTTCTGCCTTAGTGTTCTCGGATGGATCGTATGTTTTATATTTACGTTTATTGTTATTGGCGTAGTGTTATATTTTATTTTAGCTGTTTGGTATATATTGCGTGTTGCTATCGGCTTTAAATATATGATAGAAGATCAGGCATATCCAAATCCTATGACTTACTGGATAAAATAATTGTAGCGGTATTGCAACAATTTATGAAATGAATACCTCAGTAAAATTTACTAAAAAGTGGTGATTTGTACAATTTTTAAAACAATAAGAATGATAAAACTTACGATAGATGGTCAAGAAATAGAAGTATCAGAAGGTACTACTATTTATCAAGCTTGCACAAAAGCCGGTAAAGAAATCCCACATTTTTGTTATCATGAGCGTTTAAAAATTGCTGGTAACTGCCGTATGTGCTTGGTTGAGATGGAAAAATCACCAAAGCCGATAGCTTCTTGTGCAATGCCCGCAGGTAACGGCATGGTTATTCATACTGATACGCCAATGGTGAAAAAAGCCCGTGAGGGGGTAATGGAGTTTTTGCTTGTTAACCATCCTCTTGATTGTCCTATTTGTGATCAGGGTGGAGAGTGTGATTTGCAGGATCAGGCTTTTAGATATGGCAAAGGCACTAATAGATTTCACGAAAATAAACGCTCTATTAAAGATAAATATATGGGACCGCTGATTAAAACAGCGATGACTAGGTGTATTCAATGTACTAGATGTATTAGATTTGCCAATGATATAGCTGGAATAGAAGAAATAGGGGCTATCCATCGTGGTGAGCATATGGAAGTTACTTCTTATTTAGAGCAAACTTTGGATTCTGAAATTTCTGGCAATATGATAGATATTTGTCCTGTCGGAGCTCTTAACTCCAAACCTTATGCCTTTAAAGCTCGTAAGTGGGAGCTAAGACATACTGCTAGTATTGGCGTGCATGATGCAGAAGGTTCAAATATCCGCATTGATAGTAGGGGTGACGAAGTGATGCGAGTATTACCAAGAGTTAATGAGGAAATTAATGAAGAATGGCTCTCAGATAAAAATCGCTTTAGCTATGATGGTTTAAAATATCAGCGTTTGGATCAGCCTTATATTAGAAAAAATGGTAAATTAGTCTCTGCAAGCTTCAATGAAGCTTTAGAAGCAATAGCTGATAAAATTAAATCTATTAAGCCAGAAAAAATTACTGCTTTCGCTGGGACTCTTGCTTCCGTTGAAGCAATGTTTATGCTTAAAACTTTCTTGCAAAAACTAGGATGCAATAATTATAGCGTTAATCAGTTTGACTATAAATTAGATACTACGCAGCGAGCAAATTACTTATTTAATACAACTATTGCAGGGCTTGAAAAAGCTAATTTATGCTTATTAATTGGAGCAAATCCAAGACAGATAGCACCAGTTCTAAACAGTAGAATAGGTGGAAGAGTTAGAGCAGGTTCATTAAAAGTAGCAAGAATAGGAGAGGGGCATAACCAAACCTATAAAATTCAGGATTTAGGGAGTGAGCTCAAGATACTTGAGGAGCTAGCTTTAGATGAACATAAATTTGCAGAAGAATTAAAAGTAGCAAAATACCCGATGATTATAGTAGGTGATGGCGTTTATGGACGAAATGACGGGCATGCTATATTATCGCTAATCCATAAAATAGTCGATAAATATAATATCATGCGGGATGATTGGAAAGGCTTTAATATACTGCATAATCACGCATCGATGGTTGGTGGGCTTGATATCGGTTTTGATACTTCGTTAGGTAAATTAGAAGATATAGAACTTGCTTATTTACTTGGAGCGGATGAATTGCCATTTGATAAGCTTAAATCAGCTTTTATAGTATATCAAGGACATCATGGGGATATTGGTGCTACGAAAGCCGATGTTATTTTACCATCAGCTGCTTATACCGAACAGAGCGGGATCTACGTGAATTTAGAAGGTAGACCGCAAATAGCAGAAAAAGCAGTATCACCTGTAGGCAATGCTAAAGAAGATATAGCGATAATTAAGGAGCTGGCTGATTATTTGCAAGTGGATATTGGGGCAAGTAATTTACAGGAAGTACGAATAAAGCTTGCTGAAGAATATCCCGTATTTGCTGATATCGGTAAAACTATAGATAATAAGTTTGCTAAATTTAGTTCCAAAGATAAATTATCAAAAGAGCCTATAACTGCTGAAACTATTAATTATTACATGACTGACGTTATTAGTAAGAATTCTGTAACCATGGCAAGATGTGTAGAGGCTAAGCAGAAAAGGGATGAGGAGGCAGCGTGATAATAATGTCATTCCCGCGTAGGCGGGAATCTAGCCAATATAATTTGTCATCCCGTGGTCAAGCCACGGGATGACACCGAGCGTTAAGTTGACACTCACGCATCTCCTCGCAATGACGATTGTATGACAATTAAATAACATTATGACAGAACTCTTTTTTGAATATATTTTTCCGTTAATTATAATCGCATTAAAGGTGGTGGCGATTACTATCCCATTAATATTATGCGTTGCGTATTTGACATATGCAGAGCGTCGTGTGATTGGGCTTATGCAGCTTAGAAAGGGTCCTAATGTTGTTGGACCATTTGGGCTTTTGCAGCCTATAGCAGATGCGGTAAAGCTATTATTTAAAGAGCCGATCATTCCGACTAACGCCGATAAAATATTATTTGTCCTAGCACCGATGATAACCTTTATATTAAGCTTAATTGGTTGGGCAGTTATACCTTTTGCCAAAGGTGTAGTTCTTGCCGATATTAATGTCGGAGTCTTATATATTCTTGCTATTTCTTCCTTAAGTGTTTACGGCATTATTATGGCTGGTTGGGCTAGCAACTCAAAATATGCATTTCTTGGAGCTATACGCTCATCGGCACAAATGATTTCTTATGAAGTATCGATGGGGCTTGTTATTATTACTGTGTTGCTGACTACTGGCACGCTGAACTTAAGCCAAATTATTGAAGCACAAAGAACTATGCCGTGGTGGATTGATTTAATGCTAATGCCAATGGGGGTGGTATTTTTTATTTCGGTGCTTGCCGAAACAAACAGATTGCCTTTTGATTTACCGGAAGCAGAATCAGAGCTAGTTGCTGGTTATAATGTCGAATATTCCTCTATGGGTTTTGCTTTATTTTTCCTAGGTGAGTATGCTAATATGATATTAGTTAGTGCAATGACTACCACTTTCTTTTTAGGGGGTTATTTGCCACCATTTAATATATCATGGTTAGATTGTATTCCAGGTTTCTTTTGGTTTGTTTTTAAAGTTGGATTTTTACTATTTTGCTTTTTATGGATTAGGGCAACGCTGCCAAGATATCGTTATGACCAGTTAATGAGTTTAGGGTGGAAAGTATTCTTACCTCTAACCTTATTTTGGGTGGTTTTGGTATCTAGTGTATTAATTTATACTGATCACCTACCAAATGTTTGATATAAGATGATATCTCACACTTATGATGAAAAACTTGTGGATGAGATCTATAAAAGGATAAGAAATTATGTTCCTGTAATGTAAGAGCTAATTAACACTATCGGTTCAAGCTTGAAAAATAAAATATGATAAATTATTTAAAATCCTTTTTTCTATATGAGATAATAAGAGGTTTGGCTTTGACTTTAAGATATTTCTTCAAAGCTAAAGTCACTATAAATTATCCCTATGAGAAAAGCCCAGTTAGCCCAAGGTTTAAGGGTGAGCATGCACTGCGTCGTTATGAGAACGGTGAAGAGCGTTGCATCGCTTGTAAGCTTTGCGAGGCTATTTGTCCGGCACAGGCAATAGTCATTGAAGCAGATGAGCGGGAAGATGGCAGTAGACGTACCACCCGTTATGATATAGATGTGACTAAATGTATTTATTGCGGGCTATGCCAAGAAGCATGCCCTGTTGATGCAATAGTTGAAGGTCCTAATTTTGAGTTTGCCAGCCTAACCCATACTGCCCTTATTTATGATAAAGAAAGATTACTGCAAAACGGTGATCGCTGGGAGCAGGCACTAGCTAACAAGCTCCACAAAGATTATGAGTATAGATAATATACTTTTTTATTTGAAAAATTAGCTATGTTATCTTTTGCTGATAATCCTCACGTACTATTATATTTTTAATACTTAGGTTAATATGAATGAATGACTTATATTTTTATAAATTATAGTCATTTATATTCCAATATTATTTACCATTCTGCTTACTATTCATAAGCTCATTTCTTATCACAAAATCCATATTCTAATCCTAGAAAGCTAGCTTTAATAATAGCAATTAATACAAATTAATTCACCAAAAGTATAAAATATATGTGGCTTATTCCACGCATGATATCATATTTTATGATTTTAATGTCCCCCTTCGGGGATCAAAAATCCCTCGCCTTTAGGCGAAGGGAAGATATAATGAAATTGCTTTAGCAATGAATTTATATCAAGAAATATGAGAAGTTATAGAAAGAATAGTCATAGTC
Organism: Rickettsia sp. MEAM1 (Bemisia tabaci); assembly: GCF_002285905.1. Taxonomy (GTDB): domain Bacteria; phylum Pseudomonadota; class Alphaproteobacteria; order Rickettsiales; family Rickettsiaceae; genus Rickettsia. The sequence goes on from NZ_CP016305.1 coordinate 736,993, forward strand.
AGTATGATTTAAAAGTGCATCTTATATGGATACCAAAATATAGGAAGAGAATATTGATAGGCAAAGTATCGGAAAGGACTAGAGATTTACTGAGGCAGATTTGTATGGAACATGAAGTACATATAATTTCAGGGAAAATATCATGTGATCACGTACATATTTTTATCTCATATAAGCCGCAAATATCTCTTAGCAAGTTAGTACAGTATTTAAAAGGCATTAGCTCAAGAATTTTATTGCAAGAATTTACTCATTTACGAAAACAATTTTGGGGCAATCATTTGTGGGCTAGGGGCTATATGGCAGTCAGTTCAGGTAATATAACTGATGAAATGATACAGCACTATATTGATGAACAGGAAGGTGAACCTGTGAATGATGATCGATTTCTAATCGATTCCACTTTATAACCCCTCAGCTTATAGCTGAGGGTTGTTTAGTTAAAATTTAAATTGTTTGTTATATCATCAAGTTGCAATTAGGTGTAAAAGTTTAATTTTTTAAAAATAAATTAAAAAAAGGTACTATTATGAGTAAAAAGAATGATAATCCTACTGGAAAGAAAGTAGATCAGATGAAGCTTAGGTTAAAAGGGGATAAATCACCAGAATTAGATAAAATAAAAAAAGACTTAAAAGATCATACAAAAGCTGCTAATACGCCTAAAAAACCTAATAAGCCACAAGTTTCTTTTAGTCAGGATGTAGCTGGACGTCCACCAAGAGGAGGCAAAGGAGGAATGATAATTTGAATAGCTAATTATTTGAGGGTGTCAGGAAGTTTGTGTAAGTTGTAAAAATAGTTAAGAATAAAAATAACATAAACAACTTACATGGAGCTAATATGAAGAACAATAACAAAGTATCAAATCCAGCTATAGAAAAATTAGTATCAGAAATACTATCACAAAGTGATCCATCTGAAATATTTGGTAAAGAAGGGATATTTCAGGGAATTAAAAAGCAGATAGTAAATAAGATTTTAGAGAAAGAAATGGAATCTCATATAGGTTATGAGAAACATTCTAAAAATGAGAAATACTCAGATAACAGACGTAATGGTAATTATGAAAAGACTCTAATAGATCCAGAAGGTCGTAAATTGACAGTAGAAGTGCCAAGGGATCGGGATGGAGAATTTGAACCTCAACTAATTCCAAAAGGAGTGCGTAAATTTGAAGGATTTGATGATAAAGTAATATCCTTATATGCTCGGGGAATGACCATTAGGGAAATACAAGGGCACTTAGAAGAACTATATGCCACCAAGGTATCATCTGAGTTAATATCAAAGGTAACTGATGGTATTTTAGAGGAAGTAACTGCTTGGCAGAATAGAGCACTTGATAATGTATATCCTATAATGTACTTAGATTGTATTCATGTTAAGGCAAGAGATAATCATGTAATAATAAATAAAGCGGTTTATCTAGCTATTGGAGTGAATATGGAGGGCAAGAAAGAGCTATTAGGAATTTGGATAGGCAAGAATGAAGGGTGTAAATTTTGGATGCAGGTAGTAACAGAACTGAAGAATCGAGGAGTTGCACAAATATATGTTGCATGTGTTGATGGTCTTAAGGGTTTTCCAGAGGCGATAAATAGCATTTTTCCAAAGACGATAGTGCAGTTGTGTATTGTTCATATGGTAAGAAATTCTGTAAAATACGTATCATACAAAGATCTAAAAGCGGTAACAGCTGATTTAAAAGCAGTTTATTCTGCAATAAATGAAGCAGAGGGATTAAGAGAATTACAAAACTTTGCCAAAAAATGGGATGAAAAATATCCAGTTATTTTTGACATATGGCAACGAAATTGGTCTGGCATAGCTCCATTTTTTAGCTTTCCGGAAGACATTAGGAAGGCGATTTACACTACTAATGCTATTGAATCCACTAACCGTCAAATTCGTAAAATTATTAAAAATAAAGGAGTATTTCCAGATGACAAATCGATTCAGAAAATAATCTTTTTGGCGTTGACAAATGCCTCTAAAAAATGGACAATGCCTATTAAGAATTGGGCGATGGCTTTAAATCAATTTGCTATACTTTGTGATACTAATTTACAAAATTGGGCAAATGGAGAAATCGTACTTACACAAAAAATCTGACAGACCCAATTATTTTTAATTGGCTATTCAGGTAACCATATTACTGTGACTTAAATAAGCGTTATTATATCGTTAATAGGTACAACTGTTATATTACTTGCTAATTGATATTTTTTAGCTCCAGGATATATAACAAATAATTCATCTAACGCTAAATATTGTATAGCCTTATGCATAGAGGAAGTAAGAATAGGGGCATCGCTAAACTTAAACTCAAAACCTAGTTTTAAGCCTTTATGCTTTATAAACAAATCTAGTTCCCCTTCTTGATGTATTCCCCAATAATAGCAATCCTCGCTTCGTTTATCAAACAGCCTTATTATTTGTTCTAAAGCAAAGCCCTCAAAACTAGCTCCTAGTTTTGGATTTTTTAATAATTGTTCTTGTGAATAAATATCAATTAAATGATGAAATATACCTGAATCAGTAAAATATATTTTTGGACGTTTCTTTTGACGTTTAGAAATATTTTCAAACCATGGATATAGTTGACGTATCATAAAAGTACCAGATAATATATCCAGATAATTTTTTATAGTATGGTCACTTATTCCTAAAGATTTTCCGATTTCAGAAGCATTAAAAATATTTCCGTGATAGTGAGCAAGCATAGTCCAAAAACGGCGTAATGTAGCAGGTGGAATCAAAAAGCCAAGATTTGGGATATCACGTTCTAAAAAAGTTCTAATATATTGCTCTAGCCAATCAAAGCCTGTCTCGGGATAAAGGTAGCAATTCGGAAAGCCACCAAATAAATGTAATTGTTTTATGTTATTTACTTCCAATAAAGAAAAAGGATGTACCTCAATATAGGATATTCTACCGGCAAGGGTTTCTGAGGATTGTTTAATTAAATCTCTTGAAACACTACCTAATATTAAAAATTGTTGTTCTATATTTTTATCGGCTAGAACTCGCAGCGTAGGAAATAAATTTGGTAATCTTTGAATTTCATCAATGATAATTAAGCCTTTTTTGTTTTCTAGTGCTATATAAGGATTCTCTAACGCTGCTAAATCTCTGATATCTTCTAAGTCAAAAAAATGTACGTCCTGATGTCCGTGAGCAAATTGACGGGCTAAGGTGGTTTTGCCGCATTGTCTTGGACCTAGAAGTGCTACTATCTTATGACTTAAAAATTGAATCTTTATTTTTTCTAGATAATTTGGACGTTCAACAATGGCTTTCATAAATCACAATATTTGATCTTTAAAAAGATTATATCATGAAATTTCGAACTTTACATTCGAAATTTCATATTATTCATCAAGATTCATTTACGCAATTCCCTTAAACACCTCAATAGCTCTTGCTCTAGATAGCCCATAATCTACTATCGGTTCTAGGTAATGATCATACATTTTGTGGAAATTAATATTATGTATGATAGCGGGAGGGACCTTTTTTAAGGCAGGTAAATATTTTTTGATATACTCAGCATCTGGGTCAAAATTTTTCCCTTGAGTATAGGGGTTAAAAATACGGAAATAAGGCTGAGCGTCAGTACCGCAAGAGCTTGCCCATTGCCATCCGCCAACATTAGAAGCAAGTTCGTAATCCATAAGGTACTGAGCAAAAAACTCTTCGCCTTTCCGCCAATCTAAAAGCAAATTCTTGCTGAAGAAACTAGCAACTATCATTCTTGCCCTATTATGCATCCAGCCGTCACCGACAAGCTGCTTAACTGCTGCATCAATTATAGGGTAACCGGTTTTGGCATTAATGAATTTATCAAAATACTCTTTCTTATTATTCCACAGTATTTTGTTTTTATATTTTTCTAAAAATTCCTCATTAACAGTATTTGGAAAATGATATAGAATAGTTGTGTAAAATTCTCGCCAAATTAGTTCGTTAATCCACGTTATACTACTTGGATTTGAGGGAGCGTTAAAAGCCTTGTGGTAACATTCTCTTATAGATACAAGCCCAAATCTTAAATAAGGTGAGATGGTACTTGTGCCGTTAAGATATAAAAAATCCCGATCGATTTTGTAACGATTTATCTTTCTTGTAATAAATTTATCCAAAACACTTTGAGCATTTTTAGGCTGCCAAAGCTCATCTTCCTTATAGACGTAACCGATTTGTTTTAACGCTTCAGATTCCCCTACATTTAGGTCAATAGTTTTCAGCTCTATACTTTTTGGTGTATATAATTTATCCTCTAAATTATAGCTATAATTTGTTAGTAGCTTATTATGTGATATACTTCCATTATCCGCTATAAATTTACGAAAAGCCTGCATATAAGGAGTATATACTTTATAAGGCTTATTATCTTTCGTTAAAACTCTATCAGGCTTTATAAGTAAATGATCACAATATAAATTAAGCGTGCAATCATCGCCTAATAACTCCTGAACTTTTTTATCACGTTCTATATTGCTTGGCTCATAATCTTCATCAGCATAAATATTTTCAATTTTTAAGGTAGCTGCGAGTTTTGGAATAATATCAAAAGGATTGCCGTGAAATACTAACAGCTTCCCTTTTAGCTTTTTAAGTTCATCATTAATTAAACAAAGTGTGTTTGCTAAAAAGGAAAGCCGTCTGTCATGTGGATTTTTAAACCTTTCTAAAATAGTGGTATCAAAAATAAATATAGGCAGGATTTTATTAGAATTACGAAGTGCTGCTGCAAATGATTTATTATCATGCAGCCGTAAATTACGCCGTAACCAAACTATAGAAGTTTTGTTCATATATGCTCGATTGTTGTAGTTTTTCTGTCATGAGCTACGTAACTAAAGGTTTTATTGCATGGATCGAAAAACACATTCGATGTCATTCCTAGCTACGGCGGGAATCCAGAAAAAATTTAAATAAATATAATTTCTGATTGTAAAAACTAATTGTATTTACTTTTATTAATTACTGGATTCCCGCCTTTGCGGGAATGACATAGGAGCCACCAAACCACGGGATGACACAGCTAAAATTATTTTAGTTCTTTGCTTATTAATCCTTTTAGCTTCTCTTTTGCAGCCTCTCTAGAGCGAAAACTTGCATAAGAATCGTGATGTTCTTTATCTTCAATAAAGTGTACAAAGAAAACTTTGCGGTTATCTTTTTGTAACCATCCTATAAACCAACCTATTTGACGATCTTTTAACTTTATAGTTCTATCTTCATTAAGACGATTTCCACTTCCTGTTTTAGCATAAAGCTTCCATCCATCTGCAAAATCTTCAACAAACATAATATTTCTAGTCATTTCCTGAGCTGGCACCGTCAAGTTAAGTAAATTAGTATCACAAAGTACTATATTTTTAGATTTCAGACAGCAAGAAGTCTTTGAGTAGCTTCATCCCAAATGGATTTAGCGGACGCAAATGCAATTCTTTGCTCAGATGCTGTTTTAGTATATCTTCCAACATTTACAGCAAATATATTTCTGACTTTTCCCATCAGTGATAATGTACATTGTGCTGAATTAGGATGCTTAAATTTAATCAGTATCTTCTCTTTTCTCCTAGTTGGCTGATGGGCATTCTCAATCCGATTATTTAGTCTTTTATCGGTACGATGCTTAGTCCTAGGACACATATACCTAACTGGTTTAATGTAGCTTTTTAGCTTATCAGTCACAATAACCCTTGGACATGGATAATTACCCAATAATCTTGATAAAAAGCGAATAGCTGATTTCTTGTTACGACGCTTCTGCAGTAATACTTCTAATTCATGTCCCTCAGAGTCAACAGCTCTCCATAATATGAATACTTCACCTTTGATCTTGATATTCATCTCATCCAAATGCCATTTATCAGTTGGCTTTCGCTCTCTCTTACTAATAACATCTTGAAAATAAACTACAAACTTATAACACCAAAACCTTACAGTCTCATGACTTAATATAATACCTCGATAAGCCATCTGCTCTTGAACATCTCGGTAACTATTATTAAAGCGATGATATAACCATACTGTATGGCTAATAATGCTTGCTGGAAAACGATGTCTATTCGGGGCTTGAGTAATATGCATAGCGGTAAAATCTAGGATAAATTGTTACTGCTATTCTATAAATCATTCCCTGTAATTGCTCAATACTTAATTTATACCTCCCTTAACTTGACGGTGCCATTGTAGCTGCAAAAAATGATCAAATAGTGCCTGAATCTTCCATTTTATCTTTGCAAAAATTGTTTAAAAGCTCTACTCTTATAGAGGTACCAGGCGGACATATTAGTTATTTGATAAATGATAAGCTGACAGAGTTATTTAAATTGATGTCATTCCCGCGGAGGCGGGAATCCAGCACAAAGTCCCTATGTCATACCGCGGCTCGACCGCGGTATCTCAGGACACAGTCTGCGATAAAAGACCCCGTGATCAAGTCACGGGGTGACAGTATAGTTAACTAGATTCCCGCCTCCGCGGGAATGACATGGTACAAGTTTTTCGATCCACGCAAAAAGCCGCCATGGGATGACAGGAATGTAACAAATATTATTTTAAGGAGTATATATCATGATAAAACCGATTTACATCACTCATGCGAAAAGAACAGCTTTCGGCTCGTTTATGGGTAGTCTTAGTACTACTCCTGCACCAATGATTGCGACGCACCTAATAAAGGATATTTTGCAGAATAGTAAAATCGATCCAGCTTTAATAAATGAGGTGATACTCGGGCAGGTAATCACAGGCGGTAGCGGGCAGAATCCGGCAAGACAAACGCTCATTCATGCAGGTATTCCTAAAGAAGTACCAGGCTATACAATTAATAAGGTTTGCGGTTCAGGTCTTAAAACAGTAGCACTTGCTGCAGCCTCAATTATGACTGGCGATAACGATATTGTGATAGCAGGTGGGCAGGAAAATATGTCGCTCGGTATGCATGGCAGCTATATAAGAGCAGGAGCTAAATTCGGCGATATTAAAATGGTTGATCTAATGCAATATGATGGATTAACTGATGTATTTTCAGGGGTATTTATGGGTATTACTGCCGAGAATATTTCAAAGCAATTTAATATTACTAGAGAGCAGCAAGATGAATTTGCTTTAAGTTCACATCAAAAAGCAGCGAAAGCCCAAAAAGCCGGAATATTTAAAGATGAGATCTTACCTATTGAAGTGACGATTAAAAAAACTACTAACTTATTTGATCATGATGAGACAGTAAGACCTGATACCAGCCTTGAGATTTTAGGTAAATTACGCCCTGCTTTCGATAAAAACGGTACAGTTACTGCCGGTAATGCTTCCTCAATTAATGATGGTGCTGCATGTCTTATGGTAGTATCCGAAGAGGCATTAAAAAAGCATAATCTAACTCCGCTTGCTCGTATTGTCTCATATGCTTCTGCCGGTGTTGATCCAAGTATTATGGGGACTGCTCCCGTTCCTGCCTCTCAAAAAGCTTTAAGCAAAGCCGGCTGGAGTGTTAATGATTTAGATCTTATCGAGGTTAATGAAGCTTTTGCCGCTCAAAGTATTTATGTTAATCGTGAAATGAAATGGGATATGAGCAAGGTTAATGTGAATGGTGGAGCAATAGCAATCGGTCACCCAATCGGTGCTAGCGGCGGACGTGTTCTTATTACTTTAATACATGGATTAAGAAGAAATAAGGCTAAAAAGGGCTTAGTTACCTTATGTATCGGTGGTGGTATGGGTATGGCTATGTGCGTTGAAACGATTTAATTTTGTTACCCCGTGGCTTAGGAAATGCCATGTATGTCATTCCCACTTAAGGCTTGCTTGCGTAGATTGAAAAACTTGTTTTTTGAGCCATGCAACAACACTGGTCAAGCCACGGGATCCAGCATAAAGCGAGATAAAATCGAGCTTTTTTATTTGTATTTTATGTTACTGGATCCCATGAATAAATTACGGGATGACAGGGAAACCCAATCCACGTAAGCAGCACTCAACAGGGCACCGTCAAGTTAAGGGAGGTATAAACTAAACAACCCTCAGCTATAAGCTGAGGGGTTATAAAGTGGAATCGATTAGAAATCGATCATCATTCACAGGTTCACCACTAACTTGCTAAGAGATATTTGCGGCTTATATGAGATAAACATATGTACGTGATCACATGATATTTTCCCTGAAATTATATGTACTTCATGTTCCATACAAATCTGCCTCAGTAAATCTCTAGTCCTTTCCGATACTTTGCCTATCAATATTCTCTTCCTATATTTTGGTATCCATATAGGCACCGTCAAGTTAAGGGAGGTATAAATTAAGTATTGAGCAATTACAGGGAATGATTTATAGAATAGCAGTAACAATTTATCCTAGATTTTACCGCTATGCATATTACTCAAGCCCCGAATAGACATCGTTTTCCAGCAAGCATTATTAGCCATACAGTATGGTTATATCATCGCTTTAATAATAGTTACCGAGATGTTCAAGAGCAGATGGCTTATCGAGGTATTATATTAAGTCATGAGACTGTAAGGTTTTGGTGTTATAAGTTTGTAGTTTATTTTCAAGATGTTATTAGTAAGAGAGAGCGAAAGCCAACTGATAAATGGCATTTGGATGAGATGAATATCAAGATCAAAGGTGAAGTATTCATATTATGGAGAGCTGTTGACTCTGAGGGACATGAATTAGAAGTATTACTGCAGAAGCGTCGTAACAAGAAATCAGCTATTCGCTTTTTATCAAGATTATTGGGTAATTATCCATGTCCAAGGGTTATTGTGACTGATAAGCTAAAAAGCTACATTAAACCAGTTAGGTATATGTGTCCTAGGACTAAGCATCGTACCGATAAAAGACTAAATAATCGGATTGAGAATGCCCATCAGCCAACTAGGAGAAAAGAGAAGATACTGATTAAATTTAAGCATCCTAATTCAGCACAATGTACATTATCACTGATGGGAAAAGTCAGAAATATATTTGCTGTAAATGTTGGAAGATATACTAAAACAGCATCTGAGCAAAGAATTGCATTTGCGTCCGCTAAATCCATTTGGGATGAAGCTACTCAAAGACTTCTTGCTGTCTGAAATCTAAAAATATAGTACTTTGTGATACTAATTTACTTAACTTGACGGTGCCTTTGGCAATTCTAATTTCTTAACCTACTTATATCCGATTTACAAAAACTATTGCATATTTTGGCTCTATAGTTTATTTTGATTAGCAAACTAATATGCTGAATTATTTATAAATAACGGATTATTACAAATGGCAACTACCATATTAAAAAACGAAGGGCTAGATTTTCATATTAAAATTTCAACTCCTTTAAGTGAAATAGATAATGATATTCAAAAAGAGCTGGTCGACTTAACAAAAAAGGTCAAAATAGCAGGTTTTAGAGCTGGTAAAGTACCTATTGCAATTGTTGAGAAAAAATATGGTGCTTCTGTCAGAAATGATATAATAGAAAAAAGAATTAATGATTCAGTAAATCATGTTATTAAGGAGCATAATTTAAATATTATCGGCAGACCAAAAATTGATGATTTGCAAAACGAACCTAATAAGCCTTTAGAATTTACAATAAAAATGAAATTATTGCCTAAAATTGATATTCCAGATTTAAAGAAAATATCTATAAATCGTCCGAAATTAGAAGTAAGTCCTGATGATGTTGAAGAACAACTCAAAAAGCTTGCGGAAATGATGAAAAGTTATACCAAAGAAAGTAAAGCAAAAGCTAAAGATGGTGATCAAATTACCATGGATGCAGTTGGTTATGTTAAAGATGAGGCTTTTGAGGGTGGCAAACTTACGGATTTTAAAGTAGTTATTGGTAGTAATGCACTTATTCCTGATTTTGAAAAGCAATTAATAGGTTCTAAAGCTGGTAGTGAAGTAGAAGTTAATGTAACTTTCCCTGAAAATTATCATGCTAAAGATTTAGCTGGTAAGGATGCTCATTTTGTAGTCCAAGTTAAAGCTGTTCATACTGCAGAACCTACAGTCATTGATGATGAGTTTGCTAAAAAATTCCAAAGCAATAGCCTTGAAGAGCTACGCACTCACTTTACCAAAAAAATAGAAAATGAGTCGGAAGAAGCTATTTCTACTATTATGAAAATGAATTTATTTGATCAACTAGAAAAATTGTTAGATTTTGACGTGCCTGAATCTTTATTAGATCAAGAAAAAAATATCTTAAAGTCTGAAACTGACAAAAGCGAGCAAGATGATTCTGTATTCAAAGATAAATCACCAGAACAAGTAAAAGAATACTATGATAAATTAGCATTACGTCGTGTTAGAATTGGGTTAATGCTTGCAGAATATGCAAAAGATAAAAATTTACAAGTAGAGCCTGATGATCTTCGCAGAATTATTATGCAGCAAGCACGTAGCTTTCCTGGTCAAGAAAATATATTGTTTGATAAAAATAACCCTAGAGCTTTTGAGCAGCTTAAAGGACCTGCGTTAGAAGAAAAAGCGGTACAACATATTTTTGATAATGCGGTAAATCTCAAAGAGAAAAAATATAACAGAAAAGAATTAGAAAAATTATTAGAATCAGAAGAGCAACGCATTACTGCTATGTAATAATTTTTATTTACTTCCTGTCATAGCATCAATTTGGCAACCCAAAAGTTTTGGGTTGCCCCACTCTTTCACAATGACGATACCACATAAGCCCTATAAACCTATTTACATAAACAAATAATCTATGTTATAATAATCTAGCTAATCTAGACATGTAGGAGCTTAAATATGAATAAATGGCAATTGCACGAAGCAAAAAATAAGCTAAGTAATATTGTTGATACAGCAATGCAAGGTACACCTCAATGTATTACAAAAAGGGGAGAAGAAGCAGTTGTAGTTATTAGTATGAAAGACTATAAACAACTTACTAAACAAAAACTTAGTTTTAGCGAGTATTTATTGAGTGCTCCTGATTTTAATAAATTAGATCTCCAAAGAGTGCAAGGAAAGGCAAGAGATTTCGAGTTATGAAATATTTAATAGATACTAACGCTATATCGGAATTATATAAAAAGAATCCTGATAGTAAGGTAGTACAGTGGTTTTTAAGTATTCACACTAGTCAATTACATATAAGCTGTATAACTATAAGGTGAAATAAGAAAAGGTATATCAAAATTAGCAAAAAAAGATAAAGTAGCAAGTCTAAAATTAGAAAAATGGTTAGAAGGAATAGTAATAGATTATGATAAAAGAATTCTTGATATTGACAGAGAAATATGTGAAGAATGGGGAGAATTAATAAGTATAGACGGTACTAATCCAATCGATACTTTAATAGCAGCACAAGCAAAACAACATAATATGATATTAGTTACTAGAAATACCAAGCATTATAATATGTTTAACATTAAAATATTCGATCCTTTTAATTGATCAAAATTTTCTTTCCCGATAACAACGCCTTATGAAAAAACTATCATTTCAGCAAATTATACTAACCTTGCAGAATTATTGGCAGGATTATGGATGTGCGATTTTGCAGCCTTACGATGCCCATGTTGGAGCTGGTACGTTTCACCCTGCAACAGTACTTCGTTGTCTCGGGTCCAAGCCTTGGTCTGTCGCTTACGTGCAGCCGTCAAGAAGACCTGGGGATAGCAGATATGGCATGCATCCTAATAGAATGCAGCATTATTACCAATTTCAAGTTATCTTAAAGCCCTCACCCGACAATATTCAGGAGCTATATCTTAAAAGTTTGGAATGCTTAGGGATAGATTTAAAAGCTCACGATATTAGGTTTGTTGAAGATGATTGGAAATCACCGACGCTAGGAGCTGCAGGGCTTGGCTGGGAAATATGGTGTGACGGTATGGAAGTGTCGCAGTTCACTTATATGCAGCAAATTGGCGGTATAGAATGTAAACCAGTTGCCGGTGAAATCACATATGGTTTAGAGCGTCTTGCTTTATATATCCAAGGAATCGACGAAGTAAAAGAGCTTGATTGGAACGGTCAAGTAGGTGAAAAAGCTCTAAAATACGGCGAAGTTGATTTTGAAGCTGAACGACAATTTTCAAAATATAATTTAGAGCTTGCTGATAGCGAAATTTTGTTAAGACATTTTAAAGACAGCGAAGAACAATGCGTGCGGTTAGTAAATAAAAATGTGCCTTTAGTTGCTTATCATAAGTGTGTAAAAGCAAGCCATTATTTTAATTTATTGAATTCACGTGGAGTAATTAGTGTAACGGAGCGTGCTTCATATGTGTTAAGAGTGCGTCATTTAGCTAAAATTTGTTGTATGAAATGGTTGGAGTTAAACGGTGAGTGAATTATTATTAGAGCTATTTAGCGAAGAAATACCGGCTTTTATGCAAAAAGATGCTGAAGAGGGTTATTTAAATATATTTACGAAGATTTTTGAAGAAAATGAAATTTTTGCAAAAATACAAGTATTTTCAGGATCTCGCAGGATAACGCTATATGCTACACATTTGCCGAAAGTAACGTTACCAAAAGCAATAGAAATTAAAGGACCAAGTACGGAAGCACCAGAAGCTGCAATTAGTGGCTTTTGTAAAGCTCATAACGTTAGCAAATTAGAGCTTTCAACTAAGTTAATTAATAACCAATTATATTATTTCTACATTAAAAAAGTAGAAGAAAAACAAATAAAAGAAATTTTACCTGAAATTATCGTGGAAGCTATTAATAAATATAGCTGGGCAAAATCTATGTTTTGGGGAAATTACAATATAAAATGGATTAGACCGCTACGAAATATTTTATGTATATTTGACGGCAAAATATTACCGTTGCAGTTCGGTCATTTAACAGCCAACAATATTACATTCGGGCATCGTCTTACTGATAATAAAAAAATAGAAGTAGAAAATTTTGAAGATTATAAAACTAAACTCACAGAAAATCATGTAATTTTAGAAAGATTGAAGCGAGAAGAAATAATTAAAACTGGTTTATTAGAGCAAGCAAATACTCATAATTTAACTATAAAAGAAGATTTAAGATTAGTCGAAGAAGTAGCAGGGCTTAGTGAATTTCCGGTAGTATTATGCGGGGCAATACCGCAAAAGTTTTTAGAGTTGCCTAAAGAAGTGCTAATTTCTTCGATGCGTACTCATCAGAAATATTTTTGTTTATTTGATAGATCAGGAAATTTTGCTCCATATTTCCTTTTTGTTAGTAATGGACAGTTTGCCAATAGCACGTTAGTTGTGCAAGGTAATGAAAAAGTATTATCTGCAAGGCTTTCTGATGCTTTATATTTTTACAAACAAGATATATCTAAAACTTTAGAAGCAAATTTAGAAAAGCTTGCAGCTGTAACATTTCACACAAAGCTTGGTAGTTTAAAGGAAAAAGTAGAGCGTATTACTAATATTTGTAAATATATCGATCCTGATAATAAGGATTTAATTACGGCAGCTAAACTTTGCAAAAGTGATCTTGTTTCTGAAATGGTTGGAGAATTCCCCGAGCTACAAGGTATTATGGGTTATTACTATGCAAAACATGAAAAGCTAAATGAAGAAATAGCTGTAGCAATCAGAGATCATTATAAGCCGCAAGGTTTGAGTGATAGCGTACCGGTTGGTAATGCTGCTTTGCTTGCGATTGCGGATAAATTAGACAGTTTAGTAGGTCTAATGATAGCTGGTGAAGCCCCAACAGGTTCCGGTGATCCATATGCGTTAAGACGTCAGGTATTAGGCATAATAAGAATAATAATTGAGAATAAATTAGAGCTGAATTTAAGCAATCTAATTGATTTTTCCTTGAAGCTATATAAGGATTCATCTGTTAAAGATAGGGATTTAATAATATCGTTCTTTGAAGAAAGAGCAAAATTTTATTTTAAAAATGAATATGATATTTCGCTAATTAATGCTGTTCTTGATTTAAATTTAGCAAATATAAAATTTAAGCTTGATGCGTTGAAAGAGTTTTTAGAAAAAGAAGACGGAAAGCAATTATTAAATGCTTATAAACGAGCAAGTAACATAATTGAGAGCCAAAATATTGATGGAGCTGTTGAGCCTAATCTATTTAGTACTCAACCTGAAAAAGAATTATTTGAAGTAACTCAAAAGCTTTCACTACAAATTGTCGATAAGGATTATGATAAGGCATTAAATTTATTGCAGACTCTATTAACTCCGATTACTAGCTTTTTTGATAATGTACTTGTTAATGATAGTGACCCAAAAATTGCCAAAAATCGGTTGTTAATATTACAAGATGTTTGCAAATTATTTCATAAGATCGCTAAATTTAACCGCTTATGATAAAACAAGCAGTTAAATTTATAACCTCCGGTAAAGTCGTAGTTTTTCCGACCGAAACTGTATATGGAATAGGAGCAGATGCTACTAATCAAGAAGCATGCTTAAAAATCTTTCAATTTAAAAATCGCCCTGCTATCAACCCGCTTATTGTGCATGTCTCATCTATAGAGCAGGCAAAAGAAATCGGTAAGTTTAATTACATAGCCAAAAAAATAGCAGAAAAATTTTGGTCTGGTCCTTTGTCTATAGTTGTTCCGTTAAAAGAAAATGCAAATATTGCACCAGCAGTTATGGCAGGACTTAAAACTATAGCGATTCGTATACCATCCCACCCATTAGCATTGGAACTTATTAAACAATTCGGAAAGCCAATAGCTGCTCCAAGTGCTAATCCTTCAAATTATATAAGCCCGACTAGGCTAGATCATGTTACAAAGCATTTTAATGATAATGAAGAAATTTTTATTCTAACAGACAAACATTATCAATCTAAATATGGTTTAGAATCAACTATCATTGATACTACGACTGACACACCTACTATTCTTAGAGAGGGATTTATCACTGCCGAAGTGTTAGAAGCAGCACTTGATATCAAAATTGGTAAAGCATCAAAAAATATTAATATTAAAGCTCCAGGAATGCTTGAGAAACATTATTCTCCGACAGTACCGATTAGATTAAATGCTATAAGCTTAAATGATAAAGAAATTGGATTAAATTTCGGTGATAGCAATCTTAAAGGGGAATATTCATTAAACTTAAGCAGTAAAGGTGACCTTGCAGAAGCAGCAGCCAATCTTTATGCATATTTGAGATTATTAGACGATTATGCTGCTGCTCATAATATGGAACATATAGCGGTTGCTCCCATACCTTCAATAAATATAGGTGTTGCTATTAACGATAGATTAAAACGTGCTGAGTCAATCATAATTTTTGTGTAAATTGTTAAAAATCATTTTCTAATAATTCATATTTAAAGAGGGTGTCAGGAAGTTTGTGTAAGTTGTAAAAATAGTTAAGAATAAAAATAACATAAACAACTTACATGGAGCTAATATGAAGAACAATAACAAAGTATCAAATCCAGCTATAGAAAAATTAGTATCAGAAATACTATCACAAAGTGATCCATCTGAAATATTTGGTAAAGAAGGGATATTTCAGGGAATTAAAAAGCAGATAGTAAATAAGATTTTAGAGAAAGAAATGGAATCTCATATAGGTTATGAGAAACATTCTAAAAATGAGAAATACTCAGATAACAGACGTAATGGTAATTATGAAAAGACTCTAATAGATCCAGAAGGTCGTAAATTGACAGTAGAAGTGCCAAGGGATCGGGATGGAGAATTTGAACCTCAACTAATTCCAAAAGGAGTGCGTAAATTTGAAGGATTTGATGATAAAGTAATATCCTTATATGCTCGGGGAATGACCATTAGGGAAATACAAGGGCACTTAGAAGAACTATATGCCACCAAGGTATCATCTGAGTTAATATCAAAGGTAACTGATGGTATTTTAGAGGAAGTAACTGCTTGGCAGAATAGAGCACTTGATAATGTATATCCTATAATGTACTTAGATTGTATTCATGTTAAGGCAAGAGATAATCATGTAATAATAAATAAAGCGGTTTATCTAGCTATTGGAGTGAATATGGAGGGCAAGAAAGAGCTATTAGGAATTTGGATAGGCAAGAATGAAGGGTGTAAATTTTGGATGCAGGTAGTAACAGAACTGAAGAATCGAGGAGTTGCACAAATATATGTTGCATGTGTTGATGGTCTTAAGGGTTTTCCAGAGGCGATAAATAGCATTTTTCCAAAGACGATAGTGCAGTTGTGTATTGTTCATATGGTAAGAAATTCTGTAAAATACGTATCATACAAAGATCTAAAAGCGGTAACAGCTGATTTAAAAGCAGTTTATTCTGCAATAAATGAAGCAGAGGGATTAAGAGAATTACAAAACTTTGCCAAAAAATGGGATGAAAAATATCCAGTTATTTTTGACATATGGCAACGAAATTGGTCTGGCATAGCTCCATTTTTTAGCTTTCCGGAAGACATTAGGAAGGCGATTTACACTACTAATGCTATTGAATCCACTAACCGTCAAATTCGTAAAATTATTAAAAATAAAGGAGTATTTCCAGATGACAAATCGATTCAGAAAATAATCTTTTTGGCGTTGACAAATGCCTCTAAAAAATGGACAATGCCTATTAAGAATTGGGCGATGGCTTTAAATCAATTTGCTATACTTTGTGATACTAATTTACAAAATTGGGCAAATGGAGAAATCGTACTTACACAAAAAATCTGACAGACCCATTTGTCTATTTACCGATTCTATCGTATTGGTAGTATAGATTACCTTTCTAATCTCTTTAGGGAACGCAAAGAAAGGTACTATACCACTCCAATTACATATCCATATATCAGAAATAACTGGGTATTTACTATCCCATTTTTTAGCAAACTCTTCTAATGCTAAATTAGCCATATTCTCATTATTTGCTGTATAGATTTGTTTTAAGTCAGCTGCTACTTCTTTAAGATTTTTGTAAGAAACGTACTTTAAAGAATTACGTACCATATGTACTATACAAAGTTGTACTATGGTATTTAGGAAAACACTGTTTATTGCATCTCTAAAACCTTTAAGACCGTCAACACATGCTACATAAATTTGTTCTACACCTCGGTTCTTTAATTCGCTTACAACCTGTATCCAAAACTTTGAACCCTCATTCTTGCTAATCCAAATACCCAAAAGCTCTTTCTTGCCTTCTATATTTATACCAATAACAAGGTAAACAGCCTTATTTATAACTATATTATTATCTCTTGCTTTTACCATGATGCAATCTAAATATACAATTTGGTATATTCTATCTAATGCTCGGGCTTGCCATCTTATTACCTCTTCCATAACTCCATCTGTAATAGTCGAGATAAGCTCCTTAGATACTTCTGTATGATACATTTCCTCTAAATGGGATTGAATCTCACTCATGGTCATACCTCTTGCATAAAGTGAAATAACGCTATCATCAAATCCAGTGAATCTTCTAACTCCCTTAGGAATTAATTGAGGCTCAAAACTATTGTCTCTATCTCTTGGAATATCAAGTACTATCTTTTGACCACTGTCATCTATTACTGTCTTTTCGCTCGTACCATTACGACGATTGCTATCTTGCTTTGATGCCTTGCTATGCCTCGAATAACCTAATTCATGACTTAGCTCGTCCTCTAGTATTCTCTCTACTAACCTCTTCTTTAATTGCTGAAACAATCCATCCTTTCCAAATAACTCTTTAGGATTAGATTGGGATAATATTTCCTCTACTAACTTAGTATTTATATCTGCACTTCTAACACCAGCTTCTATTTTCTTAGCCATATTTTTTACCTTTGTTCTAGTTGTATTTTAACAGTATTTCTTTCTCTGTTGCTTTACAACTTACACAAAATATATGATAGACTCTCATTGCGAGCCACTGAAAGTGGCACGGTAATCTCAGGAAATAGAAATAACTTCTAAGATTGCTTCGTCACTACGCTTCTCGCAATGACGGATTATCCATTCCTTGCTTTCCTACTAAGCCAGTTTTGTAGATAAGAGTCTGCAAGCTCAGCATCTTCTATAACGATTACATTTTCTGCATTACGTTTATCAGCAGCAGCAGTAAAATTAAATGAACCGGTTATTACTTTCCTTTTATCGATAATTATAACTTTATTATGAGCAATACCCGGAACTTTATCTATACCTACCTCAATTTTTGCTCGTTGTAATTCGTGTAACTTAGAAAATTTTTGCTTTAAATTACTACGATCCAGTAAGATTTTCACTTGTACACCACGTGCTTGAGCATCAATTAAAGCGGCAGTAATCAATGAATCGCTCATGCCATATGCATGCATATAAATAGACTCTCTAGCCGTATCAATTTGATCTGCTATAAATTTAGTACAACCTGATGGGGGAGTAAAACATGTACTAACTTTACTTCTAGAAAGCTGCGAAATATTGTAATGCTTTATTTTTGGAGGCGGTGTATGTGATATTTTGAACTGATTTATTAGGTCAGTTCCATAATCTGAATATCCTAGAACACCTATTGCTATGCCTAAAATAAAGGCAATAAATATTTCCGTAAATTTTTTATTTTTTCTCTTCACAAACTTTTTTATTTTTTAACGTAACTTCCTGGTGCTTCTTCAATTGATATTAAATTTTAATAATCTAAAGATTTTACTAGTTCAGCATTACTTTTGATAAGCCAATTAAGCCAGCAATCCCACCATGAGCCTTTATGTTCCGTAGCTTTTAAAAGCCATTCTCTACTATTTAAACTTAAATCCTCATTAAGTCTATAATTATATTTAGTAGTTTTTGGAGGATTAATAACTCCTGCTACATGCCCTGAATCAGTTAAGCAAAAAATCTTATTACCATTTATTAATTTCATTCCATCATATATTGAACGCCAAGGTGCGATATGATCTTCCTTAGCTGCCACAAAAAAAGAATCACAATCAACTTTACTAAGATCTATCTTAGTTCCCAATACCTCTAAAGTATTAGGCTCTTTTAGTAAATTATTATAATAGGTATTTTGTAAATATTCTTGATACATTCTTGCCGGTAAATTTGTAGAATCAGCATTCCAATATAACAAATCAAAAGGCATAGGATTTTTGCCAAGTAAATAATTATTTACAAAAAATGTCCAAATTAAATCATTAGCTCTTAGTAAACTAAAGGTATTTGATAAATATTTTCCATCAAAATATCCTTTCAAATCCATATCCTCTTTAATATACTTCATCGTATTTTCATTAAAAAATACTCCAAGCTCACCAGGACTAGTATAATCAAGCAGGGTGGTAAAGAACGTAGCACTATTAGTGCAATCTAGTTTTTTTACTTTTAAATAAGCAAGAATAATGGCAAGAAATGTTCCGCCCATGCAATATCCAACGAAGTCAATTTTTTTAAAGCCAAGCTTTCTAATATATTCAATAGGGGCTAAAATCCCATCTTGTAAGTAATCATCAAAGTCTTTTTCTGCTAAAGATGAATCCGGATTAACCCATGAAATAAGGAAAACTTGAAAATTATTTTCCACTAAACAACCCTCAGCTATAAGCTGAGGGGTTATAAAGTGGAATCGATTAGAAATCGATCATCATTCACAGGTTCACCTTCCTGTTCATCAATATAGTGCTGTATCATTTCATCAGTTATATTACCTGAACTGACTGCCATATAGCCCCTAGCCCACAAATGATTGCCCCAAAATTGTTTTCGTAAATGAGTAAATTCTTGCAATAAAATTCTTGAGCTAATGCCTTTTAAATACTGTACTAACTTGCTAAGAGATATTTGCGGCTTATATGAGATAAATATATGTACGTGATCACATGATATTTTCCCTGAAATTATATGTACTTCATGTTCCATACAAATCTGCCTCAGTAAATCTCTAGTCCTTTCCGATACTTTGCCTATCAATATTCTCTTCCTATATTTTTGTATCCATATAAGATGCACTTTTAAATCATACTGACTATGACTATTCTTTCTATAACTTCTCATATTTCTTGATATAAATTCATTGCTAAAGCAATTTCATTATATCTTCCCTTCGCCTAAAGGCGAGGGATTTTTGATCCCCGAAGGGGGACATTAAATTTTGTGGTATTATACTACCCTTGCCCTGCATTAAATGCATGATCAATTCTTGATATTTATCAGCTATTTCTTTGAAATTATTAATTATCGTTTCGTGTGGTATGTTGTACATAGTATATTCCGGTATACATCTTATAAATTAAGAGTTGGTATACGAAGGTCAATTTCAAAAAGAGCAAGGAGACTGTAAGCCGAGGAGCGGAGCGTATACTTAATACGTGAGCACCGAAGGACTTACAAGACGACGTAGCCAATTTTTGAAATTCACCGAGTATATATCTTTAGACTATCCCATATACTATTTATCTTGTCGATAACTTCCTGATCCATTTCGATTTTTTTACCCCATTTTCTGTTTGTCTCAGGGTATATTTTATCTGTTGCATCTATTCCCATTTTGCTGCCAAGCCCTGACTCTGGGGAGGCAAAATCTAAATAATCTATTGGGGAGTTTTCTATGAAAGTTGTATCACGCTTTGGATCAACTCTTGTTGAGATTGCCCAAATTACTTCCTGCCAGTTACGAATATCGATATCATCATCAACAACGATAATAAATTTGCTATACATGAATTGCCGTAAATAAGACCAAACACCAAGCATTATTCTTTTAGCATGACCAGGATAAGACTTTTTAATTGATACTACCGCAACCCTATATGAACAACCTTCAGGTGGCAGCCAAAAATCAACAATTTCCAGAAATTGCTGTTGAATAAGAGGGATAAAAATCTCATTTAATGCTTCACCGAGTATTGATGGCTCATCTGGCGGTTTGCCTGTATAAGTACTCAAATATACAGGATTTTTTTTCATCGTTATTGCTGTTACAGTAAATACTGGAAATTCTTCAACATCATTGTAATATCCGGTATGATCGCCAAAAGGACCTTCGGGTAAATATTCATCTAGACTAACATACCCCTCAAGCACTATCTCACTATGTGCTGGAACTTTTAAATCAATGGTTTTACACTTTACCAGCTCTACTTTTTCATTACCAAGCAACCCAGCAAAATTATATTCCGAAATATTTTCTGGTATCGGCATTACTGCTGCCATAGTTATTGCCGGATTTGCCCCAATAACTATAGCAGCTGGGAAAGGTTCTTTTTTCGATTCTTTCCAACGTTTGTGATGCTCTGCACCACCTCGCAGCTTAAGCCAACGCATCAATAATTTATTTTCTGAAATAACCTGCATTCTATATATGCCGAGATTATAATTATCAACCTTTTCATCGGTTGGTCCTTTAGTTACAACTATAGACCAAGTAATTAAAGGTGAAACATCAAGAGACCAACATTTTTGGATTGGTAATACATTAAGATCAGGCTTGTCGATAATAATCTCATGGCAAGCGGCTTTTAAAACAGTTTTAGGCGACATAGCAAAGATACGCTTTGCTAGCGGTAACATCGATAATGTTTCTTTAAAAGATGATGGTGGTTGCGGTTGTTTAAGAAATGCGAGTAAAACTCCAAGCTCTCTTAATTCCTGAATATTCTGAAGCTTAAGCCCCATGCAAATACGATTTATACTAGCATAAAGATTAGTTAGAACAGGTATTGTAGATTTACTGCCGTTAGATTTTATAACATTCTCAAATAGCAAAGCAGGACCACCTTGCTCCAATGCTCTTCTGCTGATTTCAGTAATTTCTAGATCAGTTTTAACTTCAACAGAAATACGCTTTAATTCACCGTTTTTTTCTAACAATTTCAAAAACTCGGGTAAATCTCTAAAGCTCATATGTTGTTTTGTTATTGGATACTAATTGTCACCCCGCGACTTGACCGCGGTATCTTAGGATGCAGTCTGTGACATAAGACCCCGCGGTCAAGTCGCGGGGTGACACAACTCATTTACATAGTCTTCACTTTCATATCGTTTTGCTTGATCGTATAGTTAATCAATTCATCAATTATAGAATTTTTAATAGTGTGTACTATATTTTTTTCTGAGTTAGTTCTAATATTTTTAGCCACCTGCTCATCTATATTTGTAGATTTAATATGGGCAAAATATAAGTCATCACCTACTTGAAATACAGGAGTATTAGCACCTATTTTAGTGTTAAAAATGGATAATAATATTTCAGGGGTTAACATCTGATCATTTTCCATTTCTGATCTTATATAAGTTTTGTTACGTATTTTAGCATTTGATGTGTTATCTTCTGTATTAAAATTGTCTTCTTTTGCTAAATCTTTCATAATTTTTATATTAAGATCAGCAAGATATTGCTTTATCCAAGTGCTATTTATCTGTTCTTTAATACTATCAAATTCAGGTATTTTTGCTGGATTTATAGATTTTAATTCAACAAGTACTAAATAGCTTTTATCTTCTGCCTCAATCGGATAAGATAATTCCCCCTCGCTAAGCTCAAAAATACTATCGGCATTTTCGGCAATTATTTTGTCTTCGATCAAATCGGCATAGCTTATATTATTGATATTGTTAATAGGCAACTCATATTTTTCTGCGATTTCAACTAAGCTAGAACCGGCTGCGACATCATCTTCTAAGTTTTTAGCAAGCTCCATATTTAGAATATCAATTTTTTGAGATTCTATTTGTTCATATAATTGTTTTTGTACATCCTCAAAACTTTGTTCTTCAAATTCCTCTTTATTCTCATTATAAAATTCTAATAATTCTTCTTTAGTAACTTGGATTTTCTTTTGTAAGTTTTCAGTAGTAACTTTTATATATGAAAAGCTACGCTTCTCAGGTATTTCAAATGAAGATTTGTTATTTTGATAAAAATCTTTTAATTCCTGATCAGAGGGAACTGGAATTTGTAAATCTTTTGGCTTGTTTTGTAGATTCATTTGCACTAATTCTACTTCTCTTTTTTCAGCCATATAATTTACTATATTATCAGTCATAGCTTTTGGAACATAGAAGCTATCTAAAAAAGTACCAGCAAAAATATTTTTTAAAGCTTTTTCTTTAAAATTTACTAAATATTTTTCTTCATCTGTATAAGAATTTCTAAAATAAGTTTTAAAGAGCTTTATATCGAAAATTCCTTGATCATTTTTAAAAACTGGTGATTCTTTTACTAAATTTTTTACAGTATCGTCACTTATATCAAAATCATAATAGCTAACTAGATAATCTAAGATATTCTCAAAAATAAGCCTTTTTAAGATTCTATTATCTATATTTAATTGTGCTATTTCTTCTTCCGTTAGGCTTACTCCTACTTGTTTAGATATAGCGTTAATTTCTAAAGATTTTGCCCGCAGAAAATCTTCTTGCGATATGTTTTTCGCATGAGAAAAAGTTACGATATTGCTACCACCTCTTCCATGTAATACATCTTTAATGCCAAAGCCAACAAAGGCAAAAACGATCATTGCGAATAAAACCCGCATTATAAAACTATCGGCAGTTTTTCTAATATTATTTAACATAATTTTTTATTTAAGATTCTTAATGTCATCTTGTACATTATAAAGCAAAAAAACCTACATAGTCAAACTATATAGGTTTTTTATTACATATGTGTCATGCAGTATGGATCAATTTTCCCGTCAGTGTGAGGAAATTACGAAGTAACTTGTACGTACGCAATCTTAGGATGCTTGACAAGATTGCCACGTCGATACTTTGTATCTCCTCGCAATGACGGGGAAACTGATGTGCACAAACAAGCCACCACGGGATGACAAAGGAAAACTTATATACGCAAATAATACTTTTTCACAATAACGACTCTTGAGTCGCACAACAATATTTTTAGTAAGGAATAATCGAGAAATAAGGATGGTGACCCCTACGGGACTCGAACCCGTGTTCCCACCGTGAAAGGGTGGTGTCCTAACCGCTAGACGAAGGGGCCTTTAAGAAATATTATTATAATTTGTCATCCCCGCAAGGCGTTGCCTGAGTGGATCCATTTTTCCGTCATTGCGAGCGACTAAAAAGAGCGTGGCAATCTGAGGATGCTTGACAAGATTGCCACGTCGATACTTTGTATCTCCTCGCAATGACGACTCTATATCCACATCCACTTAAGCAAGCCTTACGGGGTAACAGATAATATAACAATGCACTTTAATTACAATAACTTCAAAGGTTTTATACAATATCTTTTTAAGTATTGCAAGCAAAATTATAGATTTACTTTAAGTTTAATACTACCTTGATGGCTATGATAACGTTTATTCAAATAATAGTTATAATCCAACGAAATAATCGTGTTCTTAACACTTCCTATAATTCCGCCACCTAAATTATAGGCTGTTTTTGCTTGTTTCGGTATTATATGATTTTGCGTAAATTTATTACCTTGTATTTGAATAGTTCTATTTACTCTCTGAGTTTTTTCATTGAAATTATGCTCTATGGAACTATGCAGCGTAAGCCCTAAATTATTATTTTTTAAAGGTATTTTTGTTTTAGCACCGATAATTCCTGATAATATATTATTTTCTTTCGTTGCAAGAGCTATTTCTTGAATACTAATACCTGTTTCATTATATACACCATCTCGTGATTTTCTGTATCTTAAACCGATATTTGGCGTAATGACTATATTATTTTTAGCCAGATAGTTATAATTAAGTAAAGCTTCTGCGTTATAGCTATGGTTACGATGTTTTACATTACTCTTAAATTTAGTATTATTAAATAAATAAGTAGTTTTATTTTTAATAAAGTTCTTAGAAGCAGCAACTAAACCTTGCAATACAAAATTTTTCGGTAATTCTTTTTGCACATAGATAGAAACTATATGACTTTTAATAATTTCTTTATCATTATTATTGTTATTTTTAAACTTAAATACTGAATGAACGTTACTATAAGCAATACCTATAATATTATTATCGATCTCAACGTCAAAACCAACAGTACCACCTTTATTAATACCTCTATAGCCATTAATATTATTAACTCTACCTTGGTTATTAACACCGTACATAGTATGCATCCATAGACCTCTTTTAACTGGTGACTCTTCATCACCAGCTGCTATAGCAGCGTTATTATCTTCATTAATTTTAACTACTGCAATAGAATCAAGTCTAGTAAAAATAGAATCTTTCGTCACTTTCTGAACAGTTTGAATTTGTTGATTAGTAGTAGGAGCAATTGCTGCAACACTCTTTTTTACTTCTTCTACTGCTTGCGGAAGAGGGATAGTTGTAATTGTATCAATCTTTTTAAGCGGTTTACTATATTCTAAATCTTCTTCTATACCTGAATCATAATCATCATCACTATCTATTAATTTTAAAAAGCTATCTTCATCCTTTTCGCCACTCTTTAACCTTAAGAAACTAAGTTTATCATCACCATCTTTTAATTTTAAAAAATCATTTTCACTTTCTCTACCATCGCTTAATGCTAAAAGACCATGCTCATCATCACTACCATCACTTACTCCTAACAATCTATGTTCACTCTTTCCACCATCACTTAATCCTGAGGAACTAGGTTTATCCTCTCTACCATTACTTATTCCCAAGGAGCTATGTTCATTAGTTGATAATAATAGTTGATCAGAAGCATCTTCAGTTTTTGTACCAATATTTGCGTTAGGTTGATCGTTTAAGCCTTTCGCTGCAGTTAGTGTTTCAAGTTCTGAATTTATATCTACCCTGTCAAACCCATCCATAATTTCTTTAAATTCTGTTTTAAATTTGGGGTCTATATTTTCTCTATCTGTCTTAGATTCATTGTTTAAGCTTTCAGCTTTAACTAATTTTTCAAATTCTACGCTTAAGTCTTCTTTACTACCGACTAGATGACTAATGCTATGAACTGAAGCATATTTTTTTAACGGTGTTGCACTATATCCTTGAGCCTTTATTTCTACCTCACTATCTGATGAATTACTAAAGCTAGGAGTTGAACCTAAATCCTCTATATCTTGTTGTAACTGTGATTCTTGTTTTGATAAATTTAGAGCTTCCTGGGCTAAATCCTGAAGTAATTGTGAATTTTCAGGGTCTAATCTTTTTCGGCGTAATTCATGATGTTGTGTTTCAACATTACTTTTTTTGGTGGATACTTTTTGAAGCTCTTCATCTAGCTCATCATATTTTCGTAATGAGGTAAATTTCTCTTCAAGTGCTAAATATTCTAAATTAGATGATGCTGGACTTTGTATACCATTACTTTTCTCTTCAAGTGCTAAATATTCTAAATTAGATGATGCTGGACTTTGTATACCATTACTTTTCTCTTCAAGTGCTAAATATTCTAAATTAGATGATGCTGGACTTTGTATACCATTACTTTTAGCACTATTAATTCTACGTAATGAGTACTCAATATTTTGATGTCCTAAAAGAGCTAAATTATTTTTTGGAACAATATGCGTATCTTCTTTATTAGCTACAATAAATCCTACATTCGTCTTTATCTTATCTTGGTATCCATTTATTCTGCTTTCAATTTGTGTTGCTTCAGCAAGTTTTTCCTTAAATTGCCTATTATAGCTTATTTCATTTTGTGGCTTGTTAACTAGCTTTAAGCTTAACTTATTCAATTCTTGAATTATATTGTCTAAGTTTTTATGCTCTTTTTTTATACTTGCTAAACTTGTATCAATTAATTTTTGCTGAGAAGAACTAGGTGTTTTTTGTAGGTTTTTTATTTGTTCTCCTACTTCCGTATATCTTTTAATCAATGATAACATACGTATGTTTTCCGCTTGAGTAAACGTAGGATGTTGTTTTGGCTGATCTTCTTTTTGAGGCTGCACATTTACAACTGGATCTGGAAATACTTCTATATGGTCCTGTACTGAGGGCGGGTTTGGTTTTAAATATCCTCCTGAATACTTGCTATTATCTACAATCCTTTGCACTCTAGGTATTACAGGAATGCTTACATTATTAGTGTTATTTTTATCTCGAGCAGGTGGTTGCGGTGGAAAAGTAATTTGTCCTATTTCAGTTTTTATTTCTCCAGAAATCCTTTCTACTTTCTCATAATATTTCTTTATATCACTATGATTTGGCTTTTCCTTAGCCAGTTCTCCTATTATTTTTAGTTTTAAGTCTTCTTGCTTTTCTTGTTTTTTTTCTATTTTTAATAATTTATTTTCTGCTACAGTTTTATCTTCGTACGATCCTATTCGTCCTATCCCTTCTCTTGTAGTCTCTAAAGATTCTGGTTTTTGATTTAATATTTTTTTTATTCTTTCTAATTGGTTTAAATTATCTTGAACCTGCGGTTCACTCTCTTGGTTATTTAATAATACTCTTTTCTTTTCTATCTCCGTTTCTAATGTATCCATTAGTAGACTTTTTTGTATCCATGCCTCTTCTATATTATTTTTTTTCTTTGCTGCTGCGTATGCTTCAGCTGCCTGTTTTTTTCGTACTTCTTGTGCTGTTTTTTGTGCTTCTTTATCAACTCTAATTTTTTCTATTCTTTCGTTCTCATCTTGCTCTATCTGTGCTTTATATTCTAAACTTTTTCTTTTTAATTTATCCGCAGTTGCTTTATTTTTATCAGCTACACCATGCTTAGCAGCCTTAGTTCTGTGTAATTGTTCTTGAGATTTTGTAAGCTTTGTTGGTTCTTCTGCTGATGTATCAGCATCTTGAAATAATTTTTTATCTTCACTAAAAACATGAGAAAATACTCCACGTTTTTTAGACGTGCTAGCCTGTGCAGGCTTAAAATCACTTTGTGAGTTTGGCTCTTGTTGTACAGTCGATGTATCAAAACCAGATGATATTATTTCTTTCTCTAATTTTAATTTATGAAATAACGTTTCTATATCTGAATACGCTTTTTCTACTTTTTTCTTAGACTTTTTTAATTCTTTAACAAGCTCTTTTATCTTATTTTCTTCTCTTGAACTGCTATCTGCTTTTTTTAGCTCTATTATTTGCTCTTCTATATTAGCTGCATTTAATATGGCTTTTTGTTTTTTGGATAAACTCCTTTTTGCTTGTTTTAATGACTTTTTATTATTTTCCTGTGACTGTTCAATAGCACTATCTATTTTGTCCATCTTCATTTGAACATCTTTCCTCAAAGCCATATACTTATACTCCATTTGATCAAACGAAGTACTTAGAGTTGAAGGAAGCGTGTTATTAGCTGTTACAAATGTTTTATCTCCTGAACTATTAAAGTTATCTAGTGATGTTTTTTTTCTTGGCGTTGGCGTATATCTTTCTTTTTCTAAATGTTGTACCGGTGAGCTATTTTTATACAAATCTTCTATATCTTGGCTTGAATCATTACTTTTAAGGCTTTCTCTTCCTTTTTTTGTTGAAGGTCTACATTTTCGAGCTCTATTTAATGCTTTCTTATACTCCATTATATCTTGGTAAGTATCTTTGCTACTTGCTACTCCTTCAAAAGGTATTGCAATTATTGCTGCTGCTGATATAGAAGCAAGTAAAGAATATTTTAAAAGTCTTAGTTTTTTTGTGGAATTATTTGTGGTTATTTTACTCATATTTTGAATACCTAAAATTTAGTTATGCTTACCAAAGTTGCATATAATAGTAATGTAGTTAATAAAAATCAATAATATAGTTTAATTTATTTTAATAATTTGATCTTGCTATTGAAAAAGGATCGCTGGGCGGGTATAATGTGTTTTTAACTTATAATTGAAAATACTAGATTATTTAAAAGCAATTTTTGAAGCCGAATATAACCATCTTAATTTATGGTATTTCATTAGTTTCATCGGCACCGTCAAGTTAAGTAAATTAGTATCACAAAGTACTATATTTTTAGATTTCAGACAGCAAGAAGTCTTTGAGTAGCTTCATCCCAAATGGATTTAGCGGACGCAAATGCAATTCTTTGCTCAGATGCTGTTTTAGTATATCTTCCAACATTTACAGCAAATATATTTCTGACTTTTCCCATCAGTGATAATGTACATTGTGCTGAATTAGGATGCTTAAATTTAATCAGTATCTTCTCTTTTCTCCTAGTTGGCTGATGGGCATTCTCAATCCGATTATTTAGTCTTTTATCGGTACGATGCTTAGTCCTAGGACACATATACCTAACTGGTTTAATGTAGCTTTTTAGCTTATCAGTCACAATAACCCTTGGACATGGATAATTACCCAATAATCTTGATAAAAAGCGAATAGCTGATTTCTTGTTACGACGCTTCTGCAGTAATACTTCTAATTCATGTCCCTCAGAGTCAACAGCTCTCCATAATATGAATACTTCACCTTTGATCTTGATATTCATCTCATCCAAATGCCATTTATCAGTTGGCTTTCGCTCTCTCTTACTAATAACATCTTGAAAATAAACTACAAACTTATAACACCAAAACCTTACAGTCTCATGACTTAATATAATACCTCGATAAGCCATCTGCTCTTGAACATCTCGGTAACTATTATTAAAGCGATGATATAACCATACTGTATGGCTAATAATGCTTGCTGGAAAACGATGTCTATTCGGGGCTTGAGTAATATGCATAGCGGTAAAATCTAGGATAAATTGTTACGGCTATTCTATAAATCATTCCCTGTAATTGCTCAATACTTAATTTATACCTCCCTTAACTTGACGGTGCCTATTAATAGAGCAAGATAGATGAGGTAAAAGCTAGACAGAATAGAATTGATTTTAAGCAAAAACTCATTGAGAGAAAGTGGAAAATAGAAGGTTTATTTGGTGAAGCTAAAGAGAATCATGGTTTACGAAGAACACAATTCAGAGGCGTACAAAAAACACAGATTCAAATATTCATGATTGCGATAGTACAAAATTTTAAACGGATACTTAAAATTATTTTTTTGTTTTTTGATCTATTGCTATTAAAAATAGAAAATATCACAATATGTGTAGCCTGATTGACTTTTTTAACATCCCGTATTAACTTCTACATCGTGGCAAGAAGCCACGGGTAAGTAAAACTAAGAGAGATGAAAATATGTATGAAAATTATCCAAGCGATTCTAATAATGATGAAGAGGCATATGCAGGAATATACTTTAATAGAGGATTAAGGTTAGCGGCATTAGGTAGACATGAAGAGGCATTGGAACTTTATGACCAAGCCATACAAATCAATCCTCATTATGCAGGAACATACAATAATAAAGGATTCAGTTTAGCGGCATTAGGTAGACATGAAGAGGCATTGGAACTTTATGACCAAGCCATACAAATCAATCCTCATTATGCAGGAACATACAATAATAAAGGAGCAAGTTTAGCGTCATTAGGTAGACATGAAGAGGCATTTGTATTTTATAACCAAGCCATACAAATCGATCCTAATTATGTAGAAGCATACAATAATAAAGGAGCAAGTTTAGCGTCATTAGGTAGACATGAAGAGGCATTTGTATTTTATAACCAAGCCATACAAATCGATCCTCATTATGCAGGAACATACAATAATAAAGGATTCAGTTTAGCGGCATTAGGTAGACATGAAGAGGCATTGGAACTTTATGACCAAGCCATACAAATCAATCCTCATTATGCAGGAACATACAATAATAAAGGATTAAGTTTAGCGAAATTAGGTAGACATGAAGAGGCATTGGAACTTTATAACCAAGCTATACAAGTCAATCCTCATTATGCAGGAACATACAATAATAAAGGATTCAGTTTAGCGGCATTAGGTAGACATGAAGAGGCATTGGAACTTTATGACCAAGCCATACAAATCAATCCTCATTATGCAGGAACATACAATAATAAAGGAGCAAGTTTAGCGTCATTAGGTAGACATGAAGAGGCATTGGAACTTTATAACCAAGCCATACAAATCGATCCTAATTATGTAGAAGCATACAATAATAAAGGAGCAAGTTTAGCGTCATTAGGTAGACATGAAGAGGCATTTGTATTTTATAACCAAGCCATACAAATCGATCCTCATTATGCAGGAACATACAATAATAAAGGATTCAGTTTAGCGGCATTAGGTATATATGAAGAGGCATTGAAATTTTATGACCAAGCCATACAACTGAATCCTCAGTATCCAGTAACATACAATAATAAAGGATTCAGTTTAGCGGCATTAGGTAGACATGAAGAGGCATTGGAACTTTATAACCAAGCCATACAAATCGATCCTAATTATGTAGGAGCATACAATAATAAAGGAGCAAGTTTAGCGGCATTAGGTAGACATGCAGAATCAGAGGAATGTTATATACAATTCATGCGGCATAATAGTTCGCATAATATAGATCATGATATGCATAATACAGAACATAGCATAGATTGTATTGGTGAAAACGGCACCGTCAGGTTAATTGAGCTATAAATTAAGTATTGAGCAATTACAGGGAATGATTTATAGAATAGCAGTAATAATTTATCCGAGGGTGTCAGGAAGTTTGTGTAAGTTGTAAAAATAGTTAAGAATAAAAATAACATAAACAACTTACATGGAGCTAATATGAAGAACAATAACAAAGTATCAAATCCAGCTATAGAAAAATTAGTATCAGAAATACTATCACAAAGTGATCCATCTGAAATATTTGGTAAAGAAGGGATATTTCAGGGAATTAAAAAGCAGATAGTAAATAAGATTTTAGAGAAAGAAATGGAATCTCATATAGGTTATGAGAAACATTCTAAAAATGAGAAATACTCAGATAACAGACGTAATGGTAATTATGAAAAGACTCTAATAGATCCAGAAGGTCGTAAATTGACAGTAGAAGTGCCAAGGGATCGGGATGGAGAATTTGAACCTCAACTAATTCCAAAAGGAGTGCGTAAATTTGAAGGATTTGATGATAAAGTAATATCCTTATATGCTCGGGGAATGACCATTAGGGAAATACAAGGGCACTTAGAAGAACTATATGCCACCAAGGTATCATCTGAGTTAATATCAAAGGTAACTGATGGTATTTTAGAGGAAGTAACTGCTTGGCAGAATAGAGCACTTGATAATGTATATCCTATAATGTACTTAGATTGTATTCATGTTAAGGCAAGAGATAATCATGTAATAATAAATAAAGCGGTTTATCTAGCTATTGGAGTGAATATGGAGGGCAAGAAAGAGCTATTAGGAATTTGGATAGGCAAGAATGAAGGGTGTAAATTTTGGATGCAGGTAGTAACAGAACTGAAGAATCGAGGAGTTGCACAAATATATGTTGCATGTGTTGATGGTCTTAAGGGTTTTCCAGAGGCGATAAATAGCATTTTTCCAAAGACGATAGTGCAGTTGTGTATTGTTCATATGGTAAGAAATTCTGTAAAATACGTATCATACAAAGATCTAAAAGCGGTAACAGCTGATTTAAAAGCAGTTTATTATGCAATAAATGAAGCAGAGGGATTAAGAGAATTACAAAACTTTGCCAAAAAATGGGATGAAAAATATCCAGTTATTTTTGACATATGGCAACGAAATTGGTCTGGCATAGCTCCATTTTTTAGCTTTCCGGAAGACATTAGGAAGGCGATTTACACTACTAATGCTATTGAATCCACTAACCGTCAAATTCGTAAAATTATTAAAAATAAAGGAGTATTTCCAGATGACAAATCGATTCAGAAAATAATCTTTTTGGCGTTGACAAATGCCTCTAAAAAATGGACAATGCCTATTAAGAATTGGGCGATGGCTTTAAATCAATTTGCTATACTTTGTGATACTAATTTACAAAATTGGGCAAATGGAGAAATCGTACTTACACAAAAAATCTGACAGACCCATTTATCCTAGATTTTACCGCTATGCATATTACTCAAGCCCCGAATAGACATCGTTTTCCAGCAAGCATTATTAGCCATACAGTATGGTTATATCATCGCTTTAATAATAGTTACCGAGATGTTCAAGAGCAGATGGCTTATCGAGGTATTATATTAAGTCATGAGACTGTAAGGTTTTGGTGTTATAAGTTTGTAGTTTATTTTCAAGATGTTATTAGTAAGAGAGAGCGAAAGCCAACTGATAAATGGCATTTGGATGAGATGAATATCAAGATCAAAGGTGAAGTATTCATATTATGGAGAGCTGTTGACTCTGAGGGACATGAATTAGAAGTATTACTGCAGAAGCGTCGTAACAAGAAATCAGCTATTCGCTTTTTATCAAGATTATTGGGTAATTATCCATGTCCAAGGGTTATTGTGACTGATAAGCTAAAAAGCTACATTAAACCAGTTAGGTATATGTGTCCTAGGACTAAGCATCGTACCGATAAAAGACTAAATAATCGGATTGAGAATGCCCATCAGCCAACTAGGATAAAAGAGAAGATACTGATTAAATTTAAGCATCCTAATTCAGCACAATGTACATTATCACTGATGGGAAAAGTCAGAAATATATTTGCTGTAAATGTTGGAAGATATACTAAAACAGCATCTGAGCAAAGAATTGCATTTGCGTCCGCTAAATCCATTTGGGATGAAGCTACTCAAAGACTTCTTGCTGTCTGAAATGGGTCGGGTCTGTCAGATTTTTTGTGTAAGTACGATTTCTCCATTTGCCCAATTTTGTAAATTAGTATCACAAAGTATAGCAAATTGATTTAAAGCCATCGCCCAATTCTTAATAGGCATTGTCCATTTTTTAGAGGCATTTGTCAACGCCAAAAAGATTATTTTCTGAATCGATTTGTCATCTGGAAATACTCCTTTATTTTTAATAATTTTACGAATTTGACGGTTAGTGGATTCAATAGCATTAGTAGTGTAAATCGCCTTCCTAATGTCTTCCGGAAAGCTAAAAAATGGAGCTATGCCAGACCAATTTCGTTGCCATATGTCAAAAATAACTGGATATTTTTCATCCCATTTTTTGGCAAAGTTTTATAATTCTCTTAATCCCTCTGCTTCATTTATTGCAGAATAAACTGCTTTTAAATCAGCTGTTACCGCTTTTAGATCTTTGTATGATACGTATTTTACAGAATTTCTTACCATATGAACAATACACAACTGCACTATCGTCTTTGGAAAAATGCTATTTATCGCCTCTGGAAAACCCTTAAGACCATCAACACATGCAACATATATTTGTGCAACTCCTCGATTCTTCAGTTCTGTTACTACCTGCATCCAAAATTTACACCCTTCATTCTTGCCTATCCAAATTCCTAATAGCTCTTTCTTGCCCTCCATATTCACTCCAATAGCTAGATAAACCGCTTTATTTATTATTACATGATTATCTCTTGCCTTAACATGAATACAATCTAAGTACATTATAGGATATACATTATCAAGTGCTCTATTCTGCCAAGCAGTTACTTCCTCTAAAATACCATCAGTTACCTTTGATATTAACTCAGATGATACCTTGGTGGCATATAGTTCTTCTAAGTGCCCTTGTATTTCCCTAATGGTCATTCCCCGAGCATATAAGGATATTACTTTATCATCAAATCCTTCAAATTTACGCACTCCTTTTGGAATTAGTTGAGGTTCAAATTCTCCATCCCGATCCCTTGGCACTTCTACTGTCAATTTACGACCTTCTGGATCTATTAGAGTCTTTTCATAATTACCATTACGTCTGTTATCTGAGTATTTCTCATTTTTAGAATGTTTCTCATAACCTATATGAGATTCCATTTCTTTCTCTAAAATCTTATTTACTATCTGCTTTTTAATTCCCTGAAATATCCCTTCTTTACCAAATATTTCAGATGGATCACTTTGTGATAGTATTTCTGATACTAATTTTTCTATAGCTGGATTTGATACTTTGTTATTGTTCTTCATATTAGCTCCATGTAAGTTGTTTATGTTATTTTTATTCTTAACTATTTTTACAACTTACACAAACTTCCTGACACCCTCGCATCTGAGCAAAGAATTGCATTTGCGTCCGCTAAATCCATTTGGGATGAAGCTACTCAAAGACTTCTTGCTGTCTGAAATCTAAAAATATAGTACTTTGTGATACTAATTTACTTAACTTGACGGTGCCATTTTATTTTACCTTTATTTGTATTTATGAATTCTGGAGTTCTTCTAAAAGATTTCTCTTTTGGAAGTGTTTGCTCTAGTTTAACTTTTGGAGTAATATTAGGTTTATTTATAGGTAAACAACTTGGAATTATGCTATTTTCCTATCCATGCGTAAAGTTTAATTTTTGTAGCCTACCAAGTAATACTTCATGGTTAAAATTTTATTCTATAGCAATTCTTGGAGGAATCGGTTTTACTTTAAGCCTATTTATAGGCGGTATTACGTTTGAAAGCGGTTGCCCTTCAAACTCTATGAGAGTAGCGGTAATTATTGGCTCACTACTTTCTGCGTTGTTCGGTATATTAGTAATGAGATATTGTACAAAAAGTAAATAATATAATGCTTTTTCCTATATTTTAAATTGACAAGTTTTTATTTGCTTCATAAAATCTAGATTCAATTTGATAAAGGTAAAATATGCGTTCAATAATTCTAACTTCTATATTAGTCTCTGTAGCTTTCTTAACTAGTGCTTGTAACACAATGCAGGGAGCAGGGCAGGATATGCAAGCTGCGGGTAAAAAACTTGAACAATCAGCAGAAAACAACAAACCTAAAAAAAGTTGTAGCTGTAGTTAATAAATCGTTACTAAATAGGTCGTTACGTTTAACATAACGACCGTTTATTTCCTATTAATTTTACTTAAAGAATCTATAGTCATTTAGGTATTCTTCAAATTTTTAGAAGTTTTTTATACATTGGATAAATATATATAGCAAATATATTATTACCGGCTACATTAACTGAAGAAGTAACACAGTCAATTACTATATAAATACTTGTAATTAAACTACACATTTCAGAAGTAAATCCTAAAGTTTTTTCTAATACCGGTAACATAACTAATATTGTTCCACCAGGTACTCCAGCACCTGAAAATTTTGTTAAAGTAAAATATATTGCAAATATTAAAAACTGCTGATTTGAAATAGGAATATCATAAAAATTCATAATAATATAGCAATAATCGGTATACAAATTGTATCGCCCAACATATGTATATTCATGATGGTAGGACATATAAAATTTGCATAGTTTTTATCACCGACATTCTTATTAACTGCGGTTAAATTAAATGGTAAGGCAGATGCACTTGACATAGTAGAAAAAGCTGCAACCATAGGCGAAACAAGGCTTTTAACAATTTCTATTACTTTTTTTAAATTGAATTGTGACACTAACAAAACATGGAACACTAAGTAAGTAATTACGAAGCATATCATTTTAATCATTACTTCTAAATTTTGTTCTAAAAGAGTATTAAAAAGCTTCTCATCCACAAGTTTTACTACATAACCAAATATAAATAATGGAATCAAAGGTACAAAGAATTTATTCAAAAACATCATACAAAATTTGTTAACATTATTTACTGTAAATTTAATAATAGGAAAACCAAAAATATTTAAGATAAAGCCTATAATAAATCCACTAATAAGTGCAAAATCATTAGAGATTATTGGCTGTAAATTTAATGTCCAAAACGGTGTAAGATTATCTAATACTTGATTCACCTGATAAGTTGTTTGGGCTGGAATAATTATAGTACCAATAACACAACCTAATATGAAGTTTAGGAAATTTGACAAACAAATACAACTAAATAATATTATTACAAATAACTTTGCTCCTTTAGGAATATTACCAAGTGGAGAAGCTATTGAGCTAGCAAAATACTAATACTAACAAAGTTCTTAAGAAAATACTAACAGTAAGAAAAAGTTGTTTGGTTTGATAATTAAAATATGGGGTAAGGAATATAGCGATGGTAATAGCAAAAAAAATTTGAAAAATAGTATTTCCAAAAATTTGAGTCAATCATAATTTTTGTGTAAATTGTTAAAAATCATTTTAAAATAATTAATATTTAAGAAAGCAAAACTCTTTTTAGTTGATTATCTTGTATCATTGTATAAATATTTTTTAATATTGTCAACTCTTCAAAAAATTAAATTTTATTTACAAAGCCCAACGTAGTAGCGTGTGTGTTTGCGTGTTACACTGCTTTCAGCTTTTCTATTTCTTCTGTTGAAAGCTTAGTATAGTTTAACTATTCTTTCTATAGGTTTAGTATCTCTTAGCATTTCTTTTGCCATTTCAATTTTTTCTTCAGCTCTGCCTCTTTCTTCCTTTCTTTCCTCGGCTCTTTTAACGGCACTAGCTTCAATTCTAAGCAAATTCAAGCGATTTTCATATTCTTCTCTTTCTTCATCACTTTTATTACTTCAAGCACATTTAATGCTTTTCTTAGCTCTTTATTATTTAATTCTTTCAGAAGTTTATCTTTATTTAACAAGTTTTTTGGATTATATGGATTAAGGAGCGTTACTTCTTTTACTTGATCTTTTTCACTGACTATAGAATTAATAAGCGATATCAATAAATCCTTATTCTCTTCCACTCCGAAGATCTTTTTAAACGCTAAATCTACTTTCGGATTAACCTTTATACATATCTTTTTTGTTGTTTAATTATACCATATTTTAAGGTAAATGTTCTACCGTAAATTTATATTAGCTCTTTTGCTTATTTACCAATCTATATATTTCTTTTTTGCTATATGTATTTTTAAATTTTTCATAAGCAAGGTCAGTAGTAGTTTTAGCACTCAAATTTTTACTCAAACATGATTTTATAAATTCTGTTAAATTGAGCTCCAGCTTTTCTTCTTGTTCTTGTAAAACCCCCGAAATTAATAATACTATCTCGCCTTTTAGAGTATTATTTTGATAAAATGCTATTACTTCATCGATGCTTGCAGTTTTTGTTTCTTGATAAAGCTTAGTAACCTCACGTGCTACACATATTTCACGATTTCCGAGTATTTCCTTAGCTATTAATAAAGTGTTTATTAAGCGGGGTGCTGTCTCAAAAAAAATTAGCGTAGCACGGATATTTGCAAACTCAGTAAAAAGTTTTTTCTTACTTTCTATAGTTTTAGGTAAGAATCCGCAAAATAGAAAGCGATCAGTAGGTAAGGCAGATAATGTTAATGCTGTGATTGGTGAAGAGACACCAGGCACTACATCTATGTGGAAATTTAGCAATCTTAAATCTCGTACTAATTTATATCCAGGGTCAGAAATTAAAGGAGTGCCGGCATCAGAAATTAAACTTAATATCTTATTTGCTTTTATTAGATTTATAATATTTTCTCTGTCTTTCTCGTCACTATGATCATTATAAACTTGTAATTTAGTACGAATGTCATGTTTTGCTAGCAATTTTTGTGATATTCTAGTATCCTCGCATAAGATAATATCCGAGTTTTTTAGGGTTGATATAGCACGAAGTGTGATATCGTCAAAATTGCCAATCGGTGTCGAAACAATATATAATCCCGCTTTTAAAAACATAATTTTTAAATCTTGTAGTAATATTATGGCTAGTATAACACGAAACTTTGCAAAAATCATTTTAATGTTTTTTTGTTCCTTATATCTATCATCCTGTCAAACTTCCAAAGAAGAAACTATTGTACCTGTAAAAAAAGCACAAAAAGAAATTGAGGTTGCAATTTTAATGCCTAACCAAGGTCCTGATGGTATTGTTGGTAAGCAATATAAAGATTTGATTAAAATGGGTCTTAATGATGGAGTAAAATCTTATATCCATGTTACATCATATGATGGTTCAGATGAGAAAAATGTATTAGCTGCTATGGATAAAATAGTAGCACGTAAAACTAAAATTATTCTAGGTCCTTTATATTCTAACTTTACTTCTTTAATAGCCGAAAAAGCCAAAGCCAATAATATTGTTATAATAACTATGTCAAATAACCCTGCTCTTGCAGATGATAAATTATTCGTATTTGGTCATGCACCTTTAAAGCAGCTAATCCGGATCGTTAATTATTATGGAAGTAGTCATAAGGATTTTATGGCATTACTGCCTACAGGCAAACACTCTCAAACTGTTAGTCAAGTTATGCAAAATATTTTGATTCAGAAAAATGCCACCTTAGCACTTACTGAATTTTATGAAGATAGTCCTGAATCTATTGCAAAGGCTGTAAAAAATGTTTCGGATAATACTGATATTATAAATGAACGCAGCGATACAACAAAGCCTATTATTTATATATCGGATGATCCAAAAAATTTAAGCCTACTTGCTGGTAGTATTAATAAATATAATTTAGATAAAAAAGCTATATTAATTGGTGATAACCGCATTGATGTAGATTATCCAGAAAATATTGATATTAGCTTTACTGGCTCGCTAAATACCCTTAACAGTAATGTTTCTGAGCGAGCAAAAGCTCTCGGAATCAATCATATGGGTTTTATGCATCTACTTTCCTATGATTTAGGACGTATGACTGCCAGCTTCATAGGAAATGAATTCGATTTAAGTAGATTTTTAAATAGAATAAATAGTAGACAAAATTATATAGGTCTATCTGGTAATATCCATTTTATCGATTCAATAGCCCAAAGACAATATGATATTATTAGAAAAGAAAATGGTACTTACACTACTGTTTCTGGAAGTTAAATAGATAATCCATTTGTTGAATTGATCTTTTCTCTGTCATTGCGAGTGAATGAAATGAGCATGGCAATCTCAGGAATTTTATACTACCTCATGAAATTGGCTTCTGTCATTCCGTGGCTTGACCACGGGATCCAGAAAAAAGCGAGAGTAATCGAGCTTTTAATTTGAGGAATTTAATATGTCTTTCCTATTGACTGGATCTAGTTAGCAAACCACGGGATGACAACCTACCCACCAATCTTTACCATACAAATTCTTTCGGTGATTTCTTTTAATTTTTCTATTCGCTCTATTAGATAAAGTAGCTGTTCTTTCGTGATCTTATAATTTTTATCATATCGTGCTTTAACATATGCTTCTTTTAGTAGCGTAAAACATTCTTTCTGCTCTGGAGTTGCTATAGGAAAAACTTGTAATAATTCGCTGTTATAATTTTCTGCCATACTACTTAGTTTTTCTAAATCATGTAATTTTGGCTTATAATTAGAAAAAACTAATAAAATAGTACTATAGAAACTTTCGGTAGCTTGATGAAGCAAAAAAGCACTGATATTAAAAATTTCTTCTTCCAAAGCATTTTTAGAAGTTTTTAAAAAATATTTACCACTCTTAAACCACTCTTCAAAATAATCTTGAGCAATTTCTTTCATCTCGCTCCAAGGTAAATCTTTAGCCTCGCTTAAAATATACTATCCACTGTCGTATAAAAGTATCCCTTCTTTTTTAAGATCTGTATAGAAATAACGTCCTTTTTCTAATTGTCTATTTATCTCTTCTATTGATTCTAAAATTATTGATATACGTGAATCATACGGAATAATTTGATCTTTTATTACACCTTTTCTTTTTAATCTTGTATATATTCTATCTTTTAGGTTTAAAGTAGCATGACCTTTATACTTACCTTTCTTTAAGATAATCAAAATATCTGTATCGCTATGATAGCCATTAGGTAGATCACGCACCCAGTCACCTCTAGCAAATGAGCCATACAAGATAATCATAGCAATTTTATCTTGTGCTAGTTCTACAATTTGTTGCACTATAAAATTTAGCCTGCCCCTAATATGTAAAGAGCGTTCAGGTAATTCGGTTTTCATTTAATATTTATATTTTAAATTTCTACATACCGATTAATTGTTGTACAATAGTGATTTGTGCTAACCTCTGATGTATAATCCTTGTTATACTTATTGCTCTACAATGTTCTACTAATGCATAACTCTTAACCTCTAAATTGTCACGTATGTCTAATTCAAAATGAAGGTTACTAAATTTTGGATACGACTGACTGCTAAGAGGACAAATAAACACTATAGGAGGAATCGAATCTAATATTATTTGTGAATTTAATACTATAACAGGACGTATCTTCCCAACTTCATTTATTTTAGCAGGATCAAGTCGTGCTAAATAAACGCCTCCGCGTGTTAATACTTCTTTTTGACCCACCATTTTTCATCTTCTTCCGGTAATTCAGAGTTTAAGCCATTCATTATTTCTTCCGCTTCTTCTAAATATTGAGGGGATTTTTTCATTGCATTAAAACTCTTTATAATACCTTCCTGCTCAAATTTAGATTGAAGATTATCAAGTTCATGTATAATTGCTTGACGGATAAAAGCTGTTCTAGATAGCCCTAGTTTTTTAGCAACTTCATTACTTGCTTTAGCTATATAATCAGGTATAGTAATAGATAAATTTGTCATATCAAATTCTATATTTAATGTCCCCCTTCGGGGATCAAAAATCCCTCGCCTTTAGGCGAAGGGAAGATATAATGAAATTGCTTTAGCAATGAATTTATATCAAGAAATATGAGAAGTTATAGAAAGAATAGTCATAGTCAGTATGATTTAAAAGTGCATCTTATATGGATACCAAAATATAGGAAGAGAATATTGATAGGCAAAGTATCGGAAAGGACTAGAGATTTACTGAGGCAGATTTGTATGGAACATGAAGTACATATAATTTCAGGGAAAATATCATGTGATCACGTACATATGTTTATCTCATATAAGCCGCAAATATCTCTTAGCAAGTTAGTACAGTATTTAAAAGGCATTAGCTCAAGAATTTTATTGCAAGAATTTACTCATTTACGAAAACAATTTTGGGGCAATCATTTGTGGGCTAGGGGCTATATGGCAGTCAGTTCAGGTAATATAACTGATGAAATGATACAGCACTATATTGATGAACAGGAAGGTGAACCTGTGAATGATGATCGATTTCTAATCGATTCCACTTTATAACCCCTCAGCTTATAGCTGAGGGTTGTTTAGTTGCAACATCTAATCTTTTTTAGTGCTATCATCCTCTTTCATGCCGTCTTTGAAAGCTTTTAAACCTTTGGCAAGGTCGGACATAACTTGTGGTAATTTACCAGCACCAAATAATACAAAAATAATTAATAGAACTATTAATAAATGGCTGAAGCTCATTCCCATAGTATTTCTTGCTATATAAGTTAAAATTTTATTATATTATATATTATAAATCTAATCCAGAGCAAAAATGTTTACCAAAAAACAATTCTCAGAATTCTTTGTTACTTTCTTTTATATCGGAAAAATAAAATATTGCCCAGGTACTTTCGGCTCTCTTGCTGCTTTTCCTTTATGTTACGCTATAATGTATTTTGTTGTTGATAATAAAATAATTATTCCTTTTGCAAATCTTACGCTTAATGAAGCTCAGCTTGTCAGTATAGTCATTATAGCGTCTGCTATATGTCTATTACTTCTAATACTCGGTACATATTTTACTAAAATATACTTAAACTATACGGATTCCAAAGACCCAAAAGAGGTAGTAATCGACGAAGTAGTAGGGCAGTTACTAACTGTTATTTTAGTATTTTTCTCAGCAATTTTTGCTAATGAATCAAATTTAGTAAAGCACTTTAGTACTTTAAAAGTTAGTATAATATTACTTTTTATATTACCTTTTTGTTTGTTTCGTCTTTTTGATATATTAAAGCCTTGGCCTATTAATTGGCTTGATAAAAATATTAAAGGTAGCCTTGGGGTTATGGTTGATGATCTAGCTGCTGCAATCTTCGCCGCAGTAACCCAATATGCGATTGTATTTGTGTTAATTGATAAAACCTATTGAAGCTTTATGTTAAGTATGTTATAATTAATTTATGATTAATTAAGGAGTAAATCATGTATTATTATCAAAATTTAAAAATATTTCGATTATGTAATTTAACAAACAAGTTTAAACAATGTCTATCTCACCAATTATCCAGCTTATAAAAATTCCATCACTCACGTTTAGTCGTGTTGCGGCTAATTTAATATCTTTCACTACCCCATTCTCATATTACTACACTAAAGTTTCTTATTATCGATATTAATATCGAATTCTAAATTATTACCAATTAACTAAATTCTCTTTTAAGTACTAAAAAACGTCATTGCGAGGAGCGTAGCGACGAAGCAATCTCAGGATGCTTAATGAGGTTGCCACGCTCACTTCATTCGCTCGCAATGACGTTTTAATACTTACAAAAGAGAATAAATTAAATCAAACAATATTATTCTTACGAGGAAACTATGTCATCTTTATTAGACCACCCAATGGTGTGTTCTGAGCAATGGGAAAAATTTACTGAAACAGATCATGAAATTTGGAAAACATTATTTAACAGACATACCGAATTATTAAAAAACAGAGCTACAAACGAAATAGTAGAAGGAATAGAAAAATTAAAAATTTGTAACGATCGAATTCCTAAATTTTCGGAGCTTAATAGAATATTAATGGAAGAAACCAATTTTTCTATAATACCGGTAAGAGGTTTTATACCTGAAGATTTATTTTTTAAATTTCTAGCAGAGCGTAAATTTCCGTCTACCTGTTTTATTCGTCAGCCTCATCAGCTTGATTATTTGGAAGAACCCGATATATTTCATGACGTTTTCGGTCATGCGCCGTTACTTGTAAATCCCGTATTTGCTGACTTTATGCAGCAATTTGGGCTAAAAGGCTTAGAAGCCATTGAAGCGGGTATGCTTAAATTTGCTTCGGCTCTATACTGGTTTACAGTTGAATTTGGACTCATCAAGTCAAATGATGATTTGCGAATATACGGAGCTGGTATTATTTCCTCTAAAGGTGAATCTATTTACTCTTTAGAATCAGAAATTCCTATGCGTTTGGAGTTTGATTTAAATAAAGTGATAAAAACAGAGTATGAAACAGATTCTTTCCAGAAAACATATTTTGTAATTAAAAGTTTTCAACAGCTATTTGAT
The DNA here is from genome assembly GCF_002285905.1 of Rickettsia sp. MEAM1 (Bemisia tabaci). GTDB lineage: Bacteria > Pseudomonadota > Alphaproteobacteria > Rickettsiales > Rickettsiaceae > Rickettsia. Next base: position 780,721 of record NZ_CP016305.1, read on the forward strand.
ATGCTAAATAATCTAGACTGGAAAAAGATAAAACAATAATAATTAAAAAATAGGTTTATTATGACAATAACATGTTCACTAAGTCATAAAAAATGTATTCCATGCGAGGGAGGTGTTCCACCGCTTGAGAAAAAAGAAATCGATAAATTACTATCTGAATTACAAAATGGATGGATAGTAAATGAGTCAGGACATCTATACAAAAAGTATAAATTTCCTAATTTTATGCAACCTATAGAATTTGCTAATAAAATAGCTGAAATTGCCGAGCAGGAAGTACATCACCCAGATTTGACTATATCTTGGGGAGCTTGCATAGTAGAAATATGGACTCATAAAATTGATGGTCTTACTGAGAGCGATTTTATACTAGCTGCAAAGATAGATGGTATACTCGTTTAATTTGAAAAATTGGCAGCGTTGTCTTTTACTGATAATCCTCACGTATTAAGTATACGCTGCGGTTATCAGTTTCAAGACGCCTTGCTCTTTCCCAAATTAAACTTCGTCTACCTGCTTCCGTCTCTGTTGTCACGTGGTTTGTTCACGGGATATAATAAAACAGTAAAAAATACTGATGATCTCTTTCAAATTATCATTGACTAATTGCCAATATAATAATATGATACGACAAATATTTATAAATTTTTAAAGAGATATTTTTCATGTTCGCAGTTATAAAAGCAGGTGGAAAACAATATAAAGTAGATCAAAATAGCGTTATTAAAGTCGAAAAAATTGAAGGTGAGCTTGGCTCTAAAATTCAGCTTAATCAGGTTTTAATGATGGGTGAATATTCAAAGCCTTCTTTTATCGGTACTCCATTAGTAAAAGGAGCTGTTGTTACAGCTGAAATTACTAACCAGCTTAGAGATAATAAAATTATAGTTTTTAAGAAAAAACGTAGAAAAAATTATCGTCGTAAAGCTGGTCATCGTCAAGAATTGACAGAGCTGAAAATATTAGATATTACAAAACAATAATAGACTTTTTGTAAAAGTTAATAATAAAGGAATCATAAGATGGCAACCAAAAAAGCTGGTGGTAGTTCTAGGAACGGAAGAGATTCAGCTGGTCGAAGACTTGGCGTTAAAAAAGCTGATGGACAATATGTAATACCTGGCAATATTATAGTTAGACAACGTGGTACAAAAATCCATCCTGGAGTAAATGTTGGGATTGGTAAGGATCATACTATTTTTGCTTTAACATCAGGAAGAGTAGAGTTTTTAACTAAGCGTGATCATAAAATAGTAAACGTTACAGAAATCGCTAGTGCATAATTAAGTATTTATGGTGTAATCGTCATTGCGAGCGAATGAAATGAGCGTGGCAATCCAGAAAAAATAATAAAAAATGCTATAAATTAGCATTTTTTAGCTGGATTGCTTTGTCAATTACTCCGTAATTTCCTCGCAATGACGCAAAAACTGATCCATGCAACAACGCTGGCTTGCTAAGTTAGATCCAGTATAAAGTGAGAGAAATCAAGCTTTTATTAGTATGTTTATTATTTTTCTGAATCCCATGGACAAGCCACGGTATGACAGAATTAAGACTATATAACATAATATTTCCTAGGCTTCTATAATTTATGGCCTTAATAATTCAAAAATTCGGTGGCACTTCCGTTGCAACTATTGACAGAATAAAAAAAATCATCCCTACTATAAAAGCTGAAATAGCTAAAAATAATCAAGTAATTATAGCAGTTTCTGCTATGGCAGGGGTCACTAATCAACTTGTTACATTATGTAATGAAGTATCAAGTCTTAATAAATCATCTCAACTTGCAGAATATGATGTAGCACTTTCTAGCGGTGAGATAGTTACGGCTTCATTGCTTGCACTTGCTCTTCAAGAAGAAAATATAAATGCCAGATCATTTTTGGCGTGGCAATTACCAATTTTGACTGATGATAATCACAGTAAAGCTTTAGTAGAATCAGTTGATACAAACTTATTGAACGAATGTTTACAACAAAATATTATTCCTATAATTGCTGGTTTTCAAGGAATCAATAAACATAATAGATTAGCTACATTAGGTAGAGGCGGCTCTGATACTACCGCTGCTTTAATTGCTGCCGCTATGAAAGCAGATAGGTGCGATATTTATACGGATGTAGAGGGTGTATTTGCTGCTGATCCAAGAATTATTCCAAAAGCAAAAAAGATAGACGAGATAGACTTTTCAGAAATGTTAGAGTTAGCATTAAGTGGAGCAAAAGTATTACATCCAAGGGCAGCAGAAATAGTAATGCGATATCAAATAGATATGCGTATTCTTTCAACTTTTGCACCTGAAGCAGGTTGCACGTTAATCACTTCAAAAGATAAAATTATGGAAAAAAGAATAATTAGCGGCATTACTTCTAATAAAAATTTATTATATCTAACTATAGAAAGCTGTTCGTTAAACTTTATTCAAGTTGCGAGTGTTATTGCACAAAATAATAATCATATTGAGTTGATACAAGAAATAGAGCATAACAAAAGATATAGTTTTATTACTAATTTAACAGATAAAAATAGTTTACATATACTACTTACTAATTTGAAAAATAATAATCAAATAAGTAATTTTACCTTTGATACTGAAATTGCTACAGTTTCAATTATTGGTCATGGGATTAAAAATGATTTGAAATTGCTTGAAGTGATATTATCAAAATTAGCAAAAGATAATATCAATGTTCAAATGGTACAAATATCGGAAATTAAGATTATTCTATTAATAAATGATAAACAACTAGAGAAAACAGTTCTCGATTTATATGATCTTCTTAAAATATCTGAAACAGAACACTGTTAACACTTAAATACATGTATCTTGGATTAACGCTTATTTAACTTTCCAAATTTTGAAGTATTTTCGGTATAATTAATTAAAATATCTTAAAACTTATTACTTATATCGTGAAATATCTTCTATTTGTCATTTATTAGTTATATATTAATGTCCCCCTTCGGGGATCAAAAATCCCTCGCCTTTAGGCGAAGGGAAGATATAATGAAATTGCTTTAGCAATGAATTTATATCAAGAAATATGAGAAGTTATAGAAAGAATAGTCATAGTCAGTATGATTTAAAAGTGCATCTTATATGGATACCAAAATATAGGAAGAGAATATTGATAGGCAAAGTATCGGAAAGGACTAGAGATTTACTGAGGCAGATTTGTATGGAACATGAAGTACATATAATTTCAGGGAAAATATCATGTGATCACGTACATATGTTTATCTCATATAAGCCGCAAATATCTCTTAGCAAGTTAGTACAGTATTTAAAAGGCATTAGCTCAAGAATTTTATTGCAAGAATTTACTCATTTACGAAAACAATTTTGGGGCAATCATTTGTGGGCTAGGGGCTATATGGCAGTCAGTTCAGGTAATATAACTGATGAAATGATACAGCACTATATTGATGAACAGGAAGGTGAACCTGTGAATGATGATCGATTTCTAATCGATTCCACTTTATAACCCCTCAGCTTATAGCTGAGGGTTGTTTAGTAAATAATCTATACAAACTATAAATTCTTATCATTTAGAAATAAATTGTTATAACTCTTAAGCCTTTTAGGAGTGAATATTTACGGGAAAAAATAATGAGCGATAAAGAAAATTTAAGAGATAATATAAGTTATCATTTAAAAGAAAAGGTAAAAGAAGAATTAAAAGAAAGAGGTATTTCAGCATATAAACTTGCTGCAGAAACAAATACCAATGAAACTTTATGGAAAAATTTTATAACAAAGGAACAAACAATATTACCTAGCTCAGAAGCAATTGTTCGGTTTGCCGATTATATAGGAGCTGCATTAGATGATGTTATTGGCAGAGATCTTGCTAAAGAAATAGAATTAAAGAAATCAAAAGAAATAAATATTAATAAGAAAGAAGTAGAATCAAAGATACCAGCATTGTTAACTCAACTACCAAAAGAAGCTCTGCAATCTGTCATGGAAGTAAGAGAAAAAGCAGCAGGGTTTGCACATAAATCAGTACAAAAGCCAAATGAGCCAAAAAAATCTTTTGTAGAAAAAGAGCAAGTTAAACGATCTAATAAGCAAACAGAAAGATCACGTTAAAATAAAAATATGTTTTATAACCTTGATCCTAATATTAAGCCTAAAAATTTGCTTGATATCTTAAAGTGGAAAATGACTTCAAAAAAGTCAGAATGGCTACCATTATCGGAATCTATCACAGCCGATATTCCTCCAATAACTCATGATGAGAATATAAGGGTAAGCTATGTAGGTCACGTTACTTTCTTAATTCAAGTGCAAGGTCTAAATATTTTAACTGATCCGGTTTGGTCGGAGCGAGCAAGCCCTTTTACTTTTGTAGGACCGAAAAGAGTAGTAAAACCTGGTATCGATTTTGCTGATTTACCTAAAATCGATTTTATATTAATAAGCCATAATCATTATGATCATCTAGATATTAAAACGATTAACGATTTATGGCTACGAGATAAGCCTAAAATTATTACTCCTCTTAAGAATGATATAATAATAAAAAAGCATATTAAAGATGCTGAAATTATTACTTTAGGGTGGGGTGAATCTTACAAAGATCAAAATATAGAATATTGCTTAGAACCTGCACAACATTGGTCAGCTAGAGGAATATTTGATAAGAACGAAGCGTTATGGGGAACTTTTATTATTAAAACCAAGAAAGGGAGTCAATCATAATTTTTGTGTAAATTGTTAAAAATCATTTTCTAATAATTCATATTTAAAATTTCCACATAGTATCTCAAATTGATTCAAAGCAAGAGACCATTCTTTAATAGGCATGGTCCACTTTTTTGCAGCATGTTTAAGAGCTAAGTAGACAATTTTTGTGATAGATTTATCATCTGGGAAAACCCCTTTATTTTTGATAATTTTACGGATTTGTCTATTTACCGATTCTATCGTATTGGTAGTATAGATTACCTTTCTAATCTCTTTAGGGAACGCAAAGAAAGGTACTATACCACTCCAATTACGTATCCATATATCAGAAATAACTGGGTATTTACTATCCCATTTTTTAGCAAACTCTTCTAATGCTAAATTAGCCATATTCTCATTATTTGCTGTATAGATTTGTTTTAAGTCAGCTGCTACTTCTTTAAGATTTTTGTAAGAAACGTACTTTAAAGAATTACGTACCATATGTACTATACAAAGTTGTACTATGGTATTTGGGAAAACACTGTTTATTGCATCTCTAAAACCTTTAAGACCGTCAACACATGCTACATAAATTTGTTCTACACCTCGGTTCTTTAATTCGCTTACAACCTGCATCCAAAACTTTGAACCCTCATTCTTGCTAATCCAAATACCCAAAAGCTCTTTCTTGCCTTCTATATTTATACCAATAACAAGGTAAACAGCCTTATTTATAACTATATTATTATCTCTTGCTTTTACCATGATGCAATCTAAATATACAATTGGGTATATTCTATCTAATGCTCGGGCTTGCCATCTTATTACCTCTTCCATAACTCCATCTGTAATAGTCGAGATAAGCTCCTTAGATACTTCTGTATGATACATTTCCTCTAAATGGGATTGAATCTCACTCATGGTCATACCTCTTGCATAAAGTGAAATAACGCTATCATCAAATCCAGTGAATCTTCTAACTCCCTTAGGAATTAATTGAGGCTCAAAACTATTGTCTCTATCTCTTGGAATATCAAGTACTATCTTTTGACCACTGTCATCTATTACTGTCTTTTTGCTCGTACCATTACGACGATTGCTATCTTGCTTTGATGCCTTGCTATGCCTCGAATAACCTAATTCATGACTTAGCTCGTCCTCTAGTATTCTCTCTACTAACCTCTTCTTTAATTGCTGAAACAATCCATCCTTTCCAAATAACTCTTTAGGATTAGATTGGGATAATATTTCCTCTACTAACTTATTATTTATATCTGCACTTCTAACACCAGCTTCTATTTTCTTAGCCATATTTTTTACCTTTGTTCTAGTTGTATTTTAACAGTATTTCTTTCTCTGTTGCTTTACAACTTACACAAAATATATGATAGACTCTGGCGGTATGGGCGAGTACTTAAGCGGTCTTACCTCTTCCCCTGGTCATGCGTTCTCCGGTACAGGCGAAAGCGGCACTGGTCTTAGCAACTTATATATAATACGATAATCACCGACTCTTAATCTGTACCCGTCATATTCTGCTAGTCTTTTAATATTATTATTTTCTCTATAAGAATCTAGCCTCAACCGTTCTAATTTTTCTAATATAGTTTTTCTCTTATTTGTAGAAATTTTTGACAAAAATAAAATTTTATTGCGTTCTTTTTCACTTTAAACTTTTACGTTATCTATATATAATAATTCTATGCTATACGAAAAATTTGAACACAACATCAATAATTTAATAGGTGGTTTTGGCTTATCTAAAATAGCTATTGCGGTTTCTGGCGGTAGTGATTCAGTAACATTACTTTACCTTGCAAGTATCTGGGCTAAGAAAAATAATATAGAGCTGTTTGTTTTATCGGTTGACCATAATTTAAGAGAGCAATCAAAGCAGGAAATTGAGTATATCCAAAATACTGCTAACAGTTTAGGGCTTAAGTTTTATAGCCTTTCTTTCGATCATCAAAATAATTTTTCTAATTTACAGGAGCGAGCAAGAAAAGGGCGTTATGATTTAATGACTTCATTGTGCCAGAAGCTTCATATATTAGTTTTATTAACCGCTCACCATGAAGATGATTATATAGAAAATTTTTGCCTTAGATTAGAGCGTAAAAGCGGTGTATTCGGACTTAGCAGCAGCAGCGTAAACTGGCATAATAATACACAAATAATTAGACCTTTGTTTAATATTCCTAAAAGCGAATTAGTAAATTATTTAGTTACAAATAATATTAAATGGTTTGAAGATCAATCAAATTTATCGACTAAATATAGACGTAATGCAGTTAGGCAGAAATTAGCCAAACAAGAAGATTATATTAAAGATGATATAATTACTCAGCAGATTAAAGTTAATGAATTAGTAGAAAATAAGTTTAAACCGGAATTAATATCCGCAATAGCCGAATCGGTAAAGATATCTGAATATGGCTTTGCTTTTCTTGATTTAATTAAATTTAATAGATTTTCACCAGAAGTACGAGTGCAGCTAATTAATTTTTTACTGATAATAATTAGCGGACAACAACGCTCGGCTCGTTTCTATTCGGTAGAGCCTATTTTAAAATTAATTACGCAAAGTTTGGATTTTAAAAATACTTTGCATGGTTGCGTAATTAAGCGTATGCAAAATAAATTATTAATATATCGAGAGTTTGGTAAAAAGCTACCAGAAAGTAAGTTATTATTGGATAAGCAAGTGGTTTGGGATAATCGTTTTCGTATTACAAAAAACCATGACATAGAAAATTGTGTAGCAACATATTTATCGCTAGAAGATTATAAAATAATCAAGAAAGAACTAGATCTAGAAGTTTTAAAAAACCTATCTTGTGGAAACCACAATGCGATTTTATTTACCTTACCTATTATTAAAATACTTGAAAAAGTTGTAGCAATACCACATATATCATACTATGATAACGACATAAAGAGTTTTAACGTCTCTTTTGCTCCAGATTTTACATCTCGTTTTACACATTTTTACTGAGTCAGTTTTAAACTAAGTAAGAATGTTTTTGTTTATAATTAATGATTTTTGTTAGGTTTTGTATCAATGAATAATCAAGGTAAAAATATTATAGTTTGGGCAGTAATTTTTGTTTTTGTAATACTGCTTTTCAATGTTTTTCAGTCTGATGGGTTACTCAGCAGTAAAAATAATATATCTTTCTCAGAATTTTTAACAAAAGTCGATGAAAAAACTGTTAACTCAGTTAAAATTCAAGGGAGAATAATAGAAGGGACTTCAAATGATGGTTCTAGTTTTAGCACTTACGCTCCTGATTATCCTGATTTAGTAAATCGTCTAAATAATAATGACGTTAATATAGAAGTGGTGCCGCCTGAAACAAGAATGAATACGTTTTTAAGCTTCTTAATTTCTTGGTTTCCGATGCTTTTATTAATCGGTGTTTGGGTTTTCTTTATGCGACAAATGCATGGCGGCGGTAAAGCTATGGGGTTTGGTAAATCTAAAGCCAAACTTTTGTCGGATAAGGGTCCAAAAATAACTTTCAAAGATGTAGCTGGTATTGACGAAGCAAAAGACGAATTAACCGAAATAGTGGACTTTTTAAGAGATCCAAGCAAGTTCCAAAAGCTTGGCGGTAAAATACCTAAAGGTTGTTTGCTCATAGGTCCTCCAGGAACAGGTAAGACGCTGCTTGCTAAGGCAATTGCCGGTGAGGCTAACGTACCATTTTTTAGTATCTCTGGTTCTGATTTCGTTGAGATGTTTGTAGGCGTTGGTGCTAGCCGTGTGCGTGATATGTTCGAGCAGGGCAAGCGTAACGCTCCATGCATTATCTTTATTGATGAGATTGATGCGGTAGGTCGCCATAGAGGTATCGGTATGGGCGGCGGCAATGATGAGCGTGAGCAAACACTAAATCAGATGCTAGTAGAGATGGACGGATTTGAAGCAAATGAGGGAGTTGTGATTATTGCAGCTACCAACCGCCCCGACGTTCTTGATAACGCTTTATTAAGACCAGGTAGGTTCGATAGGCAAATTACTGTCTCAAATCCTGATATTGATGGACGAGAAAAAATACTACAAGTGCATTTAAAGAAAGTAAAATACAGCACTAAAATCGTACCAAGAATTATTGCCAGAGGAACACCAGGATTTTCTGGTGCTGAACTTGCTAATTTAGTTAATGAAGCTGCTCTTATTGCTGCAAGGCGTAATAAAAAAGAAGTAGAAATGCATGATTTGGAAGAGGCAAAAGATAAGGTCATGATGGGGGTTGAGCGTCGCTCAATGATTATGTCCGATGAGCAGAAAAAACTAACAGCATATCATGAGGGAGGTCATGCTTTAGTTGGTTTATATTGTCCCGCTTCTGATCCTATTCATAAAGCTACGATTATTCCACGTGGTAGAGCTCTTGGTATGGTTATGAGATTACCGAAAAATGATCGTTTTTCAATGCCACGTGATAAGATGGAAGCAGATATTGCGGTAGCCATGGCTGGTAGAGTAGCTGAAGAAATTATATTTGGTAAAGAAAAGGTAACTTCAGGTGCATCATCAGATATAAAGATGGCAACCAGAATGGCAAAGGCAATGGTTACCGATTGGGGGCTTAGCGATAAGGTCGGTCCTGTATATCACGGAAGTGCTAGTGAAGATATGTATACTAATAGAAATAGTTCTAGTGATAGATCGGAAAGTACTTCAGAGTTAATAGATGAAGAAGTAAAGAAAATTGTTACTACCGGCTATGATTTAGCAAAAGACATTTTAACTAAGCACCTAGATCAACTTCATATACTTGCTAAAGCCTTAATAGAATATGAAACATTATCAGGTCAGCAAATTAAAAATTTACTTAGCAGCAGACAACTAGATTCCGAAGAGGAAAATAACTTTCCTTTTGGTGCGGCATCATCTACCATAAAAATAGCCGAAGAAAAAGACCTTAAGAAAGCAAAACCAATTAAAGCTAAAAAGGAAGATAAAAGCTAAATCATAATATTAAAGAGTATATAGTATGGCAGAGTTAAGGTTACCGCCAAATTCAGTTGTAAAAAAAGGTAAGGAACATAAAGCAAAAGGAGATGTATCTAATCTTAGAAAAATAAAAATTTATAGATATGATCCTGACCTTGATGAGAATCCTACTATTGATAGTTTCGAGATAGATTTAAGCAAAACCGGTCCGATGGTTTTGGATGCTTTAATTAAAATCAAAAACGAAATTGATTCTACTGTAACTTTTAGACGTTCTTGTCGTGAGGGAATTTGTGGTAGTTGTGCAATGAATATTGATGGCACAAATACTTTAGCATGTATTAAGCCTATAGAAGAAATTTCAGGCGATATTAAAATCTATCCACTTCCTCATATGAAAGTGGTAAAAGATTTAGTGCCAGATATGTCTCATTTTTACGCACAATATGAATCTATAGAACCATGGCTTAAAAACGATAGTCCCGCTCCATCCAATGCTGAAAGATTGCAGTCGATTAAAGATCGAGAGAAGCTTGACGGATTATATGAATGCATATTATGTGCGTGCTGTTCTACTTCTTGCCCTAGCTATTGGTGGAATGGTGATAAATATTTAGGTCCTGCAATTTTACTTCAAGCATATAGATGGATTGACGACTCACGAGATGATCATACAGGCGAGCGTCTAGAGGCTTTAGAAGATCCGTTCAAGCTCTATAGATGTCATACAATTATGAATTGTACTAAAACCTGTCCGAAAGGTCTAAATCCTGCTAAGGCTATTTCTGAGATAAAAGGTCTAATTGCTGAACGACACGGAGTGTGATTTTCGTTTAGAACGTCATTGCGAGGAAATTACAAAGTAAAGAAGTATAAAAAATGCTAATTTATAACATTTTTTATTATTTTTTCTGGATTGCCAAGCTCAGACGACTCTCGATCCATGCAGGCAAAACTAATTACTCCCTATTAATCAGCTTTTTAAAGTAATTAATTTTATAAGACCAGAAGTAATTTTCATTACTTTTTAAGACTTTTATATCTAGAGCAAAGTCATTCTCATCATAGATGAAAATTTTAATTAACTTGAGATATGATAAAGTACCAAAGATAATAGAGCGGAATAAACCTAAGAAAGATTTTAAAAGTTGCTTATCAATTATAAGTATAATTTTATTGCATGGCGATTTGAATAAACTACGAATTAGAGTATAGTAAGCATAGGATTTATAAGGTTTCTTAGCTAAAATAAATTCTACCATTAAATCTCTATCCAAACCATTTGGATAGACTTCACGCATTAATTCTTCATTTCTAATGATAAAATCTAAATATGGCTCAATGAGAGTTATTCTTTTTTCTACAATATTGTTCATAACGGTTTAGTTCTCCTAGCTTAAATTATTCAAGTGTTAACCACCACAAAATATTTTATGGTGGTTGGGGAGTTCGAAAAACCGTCAATAACAGTCTATAATAGCCTTTAGGTTTAAGATTTACACCTTAAACCCTGGACATACGCTATTATCACCCCAACCCTAATAAAGTTGAGGGCGTATCGTTTATGGTAGATACAACCATATTGGCGTGAGGTTTCGACACCCCAAAGCAGCCTTTAGCTGCCTCAAAAAGATTCTAGGCAAAACTTTAAATAAGTCAATCTGATTTTGTAAGCTTTGTTAGATAAAATAGCTTATCTCTAATACAAGTGTAACTTACAATAGCCTTGACAGCTATTAGTACGAATTGTACAATATAGTATAATTTATAATGTATATATAGTATGTCAAATATTATAGTACTGGACAGTTTTAAAAAAGTATTATATTTTATTCAGGTGTAAGTGACCTTATATGTCATTCCCGCGGAGGCGGGAATGACATATAATAATAACTGTCCGGTACTATAGAATAAATCACGGGATGACAGAGGAAAATGATCCACGCAAGCAATGCCGTCACGGGGTGACATTGAAGACGTTTGTCGATCCACCCAATAAGGCTATCTATTTTCTACCAAATAAACGTTCAATATCTTTAAGCTTAAGTTCAATATAGGTAGGTCTGCCGTGGTTGCACTGTCCTGAAAATGGTGTTTCTTCCATCTGGCGGAGTAGTGCGTTCATTTCCTCTCCTGATAATTTTCGTCCTGCTCTGATAGAATAGTGACAAGCGTAAGTCTCGGTAACATGCTCAATTAATTCGGTTAAGGCTATATTTCCCCCGCATTCTACTAAATGGTCAGCTAAATCTTGAATTAGTTTTTGTACGTTTATATCACCAAGAATATTGGGAATTTCGGTTACTATGATAGATTTTTCGCCAAATTTTTCTAAGCTTAAGCCTAATTTAGATAATTTATCTTTGTTCTCATATAAAATATCTGCTCTTTTCTCGTCCGGTAATTCGACTATTTCAGGAATGAGTAAACGCTGTTTTATTAACTCTTCATTCTTAATATAATTTTTGATTTTTTCATATCCAAGGCGTTCATGTGCCGCATGCTGGTCAGTTATTACTATACTATCTTCCGTCTGTGAAATAACATAAGTAGTGTGAAGCTGGGCTTTAGCAGCTCCAAGCCTATATTGTGAAGATTTTTGCGGCTCGTTCTGTATACGCTGCTCTACTTCCTGCTCGATCCTAGCATGTGGTAGTGTATCTATTAATTTTTGGCAGCTATTATTTGGCGTGTATTTAGGGATAGTAGGTGACGTAGCAGGTCGATATTCGCTAGGTTTACTATTCACGTTTAAAGGTTTGCTTACAGGCGATTCTTTATTAACGAATGGGTTTTTAAATAATTCAATAGCACTAGATGCAATGGCGGTGGATGCGATATGACTTTTATTTGACAAGGCATTTTTGATTGAATCTATAAGTAAATTCCGTACATAATTCGGATCATGAAATCTAACTTCAGCTTTTGCTGGATGCACATTTACGTCAACAAGTTGTGGATCGATTTGTAGGAATATGGCACATAAAGGGTAGCGATCACGCGGCATATAATCTTGATACGCCACCCGTAAAGCTACTTGCAGCAATTTATCTTTTACTGGTCTGTTATTGATGAATAAAAACTGATCTTCGCTAGATGCTCTATTATATGTTGGGATGCTCGTATAGCCATAAATAGAAAAATCAGGAGATTTAAAATCTATATAAAAGGCATTTTTTATAAAATCCTCACCTATTACGTCAATTATTCGTTGTTTTAAATTACTTTCTGCATCTTTGTTTTGCCCTTTAAGCTTCAGTAAAATTTTACCATCATGCGTTAGACTAAAGGAAACTTCAGGATGTGCAAGTGCAATTTTCTTAACTACATCTACAGTAGCTGCAAGCTCGGTTTTATCAGTTCTTAAAAATTTCAGACGTGCGGGCGTAGCAAAAAATAAATCTCTTATCTCAATTTTAGTACCTTCATTATGAATAGCTGGAGCAATTTGTTTTTCGTCACCACCAATTAATTTAATTTGAAAAGCTTTTTGATTATCACGTTTTTTAGAAGTAATCAGCATTTTACTAATGGCGGCAATAGATGGTAATGCCTCGCCCCTAAAACCGAAAGTATGTATATTTAGGAAATCGGTCTCATCAAGTTTAGAAGTAGTATGACGCTCAACGGCAATCTCTAGCTCCTTATCCGTCATACCAACGCCGTCATCGGAAATGATGATTAGATTTTTGCCGGCACGCTCTAAGATAATGTCAATTTTGGTACTACCTGCATCAACGGCATTTTCAACCAATTCCTTTACAACCGATGCGGGACGCTCTATAACCTCACCGGCTGCAATGCGGTTGATAGTACTTTCTGAAAGAAGCTTTATAGTCATTTTGTTTCTATTAATCTAAATTTCTTACTACAATAAGGGCAGCTAACTTCCTTTTTTGCTTTATCAATTTCTAAATAAACTTTCGGATGATCATAAGGCGGTTCTTTGCCACAACAAGATACAGATGCATCAACGCTATTAACAATTTCCATAGATTTATACATTTTTCTTTAAGTAAAATCTAACATAAGTTACTTTTAAAGTAAAGTATACTCGTTTAATGTCCCCCTTCGGGGATCAAAAATCCCTCGCCTTTAGGCGAAGGGAAGATATAATGAAATTGCTTTAGCAATGAATTTATATCAAGAAATATGAGAAGTTATAGAAAGAATAGTCATAGTCAGTATGATTTAAAAGTGCATCTTATATGGATACCAAAATATAGGAAGAGAATATTGATAGGCAAAGTATTGGAAAGGACTAGAGATTTACTGAGGCAGATTTGTATGGAACATGAAGTACATATAATTTCAGGGAAAATATCATGTGATCACGTACATATGTTTATCTCATATAAGCCGCAAATATCTCTTAGCAAGTTAGTACAGTATTTAAAAGGCATTAGCTCAAGAATTTTATTGCAAGAATTTACTCATTTACGAAAACAATTTTGGGGCAATCATTTGTGGGCTAGGGGCTATATGGCAGTCAGTTCAGGTAATATAACTGATGAAATGATACAGCACTATATTGATGAACAGGAAGGTGAACCTGTGAATGATGATCGATTTCTAATCGATTCCACTTTATAACCCCTCAGCTTATAGCTGAGGGTTGTTTAGTTTGAAAAATTGGCGGCGTTGTCCTAGAAGTACTTCGGTACTCACGTATTAAGTATACGTTCCGTTCCTCGTCTTGTGGACGCCTTGCTCTTTTCCAAATTAAACTTCGTCTACCTAACTCTTCTCTTATTAGGATTATATATTTATTTAAAGAGGTAAAAATGAAAGATAAAGTAGTAGTTATAACTGGTTCAACAAGTGGTATCGGATTTGAAATAGCCAAGCATTTTGCAAAACTTGGTACAAAATTAGTTATTAATGGTTTTGCAAAGATGATGAAGTGCAAAAAATTTCTACGGAATTAAAAAATCTTGGTGCAGCTGACATATTTTATCAAGGAGTAAATCTTGAAAAGCCGAGTGAAATAAAAGCTATGTTTGAAAGGCACCGTCAAGTTAAGTAAATTAGTATCACAAAGTACTATATTTTTAGATTTCAGACAGCAAGAAGTCTTTGAGTAGCTTCATCCCAAATGGATTTAGCGGACGCAAATGCAATTCTTTGCTCAGATGCTGTTTTAGTATATCTTCCAACATTTACAGCAAATATATTTCTGACTTTTCCCATCAGTGATAATGCACATTGTGCTGAATTAGGATGCTTAAATTTAATCAGTATCTTCTCTTTTCTCCTAGTTGGCTGATGGGCATTCTCAATCCGATTATTTAGTCTTTTATCGGTACGATGCTTAGTCCTAGGACACATATACCTAACTGGTTTAATGTAGCTTTTTAGCTTATCAGTCACAATAACCCTTGGACATGGATAATTACCCAATAATCTTGATAAAAAGCGAATAGCTGATTTCTTGTTACGACGCTTCTGCAGTAATACTTCTAATTCATGTCCCTCAGAGTCAACAGCTCTCCATAATATGAATACTTCACCTTTGATCTTGATATTCATCTCATCCAAATGCCATTTATCAGTTGGCTCTCGCTCTCTCTTACTAATAACATCTTGAAAATAAACTACAAACTTATAACACCAAAACCTTACAGTCTCATGACTTAATATAATACCTCGATAAGCCATCTGCTCTTGAACATCTCGGTAACTATTATTAAAGCGATGATATAACCATACTGTATGGCTAATAATGCTTGCTGGAAAACGATGTCTATTCGGGGCTTGAGTAATATGCATAGCGGTAAAATCTAGGATAAATTGTTACTGCTATTCTATAAATCATTCCCTGTAATTGCTCAATACTTAATTTATACCTCCCTTAACTTGACGGTGCCTTTCTATGTGACGAAAAAGCATCATCTATAACAGGAGCTGGACTCTTGATAGATGGGGGCTGGACGGCACAATAACCCAAGTTCCTTAATAAATGTTAACTATTAAGAAATAACTAATGCTGGAAATTTCTTGAAAAGTACTTATTTAACTTATTACACTAAAATAAATTAATTTTTATTTTTAAGAGGGAGTTATGACACAAAAAGGCACCGTCAAGTTAAGGGAGGTATAAATTAAGTATTGAGCAATTACAGGGAATGATTTATAGAATAGCAGTAACAATTTATCCTAGATTTTACCGCTATGCATATTACTCAAGCCCCGAATAGACATCGTTTTCCAGCAAGCATTATTAGCCATACAGTATGGTTATATCATCGCTTTAATAATAGTTACCGAGATGTTCAAGAGCAGATGGCTTATCGAGGTATTATATTAAGTCATGAGACTGTAAGGTTTTGGTGTTATAAGTTTGTAGTTTATTTTCAAGATGTTATTAGTAAGAGAGAGCGAAAGCCAACTGATAAATGGCATTTGGATGAGATGAATATCAAGATCAAAGGTGAAGTATTCATATTATGGAGAGCTGTTGACTCTGAGGGACATGAATTAGAAGTATTACTGCAGAAGCGTCGTAACAAGAAATCAGCTATTCGCTTTTTATCAAGATTATTGGGTAATTATCCATGTCCAAGGGTTATTGTGACTGATAAGCTAAAAAGCTACATTAAACCAGTTAGGTATATGTGTCCTAGGACTAAGCATCGTACCGATAAAAGACTAAATAATCGGATTGAGAATGCCCATCAGCCAACTAGGAGAAAAGAGAAGATACTGATTAAATTTAAGCATCCTAATTCAGCACAATGTACATTATCACTGATGGGAAAAGTCAGAAATATATTTGCTGTAAATGTTGGAAGATATACTAAAACAGCATCTGAGCAAAGAATTGCATTTGCGTCCGCTAAATCCATTTGGGATGAAGCTACTCAAAGACTTCTTGCTGTCTGAAATCTAAAAATATAGTACTTTGTGATACTAATTTACTTAACTTGACGGTGCCTTGGAATTGCCCATCCTTTTATCAATTCAGGTTTATTATAATTGAAAAACACATATATTAACGCAGGAACTACTACACCTCCAAGTGCTGCCGCCATAGGTAATACTAATTTTCTTTTATTTTTGTATTCACCTTCTACTAAATGAAATTTCATTTCTAAACCTATTAATAGGAAGAAGAAAGTCATAAGACCATCATTAACTAACTCTATAAAAGTCGTTTCTAAACTTATATTTCCTATTGTTAAGGCGATTTTGCTGTAAATAAGAAAAATATAATGACCTCTTAGACTAGTATTACTAACGGTAATTGCTGAAGCGAATGCAATAATTAATATTATGCCAACAAAAGTTCCTGATTTAATTAATTCTTTTAGTTTATTATCTATACTCATGCTATTTAATATTATATCGAGATTTTTAATATAAATTATTGAAACTTTTTAATAAAGTCAAAGTATAATTTTTAATAGTAATTTATTCTTATAAATAGGATAAAAGTTGTTTTTATGCTTAAGTAACATTATAGTCTTGTACGAATATATATAGGAATATATAATTATTAATTAAGATATTTTAGTATTAAATTTTATGCTAGCAGAACAACAAACTGAGTGGATTATCAGTAACAACCTAGTAAATAAAGGTTGGCATATAGATAATGATGTTAAAAAAAATGTTTATTTTCAAAAGCCTAAATTAGAAATACAAAGAGATAAATTAAACGGAAAGCGACCCGATTATATTTTATATAAGAGCAACACCGATAAACCTATTGCAATAATAGAAGCAAAGAAAGCAGGAAAGGATTTAAAGCAAGCTTTAGAGCAAGCTACAGAATATGCGAAACTGCTTGACGTTTATATAGTATTTGCAATGAACGGAACTTACTGTGAAGCTCGTTTTGTCGCTAATAATAAAGAGTTAATATTAAACGGTGAAGAAGTAAAAGAATTATTACGTGAAAAAGAGTTATTAGCTTTTTTAGAAGAATCCAGCAATGAAGCTTGGACTATACCAAAAGAAGTTAAGGTCTCACGTGAGGAATTAATATCCGTATTTAAAAACTTAAATAACCTTTTAAGAAGCGAGGGGCTTCGAGCAGGGATAGAAAGATTTAGCGAATTTGCAAATATATTATTCTTGAAATTACTAAGTGAGAATAATGAAAAATCTTGGTGAAATAGTATTAAAGCTCAATCAAATGACGATATTATCGGTTACATTAATGGCTATGTTATAGAACAAATTAAGAGAAAATATGGAGGTGATGTTTTCACACCTATTTCTCTAAGCAATTCCCATACTCTTCGTCATATCATTGATGCAATCGATCCTCTTATTTTATCTTCAACAAATATAAAAGATAATGCGTTTGAGTATTTTTTAGAAAAAACTAGATCAACCTGTGATT
Source organism: Rickettsia sp. MEAM1 (Bemisia tabaci) (assembly GCF_002285905.1). GTDB lineage: Bacteria > Pseudomonadota > Alphaproteobacteria > Rickettsiales > Rickettsiaceae > Rickettsia. Next base: position 798,709 of record NZ_CP016305.1, read on the forward strand.
ATTTGGGTGAATATTTCACTCCTAAAAATATAATAAAGCTTACGATCAATTATGTAGACCCTAAATTTGGTGAAACAGTATATGATCCTTTTTGTGGCAGTGGAGGGTTTTTAACAGAAGCTTTTAATTATATTAAAGAAAATAATATAATTAACACTGACGAAGACTTGGAAAGATTAAAGCATAATACATTATATGGGCGAGAAATAACTACAACCGCTAGAATCGCAAAAATGAATATGATTCTACATGGTGACGGACATAGTGGAATCCAGCAGATAAACAGTCTTGAAAATCCTGAATATATCAGACCTACAACTAATCAAACATTAAAATTTGATATAATCGTTACTAATATGCCTTTTTCTCAGGAAATTACTAAAAAGACTATTAAAAACGGTAAAACTGTAACAGAAAATCATATCACACATCTTTATTATAACGGCATCGCTAAAAATAACGGTGATGCCTCTTGCGTCCTTCACTGTCTTCAGAATTTAAGAGAAGGCGGTAGGATGGCATTAGTAGTACCTGAAGGATTTTTATTTAGAAGAGATACAGCTGCCGTTCGTCAGTTTCTATTATCGAAAGCAAAATTACAAACCGTTATTTCTCTACCGCAAGATACTTTTCTACCTTATACGGGAGTAAAAACATCTATACTTTATTTCACTGACGCACATAAACCTAATTACCAAAGATACTATTGGTTTTATGAAAAAAAATACTAGTACCACCTCAAACAACAAAAAAAAGAAAAAATAATTCTTTCAATTTCAAAAAAGTCGTTGAAAATTCAAAAATTGATATGTTTGAATTTAGTTTTGAGAGGATAGACTTAAAAGAAGTAAAGAATAATAATTATAATTTAGTTGGCTCTGCATATAGAGATACTAAAAATATTATTCCTACTAACCAAAAGATTGTTATAGAAAAAATCACACTACTTGGTAAAAAGATTTTAGCAACAACTAGATAGTTAAAAATAACTCTAATGCACACTACCTACCTAAAAAACTTAATTAGTTTTGAATCTCTAACTCCCCAGAGTAACGGAGCTATTGAATATATTGACAATTTGCTTAAAGAACATGGCTTTAAGACCGAGGTAAAAATTTTTGGTGAGACCGAGCAAGTTACTAATCTTTATGCTGTTTATGGCAATAGTAAACCTAATATTTGCTTTGTTGGACATGTTGATGTAGTTCCTGCTGGTGATCCTAACCTTTGGTATAATTCTAATCCCTTTAAAGCTCATGAGCAGGACGAAAAAATATACGGCAGAGGGGCAGTTGATATGAAAGGGTCAATTGCATGTTTTCTAGCAGCTAGCTTAGACTTCATAAAAAATAACACCGATTTTGTAGGTTCGATTAGCTTTTTACTTACTAGCGATGAAGAGGGAAAAGCAAAGCACGGCACTAAGGAGATGCTACAATATATATATAATCAAGGACATGAAATTGATTTTGCTATTGTTGGTGAACCTACTTGCGAAAAAGAGATAGGGGACACAATTAAAATTGGCAGAAGAGGAAGTATTAATTTTAAGTTGGCTGTAAAAGGCTTAGGTGGACATGTAGCTTATCCGCAAAAAGCAAATAATCCATTACCTTGCTTAATAAAAGTATTAAACGAACTAACAAATATTAAGCTTGATAAAGGTACTAAATTTTTTCAAAGCTCAAACCTCGAAGTAACAAATATTGACGTTGGTAATAATACTACAAATGTGATTCCCGAAACAGCAATTGCACATTTTAATATACGTTTTAATAACTTGTATAGTGCAGAAACTCTAGCAAAACAGGTAGAAGAAATTATTAAACAACACTGCCAAAAGTATAAATTAGATTATACGCTAGAATATAATAGCGCTGCCGATAGTTTTATTCAAAATCCTAATGATAAGATAAAAGAATTTGCTACAATAGTAGAAAAAACTCTTAATATAAAACCAAATTTTTCTACAAGCGGCGGTACATCCGATGCAAGATTTGTTAAAAATTATTGCCCCTTAGTAGAATTCGGTTTATTATCAGACGTTGCACATAAAATAAACGAATATACCAAAATTAGCGATTTACAAAAATTATACGATGTATATTATAACTTTTTAATGGAAACATTAAATGTTACTGGATCCCCGCCTATGCGGGAATGACATAACAGAAAAATTGAACGATACAGCCAATTTTTCAAATAAAACGAGTATATGCGGATGTGATGGAACTGGTAGACATGCAAGATTTAGGTTCTTGTGCCGCAAGGCGTGGGGGTTCAAGTCCCTTCATCCGTACCACTTAAATTTTTTCTCATAAGAATAATATTAAGGTTTTTATGCAGCAATTTAGTATTTATCAAACAAGTGATGAATTACTGCTGAAAGCAATTTTTCTTTTGATAGAGAAGTGTTATTATTCTGATCTTAAGAGCGTTGTACTTACTGTTGATGCAGAGCAGCAAGAAATGCTAAATAAAAATCTTTGGACTTATTCCCGCAAACAATTTATCCCTCACGGCAGTAAAGTTGACCCGCAACCTGAAAAACAGCCTATTTACATTACTGATACACTACAAAATCCCAATAACGCTAGTGTGCTTATTATTATCTCACCGACTAACATAGAGAAAATTTTACAAGTTAAAGAGTATGTCAGCGATTTTAAAAGAATAATTATAATAACTGATTTACCAGAAGATTTAAAAAAGCTGAATTTAAAAATAAGCCAAATTACCGAACAGGAAAACACTATAGACTGTTTTACTCAAGATCAACGTGGTTCGTGGAATAAGGTAGGATAAATTTAATGTCCCCCTTCGGGGATCAAAAATCCCTCGCCTTTAGGCGAAGGGAAGATATAATGAAATTGCTTTAGCAATGAATTTATATCAAGAAATATGAGAAGTTATAGAAAGAATAGTCATAGTCAGTATGATTTAAAAGTGCATCTTATATGGATACCAAAATATAGGAAGAGAATATTGATAGGCAAAGTATCGGAAAGGACTAGAGATTTACTGAGGCAGATTTGTATGGAACATGAAGTACATATAATTTCAGGGAAAATATCATGTGATCACGTACATATGTTTATCTCATATAAGCCGCAAATATCTCTTAGCAAGTTAGTACAGTATTTAAAAGGCATTAGCTCAAGAATTTTATTGCAAGAATTTACTCATTTACGAAAACAATTTTGGGGCAATCATTTGTGGGCTAGGGGCTATATGGCAGTCAGTTCAGGTAATATAACTGATGAAATGATACAGCACTATATTGATGAACAGGAAGGTGAACCTGTGAATGATGATCGATTTCTAATCGATTCCACTTTATAACCCCTCAGCTTATAGCTGAGGGTTGTTTAGTTAATATAAAAAATGGCACCGTCAAGTTAAGTAAATTAGTATCACAAAGTACTATATTTTTAGATTTCAGACAGCAAGAAGTCTTTGAGTAGCTTCATCCCAAATGGATTTAGCGGACGCAAATGCAATTCTTTGCTCAGATGCTGTTTTAGTATATCTTCCAACATTTACAGCAAATATATTTCTGACTTTTCCCATCAGTGATAATGTACATTGTGCTGAATTAGGATGCTTAAATTTAATCAGTATCTTCTCTTTTCTCCTAGTTGGCTGATGGGCATTCTCAATCCGATTATTTAGTCTTTTATCGGTACGATGCTTAGTCCTAGGACACATATACCTAACTGGTTTAATGTAGCTTTTTAGCTTATCAGTCACAATAACCCTTGGACATGGATAATTACCCAATAATCTTGATAAAAAGCGAATAGCTGATTTCTTGTTACGACGCTTCTGCAGTAATACTTCTAATTCATGTCCCTCAGAGTCAACAGCTCTCCATAATATGAATACTTCACCTTTGATCTTGATATTCATCTCATCCAAATGCCATTTATCAGTTGGCTTTCGCTCTCTCTTACTAATAACATCTTGAAAATAAACTACAAACTTATAACACCAAAACCTTACAGTCTCATGACTTAATATAATACCTCGATAAGCCATCTGCTCTTGAACATCTCGGTAACTATTATTAAAGCGATGATATAACCATACTGTATGGCTAATAATGCTTGCTGGAAAACGATGTCTATTCGGGGCTTGAGTAATATGCATAGCGGTAAAATCTAGGATAAATTGTTACTGCTATTCTATAAATCATTCCCTGTAATTGCTCAATACTTAATTTATACCTCCCTTAACTTGACGGTGCCCTTCGCCTAAAGGCGAGGGATTTTTGATCCCCGAAGGGGGACATTAAAAATAAGCAAGGTAAGCTTGAAATTTATGCCGATAAGATGGCAAAATTTAATAGGATTTATTGTGCTAATTGGTTTGGACAAGAAGATAGTATATTATTGCCGCTACAAGATAATCTTTTCATAACTAATTATGGGCAGAGAATCATCTTTAATAAAAATAACTATTGCAACGAAGCCGAAATTCATATCAATCTTAATTATAAAGCAAAATGCACGGGAAATCTGATGACTATTAATAGAGATTTTTTAAGCAAAAGTCCAGTTATACTTATATTTTGCAATTCTAAAAAATGTACTATAAAATCTAGTCATGCAAACTATCAATAAAATATTAAATATTCCTTCAAAAGGATATGAAAAAATCTTGAGTCTTCTTAATAAAAAAGGAGAAGCAAGATTAATTGGCGGCTCTGTTCGAGATGCTTTGCTTGGTAAAGATAGTTATGATATTGATATAGCGACGAACTTACTACCAAATGAAGTAACAAGCATTTTATCCCAAGCTAAGATAAAAACTATCCCAACCGGCTTAAAATTTGGTACAATTACAGCTATTTTAGAAAAGGAACAATTCCAAATCACAACTCTTCGGAAAGATATTGAATGTAACGGCAGACACGCTAAAGTAGTTTTCACAAATGATTTTGCTGAAGATGCAGAAAGAAGAGACTTCACTATTAATGCTTTAAGCTATTGCCATTTTAAAGGTAAAATATATGATTATTTTAATGGATTTGAAGATTTAAAGCAGCAAAAAGTAATATTTATAAGAGCTGCTCACCAAAGAATTAAAGAAGATTATTTACGTATTTTACGATTCTTTCGTTTTTCTAGCTATTATGCAAATAGGCTTGATCCAGAAGGATTTAAAGCATGCGATGAACTAAAAAGCGGCTTAATGAGTTTATCACGAGAACGCATAAAAAGTGAATTTGATAGAATTATAGTTTCTAGTAATAGCCCTGAAGTTTTAAAAGCCATGTTTGAAATAGGGATTTTGGCATTGATATTTTCTATCCAAAATTATGAAATAAAAATTGCAGAGCAAGCCAAAAGCTTTAATCTAGAATTAAGTACTAGATATGCATTATTATTATATTATCAAAAAGATTTAAACCTAAAAAATTTTCTAGATTGGAAATTCTCAAAACATGAAACTATCCAGATATTATCTATATTAGATTTTATTCATAAAAATATAATCAATGAATTTGATATAAAAAAAATCTGGCTGGAGCATAAAAACTATAAAGAATATTTATTAGCAGCAAGTATATTAGAAAAAATAGATTATTCACAAATAACAAAATTTATAAATATATATGATTCATTAGAACGACCTAAATTCCCAATAAATGGTCATGATTTACTAAATATAAATATAGAACAAAAAGACATAGGCGAAAAACTAAATTACTTAAAAAAGATTTGGATAGATCAAGATTTTAAGCCTAGTAAGTTGGAACTAGTGTCATTCCTGCGAAAGCAGGAATCTAGTAATATATAAGTATATGTCATTCCGTGATTTATTCACGGAATGACAGGGGGAAATGATATACGCAACAAAGCTTTCATACGTAGGCGAGAATCCAGTCATTAATTAGGAATCAAAACTATGAAGTATAAAAATTTATTTTTTTTGGATTCCCGCCTACGCGGGAATGACATCGAAGTCATGCAACAACGTTGGATAAGCCACGGGATGACAATAGCCATACTCTACCTACTATTCTTCAGCTTTACTAGCTACGCTAAACCCAAAATAGTAACAAGCATTACTCCAATTGCAAGCATAGCTGCAATGCTGGTTAAAGATAAAGCGGAAATAGAGAGTTTAGCCATAAGTAATGGCTGCCCGCATCATTATAATTTAAAACCAAGTAATCTAGCGAAAGTCAAAAATGCCGATATCGCTATTTATATAGATGAAGAGTTTGATGGCTTTGCTGAAAAATTAATTAATAATCATGCTAAAACAATTATAAAAATCAGTGATATTAAAGATTTAAAAATCATAAAAGATAATTGGCATATTTGGCTTGATCTTGATAATACGAGAATTATGTTGCAAAAATTTGCTAAAGTATTTAGTAAAAAATTTCCTGATTTACAAGCAGACATTAATAATAACCTTGAGCTAGCAATGAAAGAATTACAAGATTTGCAAGAAGCTAAAAATAACGAGTTTGCTAATTTAAAAGATGTGATTTTATTAAGCGATAGTAGCGAGTATTTTTTTATTGATACAAATATCCGTACGACAAAATTATATAGCGACAGCCAAAAAAGCTTAAGATATTTCAGTAAATTAGACTCTTTAATTAAAGAGTCTAATAATAAATGTCTTGTTTTAAGTACTGAGCAAAATCCAAACTTATATAACAAATTAAATGTTAAAACAGTAATACTAAATAGTGAAAACTGGGAAATCAAAAATATTGATTCCAGAAGCTTCCAGAATCAATATTTACAGATGATTAACCAAGTTAGAGGGTGTTCGTAAATATTAAATGCATAATATCTAAAAACAGAAAAACTAAATTTCTTGAATTTTTAATTAATGAGTGCTAAATTGAAACTATTAAATTCAATTAGGCAATATTTAAAATGTATCAACGTTTTATACAAGGAGTTTTAGAAAAATTTTCTAAATTTTACCCAGTTTTAGGTATTACTGGACCAAGACAATCAGGGAAAACTACTCTTGCAAAAATATTATTTCCTCATTTACCTTATGTATCGTTAGAAAACCTAGACACTAGAATTCAAGCACAACAAGATTTACGCTCATTTTTGGCTAATTATCAAAATGGAGCTATTTTTGATGAAGTTCAACATGTTCCAGAACTTTTATCATATCTGCAAGGTGTGGTAGATGAATCATCTCAAAAAGGACGATATGTAATTACAGGCTCTCAAAATTTTAGTTTAAGTCACCATATATCGCAATCTCTTTCTGGTCGTATAGGTATGGTTACTCTTTTACCTCTTAGCTTATCAGAACTAAAAGAAGCAGAAAATCCTTTAGCTAGTATATTTAAAGGTGGATATCCATTATTGCATAATTTAAATATGCATCCTTTAGATTTTTACCCAAGCTATATTCAAACCTATATTGAACGTGATGTACGTCAATTAAAAAATATTGAAAATTTTAATCGATTTCAAACTTTTTTAAAATTATGTGCTGGAAGAATTGGACAGATTGTAAATTTTTCATCACTTGCTTTAGATTGTGGTATTTCTCATACAACAGCCCGTCAATGGCTTGGCATACTGGAAGCAAGCTATATTATTTTTTTTCTTCAACCATTTTATAAAAATTTTAATAAACGTCTTATTAAAATGCCGAAATTGTATTTTTACGATACAGGTATTGCCTGCACGTTACTAGGACTTGAAAAAGAACAACAATTAGAAACACATTATCTTAAAGGAGCACTTTATGAAAATTTAGTAATATTAGAGCTGTTGAAAGGACGTTTGAATTTAGGACTACCAGCAAATTTTTATTTTTGGAAAGATAAGAGCGGTCATGAAATAGATTTTGTTGCAGAGTGGGGTGGAACAATAAAAGCTGTTGAAATTAAATTTAATTCAACTTTCCAACCTGATTATATAAAAAATCTAAACTATTTTTATAAACTAGATCCAAACATTGAAAGTTACTTGGTTTATAATGGAATACAAGAAAGTAAATTTTTAAATACCTCTCTAATTCCTCTAAAACAGATTGATAAAATATTAAAATAATCCTAATAAATATGGCACTGTTAACAAATTCCTAAGATTGCCGCATCAATACTACGCATCTAACAAACTATATCATTTCAAATACTGCTTTAGATACCTACCGGTATGGCTTTCGTCACATGCAGCAATATCGGCAGGGGTGCCATGTACTACTATCTTACCGCCTTTATCACCGCCCTCAGGACCAACATCGATAATGTAATCAGCTGTTTTTATAACATCTAGATTATGCTCAATAACTAAAACAGTATTTCCCATATCAACAAGCTTATGCAACACTTTTAGTAATTTATTGATATCGTCAATGTGCAATCCTGTAGTCGGCTCATCTAGTATGTAAAGAGTTTTACCGGTTGAACGTCTTGATAGCTCTTTAGCAAGCTTAACACGCTGTGCTTCCCCTCCGGAAAGAGTAGTGGCCGATTGACCGATTTTAATGTATCCGAGTCCCACTTCATTTAAGGTAATAAGTTTTTCATAGATTAATGGGATTTTTTCAAAGAATTGCATTGCATCTTCAACAGTCATCATTAATATATCAGCAATAGATTTACCTTTATATTTTATCTCTAAAGTTTCTCTATTATATCTATGACCATTACAAATGTCGCATTTTACATATACATCAGGCAAGAAGTGCATCTCTATCTTAATTAGCCCATCACCTTGACATGCCTCACATCTACCACCCTTAACGTTGAATGAAAACCTACCGACTTTATAACCTCTGGCTTTTGACTCAGGCAGTTCTACAAACCAGTCCCTAATATGAGTAAATGCACCAGTATAAGTTGCAGGGTTAGAACGTGGAGTTCTGCCTATTGGTGACTGATTAATATCGATAATTTTGTCTATATATTCAAGCCCTTTTAATTTTTGGTATTTTCCTGGAAATACTTTTGCTGTAGGCTCTAGATGCTTTAAAGCAGCCTTATATAAAGTATGAATCATTAAGCTTGATTTTCCGCTTCCTGATACCCCTGTTATAGCAGTAAATGTACCGAGCGGGATTTTTATATCGACATTATCTAAATTATTAGAAACAGCTCCAATAAGCTCTATTGCTCTGTTATCATGCCCTGTTCGTGTTTGCGTTGGCACTTTAATTGTTTGACGACCGCTTAAATATCTTCCTGTAATACTTTCTTCAAAATTCTTTATTTCTTCAGCATTACCCTCAGCAATAACACGACCACCATGAATACCAGCACCAGGTCCTATATCAATAATATGATCAGCCTCATACATTGTTTCTTCGTCATGCTCAACCACTAAAACAGTATTGCCAAGATCCCTTAGCCTTTTTAGCGTTTCAATTAATCTAGTATTATCACGTTGATGCAAGCCAATGGACGGCTCGTCAAGTACGTATAAAACACCGCTTAAGCCCGATCCTATTTGCGAAGCAAGACGAATACGCTGACTTTCACCTCCTGATAAAGTACCAGACTCTCGTGATAATGTTAGGTAATCAAGCCCGACATTCATCAAAAATTTTAGTCTTTCATTAATTTCTTTAAGGATACGTTCAGCGATAAATAATTGTTTTTTATTTAATTTTTGTTCTAGGTGAGCAAACCATTGTTGCAGTGTTGCAATACTCATATCTGCTACTTCACCTATATGAATATTTACTATTTTAACACATAAAGCTTCGTCTTTTAGCCTATAGCCATTACAAGCCGTACATTTATGTTCGGACTTAAATTTAGCTAACTCTTCCTTGATTAAAACCGATTCTATAGTACGATCTTTTTCTTGCAAACTCGGTATTATTCCAGCGAATGGCTGATGAATTACTTGTGTTTTAGAACCATCATGAAACTCAAATCTTATTGCCTCTTCTCCAGAACCTTCAAACAAAATTGTTTTAATATTATCAGATAAAGCTGAAAAAGGTGACTCTATAGAAAATTTATAATGCTCAGCAAGTGCTTTTAATGTCTCTAGGATAAATTTTGAGGACGTACTGCCCCACGGCACTATTGCACCATCTTTAATAGATATTCTATGATCTGGTACAATTAAATCACGATCGAAGAAAAACTCTTTACCAATCCCTTCACATTTAGGACATACACCAAAAGGACTATTAAAGGAAAATATTCTTGGTTCAATTTCTGTAAGCTGAAATCCTGACACTGGACAAGAATATTTTTCGGAAAAAGTTATACGCTGATTTTTTTCATATTCAGTATTAGCGGCAGTTGGTAATTCTACGATTTCTAGGTAGGTAATACCATCAGCAAGATTTAATGAACTCTCTAAACTATCAGCTAGCCTATTGCCTAAATTCTCATCTAAAACTATCCTATCAACAATTACTTCAATATTATGTTTTTTATTTTTATCAAGCTTCGGCAAATCATCTATTTCACAAGTTTCCCCATTAACAATTAACTTCTGGAATCCTTCCTTTTTCAGATTCATAATCTCACGTTTGAATTCCCCTTTATGTCCTCTGACAATCGGAGCTAGTAAATATATCTTCGTTTCCGTAGGCAATTCATTTATTATATCTACCATTTCAGAAACAGTTTGACTATGTATAGGAAGACCCGTTGCCGGAGAATAAGGAATCCCAACCCTTGCATATAATAACCTGAGATAATCGTAAATCTCGGTTATAGTTCCAACTGTAGAACGCGGATTCTTAGAAGTAGTTTTCTGATCAATCGCAATAGCTGGCGATAATCCAGAAATAGACTCAACATTTGGCTTATTTTGTAAATGCAAAAATTGCCTTGCATATGAAGATAAGCTCTCAACATATCTTCTTTGACCCTCTGCATAAATCGTATCAAACGCTAAGGAAGATTTACCCGAACCGCTAAGACCGGTTATAACGACAAATTTATTCCTTGGAATATCAACATTTATATTCTTTAGATTGTGCTCTTTAGCACCACGTACCTTGATATATTCTTGGTTCATATCACTCTTACTGAAAAATTTTAGGATATTTTAAAAAACCTGTAGTATTATAGGCTCTTTTATTTTATTATTGCAATAATAATATTTTTAAAATAGGTAATCTATGGCAGGTAGCTTAAATAAAGTGACATTAATAGGCAATTTAGGACGTGATCCTGAAATTAGAACTACAGGGGAAGGAAAGGAAATAGCGAATCTTTCTTTAGCCACCACCGACATTTGGAAAGACCGTGTTACCGGTGAAAAAAAAGAAAAGACCGAGTGGCATAGAGTAGTAATATTTAATGAAGGATTAGTGTCTGTTGTAAAAAGCTACGTTAAAAAAGGTAGTAAATTATACATTGAAGGCTCATTACAAACCCGTAAATGGAACGATAGTTCAGGCGTGGAAAAATATACTACGGAAATCGTATTGCAAAATTTTAATTCACAATTAATATTGTTGGATAGCAAAAATTCTACTAGTTCTAATCTTCAAGATTCAGGTCATAGTGAATATAAGCATTCCAAGCCTTCTTTCGATCATAGCGATTTAGATGACGAAATACCATTTTAATTATCGTAACGTCATTGTGAGGAAAAACTGGCTTTGTTGTATGGCTCTGATGTCATTCCTGCGAAAGTAGGAATCCAGTAATTAAAAAATACAATATAGTAAATCTTTAAAATTAAAAGATTAGGTTATCTCGCTTTTTCCTGGATCCCGTGGTCAAGCCACGGGATGACAATATAAAGCATCTACCAATAACCATTAAATACATTATGAAAAATTTTATTTGGATAATATTTTTAGTTTCTGTTCTACTTTCTGGTTGTTCTACTACTCATGACGTGGCGAGTAGAGTGAAACATTCGCAAGATATAGCTAAACAAAATAATTTTCAGCAACAACTTGTAAAAGGTGGTGATTTTACTCTTACAACTTATCAGCGTGTTACTGATCGTAATCAGCCTTTTGTATTTTACATTGAAGGGGATGGATATCTTGCAGATGGAGGCGTTAATTCTGACAACCCTACCCCTGTTAATCCGATGTTGTTAAGACTTGCTACAATCGATAAGCGACCGAATGTTGTTTATATAGCAAGACCTTGCCAATATACTCCTTTAGAGATGAACGCAAAATGCGTCAATGATTATTGGTTAGATAAAAGAATGAACTATGAAGTAGTAAATTCAATTAATGATGTCATAAATACTATTAATAACGGACAAAAATTCAGCTTAGTTGGCTTTTCAGGTGGCGGCGGGCTTACAATATTAATCGCTAGCCAAAATAGTAATGTGAAAGATATTATAACGATTGCCAGTAATTTAGATACTGAGAAATTTGACAAGCATCATAATTATCGTGGTTATCTAACTAAATCATTAAATCCAATAAATTACGCAAAGCAAATTAGCTACATTCCTCAATTGCATCTCTCCGGAGCAGATGACAAAAGAGTTCCAACTTTTATTACAGAACTTTATATAAAAGCTAGCTCATCTAACTGCGTTAAGTATAAGGTCTTCCCTAACATTACCCATACAAAAGGCTGGGATACAGTTTGGAATAATATATTAAATATTCCACTAAACTGTAATTAATACAATTTCGTGAGATTGCTACACTCATTTAATTCGGGCGTTGTTGCATGGCTCGAGAATTGTCTTATATGTCATTCCCACGAAAGCGGGAATCCAGTCAATTTTAATGTCACCCCGTGACTTGACCACGGGGTCTTGTATCGCAAACTACGTCCTAAGATACCACGATCAAGTCGCGGTATGACAAGGGAAAAACTGGTCCACGCAGTCAATGCTATGACACCACTATTTTTGCTTATAGACAGTCACCCGCATCTGGTGTATTGCCTTAAAGCCTAAATAAACTGCGATGCGTTCTAGTATAATTTCTTGGTAAAAAGATATTTCTAAAGCTGTTGCGTGATCTTCTGCTTGTATAAACAGTGTATTAATCTTTTGCTTTTTATTAGTATCAGCAATTATTTTTAAAGGTAATACCTTATCGCTAAATTTAAATCCGACTATTTTATTCCAATTAAACATAATTTCAGGAAGCAAAGGATGCTGCCTTGCAAATATATGCCTAACTATTTTATGAATATCATCTTTAATTAGCTTCATCTTAATAGACTTTGGACAGTTACAGTAATTACTCCTAAAGCAAGCATTACAGATATTATCGGTGAGTATAACGATAGTACTGATAACATCATCAAAAATACATTACAAATCGCTATAATCGATACTACCCGTTTATGGGATTTGCCTTTTTTGACAGCTTTTTGGAAAAAATGCTTTAAGTGAGGTTGCCAAATTTTTTCTTTATTTACTAACCTAATTAATATAGTTAGTACCGCATCGGTTAAGTAATATAAACTAGCGATAAAACAAGCTACAAATAAGTTAATATTTGTAGTAGCAAGCATTAACAAACAAAGACCCAGTAAAAAACCAAGGCTAATGCTACCCACATCTCCTAAGAATATTTTTGCCGGCTGCCAATTAAATATTAAAAATCCAACAGAACAACCAAGTATAACAATATTCATGCTAAATATAAAATATGGATTAGCAAGTACCTGAAATTGTAGTAAACATAATATAAGTATAGTACTTGATAGGTGAATAGATTCTATACAACTCATGCCGTCTATACCATCCATAAAATTATATATATTAACAAATCCACTTAAAGCTATAATTAATGGAATAAAAATAAGATATATCGGTACATTAATATTAGCAGCAAAATCCAGAGAGATAAAAAGATAGATAGCAAAAGCAGAACAAATTAAATGAGTTATCAACCGAATTAGTACCGGCACAGGTTTTAAATCATCTAAAAAAGAAACTGTCGCAATTACAAATAATGGCGGTAATATCCATGCCGAGTTAGTAAGCAAACCGCTTGTTATATATTCAAAACTGCTTAAAGCAGCCATTACAACAATTACGATAGCAAGACCACCACCACGAGGAGTTACCTTATCATGAGAGCGACGACTACTAGGTACATCAACTAAACCGAGTGCCGCAAGATATTTGGTTAATATACATGTTAGTATAGTAGTTGCTATAAAAGAAAAAATAAATAATACAATACAGCTATTTATATTCATAGTAACATGTTAGATTTAAAGCTAAAATATTTATTATTACTGATAATTACATGATTATGCACTACAATATTTATGAGTCAATCATCATTTTTGTGTAAATTGTTAAAAATCATTTTCTAATAATTCATATTTAAAATTTCCACATAGTATCTCAAATTGATTCAAAGCAAGAGACCATTCTTTAATAGGCATGGTCCACTTTTTTGCAGCATGTTTAAGAGCTAAGTAGACAATTTTTGTGATAGATTTATCATCTGGGAAAACCCCTTTATTTTTGATAATTTTACGGATTTGTCTATTTACCGATTCTATCGTATTGGTAGTATAGATTACCTTTCTAATCTCTTTAGGGAACGCAAAGAAAGGTACTATACCACTCCAATTACGTATCCATATATCAGAAATAACTGGGTATTTACTATCCCATTTTTTAGCAAACTCTTCTAATGCTAAATTAGCCATATTCTCATTATTTGCTGTATAGATTTGTTTTAAGTCAGCTGCTACTTCTTTAAGATTTTTGTAAGAAACGTACTTTAAAGAATTACGTACCATATGTACTATACAAAGTTGTACTATGGTATTTGGGAAAACACTGTTTATTGCATCTCTAAAACCTTTAAGACCGTCAACACATGCTACATAAATTTGTTCTACACCTCGGTTCTTTAATTCGCTTACAACCTGCATCCAAAACTTTGAACCCTCATTCTTGCTAATCCAAATACCCAAAAGCTCTTTCTTGCCTTCTATATTTATACCAATAACAACGTAAACAGCCTTATTTATAACTATATTATTATCTCTTGCTTTTACCATGATGCAATCTAAATATACAATTGGGTATATTCTATCTAATGCTCGGGCTTGCCATCTTATTACCTCTTCCATAACTCCATCTGTAATAGTCGAGATAAGCTCCTTAGATACTTCTGTATGATACATTTCCTCTAAATGGGATTGAATCTCACTCATGGTCATACCTCTTGCATAAAGTGAAATAACGCTATCATCAAATCCAGTGAATCTTCTAACTCCCTTAGGAATTAATTGAGGCTCAAAACTATTGTCTCTATCTCTTGGAATATCAAGTACTATCTTTTGACCACTGTCATCTATTACTGTCTTTTCGCTCGTACCATTACGACGATTGCTATCTTGCTTTGATGCCTTGCTATGCCTCGAATAACCTAATTCATGACTTAGCTCGTCCTCTAGTATTCTCTCTACTAACCTCTTCTTTAATTGCTGAAACAATCCATCCTTTCCAAATAACTCTTTAGGATTAGATTGGGATAATATTTCCTCTACTAACTTATTATTTATATCTGCACTTCTAACACCAGCTTCTATTTTCTTAGCCATATTTTTTACCTTTGTTCTAGTTGTATTTTAACAGTATTTCTTTCTCTGTTGCTTTACAACTTACACAAAATATATGATAGACTCATAATTAAATATGTATTACCCTATCGTAAGCAGCTAGCACCGATTCGTGCATCATTTCCGATAAAGTCGGATGTGGGAATATGGTATTAATTAAATCTAGCTCTGTTCCCTCTAAATTCTTTGAAACTACATATCCTTGTATTAATTCGGTAACTTCCGAACCTATCATATGTGCCCCAAGTAACTCACCGGTCTTAGCATCAAATATAGTTTTGATCAACCCTTCAGCGTCACCGCCAACTAGGGCTTTACCATTCGCCATAAAAGGAAACCTACCGATTTTTAGTTCATAGCCTAAGGCTTTTACAGCTTCTTCCGTCAAACCGACACTTGCTATTTGCGGTGAAGAATAAGTGCAGCCAGGAATATTGTGTTTATTGATAGCATGAGGCTTTAAGCCTGCAATGTTTTCCGCTGCAATAATTCCCTCATGGCTTGCTTTATGTGCTAAACAAGGTGCACCTGCTACGTCACCTATTGCGTAAATCCCTGCTTCCGCTGTTTGCATCAAACCATTAGCAACTATATAGCCATTTTCTACTTTAACTTTTGTCTTCTCTAACCCTAGATTTTCAGTATTTGCTACAATACCTACTGCCATAAGCAGAATTTCAGCTTGTAATTTTTGTGTTTTACCAGCTATCTCTAGC
This sequence comes from Rickettsia sp. MEAM1 (Bemisia tabaci), assembly GCF_002285905.1. GTDB lineage: Bacteria > Pseudomonadota > Alphaproteobacteria > Rickettsiales > Rickettsiaceae > Rickettsia. Next base: position 814,918 of record NZ_CP016305.1, read on the forward strand.
TCGACTTCTAAACCATCTTTCGATTTTGTTTGCTTAATCAGTTTAGCATTTGTAATAATCTTTATACCTTTTTTCTCAAAGCTTTTATGGGCAAGGTTTGAAATCTCTATATCTTCCACCGGTAATATTTTGCTATGAGCTTCAATTACTGTAACATCCACCCCGATAGCATTATAAAATGAGGCGAATTCTATACCAATTGCACCTGAACCTACAATAATCATAGATTTCGGGACATGCTGCGGTATCATAGCTTCCTTTGAAGTCCAAATTTGTTTACCATCTGGCTCGAATCCTTTTAAAACTCTAGCTCTTGCTCCGGTAGCTATAATAATATTATCTGCTTTTATTTTGAGGTTATCATTAATATTTATTACCTTATTTGCTTCAAGCTTTGCTACTCCATCTATAACAGTAACTTTATTTTTCTTAAGTAGCATCTTAACGCCGCCAGCTAGCTTATTTGAAATTTCTCTAGAACGCTCAACTATCTTCTTAATATCGATTTTAGCAGAACCAACATCAACGCCATAATCTTTAGCGTGTTTTATATACTCAAACACTTCAGCAGATTTTAGCAAGGATTTTGTCGGAATACATCCCCAATTAAGACATACTCCACCTAAATGCTCTTTCTCTATTAATACAACTTTTTTCTTTAATTGTGCTGCTCTAATTGCAGCAACATATCCGCCAGGTCCACCACCTATCACGGCTATATCATATTGTTCCATGTTGTTCTTATTTTGTTGGTTGGTTTATTTTGGTTACTTGGTGTCACAGGCATTAACGTCATTGCGAGGAGAGGCAAAGCCTCGACGTGGCAATCTCATAAAACAGTACTATATTCCTGAGATTGCCACGCCACTTTCAGTGGCTCGCAATGACGGAAATAGGGATGACATTAGGCTATACTACTTTTTAAGAACCACCTATTTTTCTCATGCACTTTAATCCGTCCAATAATCATATCGGCAGTTCACTCGTCACCCTCTGATTGGGCTATTTTTAGACCTTTATATAAAGTATATATTATAATATCTTGATCTTTTACAAGGCTTTTTAGCATTTCATTTGCAGAAGCATTAGGATTCGGCTCACTTATAGATGCTAGTTTTATTAAATTTGATAATGCTGGAACTTTAGCATCTAAAGTTCTTATTCGTTCAGCTAGCTCATCTAGACTTTCTGCCAAATCTTCATATTGCCCTTCGAATAATAAATGCAGGCTTCTAAATTCAGCCCCTTCAACATTCCAATGATAATTTTGTGTTTTGAAATATAAGGCATAGCTATCTGCTAAAACCTGTTCTAAAGCTTTTATTACTTGCATAGTTATACTCCTATAAATAAAAAGTTATGAACTTTTTGACTTTATAGTATTTCATTTAATACTTCAAGTAAGTTGTAATATTTGTGCTGATTTAATATGATTTTCGGTGTGAGAGGATAGAAGTATAATACCGCCACTATTTGCTTTCATGACAATTAAGTTATTTAGTAAATCTCTATTTTCTTTACTTAAATTAGTTTCAACTTCATCAAGCAACCATAGATCGGACTGGCAAGCAATAAGCCTTGCTAAAGCTACAACTTTCTGCAATCCATTGGATAAAGTATAGCATTTTTCATCTAATAAATCATATAATTTAAAATAATGAATGGCAGCATCTAGAGTTTCCACTGAATTATAAATCTCTGACCAGAATTTTAGATTTTCAAAAACAGTCATCTCAAGCTTTAGACCTAAATTATGACCAATATAAGTACAATAAGGTTTAGAAATATTGTTAACATTAAGATTTCTATAGAAAATATTACCGTTACTTGGCTGCATAATGCCCGCTACCATACGTAATAGCGAAGTTTTACCACAACCATTAGCTCCTTTTATATAAGTAATAGCAGAATCTAAAAAAGTAATACTTAAATTATCAAATAATTGTTTTTGATATATATTAAATTTTAATTGGTGAAATGATAGCATCTTAGTATAGCTCTAATAATACTATATCATGATTAGGGTTGTCATCTAACTTAGTTTCTAAAGCTTGGCTTCCAACATTTATATCAGTTACATTATCAGCAGAAGATGGCAAATTTTCATTTGCCATTTCTTCTCCTGTAAATAATTTAGAGAAAATTGTAGATAATATACCAGATTTTAATTTCATGAGTTTAGTTCAGCATCAGCCCCAGCCCCAGCCCCAGCCCCAGCCCCAGCCCCAGCCCCAGCCCCAGCCCCAGCCCCAGCCCCAGCCCCAGCCCCAGCCCCAGCCCCAGCAAGTTCTGTATTATCCTGATTTTCTTGGTTGTTACCCATTCCTAATTTTTCACGAGCATTTCTTAAAGCTTCTTTATGGTCAGATGCTTCTGGGTTAACAACATGGCTTACATTTATTCCTGTTGCTTCATTAACGTCTTGACCAACTGCTCTACTTGCATCATCTAGCTTCTCATTTACGTCTTTAACTGTTTTTTTTATTCTGTTTTTCATATAGACCTCAATTTAAAGTTCTATAATTAGAGTAACACTTGAATCTTTTATAATCAACTAGAAAAATTTAACTAACAAATTCTCTACTGACAAATGAAATACATTTAAAATAGAACTTGGCATTAGACCGAAATAAATAATTAGTAATATTAAAGGAGCGATTGAGATTATTTCATAACTATATAAATCTCTGAAATTAATGATTTCTTTATTAGTAATTTCGCCCAGCATAACTTCTTTATATAGCTTCAGCATGTAAACAGCACCAAGAATTATACCAACAGCTGCTAAGAAAGTTGCCATCACACTTGCCTTATAAATTCCAAGCAGGCTTAGAAACTCACCAATAAATCCGCTAGTTCCTGGCAAACCGACAGAGCCAAGCATTGCAATCATAAAAAACGTTGCAAGCACCAGCATTTTACTTGCAACACCACCATATTTAGCTATCTCTTTAGTATGTAATCTTTCATATAAAGTGCCAACTATTAAGAATAAGCAAGAAGAAATTATACCATGGCTTAACATTTGGAATAATGCCCCGCTAACTCCGCTATCAGTGAAGCTAAAAATACCTATAGTAACATAACCCATATGGGCAATAGACGAATAGGCAATCATTTTCTTCATATCTTTTTGGGCTAAGGCGACAAGGGAGGCATATATTATAGCAATAACACTAAGCCAAATTACGTAAATTGCAAATTCTTGCGATGCGTTAGGTAGAAGTGGCAGTAATACCCTTAAAAAACCATAGCCACCAAGTTTTAGCAAAATCCCAGCAAGAATAACTGAGCCGCTAGTAGGGGCTTGTACATGAGCGTCAGGTAACCATGTATGAAATGGAATCATAGGAATTTTGATGGCAAAGGCAATAAAAATAGCCCACCATAAAATTTGCTGCACATGCAAAGGGAAATTATTAGTAAATTCGCCAATATTGCTTAAATCAAAGCTGTGAATCTTAGTATAAATATATATTATTGATAACAAGAAAAATACCGAGCCAAAGAAAGTATATAAGAAGAATTTAACAGCCGCATATATTCTATTCTCACCACCCCATACTCCGATAATAATATACATTGGTACTAGTATTACTTCGAAAAATAAGTAGAATAATAATAAATTTATTGAGGTAAATGCCCCTATACAAAAGGATTCCATTAATAAAAAACATACCAAATATTCTTTGATATATTTTTTAACAGTAAATAAGCTCCCAATAATGCAAATAAGAGTAAGAAAGGAAGTTAAGCTTACGAAAAATATTGATATACCATCAATACCTACATGAAATTCAAGCCCAATTTTATCAAGCCAGCTATATCGTTCAACAAATTGATAAGCAGGGTTTGAAGAATCAAATTCTATTAATATATATATAATTAAGATGAATGTTAAAACACTACTCAGCACCGCAACATACATTGTATGTATTTGCTTATCGGGTTTTTTGCTTTGACTAATAAATAGCAAAATATATAGCACACTTATTAGCGGCAGGAAGATAGTAATTGATATGATTGGTAATTCTAACATTATATACTCGTTTTATTTGAAAAATTGGCGTCGTTGTCTTTTGCTGATAATCCTCACGTATTAAGTATACGCTGCGGTTCTCAGCTTCAAGACGCCTTGCTCTTTTCCAAATAAAACTTCATCTATTAACTTTTTATTTATTAGGAGTATATATTCAGATAGAGCTTTAAAAATTTTAGAGTCATATAACAGCCTAGGTACAAGCCGTAGTATGACAGAAGTGGAGGTGCTACCCTATCCACACGAAACAGCTTATTACTGCAACCATGAAAAATACTACATATAAAGTATAATTAAAAATATATCCAGTTTGGGTTTTACCAGTTAAAATACTAAAACAATTAACACTCCTTGCAAAACCATTCGGACCGAAACGATCAATTATTTTTTGATCACCAGAATAAAATAAACAAGCTAAGCAGTTAATAGGTTTTACTATTAAGAAATTATATAGCTCATCAAAATAGTATTTATTGATTAATATTTTGGTAAAGTAATTATCTTTACTGGATTCCCGCCTAAGCGGGAATGATATAACAACATCTGATTTATATAAATAAATCCCTGCAACAATCCCTATTATTCCCACTATCATTGGTAATAATTTAATATGCAAAGGTGGATGAGTAACTAATAGCTTATAGACTTGTAAATTAAGTAAACTATCATGGAAATAATCATTTGGTTTATCCATTGAAAGCAGATAATAACCGATCATCCCACTGAAAAAGCTTCCTGCAACTAATAAGGTAAGAGGATTATTCATTACTTTAGGCGGTTCATGAGCATGCTCGAAAACATCTTTTTCTAGTCTAGTTTTGCCATGGAATACCAACATAATAATTTTCATTGAGTAAATAGCGGTAAGTATTGCAGCTAATATACCAAATATGAACATAAATGATCCGATGCTATAAACCGCTTCTAAGATCGAATCTTTTGAATAAAACCCTGCAAGCGGATAGATCCCTATTAACGCAAGCGAACCGATTAAAAAATTTCCATAAGTTATAGGCATCTTATTTCGCAGCTCACCCATTTTAAATATATCCTGCTCATGAACAGCATGTATAACGCTGCCAGCTGATAAAAATAGTAAGGCTTTAAAAAAGGCATGCGTTACTAAATGAAATATACCGCTATTATATGCTGATACTCCGCAAGCCATAAACATATAACCAAGCTGACTACAAGTTGAATAGGCGATAATTTTTTTAATATCGTTTTGCATAATGGCAATGCTTGCAGCAAAAAGGCAAGTAATACCGCCGATGATCGTGATGAATTGTAGCACCATAGGGCTGTATTCAAACAAATATGAACAGCGTGCTACTAAAAACACTCCTGCCGTTACCATAGTTGCTGCGTGAATAAGAGCAGATACGGGAGTAGGTCCTTCCATTGCATCAGGAAGCCATACATGTAAGCCTATCTGTGCCGATTTTCCCATGCAGCCGATGAATAACAATAAGCAAGCAATATCAAGGATAGAAATTTTAAAATCAGCTAGCAATATTTTTGTATTAGCTAATTTTGGAGCAAGCAAAAATACATCCTCATAATTTGCTGAATGACAATAAAAAATAATTGTTATTACACCTAAAATAAAGGCAAAATCTCCAACTCTATTTGCTATAAAAGCTTTAATAGCTGCTTTATTTGCCGATTCTTTTGAGTACCAAAAACCAATTAGTAAATACGAGCAGACGCCAACTCCCTCCCAACCAAAAAATAATTGTAAGAAATTATCCGCCGATACTAGCATTAGCATAAAGAAAGTAAACAGCGATAGGAACGATAAGAAGCGTACTATTCCCTTATCTTCCGCCATATAACCAAGAGAATAAATATGCACAACGCTAGATACCCATGTAACAGCTATAAACATTATGCTTGTTAGCTGGTCTATATAGATCGACCAATCTACCTTAAATTGGCTAATTTCAATCCATGGCAATAATTTTATATGGATTATATGCCCGTTTAGTCCTGTGTGATAAAATATTATTAATGCAAATAATGCTGATAAAGATAAAAACGATGTTGCAACTATAGACGCTAGTTTTTTATCTATTCTTCTTACAAATAATCCGTTTATTAAAGCGGAAGCAAGAGGTAATACAATAATCATTATAGCAATGCTTTGATACATCTTTATCCCCTCATCTGATTGATATCTGTGACTTCAATCGAGCCTTTATTACGGAAATATATTAGTAATATTGCAAGACCAATAGAAGTTTCAGCAGCAGCTATAGTTAGAATTATGATGCTGAAAATCTGCCCCGATAATTCTTGCATATATACCGAAAAGGCAACAAAATTTATATTAACTGCAAGCAGCATTAGTTCAATCGACATTAATATATTGATAATATTTTTGCGATGCATAAATAATCCAAGCATCCCTATAGTAAAAACTAAACTGCTCAAAATTAAATAGTGGTTAAGCCCTATATATTCATTCATATTTGATATTCTCAATTCCTTTGTTTATAAAAGGTTTTGTCATTAATATAGCATTTTCTTTATTATGTGAAAGTTGTTTTGCGATATTTTGCCGCTTTACTCCGTCACGTTTTCTAAGAGTTAACGTAATACAACCAATCATAGCAACAAATAAAATAAGTCCTGCAATTTGGAAAGGTATCATAAAATCAGTATATAATATTTTTCCTATTGCTTTAGTATTTGATACATCACTTGCTATAACAAACGATAGATCAGAACTAAAATGAATATTTTTAGTACCAAGTAAAATAATTACTACTAAATCAGCAAACATAATCAAAGATACAAAAATGCTTAAGATAGGCTTTTCCTTTAGCTGCATTATAGCTTTATTAAAATGCATATCCAGCATCATTATCACAAATAAAAATAATACTGCTACTGCTCCGACATATATGACTATTAGCATCATTGCTAAAAATTCTGCACCAAGCAATATCATAAGTCCAGAGCCGTTAATAAAGGCAAAAATTAACCATAATACTGAGTATACGGAATTTTTGCTCAAAACAACGCATAGACTGCTAATTATGATTAATGTTGTAAATAAATAAAAAAATATGGGCATAAGTTATTATATTGTGTTTCCTCGTCATTGCGAGGAGATGCATGGCAGATGAAGGAGGCAATCTCGTAAGGATTCCTGAGATTGCTTCGTCGCTACGCTCCTCGCAATGACGGGTTGTATATTAAACCAATAAAGCGTTAGCGGCAAACTTGTCAATCATTGGCATAAATAAGACCTCGAGTTGTTTACGTATTACTTCTTGATCTTCTATTTTTTGTCCGTCTTTGCTTAAATTTATTTCACCTTTTACTACATGACCCATCACTGCGTCAATAATAGCTTTCTTATCATGCTTACCATCCATATATCTAATAGCAAGTTTTTCAAAGAAATTAACACCTACTGGTTCATGTTTTAAATTTGTAACCCACATATAAGGAGTATGGCTTGCTTGATGTATCACAAGCTTCGTAGTGTTAGGCTTATCAAGCTCAGGTGTCTCTCTATGTTTCTGAGTAGTGATATTAATGTAACCTTGTAATACTAACTTCATTGCGTTTTCCAAAAGCTCAGCTTTTATTTCATTTAATTTAGTACCATGTAGCTTTTTATTAGCTTCCTCGGTTATTTTCTCAAAACTTAGAGGGTTATTAAGATGCTCACTAAAAGTATATAAAATAGCTTTCATGTAGGGTGAAGCAGTTGTTAAATTACTATCTTTATTGCCGTTCAAAAAGAATGCTAAGCTTTCAGAAGCATTATTAAGATCAACTTCTTTAAGCGATTTTTCAGGAACGACGTTAAAGATCATATTAAATTTCATTATATCTTCATTATTAATGTTTCTATTGATTTTTACATCATTATGACATAATAAAGTAGATCTAAAACGACGATTTGTAATAAAATCCATATATTGTTCAGTTCTAACTATATCATTTACGACTTTTAACTGCTCTACCACTTTTTGTGGCATATTACCTAAATACATAGTAGAAAGGTTACAATCAACTAAATATTGTAAGTTATGCTTTCTAGCTTCATCCATAAATTCATGGAAGTAAAACTGAGCATTTTCTTCTTCTAAATGATCATGACGTAAATAATGATCTGTTTGTTTCGATAATAATCTGGCTTCAGTTTTTAATACTTCAGCATAAGGTGTTTTTGAATTCTCTAAGCTATCTTTAACAAAATCTAATAATAATCTAGACTGAGCTATTTTATCGCGTACATTTGCAAATGAATTAGAATGATAAAGCATCATATCTCTAACCGTACGAACCATATTCCAGCCAGGTAGAGTATTATAACTGATATATGCTATACCGTTTTTGCTTAGGTTTTTATTACATAACATCAAAAATTTTATCTCTAACGTTTTTTGATACCCAAGACATTACACCATGACAAATTATATAATCAAATTTATTCAAAGAATCATCAATATCAAGTATAGAACAATGATGAAATTCTATATTTTTCAGTCCAAGTTCTTTTACAGTTTTATTTGCTTCGTCAATTTGTACTTTAGATAAATCAATACCAACAAAATGAGCTTTTGGATAAAGAACAGCATGAGGAATTAAATTACCAACAGCAGCACAACCTAACTCTAATATTTTTGCGGTTTCTACACTCGGGGCATCTACACCGAAAAGAGTCGCAAGAGTGCTTAAATGAAAAGGATTAGTAAAGGAATATGGATAGCTTTCATACGGCACTTCATCATAAGTATTATGCTTTATTGCCCCATTAATAACAGGTTGCGTGTTATGTTTTTCTTTCGTTGTTTTATCGTAACCATTAGGAAGATTTGAAGAATTACTAGCTTTTGCATACATATTTTTTCCTTATAAGTTAGATTAATTAGTACAGTTGCGGTAATTAGCGTCATTACGAGAAGCGAAGCTTTGTTGCATAAATCATTTATCCATATATGCCGACAATACCTCCTCACAATGACAAAGCTACCATATAAATATTTCACAGAATCTTTAAAATGGCAATCTATAAGTAAATCCTATATCAAATTCTCCAACACCTATAGTTTTTTTAATAGGTTTTGCGGGTAAAAATTGTCCTGTTTTCATATCAAGTGTGTCATAATTAATTCTCACCCGATATACTGTTTGTAATTTTGCAGTTAGATCTACACTAAAATTTGAAGAAAGAGATTTTGAAACTCCGAGCCCTGCTTGCCAAGCAACACAATTTTTATGTGTTTTTCTTACTTTAAAATAATCGCTATTTATAACATCCCATTTTGAAGAGGTAGGCTTAACTTTTACCTGAGCTATACCACCACCTATTATTACGAAAGGAGTAATACCATTCATCTCTTCTAAGTCATAAATAAGATTTAACATATATATGTTCGAAAATACTTTAGTATTCCCAGGAGTTTTAGGTATAGTTAAACCATTGCTTAAATTTTGTGGTGGTAATACGTAATGCAGACGATATTTAGGTTGATAAGTTGCCGAGAATTCGACAGATATTTGCGGATAAATTGTATAACCTATTTTTCCGCTATACATACCTGCCCTTTTTAAAATAATTTCGGTATTAGAATGTTTATGGCGAAATTTACTAATAACAGGTTCAACTACGCCGCCTTCCCCACCTATATAAAAGCCGGTTTGCTCGTTTATATTTTCTTCGGCAAAAACAGTATTAGTAATAAAAATGGATAAAGCAACAGTAAATAATTGTAGTAATTTGATCATTATATTTATCTTGGAAAAATTTTTAAGGATATTATATCTTTAGCCTATTGGCGGTCAACTATATTTTTTCTAATTACAGAAGCAAATATGCCCAATAGCAATAAAGTAATAGTAACAGTTAAAGAAATATAAGCCAGAATGGCTATATAATGATGAATAAATATTTTAATTCCAATAAATATTAAAATTAATGCTAAGGAGTATTTGATATAGCTGAATCGTTCAACAATTTCTGCAAGACAGAAGAATAAAGCTCTAAGCCCTAAAATAGCAAAAATATTTGAGGTATAAATAATATAGGCATCATTAGTAATAGCAAATATAGCGGGTATACTGTCTATGGCAAAGACTAAATCTATTGCCTCTATTAATACCAAAGAGATAAAAAGAGGAGTAATATATAGTTTTTTATTACGTGTAACAAAGAATTTATCCCCCTCCAAGTTAGACGTAACATTTAGATATTTTATTATTGACTTATAAAGATAAGAATTTTGTATATCAAAGGTTTTATGAGATACATAAAAAGTTTTTACGCCCGTAACAATAAGTATCACGGCAAAAATATATAATAACCAGACGAATTTATTTATAAGCATAATCCCGCCATAAATCATTACAGCCCTAAAAGCTATTACGCCAATTATGCCAAAGAATAAAACACGATGTTGATATTTTTGCGGAATCTTAAAAAATTGGAAGATAATTGAGATAACAAAGATATTATCAAGCGACATAGCCTTTTCAATTAGAAAGCAAGTATAATATTCACGTGTGCTATCTGCTCCCATATTATAATAAATATAAATGCCAAATAAGCATGATATTGTAAAATAGAAAAGACTAAAGAGTAAGCTTTGTTTAAAACTCATTACTTCGTTCTTTCTATGAATAATTCCTAAATCAAGAACTAGTAAAGCAAAAATTATGGTGTAAAAAATAATCCAACTCATCGTTTACCTAAGCATTTTATATTGCATATGGTAATATAGTCCACCGCCATACATAACTCTTAGCTGGAATTTTATAATATTTTCTCCTTGTTTTAAATAAGGCTTGATATCAAGCGGTAAATTTTTAGCTTGTAATGCTTGTCCTTGATCATTACCGTTATTACAATAAGCTTTTTGATCCAAAGAATCTTGTGATGGTATAGGTGCACTAAGAAGTTTTGTACCGTTAACATATACAAGTGTACAATCATCATACCATAAATCTAGAATTTTAAAGTAATCAATATCTGCCATAATAGCATCTAAAGTTACTTTAAATGTTATGGTAAATAATTTTGTGCCGCCAGGTTCATTTGAAGCATCTATAAAAGTTCTAGGGTCATTAGGGAATGCCATAACATTCCATTGTGAACTCCGAGTTGGTATTACATTTAAAATAAAATCACCGGTTTTTGTAGTAGGATCATAAGGAGTGTTTACTAGTTCTGTAGGAAAATTGTTTTCAATAATTTCTATAGGTAGTCCTTTTGATTCTCTACACCCGATATTTTGTCCTAAAGGCTCAAATTCAATAGTTTTTTTATCAAAATTTGATAAACAATAACGCTTAAGGCTTGTTCCTTTTGGTTCCAGATTTGGATATGGATCTAAAGATGGATCTATTTCTACCCAATTAGGTGGACATGTACCTACTCTTAACTCTCCTATATCTGTTTCACCCCACAATGCATTACCATCAGCAGCTTGAGGAGAAGTAATTGCAGAACAAACAGGAGCTAAAATAGGCGAACATAAATTTAATTCCCGCCAAGTTTTATCTCTTACATCTGAAACCTTAACATCATATATTGGTTGATTAGGTTTTGCAGGATCATCACTAGGATAAAATGTAACTTTATAATATTGAGTAGCATCTAATATAGAGCCTAAATTAGATTTAGGTTCTAACCTATTTAAATAGTCTGTAGTTAAGACGCACACAGGAGTATTAGGATTATCATTATTAGTATAACATTTAGTATTATTAGCACAACTATAAATGGTAATACCTTTTCCTGCACCTGATAAAGTTTTTACTTGAGAACAACCGCTTGTACTTGCACATAAACTAAGATTTGCATAATTAGCAACTTCACTTTTAAATACGCTACAATCTACAGTATTTGGCTGATCTAATTTAGCAAGCACACAATTTATTTGTTGATTATTATTAGGATTACCAGGTGTTGTTGATGGTGGTGGTGGCACAGGGCTACAATGCTGGAAATTCTTAGGCATTAAGCAGGTATGCGTTCCACCTTGTACATATTTACCATTTATATATTCCAAATATTTTAAATAGACTGCATTTGGGTTTGGATTACCATTATTGTCATAAGGCGGTACATTATCTTTATATACACCGTGAATTGTTATTTGGTTTAATGAATTAGGACCTGAAAATGGCATAGCAATATATTTATCATCCGGATATTTTGGGGGATCTTTAGGGATAAATGCAACAGAGGAACTATAATTATAACCAGCAAGCGTTACTATACTTTCTGTAGCATTAGGATTATTAGGGTCAGGTGCTGCATATGATAATGGGGTTACAAGTGTGCTAGTTTGATCTATAATATTACCCTTATCATCTATTACTTGCATAGAAGCAACAAATTGTGGAGTATAATAGCTATTACTTGGGCAAGTAATTCCCGAATATTGTTTTTCGCATTCATAAGTAGCTAAACTATATGAATCACTTACTCTAGGAACACATCCTGCTAAACTACTCGATTCAAATACACAGATATCTGCTGGATCTTGTGTATCTGTTTTAGTATTACTAATAGAAGCATAAAGGCTTCGAGGTTTATTGTTACTATCATTTAAAGTAAAGCTTTGCTGTATTGGCATTAAACTATCTTTATCTTGCTTTTGCTCTAAAGGAAATTGTACGCTTACATCAACAAACTGACCTATATTAGCTCCCCATATTTTTTGACAAGAAGTTGAGTTATTTGCTTTTGCAGTACCACAATCAGGTATATCGCTTATAAAATAATCACTAGGAGTTTCAAGGCTACCCATAACCTGCGAATATACTATTCTAAAACCTTGATTACAACCATTAGCAGCAACATCGCAAGTTAATTTTATATTTGTATTAATGCAAGGAACACCATTTGAAGAACTACTACAAGGTTTAATAAAATCTGTATACGCAGTGGCTACGTGAGCACTACTTGCTGAAGTAAATACCCCTTTTATTTCTACACAAGTATTAAGATCAGGATTGGTACCGGTACAAATCGGTATAAGATTATTAAAACTAACACGTACTGTATTATTAATAATATTATTTCTAACATTTGACACTACGCAAGGCAAAACAACGGAAGATTGATTAAAAGTTCCATCAGGGTTTTTAACACTACATACATTATTAACGACCGCAGGAACGCTAAGCTCGTTTAAACTTTTACAAAATGGCGGCGGGTAAGGACCTAAAGGTAATTGTACACAACCGAAAGAAAAATCATCTACAGAACCGTTTAAAGACCAAAAAGTTTCAATGATTGGTATTATTACCTTATTAGGGAAGAAATTAAATAGGTCACCTATAGCGTTAAGTACAGTTTGTAGTACTTTTATTATTTCCGAATCTTGACTTATCATACCAAGCAGTTTAGAAAGCAAACTTGGTATATTTGCCCCACCAAGTGTAGTAACTAAAAATTTTAATACTTGGGCAATTGGACTCAACTTAGTAGTTTTATGTAGGGGTTGACTATTAGGATTCCAGTCCACAAGGTCAGTATGTGCTCCTGAATCTGAAACAAGATTTACAAGGCCTGGATCACTATATGCACAAAGCTTAGGGGAAGAAATAGTAAGTATTTGTCCGTCTACCCCAACTATAGTATCGTCACTATCGGTAAAACCAACTTTATTAAGATGAAATCCTTCAGTATATCCAGGATCAGCAGGGGAAGGATCAGAATTTATTCCAGGAGGAGGTGCCATTGCAGGCACTGCAATTCTGGCACAAACTCTAGTTAGCGGTAAGCCATAACCGGTTGGCCATAATACGCATTGTCCATCCCAATTTAAATTAGCGTTCTGAGACCAACAAGCAGCAGCATTACAACTTTGAATTCTAATAGTTATTTTAGGAGTAAAATAGGTACTGTCTGGTGACGCTTGAGCACATCTATTTAATACAAAAGGTACAAATCTACCAGGATAATCAAATTGTAATAAACAATTATCAGTATCACGACCATCACTTTTATTCCAAGGAGGACAATTTGCACCTGTTTTAAATGTCTTTGTTATTTCATTTGGACCTTTATTCCAAGTTTCTGTTCTTTCACTTTGCCCACAATTACAAGGATCAGTAATACAACCACCTATATCACCCCAAATACTGGCATGTGTATTAATTGAGCAAAATAGAAATAAAAAAAATAATAAATATTTTTTCAACACTTTGAGTAATTGTTATAAAATAGTTGTTATATATTGTTACATAGTAGTCATATACCGCAGATATTTTAAGATTTGGAAGTCAAATAAGCGGTGAGCCTGCGGAGCGTAGATAACTACGTGAGCACAGGCGAATCCCGAAATTTGGCTTGCCAAATCTTGAAATATCAAAGGTAGACTAGTCTACCTTTAATGCATCGTATAAATAATTAATCCAATTATCTGGCGGTCCTTGGTATTTTTCTAGCACTTCTTTATAGATAGCCATTTCTTCCTTTTTACTTGATAAAATACGCACGACCCCGACTAATGCTGCTATACTTAATTCTAAAGCTATAGATTCATTATCTTTATTAATTAAAAACATTCTACTGGTAAGTATTAATTGCGATAACTTACGTATTTCTGAATCTGTTAAACCTAAAATCTCATCTAGATCTTCGATTTTTACATCAGACGGTAAAATAATTTTAGTATTAATTATTTCAAGCCATGCTTTTAAAGTATATTTCGGATATGCCTTAAGGTAAATAAAATTAAAATTACCTACAAAGACACCATTATTTTCAGATAAATTATTAAAAATTAAGCTTATATTATCACTATAAATTTCAGGTTTATAGAGTTTATCAAAACTATCTGCAGCAAATATTTTAGGTTTAGGACCTACTAAGCTTAAATGGTAAGTAAGTGCATAAACTACACTAGCACAAACACTTTGATGTTTTTTTAAGTTATTATTAAATTGTTCTAAATATTTTCTTTCACTTGGATAGAATTGCTTAGCAAAAGGTTCATCTGAAAGCTTATATAAATTAAGACCGACAATATTGCTTTCATTAATATTAAAAACTGATTGGTCAAATAAACCGCTATATAATTGTCCCTCTGTGAAACCTTTTAATTTATCTAATATTGTACTGCCACCCTCTTCTTTAAAATCTTCCCATTTTAAGATGTCAGAAAAAATTCGCTTTTCCTTATCAATTGATAAAATTTTACTTCTGAGTTTTTCTAAAAAAGTTAGTTCTACTTCATTAAGCAGTGAAATATAATGACCACTTAACATCTTTAAAAACTCTAAAATAAAAGCTTGCGATTTTTCTGTATCATCTACTAAAAATGGATTGATAATTTGCTTATCAATTTCCAACCATGTACCCTCTAATGCTTCGATAAAAATTTTAGAATCATTGCTATTAGAGATATAAATTATTGTTGGATCATACTTAGTTGATTCCGACACCAGAAAATTTAATAATACTGTTTTACCAGTTTTTTCTGTACCAAAAATACAAGTATTACCCCTACCAGTTTTATCATGAAAATTCATGAAATAAGGAGTACCTCTTTCTGTTCTAAGTAGTGTTAATGCTCGTCCCCAAGAAGTATATTGGCTACCTAAAGGTGAGTTGTGCAGAGCAGCAAGAGATGCTATATGATCTGACAATAAAGGCGACATTCTTCGTATGAAAGCAAAATTAGCCGGTAATTGTGCCCAAAATGTTTGTTCTATATTAAGGTCTTCTTTTACATGAACAATACCAAGTTTAAAAAGCTCTCTTGCAGCTTTTGCAACAGAAGCAGTAAGTTTATCTTCATCTTCTTCTATAACAGCAATTGAAATCTGTTGATTACAAAACTCAAAAGAAGATTTATTATCATTAAGTTTATTAATCCCTTTATGCTCAATTAAGTTATTATCATTAGTAATTTTTAAAATATAATCCTGCCCCTTTAAAGCAGCAGTCACTACTTTTTTATCAACAAAGTAAAATATCTCGGTTATTATTAATTCAAGCGGCAGCTGTAAGAACTTATCCAGAGCTTCAGAAGGAGATTCCTGATATTCTTTGATAGATAACAAGGAAATAAATTTTTTATTTTGCTCCTGATTCGTTACTATCATTTTATCACCGCTAATCGTATAAGTACTTCTACCTATTGCACTTGATAAATCTATTATAGGTACTAAACAATCACTATCGTTAATATTAGCTATTCGGTTATATAAAAATAAAGGTGCAGAAAATGTGTTTTCATTTTCAAATGTTATCCCAAGCTTTTCTGCATCAAATTCATTTAAGTCATTCAAAATATTATTAGCAAGACTTTCTAGCTTCTGAACAGCAGACTCTAAATATTTATTTTCAAAGTCTACAATTAATTTAGTTGATAAAGAATTTATCAAGGAGCCAAAATTTTTAATTTTAATCTTGGCAGAATCATGTACTATGGAAATATATAAAGTATTAACAAATTTATCATTCCAGTGGTTTTTTCTCTGCCATAATGCATGGATGTTAGCAGGTAATAATTTTTTATACGGAGTAGGATCGTCTAAATTTTGTTTTTCTCTTATTGTATGCATCCAAAAAGCAAAATCATAACTATTTGTATGCTTTTTTACAGAAGCTCTAATTATTTCACGTAAATTTTGTATTTTATCACTAATTTTTTCCGAACTGATACCATAGACTTTAATAATTTGTAGTAACTTACCATCCTTGGTAAGCAAAGTATGCTCATTATAGTGACATGCTATAGGTATAAAATTCGGAGCATTATAATTATATATATCCTTATCAAACTTTCGTAAACCACTAAACACAAATAACCTTAATTTAAATTAATTTGTTGTCATCCCTTGAAGGCTTTGTTGCATGGGTTGAGAGCCATCATTGCGAGAATAAACTAAAAGTTCCGACTAAGCAATCTCAGAAATCATATGGTGTTTCATGAGATAGCCACGCTTCTTTTAGTCGCGTAGCTTATGACGGGAAAAACAAGCCATGTAACGATCCAGTCCTATTATAACACCAAGCTATAATCGCAAACACTTACTGCAAAACTTTATCATGTAATAAACATTATTACAAAACTTTACCTAATTATTTACGTTTAATAAATGATTATTCTTTATATGCAGTGATTTTTTGTAACCCTCCCATGTAATTTACCAGAACATCCGGTACGGTTATTGAACCGTCTTCATTTTGATAATTTTCTAAAATTGCAACCATAGTTCTACCAATTGGTAAGCCAGAAGCGTTTAAGGTATGAACTAAAGTAGTATCATGACTACCAAATTCCTTATATCGTGCTTTCATTCTACGTGCTTGAAAATCACCACAATTAGAACAGCTAGCAATTTCACGATACTGCTTTTGTCCAGGAAGCCAAACTTCTATATCATAAGTTTTTTGTGATGCAAATCCCATATCGCCTGTACAAAGTAGCATAGTGCGATAAGGTAATCCTAGTTTCTGTAGGATAGTTTCTGAAGCGTTAGTCATGTATTCATGCTCGTTTTTTGACTCTTCAGGTGTTGTAATAGATACAAGCTCTACTTTACTAAATTGATGCAATCTAATCATCCCTCTAGTATCTCGACCACTGCTACCTGCTTCTGATCTAAAGCATGGTGTATAAGCAACAAGTCTCATAGGTAATTTTTCACGAGGAATAATAGTATCGGCAACCATATTTACTAACGATACTTCTGCAGTTGGAATTAACCTATAGCCGTTTGTGGTTGCAAAAGATTCATCGGCAAATTTAGGTAACTGACCCGCATTATACATAGCATTATCTCGAACTAGCACTGGAGGCGACACTTCAAGAAAACCGAACTCTCCAGTATGAATATCAAGCATGAAATTGGCTAAAGCACGCTCTAATTTTGCTAAATCACCTTTTAATGTTACGAATCTAGCACCTGAAATTTTCGCTGTTTGCTCAAAATCCATTAGGTCTAGTTTTACACCCAGCTCAAAATGTTGTTTTTTATTTTGAGCATTAAGATCTACTTCTCCATGAGTACGAATTAATTTATTCATACTTTCATCAATACCATATGGCACTTCTTCATCAGGAATATTAGGAAGAGTATTTAATAGCTCATTTAGCTCATTATTATTATTTAAATCTTGTTCGAGTTCTTCTAGCTTTTCATTGATGTCCTTGACATCTCTTTGTAATCCTTCAAATTCCTCGCCGCTTTTAGGATTTATGTTACCTAAAATTTTTGACTTTACTTTACGTGCGTGCTGAAATTCTTGAATTAGATTAGTGATTTTTCTTTTTTTACCATCAAGCTCTTCGATTCTTTTCGCCATAGGTTCAATAAATCTCTGCCTAAGCTTTTCGTCGAATAATTCTTGATTTTCTCTAATCCATTTAATATTTAGCATTTATGACCTCGGTTTTTTCTATATAATTACATATTATTATTGAAATTTCATATAATAAAAGCAGCGGTATTGCAAGAGCAAACTGGCTTAGTATATCTGGAGGAGTTAATATTCCTGCAATAATAAAGTTAATAACTATCGCAAAACGTCTTTTTTGCTTAAGTGTTTCTATTGTAATTATTTTTAATATATTTAATATTATTAAAACAGCTGGAAGTTGAAAGGCAACACCAAAAGCTATAACTAGATGAATAACTAGATTTAAATATTCACTAATCCTAGCTTCTAAAACTATCGGTACTATTAAATCACGCTTTTCAAAACTAAGAAAAAAATTCCAAGCTTTTGGCATTACGAAATAAAAAACGAAAATACTACCACACCAGAATAAAATAGGCGATATAAAAAGAATAAACGCAATAATTTTTTTCTCATGATGGTATAATCCAGGACTAACGAATAAGTAACATTCTAAAGCAATTACTGGTATAATAATAGCGAAAGCTGCAAAAGCTGCAAGCTTAATATAAGTAAAGAATGCCTCAGTAAGTCCAGTATAGATTATATTTCGTAAATTATCCTTACTTAATTTAGCAAGCGGTTCTAATAAGAAACTATAAATATTATCACTAAAATAATAGCAAATAGCAAATGCAACTATAAAAATAATAAATATTCTAGATAATCTTACTTTCAGCTCTGATAAATGTTCTTGAAAAGAATATAATTTCATAACTATATAATATACTTCTTTTTTTCTTTTTCAAGAATTGCTATTTTTCTTAACACACCCTAGCGTACTAAACTTGCCCTAAATTAGTAAATGTAATTAATTTTTTAACTTTAAAAAGTAAATTTATTAATAAATTCTTGATATTTTAATAAATTATTAATGTAATATTATTTCAAAATTACAATAGGGGAATAATATGTTGAACAATAAAATTGAAATAGATATATCCAACCAATATAAAACTCTTAATGAATTAGGCTCATTATTAGAAGATATTTCAAAAAATACTACTGCAAAAATTTTGGATTTAGGTAACATTTCTTTTAATTTAGATGAGAAAGTAAATGATAATCAAACATTAGAAAAAAAATTAGAAGAATTATTTACTTTAAATAAAAGCTTAAACCAAGTGCTAGTAGGAGGATGGGGTGAGGGAGTAAATCAAAAAATTATAAATAAAGTTTTAGAAATAATAGCAAACTCTGAAGAAAACAATATACATAGTCTTGATGTTAGTCATTTAGACTCTGAAGGTGTAAAAGCATTGATAGCGGTTTTAAAAAAAGGGGCAGTTTATGATATTACCGGTACCTTATATAGTACAACTAGCGTGCATTGGTTTCCAAGAACTCCAGAAATGAAAAAAGATTTGTTAGAAGCTATTAAACAAAACCAATTCATAACTAATTTTAAATTCAGAAATTCTATTGATAATGATCTAGAAAAGGAAATTAATATAATAACCAAAAACAATAAAGCAAAATTAGAAAGTTTATGGGAACAATTAAAATTGTTTAGTGAAGATAAAAATGCTGTAGAGTTAAATAAATATTTAAAATTATACAAAAAATATGATCAAAGTACGCTTGAAGAGTTTTGGAATTATAACAATAAAGAAATACCAAATTTTAAAAAAATAAATGACTATAAAAATGAAAATTTTTTAAAAATAGCAGGAATAGGGAAAGAAGGATATGGTGATTTATATATTTTACCAACCGAAATAAAGCACGCTATATTTAATAAAATTAGTTTTTTTGACATAGATTATACTGTAAACAACTCACAAGAATCAAATGTGAATATGTTAGGTCAGGAAGTAGAAAACATTTAATGTCCCCCTTCGGGGATCAAAAATCCCTCGCCTTTAGGCGAAGGGAAGATATAATGAAATTGCTTTAGCAATGAATTTATATCAAGAAATATGAGAAGTTATAGAAAGAATAGTCATAGTCAGTATGATTTAAAAGTGCATCTTATATGGATACCAAAATATAGGAAGAGAATATTGATAGGCAAAGTATCGGAAAGGACTAGAGATTTACTGAGGCAGATTTGTATGGAACATGAAGTACATATAATTTCAGGGAAAATATCATGTGATCACGTACATATGTTTATCTCATATAAGCCGCAAATATCTCTTAGCAAGTTAGTACAGTATTTAAAAGGCATTAGCTCAAGAATTTTATTGCAAGAATTTACTCATTTACGAAAACAATTTTGGGGCAATCATTTGTGGGCTAGGGGCTATATGGCAGTCAGTTCAGGTAATATAACTGATGAAATGATACAGCACTATATTGATGAACAGGAAGGTGAACCTGTGAATGATGATCGATTTCTAATCGATTCCACTTTATAACCCCTCAGCTTATAGCTGAGGGTTGTTTAGTTATTAGGAATAGGGATAAATTTATCCTTACTCTACGCAAATAGCGAATTACCTAAGTAATTTGCTATTTGCGATACTCTATATTTTCTTACCATACACTTTAAAGAAGACCAGTATAAATAACATACTAAATAACGTATTACAAAAAAAGAATAAAGACCAAGGAAGATATTTTGCACAAATGCCACCAAGAGCAGCTAAAACAATACGACCAACCGAGCTAAAAGATGCTATAATAGAATATTGGGTAGCAATAAACTCACTATTACAGAGATTTGCAAAATATATAGAGATAATAGTTCCAGCAAAACCAATGCAAAAATTTTGCGTAGTAATAGTTATTATAAATATCTTTACGTTATATCCGACAATAGCAAGGATCATGAACATAAGAGGTGAAAGTAATTGAATAACGCCGCCGGTTAAAACGCTGCGTAATATACCGATTTTTGTTGATAAAATTCCGCCTAATGCTCCTCCTACTATCATGATAAGTAATCCGTAAGCCTTGTAAATAAAAGCTATTTCATGAGTAGTAAAAGTTAAATCTAATAACAAAGGTGAACTCATAGCCATAGGTATAGAATCAGCGGCTTTATATAAAAAAACAAACAGCATGATTAACAATAAATGCCGTTGTTCGTTCTTCAAGGATATAATACTGCTTTTAATAACTTCAAAATATTGTTTCAGATTTATTAAATCTTTCGTTCTATGAGATTGTTGTTTCGGCTTTGGTTCTTTAATGCATAAAACAATCATAGGTCCAAGAAGAGTAATACAAATAGCCAATTTATAAACAGTACTCCAATCAAAAATAACCGATATATATAAAGCACCGACGCTACCGAGTAACATACCAAGTCGGAATCCAATACTACCGAAGGTAAATGCTAAAGAAAGTTCTTTTTTTGAAGTAGGTCTCTCAATGCGGTATGCGTCAAGTACAATATCCTGAGTAGCTGCACAAAAAGAGATAATAAATAATATAGTGGCTGTAATATATATATTATCACAAGGGCTAAAGCTTAAAAATCCGGTCATCGCTAAAATTAGGCATAGCTGTGATGCTATTGCCCAGCCACGCCTTGCTCCAAATTTAGAACATAAAAAAGGAATAGAATATTTATCAATAAAGGGAGACCATACAACCTTTAAACAATAAGGAAAAGCAGCAAGCGATATTAAACCTATTATATCGGTTGTATATCTTGCTTCGGATAATTGGTACGGAACGGTAAAAAAAATTAAATTAAACGTGAAACCAGAAATTAGACCTAAGAGCAAAATCCCAAGTAAATATATTTTATCTATACTTATTTTCTTTATCAAAAACATATTATTTATATTGTATTTTTAAAGAATAAGGTGCGACCTTAGAAAATATCTTACCTACTACCGGTATTTTAGTTACAATACTACTAATGAAGAAAAATGATGGGATAACGTTACCTTTAATTTGAATTAATTTTTGGTTGGTATCAATATTACCTTTCATAGTAAAGTCAAAAAATGGTCCGTGTGCTTCTGCACCGGATAATGTAATTACGTTTCCTTGATAACTAAAATTACCGTTCATATCTTCAAATGAAATATTCTTATTATTGGTTATCGAGCTAAGAAGACCAGGTATTGAAACAAAAGAAACTAATCTTGTTAAAAAAGGAGTATCGGTTAAGGCAAAACGTGTTATATAGAATTTACCATCTAATATTGGTATTATATCGCCTTTTTTAACTTTATATCTTCTAGTATTCAGGTTAATTTTAACATAACCGTCTTGCATAGAACTATACATCCCAAGCCCTTTAAGTAATGCTCCAGCATTATCTGACTCAATTAACCATTGTTCATAGCTTTCTTGTGCAGTAAGAGACATCTTCACTTTACCATTATTAGAAATATTGCTATTTAGAAAGCCAGAGAAGCAGCGTACTTTATCACATTTAATCGCTAAATCAAAGTTATCTAAAATTACATTATCTTTTAATAAAATTTTATATATGTTAGTTTTTAACGTTACATTACGTGTGGAATCACCATCTTTTTGTAAAAACTCCATCATATTAGAGTTTGAAAGATCTAACACACTTCCATAAATTTCAGTATTTAGATTATGACTATCTATAGTTATTTTTCCGCTTAATCTTGTATTTTTATGATTGATGGAGAGCAAGGATATATTATAAGTATCTTTCTTAGCTAAGATATTACCACTAATTTTTAAACTATCATCCCCTGACAGATTAAATTCGATATTCCTATCTGAACCCTTATCACTTAATTTAGTATGGATATTTAAATTAGCTTTTTTACGCAACTGTTTGTGGATAGCTACTTTATCTATATAAAACTCTAAATTATCAAGGTTAGAATTAAGATCAATAGTTGTATTGTTATTTTGTTTCTTATATTCAAAATCTAAAACAGCACTACCTGACATTAATTTTAATATGCCAAAACTTTTATTATTTGCTGTAATATTACTTTGTATTTTAAGCAGGCAATTATTATTTTCATCTACCATATCGTGGTCGTAAGTAAATTTACTTACATAGTTATTGATTTTACCCTTACCAGTAATATTTAATTGGTTATCTTTAAAAACACCTTTTGCCTCACCTTGTTGTAACAATATATTATTACTTAAAGTATTAAAATTTATATCAGTTAATGTTGAGGTAACATTACAGCTATTATCGATTTCAGAATTGATAGGAATTATTATCTCTATTATTGAATTGGCATTTCCTTTAATTCCTTTCAAATCAATATCTTCATTTTTAATATTCTGATATGCATCATTTGGGATAAAATCAACTAAATCACTAATTTCACCCTTAGCAGTAGCATTAAAAACAAATTGTGACTTAATAGGTCCTTCCCATTTAAAAGTCATAATACCATTAGATAGAACGCTGTTACCGCTATAAGCCTCGTTAATCAAAAATTTTACCTCTGCCCCTGAAATAACTACATTAGTATCAAGTTTAGTTAAAGCAGGTAAATCCTTATGATATTTATATTCAAAATTTGATATATGCAAATTTGCTTTTAAATTATCATCTTCTAAAATATTTTCTTTTAAAAATTTTCTATCTAGTTTAATGCTCAATTCGCCGTTTTGAATGTGACCTTGTTTTATATGCTCCCGCAAATACGATATCACAGGATTGTTAGGAATAATTTTTTCTACTGTTTGGTAAATTATCAGAGGAATATTTACTATATTGGCATTTGCATCTATGTTTTTATCGGTTACTTTACTGTTTAAAGATAAAGAAGCTTTATTCCCAAAATTCAGCTTACAATCAGCTATTTTAGGGTTATTTTTTGTATTGCTAGTTTTATAAACACATACAGCTTTTCCAAGCGGCAGCCCTGCCCCTTTTTCATCTGTTAAAATATCACTTTTTATTGAAGTTAGGTTTATATTAGTTAAAATATTTCTTTGGAATATATTTAAGGAGTAATCACCATTTATTTGAGTATTTATAATTTCTTCCTTATTATTTGATATTACCGAAAATTGAGCTACATTAAAATATGCTTCTATTAATGAATTAGAAAATAGATTTTTGAAATTTAAAGTAATATCAAGGTCATTAATTTCCCCTTCAGCATTATCTATAAGATATAAAGAAATTTTATTAATTATTAAGTGATTTTCTTTAAAATTTAAGTCATCTATTACAGCTTTGATATCATTTTTACTTAAATAAAATTCAATTACTCTTTTTAAAGGCTTATTCATATGTCCATGATTTGCACTATAAAAAATTAAATATGCAATTAGAAACAATGCAGCAAAAGTTGTAAAAATACTAATAAAAGCTTTTTTGAGAAAATTCATTCGAGTTTATAAATCGATTAAAAGATAACGCAAGTTTTAGACTTGTAATATTTGTTAAATATAAAGTATAATCTAGAAAAAATCATCAAAAATTATGAATATTACATTTATTGGTAGCGGCTATGTGGGATTAGTTTCAGGCGTTATGATGAGCTATCTAGGTCATAATGTCACTTGCCTTGATAAGGATGAAGCCAAAATCTCTAAGTTAAATAAGAAAATATTACCAATTTATGAAGCTAAACTTGATAAATATTTTACACAAGCTTTGGAACATGAAAGGTTAAAGTTTGCTAGCTTTTATAATGATGAACTTAACAATACCGAAGCAGTATTTATAACAGTCGGTACACCCTCTAAAGAATCAGGCGAAGCCGATTTAAGTTATGTTTATGAGGCAATAGATAAAGTATCTCTACATATAAACAAAGATTGTTTAATAGTTATCAAATCAACTGTGCCACCGAATAGTTGTAATAATATCATTAATTATTTAAAAGAAAAAGGCTTCTCATTTAATGTTGCATCAAATCCGGAATTTTTACGTGAAGGAAATGCTGTAGAAGATTTTTTATATCCTGATCGTATTGTGATTGGTGTAAATAATAAAGAATCAGAGGATATATTACGAAAGATTTATATGCCTTTAACAGATAATGGAGCAGAATTAGTAGTAACTGATTTAGTTACAGCAGAACTTATTAAATATGGCTCAAATAGTTTTTTGGCTACTAAAATTGTTTTTATTAATGAGATGGCTAATTTATGCGAAAAAATTGGGGCTGATATTAAAAATTTATCTAAAGGAATGGGGCTTGATAAAAGAATTGGGACAGCCTTTCTAAATGCTGGACCTGGCTTTGGAGGCTCATGTTTTCCAAAAGATATCTTGGCATTAAATAGTATCATTAAGAATAATCACATAGATTCTAAAATTCTTGAAGCAGTGATTAGAAGTAATAAAGAACGTCCGAGCCTGATGGTAGATAAGATAGCTACTTTATTAGATGAAAATTTAAAAAGTAAAAATATAGCAGTTTTAGGCTTAACCTACAAAGCAGGTACCGACGATGTTAGAGCAAGCCCTGCAATTGAGATCATTAAAAATTTATTAGATAAAGGTGCATACGTTAAGGCATTCGATCCCATGGGTCTTGAAAACTCCCAAAAAACTTTTCAAAATGAAAATTTGTTATATCTAGATTCCGCAGCAATCAAAGCTTGTGATTCTGCTGATGCTATAGTTATTACTACCGAGTGGAGTGAATTTCAAACACTTGATTGGCAGAAAATTTATAGTTTGGTAAAAACACCTATAATGATTGATCTACGAAATATATTAAAAGCTGATAAAATGAAGAGCATAGGCTTTAGATATTATACAGTAGGAAGTAAGATTTAGTGCTGATGTCATTCCCGCATAGGCGGGAATCCAGAAAAAGTCTGTCATACCGCGGCTTGTACCTTAGGTATCTCAGGACACAATCTGTGATACAAGATCCCGTGATCAAGTCACGGGATGACAGCTAAAAATCTGGATTCCCGCCGTTGCTAAGAATGACATAGGACTCTACAACAAAATCATACACTTTAA
The DNA here is from genome assembly GCF_002285905.1 of Rickettsia sp. MEAM1 (Bemisia tabaci). Classification (GTDB taxonomy): domain Bacteria; phylum Pseudomonadota; class Alphaproteobacteria; order Rickettsiales; family Rickettsiaceae; genus Rickettsia. The sequence continues at coordinate 841,177 of NZ_CP016305.1, forward strand.
CACTAATTAAAAATGCAAACTGAATTTATACATTTAAGAACTCAAAGTTCCTATTCTTTCTTAGCGAGTGCATTAACTACTGAAAAAATAGTAGAGCTTGCCTCTTCTTATAAAATGCCTGCTATTTGCTTGACAGATAAAGAGAATTTATTTGGATCGCTAGAGTTTGCTTTATATGCAATAAAGAAAGGTTTGCAGCCTATTCACGGGGTTATTTTAAATATACAATATGAAGCAAACGTTTTTGCTGAAATTTTGCTAATAGCTAAAGATGAAACTGGCTATAAAAATTTGCTTAAACTATCCAGTATCACCTTTACTACAAATGATCGTAAAATATGCAACCATATTACTTTTGAGGATTTAAAAGAACATCAAGAGGGATTAATAGTATTATGTTGTTATACTGAAGGCGTTATAGGAAAATGCTTGCTTGCTAATAAAGAAGAACAAGCTGAAATGTTTGCACGAAACTTGCAAGAAATTTTTGGAGATCGTTTCTACTTTGAAATTATGAGGCACGATCTACCCGAAGAGCAACTTATTGAAGATACTTATATTAAAATAGCATCACAATTAAATATTCCGCTTGTTGCTACTAATAAAGTACTATTCAGCAAAAAAAGCATGCATGATGCACATGATGTATTATTATGTATTTCTGCCGGTGTTACTAAAGAATATCCTGATCGTAAAACAGTTAGTGAGAATTGTTATTTTAAATCAGCAAAAGAAATGATCGAGCTTTTTGCCGATCTACCTAGTGCTATCGAAAATACAGTAAATTTAACACAGCGTTGTTATTTTGCTGCCCATACAAACCCTCCAATGCTTCCTAATTTTGCTACTAAAGACATTAGTGAAACTGATTTAATTAGAAAAGAAGCAAAAGACGGATTACTTGCAAGACTTGATACAAAATTCAAATCTGAACATATTTCTGTAGAAAACCAAGAAAGTATTAAAACTGAGTATTTTGCTCGTCTTGACTATGAGCTAAATATTATATGCAGTATGAATTTCGCTGGTTATTTTTTGATCGTATCCGACTTTATAAAATGGAGTAAAAATCAAGGCATCTTAGTAGGACCAGGTAGAGGTTCAGGAGCAGGATCAGTTGTTGCTTGGAGCTTGCTTATTACTGATCTTGACCCTATTAAATTTGGTTTATTATTTGAAAGATTTTTGAATCCAGATCGTATTTCAATGCCTGACTTCGATATTGATTTTTGTCAGGAAAGACGAGAAGAAGTTATTAATTATGTACGTTCTAAATATGGTAATAATAGAGTAGGACAAATTATAACTTTCGGTAAAATGCAGGCAAAAGCGGTAATTAAGGATGTTGCCCGAGTACTAAGCTTGCCCTATAAATTTGCAGATTATCTAACTGAATTAGTGCCGTTTAGTGCAATAAACCCCGTTACGCTTGAGCAGGCAATACGAGAAGTGCCAGAACTTGCAAATGCTGCTAAAGGTAACGGATTATATAATTTAGAGGGTGAGCTAGAATTAATTAAGCTAGTACTTGATACCTCATTAATTCTTGAAGGGCTGCATCGCCACTCCTCAACACATGCAGCAGGAATCGTAATAGCTGGTACTGATTTAGTTGATATAGTACCTGTATATAAAGATGCTAACTCCGATATGTTGGTAGTCGGCTACTCTATGAAATATTGCGAGCTTGCTGGTTTAATTAAGTTCGACTTTCTTGGGCTGCAAACTTTAACTGTTATTACCGATTGTAAGAAATTGTTAAAAGAACAAAATATAGAAATAGATTTTAACGATATGACATTTGATGATGAAAAAACTTATCAAATGTTATGTAAAGGTAAAGGAGTCGGCGTATTCCAGTTTGAAAGTGTTGGGATGAAAGATGCCCTTAGACGCCTTAAACCTGACTCCATACATGACTTAATAGCTCTTGGTGCGTTATATCGCCCTGGACCTATGGAAAATATTCCAACCTATATAGCTTGTAAGCATAAATTACAGCAGCCTGATTATTTGCATGAGTTATTAAAGCCTATCTTAGGAGAAACTTATGGAGTAGTAATATACCAAGAACAAGTTCAAAGAATTGCTCAAGTTTTAGCTGGTTATACGCTAGGAGCTGCTGATTTGCTTCGTAGAGCCATGGGTAAGAAAATTAAAGCTGAGATGGAACAACAAGAAGAAATTTTTGTTAAAGGTGCAATAGCTAATAATATTTCTGAGGCTCAAGCTAAATCGATTTTCGCAACTGTTGCTAAATTTGCTGGTTATGGTTTTAACAAGGCACATGCCGCAGCTTACGGGGTTATCTCATATCAAACAGCATATCTTAAAGCTAATTATCCAGCAGAATTCGTAGTTGCATGCTTAAATCTTGAACTAAATAATCACGATAAAATTAATTTATTCCTACAAGAAGCAAAAGATAATAATATAAAAATCATTGCACCAAATATTAATATTTCAGGTGGGTATTTTAGTGTAAAGTCTGTCATACCGCGGCTTGACCGCGGTATCCATGGAGACCAATTAAAAGATACCGCGGTCAAGCCGCGGTATGACATTGATAGTTCTATAATCTTCGCACTTGGAGCTATAAAAGGAGTCACGCCGAATTTTGGTAAGTTAGTAGAAGAAGAAAGAAAGGCAAGAGGTGCTTTTAAATCGATCGTTGATTTTATTGAGAGATTACCACCAAAAGCTATCAACAGTAAATTACTTGAAAATCTAATTAAAGCTGGCTGTTTTGATGAATTACATGATAATAGATTGCAATTATTTTCAAGCATTTCTAAGCTTCTTGCATATTCGGTTTCTTATCATGAAGAGCAGGCATCTAATCAATTTAGTTTAATTAAAGTCTCTAGCTTAAGCAAAGAAATATTAGTTTCAAGTGATTACGCTGATAAAAATACTTTAGCTTTTTATGAATTTGAGGCCATGGGGTTATTTATTTCAAATCATCCGCTAACAGAATATAAAGAAATATTCAATCGCTTAAATATCTTAAGCTCGGCTGACTTACATAATAATTTGCCTGATGGCAGTAATAGAGTAATGATTGCTGGTGTAATACAAAAGAAAGATTCTCGTATGTCAGCAAGAGGTAGATTTGTTACCCTAGTGCTTTCTGATCCTGAAAATATATTTGAGTTAAGTATTTTTAGCGAAGAGGTTTTAAAAGATTACGTACATCTACTTGACGTCAAAAGTCTAGTAGTTGTTAATTGCGATATCATTAAAGATGAGGGCGGTATTAAAATCACTGCTAAAAGCTTTTCATCAATTGAAAATGCAACTGGCAATCAGCAATTTGATTTACAGCTCTACCCTAAAAATGACGAAGAATTAGAACAAATAATTACTCTACTATCAGCATGTATAAATAACGACGAGCAGAGTAATACCACAGCTACAATATATTTATCAAGTAAATCAGTAAAAAATTTTGTAGCAAAAATTACGTTGCCAGAAAAATTCTTTTTACGAGGGCAAGATTTTGAGATTCTTAGTCTTTATCAAAATACTTAAATATAAAGTGATTTTATCTTTCTAAATCTTCTTTAGATAATTCTGTAATTTTTATAACAGACTCTAATGGAATACCTTCTTTCAGCATTTTCTTTGCCATAGTAATTTTTTCTTTTTGCATTTTAATACTAACTAGCTTTACTGCTTCCGCTTTTGCTTTCGCTTCTTCCTTTCCTTGTTGCATCCAATGGTGAGCTATACTTTTCATAACGTTTTCTCTTTATTTTAGGATTTAATGTGTAGTATAAAATTAGTTCTATATGATCAATTGGCACCGTCAAGTTAAGGGAGGTATAAATTAAGTATTGAGCAATTACAGGGAATGATTTATAGAATAGCAGTAACAATTTATCCTAGATTTTACCGCTATGCATATTACTCAAGCCCCGAATAGACATCGTTTTCCAGCAAGCATTATTAGCCATACAGTATGGTTATATCATCGCTTTAATAATAGTTACCGAGATGTTCAAGAGCAGATGGCTTATCGAGGTATTATATTAAGTCATGAGACTGTAAGGTTTTGGTGTTATAAGTTTGTAGTTTATTTTCAAGATGTTATTAGTAAGAGAGAGCGAAAGCCAACTGATAAATGGCATTTGGATGAGATGAATATCAAGATCAAAGGTGAAGTATTCATATTATGGAGAGCTGTTGACTCTGAGGGACATGAATTAGAAGTATTACTGCAGAAGCGTCGTAACAAGAAATCAGCTATTCGCTTTTTATCAAGATTATTGGGTAATTATCCATGTCCAAGGGTTATTGTGACTGATAAGCTAAAAAGCTACATTAAACCAGTTAGGTATATGTGTCCTAGGACTAAGCATCGTACCGATAAAAGACTAAATAATCGGATTGAGAATGCCCATCAGCCAACTAGGAGAAAAGAGAAGATACTGATTAAATTTAAGCATCCTAATTCAGCACAATGTACATTATCACTGATGGGAAAAGTCAGAAATATATTTGCTGTAAATGTTGGAAGATATACTAAAACAGCATCTGAGCAAAGAATTGCATTTGCGTCCGCTAAATCCATTTGGGATGAAGCTACTCAAAGACTTCTTGCTGTCTGAAATCTAAAAATATAGTACTTTGTGACACTAATTTACTTAACTTGACGGTGCCTTTTAAACTCTAACAAAGGCACTAGTAAATTTATTTGGAGTGGTCATCAATTAATAAATGAAGTAACAGAAAATTTAAAGATTCTAGATAATATAGTGTTACCATTCTATGCTTTAAATCAAGAGCAAATCAAACAAATTCAAGAAGCAAAGGTTAAGTTAATAGACACTACAGGGATACCTCATACTCTTACAAAAGAGGATTGTAAAGGAGTATAAAGATTTAGCTGATAAAAAGTTAATTCCTGATTCTTCTAACGGCTATATATTTACCTGTCTATCAGGTGATGCTCCTGATTCAAATGGAAAAATAAAATTTTATACCCAAGAAGAAGCTTATAAATTGGGTGAGCAATTAGCTCAAATTGTAAAATTAAAAAATATGATGCTTTTAGTGACAAATGGACCTAGAACCGGTCAATATGATCCTAAAGCTTTTCCTGACAAAGTAAAACTTCCAGTACATGAAAAAAATAGTGATATTGATTTAGTTAGTAAAGCTTTTTTAAAAGGAGTAAAAAGCATATTAGATAATGAAGCAGAGGAAAAAGTAAAATTTGAGAATTTTGTATTTGGAAAGCCAAGTGTATTTAAAGGATATTTAGGTGCAGCTATAGAAAATGAAAAAAGCATAGTAGTTATTGGCGGGGAATCTTCAATCCAAATTACACAAGCGTTAGACTTAGTACCTGGTAGGTTATATATTAAGAAAAATACTGCTATGAATGATGTTCATGAAAAGCAAGTAAATAAAATAATAGAAACTAATAAAGGGGCTAAATTATTAAATGATAATGAAGTTGATTTAATTATTAATGTTATTACTGATGAAGCCTATAGTGATGCTAAAATAGTTGCAAAGGAGTTTGAAGAAGAAAATCATTTTTTTAATGAAGAGGAATGTTTATATGGATATAGAAGTTTAAAAATTATAGGATATACATCAGAGCTAGGAACGGCATAAAAAACATGAAAAAAATTACTTTTAATAAACAAAAAGATTTTATCTCAATTATAGCACCAGCATCAAGCTGTCCTGATGCACAAGATAGGTTAGCTAAATCAATTGAAATGCTAAATTTGCAAGGTTTTAAAACCTTAGCAGACGATAAAATGCTAGCAGGTGATGAGCTACCATTTTTTGCTGCTCCGAAAGCTGAAAGGCTTAGAATGTTTAAAGAGGCAATGGAAAATGAGCAAGTTAAGATAATTTGGGCTTTTCGTGGTGGATATGGTTGTAGTGAGATTGTAGAAGATTGTTTTAATATAGAGAAAAAGGGTGATAAAATCCTGATAGGTTATAGCGATATTACAGCACTGCATCTACTTTTAAATGGTCATTATGATATTCCAACTATTCACGGCTCAGTGCTAACTTCTTTTTTGCCGCCTGTAAATCAAGATATTAATTCTATCCTAAATGTTTTAAAAGGTGAAGATAGTAAAATTGCTCTTTCGCCAATAAATAAAATTAATGACAATCCTATAGAGGGAAAAATACTAGGCGGCAATTTAACAGTTTTTAGCAAGCTAATTGGAACTTCCGTTAATCTAAAAACAAACAATATATTGCTGCTTGAAGACGTCAACGAAAAAGGCTATGCAATTCATCGTAATTTGGTGCAGCTAAAGAATGCTGGTATATTTGATGGAATAGAGGCGATAATTTTTGGTGATTTTACTAGCGGGGATGAAAATATAGAATTAGCTATAAAAAGTTTCTGTCTAAACCATATTCCAAATATTGAGACTTATAGAGCTGATGGAATAGGGCATGGAGCAGTAAACCAACCGGTTATTATGAATCATGAAGTAGTTATAAGCGGTAATTACTTAAGTTTCTCTAGTCCCTTTGAAATGATGTAGGTTGGCTTTAATGTCATTCCTAGCTGCGGCGGGAATCTAGTAACTTTAGTGTCACCCCGTGGCTTGACCACGGGGTCTTGCATTACAAACTGTGTTCTAAGATCCCGTGATCAAGTCACGGGATGACAATATAATTGACTGGATTCCCGCCTCTAGCTAAGAATGACATATAATAAAACTGTCCGGTACTATAGGTCAAGCCACGGGATAACACATAAATAGCACCAATAATTTAAGAATAAATTTAAATGATAAATTCTATCAGGATAGGCACTAGAAAAAGTAAACTCGCTTTAACACAAACTAACCTAGTTATTGAGCAAATCAAAAAGCATTTTCCTAATATTAATTGTGAGATAGTAGAAATTACTACTAGCGGCGACTTGATCCAAAATAAACCTTTATATGATATAGGCGGTAAGGCTTTATTCTTGAAAGAAATAGAGCAGGCTTTGCTTGATAAAAAGGTTGATTTGGCTGTTCATTCTTTGAAAGATGTTCCAGGAATAATACCTGAAGATTTGAGTATTGAAGCTGTTTTAGAGCGGGAAGATTCAAGAGATGTGTTTGTTTGTCTAACACATAAATCCATCGAAGAACTGCCAAAAAATGCCGTAATAGGGACTTCATCAGTACGCCGAAAATTATGTGTACAAAGAATAAGACCAGATTTAGAAATAATAGTGTTTAGGGGTAATGTTGACTCAAGAATCAATAAGCTAATTAATAAGGAAGTTGACGCAACTATACTTGCATATGCAGGCTTAAAAAGGCTTAATGCATTTAATCCGGAATATTGTCATTTGATAGAGCATTCGCAGATGTTGCCATGTATAGGGCAGGGTGTTATTGCGATTGAAATACGAAAAGATGATCATACTATGATTGAGATATGCAAACAAATTAACCATCTACTGACTTTTGAATTGGTAAAGCCAGAAAGAGCACTTTTAGAATATTTAGATGCAAATTGCCGCACGCCTATAGGTGCTTATTCGAAATATTTAGATAATGGTGATATACAAACCGATTTTATGCTCAGTAATCTTGATGGTAGTAAAATAGCTTTCCATACTGAAATATCCAACCCAAAAACCTCTAAAGAATCAGGCATAAAAGCCGCTAAAGTGATGTTAAATCACCTCGAATAATCTATGAATCCTCAACAGTAAGATGGCATTGTTACGTGGATCGGTTTTTCCGTCTGAGCTAAGGAAATTACGAAGTAATTGTACGTACGCAATCCAGCTAAAAAATGCTAAAATTAGTTATTTTTTACTATTTTTCTGGATTGCCACGCGGTCTACGGGCACCGTCAAGTTAAGGGAGGTATAAATTAAGTATTGAGCAATTACAGGGCATGATTTATAGAATAGCAGTAACAATTTATCCTAGATTTTACCGCTATGCATATTACTCAAGCCCCGAATAGACATCGTTTTCCAGCAAGCATTATTAGCCATACAGTATGGTTATATCATCGCTTTAATAATAGTTACCGAGATGTTCAAGAGCAGATGGCTTATCGAGGTATTATATTAAGTCATGAGACTGTAAGGTTTTGGTGTTATAAGTTTGTAGTTTATTTTCAAGATGTTATTAGTAAGAGAGAGCGAAAGCCAACTGATAAATGGCATTTGGATGAGATGAATATCAAGATCAAAGGTGAAGTATTCATATTATGGAGAGCTGTTGACTCTGAGGGACATGAATTAGAAGTATTACTGCAGAAGCGTCGTAACAAGAAATCAGCTATTCGCTTTTTATCAAGATTATTGGGTAATTATCCATGTCCAAGGGTTATTGTGACTGATAAGCTAAAAAGCTACATTAAACCAGTTAGGTATATGTGTCCTAGGACTAAGCATCGTACCGATAAAAGACTAAATAATCGGATTGAGAATGCCCATCAGCCAACTAGGAGAAAAGAGAAGATACTGATTAAATTTAAGCATCCTAATTCAGCACAATGTACATTATCACTGATGGGAAAAGTCAGAAATATATTTGCTGTAAATGTTGGAAGATATACTAAAACAGCATCTGAGCAAAGAATTGCATTTGCGTCGAGGGTGTCAGGAAGTTTGTGTAAGTTGTAAAAATAGTTAAGAATAAAAATAACATAAACAACTTACATGGAGCTAATATGAAGAACAATAACAAAGTATCAAATCCAGCTATAGAAAAATTAGTATCAGAAATACTATCACAAAGTGATCCATCTGAAATATTTGGTAAAGAAGGGATATTTCAGGGAATTAAAAAGCAGATAGTAAATAAGATTTTAGAGAAAGAAATGGAATCTCATATAGGTTATGAGAAACATTCTAAAAATGAGAAATACTCAGATAACAGACGTAATGGTAATTATGAAAAGACTCTAATAGATCCAGAAGGTCGTAAATTGACAGTAGAAGTGCCAAGGGATCGGGATGGAGAATTTGAACCTCAACTAATTCCAAAAGGAGTGCGTAAATTTGAAGGATTTGATGATAAAGTAATATCCTTATATGCTCGGGGAATGACCATTAGGGAAATACAAGGGCACTTAGAAGAACTATATGCCACCAAGGTATCATCTGAGTTAATATCAAAGGTAACTGATGGTATTTTAGAGGAAGTAACTGCTTGGCAGAATAGAGCACTTGATAATGTATATCCTATAATGTACTTAGATTGTATTCATGTTAAGGCAAGAGATAATCATGTAATAATAAATAAAGCGGTTTATCTAGCTATTGGAGTGAATATGGAGGGCAAGAAAGAGCTATTAGGAATTTGGATAGGCAAGAATGAAGGGTGTAAATTTTGGATGCAGGTAGTAACAGAACTGAAGAATCGAGGAGTTGCACAAATATATGTTGCATGTGTTGATGGTCTTAAGGGTTTTCCAGAGGCGATAAATAGCATCTTTCCAAAGACGATAGTGCAGTTGTGTATTGTTCATATGGTAAGAAATTCTGTAAAATACGTATCATACAAAGATCTAAAAGCGGTAACAGCTGATTTAAAAGCAGTTTATTCTGCAATAAATGAAGCAGAGGGATTAAGAGAATTACAAAACTTTGCGGGTCTGTCAGATTTTTTGTGTAAGTACGATTTCTCCATTTGCCCAATTTTGTAAATTAGTATCACAAAGTATAGCAAATTGATTTAAAGCCATCGCCCAATTCTTAATAGGCATTGTCCATTTTTTAGAGGCATTTGTCAACGCCAAAAAGATTATTTTCTGAATCGATTTGTCATCTGGAAATACTCCTTTATTTTTAATAATTTTACGAATTTGACGGTTAGTGGATTCAATAGCATTAGTAGTGTAAATCGCCTTCCTAATGTCTTCCGGAAAGCTAAAAAATGGAGCTATGCCAGACCAATTTCGTTGCCATATGTCAAAAATAACTGGATATTTTTCATCCCATTTTTTGGCAAAGTTTTGTAATTCTCTTAATCCCTCTGCTTCATTTATTGCAGAATAAACTGCTTTTAAATCAGCTGTTACCGCTTTTAGATCTTTGTATGATACGTATTTTACAGAATTTCTTACCATATGAACAATACACAACTGCACTATCGTCTTTGGAAAAATGCTATTTATCGCCTCTGGAAAACCCTTAAGACCATCAACACATGCAACATATATTTGTGCAACTCCTCGATTCTTCAGTTCTGTTACTACCTGCATCCAAAATTTACACCCTTCATTCTTGCCTATCCAAATTCCTAATAGCTCTTTCTTGCCCTCCATATTCACTCCAATAGCTAGATAAACCGCTTTATTTATTATTACATGATTATCTCTTGCCTTAACATGAATACAATCTAAGTACATTATAGGATATACATTATCAAGTGCTCTATTCTGCCAAGCAGTTACTTCCTCTAAAATACCATCAGTTACCTTTGATATTAACTCAGATGATACCTTGGTGGCATATAGTTCTTCTAAGTGCCCTTGTATTTCCCTAATGGTCATTCCCCGAGCATATAAGGATATTACTTTATCATCAAATCCTTCAAATTTACGCACTCCTTTTGGAATTAGTTGAGGTTCAAATTCTCCATCCCGATCCCTTGGCACTTCTACTGTCAATTTACGACCTTCTGGATCTATTAGAGTCTTTTCATAATTACCATTACGTCTGTTATCTGAGTATTTCTCATTTTTAGAATGTTTCTCATAACCTATATGAGATTCCATTTCTTTCTCTAAAATCTTATTTACTATCTGCTTTTTAATTCCCTGAAATATCCCTTCTTTACCAAATATTTCAGATGGATCACTTTGTGATAGTATTTCTGATACTAATTTTTCTATAGCTGGATTTGATACTTTGTTATTGTTCTTCATATTAGCTCCATGTAAGTTGTTTATGTTATTTTTATTCTTAACTATTTTTACAACTTACACAAACTTCCTGACACCCTCAACTTTGCCAAAAAATGGGATGAAAAATATCCAGTTATTTTTGACATATGGCAACGAAATTGGTCTGGCATAGCTCCATTTTTTAGCTTTCCGGAAGACATTAGGAAGGCGATTTACACTACTAATGCTATTGAATCCACTAACCGTCAAATTCGTAAAATTATTAAAAATAAAGGAGTATTTCCAGATGACAAATCGATTCAGAAAATAATCTTTTTGGCGTTGACAAATGCCTCTAAAAAATGGACAATGCCTATTAAGAATTGGGCGATGGCTTTAAATCAATTTGCTATACTTTGTGATACTAATTTACAAAATTGGGCAAATGGAGAAATCGTACTTACACAAAAAATCTGACAGACCCTTTGCGTCCGCTAAATCCATTTGGGATGAAGCTACTCAAAGACTTCTTGCTGTCTGAAATCTAAAAATATAGTACTTTGTGACACTAATTTACTTAACTTGACGGTGCCCTCAGAGTCAACAGCTCTCCATAATATGAATACTTCACCTTTGATCTTGATATTCATCTCATCCAAATGCCATTTATCAGTTGGCTTTCGCTCTCTCTTACTAATAACATCTTGAAAATAAACTACAAACTTATAACACCAAAACCTTACAGTCTCATGACTTAATATAATACCTCGATAAGCCATCTGCTCTTGAACATCTCGGTAACTATTATTAAAGCGATGATATAACCATACTGTATGGCTAATAATGCTTGCTGGAAAACGATGTCTATTCGGGGCTTGAGTAATATGCATAGCGGTAAAATCTAGGATAAATTGTTACTGCTATTCTATAAATCATTCCCTGTAATTGCTCAATACTTAATTTATACCTCCCTTAACTTGACGGTGCCCACAGAATATGATATAAGTTCCTCTGATCAAGTCACGGGATGACAGGAGTTGCGTGATGAGAACTTCAACAAATAATATTTATGATCTTTTTAGGAACAAGGATAATTTTTTTAGGTTCTTTGCTTTCTAAAAATTTTTGAACTTTTGGTAAGTTAATAACAATTTGCTTTATTTCATCTTCACTTGCGGATGTATTAAACTCATAAATATCACGAAGTTTGCCGTTAACCTGAACTGCTATAACATATGTGTCTAGCTCTAGCATCGATTCATCAAAAGTAGGAAATGCCATATTATATAAAAATGTTTTGTGACCAAGCTTTTGCCAAATTTCTTCTGTAATATGCGGAATAAAAGGATTTAATAGCTGAATTAGTACATTAAAGCCGTGTTTTGCGTTCTGCACGTCAATTTCTTCTTTATTTATCTCGCTCGATATAGCATTAAAAAGTTCACGCATACGTGCTATTGCTCTATTTAAAGCAAAATGTTTTATATCCTCAGCAACATATTTAATGGTGAAATGGATTAACCTCTTTAATTCTTTATTAGTATTGTCATTATCTGAAAGCTTTATTATCGCTTCTTGCATTTGTTCAAGCTTATTGATGAAACGTGCACACCCCTCAATACCGCTTGCTGACCATTCTAAATCTTTTTCTGGTGGGCTGTCAGATAATACGAAAAATCTTATTGCATCTGCACCATATTGTTGTTGCATAGTTTCAAGATCAATGAGGTTCTTTTTGGATTTACTCATTTTCTCGATGCGACCTTGTGTAACCAAACCACCATTATCTTTATGGAAAAATTCATTACCTTTTTTAATTACTTCTTCAGGATATAGCCAATTATTATGCTCATCTTTATAAGTAGCGTGCAGCACCATACCTTGTGTGAATAATCCTTTAAAAGGTTCACGGACGCTAACATAATTCTGCTCGTTCATTACTTTGGTAAAAAATCTTGCATATAATAAATGCATTACCGCATGTTCAATTCCGCCAATATATTTATCAACCGGCAACCAATAATCGCAAGCTTTTTTGTCGGTCATTTCTAGGGCTTGGCTATTACAATATCTTGTGAAATACCAAGAAGATTCGAAGAATGTATCAAAAGTATCAGTCTCACGAATAGCCGGCTTACTACATTTTGGACAGTTAACATGCTTCCAAGTTGGGTGATTGTCTAAAGGGTTGCCGTGACCATCAAATTTCACGTCATCAGGTAGCGTAACCGGTAAATCCGAATCAGGTACAGGAACTAAACCGCAAGAATCACAATGAATTATAGGGATAGGACAGCCCCAAAAACGTTGTCTTGAGATCCCCCAATCTTTCAGGCGATAATTTATTGTGCGTTTGCCTATGCCTAATTTCTCAAATTCTTCTATGACTCTTTGCTTAGCTTCATTAGTAGATAAGCCATTTAGAAAACTAGAATTAATAATTATTCCATCTTCAGTATAAGCAGTTTTTCGCACATCAGTATCTGCTTCAATTACCTGCTTTATAGGTAAATTCATTTTAACAGCTAATTCATGGTCACGTTGATCATGAGCAGGACAGCCAAAAACTGCACCTGTGCCGTAATCCATCAACACGAAATTAGTAATAACAACAGGTAAAGTTATATTTGAGTTAAAAGGATGAACAACGTAAAAACTGGTAAATATTCCCTCTTTCTCAGCTTTGTCAAGTTCAGCAGAGCCAGTTATATTAGAGCATTTAGCGATAAAATTTTCTATTTCAGGAGTTTTAGAAACTAATTTTTCTATTATTGGATGGTTAAAAGCAATACCTACAAAGCTAGCTCCAAAGATAGTTTCAGGCTTAGTTGAGAAAACTTCTATAGCATCTTCATTATCTTTAATTTTGAAACAAAAGTTAGCACCTATTGATTTACCGATCCATTTTTCTTGCATAGAGCGGACTGCTTCAGGCCACTCCGTTAAATTTGGAATCTCATTCAATAACTCTTCAGCATAATTCGTGATTTTTAAGAACCATTGCTTTAAATAACGCTTTTCAACTATCGCACCTGAACGCCAACCACGCCCATCAACAACCTGTTCGTTTGCAAGTACAGTATTATCAACCAGATCCCAGTTAACAAGAGATTCTTTTTGATAAGCAAGATTTCTTTCGTAAAGCTCTAAGAAGAATTTTTGCTCATGTTTATAATAATCAGGGTCGCAACTATTTATCTCTCTAGACCAATCATAAGAAAAGCCCATCGATTTCAGCTGCTTTTTCATATTCTCGATATTCGAATAAGTCCACTCTTTTGGGTAAGAATTGTTTTTTATTGCTGCATTTTCTGCTGGTAAGCCGAAAGAGTCCCAGCCCATAGGATGAAGTACGTTAAAGCCTTGCATGGTCATAAACCTAGCAACCACATCACCTATAGAATAATTACGTACGTGACCTACGTGAATTTTACCGGATGGGTAAGGTAGCATCTCTAAAACGTAATATTTAGGTTTGCTGCTTTCATTTGGTACTTCAAAGGCTTTTTCTCCTTGCCAAATTTGTTGCCATTTTTGTTCGATATTCATGTTTTTTTATTTTTTGACTATTTTCTTGTCACCCCGTGACTTGATCACGGGGTCTTGCTTCACAGACTGCGTACTGAGATCCCGCGATCAAGTCGCGGGATGACACCAAGAGTATTCTACTTCGCACTATTAATATATATTTCTCTTGCTTTTCTTAGAATTTTGTCTTCAAGTATGATAGCAAGATTCGAAGTATTTTCATTCATTACCCATTGTTTATTTTTCAACACTTCTTCAAATACTTTTACTTCAATTGCGTCAGGATGTATTACATCATCTTTAATGAATATATTTATTTTAAAACGGAAATTGGGTGTAACGGGAGGGCTATACCATTCTGTAATGATAACGCCGCCATTTGAGTCAGCCGATGCAAGAGGAATAAAACTTACAGTATTTATTGATGCTTGCCATAGATATTTATTAATTGAACAACCAGCTGCTTTAGTAGATTCATTTTTAATTCTACCTGGTCTAAAAACTAGTCCTTCTTCCCCAGCTATTGAACCTACTTCATCCCATTTCTGTTCTTGTTCACTTTTGGGATAATCGTCAGCCAAAATAATATTATTTCCTACACTGAATACGATAAAAATTGCTGCAAAAAATAGTTTTATATTTTTGTTCATAACTAGAACTCTATTTGTGATTATATATTGATCAAGATAATAGAGGAGCTTTATATGTTAGTCAAATTTTATATCCTCTCTTAGTGCTAGCATTTTTTCAGTTATAGTATTTTTAGCTTTAGAACTGCAACTTTTAATAGACTTAGCGGCACCGTCAAGTTAAGGGAGGTATAAATTAAGTATTGAGCAATTACAGGGAATGATTTATAGAATAGCAGTAACAATTTATCCTAGATTTTACCGCTATGCATATTACTCAAGCCCCGAATAGACATCGTTTTCCAGCAAGCATTATTAGCCATACAGTATGGTTATATCATCGCTTTAATAATAGTTACCGAGATGTTCAAGAGCAGATGGCTTATCGAGGTATTATATTAAGTCATGAGACTGTAAGGTTTTGGTGTTATAAGTTTGTAGTTTATTTTCAAGATGTTATTAGTAAGAGAGAGCGAAAGCCAACTGATAAATGGCATTTGGATGAGATGAATATCAAGATCAAAGGTGAAGTATTCATATTATGGAGAGCTGTTGACTCTGAGGGACATGAATTAGAAGTATTACTGCAGAAGCGTCGTAACAAGAAATCAGCTATTCGCTTTTTATCAAGATTATTGGGTAATTATCCATGTCCAAGGGTTATTGTGACTGATAAGCTAAAAAGCTACATTAAACCAGTTAGGTATATGTGTCCTAGGACTAAGCATCGTACCGATAAAAGACTAAATAATCGGATTGAGAATGCCCATCAGCCAACTAGGAGAAAAGAGAAGATACTGATTAAATTTAAGCATCCTAATTCAGCACAATGTACATTATCACTGATGGGAAAAGTCAGAAATATATTTGCTGTAAATGTTGGAAGATATACTAAAACAGCATCTGAGCAAAGAATTGCATTTGCGTCCGCTAAATCCATTTGGGATGAAGCTACTCAAAGACTTCTTGCTGTCTGAAATCTAAAAATATAGTACTTTGTGACACTAATTTACTTAACTTAACGGTGCCCATCTTGAAAATAAACTACAAACTTATAACACCAAAACCTTACAGTCTCATGACTTAATATAATACCTCGATAAGCCATCTGCTCTTGAACATCTCGGTAACTATTATTAAAGCGATGATATAACCATACTGTATGGCTAATAATGCTTGCTGGAAAACGATGTCTATTCGGGGCTTGAGTAATATGCATAGCGGTAAAATCTAGGATAAATTGTTACTGCTATTCTATAAATCATTCCCTGTAATTGCTCAATACTTAATTTATACCTCCCTTAACTTGACGGTGCCGTGTAATCATCATTATTTTTTATACATATTTTTATTCCTGGACATTTTAGCAATATCTTTATTATATCTAGGTTTCTTTTTTCATAAGCATAATGTAGTGCTGTTTTACCATAGATGTCTTGTTCGTTTACGTCACATTTTCTATGTAAATATATCCTTACATTTGAGACATTACCGTCCAAAACTGCTTTATGTAGTGGCGGTAATTGCTTAAATTTATCTATCTTAATTCTTGCTTTATTTTCAAAAAAGTCCCACATAATATGCTGCTATAGGTTGTATGTGCGTCTTATAGCATATTATGTTTAGTAAAGCAACTATTAATTGAATAAATTTTTAGTTATTTCATACCAACAGTTTTCGGGGATATTTGATTTGTTACTAAAACCACATATAATTAAATGATCTTTAGCCCTAGTCATTGCAACGTAGAGCAGTCTTATATATTCTTGTAGATCTTTTAGCTTTTCTGCATCTTTCATTTTTTGTAGAAATTCAGGAGTGTCAGCAGCACTTGTAGAAAATAGCATTTCTTCGTTTTTGCTCCAAATAAATTTACTACTGCTGATAGGTAGGGTGGTGGAGTCGCATAATATAACAATTGGTGCTTCCAAGCCTTTAGAACCGTGTGCGGTCATCACTCTTATTTTATCGGAATGCTCCATATCACGCTTAATCCAAATATCGTTATTCTCAAACCAAGCTACAAAACCTTGCAAAGAATTATCTATATCATTTGTATAGTTTTTGCTTAAAGTTAATAATTCATTTATCATATCATCGATATATAAATTTAAATTATGCACAACTAAATCGAAAAAATTATCGAGAGTGGATTTTTGATAAAGTCCAATAAAAGAAGTAAGTTTATTATATATATCCGTATGTGAGGACAGATTTTTCCACAAACTTTCATCATTTTTATTCATTAAAAGTTCGTATAATTGTTGCTCGCTAATACCGATAATCGGTGATTTAAGTAAGGCTGCAAGGTTTAAATCGTCATAAGGTAAAAGTACGAATTTAGCTACCGAAATTAAATCCATTATCGGCAAATGCTCTTTAAGGTTTACTTTATCGCTTGCCTCGACTTTAAGGTTAGCTTTGTTAAGCTCTTTTATCAGATTATTGCTAAATTCATCTCGCTTTCTTACCAAAATCATAAAATCTTTTTCGGATATAGGATTACCGGTTGCTGGTAGAATTTCTTTGCTGGCTATTTTTTCCTTTATGAAGCTAATAATTTTTTCTATAAGTAAATCAGCTGATGAAAGAGCATTGGCATAATCTTGTGGTAATGCCCAAAAAAGTTCCTCCTGCTTTTCGCTTGTTACCAAAGACCAAACTGTTACAGAACCTTTATGTGTACGAAATGCAGAAATTAGCGGATTATCGGATAGGAAAAGAGTAGGGTAATGTTTTATATATTTAAAAACCTGATGAGTAAATTGTAAAATTTCGCTGCACGACCTATAAGAATATTCAAGTGTAATATTCTTATATTTTTTATTTGCTTTAGCAAGATTCGTTTGTAATTTCTCATTTACTAGATTAAAATTCGCAAGATCAGCACCTTGGAAGCTATATATAGATTGCTTATCATCCCCAACGATAAAAATACTACTATCAGCTCTATTAAACTCGGTTATTAGAGTGGTGATTATATTCCATTGTTCACGGCTTGTATCTTGTGCCTCGTCGACGAGTATATGATCGATCTTGCTTTCAAGCTTATGCAATAACCACTTATGTATAGCTTTATTCTGGAATAATTTTTCGGTATGGTAAATTAAATCGTCATAATCAAGCAAGTTATTTTCTTCTTTAAATTTCTCATACTTCTCTAGCAAAATATAAGCAAGTTTACAAAGTAAATTAGTATGATATTCTAGCTCTTCTATGCGATATTCTTCATCTAATTTATAAATCTGAGATGTTAGCTTCTCTAACTCTAACAGTAATTTAGGATGTTTTTGGGTTAGCTCTTTCGATAAAAGGCTTTTACGTTTTTTTCCATCTTTAGTAAAAAATAGCTCTTTCGGCTCTATTTCTAAATCATAATCTGCAAATAAATTTTTTACCTTATCATAGATATTATTTAGCTCGGATAATGCTAATCTCTTATTGTGTATTTCTGCCGGAATAGTTTTATGAGTAAATAATTTTTTAAATTTAATCTTCTGATCAATGATCTCGCTGAAAATATCTTGCAAAGTTATTTCATGAAAACGATTTAGTAAAGTTTTAATTAAATCATTATGTTCATCGCTTAAATAAATCTCATTTCGTATTTTTAGAAAGATATCTTGTAATTGAGTCTCTTCAAGAATCTGAAACTCGGGTGTTATGCCAGCTTCTACGGGAAAAGTTTTAAGGATTTTTTGACAAAATGCATGGATCGTATAAATGTTTAAAGGTTCATTATTATCAAGTAATTTGCTATATAGATTTTTTGCATTTTCAAGTTCTAATGCAAGCGGCTTATAACCGCTCATTAAGAAAAGCTCTTGTTCTAGTTGTTTGGGATTACAAAGAGAGAAAGTTTTGAGTTTGTTACTAATTCTTAGCTGCATCTCTATGCTAGCTGCGTTAGTAAAAGTAAGGCATAATATGTTTTGAAAATTTACTCCTTTGATTAATAGCCGTAAAAACCGATCAGTTAGAATTTTGGTTTTACCAGTACCAGCAGAAGCCGACACCCAAACGGAATAATCAGGATCAGAAGCTTGTTGTTGTAAATTGTTCATTGTGTGGTTTTTTTGTATAAATTAGGATTTATTGCTATCATCCCGTGGCTTGGGAACTAGATCCAGAAAAAAACCTAAATACAACAAGTTTTTAAAACTAAAAGCTCGATTTTATCTCGCTTTATACTGGATCTAGTTCCCAAGCCACGGGATGACACTGAAGAAGTTTTTTGATCCCTTGCCCTAGGATGACACTGAACGCCTATAAATCCTATAAATTACAACTAAAGAGGCGGCGAGTCCAAACCAAGTAAAAGCGTATTCTAAATGATCGTTTCTAATAGCTGCTAGGTGATTTATTGAAAGCGGTAGCAAAATATCTAGATTGCTAATATCTTTGCTTTCTTCAATAAGATAAAAATTCTCAAGATTTAATCCTAAAACTTTAGATGCTTCTTGTAAGTCTAAGGTCAGCCATACATTATTTTTAACGTCGTTAGCCGGTAAGTAGCTACGGGTTTTTTCGGACGGCATAGTAACGCCGATAAGCTCATGAGGCTGCTCATTGGTTGCTTGTGTAATAATATTTTTATTGCGGTTACTAAACCAGCCTCGAGCTACTAAAATAATTTTGTCTTCATCGGTGTTAAATGGTGTAACTAAATAATAGCCATCCTTTTCACTCGACATTGAACGCCTACCATATAAATATATGTCTTTATTAGGTAAAAAATGCCCAGTAATTTTTACTTTATGATAAGGTAAGTTGTCATGAATTTCAGCTAAATCGATTGCATGGGAGGTAAGATTTTTTTGCATCGATGCTAAAAATAGCTTCTTTTCTTTTAAGCGATTAAGCTGCCAAAAACCTAAAGAGATCAGTATTATAAAGGTGATGAGTACGGTGAGTTTGGTTTTCATAATTGGATTTTAGAGGGTTGTTGTGTATTTGTCATTCCCGCCTACGCGGGAATGACATAAGTCATCTAAAATGACGCTTTACGAAGCAGTTTTTAAAATCTTGCTCAAGAATTCCTTATGTTTTTGTAATTCTTCTTTTGTTGGTTTAATAACGGGAATATTCCTATGTGCCTGAGAATCCAAGCGATTATAGCTAAAATTATTTACCTTAGTAGCTTTATCAAGCATCTTAAAGGCTGACTGCCTACCGCCGGTTAGTTCTACATATACTTCAGCAAGTAAAGCTGCATCTTTAAGAGCACCATGAAGTTGTCTGCCAGAATTATCCACCTTAAATCTTTTACATAAAGCATCAAGGCTATATTTTGATCCAGGAAACATACTTCTAGCCATCACTAAAGTATCAATAGCATGTTCAAGTTCTAGGAGTTTAATTTCAGCTCTTTTTAATAATGATAATTCATGATTTAGAAATTTAACATCGAAAGGTGCATTATGAATAACAAGTTTACTATCGGCAATAAACTCTAAAAAATCATCTGCAATAGTATGAAATAATGGTTTATCTTTTAGAAACTCACCAGAAATGCCGTGAATTCTATAAGCCTCAAATGGCATGTCTCGTTCTGGATTAAGATAGAAATGAAAATGTCTGCCGGTCAGTACCTTATTTACCATTTCAATAGCACCGATCTCAACAATTCGGTGACCGCCTTTTGGATCAAGTCCCGTAGTTTCCGTATCTAAAATTATTTCTCTTAAACTCGACATTCCAAATCCTTTATTAACTTTGCTATCTGAGTTTCTAATTCTAACATATCAACGCCGCTATTTATAGCAAAATCTGCTTTTGCTATTTTACTCTCTTGTGAAAGCTGAATTTCTTTAATCTTATTATAGATTTCCACATCAAAAGAAGATCTGGTTGTTGCTCTTTGCATTCTTATTTCTTCGGAGCAATGCACAGTTACGACAAAGTCAAAATATTTATCAAATTTAGCTTCGTATAATAGCGGTATTTCGGCAAATCCGAATTTGGATTTTATGTTTTCCTGTTTAAATTGAATTAGTTTTTCTATTAGCAGGGGATAAATAAAATTTTGTAATTTCTCACGTGCAAGATCATTATTATAGATTAAATTACTAATCTTTCCAATGTTAAAAGTTTCAAGCTCCGGCAATAATTTTAAAATATCAGTTTGTATTTTAAAATCTTGATATAATTCTTTTATGCATCTATCGGCACAAAAAGTCTTATATCCTTTTTCTGCTAAATAATCCAAAATAAAAGTTTTGCCCGATGCATAGCTACCGGTAATACCTATTGCTAACATTTTGTTATAAAAATTTTATGTTCATTAGCGAGTTTTATAGTTTTCTCTTCTTCAGCTATAATTACTTGGTTTTTTTGAATTGCAACGCCTTTGTAATTATATTTAGCAAGATTTTTTATAGTATTAACGCCTATAGTTGGTAAATCTAGCCTATTATCTTGTCCTATTTTTGAAAGTTTAATAAGCACTCCACCGTAAGATTTTTTACGTAAGTCTGCACATCTAGCTATTAAATTATCTGTCCCCTCAGCTGCTTCTATGCCGAGTACATAACCATCTTCAACTATAACCGACTGACCAATATCAAATTTACTTAAATGATTTAGTAATTTTACTCCAAATTCAATATCTTTTTTATCAGAACTTGTAGGGCTAGTATCAGTTATAATATTAGAATCACATTGTTGATTTTGATATATCTCATTACTTGAAATTATCTTAAAGCCATAACTCTGAAAAAAACTAGCTACTATTCTTAACAAATTATCATCCCCACGAATTTTTTGGCTAATTATTTTAAGAAGTAATAAACCGCCTATTTTATCCACTGCTAAATTTTTTAAATTTGGTCTATCGACTCCTCCTATAAGAATAATATTTTTTACGTTATGTTGTGTAAAATACTTAATAGCTGCTCCAACCATACCGATTTTAAGAGGTTGATACTCAAAGTCTTTAATTAATTCTATATCAGCTTCGCCCTCTATCGCAGCTATATAACAATTACCACCTTGTTTTCTATAATTACCTGCTATTAAAGAAGGTAATGAACCTTTACCAGCAATAATTCCAAGATTTGGGAGCATAAAATAGTTTGTAATTTAAAATCTAATATTGATTATAAGCGTATTTTAAATATAAATCTATAAAACCTTTACAAATTAATCAAATTAAGCGATAATAGTAAGTGCTAATATAGCTATAGTAATAAACGTAATTTAGAATAGAGGTTGCGGACTCGGGGGCAGTACCCGACGCCTCCACCAATACTCATACTCGATGATTTTCAAAAATTGGCTACGTTGTCCTACAAGTACTCTGGTACTCACGTATTAAGTAATTGCTTCCGTTCCTCGTCTTGTGGACGCCTTGCTCTTTTTGAAATTGATCTTCGTATAACAATATGATGCAAATACTGCTTGTATTTTAAAAATTGAATTTTATTTTGATGGGTGAGTGAGCGGAGCGTATACTTAATACGTGAGCATCACGAATCCCTGATAAAATGAAAGAGCAATTTTTAAAAGATAAGTAGTATTTTGAGGGGGCGAAATAGGATCGACGTGCCTAATAAAAAAATTGCTTTTACTCGGGATGATTCCGCCGCAGGCTTTTGTCTTACGGGTCAAAACAAAGAAACGCAAACGATAACTATCGTTCTGCAGGTACTCCAGCTTTAGCTGTAGCATAAACCTACGCGGTTTGGGGGTTTACCGGGCAACAGAAAAACCCTCAAGATTTAATTTGAAAATAGCATGGGTATTTAACCGTCATTGCGAGGAAAAACTGTAAGTTTTGACGAAGCAATCTCAGCAATTTTATACTACTTCACGAGATTGCCACGTCGCTTCGCTCCTCGCAATGAGGTTACTGATTCCTTTTTTGCAAATTAATATTATCATCTATTGTTTACTTACTTTTTACTAATATATGAATATCGAATATAAAAAATTTTTAAATGAATCTATGCTGGAATTTGTAAAAAAGGTTTTGGCAAGGATTCAGCATGAAAATTTATATTGGGACCAATTAATATATATATCATATAAGACCGATCATCCAGCTGTCATTTTGCCTTTAAAAGTTAGACAAGCATACCCAAAAGAAATAACGATAGTACTTCAGAATCAATTTGAGAATATAGTAGTAAAAGATACCGGATTTTCCGTAATGTTAAGTTTTAGCGGTATTAAGGAAACAATCTATATACCATTTGATGCTCTTATTAGTTTTGTTGATTCAAGTAATAGCTATAGTTTTACTTTTAATCAGCAATTAAATATACAAAATAATAATACAGCTGAAATATTGAAAATAGAAAAGCAAATTCTGGAAGAAGAAAATAATGATAAAATTGATGAAGCTTTATTGTCAAAAAATGTTATTATGCTAGATAAATTCCGTAACTCTTCTAAGTCTAAACCTATTAAACCTAGTTAAAATATTGAAAGAAGATATATCGAAAGTAGTTATATATACCGATGGTGCATGTTCTGGCAATCCAGGTCCAGGAGGGTGGGGAGCTTTACTTCAATTTAATGAGGTTAATAAGGAAATATTTGGGCATGAACTTGAGACTACTAATAACCGTATGGAAATTACAGCAGCTCTTGAAGCCCTAAAAATTCTAAAAAAACCTTGTCATGTGGAAATTTATACTGATAGTAAGTATTTACAACAAGGTATTACCGTTTGGATCCATAATTGGATAAAAAACAACTGGTGTAAAAGCAACAATGAACCCGTTAAAAATGCTGATTTATGGCAAAATTTGTACGAAGAATTAAGCAAACATACTATCATTTGGAAATGGGTAAAAGGACATGCAAGTAATAGCGGTAATATTGCTGCTGATAAACTTGCAGTCCAAGGAAGACAAACTGCTATAGAAATTTTAAAATGTCGTGGATAAATAAGTTTTTTATTACTTTTTTTCATAAAAAAGTAGGAGAAGATGAGTTACTAAACCAATATTACGAAAGTAAGAAGCTTGACTATTTAGGACGTCCTAAAAGATTTGTTATTTATAAAAATGCTAACGAACCAACAAAAATTTCGCCAAGTTGGCATGCATGGCTGCATCATTTAGTAAATGAAGTGCCGAGAAATGTTAAGCTTTTTTCTTGGCAAGAAAGTAACAAAATAAGCCAAAAATCATCTAAATCGTCAAATGCTAGATATAGTAGATGGCAACCATAAATTAACTATTTGGTATAAAAAATAATGAAACAAAATATTATTGAAACAATTATCGGTTTTGCAGTATTAATTATTGCTTTCCTATTCTTAATTTTTGCTTATAAAACTGGCAGTTCTATGACTAACGCCAAAGGATATCAGCTCACTGCCAGCTTTCAAAGTGCGGAAGGGATATCAGTCGGAAGTGACGTAATGATTTCAGGTATAAAAATCGGTAATGTTAAAAAGATTTTTTTAGATCCAACTAGCTATTTTGCTACTGTATATTTAAATGTCAATGAGAATGTTAAAATACCTAAAGACTCAAAAGCTCAAGTAGTTACTAGTGGTTTACTCGGAGGTAAATATATTGCAATCGTACCTGGAAACGATAATGTTGATTTAACACCTAATGAGGAAATAAAATATACTCAATCGGCAATTAATATCGAATCTTTAATTAACAAAATTGTTTCTTCATTCGGTAGTAAGTAAATCTCTCAATATCTGGGCTTTGCTTCCTCTTTTTGGAATTATAAATTTAGTTTTTATATTATATAGTTTTTTAAGAGAACTAATAATTGATTCAGAATTTTGTATCGGCATGTTAATTATTATTTCTTTAGCAGGTTTTCTTGCTTGATAAAACTGCCCTATAAAAGACTCTAAAACTTCTAATTTAGTAGCTGTTTTGCTATAAATGGGGGAATAGTTTTGCTCCCCCCATTTCTGTCCTCCCCTGTAAAGCAGAACTTTAATTTGGAATCGACTATCCTCTCTAATTACAATTACATCAGCATCTATTATTCCTTCATATTGTTTTCCGATATAGCTTGATCAATTACACATCTTATAATATCAATATAACTATTATTTGCTTTACTAGTTTTAGCAAATTCTACTTTTTTTATATTTTTTAATTGAGTAATTAAACCTTGTAAATTTAAATTAAAAATATCTGTGTTATGACTATCAAAATTTAATTTTCCATGCATAAATAATTTCCTTTAATAATTATAAATTAACTTTTAGTGCATTACCATATAATATGGTTCTAAAGTTTGTCAACAAAAAGTTTATAATAATTTAAGATTTCAGTATAATAAATATTAATATAAATTAAACTAATGATTAGTTTATCAACTTTCTTTTGAAGCAGCGTAAATATTTTACATTAGTTTAATATCAAGCTATTCTTGATTATTATTAAAAAATCTTTAACAGAGGTGATTATGACTAAAAATAAAAAATCAGTTCGATTTAATGAAAATCCACAAATTAAAGAGTTTGATCTAAAACTCGATAAAAATAGCGATATCTATTCTATAAAGAGAAAAATAATTAATATAGTTGACGATGAAGTAGAGGATGAAACTAAATTACTTACTGAAACTCAGTTTCTTGTTAAAAAAACTCTGCATGGTAAAGATTTTAAATATGAGATAACTGGTTTTATTAATAAAGCTGGGGAATATATAACTGAACCTGAACAGATAAAACAAAATTTAAAATTATATGCTTTTGCAGAATTTGCCGATTTACAAAAAGATATTTTAGGCAAGTTTGATAAGGAGGGTAATTTAAAAATATCTAAAAATTTTGAAGCCGATGAAGAAATAGTATTACGAAAAAATGGTAAGTTATTGTTTGTTAAAACAGAGAAAGGCTTAGTAAATAGGCAAGGATAATTGAAGAAAGTGAATAAAATTTTACAAAAAGATGGATTCTTTTTTGAAGATTCAGGTAGAGATGTAAAAGTTCCAAAAAGTGCAATAAGTCCTAATGGAAAGCCAAAAAAGTCGATTCTTAAAAGAAGTTAAAATAATATTTTATTCTTATCGTAAAAAAGAAATTTAAAAATTATTTAAAATAGTGTTTGACAACATTCGAAATTATGGATATAAAATCAATCACTCAAGGTTTGAAACACAAAACTTTGTAGCTGTTTAAAAAGTTGATAAAGCTAAAAACTAAATACACCGCGATAATAAAAATTTATATCGTGAGTTAGATACTGAAGAAATTATAAAATTAATTCTGTATGCATCGTGTAATCTCAAGTAATAAAGCGTAAGTAAATATAATAAGAGCATTTGGTGGATGCCTTGGCATTAGAAGGCGATGAAGGACGTAATACGCTGCGATAAGCTTCGGGGAGCTGCGAATAAGCTTTGATCCAAAGATTTCCGAATGGGGAAACCCACCTAATTTATTAGGTATTGTATAGTGAATACATAGCTATATGAGGCAAACCCAGCGAACTGAAATATCTAAGTAGCTGGAGGAAAGGACATCAACCGAGACTCCGTTAGTAGTGACGAGCGAACGCGGACCAGGCCAGTGGCTTCAAAAAAAATAACTAAAACAACATGGAAAGGTTGACCGTAGAGGGTGATAGTCCCGTATAGGTAAAAAGTTTGAAGTCCTTGAGTAAGGCGGGACACGTGAAATCCTGTCTGAACATAGGGGGACCACCCTCTAAGCCTAAGTACTCTCTAGTGACCGATAGTGAACAAGTACCGTGAGGGAAAGGTGAAAAGTACCCCAACAAGGGGAGTGAAATAGTATCTGAAACCAAATGCTTACAAGCAGTCGGGGCAAGCATTTATGTCTTGTGACGGCGTACCTTTTGTATAATGGGTCAGCGACTTAGTTTATCTAGCAAGCTTAAGCCGTTAGGTGTAGGCGTAGCGAAAGCGAGTCTGAATAGGGCGACTATAGTTAGATGAATTAGACCCGAAACCGAGTGATCTAGCCATGGCCAGGTTGAAAGCGGAGTAAAATCCGCTGAAGGACCGAACCCACTACTGTTGAAAAAGTAGGGGATGAGCTGTGGTTAGGGGTGAAAGGCCAATCAAACTCGGATATAGCTGGTTCTCCGCGAAATCTATTTAGGTAGAGCGTTATAGCGGTTACCATCGGAGGTAGAGCACTGAATGAGCTAGGGGGTCCCACAGACTTACCAAACTCAATCAAACTCCGAATGCCGATGAGTATAGCATAGCAGACAGACTATGGGTGCTAAGGTCCATAGTCGAGAGGGAAAAAGCCCAGACCGCCATCTAAGGTCCCTAAATCATGACTAAGTGTTAAAGGATGTGAGAAGACCAAAACAACTAGGATGTTGGCTTAGAAGCAGCCATCATTTAAAGAAAGCGTAATAGCTCACTAGTCTAAATAAGTTTTCTTGCGCCAACAATGTAACGGGGCTCAAGTCATGTACCGAAGATGCGGATTCACACATTTGGTGTGAGTGGTAGCGGAGCGTTCCGTAAGCCTGTGAAGGTGAACCGTAAGGTTTGCTGGAGGTATCGGAAGTGAGAATGCTGACATAAGTAGCGATAAAGAATGCGAGAAACATTCTCGCCGAAAGTCCAAGGGTTCTTGCGTAAAGTTAATCTGCGCAAGGTTAGTCGGCCCCTAAGGTGAGGCTGAAAGGCGTAATCGATGGGAATCAGGTTAATATTCCTGAACCTGAAGGATGTGACGAAAGTAGTAAGTTGTACAGTCTTATTGGATTGATTGTGCAGCGAATATTTTCCAGGAAATAACACCTTCATTATAGACCGTACCCGAAACCGACACAGGTGGACAGGTAGAGTATACCAAGGCGCTTGAGAGAACGATGCTGAAGGAACTAGGCAAATTGCATCTGTAACTTCGGAAGAAAGATGACCTACATATGGGCAACCATTTGTGGGTGGCACAAGCTAGGGGGTAGCGACTGTTTATTAAAAACACAGGGCTCTGCAAAGTCAATAGATGAAGTATAGGGTCTGACGCCTGCCCAGTGCTGGAAGATTAAGAGGAGGGGTGCAAGCTCTGAATTGAAGTCCCAGTGAACGGCGGCCGTAACTATGACGGTCCTAAGGTAGCGAAATTCCTTGTCGGGTAAGTTCCGACCCGCACGAATGGCGTAACGATTTCCCCGCTGTCTCCAGTATCGACTCAGCGAAATTGAATTCTCCGTGAAGATGCGGAGTTCCCGCGGTCAGACGGAAAGACCCCGTGAACCTTTACTATAGCTTTGCACTGGTGTTAGGAATCAAATGTGCAGGATAGGTGGGAGACTATGAAGCAGAGGCGTCAGCCTTTGTGGAGTCACCCTTGAGATACCACCCTTTTGGTTCTTGACATCTAACCGAGATCCTTGAATCAGGATCCGAGACAATGCATGGTGGGTAGTTTGACTGGGGCGGTCGCCTCCCAAAGAGTAACGGAGGCGCGCGATGGTTAGCTCAGGTTGGTCGGAAATCAACTTTTAGAGTGCAATGGCATAAGCTAGCCTGACTGCGAGTCTGACAAGACGAGCAGAGACGAAAGTCGGTCATAGTGATCCGGTGGTCCCGAGTGGAAGGGCCATCGCTCAACGAATAAAAGGTACTCCGGGGATAACAGGCTGATGATTTCCAAGCGTCCATAGCGACGAAATCGTTTGGCACCTCGATGTCGGCTCATCACATCCTGGGGCTGGAAAAGGTCCCAAGGGTTCGGCTGTTCGCCGATTAAAGTGGTACGTGAGCTGGGTTTAGAACGTCGTGAGACAGTTCGGTCCCTATCTGCCGTGGGTGTAGGAAGTTTGAGAGGATCTGCCTTTAGTACGAGAGGACCGAGGTGGACGTACCCCTGGTGGACCAGTTGTCGTGCCAACGGCACAGCTGGGTAGCTAAGTACGGAAGGGATAACCGCTGAATGCATCTAAGCAGGAAACCCACCTCAAAACTAGACTTCCCCATTAGAGCCGTGGAAGACCACCACGTTGATAGGTCAGGTGTGGAAGCGCAGTAATGCGTGTAGCTAACTGATACTAATAGCTCGATTGATTTACTTTGCTGTGAGATTACACATGTATATAGTGTTTATTCTATAATATGTCAGTATCAACTCATAAAGTTATCAGGTTAAAATAGCTTTATCAATTAATAAAAGTGTTGTTGCATGATTGTTATTCCGTGGCTTTATTTATATGTCATTCCTGCGAAAGCAGGAATCCAGTAAAATATAATGTCATCTCGTGGCTTGTCCACGGGATCTCAGGATACAAATTGTGATACAAGATAATTAAGCCATGCAACAACACTAACAGCAACCAATACAAATCTATTATTTAAAAAGTTTGTATTGCTAGCTTGGTGGTTATAGCATGAGTGAAACACACGATCCCATCCCGAACTCGAACGTGAAACCTCATAGCGCTAATGGTACTATGTCATAAGGCATGGGAGAGTAAGTCGCTGCCAAGCTTGCAATGCAAATTTTTTAATTCCTCTTGTTAAATCTTCTTTTTATACTCAAAAAATTAAGTTCAATTACAAAAAATAGAGACTATAAATAATAGAATGAGCTATGAGCGACAAAAAGCATCGTTAAGGGCATTCAATCATTTTATTATATACTCCTAATAAATGAAGAGCTGGGTATACGAAGATCAACTTGGAAAAGAGTAATCGGTCTAAAGCCCTCTGAGCGAAGCTTATATTTGGCTACCTGCGATCTTATAAGACGACGGAGCCAATTTTTCAAGTTCTATCTGAGTATATACATAAGATATGATTTTTCTTTATATATTTTTTAGTATTATTTTTTTAATAGCTGTCAGAATGATAATCACAGAAACAGCGATCTTAAATATATTTATAACGAAATTCAAGAAAATCATCCTGGTATTTTTAATAAAGAAGACCCTACATTTAAGGAAAACCTTAAACATAATTATCTAAAAGCAAACAAAGCTTTTTATGAAACATCTCAAAACCCTAAGCAAATTATAGAAGCTTTTACCAGCACTTTTAATGATACTCATTTAAGCGTTAATTGGTATAATAAAACGCCAAAAATAATACCTTCTAATTTTAAACCATTTCAAATTAAGTATTTTCTTAAAAATATTGTTTGGATAGATTTACCTAACTTTGATTTAACTGAATCGCAACAACAAGAATTTAATTCACTTCTAGCTGTAATTAAAAACTTTAGAAAAAGAATATAATAGTTTTTGATTTAAGGGGTAATCAAGGAGGAAATTCTGATTATGGTATAGCTTTAAGCAATAAGGTTGATACATCAAATTTAGCGAGCCTCGATTGTGCTCACGTATTTTAATATACGCTCCGCAATCTCGCTCGCAAATTTAATGTCTGAACCTCATTGCTTTTTGCTATAGCGAACTTATTAACCAATTATTTGGGAAAAATTATGCTACACAACAAAAAAATCTAGCTTATAAAAATGTTTATGTAGATTGGCGGGTAAGCCTTAATAATTTAAACCATGTTAAAAATTTGTATAAACAATATTCAAGCCCTTGTCTTAAAGATATTATTGAAGGTTTAGAGAAAAATTTACAAGAAAAGCAACCTTATTATAGAGAGTTACTATTTGATAAATCTTTACGGCACCGTCAAGTTAAGGGAGGTATAAATTAAGTATTGAGCAATTACAGGGAATGATTTATAGAATAGCAGTAACAATTTATCCTAGATTTTACCGCTATGCATATTACTCAAGCCCCGAATAGACATCGTTTTCCAGCAAGCATTATTAGCCATACAGTATGGTTATATCATCGCTTTAATAATAGTTACCGAGATGTTCAAGAGCAGATGGCTTATCGAGGTATTATATTAAGTCATGAGACTGTAAGGTTTTGGTGTTATAAGTTTGTATTTATTTTCAAGATGTTATTAGTAAGAGAGAGCGAAAGCCAACTGATAAATGGCATTTGGATGAGATGAATATCAAGATCAAAGGTGAAGTATTCATATTATGGAGAGCTGTTGACTCTGAGGGACATGAATTAGAAGTATTACTGCAGAAGCGTCGTAACAAGAAATCAGCTATTCGCTTTTTATCAAGATTATTGGGTAATTATCCATGTCCAAGGGTTATTGTGACTGATAAGCTAAAAAGCTACATTAAACCAGTTAGGTATATGTGTCCTAGGACTAAGCATCGTACCGATAAAAGACTAAATAATCGGATTGAGAATGCCCATCAGCCAACTAGGAGAAAAGAGAAGATACTGATTAAATTTAAGCATCCTAATTCAGCACAATGTACATTATCACTGATGGGAAAAGTCAGAAATATATTTGCTGTAAATGTTGGAAGATATACTAAAACAGCATCTGAGCAAAGAATTGCATTTGCGTCCGCTAAATCCATTTGGGATGAAGCTACTCAAAGACTTCTTGCTGTCTGAAATCTAAAAATATAGTACTTTGTGACACTAATTTACTTAACTTGACGGTGCCGTTTTGATATACTCTGCCCAAATATTGTGTGGTTTTTTGCCCCAATATTTTAGTGCTGTATATATAGGAGGTCTTTTCTCTTCTACCAAAGCATGGTTAATATCTTTATTTACAGAAATATTGCTCATATATTTTAAAGCTCAAATAAATATTTTAATAGTCATAATTTATATAGCATATTAATTAATTAACTCTAACAAAAATCTTTAAGTATTATAAGAACTCTTATTAGTTTATTAAGATCTATTTTAAACTATTATATAACTTACTAACTATTTTTAGTTAACATTTATATTTTCTTCAAACCATAATTGCTTTTCTATACTAAATAGTTTAATTTAAAGAAGTATAAAAAATTCTTTTTTAATCGTAATTCTAACTTATGAGCGATCTATTTAGCTTCAACAAAGAAAAAAAACCTAAGATAGTTAACAATACATATAGTGCAAAAGATATTGAAGTATTAGAGGGGCTTGAGCCTGTTCGTAAAAGACCTGGTATGTATATTGGTGGCACAGACTTAAATGCTATGCATCATTTAGTATCTGAGGTACTTGATAATTCTATGGATGAGGCTGTGGCCGGTTTTGCAAGTATTATCACGATAAAAATGCATCAGGATCACAGTATAACCATATCGGATAATGGTCGTGGAATCCCTATCGATAATCATCCAAAATTCCCTAACAAATCAGCATTAGAAGTTATTTTAACTACGCTTCACTCTGGCGGTAAATTTTCAAGCAATGTTTATCAAACTGCTGGTGGATTGCATGGTGTTGGGGTATCAGTAGTTAATGCCTTAGCAGAACATCTAGAAATTAAAGTATATAAGCAGGGTAAATTATATAAGCAAAGCTATGCAAAAGGTGAAAAATTAACCGAATTAATATGTGAAGAAGCACCTAAAAGGCTAAAAGGTACATCGATAAATTTCATCCCTGATCCAGAAATTTTTGGCGAAAAACTACATTTTAATCCTAAAAAAGTTTATGAGCTTGCAAGATCGAAAGCTTATTTATATCGAGGTGTTACTATAGAATGGGAGTGTGAAATTGAAGCATCTAGCGATGTACCTAAGAAAGCATTAATAAACTTCCCAAATGGTTTAAAAGATTATTTAAGCTCAAAAATAACACCAGATGATTTAATTACGCCAGAAATCTTTTCTGGAAATGTTGAATCAGAGCAAGACGGCATAAAGCTTGAATGGGCAATTTGTTGGCAAAATAATGACAGCTCGGCATTTATTCAATCTTATTGTAATACAGTCCCAACTCCCTTAGGCAGAACTCACGAACAAGGTCTTAAGTCTGCTTTACTACGTGGGCTTAAAGCATATGGTGAAATGGTTGGGAATAAAAAAACCGCTAATCTAACTATCGAAGATATTTTAGAAACTGCAAGTGTTGTACTATCTATTTTTATAGCTGAGCCTACTTTTCAAGGGCAAACTAAAGAAAAATTAGTATCTCAAGGTGTAAGCAAACCTGCTGAAAATATTATAAAAGACCATTTTGACCATTTTCTTAGTAGCAACAAAACCATAGCTAATAATTTGCTTGAGCATTTTATAGCCATTGCTGAGTTTAGATTAAATAAGAAAAATGAAAAAACTATTTCTCGTAAAAATGCTACGCAAAAATTACGTCTGCCCGGTAAGCTTGCTGATTGCACAAGAACTTCACCAGAAGGTACGGAATTGTTTATTGTAGAAGGTGATTCGGCAGGTGGTTCGGCTAAACAAGCACGTAATAGAGAAACGCAAGCAGTATTGCCGCTATGGGGTAAGGTGTTGAATGTCGCAAGCTCTACGCTTGAAAAGATAGTCAATAACCAAGCTATACAAGATTTAGAAATAGCTCTTGCTTGCGGTAGTATGAAGAATTATAAAAAAGAAAACTTGCGTTATGAGAAAATAATTATTATGACTGATGCCGATGTTGATGGTGCTCACATAGCTTCATTATTAATGACTTTCTTCTTTTTAAGAATGCCAAAATTAGTAGAAGACGGACATTTATATTTAGCAAAACCACCACTTTATCGCTTAACTCAGTCTAATAAAACTTATTATGCAAATGATGAAGAGGAAAAAGCCAAACTAACAGATAAATTATCCAAGAGTAGTAAAGCTAAAATTGAAGTTGGTAGATTTAAAGGACTCGGTGAAATGATGCCTATGCAGTTGAAAGAAACTACCATGCATCCGGAAAAAAGATCATTATTAAAGGTTACTTTAGAAGATTTTCAAAATGTTGATAAAATAGTAGATGATTTGATGGGCAAAAAGCCGGAAAAAAGATTCCAATTTATTTATGAGCAAGCTTTAATTAAAATGGATAAGATTATTAACGAGCTGGATATTTAAGATAAGCGTCATTGCGAGGAGCGAAGCTTTGATGCAATCTCATGAAGTAGTACACGACTCTTAAGATTGCTTCGTCGAAACTTACAGTTTCTCCTCGCAATGACGGGATGACAATGAAAATGGAGTATTATGTATTTACGTTTAATTATAGCATTATTTTTTACTATAAATTTTGTTTCTGTATTTGCCGCTACTAAAGAAGAAACGAAAGAGCCTCAAAATAAAATAACAAACGAAGAAGCTTATAAGCAGTTTCAGGAAATATTTGAACGTGTTGAAAAAGAATACGTAGAAATACCAGATAAACAAAAAATGATAGATGAAGCAATTAACGGCATGTTAAATTCGCTTGATCCGCATTCAGGTTATTACACAGGTGAGGATTTTGAAGATATTTTTATATTTACTAAAGGTGAGTTTGGCGGAATTGGAGTTACCATAATGTATGATAGCGGGGCTATAAAAATAATATCTCCTATTGATGATTTGCCTGCATTCAAAGCTGGTCTAAAAGGAGGGGATTACATAGTTGGGGTGAATAACGAGTTAGTATCTACAATTGGTCCTAACAAAGCCGTGAAAGAAATGCGAGGTACGCCGGGGACTAAAGTTAAATTACTAGTTATAAAAGCCGATGAGGTAAAACCACAAGATATAGAGCTTACTCGCGAAATAGTGAAAATGAACCCAATAAAAGCACATTTAGAAAAAAATAATATTGCTTATATACGTATTATTACTTTTAACGAATCAACAATCTCCGAATTGAAAGCAGCAGTAAAGAAGCTTAAATCTGAAAGTAAAGATGATATTAAAGGTATTATTCTCGATATACGTAATAATGCAGGAGGTATACTAGAACAGGCAATTGCTGTTAGTGATTACTTTATTGATTCTGGTATAATATTGACGACAAAAGGTAGAGCTAACTTGATCGATACTGAAACCAAAGCAAATGAGTTTTCACTGAAAGCTCCAAAAGTTCCTATGATAGTCCTGATAAACGGTAATTCTGCTTCAGCTGCGGAAATAGTAGCAGGAGCGTTGCAAGATCATAAAAGAGCGATAATACTTGGAACTAAATCTTTTGGTAAAGGTTCAGTTCAGGCTTTGACTCAAATTAATCAAAGAGCAGCTGTAAAACTTACTGTCGCTAAATATTACACACCAAGCGGTCGTTCTATTCAAGCAGATGGTATAGAGCCTGATATTATAATTGAACCAGCAAAAGTAGAATATCCAGAGGTTAAAAAAATAGATAAACGTTTTTCTGAAAGTTCTTTAAAAAATTATTTGAAGAATGATGCCGAAAAAGATAATTCATCCAAAAATAAAGATAGTAAAAAAGAAACAAAAGATAAAAATAATAAACAAGAAGATAATGAATTATCTGAATTATACAAAAAAGATTACCAATTTGCTCGTGCTTATGATGTAATTACAGGGTTAATTATTAATAAGAATCTAGAGACAAAAGGGGAAGTTAAATAAGAGTGGATCATTCTCCCCCTGTGTCATCCCGTGGCTTGGCAATCTTATGAAACAGTACAGGATTTTGAGATTGCCGCGTCGATTCTACGAATCTTTTCGCAATGACGTGAGACATTACACTACTACTAAATGAAGAGTTGAGTAAACGAGTATACAGAAAAATAAGGTGATAATGAACCATAATAAATATATAGTCAGATTATCATTTGTTGTATTGTTTCTTAATATTGTCATAAATATGATGTTTTATCGTTATTTTATGATAAAAGAGATGATAGTAAAACAGGTGGCTTTACAAAACACTAAAATTGCTTGTCTTTATACCCGCAATATTTGGAATGCTCATGAAAATGTAATTAATAAATTACATAAATTTGGCTATTTAAAATTATTACAAGATCAAGAATTCATTGATTTTGTCATTATTACTGCTGATTGGTTTACTAATCTTGATATTAACATTTCTCTGTATGATCTTAACGGTAATAAATTTATTACCAGTAATATGCTAAATATGTATAGTGTGGATAATTATCCAGATGATAGTTTAGTTGAAATATTCACCGCAAAAATTGATAAATATTTTTTTAGATCTCTTACTGCAAAAGCACCTTTGTTAAGTGCTCTTGAAGGTGTTACAAGTCATATATTACTTCCTAGGGTTATAATTCAGAATGAAAATGATTTAACAGAAAAAAAAGCTTCTTTTATTACTAGCTATATACCTATTATAGGTAGTGATTTAAACAATTTTCCAGTAGATGCAATACTTGAGATTAATACTAATATTACTAATCAATGGCAAAATATAATATCTCTTGAGCAAAAAGTTTTTATAACGTTTATTATTATTTTTATAATATTTTGTACTATAATTGTTAGTAATACTAATTATGCTAGGCATATTATCGAAGAGCAGCTAATAACAAATAGAAATTTAAAAGCTGAAATAATAAAGGTAGAAAAGACTAGTTCATCAAATACAAAATTCTTTGCCAATATTAGTCATGAGTTACGAACACCTCTTAACGCCATAATAGGCTTTTCTGAAATTTTAATGTCAGAAAAAGATCCAGAAAAAAGTAGAAATTATATTAAAGATATTAATGATGCTGGTAAGCATCTACTTAGTATGATTAACGATATTTTGGATCTTTCTAAGGCTTCTGCGGATAAGCTAAAAGTAGATAGTATTGACCTTGATTTAAATAAATTGGTTAGCTCGTCACTTATACTTGTTAAGCCTCGAGCTGATCAAGCTGGAGTAGAATTAGTTAACAAGTCACCGAAAGAGCATATCGTTATAAAGGCAGATCCAAAAAGACTTAAGCAAGTATTTTTAAATCTTTTATCAAATGCGGTGAAATTTACAAACTCTGGTGGAAGCGTTACTGTTACAATGGAAAAAGATGAGCTAGCTAAATTAGTATATATAAAAGTTATAGATACTGGAATTGGTATTGAAGAAAAAGATATTCCAAAAACTTTATCAACATTTGGGCAGATTGATAGTGAACTTAGCCGCAAATATGAAGGTACTGGACTCGGATTACCCCTTACTAAAAAGTTAGTTGAGCTTATGAATGGTAAATTTGATTTGCAAAGTAAAATAAATGAAGGAACTACTATTATATTGACTTTTGCTTATGACGGCAGCATCGAAATATAAAATATACTCGATGAACTTGAAAAATTGGCTGCGTCGTTCTATAAGTACTGCGGTGCTCACGTATTAAGTATACGCTCCGCTCCTCGTCTTATGAACTCCTTGCTCTTTTCCAAGTTGATCTTCGTATAGGTCAAATTTTAGGATCCGCCTGTGCTCACGTGGTTATCTACTGCTTGTGCAGGCTCACCACTTGTTTGACTTTCAAATCTTAAAATATCTGCGGTATATGATAGATTATTGTAAGATTTTTAAAAACATGTGGAATGTTAGAAAATTTTCAGTATTATAAGAAACATTATTGTAAAAATAAAAAAATAATATGAAGCTAGTTATTTTAATATTTACTCTTTTATTTTCATTATTAACGTTTGCAGAAAGTGGCACTATAAAGGGACAACCTTTAAAATATGCAGCAAGTAATGATTTTGAAAGTAGATTAGATGAGCAAGAGCAAGAAATTAGAAGATTGATTGGTAAAATTGAGGTTTTACAGCATAAAATTGATATATTAAGCAAAAATTCTAATATTCCACAACTAAGCGAAAACACTGAAACTTCGGAAACAGATCATCAAAATACCCCTGATATTTTTGACGTAAGTCTGCTTAAAGATCTGCCTAATAACGTAGAGGAAGTAAAAACTGCTCCTGAACCTAACAAGGATGTTGCACCTGATAAACAAGCTTATGATTTAGCTCTTGCTTCTTACAAAGATAATAAGACTGATGATGCTAAGAATAAATTTAAAAACTTTATCCAAAAATATCCTAAAAGTTCAATGATTAGTAATGCTTATTTTTGGTATGGAGAATGCTTTTTTAAACAAAAAGATTATAATACAGCTGCTGTTAATTATCTAAAAGGTTATAAAGAATCACCAAAAGGAGCAAAATCCTCTGATGGTCTATTAAAGCTAGCACTTTCACTTGGTGAATTAAAGAAGACTACAGAAGCTTGCAATATGCTTGATAAGCTGAATAAGGAATTTCCAAGTAATAGAACAGCTGCATCTAAAAAAATGGCGGAAGATGCTAAGCTCAAATTTGGCTGTACCACTAAATCAAAATAAAAAATATGACAGATATTCTAGACGAAGTATTAAATGATCAAAATGAAGAAAAAAGGCTGATTTTTTTTAAAAGACTTTTACCTATAGTAATAATTATTGCCTTAATATCTATTACTATAATGGTCATTAATAATAACAATAAAAGTAAGCAAATTGAAAATAACCAAAAAAATGGTGATATTTTTGTTAAAGCAGTTAATTTAGAAGTTGTGCAAGGTAATAGGGAACTTGCTATTAGTACCTTAGAAAATTTAGTTAGCATAAGTGATACTAAGATAAAAGAGATTGCTTTACTGGAGCAAGTTGCTATAAAACTTTCAGGGAAACAAAATTCAGAAGCCAAAGATTTACTAAATAAGATTATTGAAAATAAGGAATATTCAGAAATTGTTACTTCATATGCACGTATTGCATGGTGTAGTCTTGTTATTGATGATGAAAAGCTAGATATTGCTTACAAAGAAAAATTAGTAAAATATTTAAATTATTTTGATGATGAAAATAAGCCTTTTTGGGCTACAGCAAATATTATGAAAGCTATTTGGGATATTAAGAGTAATATGCTTGCAGAAGCAGAAAAGAATTTAAGAAGTTTAGTAGCATCAAATAACACTTCAGATTTACTAAAAGATCAAGCAAAAGCTTTGCTTGCAGGCTTAGATAGAGCTAAATAATAGAATTAAAGGAGAAATATGATCAAAAAAATAGTAAGTTTATTATTACCGCTCATTATTTTAAGTGCATGTAACGCACTTGGTCCAAAAAGAGTAAAAAATATAGTTGAATTAACTCCTAAATTATCTCTGCAATCTAACGAGCCAATATATTTAGGGAACAGTGCAAACATATATGCATTTAATCCAAATATGTTAAAAAACAAGCGTTATGATTTTGTTAAAAATAAAACCATTACAGAGCCTGTTTTTGTAGGTAATATGATTTATGCGTTAGATATTAGATCAAATGTTTTGGCATTTTCTATAGAGAAAAATAAAGTTATTTGGTCTTATAATTTAAGCCGAAATAAAAAAGATAATTACATTGGTGGCGGCATTTTACATTATAACGACAAATTATATGTAACATATGGTTCAAGATTATTAGTAGTACTAGATGCAAAAACAGGTTATGAAATAATTAGAAAACAGCTTCCTGATATTATACGAACAAAACCGGTAATGCTAAATGATAGCACGGTTTTAGTCCAAACAATCAGCAATCAAACAACTGCTTTAAATGCCGAAACTTTAAAAAACGTTTGGGAGCATGAGAGTTTAGCTGAAGTTCTATCAGCAAGCTATTTCATGACACCGATAGTACATAAAGATAGTGTAATAATAACTTATAATTCCGGACAAATACTTGCG
Source organism: Rickettsia sp. MEAM1 (Bemisia tabaci) (assembly GCF_002285905.1). GTDB lineage: Bacteria > Pseudomonadota > Alphaproteobacteria > Rickettsiales > Rickettsiaceae > Rickettsia. The sequence continues at coordinate 880,544 of NZ_CP016305.1, forward strand.
TTAAATACAAAAAATGGTGAAGTAAAATGGAATTTTGAATTTGCAAGTTTCGATCATGTAGCTATACCAAATTTTGAAGAAGCTAGCATTTTATGTGCTCCTATTTATGATAATAATAATTTATATATAGCCACAGGACTCGGTAAACTTATTAAATTAAATCTCGATACAGGAGCAGCTATTTGGCAAGTAAATGCTGAGGATATTCAATCAACATCCTTAATCGGTAATAGTTTATTTGTCACAAATAATGCAAGGCAGGTAGCTGCTTTTAATCCTGAAACAGGTTTAGTAAAATTTGTAGCTGATTTAAATGATGGAAAAGATTCCAAAAAACTAAAAGTTTCTACTTTCTTAGCACCTTTTATAGCAGAGAATAACGGCAGCCGCAGCCTAGATATTATTTCTATGAGTGGTGTTTTATATAGCTTTGATTTAGATAATAATGATCATTTAGGTACAGTGCCAAATATTACTAAAATCATTCATAATATCCATTATTATGGTTTAACTACTAATAAAAACTTATATTTTTCTACTGATAGAAAAATAATATTCGGAAACAAATAGTACTAAATATAACTTGACAAACTACCGGTATTAATGCTATTAAATATGGCTTTAGATCTTTATTCAAAAATTTTAATTAAAAAGATATTGTTGTGAAAACTTATTCTGCAAAACCATCGGAAATTGAAAAAAAATGGTGGGTTATAGACGCAAAAAATGTTGTACTTGGGAGACTTGCAAGTAGAGTTGCTAATATGCTTCGTGGTAAACATAAACCTAGCTTTACTCCTCATATGGATTGTGGTGATAATATAATCATAATCAATGCAGAGCATGTAACATTAACTGGTAAAAAAGCAAATCCTAAAGACGGGAAGATATATTATAGACATACCGGATTTCCAGGCGGTATTAAAGATACTACCGCAGGTAAAATTTTAAGTGGTAAACACCCTGAGCGAGTCATTAAAATGGCAGTTAAAAGAATGATTACAAGAAATGCTTTAGGTGCTAAGCAAATGAGTAATCTATATATTTATGCAAATAATGAACATCCTCACGCAGGACAGCAGCCTGTAGTTTATGATTTTGCAAGCCAAAATCCAAAAAATAAGAAGTAATCAACTATGACAACGTTAAAGATTAAAACAGACAAAGTAGAAAAGCCGCTAAATAAGGAAGCTTTAATTGTTGATAAACAAACAGTTAAAATTCCTAAAGAGAAAATGGATAACTCAGGTAGATTCTATGCTACTGGTAAAAGAAAAAACGCTATAGCACGAGTTTGGCTTAAACCAGGAAAAGGGCAAGTAATTGTTAATAAAAAAAGTTTAGATCAATATTTTGCTTCTGAAACGCAAGTTAAAACTATATTGCAACCTTTTACTTTAACGAAGACTAATAATCAGTATGATATAGTTTGTACAGTTAGAGGTGGTGGTATTTCAGGACAGAAAGGTGCTATCTTACACGGTATATCTAAGGCATTAGCACAATCAGCTCCAGACTTTCATGCTGTTTTACGTAAAGGTGGCTTCTTAACACGTGATTCTAGAGTAGTAGAGCGTAAGAAATACGGGCAACATAAAGCACGTAAGAAAACACAATTCTCTAAACGTTAATTTATTGTTTTATTTCGTTTTCGTGTAGGTGAAGCATTATTGCGTGGATCGAAAAACGCCCTCTGCGTCATCCGTGGCGGCATTGCTAGCGTAGATCAGTTTCCCCTGTCATCCCGTGATTTATTCACGGGATCCAGTTAAAAATACTAATAAAATTAGTATTTTTATTATTTTCTGGATTGTTGCACTCACTTTGTTCGTTCGCAATGACGTTTCTTGAGCTATGCAACAAAGCAAGCCTTAAGCAGGAACGACATTGAAGCCATACAATAACTAGGTGCAAGCTAACTAGATGATACCGAACACGCTTTTAGATTGGACGCAATTAATACTAACTGAAGAACAATAAAATATCGCATTTACAGCAAAATCCACAATAAAAATACATCTTTGGCGGGGTAGCTCAGTTGGTTAGAGCGACGGAATCATAATCCGTGTGTCGGGGGTTCAAATCCCTCCCTCGCTACCATTTCTTTTTAAATTTTATAGTAAACTGAATAAATATACTCGTTTAATCTCTCAAAATTGGCTGATTCGTCTTTGTAGCCCTTTCGGTACTCATGTAGTTTATCTACGCTCCGTTCTGATAGTTTCAGAAGGCACCGTCAAGTTAAGTAAATTAGTGTCACAAAGTACTATATTTTTAGATTTCAGACAGCAAGAAGTCTTTGAGTAGCTTCATCCCAAATGGATTTAGCGGACGCAAATGCAATTCTTTGCTCAGATGCTGTTTTAGTATATCTTCCAACATTTACAGCAAATATATTTCTGACTTTTCCCATCAGTGATAATGTACATTGTGCTGAATTAGGATGCTTAAATTTAATCAGTATCTTCTCTTTTCTCCTAGTTGGCTGATGGGCATTCTCAATCCGATTATTTAGTCTTTTATCGGTACGGCACCGTCAAGTTAAGGGAGGTATAAATTAAGTATTGAGCAATTACAGGGAATGATTTATAGAATAGCAGTAACAATTTATCCTAGATTTTACCGCTATGCATATTACTCAAGCCCCGAATAGACATCGTTTTCCAGCAAGCATTATAGCCATACAGTATGGTTATATCATCGCTTTAATAATAGTTACCGAGATGTTCAAGAGCAGATGGCTTATCGAGGTATTATATTAAGTCATGAGACTGTAAGGTTTTGGTGTTATAAGTTTGTAGTTTATTTTCAAGATGTTATTAGTAAGAGAGAGCGAAAGCCAACTGATAAATGGCATTTGGATGAGATGAATATCAAGATCAAAGGTGAAGTATTCATATTATGGAGAGCTGTTGACTCTGAGGGACATGAATTAGAAGTATTACTGCAGAAGCGTCGTAACAAGAAATCAGCTATTCGCTTTTTATCAAGATTATTGGGTAATTATCCATGTCCAAGGGTTATTGTGACTGATAAGCTAAAAAGCTACATTAAACCAGTTAGGTATATGTGTCCTAGGACTAAGCATCGTACCGATAAAAGACTAAATAATCGGATTGAGAATGCCCATCAGCCAACTAGGAGAAAAGAGAAGATACTGATTAAATTTAAGCATCCTAATTCAGCACAATGTACATTATCACTGATGGGAAAAGTCAGAAATATATTTGCTGTAAATGTTGGAAGATATACTAAAACAGCATCTGAGCAAAGAATTGCATTTGCGTCCGCTAAATCCATTTGGGATGAAGCTACTCAAAGACTTCTTGCTGTCTGAAATCTAAAAATATAGTACTTTGTGACACTAATTTACTTAACTTGACGGTGCCTAAAAATGCTATGTATTTTACTGGATTGCTTCGTCAAAACTTACAGTTTTTCCTCGCAATGACGTGAGTGTATAAAAAAAGAGCCTTTAGGAAACTAAAGACTCTCTTTTCTTGGATTTAGGGATTTAAAAGATGTAAAAAATTACATATCAAATCTTAGACCAGCCATTAAGTTATTACCTCTATAGCGTGTTCCACCAAAGCTTGCTGACTCACCATTCTTAGTAACAGTTTTAGTTTTTGTTTTACCGTAATCTATCCAGCTATATACTAGCTCAGCTTTTACGCCTTGAGCTACTTCAAATGATGTTCCTAAAGATAATTGATAAGCAAAATTTGTTTTATTTTTAACATTTACTTTACCACTTTTATTAGCAGCGATAGCAGGATCAGCGTATGCATATGAAATTTTTTCTTTTACCATTGCAGCACCAATACCAGCACCAGCAAAAACTTTAAACATATTTAAGTCAACTACGTCAACATAACCATTTAATAAGAAGCTTACAATATTAGGTCTGTGTTTTACTGAAACTCTATTACCATTTTTATCATTTGCTGATTTTTTTAAATGATTACTTGTTACTAAACCAACTGTGAAATCAGTTCTTAGATTATCCATAATATAGTAACCTGCTCCGATTTCGCCAGTAAAGCCAGTGTTAGACTTCACTTTTATGCCTGTAGGCTTATCTTTTTGGCTATCAAAAATTACAGCACCAGCATTTACTTTTAGATACCATAGATTTTCCATAGCTGATGCTGGCATTGATGAATTCATAGCTGAATCAGTCATAGGGGCATTCATCACAACTCCTTCGCAAGGATCAGTAGCAGCAAATATTGCAGCTGAAGATAAAATAGCTGTACTTGCAGCTGTTATTAAAAGTAATTTTTTCATATTATTAATATTCCTTAAATTATTTGTTAGTTATTAAAACTAAATTTTAGATAAGATTATTACCTAAATCTAATGAAAAATAGTTCCAAGTAATAGAAAAGTTATTTTAATTACTTGAAACTATTAAATATCGCTTATTATTTGATTATATATCAAATCTTAAACCTGCAGTTAGGTTATGGCTTTGATAACGTGTTCCTTTAACTTGCACATTTTGTCCTGCTTGATTTTTTACAGTCCCGCCTTTTGCCTTACCATCACTTATCCAGCTATAAGCTAACTCTGCTTTAACTCCATCAGAAATTTGTGAAGAAGCACCTAAAGTTAGTTTGTAAGCAAGGTTAGTTGTGTTTTTGCTTGAATAAGAATTAGAAACAGTAACATTATTAATATTTTGAGAATATGAAACTTTTTCTTTCAGCATTGTAGCACCGATACCAGCACCAGCAAAAACATCAAACATCTCAAAATTAGATAGATCTACGTAACCATTAATAAGTAAACGTGTGATATTAGGCTTATGGCTTGATGAACGATTAACTCCATTGACATTACCAGACTTCTTTAATTTACCACTGAATGTAGTACCTAAAGTTAAGTCAGCTCTGAAATTTTCTGCAACATAGTTACCAACACCGATATCACCAGTAAAAGCTGTATTAGATTTTAATTTAAGACCAGTTTGGCTGTCCTTTTCTTTATTGAACATTGCCGCACCAGCATCTACTCTTAAGTACCAGCTATCATTCCCGCAATCAGCGAATGAAAGGGCTGAAGATAAAACTGTTGCACTTGTAGCAGCTATTAAAAGTAATTTTTTCATTTTTAGTACCTCAATAATTTGAATTAATTAATAAAAAGCTATCTTTAGGGTTAGTATAACATACTATTATTAGTAGTGCTAGATTAATATATAATTTTAATAGATTAAGACAAGAACTTTAGATAAGTTTGTGACAAAATAGACACAAATAGATAATTAGCCCTTTTATACACCAATATATTTATTAAATTTATCTTTTTCATCTTTGAATTTGTCAGCATCTGGTAGAGCGGGTTTTTTCTTAGTAATAACTTGCCATTTCTCATGTTCTATAAAATGTTTTGCTCGCTCCACCCATTCAATTAATTCTGGTGATTCAGGTTTTATTGCATCTATTGGGCAGTCAGATACACATACCCCGCAATCTATACATTCATCTGGATTTATAACCAGCATAAACTCACCCTCATAAAAACAATCTACCGGACATACCTCAACGCAATCAGTATATTTACATTTCACACATTCATCAGTTACAACGTAGGTCATTTTTTTATTTACTTTTAATTTTGTTTGTTAATATAACCTTAATTATAAACTACAACTTATATATAAGCCAAGTTGGCAATTATGCAATAATTGGCAACTTGAGTTAGCGTAGGTCATTTTTTTATCGGTTTTTAATTTTGTTGATTAATATAGAGGTTCTTAAAAATAATATTAACAAAAAATATAATATAAAACTTACAAACATTATCATTAAAGGTTTTAGCATTGATGAGTGAATGGTTGGCGATCCTAATCTTAAAACGCTAGCTGGCTGGTGCAGGCTATACCAAAGATTTACCGAAAATTTTATTATTGGTATGTTAATAAGCCCAATAAGAGCAATAATAGAAGCAGGGTTCTGGGCTTTTCTTATATCTTCTGCACTATTAACTATTATAATGTAGCTTAAATATAGTAGGAATAATATTAACATTGAAGTAAGCCGTGCATCCCATACCCACCATACTCCCCATATAGGCTTTCCCCATATGCTGCCGGTCACTAAGCTAATTAGAGTGAAAGTAGTCCCGATATAGCTAGCAGCTACCGCAAGCAAATATGACATAGTAGTTTTCCATACTAAATAGCTGAAGCTACACGCTGCCATAAAGACATAAATAGCGAGTGCCATCCAAGAGGCAGGCACATGAACATACATAATACGTACGAATTCGCCTTGTTGATAGTCAGGCGGGGAAACTACTAGCCCTAAGTAAAGACCAATAGCCGATGTTAGAAAAGTCAATATTGCCAATATAGGAATTACTATTTTTGACAATTTATCAAAATAATGAGGATTTAGTAATTTAAACATAATGCATTTTGTAGGTTTTATTATATGGGTCTTAAAAAACGTTCAATACTGTTCCTAGCTGTAATAGGATTTGTTGCGTGGATCATTCTCCCCCCTGTCATCCCGTGATTTATTCACGGGATCCAGTTAAAAATACTAATAAAATTAGTATTTTTTATTATTTTCTGGATCTAGTTCCCAAGCCACGGTATGACTACCTTAGGGCGTTTTTCGGTCCACGCAAGCAAGCCTTAAGCAGGAATGACATTTAAGCAACTAGATGACACTAAGGGCATTTATAGAATATAGCAGAGATTAAAAAAAAGAGGAGTAAAATTCTTAAATTGAAATCACTGTCTTAATTCATTATTATATTATCATTTATCTTTAATCCTCGTACAAAATGACCAAGAAAAATACTTTACTGCTTATAGACGGATACGGATTTGTTTTCAGAGCCTATTATGCACAACAGCGTTTAACTTCCCCAAAAGGTGAGCCTGTAGGAGCTCTTTATGGCTTCACATCAATGCTGCTAAAGCTACTTAACGACTTTAAGCCGAAGCATGCAGCAGTAGTATTTGACAGCGGCGGGAAAAATTTCCGTCATGAAATTTATCCTGAATATAAAGCTAATCGTCCACCACCGCCTGAGGATTTGATCGCACAATTGCCATTAGTGCGTGATGTTGCAAGAAATTTAAACTTCCCAATTTTAGAAAAAAATGGTTTTGAAGCTGATGATATCATAGCAACTTTTGCAGCTAAAACCGCTTCTATTGGGGAAGAAGTAGTAGTCATATCTTACGATAAAGATTTACTGCAATTAATGAATGACAATGTAAAAATATATGATCCGCTAAAAGCCAAATATATTACAGAAGATAATGTTGTTGAAAAATTCGGCGTTACTTCTGATAAATTACGTGAGGTGATGGCTTTAATCGGTGATAAGTCGGATAATATCCCTGGTGTACCGTCAATAGGACCAAAAACCGCAAGCAGCCTTATTACCCAGTTTGGTACAGTTGAGAATATCTTTAATTCCCTAGAGCAAGTTTCAAGCATAAAACAACGTGAGACGCTACAAAACTCAAAGGAAGCTGCTCTAATTTCATGGCAGTTAATTGGGCTGGATTATAATGTTGACATGGATTTTAAGCTAGATGCTTTGGAATGGTCGCCACCTGATCATAATAAATTAACAGAGTTTCTACATGAATATGGCTTTAAATCTTTGTGTAAAAGAGCAGAGAATTTATTTGACATTAAAATTAGTGAACATAAAGAAGTAATAGAAGAAAAAGTATTAGAGATAAAAGAGATTGGTAATAAAGCTGAGCTTGAAGCTTTCGCTGAAAAGGCTAAAAAAGCAGGCATATTTGGCATATATTTGTTGCAGAATAAAGGAGCTAATATTGCGTTTATTTTATCCCTAAAAAGTCAAGCTTATATCATTAAAATCTCAAATGAGGCTAATGATCTTTTTTCTTATAATTCTAAGGCTGATAATGAATGGTTTACAGATATTATTTTTAATTTACTAACTGACCAGTCAATAAAAAAAATCACTTATTCACTAAAATCTCTGCTGAAATTTTATGCTAGTAGGGCAGAGCAAATTATAGCAATCGAGGATTTAGAGCTAATGAATTATGCACTATCCGCAGGTCTGCCGCAAAAGAATTTATTTGAAGCGTTAGAAATAGAAGAGGCAGCAAAAATAGTAGCTAATTTTACCGATCTTTATCAGCAAACTATAATAGAGCTTAAGGATAACAAGGCTTTTAGAATTTATAAAGAAATCGACTTACCTGTTTGCTTTGTAATAGATAAAATGGAGAAAGCTGGCATAAAGGTGGATGCGAATTATTTGAATCAATTATCTAGTGAATTTGGAGCAGAAATATTAAAGCTTGAGGAAGAAATTTTTGCTTTAAGCGGCACGAAGTTTAATATTGGTTCACCAAAACAATTAGGTGAAATTTTATTTGAAAAGATGCAATTACCATTCGGCAAAACTTCAGCTAAAGCAAATTCCTATTCAACGGGTGCTGAGATACTCGAAAAGCTTAGCGAACAGGGTTATCCTATCGCTGATTTATTGCTAAGATGGCGTCAGCTTACCAAGCTAAAAAATACTTATACTGATAGTCTGCCAAAGCAAATAGATAATATAACTCGCCGGATTCATACCACTTTTTTGCAAACTTCCACTACTACAGGACGGCTTAGCTCACAAGAGCCTAATTTGCAAAATGTACCTATTAGGTCGGGGGAGGGGAATAAAATCAGGCAAGCTTTTATTGCAGAGCAAGGCTATAAATTAATATCAGCGGATTACTCGCAAATAGAACTTAGAATATTAAGCCATATCGCAGATATAAAGGCTTTAAAACAAGCATTTATTAATAAAGATGATATACATACTCAAACTGCTTGTCAGATCTTCAATTTACAAAAAGAGGAGTTAACTAGCGAACATAGACGTAAAGCAAAAGCTATAAATTTTGGCATCATTTACGGAATAAGTGCTTTTGGGCTTGCAAAGCAGCTAAATGTTAGTAATAGCGAAGCTGCTGAATATATCAAAAAATATTTTGCTGAATATAAAGGCGTACAGGAATATATGGAAGCGACTAAAAGCTTTGCTCAAGCAAATGGATATGTTACTGATTTCTTCGGACGTAAATGTTTTGTGCCGCTAATTAATGATAAAAGACTCAAGCAATTTGCCGAGCGTGCCGCTATCAATGCCCCGATTCAAGGAACTAATGCCGATATAATCAAAATAGCGATGACCCTACTTGATAGAGAAATAGAGAAGCGTAAACTCAAAACTAGGTTAGTGTTGCAAATTCACGATGAGCTATTATTTGAAGCACCAATAGATGAAGTAGAAACGATAATGCCTATTATCAAGCAAATTATGGAAAATTCTACCAATATGGATGTACCAATTATTACCGAAATTAGAGCTGGTAATAATTGGATGGAAATACATTAGATATAGTGATCCAGTTTTTCGTCATTGTGAGGAGAAACTGTAAGTTTTGTACGTGTGCAATCTCAGGATATTTGGTGAGATTGCCTCCGCCCTCTGCTTCGCATCTCCTCGCAAGGCACCGTCAAGTTAAGTAAATTAGTGTCACAAAGTACTATATTTTTAGATTTCAGACAGCAAGAAGTCTTTGAGTAGCTTCATCCCAAATGGATTTAGCGGACGCAAATGCAATTCTTTGCTCAGATGCTGTTTTAGTATATCTTCCAACATTTACAGCAAATATATTTCTGACTTTTCCCATCAGTGATAATGTACATTGTGCTGAATTAGGATGCTTAAATTTAATCAGTATCTTCTCTTTTCTCCTAGTTGGCTGATGGGCATTCTCAATCCGATTATTTAGTCTTTTATCGGTACGATGCTTAGTCCTAGGACACATATACCTAACTGGTTTAATGTAGCTTTTTAGCTTATCAGTCACAATAACCCTTGGACATGGATAATTACCCAATAATCTTGATAAAAAGCGAATAGCTGATTTCTTGTTACGACGCTTCTGCAGTAATACTTCTAATTCATGTCCCTCAGAGTCAACAGCTCTCCATAATATGAATACTTCACCTTTGATCTTGATATTCATCTCATCCAAATGCCATTTATCAGTTGGCTTTCGCTCTCTCTTACTAATAACATCTTGAAAATAAACTACAAACTTATAACACCAAAACCTTACAGTCTCATGACTTAATATAATACCTCGATAAGCCATCTGCTCTTGAACATCTCGGTAACTATTATTAAAGCGATGATATAACCATACTGTATGGCTAATAATGCTTGCTGGAAAACGATGTCTATTCGGGGCTTGAGTAATATGCATAGCGGTAAAATCTAGGATAAATTGTTACTGCTATTCTATAAATCATTCCCTGTAATTGCTCAATACTTAATTTATACCTCCCTTAACTTGACGGTGCCCTTGAGTATAATGTTTTCAAATATGAAAATATTTAATGTAATAAAAAAGAATTATAATATAGAATTTACAAAAATACTAAGTGATAATGGAGCGGAATTTACGTTCTCTAAGAACCATCCATTTGAGAGGATATTATTAGACGCACAGTTATACAAGATCATATAAACCTTAAACTAATGAAAAAATGGCAAGGTTTTGGCAAACAATAAAGGATGACTTATTTTAGTATTTAATTTATTATAATGAAATACGTAATCATCAATCTTTAGATGGACAAACTCCTTTTGCTTTCTTAAATTCTTGTCAACGATTTACGTAACCTTTACGCAGGATGACATCGAGGATGTTTTTGGGTCTACGCAACAATACTATTTCGCAATAACGGATTGGAAGTTACAAAATTAAATTTATTAACATGTTTAAAATAAAACAAGAAATAATAAACAACACTGTACAAATAGTATTTAGATTACTGTTTGCGTTATTATGTTTTTTTATAATATTATTTCCTGAATTTGCTTATAAAATTGGGATAAAAAGCAGAATTTTCCCTGCAATAGAAATCATATTTATTTATTATTTTATGACGTTATATTCCTTAAATATGCTCGGAATATTTTTGATAGGATTACTGCTTGATCAAATAAATTCCATGCCTATTGGGACAAATTCCTTAGTTTTTTTATCAGCCTATATAATTTTAAAATTATCTTCAAAATTTTTTGCGGTAAAAAATTATTTAGTAAATTTCATCGTATTTTGTGTTTACTGTTTATTTATCTTGAACTTTAAATATTTACTTGTAACAATAAAAAAGTTAGAAATAGATGGATATTTAACAATTTTATTTCAATATTTAACAACTATATTTTCTTATAATTTAATTCGTCTTATATTTGACTCTCCTCTAAGTTATTTTAAAAAGCATGCTAAACAAAAAAATATTACATAATGAGTTAATCTCACGTCGTGCTTTTATAATTGGAGCAAGTAAACTTGGGCTTTTATCTTTACTTGGAATGCGGATGTTTTATCTGCAACTTATGAAAAGCGAGGAATATAAGACGTTATCAGATAAAAACCGTATTAATTTTGTTGTTTTACCACCTAGCAGAGGTAGAATTTACGATTTGGAAAATAATATTCTAGCTACTAATAAGCCATGCTATCAGCTATTAATAGATCGAAGCATTAATAATAATTATAAAGATGAGCTAGAAATAGTTAGTAAAGTTTTAAACTTATCCGAAGAAAAATATAATTATATCCAGCAAAAAATTAAGAAGTCTAGCCGTCACGTGCCTTTGATGATACTCGATCAACTTGATTGGCAACAAGTATCTTTAATTGAAGAGCAGAAACATAAATTAACTAATATATTTATCGATATAGGATATTTAAGATCCTATCCTTTTTCAAATGTGACTTCTCACCTAATCGGTTATCTTGGGCAGATAAATGAACAAGAAAAACAAGGATTGAACGTATATAATTTAAGTGATTTTAATATAGGTAAATCTGGGATCGAAAAATATTATGATGATAAATTGCGAGGGGAATTCGGTTATAAAAAAGTTGAAGTTAATGCTTATGGTAAACAAATAAGAGAGATCTCTGGTGTTTCCAGTAAATCAGGCAATGATATTCATTTGAATATCGATGTAAATCTTCAGCAAAAAATACAAGAATATCTAAATCCACAAGGCTCTTCTGCAATAGTTATGGATACTGAAAACGGCAATGTATTAATTTGTACTTCCTCACCTGCGTTTGAATCAAATAATTTTAGCAAATTATCCGAGAGTTATTGGCAAAGTCTAACTAACGATCCTTATAAGCCTCTAATCAATAAAGTAGTGCAGAATTCTTATCCACCTGGATCTGTTTTTAAAATAATTACCATACTTGCAGCATTAGAAATGGGCATTAAGCCAAACAAGACTTTTTTTTGCAGCGGTACTTCTGTACTGGGTACTAATAGCTTTAGATGCTGGAAACATACTGGTCACGGCACTCTTGATATGTCATCTGCCCTTAAGCATTCCTGTAATACTTACATGTATGAGATCTCTAGGATAGTGGGACCTGACAAAATTCTTGAGGTTGCTAGAAAATTTGGGCTAGGCTCAAAAACCGGTATTGATTTAGCCCCTGAAAGTTCAGGATTCGTACCATCAAAGGAATGGAAAAAGAAAAAACTAAAGCTTCCTTGGTCAATAGGTGATACTTTCAATTTAGCAATCGGACAAGGTTATTTAGGTGTTACACCTATCCAGCTTGCAAGGTTTATTACAGCTATTGCAAGTATGGGTAAATTATATACACCAAGAATAGTCAAAAATTATCTAGAATATCATAATATTGATATTAATCCTGAAAATATTAAAATAGTGCAGGAAAGTTTGTATAATGCAGTGAATGTTGCAGGTGGTACTGCCTATTATAATAGGATACTCGGGGAAGATAGACAGCTTGCTGGTAAAACAGGCACTTCTCAAGTACAAGGCAAAGCAAATGCTAACGATGATCTTAGCCGTGATTCTATAGCTTGGGAGCGACGTAATCATGCTTTATTTATAGGCTTTGCTCCTTATCATAACCCTCGTTACTCCATTACCGTCTTTGTTGATCATGGAGGCGGCGGAAGTAAAGCTGCTGCTCCCATCGCCCGCAAAATTATGTCTGACGTGCTGGATAAGTATAGCTTCAAGCAATAAGGTTCAGACATCAAATTTAGCGAGTCTCGATTGTGCTCACGTATTTAATATACGCTCCGCAATCTCGCTCGCAAATTTAATGTCTGAACCTTATTGCTTGAAGCTATATACTCGCTGAATTTGAAAAATTGGCGTCTTTGTCTTTTGCTGATAATCCTCACATATGTTAAATTATAGTATCGGACAATTATTAAAAAAATGTTATATTTTATTCAGAGGTAGGTGACCTTGTACGTCATTCCCGCGTAGGCGGGAATCCAGGAAAAAAAGCATAAATACAGCAAGTTCTTTAAATAAAAAGCTCGATTTATCTCGTTTTATGCTGGATTCCCGCCGTTGCTAAGAATGACATAGAATAATAACTGTCCAGTACTATAACCCTTAATACCAAAAATTATATTGAGTTCTACTAATAATTTTATATGTATAGGAATTGACTACATTATATATAATATGCTAGTCTGTCAGAGACATTAAAATTTATTAGGTAATTTATGGCTTCATTTGATATATCAGATCTAGAATCAAGATTAAGAAAATTACAAGATAGAGATAATATTCCATCATTGGAAGAATTAGAAGCAAGACTTGCTAAGTTGCAAGATAAGCCTTACGTGCCATCCAAAAAGCCTAGCAGTGAAGCAGAGAAGTTAATAGAGCAAATAGAATCTGAAATTAAATTAGAGAAGAAAAGTAAAGAGCTTAGTGATAGACCTAATCAAGAATTGGGTGATAGGCTGAAAAGATTAAAAGAAGACAGACCTAAGAAGCCTGTAATAAATAAACCAAAAAATTTAACTTTTCGTCAGACTAAATCAATTATTGCTGATAGTTTAGATACGCAAGCTAAAATGGCTAGTAAAGCAGTTAAACAAATAAATGAAAAGGAAACAAAGATACCTTTAATGGATTTTACTACTAAACTATATGATATGAGAGATATAATAGCAAATACTCCTGATATATCTAAAGAACAAGAACCAAAATTATTAGACATTATCGCTAATACTTTAAGTAAAATTTATGATGGAATAAAGAAAATAACAACACCCGCTATTAATACTCTTAAAAAGATAGGTAGTATTTTCACTGATTCTATCAAATCGCTTTCTAAAAAATCCTCTGATAAGCAAATGGCAGAATCTAAAGCACAATTGAAAGAATTATATAAATCATATGTTGATTTAAAAGGAGTTGATGAAAAGGTAAAAAAAGAATTTCTTAAAAATCATTATAATCAAATTGATCAGTTACAAACTCCACAACAAATCTTCTTAGAAACTGCTAAAGTTACTAGATCAATAGCAAATGCCAGAGCAAAAAAAGTACAACAGTATAGCAAAGCTATCAGTAGACTTGGCAATTTGCAACCGTCTAACACTCCTAATAATAGAACAAAAACATCAAAGAACAGACAAAGGTAATCAAGCAATTTTATTGTAAAATTCTTGATTAATAATTAGTACCGTACAATTTAAAAAAACACATCATGGGTTATGCGGTTGAAGAGAGCTTGGCAATCCAGAAAAAAGGCACCGTCAAGTTAAGGGAGGTATAAATTAAGTATTGAGCAATTACAGGGAATGATTTATAGAATAGCAGTAACAATTTATCCTAGATTTTACCGCTATGCATATTACTCAAGCCCCGAATAGACATCGTTTTCCAGCAAGCATTATTAGCCATACAGTATGGTTATATCATCGCTTTAATAATAGTTACCGAGATGTTCAAGAGCAGATGGCTTATCGAGGTATTATATTAAGTCATGAGACTGTAAGGTTTTGGTGTTATAAGTTTGTAGTTTATTTTCAAGATGTTATTAGTAAGAGAGAGCGAAAGCCAACTGATAAATGGCATTTGGATGAGATGAATATCAAGATCAAAGGTGAAGTATTCATATTATGGAGAGCTGTTGACTCTGAGGGACATGAATTAGAAGTATTACTGCAGAAGCGTCGTAACAAGAAATCAGCTATTCGCTTTTTATCAAGATTATTGGGTAATTATCCATGTCGAAGGGTTATTGTGACTGATAAGCTAAAAAGCTACATTAAACCAGTTAGGTATATGTGTCCTAGGACTAAGCATCGTACCGATAAAAGACTAAATAATCGGATTGAGAATGCCCATCAGCCAACTAGGAGAAAAGAGAAGATACTGATTAAATTTAAGCATCCTAATTCAGCACAATGTACATTATCACTGATGGGAAAAGTCAGAAATATATTTGCTGTAAATGTTGGAAGATATACTAAAACAGCATCTGAGCAAAGAATTGCATTTGCGTCCGCTAAATCCATTTGGGATGAAGCTACTCAAAGACTTCTTGCTGTCTGAAATCTAAAAATATAGTACTTTGTGACACTAATTTACTTAACTTGACGGTGCCAAGGTAACTGATGGTATTTTAGAGGAAGTAACTGCTTGGCAGAATAGAGCACTTGATAATGTATATCCTATAATGTACTTAGATTGTATTCATGTTAAGGCAAGAGATAATCATGTAATAATAAATAAAGCGGTTTATCTAGCTATTGGAGTGAATATGGATGGCAAGAAAGAGCTATTAGGAATTTGGATAGGCAAGAATGAAGGGTGTAAATTTTGGATGCAGGTAGTAACAGAACTGAAGAATCGAGGAGTTGCACAAATATATGTTGCATGTGTTGATGGTCTTAAGGGTTTTCCAGAGGCGATAAATAGCATTTTTCCAAAGACGATAGTGCAGTTGTGTATTGTTCATATGGTAAGAAATTCTGTAAAATACGTATCATACAAAGATCTAAAAGCGGTAACAGCTGATTTAAAAGCAGTTTATTCTGCAATAAATGAAGCAGAGGGATTAAGAGAATTACAAAACTTTGCCAAAAAATGGGATGAAAAATATCCAGTTATTTTTGACATATGGCAACGAAATTGGTCTGGCATAGCTCCATTTTTTAGCTTTCCGGAAGACATTAGGAAGGCGATTTACACTACTAATGCTATTGAATCCACTAACCGTCAAATTCGTAAAATTATTAAAAATAAAGGAGTATTTCCAGATAACAAATCGATTCAGAAAATAATCTTTTTGGCGTTGACAAATGCCTCTAAAAAATGGACAATGCCTATTAAGAATTGGGCGATGGCTTTAAATCAATTTGCTATACTTTGTGATACTAATTTACAAAATTGGGCAAATGGAGAAATCGTACTTACACAAAAAATCTGACAGACCCTCTTTTTTGGATTGCCACGCTCCTTACAGTCGCATAGCTTATGACGAAAAAACTGATCCATGCAGCGGAAATAACGAATAAGATTAAACAGCCTCAGCTATTTTAACTTTAGGCTTTTTAGCAATATGCATATGTCTTTCTTTAATTCTCGCTGATTTACCACTTCTCTCTCTTAAATAGTAAAGTTTAGCACGACGAACTATACCATATTTTACTACATCAATAGCATGTACTACTGGTGAATAAGTCATGAAGCGTCTCTCAACACCCTCACCATGGCTAATTTTACGCACTAAAAACGAAGAGGTAATGCCACGATTTCTTTTAGCAATAACCACACCTTCATAAGCTTGGAATCTTTCAGTCAGCTTTTCTTTACCATCTTTCTCAACTGATCTATCAACTATTTTTACGGTAACTTTAACTGTATCACCAGCTTTAAAATCAGGAATTTTTTTATTTTCAATAAGCTTTGAAATGTTTTCCTGTTCAAAGCGGTCAATAATATTCATTTGTTAACTCCTTTCCTTGTCTCTATAAATCTTTTAATAATTCCGGACGACGTAATTTTGTAATCATAAGCGACTGTTCTTTTTTCCATTTATTAATCAATTTATGATTACCGGATAATAAAACACTCGGCACTTTTCGGTTACGCCAAACTTCAGGTCTTGTATATAAGCCGCATTCAAGCCCTCCCTCAAATTCCCCGTCTTTCTCAAAAGACTCAGAAGAAAGGGTATTCTGGTTCATTAAAACCCCAGGCAGTAGCCTAATTAAGCAATCAAGAATGGTGAGAGTGGGTATTTCCCCGCCGGATAAAATGTAGTCGCCTACACTAATTTCGGTTATATTATACTCTTCAATTATACGTTCGTCAATCCCTTCGTAACGTCCGCACAAGAATATAATATTTGTATCCTGTAATATCTCTTTAGCAAAGCCTTGTGTAAAGACTTTACCACGAGGTGAGGGATAGTAAATTTTAGCTTTTGGATTTAAAGATAAGGCATGATCTATGGCATTACCCAGCACGTCAGGACGCATTATTAGGCCATCGCCGCCGCCATAAGCTTCATCGTCAACATTTTTATGCTTGGTTAAACCAAAATCACAGATATTGATAACATCATATGACCAAATATTTTTTTGCAGAGCTTGCCCACCCAAAGAATGCCCTAAAGTACCAGGAAACATTTCAGGAAAAACAGTTAAGATAGTAGCATGAAGTAGGGACATTTAATTAGGAAAATCATTATCAAACTCTTCTTTTCTCGATTTAATTAGCGAGTCAACTAAAGATATATTATTTTTATTTTTAGATTTTACTAATTCTTGAAATGCTCTAATTTTACTTTTCAAAGGAATAAGTTTTAACTCCTTATCAAAAACTAACATCAATTGATCCCCTGAAGAAATATGCAACTGATCACGAATTTTTGTTGGGATATTTATTCTACCATTTTCAGAAACAGTAACTTTATATTCTAAAAGCATATTTGAAAAATTAACTGGTTGATTATTTAGTATAATAATATAAAAATAAGGCACCGTCAAGTTAAGTAAATTAGTGTCACAAAGTACTATATTTTTAGATTTCAGACAGCAAGAAGTCTTTGAGTAGCTTCATCCCAAATGGATTTAGCGGACGCAAATGCAATTCTTTGCTCAGATGCTGTTTTAGTATATCTTCCAACATTTACAGCAAATATATTTCTGACTTTTCCCATCAGTGATAATGTACATTGTGCTGAATTAGGATGCTTAAATTTAATCAGTATCTTCTCTTTTCTCCTAGTTGGCTGATGGGCATTCTCAATCCGATTATTTAGTCTTTTATCGGTACGATGCTTAGTCCTAGGACACATATACCTAACTGGTTTAATGTAGCTTTTTAGCTTATCAGTCACAATAACCCTTGGACATGGATAATTACCCAATAATCTTGATAAAAAGCGAATAGCTGATTTCTTGTTACGACGCTTCTGCAGTAATACTTCTAATTCATGTCCCTCAGAGTCAACAGCTCTCCATAATATGAATACTTCACCTTTGATCTTGATATTCATCTCATCCAAATGCCATTTATCAGTTGGCTTTCGCTCTCTCTTACTAATAACATCTTGAAAATAAACTACAAACTTATAACACCAAAACCTTACAGTCTCATGACTTAATATAATACCTCGATAAGCCATCTGCTAACATCTCGGTAACTATTATTAAAGCGATGATATAACCATACTGTATGGCTAATAATGCTTGCTGGAAAACGATGTCTATTCGGGGCTTGAGTAATATGCATAGCGGTAAAATCTAGGATAAATTGTTACTGCTATTCTATAAATCATTCCCTGTAATTGCTCAATACTTAATTTATACCTCCCTTAACTTGACGGTGCCCCTCGCAATGACAAAAAGACTATCCATGTTTAATTTTAGCTTGTGCGGCGGCGATTCGTGCGATTGGAATACGATAAGGGGAGCAGGAAACATAATCCAAATTCATTCTGTGAAAAAATTCTATAGAAGCAGGATGTCCTGCATGTTCGCCACAAGCACCAAGCTTTAAGCTAGGGTTGCTGCTTTTTCCTCGTTTTATGGCAATCTCAATTAATTCTCCTACTCCTTCTTCATCTAGCGTAGTAAATGGATCGGACTCAAAAATTCTTTCTTCTAAATAATAAGGTAAGAAAGAGGCTATATCATCTCTGGAAATTCCATATGTAGTTTGGGTTAAATCATTAGTACCAAAGCTAAAATAATCAACTTCTTCAGCTATCTTTTTACTGTTAAGTGCTGCTCTTGGTAACTCAATCATTGTACCTAAACTAAAAGAAAATTTATGCTCATAACGCTCTTCTAGCTCATGAATCATTTCATAAATATCACCTTTAAGCTTCTTGATTTCATTAACGTTACTAATTAAAGGAATCATTAATTCTAATTTGCATTCAATATTTTCTTCTTTATGGAGCTCAAAAATAGCTGTAAAGATTGCTTCAACTTGCATCTGATAAATTTCTGGTGAGCAGATACCAAGTCTACAACCACGATGACCAAGCATAGGGTTTACCTCATGCATAGCATGTAGACGTTGATTAATCATTGATAATGGCAAATTTAAACTACTTGCTAGATTTTTCTTATCTTCCTCAGTTGTAGGTAAAAACTCATGCAATGGTGGATCAAGTAATCTAATATTTACCAGTTTATCGCCCATCACTCTAAATAAAGCCTTAAAGTCCTGTGTTTGAAGAGGTAGTAATTTCTGCACTGCAAGCTTTCTTCTATCTATATCAGGAGCAATAATCATTTCCCGTACTAGAGGAATTTTGTTTTTATCAAAGAACATATGTTCACTACGACATAAACCGATGCCTTTAGCCCCAAATTTTACGGATACTAAAGCATCACTTACTGTTTCGGCATTGGTACGAATTTTTAGTTTACTTGTCTCATCCGCCCATTCTAAAATTAGTTTTGATTCTTCACTAAAAGTAGGTTGAATTAATGGCATTGCTCCTAAGAAAACTTTCCCTGTACCGCCATCAATTGTGATAATGTCGCCTTGTTTAAGTACCAGATCGCCAGCTGTTAATGTTTGTTTTTTCTCATCTATTACTAAATTATTAGTTCCGCAAACGCAGGGCTTGCCCATACCTCTTGCTACAACCGCAGCATGTGAAGTCATACCGCCTCGTATTGTTAAAATACCTGAGGAAACATGCATGCCGTTAATGTCTTCAGGACTAGTATCGTGCCTTACTAAAATCACCTTATGGTGATGTGATAGTTTTTCAGCATCATAAGGTGAAAATACGATAATACCAGTTGCCGCTCCTGGGGAGGCAGGTAATCCATCCGCAATAGATGTAAGACCTTTGCTATAATCTATACGAGTGTGCAGTAATTGGTTTAACGACTCAGGATCGATTCGCATTAAAGCCTGCTCTTTAGAGATCAGCTTTTCTTCCACCATTTGTACAGCAATTTTTATAGCAGCAATGGCAGTTCTTTTAGCTGTACGAGTTTGTAATATATAAAGCTTGCTGTTTTCTATAGTAAACTCTATATCTTGCATATCTAGATAATGCTTTTCTAATGTTTCAGAAATTTTTGATAATTCATCAAAAACTTTCGGCATTGTTGCTTTCATGGAATTTGAATCATCAGAAATAATAGGCAAAGGTGTTCTAGTGCCTGATACTATATCTTCGCCTTGAGCATTTATCAAAAATTCACCAAAAAGCTTTTTTTCACCTGTAGAGGGTGATCTAGTAAAAATAACTCCTGTTGCTGAAGTTTTGCTTAAATTACCAAAAACCATAGATTGTATATTGATAGCAGTGCCAAAGCTTTCGGAAATATTGTTGATTTTTCTATATATAACTGCTCTGTTACTCATCCAAGAATTCAGTACTGCTTTAATTGCCGATTCTAACTGTTCGTAAGGATCGATTATTAACTTTTCTGCATATTTTACATGTAATTTTTTAAAGTCTTCAATGATTTTTTCTAATAATTCTGGCGTAACATCGCTATCTCTATAAATATCGGCTTGAATCTTATGTCTTTCATAAATTTGTTCAAATAAATCACTTGGTATGGATAAAACAGTTGCTCCATACATTTCTAAAAATCTTTTATAGCTATCAAGAGCAAATCTTTTGTTCTTATAAACTTCACCAAGAGCTGCACAAACTTCATCATTCATCCCAAGATTAAGTATAGTATCCATCATACCAGGCATTGAAACAATAGAACCAGATCTTACTGATAATAATAAAGGATTTTTAGTGCTTCCAAAAATTTTGCCAGTTGTGATTTTAAGTTTTTCTACAGCTGTTTTTAGCTCATGTCTAAAATTTTTAGGAAAGCTATTATCATGAGTATAAAAATAGTTACAAAGTTCAGTGGTGATAGTAAAGCCGTCAGGTATAGGTAATTTTAAGTTAGACATTTCAGCAAGCCCAGCTCCTTTATTACCAAGTATATCTTTCATACTAGTGTTCCCATCGCTACCGTTACTACCAAAATAGTAAATTAATTTTTTCATATATATATAAAATTTGCTAATAATTATTAGACATCTTCCCAAACCCTACTTCTAGGGGTAATTTATACGTCGATTCGATACTCGAATCCTCACGTACTTTTATGTACGCTGTGGTTCTGCGTTCCGCGTCTCCTTTAAATTCCTCCCTATAAGTAAGTTTCGAAAGATGTCTATTGATGGTATTTGGAACTTAAACCCTATTTATACATTATGCTAATAATAGTGGCAACGTTAAATTATTGTTAATAGTAAATATTGACTAATTTGTGAAAATTTAGCATAATCTAAATAGGTCGTGTAGTTGCGTGATTTTTAAAAAATTACGAGGAAAGTCCGGACTCTATAGAGGTATGGTGCTGGGTAACGCCCAGCGGAGTAATATTACTTTAGGGAAAGTGCCGCAGAAAATAAACCGCCCTGGTATATATATGTATATATACGAAGATTAACTTGGAAAAGAGCTAGGAGTCTGTAGACTTTCGGAACGGAGCGTACAAAAGTACGTGAGTACCGAAGAGGCTACAAAGACGACGACGCCAATTTTTCAAGTTAATCGAGTAGGGTAAGGGTGAAAAGGTGTGGTAAGAGCACACCGGTAAATTGGTAACAAGTTACGCATGGTAAACCCCACCAAGAGCAAAATCAAATAGGCGTTACAGAGCTTTTATAAGCTCCCGGGTATCTCTAACTGGTTTGTAATGCGGGTAGATTGCTTGAGGTAAACGATAACGTTTATCCTAGATAAATAACTACAACGAGCTATTTATAGTTCGTACAGAATCTGGCTTATAGACCTTATTCTGTCATCCTGTGGCTTGTCCACGGGATCCAGTTAAAAATTATAAAATAATTTTTTCGCTATATTAAAAGCTCAATTTATCTCGCTTTATGCTGGATCCCGTGGTCAAGCCACGGGATGACACTAAGAACATAAATATATATGTTAAACCCATAATGAAGAAATTATATCATTATCCTATCTGTCCCATCTCAAGACAAGCTCGTGTCTTTTTAAAAGAATTAGATATACAATTTACTACAATTAAAGAAGATTATTGGCAGTTTAATAAAGAATTCCTAAAAATAAACCCTGCTGGAACGTTACCTGTTCTGGAAGAGCAATATGGCTTATCGGTAGTTGGTATTTATCCTTTGGTAGAATATCTTCATAGCAAATATCCAAATTTTAATTTTTTAGATGAGGATGTAGATGTTTGTTGTGAAATCAGGCGATTATTCTTTTGGTTTAATGATAAGTTCTATCGTGAAGTTACTAAAATTATTATCGATGAAAAAGTTATAAGATCAATCGCTAAAATGAGCAGTCCAAGAACTGAATTTTTACGTGCTGCAAAAAATAACCTAAATTATCACCTAGAATATATGACTAGCTTACTTGAGAAAAGAAGTTATATAGTTTCAGATTCCCTAACTATTGCTGATATTGCAGCAGCTTGTCATTTATCCGTACTTGATTATTTTAGTGAAATTTATTGGGATAAATGGACTGTTATTAAACATTGGTATTCGCTCATTAAATCAAGACCCGCTTTTAGATTATTATTGCAAGATAGAATCCCAGGCTTTACTCCACCAAGCTATTATACAGATTTAGATTTCTAAAAGCTTATGTCAGCTATAAAAATACAGTATTATGTATAATAAGAAAAAACAAGAAAAGGAACTGAATGCAGAATCCATCAAAATATTAGAAGAATCAGTTAATGGCTTAAACATAAATGAATATTCTTCTTATCAAGAAATGTATAAAAAGCTTGATTTAGATTCTGTGGAAGAAAACTAAAATAATTATTTTCGTTTATTGACAACGACCCCATATCATTCTATTTAGTTACTTACTTAAAAATCAAATATGAGGTAGCTTATGCAACTTAGTTCGATCTCTTTTCCATTATTAAAAAGGCAAACAATAGAAATAGCTTTAGGGGTAGCATTACTTGCTATTTGTTCGCAAATAATAATACCTATGAAGCCGATATTTATTTCATTGCAAACCGTTGCAGTTATGTTTATCGGGCTTACATATAATAAGACCACAGCCCCTTTAACGATATTATCTTACGTAACTCTTGGAGCAGTAGGAGTGCCTGTATTTGGAGAATTTTCCAGTGGCTTACGAATATTATTCGGTCCTACCGCTGGATATCTAGCAGGCTTTATAATTGCTGTATACGTTATGGCAAGCTTAAAAGATAAAATTTTTATTAATAATAAGCTATTAAATCAAATTACCTTATGTTTAATCGGTAATATAATTATTATGAGCTTAGGCTGGATGTGGCTTTCTAAACTTATAGGAGCAAGCGGTGCATTTTATGGTGGTGTATTACCCTTTATAATACCAGGTATAATTAAATCAGCTTTATTAATTGGGCTTATTAACGTAGTAAAACCAAAAGCCAAATATACTAGATAAACTTGAAAAATTGGCTATATTTCAAAAAGCTTAATATAGAAATGTTAACAACATATAATTCAAATACAATGTAATTGATAATATAATATGTTATAATTATATTATCAATTATGTTGTGTAGGTATAAAATGACAAATAGCACTTCAGCTAGTTTAGAACTCGAACCAAAATTAATTCAAGGACTTGAAAAGGCAGCTGCAGAATTACACTGTGGTAAAAATCAGTTGCTTAATATAGCAGTAAACAATTTTCTTAAACAGTTTAAAGATATTAAACAATTAGAAAATGAAAAATTATCTGATTTGTGGCTAGATAATTACGATTTTGGAGAGTAAATTTTTTTAATGAGTGAAATAAATATAGAGAAAGGTGATATCATAATTTGTGCACTGGCAGGAGATTATGGTAAGCCTCGCCCTGCTGTTGTTATTCAATCCAACAAATATAACAAAAATCGCTCTAGTGTATTAATTTGTCCTTTAACAACACATTTAACAGATGATTCAGATGCTCGTATGTTATTGATTCCTACAAAACTAAACGGGCTTGTATCAGAATCTCAAATTATGATTGATAAAGGTGGTGCTATAAAAAAAGAGAAAATTCAGAAAAAAATTGGTAAATTATCACTTGAACAAATACAAGAGTTAACTAAAGCCATTAAAGCTTTTATAGATTAATCACTAAATTCACAAAAAAATCAACAAAAATGTTCATGCCGCATTTTCCAGTACCAAAACCAAACTGGAAAAACCAAATTAAATATGACCTTGAAAACATAAATAGCCTTTTAAAAGCTTTAGGTAACCCTCATTTAAAGCTCCCTCCTGTAATACATATAGCAGGTACGAACGGCAAAGGCTCAAGTAGTGCGATGCTTAAAAGCATTTTTACGCAAGCTGGTTATAAAGTACATTGCTATACTTCCCCGCATTCATTAGAGTTTAATGAGCGAATTATAGTAGCTAGTGAGAAAATCTCAGATAATGAATTATGGCAAGTTTGTGAACATGTAAGGGTAGTAAGTGAGAAATTTAATATTGAACCTAGTTTTTTTGAAGGAACGACAGCTGCCGCTTTTCTAGCATTTGCGAATAATAAAGCTGATATATTAATTTTAGAAACAGGACTCGGCGGTAGATTTGATGCAACAAATGTAATAGATCAGCCGTTAATTACGTTAATTACCCCTATTTCATATGATCATATGCATGTGCTAGGGTCAACCTTGCAGCTAATAGCTTTTGAAAAAGCTGGCATTATGAAGCAGGGTGTACCTTGTGTTGTAAGCGTACAAGTTCCCGAAGTTCATGAAATATTATTTGCAAAGGCAGAAAATTTAGCAGTTCCCACCTTTTGTTATGAGTATGATTTCGGTATACAGAAAACGGATAACGGATTTATTTACTCATCACGAAATTTTACACATGAATTCCCTACTCCCTCTTTAGTTGGTGATCATCAGTTGATCAATGCAGCCAGTGTTATTGCACTAATAAGTCTTATTAATAAACAATTTAATATTAATAATGAGGCTATTGCTAAAGGTCTGCAAAATACTATTTGGTCTGCTAGAATCGAGAAAATTAATCCGCAAAAATATTCTAGATTAATAGGTGATAACGTACAAATTTGGGTGGATGGAGCTCATAATAATAGTGGAGCCCAAGCCT
Source organism: Rickettsia sp. MEAM1 (Bemisia tabaci) (assembly GCF_002285905.1). Taxonomy (GTDB): domain Bacteria; phylum Pseudomonadota; class Alphaproteobacteria; order Rickettsiales; family Rickettsiaceae; genus Rickettsia. Next base: position 906,032 of record NZ_CP016305.1, read on the forward strand.
TAACAGCGTGGATTCGTGATAATTTAAAATCACCGATATATTTAATACTCGGTATGACTAAAAACCGCAATATAGAAGAGTTTTGTGCTTACTTCAAAGGTTTGATAACTAAAGGTTATGGTATTAAAGTTTTATCTGAAACATTAAGCTATAATGCTGAGATAATAGCCTTAGAGGCAAGTAAAACTGGTATTGATTTTGCTGCTAGTGAAAGTCTTGAAGAAGCAATTATGGACATAAAAAAAATAAATGGCGATAATAAAGCAAATATCATAATAACCGGATCGCTTTTCTTAGCGGCTGATTTTTATAAACTGCTATCTACTCATTGACCTATTATTATACATAGCTGTACTTATCATTTTGGTATTTCTCTACACCAATCCATTAAATAAGACTTACAAAATCAGATTGACTTATTTGAAGTTTTGTTGATAAACAATTACCAAAATCCTATTTGGGTTTATTTCGCTCTATTATTTTTGGTACTTTATCCTACCTCAAATTAATTAAAATTTTCATCTATGATGAGAATGATTTTGCTCTAGATGGCACCGTCAAGTTAAGGGAGGTATAAATTAAGTATTGAGCAATTACAGGGAATGATTTATAGAATAGCAGTAACAATTTATCCTAGATTTTACCGCTATGCATATTACTCAAGCCCCGAATAGACATCGTTTTCCAGCAAGCATTATTAGCCATACAGTATGGTTATATCATCGCTTTAATAATAGTTACCGAGATGTTCAAGAGCAGATGGCTTATCGAGGTATTATATTAAGTCATGAGACTGTAAGGTTTTGGTGTTATAAGTTTGTAGTTTATTTTCAAGATGTTATTAGTAAGAGAGAGCGAAAGCCAACTGATAAATGGCATTTGGATGAGATGAATATCAAAATCAAAGGTGAAGTATTCATATTATGGAGAGCTGTTGACTCTGAGGGACATGAATTAGAAGTATTACTGCAGAAGCGTCGTAACAAGAAATCAGCTATTCGCTTTTTATCAAGATTATTGGGTAATTATCCATGTCCAAGGGTTATTGTGACTGATAAGCTAAAAAGCTACATTAAACCAGTTAGGTATATGTGTCCTAGGACTAAGCATCGTACCGATAAAAGACTAAATAATCGGATTGAGAATGCCCATCAGCCAACTAGGAGAAAAGAGCAGATACTGATTAAATTTAAGCATCCTAATTCAGCACAATGTACATTATCACTGATGGGAAAAGTCAGAAATATATTTGCTGTAAATGTTGGAAGATATACTAAAACAGCATCTGAGCAAAGAATTGCATTTGCGTCCGCTAAATCCATTTGGGATGAAGCTACTCAAAGACTTCTTGCTGTCTGAAATCTAAAAATATAGTACTTTGTGACACTAATTTACTTAACTTGACGGTGCCACTTCAAAAGTTGGTAAGTCAAATAAGCGGTGAGTCTGCGGAACGTAGATAAACTACGTGAGCAAAGACGAATCCCGAAACTTGGCTTGCCAAATCTTGAAGTATTAAAGGTATACTGCAGCTACTTCAAAAGTTAGATGTCAATTTAGTAAATTTGACCATTCAGGATCGGACGCATCACCAGGGGTTTTGATTTCTCGCTCGTTATGACCAGTTAAATCAATTGCATAGATTCTATTTTTGCCAGAAGATTTTCCGTTTGATGGCCAACCTTTAGCAAACATAATAACCCGTCCATTAGGCGACCAACAAGGGCTTTCGACTAAATAACCACTTGCTATTACTCTTTCACTATTTTTATCATCTTGCGGATATGGCTTCATAACACCGATATTAAAAGTTTTACCTTCTGAACTTCTAATAATTTTAGTAAATGCTATATAATCCCCTCGAGGCGACCAGCTGGGAGCCATATAAGAAACACCACCAAAGCTAATACGTTGGACATTGCTACCATCAGAATTCATTATATACAGTTGAGGAACACCATTTCTATCAGAATTAAAAACAATTCTACGTCCGTCCGGTGAGTAGCTCGGGGAAGTATTAATGCCAAAACCATCAGTCAGTTTATGAAGCCTTTTTGTTGCAAGGTCAATCTCATAAATATGAGTTGAGCCGTTCTTAGCTATAGACATTACAGCTTTTTTACCATCAGGGGCAAATCTTGGTGCAAAGGATATTCCAGCAAAATCGCCAACTATACTTTCTTTGCCTGTTTTTAAATCCTTTTCATAAACAAGAGTTCGTCTTTTAGTAGCATAGGAAACATAAAAAATCTTATCTGCTGAACCAGAAAATCTTGGCGTCAGAACTAACGATTTACCATCGGTAATATATCGATTATTAGCCCCATCATAATCCATTAAAGCAATTCTTTTTACCTTTTTTAAATCAGGACCGCTTTCAGCTACATATATTATCTTACTATCAAAATAACCATTATCACCTGTGATTTTTTCATAAATTTTATCAGCAATTTTATGGGCTGCTCTTCGCCATAAATTTTCAGGTAGTTCAAGTACTTCACCGCCGAGCTGTTTTTCAAGCAATGTATCCCATAATATAAAACTAATTCTAAGCTTACCATTTTCAAGCTTTTTTACTGCCCCGTTAACCAGTAAACTAGCATTAATTTGACGCCATGCAGCAAAAAGCGGTTTATATCCAATACCAGTTTTTTCTTCTATAAAAGAAGCCGAAGAAATAGGACGAAACAACCCACAAAGTTTTAGATCATTAGATATAACTTTCACTATTTCATGACCTACTGTATTATCTGAAGCAGAATCAGCCTCAAAATTATTCACCGCTATCGGAGTGGGGTCAGCCGTTCCATATTCAATATTGATTGTCTCAATAGCATAGCTATTAACACTAAAAAATAGTAAAACAAAATATATAATGTTTTTCACTAAATTACTCCTTTGTGTGGTGGCGTCACCTCGTGGCTAGGATTGCCTGCGTGGATCGAAAAACGCCCTAAGGTAGTCATCCCGTGATTTATTCACGGGATGACAGGGGAAAATGATCCACGCAGGCAATGCCAGCAACTAGATGACAGATTACAACTTACCTGGATTAAAGGTAAACTTAAACTCTTTCCAATGATTAAATCTTGCAGGGTCAAGGTTTTCGATAGGGCTTGCTTTCCATACTGCCCTAACTGCACTATTTGCTAATGCTTCGCAAATACTACTTGGAATACCAGGGCAAATTTTTTCTACAACTTTTGCCTGTTCTACATTACCTGCTTTATCTAAAACAATTTGAATAAATATTATTAGATTCTTATTACCCCTAGCACCTGCCGGAATGTTGCTCCAATTTCTTTCAATTTGACGCTTTATTGATGAACTTTCATTATCTGAAAGAGGTAATCCTTCTGAATAAACTCCCTTAGCTTCTTTCTTTTCTTCAGTTTTTTTTACTTCTTCTACCTGTTTTTTTTCTTCTTCTTTAGGCTTTTCTTCTTTTATTTCCTCTTTTTTCTCAGGTAGTGCTTCCTTTACTTCTTCTGGTTTTTTTTCCTCTATCGGCTTTTTTTCTTCTATTTTTGGCTTTGATTCTACCGGTTTAGTTTCAGGTTCTTTTGCTTTTTCCTCTTTAGGTAAATCTTTAGGCTTCTCTTCTTTAGGTTTAGTCTGCTCTGATTTTTTAGCATCTTCGTTCTCTATCGGAGCTTCTTTTTGCTTCGTTTGCGTTATGATATTAGCTTTTTCACTAATAGGCAACATTTCAAAAGTTATGGTTTGTTCTTCTGGTAATTTTTCAAAAAGAGATGGCATACCAAATAGAAAAAAATATAAAAGAAGTAAGTGCAGTGCAATAGAGCAGCTAAGGAAAACTGTGAAATTATCCTTATTGTTTATATCGTTACTTTTCATTATTTTTAATATTTGAAATAAGAGCTACACGAGAAAATCCGGCTGCATGAATTTCTGATACTACTTCTACCACTTCACCATAAGAAACGTTTTTATCACCTCTCACAAAAATCCTAGTATCTTTTTTCTCTTTAGTGATATTTACAAGCTTATCAGTTAAATGCTTTCTTTCAATAGGTGTTTCAAGCAATAAAACTTCCCCTTTATTATTAATAGTAACAACTAAAGGCTCATCTTGTCCTGAAATTGGGCTTGAATTTGTTTCAGGTAAGTCGACATTTACACCTGAAACTAACATTGGGGAAGTGATCATAAAAATAATTAGTAACACAAGCATTACATCGACAAGCGGCGTAACGTTGATTTCACTAACTACATCTCTTTTACTTTTTCTATTACTTCCAGCAAGCTTAATAGCCATTACATTTTCTCCTGATCTATTGCCTTAGAAAGTATGGAGTTTAACTCGCTAATAAAATCTTCCATTTTATTATTGATCAGAGTAATACGGGAAATAAGATAATTATAAAAAATTACAGCAGGAATAGCTGCAAATAAGCCTATTGCGGTTGCAAGTAACGCTTCAGCAATACCAGGGGCTACTACAGCAAGCGAGGTATTTTTAGAAGTAGCGATCGACTGGAAACTATGCATAATTCCCCAAACAGTACCAAATAGCCCAATAAAAGGACTACTAGAGCCGACAGTTGCTAAAAAGCTTAAGTTCTTCTCAAGTTTTTCGATTTCTCTGTTTTGAGCAAGATACATAGTATTTGTAATACGCTCTTTATGATTATTTTTTAATAGCTCAGGAAGTCCCTTAGTATTTATACTTTTACACTCATCCATAGCTGAGACGAATATTAAAGCTAGCGGATTATTAACTGACCTTTTTATGCTATCATATAGCTGCTCTAAAACACCACCTGACCAAAAAGTATTTTCAAATGCTCGCATTTTTCGTTGCACTTGCATTAGCTTAAATACTTTATCCAGAATGATAGCCCACGACCAAATAGAAGCGATAAGCAGCATTAGCATAACTGACTTACCGATAATATCAGATGAACTTATTAAAGAAAAAATCGATAAATGATCTTGTACAGCGACTTCTAAACCATCGCTAATATTAGTATCTGCACTCATAATTTCCTTGATAAATTATAGACGAAGTTTTATTTGGAAAAGAGCAAGGAGTTTCATATTTTTTGACCGCAGCTTATACTTAATACGTGAGGATTAAAAAATATGAAACAACGCCGCCAATTTTTCAAATAAAACGAGTATATTAAATAATATATCGTTATTTTAATTTTGTCATTAGGTATGTAGAAAATTTTGAGTTTCTAGAGGACCAAGACATAAAAATATTGTACAAATTAGAAATTGGATTTATAATTTGTACAATAATTAATATTAGCAAATTTATATTATGTTTGATCGTGATATAACCGATTATATAAAATATTCGGCAAAGTATTATCCGATGGTTACTGTTACAGGTCCACGCCAATCTGGTAAAACTACTTTAGTAAAAATGATTTTTTCAGATAAACCCTATGTCTCACTTGAGGATATAGATATAAGAGAGTTTGCCCAAAATGATCCTAGAGGTTTTTTATCTACTTATAGTCAAGGTGCAATCATTGATGAAGTACAATACTGCCCTAATTTATTTTCATATATACAAACGAAAGTAGATAATGATCAAATTGCTGGACAGTTTATTTTAACAGGTTCATAGAATTTTTTATTGCTTGAAAGCATCTCACAATCCTTAGCGGGTAGAGCGGCACCGTCAAGTTAAGTAAATTAGTGTCACAAAGTACTATATTTTTAGATTTCAGACAGCAAGAAGTCTTTGAGTAGCTTCATCCCAAATGGATTTAGCGGACGCAAATGCAATTCTTTGCTCAGATGCTGTTTTAGTATATCTTCCAACATTTACAGCAAATATATTTCTGACTTTTCCCATCAGTGATAATGTACATTGTGCTGAATTAGGATGCTTAAATTTAATCAGTATCTTCTCTTTTCTCCTAGTTGGCTGATGGGCATTCTCAATCCGATTATTTAGTCTTTTATCGGTACGATGCTTAGTCCTAGGACACATATACCTAACTGGTTTAATGTAGCTTTTTAGCTTATCAGTCACAATAACCCTTGGACATGGATAATTACCCAATAATCTTGATAAAAAGCGAATAGCTGATTTCTTGTTACGACGCTTCTGCAGTAATACTTCTAATTCATGTCCCTCAGAGTCAACAGCTCTCCATAATATGAATACTTCACCTTTGATCTTGATATTCATCTCATCCAAATGCCATTTATCAGTTGGCTTTCGCTCTCTCTTACTAATAACATCTTGAAAATAAACTACAAACTTATAACACCAAAACCTTACAGTCTCATGACTTAATATAATACCTCGATAAGCCATCTGCTCTTGAACATCTCGGTAACTATTATTAAAGCGATGATATAACCATACTGTATGGCTAATAATGCTTGCTGGAAAACGATGTCTATTCGGGGCTTGAGTAATATGCATAGCGGTAAAATCTAGGATAAATTGTTACTGCTATTCTATAAATCATTCCCTGTAATTGCTCAATACTTAATTTATACCTCCCTTAACTTGACGGTGCCTTTTTTTCTTGTAAATAGGGTAAACATCAAGTAAAACACGTAATTTTGAGAGGTTATTTCTGTCGATTGCTTTAAAAGAATTATCTATTGCACTACAATAAGATAAAGTAGCGGTAATATCTTTTTTCTTATTTAGGTCGTTGTCATATTTAACCAAGCTTTCTACAGCTTTTCTTCTATCAGCATTTGCTATCCATTCTTCTTTTTTCTGGAATAGCTTAATATATGAATATATATCCATCTGATCTAATGTAGCCTGCTCGGTTAACTTACCAAGTACAATATCATCATTAGGCAATAACAACATTTGGCTTTCATCTTTAGCAAATTTCGTTGCTGATTCCGTTAGTTCTGTATTAACGATATTATCTTGCTTCTTAACAACTACATTTGAAGAACTTACTGGAGTGCTTGTATTTTGTGGTTGTACCTGTTTTTGATTAGCTGGAGCTGAATTGTTAGCAGCATTAGTATTATTAGAACCTTGATTCTGATTTGCAGATAACACTTCAACAGGCTTTAATGGAGTATTCCAATCTTGTTTTTTCGGCAAATTTACATCGGCGGTAAATGTTTCTTTCGAATTATCAGTTTTGGCTGAAGAATCGGTTGTATTTGGCATTGTTGCAGGCGGAACTACAGGCTGTACCGCCGGTATAGGCGTATTACTAGGTGCAGTTGGTGCTGTCGGTTGATTAACTGTAGGTACAGGCATATTAGGCGTAGATGGTGTTGCCGGTACAGGTGCAGGAGTCGTTACTGGCGGTGTTACTACGTCACTTGCTGTAGGCTGATTAACTACAGGAACAGGAGTAGCTGGCATTACTGTTGGTGCAGGTGCTACCACTTGAGGAGGGAGTGGTGCAGTTACATTATCTTGCTGTTCATTCGCCTCTGGTGGAGGAGTAAGCTTTATATATTGATGCGTAGGTGGCAGAGCAATAGGTTGATATACTTGTGTACGTGGTGCAGGCGGTACTACATAGCTACCTGGACGAAGAGGTGGATTAGATATAAGAGATCCAGCTACTTTAAGTTCCGGCTGTGCTTCTTCATTATTTGCAGTATTAGGCAAAGGCGTACTATTTGCTTCTTTCTCACTAGAAGATGCCACATCTTTTGTATCATCATGAGAAGCTAAATTCGTATTAGTTTGATAAGTCTGATTGCTTGCACTAGGCAGTGTTGCACTACCCATATCTATAAAAGGCTCAGATGCTTCTTTCTCATTATTCGTATCATTATGTGAAGCTAAATTTGCATTAGTTTGATGAGTCTGATTGCTTGCACTAGGTAATGTTGCATTACCCATGTCTATAAAAGGCTCAGATGCTTCTTTCTCATTATTCGTATCATTATGTGAAGCTAAATTTGCATTAGTTTGATGAGTTTGATTATTTGCACTAGGCAATTGTACTTCGTTTTTGTTAGATTCTTGTGAAACTAATTTATCACTTGGCTTATCTTGTTGTGCTTGCGGGTTAGGCAATGGAGCTTTTTTTGGCGATTTATGAAAAAACTGTTTAATCCTATCGAAAATGGACATAGATGATCCAGAGTCAGAAGTAGGTTGCTCATCTTTGCTTTTTATATCAGAATTTTGTGATGGCATAGGTAATGGCGGCGGTGCAGCAGCATAGCTTTGCAACGTGACTAGGGATAGACTTATAAAAAATAATATTCTGCATAATTTATTTAACATATATTTCCCTATTAAATAGTTATTTGAGTTTATCATCTTGTAGGAACTTTAGCTGCGTGGCTCAATTTTTCGGTCATTGCGAGGATCGGAAAATGCCCTAAGGTAGTCATCTAGTTGCTTGACCACGATATCCAGAAAATAATAAAAAATACTAATTTTATTAGTATTTTTTAGCTGGATCCCGTGAATAAATCACGGGATGACAGGGGATAATGATCAACACAACAAAGCCTCCTCGCAATGACGCTTAACCTAACATCCTCTACTTCCTACTATTTTGTACTAATTTTTTTATTTCACTCTCTACTAATTCTTTTACAAGCGAAGGTAGGTTTTTATCAAGCCATGTTTTAAGTTCCGGCTTTAGCATTTCGATTACTAATTCTTCAAGAGCATTTTTAGATGAAACATTATTATCTAAATTCTTATCTTTAATAGTTGAGGTGAAATCTTTTAAAATATCATTTACTTTTTCAGCAGATTTAGTTGATATTAGCTCCTTTTCATCTTGGTCTATTATTTCTGTTAACTCAAGTATATCTTCGTCCTCACTGCTTAAATTTTTACGCTCGTTAATTACTCCTTTAACAGATTTTAGAATGTCTTCTATCGACATATCTTGGCTTTTCTTGCTTTCCTTACTCACTTAGAAACCTATAAACATTTTCTTTTTAATAGTCTTAAATTCCTCTTCAGGACTGAAGTATTTTACCTTAAGCTTTAAACTTTGAGCAGTTAACTCACCAGTTAATGATTTCATTTGATATGCAGTAAGTATAGAAGCTTTATAAGCATCAACACGTGTTATTTTTGCATCATAGAGCTTTTCTTCAGCACTTAAAACATCTAACATTGTTTTAGAACCTACTATTTCCTCTTGTACTGTACCATCATAAGATATCTGAGCTGCCGCTACTCCTTGATCTGCTGCAATAATACGAGATTTTGCTGCTTCAAACCCTTCCCATATACTTATAACATAAGCCTGCACTTGTCTTATTGCACCATCAAGCTGTATCGCACTATTTCGTGTTTGATTTTTAGCTGATCTAATTTTTGAATATTGAGCTCCTCCATTTGGATAAATAGGAACATTAACAGATAACGTAGTAGTAACACTTCTAGTATTTATTTGTTGAGTATTTAAATTTTGTGGGTTGTAATTAGTTTTACCAGATTGTAATTGCACACTTACTTGCGGTAATAATCTTCCCTTTTCTACTAACTCTTGTGCCTTTGCTGAAGTTACGCTATGTCTTGCTGAATCAATCTCAGGATTTAGATTAACAGCTCTTTTTGTTAGCTCATCTAATGAATTTGGCAATCCTTGAGGTAAAATAGGCATAGCTATGTCAGTAGGTTCTATACCAAACACTCTAATAAAGTTTGCTTTTTTTGCTTGGAAATCAGCATAAGCGGTTAGCTTATTCGTTTCTGCTGCTGCAAGCCCTGCTCTTGCAGTTGCTATATCTATCTCAGTTGCTTCACCAAGCCTTAATTTTTCTTCTACAGTGTTTACTTGTTGGATATTAGTACGAACTCTACTTTCTGAAATATCATATTTCTCTTTACTTTCAAAATAATCAAGATAAGCACCGATTAAGTCTAATAATACTTTTTGCTCACTAGAATAATATTGACCACGTGATGCTCTAAAAGTTGCTTGTGCAGATCTAAGAGCAGCAACATCTGAACCACCATTAAATAAAGATTGTTGAATTGTTAATGCTCCTTGATTATTGTCTATTTCTGGCGGGTTACCATCTAATTGAGCATATCTTTTATTAGTATATTTGGTTTTACTATTATTTCTGTTAATACTCAACGATGCACTAGGCATAAAACCTGAAAAAGCTTGAGGAAACTGCTCAATAGAATTTAAAAATTTAACTCTTGCAGTTTTCAGATCATTGTTATTTTTATACCCTTCTGTTAAAGCTTCTTGCAAATCTATTGCAATAACGGGAGAAGTTAGTAATAATGAGAAAATAAATATAGTTAACTTACGCATAAATTTTTTAAATGAGTTGGTAATATGGTAGTAAGATTAGTTTAATCTTTCAAGAATATAGCTATTTTTAAGTTAGATAATATAATACTATGTAACAATGTTAGCACGTAATATAACAAAAATTAATTCTAAGGGCAATGATAACTATTTTATATTTCATTTTTCTACACAAAGCGTTACAATTAATTAACAATTGATAATAAATAACATATATGCCTAAAACTCTAATAGATTTTTCTCAGTTTGTTGGTTTAAGTAAAGAACAAGAAACAGAGTTATTAAACCTTTTAAAAAGACTAAATAGTTTTCCTGGTTCTTTAAAAACTAATATAAAAGATTTAGAAGCTAATATTCTTAGTATTTTAAAAAGCTCCTTGAAAGAATTAGCACAAACTAAAAATTTAGATTTAGAGAAGATAGAAAAACTTTTTAACAAAACAGTAAAAACATCTCTTAGTGAATTATCAAAAGCTTTAGATAAAACGTATCAAGATCAGTTAAAGACAAAAGATATTTCTATTTGACGGAATTATCGTAGAAAAATGTTTAAGTGTTTTAGAACAAGTTCTAAAATTTCAAAAAGAATTAGATGAAGTTTATCCTGGTGCTTCTAAGAAAATTATAACATCATTAGAAAATATATTAATTACTGTAATTGCAACTCAACTACCTATTCTTTCAACATTTATAAAAGCAAGCGGTATACTTGAAAAAGTCAATAATCTCATCGATCACGAAAAACTATTGCCAAAAATAACAAAATGGCATAGCGATATTAAAAAGATGCAACAAGAAATAAGTGATAATAAAAACCTTAAGGATGTTTATAAAAAAGCTGAACAAGTTGCCGAAATTTCAGAAATATCCAAAGATCCTGTTAAGAAAATTATTGAAATTTCAAAAGTTTCAGAAATATCAAAAGAATCTATTGAGAAAGTAATTAAAGTAGCAAAAAATCCTAATAATGAATCATCGTTAGATTACGTGATAGAAGCTAACAAAGCTATACCGCAAACTACTAAAGAGGTAGAAGAAAAAATATCAAAAATAAAAAGTGATGTAGAAAAAGCACTTCCTGAAGAGATAAAAGATGAAAAATTGCATTCCATCAAAAATACTATTAGTGATAGATTAAATAGTACAAAAACAGAATTATTAAAAGCAGCAAACCCTGAAACTACTTTTGTTGATAAAATAACTTCTTTATTTAAAGCAGCAGAAGCAGCTACCAAAATTGCAAGTGATGTGAAAAAAATAGCAGGAGTAATACCAGGGGGACAAAAATTAGAAAGCGTTATAAGCGGGATAATAACAACTAATCTAATACCTAAGCCGATTTTAACAATAGCTAAATTAGCTCCTGAGGTAGAAGAGTTAGTTAAAGTAGGTAAGGCAATAATTACAGTGCTTTCCAAATCACAAAACTTAAATCAAACACAAGGCAGGTCAAAAAGTGCTTAATACTCATATTTTAATTGCTATAGGATGTTTAGTAGTATTAGTAATATACTTAATATATAAAACAGCATCACGTAAAAAAAATATTACGGCTTCTGGAGAAAATAATTCTGAGGAAACTTTTGCTCTTAATAACAAAAATCAGGATAATAAAAAACTCACCTTACAAGAACGAATAGAATTATCTTGGAAATTTCTTTATGATATTACAGAGACTATTCTCAATAAATTTACTAAAGATGATATAACTTTAGTGAATAAATGTGGTCGTGTTTTACTTGAAAACGGAGCACGCTATGAACATATAGTTGATCTGGCAATCCCTCGTGCCAAATCTCATACTCAATCTGTAGAGCAAGAGCAAGCTAAAGGCAAAAAAACTTTAGGGGTGTAATTTTTCTACCTTGAAAAAAGCATATACTCGACGTATAAACTACTCTATCCACTTTTCATTTATTAGCGATATACAATCCTTGTAAATATTTTTTTAAAAGATATTATTAGAAAGTTATAGTAAAAATAATTGCAATTAATGAGCAAATTAAAACAAGGAACATTTATCACTTTTGAGGGAGGGGAAGGAATTGGCAAATCTACCCAATGTCAAATGTTATATGAATATCTAAAATCCCAAAATATTCCCGTAATTCTAACCCGTGAAGTTGGTGGAACTAGCGTAGCAGAAAAGATGCGTGAGATTCTAGTACACACCGATCTACTGCCGATGTCTGAACTACTGCAAGCTATGGCAGCACGTTATGACCATATGGTAAAAAAAATTATACCGGCTTTACAGGCAGGGAAAATAGTAATATGCGACCGATTTATCGACTCAACAGCCTGCTATCAAGGATTAGAGCTAGAAAACGGTATAGAACTCGTATATAATCTGCACAAAGACTTAATGCCGCCTCTTATGCCGGACATTACCTTTTTTATTGATGTAGAATCTTCTATTGCCATTGAGCGGGTAAATTCACGAAATATGAGCAATAAATTTGACGTAAGAGGTCTAGATTTTTACAATAAAATTTATGATTGCTTTAAGGAATTAAGCAAAAAATTTCCTGAGAGAATAGTAACAATTAAGGCTTCTGATCTTAATCCTACGCAAGTACACGAATTAATAAAAAAACACTTAAATTTGATATGACTAATACCTACTATATTACCACTCCCATATATTATGTTAATGATGTCCCACATATTGGGCATGCTTATACCAGCGTTGCAAGTGATGTAATCGCTCGTTTTATGCGTCTTAACGGTCGTGAAGTTATGTTTTTAACCGGCACTGATGAACATGGGCAAAAAGTAGAAAAAGCTGCTATTGATAAAAATATTGATCCGCAAAAATTTACTGATCAGACATCTCAAAGTTTTCGTCATCTTATGACTGCCATGCATATTTCAAATGATGATTTTATAAGAACAACGGAAGAAAGGCATAAAGAAGCAGTAGCTATATTTTGGCAGAAATTACTAGATAATGGTTCTATCTATGAGGGGTTTTATGAGGGGTGGTATGCCGTTCGTGATGAAGCTTTTTATGATGAATCAGAACTAACAGCGGACAAATTAGCCCCAACCGGTGCAACTGTGGAATGGGTTAAAGAGCCTAGCTATTTCTTTAATCTCTCAAAATGGCAAGATAAATTGCTTGAGTTTTATGAAGCAAACTCTGATTTTATCAGACCTATATCAAGACGTAACGAAGTAATCAGCTTTGTTAAATCAGGTCTAAAGGATTTGTCCGTATCACGCACCACTTTTAACTGGGGTATTAAAGTCCCAAACGATAATAAGCACGTGATTTATGTGTGGTTTGATGCACTTGCTAATTACATCTCAGCCCTTGGCTATCCTGATCAAAATAGCAATTACGGCAAGTTTTGGCCAGCCAATTTACAGGTAGTCGGTAAAGATATTCTACGTTTCCATGCCGTTTATTGGCCAGCTTTCTTAATGGCTGCTGAAATTCCGCTGCCTAAGACAATTATGGCACATGGCTGGTGGACTAATGAGGGGCAGAAAATTTCTAAATCACTTGGTAATACTATTGATCCGATTAAGCTGATAGAGGAGTTTGGTGTTGATCAGGTTAGATATTTTTTAATGCGTGAGATAACATTTGGAGCGGATGGTAACTTTGCCCGCAGCAATCTAATTACCCGTATTAATAGCGAATTATCTAATAAGATCGGTAATTTATTGCAACGTACTACTTCTTTTGTTTATAAAAATAATGATGGTAAAGTGCCGGCAATCACGCAAGATGCAATTAATAAAATATATGAATTACCACTTTTAAAAACAGCAATTAATTCTGCTAAACAGAATATTCTGCTAATGGAAAAAACCGAGATTAATAAGATTCTTGATAATATTATTAATTTAGCCGAAGAAGCAAATATTTATATTGATAGCGAAGCTCCTTGGAATTTGAAAAAAACAGACCCTGAGAAAATGCTAGAGGTATTATATGCTCTGCTAGAAACTTTGCGTTATATCGCCGTAATACTTCAGGCTTTTATGCCAAGTTCTGCCAGTAAAATGCTTGATCAGCTAGGGGTGAAGACAGAAGAGCGTTTATTTAAGCATTTATCGCTTGAGTTTGCTTTAACACCAGCTAGCAATATTCTAGAACCGGTTATAGTATTTCCAAGATTTGAGTAATTGTTACTAAATTGTCATTGCGAGGAGCAAAGCGACGAAGCATCTCAGAAGTTTATCTTAATGTGATTGCCACGTTCCTTACAGTTGCGGCGTTATTACATGACTCGAAAAATGCCCTCGGTGTCATTCCCGCGTAGGCGGGAATCCAGCATAAAGCAAGAAAAATCGAGCTTTTAGCTCTAAAAATGGCACCGTCAAGTTAAGTAAATTAGTGTCACAAAGTACTATATTTTTAGATTTCAGACAGCAAGAAGTCTTTGAGTAGCTTCATCCCAAATGGATTTAGCGGACGCAAATGCAATTCTTTGCTCAGATGCTGTTTTAGTATATCTTCCAACATTTACAGCAAATATATTTCTGACTTTTCCCATCAGTGATAATGTACATTGTGCTGAATTAGGATGCTTAAATTTAATCAGTATCTTCTCTTTTCTCCTAGTTGGCTGATGGGCATTCTCAATCCGATTATTTAGTCTTTTATCGGTACGATGCTTAGTCCTAGGACACATATACCTAACTGGTTTAATGTAGCTTTTTAGCTTATCAGTCACAATAACCCTTGGACATGGATAATTACCCAATAATCTTGATAAAAAGCGAATAGCTGATTTCTTGTTACGACGCTTCTGCAGTAATACTTCTAATTCATGTCCCTCAGAGTCAACAGCTCTCCATAATATGAATACTTCACCTTTGATTTTGATATTCATCTCATCCAAATGCCATTTATCAGTTGGCTTTCGCTCTCTCTTACTAATAACATCTTGAAAATAAACTACAAACTTATAACACCAAAACCTTACAGTCTCATGACTTAATATAATACCTCGATAAGCCATCTGCTCTTGAACATCTCGGTAACTATTATTAAAGCGATGATATAACCATACTGTATGGCTAATAATGCTTGCTGGAAAACGATGTCTATTCGGGGCTTGAGTAATATGCATAGCGGTAAAATCTAGGATAAATTGTTACTGCTATTCTATAAATCATTCCCTGTAATTGCTCAATACTTAATTTATACCTCCCTTAACTTGACGGTGCCTCGGGGGGTTATAAATTGCGGGTTTTACTTGCTCAAAGTCTGTTTAATAATCCTGATATTTTATTATTAGATGAGCCGACAAATCATTTGGATATTGTTTCAATTTATTGGCTTGAGAATTATTTAAAAAATTCTTTTAAAGGAATATTAATTTTTATTTCCCATGATTTAGCTTTTTTAAATAACGTTGCAACGGATATTTTAATATAGATTATGGAGAAATAAAATCATATACGGGTAATTATGATAATTTTGTACAAGAAAAAGCAATAATAGCTGAACAAAAACTAAGTGAGCGAAATTTTTTAGAGAAAAAAATAGAAAATATGCAAGCTTGGGTGGATAAATTTAGAGCAGGTACAAGAGCAAGGCAAAGTAGCTCACGAGAAAAGCAGTTAGAAAAGATACAAGTGCCGGATTTGCAAAAAACTTCACGAATTAGTCCGTTATTTAGATTTTTGCAGCTAAGACCTTCAGGGAAGTTAGTATTAAAAATTGATTAGATAACTAAGAGCTTTGAAGATAAACAAATATTAAATAAAGTGGGTTTTAGCATATCACGAGGCGAGAAAATTATCATTATTGGTGCAAATGGTATCGGCAAATCTACTTTATTAAAAATTTTGATGAATAAAATAGAAGCTGATCAAGGTAGTTATGAATGGGGATATGAAGCACAAATATCTTATTTTACTCAAGATCATCATGAATTACTTAATGAAAATATTAGCATTCTTGACTGGCTTAAAAATTATGCTGAAAAAGAAACAGAGAACACTATAAGAAATATATTGGGGCAGGTATTATTTCGTAGTGATGAAGTAAATAAGAATATTCTAAATTTAAGTGGTGGAGAGGGGGCAAGATTATTACTTGCTAAAATGATACTAGAGAAAAGCAATATTTTGGTCCTTGATGAGCCAACAAACCATCTTGATTTAGAATCACGAGAAGCACTTAAAAAAGCCTTGGTTGATTTTGAGGGTACAGTAATATTAGTTACTCACGATCGTGATTTCGCAAGTTTAGCAACTAGAATTATCGCTCTTTCTCATAAAAGAAATATTATCGATTTTAAAGGTAAATATAAAGAATATGTTGAAAAATACGGCAATGATTATCTAAAAATCTGATAATAAAAAATATATATTTAATTCATTAGCACATTCTTATATAGTCATAAGCCAGTATATAAATAATTTTACTTGGTATGGATTTTCAAGAGTTTAAGCATAAATATGGTTATGATGCTGCTACTAAAATGATGCAGCAATATTTGGATATTAAATTTGCTCACCTAGATTGCTTATTGCTTTTTAGAATGGGTGATTTTTATGAAATGTTTTATGAAGATGCCGTGCTTGCTAGCGGCGTACTCGGTATTGCTCTAACTAAGAGGGGTAAGAATGGTGATGAAGCAGTCCCGATGTGCGGCGTACCTTACCATGCTCTTGAGAATTACCTAACTAAATTAATCGAAGAAAATTATAAGGTCGCTATTTGCGATCAACTCGAAACTCCAGAAGAAGCAAAGAATAGAGGCGGTTATAAGGCAGTAGTTAATAGAAATGTTACCCGTATTATAACACCTGGCACAGTGATTGAGGAAAACCTAATTACCACTGCTGAGCCGAATTATCTAGCAAGTCTTGTTGTGCCGAAAAACAAAGATACGGCAGCACTTTGTTATGCTGATCTTTCTACTTCCACGATTTTTGTGGTTAATGTTCCTGAGCTTGAAATTCTTAATGAACTTGCCCGCCTTAAGCCTCGTGAAATTCTGCTTAGCGAGCATTTAAGATCGTCCGACCTTGCTAGTAATATTTCCAAGCAACTAAATTTCCGCATCACTTACCAAGTCGATAGCTTTTTTGCTGCTAATAAGTGTGAAAAAATTATTCTAGATTTTTATAAAATGCAAGATATTAAAGGGGTAGGGGAAATATCTAGCAGTCAAATTTGTGCGATAGGTAGTATTTTGGAATATCTTACCCTAACGCAAAAAGAGAATATCCCCAATTTACCAAAGCCAAAGATTATCGATTTTCATAGCTACATGACAATTGATTTTTCAACAAGACGTAATCTTGAGATTGTTACAAATTCATGCGGAGGGAATAAAGGAAGCTTGCTTAGCACCCTTAACCACACTGTTACTAAACAAGGTGGGCGGTTGTTATATAACTTCTTATCAAGTCCGTTAACTGATACTCATAAAATAAATCAGCGTTTAAATATAACGGAGTTTTTCCATTCTAATCTAGATATAACTGCAAAAGTCCGTGAGCTACTTAAGAAAACCAGCGATATAGAGTGTTGTTTAACCCGTATTACTATGAATAGAGGTTCGGGGCGTGATTTGCTTAGTATTAAATATACGCTAGAGATAGCTAACTCTATAAAAGAAATATTCTTTGATAATTATGGTTTTGAGCTACCAAGTTTTATTGAAAAAATTGTTAAACCCTTAATAAGAAATGATGAGCTATATAATTTAATAGAAGAAAGCATATGCGAAGATGCCCCAAATAATTTAAATGATGGTGGTGTTATAAAACACTCATACCATCCGAAAGTATTACAGTTGCATGATCTGATTAATAACGGCAAATTACATATTGAGAAACTAAAAGATCAGTATAAAAGAGAAACAGGGATAGATAGTTTAAAAATATCTCATAATAATGTGATAGGGCTGTTTATCGATATTACCGCTAAAAATGCTAATAAGATTAATGATCCTAAATTTATTCATCGTCAAACGACTGTTAATAGCGTGCGTTATACTACGGCTGAGTTACAAAAACTAGAAAGCGATCTAGTTAATGCTAAAACCTTAGTAGTAAGTTTGGAAAAAGAGTTATACGAAGATATATGCAAGCGGGTAACGAAGCAATCCGATTATTTACGGATTCTTGCCAGTTCTTTAAGCGGCATTGATGTATTTTGTAACTTTGCTTATATTGCAAGTGAAAATGATTATGTCAGACCGGAGTTTACCGATGATTTAAGCTTTGATATCGTTAAAGGGCGTCATCCGGTAGTCGAAGAAGCTTTGAATAAAGAGAGAAAAAGCTTTGTGCATAATGATTGTCATTTATCGGAAGCAGAGCGTATTTGGCTAATTACTGGTCCTAATATGGCAGGTAAAAGTACTTTTCTGCGTCAAAACGCCATTATCGCAATCATTGCTCAAATAGGTTCATTCGTGCCTGCTAAAAGTGCTAGAATAGAGATGGTGGATAAGATATTTAGCAGAATCGGGGCAGCTGACGACCTGATTAAAGGACAATCGACTTTTATGGCAGAGATGCTAGAGACATCGGCGATCCTTGCACAATCTACTAAAAACTCGTTGATTATACTAGATGAGGTAGGGCGTGGAACTTCTACTTATGATGGCGTATCTATTGCTTGGTCGGTGCTTGAATATATCCATGATAAATTGAAATGTCGCTGCTTATTTGCAACTCACTATCATGAGCTAACTATTATGGATAATTTTCTGCCAGCTATGCAAAATTACACTATTGCTATTGAGGAATCAGGCAAAGATATTTTATTTTTACATAATATTATAGCAGGTGCAGCTGATAGATCATATGGCATTCATGTTGCAGCCTTAGCAGGGCTTCCTGCAAGTGTTATTAATAGAGCCGAGCAGATTCTGCTCAAATTTGAAAAAAATGCAGCAGGTAAAGGAAAGAATATTTTATCGACAGAGTCAAATAATTTGAATTTATTTGCTCTTGAGCCTCCTAAACAGATGCAGAATTCTAAACTTGAAGAAAAATTTAAAACCATAGATCCCGATAAACTCTCGCCTAAAGAAGCTCTTGAGTTGATTTATGAACTGAAAAAATCGTTTTAAAAATAAATGCAATATATTAATAATTTTCTAATTTAACTGTTGCAATTTATTCCATTATTTCTTATATTCAAAGTCGCTTAAATAAAAAGCACAAGGGTGTTTTAATATTAATAATGAATTTTATCCCCTTAAATTCAAATATTAAAATGCCCACAGCTAATTATTCTATATTTAAGCGGGTGTAGCTCAGGGGTAGAGCGCTACCTTGCCAAGGTCGAAGTCGAGGGTTCGAATCCCTTCACCCGCTCCAATAATTTTCTTCCAAATTTCTGCTTTTAGTTAAAATAATATTTTTGTTAAATCAATAGGATTGGTGACAACGTAACGCCATAGCTTATCTACGCCTTTAGTGATACCGATGCGTGTAGTGGTAGAATAGGGGAGCTTTAGGTTAATGTCACTGACAAAAAATTCGTTGTTATTGATTAGGTCAATTTTATTATGAGAGATGTTAATTCCTAGATATCTACATAACTTGCCTGGTCCATCTACCTTTGATACTTCAAGATTTGGTACGTCAAATTTCGGGATTCGCCTGTGCTCACGTATTAATATACGCTCCGCAGGCTCACCACTTATTTGACTTCCAACTTTTGAAGTATCTGCAGTATATAAATCATTAGTAGAAATAATATATGCTCCTCTAATTAAAGTAGCAGCAGGAAAGCCGTCAGTTTCGGTTACGAAGTTTAGACAATAATACATGCCGTAAATCAGATAAACATAGCTAAAACCAGCCGGACCAAACATTATATCAGTTCTTTTTGTACGACCTCTTGCAGCATGACAAGCCAGATCGTCCTGACCTATATAGCTTTCAGTCTCAGTAATAATAGCTGTTTTGCCTTGAAAATATAAAACCTTACCCAGCAGCTCCTGACTTACTATATTAGTATCTCTTGCGAAAAATTTCCGACTAAGAGGGATTAGTTTACTATTCATTCTGATTTATTTGGCACAGGATCATATCCGCCATCACAAAGTGGCTGGCATTTGATTATTCTTTTAACAGCAAGCCATAATCCTTTTATATTGCCGTGCGAGATTATAGCATCTTTAGCATACTCTGAACAAGTAGGGTAAAAGCAGCAATTATTACCTAGCATCGGGGAGATGAAGTATTGGTAGAATTTGAGTAACAATAATAATATACTAGTCATTTTGTAACTTATCTATAATTGCTTCCATCTTTTCCGGCGTTAAATCTTCATAATAATCGTCATTAATTTGCACTACGGGAGCGTTAACGCATGCTCCTAAACATTCAATTTCAATTAAACTAAATTTCTGATCTTTTGTAACTTCTTTATCTTTTATGCCAAGTTTTTCCTTACAAGTTTTCATTATATCATCGCTACCACGTAGCCAACAAGGGGTAGTAGTGCACACTTGGATATGATTCTTACCGACAGGCGTAAGGTTAAACATAGTGTAAAAAGTTGCCACCTCATAAACTCGCATATACGGCATTTCTAGCATATTCGCCACATACTCAATAGCAGGAACAGGCAACCAGCCACCATTTTGACGTTGAGCTAAATCAAGAAGTGGTAATATAGCACTTCTTTTGCCCTCGGTGGGATATTTTTTTATGATATCCTCCGCTAGACTTAAATTTTTCTTATCAAAACTAAAATTTGTAATTTTTGTATTCATATGTTCTATGTCATTCCTGTATTAGGTTCTCGGTGTCTAAGGAGCTATGTCATTCCTGCGAAAGCACATCGGTGTCATCCCGTGGCTTGTCCACGGGATGACATAAGACATTAATTTACCTATCGATCTCACCAAATACTATATCAAGCGTTGCTATAATAGTAATAACATCTGCCATTAAATGACCTTTGGACATAAAATCAAGTCCTTGCAAGTGAGCAAATCCTGGGGCTTTGATTCGGCATCTATAAGGTCTATTACCACCAGTAGAGTATAAATACACGCCAAACTCACCTTTTGGGGCTTCTACTGCCTTATAAGTTTCACCAGCTGGAACATCATACCCCTCGGTATAAAGCTTAAAGTGGTGGATCATCGCTTCCATAGATTCTTTCATTTTAGCCCTTGTTGGTGGTGCTAATTTTGGATCATCGGTTTTAACTGCTCCTTGCGGCATTTTCTCTATACACTGTTTGATTATCTTAATAGATTCGTACATCTCAAGCATACGCACTAAATATCGGTCATAACAATCGCCGTTTTTACCAGTTGGTACTTCAAAATCCATTTCACCATACACGTCGTAAGGGTTTAATTTTCGCAAATCCCAAGCTATGCCCGAACCTCTAAGCATCGGACCTGAAAACCCCCAGTCCATCGCCTCTTTTTGAGAAACAACACCGATATCAACTAAACGCTGCTTCCATAACCTATTTTCATTTAATAGATTTTCAATATCTTGAAGTTTAGGAGGGAACTGATCAATAAATTTGTCTATATCCTCAAGTAAGCCGTCTGGTAAATCTTCAGCAACTCCGCCTGGTCTGAAATAGTTTGAGTGCATACGAGAGCCGGAAACACGTTCGTAAAACTCCATGATTTTCTCACGCTCTTCAAATAGCCATAATAAAGGGGTGGTTGCGCCGACATCTAAAGCTTGGCTGCCTATATTTAATGTATGGTTTAGGATTCTCGTTAGTTCTGAGAATAGTACTCTAATAAATTGAGCTCTTCTTGGTATTTCGCACTCCAATAAAGATTCGGTAGCTAAAGCAAATGCATGTTCTTGGCACATTGGTGAAACATAATCAAGACGATCAAAATAAGGAATAGCCTGCAAGTATGTTTTATGCTCAATCAGCTTTTCCGTACCACGATGAAGTAATCCAATGTGAGGATCAGCATTATTTACTACTTCCCCATCCATTTCAAGAATTAGCCTTAAAACGCCGTGCGTTGCTGGATGCTGCGGACCAAGATTTAACGTTATGCTTTTGGTGTTATTAGTCATATCATTTGTCATTGCGAGGAGCCATAGGCGACGTGGCAATCCAGTTAAATAATTTCATCATATAAATTTTTCCAATTTACGTTCATTCTTTGTTAGTAGTAATATATACAGCCAGTTGTTTCATAATTTTTCCTAGATTGCCGTGTCGGGACTATGTCCCTCCTCGCAAGGCATTGCCCGCGTGGATTAATTATGTCATTCCCGCGAGGCGTTGTTGCATGGATCAATTTTTCCCCTGTCATCCCGCGACTTGATCGCGGGATCCAGCTTAAAACACTAAAATTATTAGTACTAAAAGTTGTTTTTCTAGATACCTTGATCAAGCCACGGTATGACACCGAGGACCTTTTTCAATCCACGCAACAACCCCTTCCCGCGAAGTCGGGAATCCAGAAAAATAAACATAAAAGCAACAAGTTTTTTTAATAAAAAGCTCGATTTATCTCGCTTTATGCTGGATCCCCGCCTACGCGGGGATGACATGGTACACATTTTCCGATCCACGTGGGCAACGCCTCCTCGCAATGACATTATTTTATATTTCTTCTAAACTAAACAACCCTCAGCTATAAGCTGAGGGGTTATAAAGTGGAATCGATTAGAAATCGATCATCATTCACAGGTTCACCTTCCTGTTCATCAATATAGTGCTGTATCATTTCATCAGTTATATTACCTGAACTAACTGCCATATAGCCCCTAGCCCACAAATGATTGCCCCAAAATTGTTTTCGTAAATGAGTAAATTCTTGCAATAAAATTCTTGAGCTAATGCCTTTTAAATACTGTACTAACTTGCTAAGAGATATTTGCGGCTTATATGAGATAAACATATGTACGTGATCACATGATATTTTCCCTGAAATTATATGTACTTCATGTTCCATACAAATCTGCCTCAGTAAATCTCTAGTCCTTTCCGATACTTTGCCTATCAATATTCTCTTCCTATATTTTGGTATCCATATAAGATGCACTTTTAAATCATACTGACTATGACTATTCTTTCTATAACTTCTCATATTTCTTGATATAAATTCATTGCTAAAGCAATTTCATTATATCTTCCCTTCGCCTAAAGGCGAGGGATTTTTGATCCCCGAAGGGGGACATTAATAGAACCTAAAAGTAATATTTCTAAATTTCCATTTATTATATAGTCATTAGGTGGAAAAAATCAGGATAAATTATATTCTTACATAAATTAGGAGTTTGTTTATTTATTAAAACAGCACATTCGCACGAAGAAGAACTTTCTAAATAAACTATTTTCCATTTATAATTAGGATCAGTATCTTCTGTGTATTCTATAAATGAACGGCGTAAAGGATCAATTACTATATTCTTTAAAAATTTTTCAGTAGTGCGTAAACGTATGTAACTTATATTCTTATTAAATGTTTCAAAAAATTCTTCATTGATTACAAGTATTGAATTACTATGTAATGTTATATCAAATATTTGACCTTGTACAATTGGTATTTGGTATTTCATAAAAGAAATAATTTCTGATTATAAATCTATTTTTGGATTCCTGCTTTCGCAGGAATGACATTGTCTGCCTTCTCATCTCCTGGTAATACATAAGTAGGGCTGTGCCAAGGTGAGCTAAAATCAAACTCACGATATTCTATATCTAAATTAATTGGTTCATAAGTTACTTTTTTTGCCTGTTCATCATATTTAACTTGCGTATAGCCTGTTAACGGGAAATCTTTACGCAGAGGATGCCCCTCAAACTCATAATCGGTAAGTATTCGCCTTTTATCATCGTTGCCGTCAAAATTTATACCAAACATATCGTAAACTTCACGCTCATACCAACAAGCAGCATTAAATATATTGATTATAGATGGTACGCTTTCTTTTTCAGACACATAAGTTTTAATGATAAGACGTTTATTTAGTTTTAAGCTTAATAAATTATATACTACTTCGAACCTCTTATTTATTAAGGTTGTCTTTTCTGGATTCCCGCTTTTGCGGGAATGACATCTTGTAAGAAAATCAGCACCAAATAAGTCGGTTAGTACAGTAAAACGTAGCTCTTCTGATTCTTTTAAAGCTTTTAAAAAAGGTATTAAAAAATTCGGCTCAACTTTATACGCTAGGTAATCCTTAACCGTGATGGGATTTATCAATATACTTGATTTAGCGGCAAGCTTTTCAATGATTTTTTCGAGCGTCATATTTAAAACCTGTAGTGCGTTTGATTTTCTTTTGTAATTGCATAAGCCCGTAAATTAAAGCTTCCGCCGTAGGAGGGCAGCCAGGAACATACACGTCAACCGGTACGATGCGGTCACAACCTCGTACTACTGAATAAGAGAAGTGATAATACCCACCGCCATTAGCACAGCTACCCATTGAAAGCACCCATTTAGGTTCAGCCATCTGGTCGTATACTTTGCGTAATGCTGGTGCCATTTTGTTGGTAAGCGTTCCTGCAACTATCATAAGATCGGATTGTCTTGGGCTTGGTCTAAACAGCATACCAAAGCGATCCATATCATACCTACTTGCCGCTGCCTGCATCATCTCAACCGCACAACAAGCAAGCCCAAAAGTCATAGGCCATAATGAATTGCTTCTCGCCCAGCCGATGACATCATCGACTTTGGTTAATAAGAACCCTCGATTTGAAAGCTCATTATTCAGCAATTCATCTTCTTGATAAAAATTATTATGCATTT
Source organism: Rickettsia sp. MEAM1 (Bemisia tabaci) (assembly GCF_002285905.1). Taxonomy (GTDB): domain Bacteria; phylum Pseudomonadota; class Alphaproteobacteria; order Rickettsiales; family Rickettsiaceae; genus Rickettsia. The sequence continues at coordinate 930,948 of NZ_CP016305.1, forward strand.
TTATTCTTACATAAAGTTAAATATAGTTGCGTAAATCGAGAACGTCATTGCGAGAAGAAACTGCAAGTTTCGACGAAGCAATCTCATGAAGTAATATAATATTCCTGAGATTGCCACGTCGCTACGCTCCTCGCAATGACGAAAGTTAAGCCCCAATATGAAATCCAGTATTTTCTCACTCCCAATCTAAAGCTCCTTTCTTCCATTCATATACAAATCCTATAGTAAGTACGAATAAGAAGAACATCATTGAGAAAAAGCCTATTTTGCCTATTGTTCCAAGGCTAATAGCCCAAGGAACTAAAAATGTGATTTCAAGGTCGAAGATAATAAATAAAATAGCAACTAAATAAAATCTTATATCAAATTTTGATCTCGCATCGTCAAAAGGCTCAAATCCGCATTCGTAAGGCTCTAATTTATCTTTATTATATTTTTTAGTAGCTAATAAATTCGGTAGAATCATTATTAAGCTAGATACTAATGTTGCAATACCAAAAAATATAGCAATAGGTAAATATTCTTGTAAAAGTTCTGAGTTTTGCAGCATATATTTTATTGTTATGTTTTGGTGTCATATGTGTCATCCCGTGGCTCCACCACGGGATGACAAGGTAATTAATCCTCGCAAGGCATTGTTGCGTGGATCGAAAAACTTGTACCATGTCATTCTTAGCAACGGCGGGAATCCAGCATAAAGCGAGATAACCTACGCTTTTAGTTTTAAAAATTTGCTGTATTTATAATTTTTTCTGGATTCCCGCCTACGCGGGAATGACATAAGTGATCCACGCAACAATACCTCCTCGCAATGACACTATATTCTATATTTACCCCAAATAACATTAATTATCAATGACAATATCGGGTTTGACTAATAACTTCATTAAAATTAGTACCCAAATGCTGCTTGCCACCCACCATATTTGCCAAACATTATATGAAATCATGCCGATAATATAATAATTTATGAAACATGCATAAGAGCTTGCTCTAAAATTATCATTTCCTATATTACCAATTTGTTTGAGATATTTGTAAACCAAGCTTAAGAATAAAGCTAATCCTACTAGTCCCAGCTCAAGAGTAATTTGTAGTATATTATTATGCGGGTGAAGCGGCAAAGGATGCCATTTTTTATCTGTATAATCAATCATTTCACTGTCTTTAACTTGGGTATATTTAGAAGAATTAAAGCCATTAATCATAAGCGGTTTTTCAGCAATTTTATTTGCAACGAAATGCCAGATAAATAAACGATGTGCCGCTGATAGATGGGTAGATAAATATTTATCTGATAACTCCTTAGGATTAATTTGTACGGCTATAACTGGAAATAGTAACGAGCCGGTTATTAGACCGAATATTATTAGTTTAGAAAATATCGGCTTTATAAGTCTTGCTAAAATAAATACTATCCCGCCTAAACTAAATCCTAGAAAACTTGCTAAACTATCAGAGATACTTAATAAATAAAGTACTAAGATATATAATATTAGAGCGTGATAATATTTTTTATCATAAATTAAAATAGCTATTACTACCCACGCAGTAATTGAAAGTAAAGCACAACCTCGATCTAGCATATGAAGGTTAAAATTTGCCTTAAATATTCTAGTTAAAAAGCCATCAGAAAAATATTCGACAAAGAATAGTAAAATTGCCGTAAGAGTACCAAATATTAAAGCTTTTTTAAGCTGAGGACGATTTTGAAATGGTTTGAAATTACTAACAACAAAGCCAAGAAATAAGATTGTAAAGACTTGAACAAAATTAGTTAGGCTATTGATAGGTCTGATCGCAAATAAACAAGATATCAAGCACCAACCAGCGAATATTATTTCGGTATTATTTCTGCTATTTTTTGTGTCATTCCCGCGTAGGCGGGAATCCATTAAAATATTCTTTCTGGATTCCTGCTTTCGCAGGGATGACATGTATATGCAAATAATACTCAACAAAAACACCGTAACAGTAGCTGCGACTGATAAGCCAGCAATCATGCCAAGGCTTGGGATTAAGAATATAAAAAAATAGTTTATCATGTTAACTTAAAAACACTCTTTAGCAAAGATTTCATAAATAGGGTTTTCGAATGTGGAAAGTGAAATGCTGCCGGAGGTCATCCATCCTTGAAAAAGTAATTTAGGGTCTTCGTCAATTATATATTCCGTTATAGTCATCAATATATAATTATCTTCGTTATACGGATCAAGGTTTTTAACACATTTATGTATTTTGATTTTTATATTACCAAAATATTGTTCTTCACCAACTTTAAACGTAAGTTTTTCAGATTTAGCAGTAGTCTTATTTAAGGCAATAATCTCACAGTTATCACAATTTTTGAATGCTGTACTATCACTAATGGCTTGATTAGAATTTAAAACCAGCGGATCATTATTAATAAGGTTAAATATATCATTCTCAATATCTTCAGTAGTCGTAACAGAATCTAACTCTTCTGCAAATATAATAGGCGAGCAGGTAAATATAATAAATGCTAAAATGATCTTTAAATGCTTCATAAGTAAATTAATTATAGTTTTTTAAATTATATACTATGAGAGATTAATGGCAACTAGGTTTTGTGGTAAGTTTTTATCGTCATTGCGAGGAGAGGCGAAGCATCGACGCGGCAATCTCAGGATGCTTGACAAGATTGCTTCGTCGCTTTGCTCCTCGCAATGACGAGTTAGGTAGGCACCGTCAAGTTAAGTAAATTAGTGTCACAAAGTACTATATTTTTAGATTTCAGACAGCAAGAAGTCTTTGAGTAGCTTCATCCCAAATGGATTTAGCGGACGCAAATGCAATTCTTTGCTCAGATGCTGTTTTAGTATATCTTCCAACATTTACAGCAAATATATTTCTGACTTTTCCCATCAGTGATAATGTACATTGTGCTGAATTAGGATGCTTAAATTTAATCAGTATCTTCTCTTTTCTCCTAGTTGGCTGATGGGCATTCTCAATCCGATTATTTAGTCTTTTATCGGTACGATGCTTAGTCCTAGGACACATATACCTAACTGGTTTAATGTAGCTTTTTAGCTTATCAGTCACAATAACCCTTGGACATGGATAATTACCCAATAATCTTGATAAAAAGCGAATAGCTGATTTCTTGTTACGACGCTTCTGCAGTAATACTTCTAATTCATGTCCCTCAGAGTCAACAGCTCTCCATAATATGAATACTTCACCTTTGATCTTGATATTCATCTCATCCAAATGCCATTTATCAGTTGGCTTTCGCTCTCTCTTACTAATAACATCTTGAAAATAAACTACAAACTTATAACACCAAAACCTTACAGTCTCATGACTTAATATAATACCTCGATAAGCCATCTGCTCTTGAACATCTCGGTAACTATTATTAAAGCGATGATATAACCATACTGTATGGCTAATAATGCTTGCTGGAAAACGATGTCTATTCGGGGCTTGAGTAATATGCATAGCGGTAAAATCTAGGATAAATTGTTACTGCTATTCTATAAATCATTCCCTGTAATTGCTCAATACTTAATTTATACCTCCCTTAACTTGACGGTGCCAACCAATATTATAATCTTTGTAAAAGCTAAAATGCAACTTTTCTTTCAAGCTTTATTAAATTATGTGTTACTCAAAAGCAACTTATCAATCAATTGATTTTCTAAATTGAATTTATATTTTTGATACATTTTAAATTTATTATATTACTTATATATTAACTTTTCTTGTTATATTTTTTAAAAAACAAATTATTATAAAGGAATTAATATGTATCATATTGAAGAGGGAATTGAATTAATTTCTCAAAAATTTCTTGCTTTATGGAAATATGAATTGTTTCCTATTGCTAATAACCAGATCACAGTAAGTAATATTTGTATTTTCATATTACTTTTATTATTTGGCATTAAATATTCAGAACGCCTATCTAGATTTGTTAATAACTTTATAAGTCATAGATTGAAAGGAAATAATACTAGTGCAAGCATTTTAAGTAAGCTAATTATATATTCAATACGTATTTTATATATAATTATTGCTATGTCTCTAGCTAATATCCCTATGGGAAGCTTAGCCATTTTAGGCGGAGCATTAGCATTCGGTTTAGGATTCGGTACGCAAACATTAATTACTAATTTTATTAGCGGAATTATTATAATGATCGAGCAACCAATTAAAGAGGGGGATATAATTGAAATAAAAGGGGTAATCGGAAAAGTAAAAACAATAGGCATTAGATGTATTATTCTAAAGACTACTACTAATCATTCTATCCTTATTCCTAGTAGTGAAATTATTTTAAATAATGTAACAAATTGGACTCTAGATAATGATATAGTAAAATATCAGGTAGAAATAACATTCCCGAGTAGCGAAACTAAATTAAATCCTGAAAGTTTGATGGATAAACTTAAAACATCAATAGGCAAATTAGATTTTATAATTCCTAATGAAGAAGCGAATGTATTTTTAACAAAAGTAGATAATAACGGCTTAACTTTCTATATTAGATTCAATATTGATATTAAGAAAAACTCTGATTTTGAATATATTAAAAATAATTTAAATATTGCTTTATATTCACAACTTAAAAATTATAATATTGTTTTAAATCACTTAGATTGTACAAAAATATAATAGAAAAGGGCACCGTCAAGGGCACCGTCAAGTTAAGGGAGGTATAAATTAAGTATTGAGCAATTACAGGGAATGATTTATAGAATAGCAGTAACAATTTATCCTAGATTTTACCGCTATGCATATTACTCAAGCCCCGAATAGACATCGTTTTCCAGCAAGCATTATTAGCCATACAGTATGGTTATATCATCGCTTTAATAATAGTTACCGAGATGTTCAAGAGCAGATGGCTTATCGAGGTATTATATTAAGTCATGAGACTGTAAGGTTTTGGTGTTATAAGTTTGTAGTTTATTTTCAAGATGTTATTAGTAAGAGAGAGCGAAAGCCAACTGATAAATGGCATTTGGATGAGATGAATATCAAGATCAAAGGTGAAGTATTCATATTATGGAGAGCTGTTGACTCTGAGGGACATGAATTAGAAGTATTACTGCAGAAGCGTCGTAACAAGAAATCAGCTATTCGCTTTTTATCAAGATTATTGGGTAATTATCCATGTCCAAGGGTTATTGTGACTGATAAGCTAAAAAGCTACATTAAACCAGTTAGGTATATGTGTCCTAGGACTAAGCATCGTACCGATAAAAGACTAAATAATCGGATTGAGAATGCCCATCAGCCAACTAGGAGAAAAGAGAAGATACTGATTAAATTTAAGCATCCTAATTCAGCACAATGTACATTATCACTGATGGGAAAAGTCAGAAATATATTTGCTGTAAATGTTGGAAGATATACTAAAACAGCATCTGAGCAAAGAATTGCATTTGCGTCCGCTAAATCCATTTGGGATGAAGCTACTCAAAGACTTCTTGCTGTCTGAAATCTAAAAATATAGTACTTTGTGACACTAATTTACTTAACTTGACGGTGCCCTCCCAAGTGCCGGATCAATCCCAAGTACTATCATTGTTACCCCTACCGTATCATCCCGTGACTTGATCACAAGATCTATAAAATAATTTTTAAAATACTAAATCCTGTGTACAAGCTATGGGATCACAGCTTCGTATATCCATATATACATTTAATAAATAAAGAGTTGGTAGACGAAGCTCAATTTGGAAAAGAGCAAGGCGGCTTGAAGCTGATAACCGCAGCGTATACTTAATACGTGAGGATTATCAGCAAAAGACAACGACGCCAATTTTTCAAATTCAGCGAGTATACTGATAATAATCAGGATTATCTTCCCATAGCTCCCGCACCTTGACAAATAAAAACAAATGCACGGGGAAGCCAAAAAACTGTTCCATCTGTTTGCGAGATTTCATTCCGAGTTCTTTGATTTTTGAGCCGTTTTTACCGAGTATTATAGTTTTGTAGCTTTCTCTTGAAACTACTATAACCTGATTAATCTTTACTGATTTATCTTCAAGCTCTTCCCATTTTTCGGTTTGCACTGTTAGCTTATAAGGCAGTTCTTGCTGTAAACCTAAAAATAACTGCTCTCTTGTAATTTCTGCGGCGATAAAACGCATCGGCAAATCAGTTATGTCATCCTTTTCATAAAGCCAAGGAGCGATTTTTGCTTTACTTGTTATATATTCAAGTAGCTTATCAACATTCTCACCCGATATAGCAGAAATAGGAAAAAGCAAACTATCAGGATAATTTTCAGCTAAAAAAGCTTTAGTGTCGTCTATATATTTCGATTCGACATCTATTTTGTTTAATAAAATTACTGGTATAACATTAAGCGAGCGAAGTTTATTTAAAATATCATGAGTTATGTTATCTAGCGGCTTCAAACTATCAATAATTAACATGACAATATCGGCACTATGCAGGCTAGACCAAGCACATCTAACCATTGCCTTTTCTAAAGTCCCTTTCGGCTCAAATATCCCTGGTGTATCATATAAGATTATTTGGGTATCTTTTAGGGTAATAATGCCGGTAATGATCGACCTAGTTGTTTGAACTTTTGGGGTAACTATCGAAAGCTTTCCACCAATTATTCTATTTAGCAAAGTGGACTTGCCACTATTTGGTCTGCCGATAATACAAACTGAGACTGTTTTTTGTTTAATCATTTTTTAGCCTATGCAATAAACTTCTCGCAGCGTTTTTTTCAGCTTCTTTTATAGAGTGTCCCTTACCTGTTTGCTCGTAGCCGTTTATTTTTACTGATACTGTAAAGGTTGACAAGTGAGCTACGCCCTCTCTTTTAATAAGTCGATATATCGGGATATGATGATCTTTGCTTTGTGCCCATTCTTGTAAGGCGGTTTTAGGGTCATAATCTGTTAAATCTTTGACTTTTATAAATTCAGCCCATAATTTCCCTATAATATTATGAATTGTAGTAATATCACTATCGAGATATATAGCTGCGATTAAAGCTTCTGTAACATTTTCAATATTATTAGGATTATCACGCCCGCCGGCTATTTCTTCGCCATGCGTCATAATAATATAATTTTTTAAACCAAGCTTAGCTCCTACAACACAAATTGTTTCCTTACAAACTAAATATGATCTAATTTTAGCTAAGTTTCCTTCGTTATATTCTTTAAAATTATTAAATAAAATTTCTGTGATAATTAAATTTAATACCGCATCTCCTAGAAATTCCAACCGCTCATAATCTTTATTAGCCTTATATTCATGATGCTGTCTTAAAGAGGGATGACTTAAGGCTTCTGTTAAAAGTGCCTTATTCTTAAAATTATAATCTAGTAATTTTTCTAACTCCTTAAATGACTCCATCAATCCTCTATGCTGTATAGATTTCTAAATATCCTATTAAACCTAATAGACTCTACCCAAGGCTTTAACTTTAATATCAGATTAACAACCCCTATATCACTATCCCACCATGTTATTTTTGTTGAAAACCAAATAAATTGTGCTTTGGCAATAAAATTCTCAAACGGCACAAAACCTAAATCTATCCTACTATCATTTGACTGATCTCTATTATCACCTATAAAGAAATATTCCCCTTCCGGTACATAAAAAGCATCTGTGTTACCATATTTATCATTAGACATAATTCCTAAAACAGGAGCAAGCTTATAAGAAAAATATGTTTTGCCATTTGGCAATGTTTCTTTAAATTTTAAATATTTTCTTCCCTCTTCACTAACATAAGTTTCTGACTCTATACGCTCTATTTTTTCATCATTAATATATATTACATCATCAATTAATTGCACTTTATCCCCGGGAAGCCCTATCAAACGCTTTATATATCTAGTATTCATTTCGTGAGGAGGACGAAAAATTATGATATCGCCACGCTCTGGCGTGCGAGCAAATATTCGTCCTTTAAATAAATGAATAAAATCAAAAAAAGATAAAGAATAATTACTATATCCATAACTATATTTTGTACCAAAAATTCGATCATTTTCAAGTATAGTAGCTTTCATTGACCCAGTCGGAACAACAAAAGATTCTATTATTAATATTCTAATCATTAGTGCAACAACTACTACTAAGATAAAAGATTTCCATTCTTGAGCAGTTGTTTTATTATTGTTTGATTCAGTATTTGTTTGCATAAAGTTTTTTTTAGTTATATTTATTTGCTGTGTTATTAATGCTCGTACAGCATGTTTCAGAAAGCTCTAGACAAGATGAATTTCAAGGTGAGCCTGCGGAGCGTATATTAAATACGTGAGCAAAGGCGAATCCTGCAAAATTCGCTTGTATCGAGCTTTATAGAATGTGCTGTATGTCATCCTTAGGGCGTCAACTTAAGTACCGGTGTCATCCCGTGGCTTGACCACAGGATCCAGCATAAAGCGAGATAAAATCGAGCTTTTAGCTTTAAAAACTTGTTGTATTTAGGCTTCTTTTTCTGGATACCGTGGTCAAGCCATAGGATGACAGCACTGATCAATACAATGACATTTTATTGCTGCATTCTTTCTTCAATCTCGCTTCTGAAATGACGTATAAGCCCCTGAATTGGCCAAGCGGCAGCATCACCTAAAGCACAAATAGTATGCCCCTCTATTTCCTTTGTAACTTCAAGAAGCTGATCTATCTCGGATTTTTTGGCATCACCTTTAACGAGCCGCATCATAACACGCCACATCCAGCCTGTACCCTCACGGCACGGCGTACACTGACCGCAAGACTCGTGCATATAGAACTTACTAAGACGTGCTATTGCATAAATAATATCAGTTGATTTATCCATAACAATAATCCCACCAGTACCTAAACTAGAGCCTGCTGCCTTTAAGCTATCAAAATCCATATCGGCAGTTTCGCATAGAGACTTAGGAAGCAGAGGAACAGAAGAGCCACCTGGTATTATGGCTTTAAGGTTATCCCAACCGCCACGAACACCACCTGCATGTTTTTCGATTATTTCTTTTAAAGGAATCCCCATTGCCTCTTCAACATTACAAGGCTTATTAACATGACCTGATATACAAAAAATCTTAGTACCGGTATTATTTGGCTTACCGATGGATGCAAACCAGCTAGCTCCTCGCCTTAAAATAGTTGGTACTACCGCAATAGATTCAACATTATTTATAGTAGTTGGACAGCCATACAACCCAAAGCCCGCCGGAAAAGGCGGCTTTAGCCTCGGCATACCTTTTTTACCCTCTAAACTTTCAAGCAGTGCTGTTTCTTCGCCGCAAATGTAAGCCCCAGCTCCACGATGCAAATAAATATCACAATTAAAGCCTGAACCGCAAGCATTTTTTCCTATCAAGCCATCTTTATATGCTTCATCTAACGCACGCTGAATATTGGAAGCTTCGTTGTAAAACTCCCCTCTAATATAGATATAACAGCTATTTGCTCCTATGGCAAAACTGGCAAGCAAACACCCTTCTATTAACTTATGTGGTTCATATCTTAATATATCCCGATCTTTGCAAGTGCCGGGTTCAGATTCATCAGCATTAACTACTAGATAAGATGGCTTTTTTGATTCTTTAGGCATAAAAGACCATTTAGTGCCGGTAGAAAATCCTGCACCACCTCGTCCTCTAAGTCCTGATTTCTTAACTTCTTCAATAATCCACTCTTTGCCTTTATTAAGCAATGCTTTAGTATTATCCCAATCACCACGCTTCTTGCTAGATTTCAAATCATGGCTCTGCTCACCATGTAAATTAGTAAAAATTCTATCTTCTTTTTTCAGCATAAATTACTCTTAAGGGTTATGGAATATACTAATTATGTCATCCCTGTAACTCATTTACGTCATTCCCGCGAAAGCGGGAATGACATAATACTCATTACATTAAACTGTTTTCTTCTCAAATTTTCTATTGGCAAATATCGTAAGTATTGGAGCGGAAATAAAAATAGATGAATAAGTCCCTGCTATTATTCCAAAAAATACCAGTACGCTAAAACTACGGATTGCCTCACCACCAAAAAGAACCAGTGCCAAATTAGCAAGTAGAGTTGTCACTACTGTTAAAATTGTTCTGGATAGAGTTTCGTTGATACTTAAATTTATAATTTCCGTGATGCCTTTTTTATGATATTTACGTAAATTTTCCCTAATCCTATCATATATCACCACCGAATCATTAACAGAATATCCTATGATAGTTAACACTGCTGCAATGGTGCTTAAGTTAAAATCAAGTTTTGTTATACTCATAAACCCTAGTGCTAATATAACATCATGCACTAAAGCAATAAGTATACCAAGCCCGAAATACCATTCAAAACGCACCCAAATATAAACCATAATTGCCGCAAACGAAAATAGCATCGCCATAGTACCCGCCTCAATTAGCTGCCTACCGACCTGCGGACCAACAAAATCTACCTTACGATATTCAAAATTATAAGGAAAATTATTTTGTAAAGCTGTCTTTATTAGCTCAATATTTTTCATTAAATTATCTTCGCTACTACTACCAAATCTAATCGATAAGTCACGCTCACTACCAAAGTTTTGCAGCACTACTTCACCAATTCCAAGCTCACCTAAAACTTGACGCATTTTTGGTAAATCTGGCGTTTGGTCAAGCCTTACTTCTATAACTATACCTCCGGCAAAATCAATACCGAAATTAAATTTGTACATACCAATCCAAATAAAGCTAATGAGTGATAAAATAATTGAGAAAGTGTAACTGACTTTTTTAAAATGCATAAAATCAAAATCGATTTTATTAGGCAAAAGCCTCAAAGGATAAATTTGCATTATTAATATTTTATTGAATAAGAATGATATTTGTATTATATAGTAGTAAATTCAAAAAGGTTAAATAATTTTTTATGTCTGAAGTAGTAGTAAAAGAACAATTAGAGCAATATTTAAGCAAAATAGAACGGTTAGAGCAAGAAAAAGCTGATCTATCTGAAGAAATTAAGGATATTTTTCAAGATGCTTCTTCACACGGATTTGATGTTAAAGCGATGAAAACTGTTTTAAAGCTAAAAAAACTTGATAAAGATAAACTAGCTGAACAGGACGCTATGCTTGAGCTATATAGAGATACTTTAGGAATATAAGTATACTAGTCTACTAATTTTTCATTTATGAGAAGTAACCACTATAGTAAAATTACTTCTCAAAAGAACAAACTGATCTATTACTGCCCTGCTCAAGGAAATCTATAATTTGCATTACTATAGAATTGTTTTTATATTTCTCTTGAGCTTGCTTGATTCGATCAGCGAAATTACCCTCACCTAAAAAGATTTCTTGAACTATTTTTAAAGCGTTTAAAGACTCTGCTTTATCAAACCCTTTCCTATTCATGCCGATTAAGTTTAGCCCCTCAAGTACTGCACGTTTGCCGCTTGCAAGACCAAAAGGGATTACATCAGCTCCAACTGGTGATAAGCCGCCAATCATTGAGTGTTTACCAATTCTTGCATATTGATGAACCGCAGATAAGCCACCAATTATGACATAGTCTTGTACTTCTATATGTCCAGCTAGGCTTACATAATTAGCAAACACTACATTATTACCAATTTTGCAATCATGACCGATATGAACACCAACCATAAATAAATTATTATTTCCTATGCTTGTAATCATTCCGCCGCCTTGGCTTCCTGCCTGCACTGTAACATATTCTCTAATAATATTGTTAGAACCAATTATCATATTTGACCGCTCATTATTATATTTTAAGATTTGCGGAGGTTGACCAATAGACGCAAACGGATAAATTACTGTATTTTCCCCGATTTCAGTAATCCCCTCAATAACTACGTGAGACTTTAGTTCTACATTATCATGCAGTATTACTTCTGGACCAATAATACAGTATGGACCAACTTTTACGTTCTTACCAAGTTTTGCACCTTCAGCAATTATACTAGTTGGATGTATATTAGAATTTGACACTACTATACCCTTAAGATTTATCTTTTATCATTGCAGTAAATTTACTCTCCGCTGCCATTTCACCATCAACTTTAACCGTACTTGAAAACTTCCATACATTAGCTCTTTGCTGATCAATAGTAGCATGAATATGCATTGTATCCCCAGGCTGGACAACTTTGCGAAATTTTGAGTTCTCGATAGCCATTAAAAATACTTCTTTATTTTTAGTAGAGCCGAGAGATTTAGCAACTAATATAGCTGCAAGCTGTGCCATAGCTTCAACCATTAAAACCCCAGGCATAACAGGTCTTGCTGGAAAATGTCCTGTAAATTGTGGCTCATTAACAGTAACATTTTTAATGCCAGTTATTGATTTATTAGGATCAATTTCAACTACTTTATCCACTAATAAAAACGGATAACGATGAGGTATCAAATCCATAATTTCGGTAATATCGATAGTCATTTATTTAGATCTCTTATTTATTAATTGTTTCATAATAATAGATTGTCTGTGCCAATCCATAATAGGTACAGCTGGACTACCGCCAACAATCTTACCCGCTTCTATATTTTGTGCTACACCGCCTTGCGCTGCTACCTGAGCTCCATCACCTATATTTAAATGTCCAGCGACTCCCACTTGCCCTCCAAGAGCACAATATTTACCAATTACGCTACTTCCGGCTATGCCTGCTTGTGCTACAATAATAGAGCCTTTACCTATTTTGACGCTATGCCCGATCTGCACTAAATTATCTATACGGCATAAATCTTCTATAATAGTATCTTGCAGCGATCCCCTATCAATAGTAGTGTTAGCACCGATTTCAACATTATTACCGATTTTAACGATTCCGGTATGAAATATTTTATGATGCATACCTTTTTCAGTAGAAAAGCCAAACCCGTCTTGGCCAATTCTTGCTCCTGAAAGTACTACAACATCATCTCCTATAACAGAATAATTTATTGATACATTAGATTCAATTCTAGCATTTCTGCCAATAACCACTCCTGTACCTATAAAGCTGCCTGCTTCTATTATACTATCATCACCTATAATAACATTATCCTCAATAACTGCATTATGACCTATATAACAATTTTTACCTATAGTTGCTGATTCTGCAACATAAGCTGATTTCATTATTTTAGCAGTATACGATTTTACTGGAGCATAGAAAAAATCTATTAGCTTGCCGTAAGCAAAATATGAATTTTCAGCACGCAATAAAACAGTATTGGGATTTACTTCTCCAGCAAAATCTTTTGGCACAATACAAGCTGCAGCTTTAGTATTTTTTAAAAATTGAGAATATTTAATATTGCTCAAAAAGCTAATATCATTAGAAGAGGCTTCTTGTAAAATTTTAATATCATGAATAGCTACATCTTCATGAATTTTAGGAGCTTCTATAAAATCTTGTAGGAAATCTGCAATTGCCGTTAGCTTTCTTGGTCCCAGATTCCTATAAAAATTACTATTTACCATGCAGAATTTTAGCGGATTTAATTTGTCCCGTAAAGTATATAAGCGATAGCTTTATTATGCAACAACATTTGCAAGAAGTTTTGTATTGTCATCCCGTGGCGACGTTGCCAACGTGTGGATCAGTTTTTCCGGCACCGTCAAGTTAAGGGAGGTATAAATTAAGTATTGAGCAATTACAGGGAATGATTTATAGAATAGCAGTAACAATTTATCCTAGATTTTACCGCTATGCATATTACTCAAGCCCCGAATAGACATCGTTTTCCAGCAAGCATTATTAGCCATACAGTATGGTTATATCATCGCTTTAATAATAGTTACCGAGATGTTCAAGAGCAGATGGCTTATCGAGGTATTATATTAAGTCATGAGACTGTAAGGTTTTGGTGTTATAAGTTTGTAGTTTATTTTCAAGATGTTATTAGTAAGAGAGAGCGAAAGCCAACTGATAAATGGCATTTGGATGAGATGAATATCAAGATCAAAGGTGAAGTATTCATATTATGGAGAGCTGTTGACTCTGAGGGACATGAATTAGAAGTATTACTGCAGAAGCGTCGTAACAAGAAATCAGCTATTCGCTTTTTATCAAGATTATTGGGTAATTATCCATGTCCAAGGGTTATTGTGACTGATAAGCTAAAAAGCTACATTAAACCAGTTAGGTATATGTGTCCTAGGACTAAGCATCGTACCGATAAAAGACTAAATAATCGGATTGAGAATGCCCATCAGCCAACTAGGAGAAAAGAGAAGATACTGATTAAATTTAAGCATCCTAATTCAGCACAATGTACATTATCACTGATGGGAAAAGTCAGAAATATATTTGCTGTAAATGTTGGAAGATATACTAAAACAGCATCTGAGCAAAGAATTGCATTTGCGTCCGCTAAATCCATTTGGGATGAAGCTACTCAAAGACTTCTTGCTGTCTGAAATCTAAAAATATAGTACTTTGTGACACTAATTTACTTAACTTGACGGTGCCCATTTAATTACCAGCTTTTATATTAAAGGTTTAATAATCTCAGCTACTCTTTCAGCTTCATCTAAATGTGGATAGCTATACTCTTCTAATTTCGTTACAGACTCATCAAACATTCTTGCTATTTTCAGCTCAACTAGTTTTTTTACAAAAATTTTGTGCTTTGCAGAATTAAAATTTGAAGGGCAGAATATATAAAGAGGTTTGCCGCTTGAAGCTGCTTCGCTGCACATTGATATAGAATCGGCTGTAGAGATTATATATTTTGCCTCAGCGAGCATAGCGATATATGGGTTAAACCCTGTATCAGTAGTTGGGTCATAAATAATTGTCGAAGCCGGCATGTTATTTTTAATAATTGTTTTTACCGAATCAGGTGTTCGTCTGCTAAAACTAATGAAAAAAGAAATTTTTTGATTATCATATATTCTTTTTAATAATAAAGAAAAATGAATAGCTTCTTTTTCAGTGAAATTAAATTTCTTATTGTTCCCACCGATTATTAAGGCAATAAATTCTTTAAGCTTAGGGTAGTGTTTTTGTAGTTCTGCCTCTGCTGTAGCAAATTTAGCAATTACGTTATTGATAGCTCCGTTTATTGGGATGATGTTGTCATTGCGAGGAAATGCATAGCATTGACGAAGCAATCTAGTGAAAAAGTCCTGAGATTGCCACGCTCCTTGCAGTCGCTCGCAATGACCTTGATCATGATAGGGTAAAATGACTGCCTCAAACGCTTCATAAGATAAATTAGGTTGCATTATTTGAATCAGTTTAATTTCTTTTTTTAACTTGTTTTTTAAATAAAATGCTAAAGCTGCTGTTCTTCTTCCAGCAGTAATAATTATATCAGGTAGAGGCTTATCTAAAATATCCCGTAATATCTCTTTTTTTATATGAATAGGATAATATTTAAGTAAAAAGTTTGGCAGCTTAGCTAAGCAATTATATTCAAGCCTAATGACTGTATATTCTTTGGATAATTTTTCAGCAAATGCAATTGCTTGATGCGTGTTGCCGGTTCTATCGTCAGCAATTACCCATATCATAAATACTCCTTTAAAGGTAATGTTAGTAAGTCAGTAAGTGGCAGTGATTTATCGCAAGCATCCGCTATTTTTGGCATAACAGGAATTTGGGCTATTAAAGGTATGTTATATTTTTGTGATAAATGATTACCACTATTACCATCAAATAAATCGCTCATATTCTCGATTATTCCGAGTATCGGTAAATTTAATTTTTGATATAAATCTATCGAGCGTACGACATCTATTCCCGACATTTTTTGCGGAGTAGTTACTATTATCACGCCATTTAGATGATAATTCTCCAGCATACTTAAATGAATGTCGCCTGTTCCTGGTGGCATATCGATAATTAAATAATCAAGGTTATCCCATTTTGTCACCGATAATAATTGATAAATAGTTTTACTAGCCATAGGACCACGCCAAATAATTGCGGAATAATCTTTAACGAAGAAGCCTATAGACATTACCTCGATATTTTTTGCTCTTACCGGTATTATTCGCCCACCCACTGTTTGCGGCACTTCATTAATACCAAATATATGGGGAATTGAAGGTCCATAAATATCAGCATCAACTATGCCAACTCGGTAATTCTCTAAACTTAATTGCTGAGCAATAAGAGCCGAAATAGTAGATTTGCCGACTCCTCCTTTACCTGAAGCGACTAGGATAATCTTTTTAATATTCTCTACAAAATGTTTGGGTTTTTGAGGTTTTTTTTCCACTATTCTACTTTCAGTAAAAACAATAGTTATTTTACCTATGCCGACTATTTCATTAAGCTTTTTAATTGCTTCATTCTTTATTTCTTCTGCTTCTAATTTGTCAATGCCTGATATATCTATTGAAAAACCAACATTATTATGTTTAATTATAATATTTGATATAACTTGTTTTAAAAAAGTACCGTCTTTAAAAGCAATATTATGCAGTTTATCAATAATTTGGTTTTGGTGTAAATGAGCCATAATTAAATTTCCTTTTTAAGTCTGCTATAAGTTCACAACTTGACGTTAAATACTATAATATATATAATCACTAAATCTTCAAATTTCAAAATTAATATAAAAAGCAAATGCTTAGTAAAAAATATATCCCAATTTTCAAAAAGTCTCCGTGGAAAGATTTTGATAACGATAAAGATGATAACATATTCACAAGACCAAGAAAAAATCAATTTAATTTTGATAAATTTCAGTTTCAATTTAATTTCAGTACAAAAACAATAATTTTAGTTGCTCTAGCATCTTTTGTTTTGTGGCTTGCCTCAGGTATTTATGAAGTAAAAGAGGGTGAAGAAGCGGCTGTAACAAGGTTTGGACGTTTTGTTCGTAAAGGTTACGCTGGTCTTAATTATCGTTTACCTGCCCCATTTGAAAAAGAAATAGTCGAGAAAGTTAAACAATCAAGACGAATTGAGATTGGATATCGTACAAATAATTCTGTGCGTAGTGGTGGTGATACCAAAAATATTGCCGGTGAAAGTATTATGTTAACTGGTGATGAGAATATTGTTGCTTTAAATTGTGACGTAATGTGGCATATTAGTAATCTTGAGGATTTTATGTTTAACGTACAAAAGCCTGAAGAAACAGTTAAGTCAACAGTAGAAAGTGCTGTTAGAGAAGTGATAGGGAACACACCCATTTCTTGGGTCTTATCTGATCAGAAGCAGGAAATTACTCATAAAATAGAAACATTAGCACAAAAAATTCTAGATAGTTATAACGTTGGAGTAATGATTGAAAAGGTACAATTGTTAAAAGCTGAGCCACCTGCTGAGGTAATAGATGCTTATAGAGATGTGCAGACTTCCAAGGCAGATAAAGAAAAAGAAATAAATCAAGCTCAAGCCTATAATAATAAAGTATTACCAGAAGCTAGAGGGGCAGCAGCTAGAATTATAGAAGAAGCAGAAGCCTATAGAGAGGAAATAATATCAAAGGCCGAAGGAGATAGCCAAAGATTTAGTGCAATTTATAACCAATATGCTGCAAATAAGCAAGTAACTAGAGACAGGCTATATTTAGAAGTAGCTGAAGAAGTATTAAGTGGCTCAAGTAAGACTATTATTAATAATGCGTTGCTGCCACATATGGCTATTAAGCCTTAATGTCATCCCCAGCAACGGCTGGGATCCAGAATAAAGCGAGATATATCGAGCTTTTTATTTTAAACATTTACTGTATTCATGTTTATTTTTCTGGATTCACGCCTCCGCGGGAATGACATAAAAAACAGTTCTCGATTTATGCAACAACATCGGTCAAGCCGTAGTGTGGCATACAAAAAACAATAAAAAATGTTAAATTAAATGCAAAAGATTTACTATATAATTTTTACGGCTATTTTTGGGCTGATATCAATTTCTAGCTCACTATTTTCAGTTGATCAACGTCAATCTGCTGTAGTATTCCAATTTGGTGAAGCAGTAAGAACCATAGAAAAACCTGGGCTGCATATTAAAGTTCCGTTAATTCAAAATGTTGAATTTTTTGATAAGCGTCTTTTAGATGTTAAAGTTGAAGCAAAAGAGTTAACGGCTGCTGATGGTAAAAGAGTTATTGTTGATGCTTATGCTAAGTTTCAAATTAATAATCCTGTAATGTTTTATAAAACTGTTCATGATTATCAAGGAGTCAAAATTAGGCTGACTCGTAACCTTGAATCTTCAATGCGAAAAGTAATAGGTAAGATTTCGCTAAGTAGTTTATTATCACAAGAGCGTAGTAATGTAATGCTTAATATTTTAAATCAAGTAGATGGTGAAGCTAAAAGCTTTGGTATTGATGTAGTTGATGTTAGAATTTTAAGATCTGACTTACCAAAAGAAAATAGTGCGGCTATTTATCGTCGTATGCAAACTGCTCGTGAAAAAGAAGCGACACAAATTAGGGCAGAAGGGCAAGAAGAAAGTGTTCGTATTCGCTCAAAAGCAGATAAGGAAAGTAAGATAATACTTGCTAAGGCTTACAAAGATGCCCAAATTATCAAAGGTGATGGTGACGAGAAAGCGGCTAAAATATATAATTCTGCTTATTCTGCCGATCCAGAATTTTACAAATTTTATAAGTCGCTTTTAGTATATAAAAATTCTTTAAAGAAAGAAGATACTAATTTTATCATTTCGCCCGATGCTGAAGTTTTAAAATATCTTAATTTAGCTAAGTAGTATATGAATCTGAAAATATTTTTTGTTATAATAATTTTAATATTTAATAACAATGTTTTAGCGAAAGAAAATAATAAATCTTCAAAAGCAATAGATTTCGAAGAGGAAAGTGAATTTACTGAAATAAATTCCGTACCTCTAAAAGTAAATAATGCATCACGTTATAGTTTTGCTGATATAGTCGAGCCTTTAATCCCTGCTGTTGTTAATATTTCTACTATAGAATATGTTAATAATAAGGCAGAAGCTGCAGAAAAAGACCCTTTACAAGAAAAAAAACCTCTGGATTTCATTAATGATTTTCTAGAACGTCTTAACATACCTCTTAATCTTGAAGAAGTTGACCCTACTCCAAAAGCGATGCCGCTCGGTTCTGGCTTTATTATTGAACCTAATGGTTTGATAGTTACAAATTATCACGTGATTGCTAATCTTAGTAAGATTAATGTAAAATTAGCTGATAACACTGAATTACCAGCTAAACTAATAGGTAGTGATACTAAAACTGATTTAGCTCTTTTAAAAATAGATGTTGAAGAACCGCTGCCTTTCGTTGAATTTGGTGATTCAAATGATGCAAGAGTAGGAGACTGGGTTATTGCGATCGGTAATCCTTTTGGTAATCTTGGCGGTACTGTTACTGCGGGTATTATTTCTTCAAAAGGACGAGATATTGATATCGATACTAATAATATAGTCGATAATTTTATCCAAACAGATGCGGCAATTAATAACGGCAATTCTGGTGGTCCTATGTTTAATCTGGATCAAAAAGTAATTGGGGTAAATACGGCAATTTTTTCACCGCTTGGCACTAATATAGGTATTGGTTTTGCTATCCCTTCAAATACTGCAAAGCCTATAATTGAGCGTCTTAAAAAAGATGGTAAAATAAATAGAGGTCGTCTTGGTGTAACAATACAAGATTTGACCGAAGAAATATCAGAAGGTTTAGGGCTAAAAGATACTAATGGTGTGTTAGTTGCTAAAATACAAAAAGATGATCCAGGTGATAAAGCAGGCATCAAAACAGGCGATATAATATTAGAGTTTGCAGGGCAGGCAGTTAAAAATACTAAAAGATTACGTGTAATTGTTGCTGATATTCCTGTCGATCAAGAAGTGAAAGTAAAAGTATTAAGAGATGGAGAAACAATAGAATTACCAATAAAAATGACTTCAGATAATGAGGAAGTTAAACAAGAAGCTCTAGAAGAAAATATAGAAAAAGTTACCAAGAAAGAAGATAATGGTACGTCTATTACAAAAAGTAATATCACTTTTAGTAACTTGACTGAGGAATTAAAGCAAAAATTTGCTATATCTGCTGATAAGGTAGGATTAGTTATTACAAACGTTGATGAAGAAGATAGTAGCTTTAGAGTTGGTGATTTAGTAAGTAATGTTAACCAAGAAAGCATAAGCGATATAAATAAACTAGAAGAATTATATGAAAATGCTAAAAAATCAGAAAAGCAAAATATTTTGCTTTTGATTGAGAGAGATGATAGTAGTATGTTCGTTCCATTATCGGTTACTAATTAAGTATCATGTCGTGGTGGTGTTATCTGCGTGGATTGAAAAACGCCCTCGATGTCATCCCGTGGCTTGTCCACGGGATCCAGAAAAAAGCGAGAAAAATCGAGCTTTTAATTTTAAAATTTGCTATATTTAGGCTTTTTAAGTAATGGATCCCTTGAATAAATCACGGGATGACAGAGAGAGAATGATCCAAGCCACGGGATGACATAAACCATATAAAATAAAAACAACCAATACCATAATTTATGAGTGAAAAAATTGCAATTTTAAGTGCATATAGTTTTGTAAATATAGAAGAGCCGGAAAGCTTAATACCGAAACTATTATTTGTCGGTAAAAGAAAATATCTTAAAGGTACTATCTTATTATCGAAAGAAGGTTTTAATGGTTCTTTTTCAGGTTCATATGAAAGTGTAAATCTTGTACTTGAAGAATTAAAAAAACTAACTAATGCGAAAAACGTGAATGTTAAAATAAATTATAGCGAAATACATCCTTTTCAAAAGTTAAAAGTCAGGCTTAAAAAAGAAATCGTTGCGATGAATGTTGACAATTTAAATGTTAATCTGTTTAAAGGCAAGTATATAGAGACAAAAGATTGGGATGAATTCATTACGAAACAAGATGTTATAGTAGTGGATACACGTAACGACTATGAAGTGGAAGTCGGTACGTTCAAAGCAGCAATTAATCCATATACTGAAACATTTAAACAATTTCCAGCTTGGGCTCTGCAAAATGCTGAATTACTTAAAGGTAAGAAAATTGCAATGTTCTGTACCGGCGGCATACGTTGTGAAAAATCTACTAGCTTACTGAAAAGTATGGGGCATGAAGAGGTATATCACTTAAAAGGTGGTATATTGCAATATTTAGAAGATACGCAAAATAAGAATAATTTATGGCAAGGTGAGTGCTTTGTTTTTGATGATAGAAGAGCGGTGGCGGATGATCTAGCACCTGCTGAAGGGTACTGGCTCGAGAGAAAGTAATACTCGCTTTGTTTGAAAAATTGGCTACGTTGTTTTTTGCTTTTAATCCGATACTATACTATATGCACGTTGCGGTTAAAAGCTTCAAAACTCCTTGCTCTTTTCCAAATAAAGCTTCGTCTTAAAAGTATAATACAAACCAATAATATAATATGACTAAAACCAAACAAGAAATTTATAATAAGCGTCCTATTTCGCCGCATCTAACTATATATAAGCCGCAAATAAGTTCTACCTTGTCGATTTTGCATCGTATGACAGGGGTAGCTTTATTTTTTGCAGTTTCAATTTTGGCATGGTGGTTTATTCTTAGTAAATTTGATAGTAATTATATACAGCTAGCTAATTGTTGTTGCATTATAAAAATATGTTTGATACTAACTAGCTTTGCTTGGTTTTATCATTTATGCAACGGCATCAGGCATTTATTTTGGGATATTGGATTAGGCTTTTCTATAAAAGCAGTTAATTTAACAGGCTGGAGCGTGGTTATTTGTTCTGTCTTATTTACGATATTGTTGTGGGTGTGAAATGTACAATGCTATTCCAACGTAGGCACATAAGTTTTAAGTCAAAAGAAAAAAGTTTTTGATGTTATTTTGGTATGAGTTTCACTTACGTGTATTGAGAAAAGCGTTCTATGTCATTCCCGCGTAGGCGGGAATCCAGAAAAAATAAAATTAAAGTAA
Source organism: Rickettsia sp. MEAM1 (Bemisia tabaci) (assembly GCF_002285905.1). Lineage (GTDB taxonomy): Bacteria > Pseudomonadota > Alphaproteobacteria > Rickettsiales > Rickettsiaceae > Rickettsia. Next base: position 952,786 of record NZ_CP016305.1, read on the forward strand.
TAAAAATGTATTGGGTATATATATTATGTTCCGATCGTAATGGTACTTTATATATTGGTATTACTAATAATATATTGCGTCGTGCTTATGAACATAAACAAAAAGTGATTAAAGGATTTATATCAAAATATAATATTATAAAACTTGTTTATACAAAAGAATTTGCTGACATCAAAGAAGCTCCTACTAGAGAAAAAGCTTTAAAAAAATGGAATCGTGGCTGGAAAATAAAATTGATAGAAAGTATTAATCCTAAATGGAACGATTTAGGCGAGTGTATTTCTGGATTCCCGCCTACGCGGGAATGACATTAAAAGGATTGAGAAGCTAAAACAAATAACAAAAAAAATGTGTTTAGAGAAAATTAATGACATATGATTTTAGAGCAGAGATTGTAAAAGCAAAAAATACTGGTTCTGCTAAAAGTGGTTCACATCATTGGTTACTACAAAGAATTACCGCTATTATATTAGTGTTGTGTTCTGTATGGTTACTATATTTTACGTTAGCCCATAAAAACAGTGATGTAAATATTATTATTTGGGAGCTGAAAAGACCTATTAATTTAATACCTTTATTAATCGCAGTAATTACTTCTTTATATCATGCCATGCTTGGAATGCAGGTAGTAATAGAGGATTATGTAAGCTGCAACAAGTTACGGAATACATTAATTATAGCAGTGAAGCTATTTAGTATTTTAACTATCATAGCTTTTATAGTAGCTGTGTTTTATGGAAAGTAAACAAGCATCAGAAGCGTATGATGCAGAGAATGCAAGGTTAATAATATTAAGGGAAGCTGTAAGGGTAGGAATACATCACGCTGAAAATGATATATTCAGCAAAAAATTAATTTTAGATTTAATTGATGATGAGTAAATTTTTGTAAAACGTCATTGCAAGGAGCAAAGGTTCTTGTTGCATAGCTCCGATGTCATTCCCGCGAAAGCGGGAATGACATATAAGGCATTTTCCGAGCCATACAACAAAGCCGGAGCAAAGCGACAAAGCAATCTAGAAAAAATAATAAAAATACTAAAGTATTTTTAGCTGGACCCCGTGGACAAGCCACGGGGTGACAATAGTGGAAGAAATCCATACAAACATTTAAAAATAGAAAATTAACTTAATGACCAAATCGTATAATATAATTCATCATAAATTTGACGTAATAGTCGTAGGGGCAGGCGGTGCAGGTTTACGTGCTGCGTTCGGTATGGCTAAAGAAGGTCTTAATACGGCTTGTATATCGAAGCTATTCCCTACTCGTAGCCATACGGTTGCAGCACAAGGTGGTATTAGTGCAGCTCTTGGGAATATGGGGGCGGATGATTGGCGTTGGCATATGTATGATACAGTTAAAGGTTCTGATTGGTTAGGCGATCAGGATGCAATCGAATATATGTGCAAGAATGCTCCGGATGCGATTTTAGAGCTTGAGCATTACGGCGTACCTTTTTCAAGAACCGAAGAGGGAAAAATTTATCAGCGTCCTTTTGGTGGTATGACTACTGAGTACGGCAAAGGTAAGGCAGCACAACGTACATGTGCGGCAGCAGATCGTACTGGACATGCTATACTTCATACTTTATATCAACAATCATTAAAGCATAAAGTACAGTTTTTTATCGAATATTTCGCTATTGATTTATTAATGGAAGATGGTGAATGTAGAGGGGTAGTTGCATGGAATTTAGATGATGGTAGTCTGCATTGTTTTAGAGCACATAATGTAGTGCTTGCAACGGGCGGATATGGGCGTGCTTATTTTTCAGCAACTTCCGCTCACACTTGCACGGGTGATGGGGGTGGTATGGCGATTAGAGCAGGCTTGCCGCTGCAAGATATGGAGTTTGTCCAGTTCCATCCGACCGGAATATATTCAGCTGGTTGTCTTATAACAGAGGGAGCTAGAGGTGAGGGTGGTTATCTTGTTAACGCTAATGGTGAGCGTTTCATGGAACGTTATGCACCGGCGGCAAAGGATTTAGCATCACGGGATGTGGTTTCAAGAGCGATGACTATAGAAATCCGTGAGGGGCGAGGAGTTGGAGAGCATAAAGATCATGTATTCTTGCATTTAAATCATTTATCACCTGAAATTTTACATAGTCGTTTGCCTGGTATTTCTGAAACAGCTAAAATTTTTGCTGGTGTTGATGTAACAAAAGAGCCAATTCCGGTACTTCCGACAGTACATTATAATATGGGCGGAATCCCTACTAATTATCATGGTCAGGTAATAATTAAAGACGGCAAAAACCATAATAGCGTAGTAAAAGGTCTTATGTCGATCGGTGAAGCTGCTTGTGTATCAGTGCATGGTGCTAATCGTTTAGGGTCAAATTCTTTGCTTGATTTAGTAGTATTCGGCAGAAGTGCAGCACTAAAAGCAGCTGAGCTTATTAAGCCAGCAAGTCCGCATAAACCTGTATCAGAAGAATCACTTGAAAAAATTATTAGTAGATTTGATAAAATTCGTCATAGTAGCGGTAATATTTTGGTTGCAGATTTAAGGCTCAAAATGCAACGAACTATGCAAAGTCATGCTTCAGTATTTAGAACTCAAGAAGTGCTAGATGAGGTAGCAGAAATGATTAGCGAGATAAGAAGCGGTTATAAAGATATAAAAATTAATGATAAATCTTTAATTTGGAATAGCGATTTAGTTGAAGCTTTAGAGCTAGATAATTTACTTGATCAGGCTTTAGTAACTGTATATTCAGCAGCTGCAAGAAAAGAAAGTAGAGGAGCACACGCAAGGGAGGATTATCCTGATCGTAACGATAAAGATTGGATGCAGCACACTCTTAGTTGGGTTGACGAAGCCGGCAAGGTAGGGCTTGATTACAAACCTGTTACTTTAACTACTTTGAGTGATGAAGTGAAAGCAATCCCACCAGCGAAGAGAGTGTATTAAAAAATTGTCATTGCGAGGAAAAACTGTAAGTTTTGACGAAGCAATCTCATGAAGTACTATGTCATTTGTTTTCTGGACCCTGTGGACAAGCCAAGGGGTGACAGGGGAAAATGATCCACGTGGGCAATGCCTCCGTGGAACGACATAAACAAGCCATGCAATAACGTCCTTTGCTCTTTGCAATGACAAAAATCTGGCACAATAGCTAAAAATTATATCACTAAAAATATGTTTGAATATTTAATAAAATTTTCTCCAAAAATTCTTTTTATTGTAGAAGGGACTTTGGTCACTTTAAAATATAGCGTTATTGCTGTTATATTTGGCTTAGTTATAGGAGTATTGCTAGCACTTTGTAAAGTAAATAAAAATCGTGCATTAAGACTTTTCGCAGATTTTTATACTTCCATTTTTAGAGGTACGCCTTTATTAATCCAATTAAGTATTATATATTTTGCATCGCCTTATTTAATAGGTATTAAATTTACTGTATTTATGGCAGGTGCTATTTCTTTTTCTCTTAATTCAGGTGCTTATGTTTCGGAAGTAATAAGAGCAGGAATTAATGCAGTTGATAAAGGACAGTTTGACGCGGCAGAAGCTCTTGCTATCCCCCAATTTTTGATTATGAAAGATATAATTTTGCCACAAGCAATTAAAAATATTTTTCCATCGCTAACCAATGAGCTTATTAATTTAATCAAAGAGTCAGCCATTATTTCAATGTTTGGAGAAATGGACTTGATGAAAAGAGCACAAATTGTATCGCTTGAGACGTATAATTATTTTTTCCCAATGATTGTTGCCGCTTGTTGTTACTATATTTTAGTGCTGCTAATAAGTTTTATAGCAAGAATAATAGAGAAAAAACTAATTGTTAGTTAAAACATACTTGCTTTTATGGAAAAAGTAATTATAATTTAAATTTAGTGTAATTTAATTTGAAAGTGTAAATATATTATTTGCATTTGTAAAATCATTTAAAATTCAAAGGGCAAAAGTAGTTTTTGCCCTTTAATCATCCTATGTACCTTTGATATTTCAAGATTTAGTACGTCAAATTTCGGGATTCGTCTTTGCTCACGTACTATTTGTACGCTGTGCAGTCTCACCGCTTATTTGACTTCCAACTTTTGAAATCTCTGTGGTACTTGTAAGTTTTTTTGGAGTGTTTTTTTAATGCCAACATATAATCAATTAGTACGTTTTGGAAGAAAATCAAAAGTTCGTAAAACTAAATCTCCTGCGTTAGAGGCTAATCCTTTTAAAAGTGGAGTTTGTTTAGTAGTAAAAACTGTTACTCCTAAAAAGCCTAACTCAGCTCTTCGTAAAGTAGCAACTGTGCGTTTAAGTAATAAAAGAACAGTAAATGTTTATATTCCTGGTGAAAAGCATAGTGTGAAAGAGCACGATAGAGTATTAGTAAGAGGCGGGCAGGTTCCTGATCTTCCAGGGGTAAAATATCACGTGGTACTCGGTGCTTATGATATTGCCGGAGTTAAAGGGCGTAAACAAGGTCGTTCACGTTATGGTGCTCCTCGTAAACAAGTTGTAGCTATAAAAAAATAATTATTAGTTAGAGAGAAAAAGTCAAATGTCACGTCGTCACGCCGCAGAAAAGCGAGTAATTTTACCTAATATGAAGTATAACAGTGTTTTACTTTCTAGGTTTATCAATAATATTATGAAAGAGGGAAAAAAAGCTCTCGCAGAAAAAATAGTTTATTCTGCTTTCGATAAAATTGAAAAGAAACATAAAGCTGATCCATATCAGACTTTCAGCAATGCTATGAATAATGTAAAGCCATATTTGGAAGTAACTTCTGTAAGAGTAGGAGGAGCTAATTATCAAGTTCCAACTCTGGTTGATGAAAGAAGAGGCTATGCTCTTGCATCTCGTTGGATTATTACAGCGGCAACAAAACGTTCTGAAAAAATGATGATTGATAAACTCGCTGAAGAATTATTTGAAGCTTCAAATAATAGAGGTGTTGCTATTAAGAAGAAAGAAGACACTCATAAAATGGCTGAAGCTAATAAAGCTTTCTCACACTTTAGCCCTAAAAAAACAAAGCAGGGTAACTAAATATGAGTAAAAAGCTTGAAAATATCCGTAATATCGGTATATGTGCTCATATTGATGCAGGTAAAACTACTACTACAGAACGTATTCTATATTATACAGGTAAATCCCATAAAATAGGTGAAGTTCATGAGGGCGGTGCTACCATGGACTGGATGGAGCAGGAGCAAGAACGTGGTATAACAATTACCTCAGCTGCTACTACTTGTAGATGGCAAGATAAACAAATTAATATTATTGATACTCCTGGACACGTTGACTTTACAATTGAAGTAGAGCGTTCTTTACGTGTTCTTGATGGTGCTGTTGCAGTATTTGACGGCGTTGCAGGTGTTGAACCTCAATCTGAAACAGTATGGAGACAAGCTGATAAATATAATGTTCCTAGAATGTGTTTTGTCAATAAAATGGATAGAATGGGAGCAGACTTTTATAGATGCGTTGACATGATCAAGGATCGTTTAGGAGCAAAACCTTTAGTTATTCAGTTGCCTATAGGTATTGAAGAAAATTTCAAAGGAGTTGTTGATCTTGTTAAAATGCAAGCAGTAGTTTGGAAAGACGAGTCTTTAGGTGCTGAGTATTCTTATCAAGAAATTCCTGATGACATGAAAGCAAAAGCAGAAGAATATCGTGCTAATTTGCTTGATATGATTGTTGAGCTAGACGATAAAATCATGGAAAAATATTTGTCTGGTGAAGAAGTAACTGAAGAAGAAATTAAGAAATTAATTAGAAAAGGTACTATTACGGCAGCTTTTTATCCAGTTTTATGTGGTAGTGCATTTAAAAATAAAGGCGTACAGCCTCTACTAGATGCTGTAGTAGATTATTTACCATCACCTATTGACATTGCTACAGTAAAAGGCGTTGAAGTCAGTACAGGTGAAGAAAAAGATTTCCCTATTTCTGTTTCTGAGCCATTTTCTGCCTTAGCATTTAAAATTATGAATGATCCATTTGTTGGTTCATTAACTTTTATTAGAGTGTATTCAGGTAAGATTACTTCCGGAACAACTGTTATTAATACTGTAAAGAATAAAAGAGAGAAAATAGGTAGAATGCTATTAATGCATGCTAATAACCGTGAGGATGTAAAAGAAGCATCAGCAGGTGACATAGTAGCATTAGCAGGGCTTAAAGATACCACTACTGGTGATACATTATCAGATGAAGATAAAAAAGTAATTCTAGAAAGAATGGAATTCCCTGAGCCAGTTATTGAGCTTGCAGTAGAGCCTAAGTCAAAGGTTGATCAAGAAAAAATGGGACTAGCTCTTTCTCGTTTAGCAGCTGAAGATCCTTCATTTAGAACTTCAACTGATCAAGAAACAGGGCAAACTGTTATTAAAGGAATGGGTGAGCTTCATTTAGAAATCATCATCGATCGTATGAGAAGAGAGTTTAAAGTTGAAGCAAATATTGGAGCTCCTCAAGTTGCGTATCGTGAAACAATTACTAAAGCTTGCGAAATTGATTATACCCATAAAAAGCAATCAGGTGGTGCAGGTCAATTTGCACGTGTAAAAATTATTTTTGAACCTTTAAAAGATGTAAAAGATCTAAAAGAAGAAGATAAAAATAAGAGCTTTATTTTTGAAAGTAAAATTGTTGGTGGTGCTGTACCTAAAGAATATATTCCTGGTGTAGAAAAAGGATTAAATAACATTAGGGAAACAGGCGTAATTGCAGGTTATCCTATGATCGATTTTAAAGCTACATTAATTGATGGTACTTTCCATGATGTGGATTCTAGCGTACTTGCGTTTGAAATTGCAGCAAAAGCAGCATTTAGAGAGGGGATGCCTAAAGGTAATCCTAAATTACTTGAACCTATTATGAAAGTTGAGGTAATTATACCAGATGAGTATATGGGTGATGTTATTGGTGATCTAAATAGTCGTAGAGGACAAGTTCAAGGTATGGAGCCAAGAGGTAATGCTCAAGTGATCAAGGCATATGTTCCTTTAGCTGAAATGTTTGGTTATGTTAATACGCTTAGATCTTTATCGCAAGGTAGAGCTCAGTATAGTATGGTATTTAATCATTATGATCAAGTGCCAACTCAAGTTGCAGATACTATTTAAGCTAAAAAATAATATTTATTATTAGCTTAAAAGTAAAGTAAGATTATAAATATTATATTTAAATAAAAAGGTTGCCAATAAATTTTGTTGATTTTTTATTTAAAATATGATAGGAGTGTAGCTCAATTGGTAGAGCGCCGGTCTCCAAAACCGGAGGTTGCGGGTTCGATGCCTGTCGCTCCTGCCATTACAAGTAATAGGGTTTTTACTATAAAATAACTTATAAATATGTTTAAAGAATATAAAATATACAAGTTTTTTGAACAAGTTAAACAAGAAGCTTATAAAGTAGTTTGGCCCACTAAAAAAGAGTTAACTGCTTCGACTTTAGTAGTCATAGTAGCGGTTTTTGTTTTTAGCCTAATTTGTTTAGTGCTCGATTATGGTATACATAATATAATACAAATTTTACTTAACATCGGTAAATAAGTTATCAAGGAATAAATTGTGGCAGAACAAAATATAGATGATATATTGTCAAATTCTGAAAAAGATACAAAAAAGTGGTATGTTATACATACTGCATCAGGAGCAGAAAATCGTATAAAACGAGTGATGCTTGAGAGAATTAGCAAGCAAAAAATGTCAGATTTTTTTGATGATATATTAGTACCGGTTTTTGGTGTTTCCGAAGTTAAACGCGGTAAAAACGTCAAGGTAGAAAAAAAATTAATGCCTAGTTATATTCTAATAAAAATGAATATGACAGATAAATCTTGGCATTTAGTAAAAAATATACCAGGAGTAACAGGTTTTTTAGGTAGTAAAACTACTCCAAAAGCTCTTACGGAAAGCGAAATACAGAATATTAGATTAGAAACCGAAGCAAAAGATGCAAAATTATATGAGGTCGGTGAAATAGTAACTGTTACAGAAGGACCTTTTGAAACCTTTACAGGTACTGTAGAAGAAGTAGACCAAGAAAAAGCTAGATTAAAAGTTTCAGTATCAATATTTGGCAAAGCAACGCCTATAGAGTTGAGCTTTACTCAAGTAAAGAAAAACGACTAATGTAAATAAATGAATAGAATTATTATTTGATTATCTTTAAAGATAAAAAAATTTAAGGCTATAATTAAGAGAGAAAAGAAGGATATTCGTAAATGGCACAAAAAATAGAAGGTTATATTACCTTGAATGTAAATGCTGGTGAAGCTACCGCTGCTCCTCCTATAGGGTCAACGCTTGGACAAAGAAAAGTTAATATCATGGAATTTTGTAAAGCTTTTAATGCTGTTACACAAGGTATTGAAAAAGGAACACCTCTTCCAACTGTTATTACTATATATGCAGATAAAAGTTTTACTTTTATAGTTAAAACACCGCCGGCATCTTATCTTATAAAGAAATATGCTAAAGTTAAAAAAGGGTCTGGAGCTACTAAAAAGGAAGCTGTGGTAGGTAAAATCACTATGGATGATTGCCGTGAGATTGCAAAGTTAAAAATGCCTGATTTAAATACAAAAGATATTAAAGCTGCAACAAAGATTATTTGCGGAAGTGTGGCATCTATGGGAATTGAAGTTGTAGGGAATTAATTATTATGTCAAATAACAAAGATGTTGCTATAAAATCTAGCGGCGGTAAGAAAATAAGAGAAGCACGCGTTAAAGTAAGATCGGATAGTTTATATAATTTAACAACTGCGGTTGAGAGATTAAAATCTGCTTCTTATGTTAAATTTGATCCAACCTTAGAAATAGTTATGAAGCTTGGAATTGATCCAAGACATTCTGATCAAATGGTACGTGGTGTAGTGAATTTACCAGCAGGAACAGGTAAGACTGTAAGAGTTGCTGTTATTTGTAAAGAAGAAAGAGAAGAAGAAGCTAAAGCTGCTGGTGCAGATTTAGTAGGCTCAAGCAATATTATTGATGAAATTAAAGCTGGTAAGATCAATTTCGATGTATGTATAGCTACTCCCGATATGATGGCAGCTATAGGTTCAGTTGCAAGAATTTTAGGACCAAAAGGTTTAATGCCGAATCCTAAACTCAGAACTGTGACATTAGATATTAAGGGTGCTGTTAAGAATGCTAAAAGTGGTCAAGTAGAATATAGAGCAGAAAAAGCAGGTATAATTCACGCAGGTCTTGGAAAATTATCTTTTCTGGATCAGGATTTATTAAAAAATTTGAAAGCGTTTATTGATGCAGTAGTTAAAGCAAAACCTACTGGAGTGAAAGGAAGTTATTTAAAAGCAATATATTTATCTTCTACTATGGGTGCATCAGTACAAATAGATTTAGCTAGTATAGCATAAACTAAATTTAATACATTTGAGTCTATATTTTTTAGCTATCTAACTTATTGATTTATGCAAAGTCTAATATATATTAAACTTATTTGTACTAAATTTTATAAATATAGCTTAAAGTAAAACTTCAAATATTAATCTAAATTTTTGTAAGTAGACTAATAAAGTATAAAAAAATAGCTATCTTAATAAATAATAAGTTATTAAGATAAATATAGAAACATCTCAAGTGTTGTAACAAGGAGAATTAATAGAGTGTTAAGATCAGAAAAACTGGAAGTTGTAGAAGAAATAGCAAGTATTTATAAAGATTCACCATCTGTAATCGTTGCTCATTATCACGGATTAACTGTTAGTGAAGTCAATTCACTTAGGGAGTCTCTTAAGTCTAAGGATGCAGGTTTTAAAGTTGTAAAAAATACTTTAGCAAAAATAGCAGCAAATAAAGCAGGTCTTGATGATATCGTAAGCTTATTTTCAGGGCCTACCGCTATTGTTTATTCTAAAGAACCGGTTGAAATGGCAAAATTAGTAGTTAATTTTGCTAAAAGCAATGAAAATCTTAAGATTGTTGGCGGTATAGTCGATAAACAAGTATTAAATGAACATTCAATAAAAGAACTTTCTAAGTTACCTTCATTAAATGAGCTTAGAAGTAAAATTGTTGGGTTATTACAAGCTCCGGCTACTAAGATTGCAGGCGTTTTACAAGCACCGTCTTCAAGCTTAGCCAGGGTAGTACAAGCAAATGCTAGTAAAAATTAATTCAGATAATAATATATAAAAGTAAAAAGGAAAAAATTATGGCAGATTTAGCTAAAATTGAAGAACAATTATCATCTTTAACATTAATGCAAGCAGCTGAGCTTGTAAAAATGTTAGAAGAAAAATGGGGTGTATCTGCAGCAGCACCTGTAGCTGTAGCAGCCGCTGCCGCTCCTGCTGCTGAAGCAGCTGCTGAAAAAACTGATTTTGAAGTAGTTTTAGCTTCTAGTGGTGATAAAAAAGTGGAAGTAATTAAAGTTGTAAAAGAAATTACAGGTCTTGGCTTAATTGAAGCTAAAAAATTAGTTGATGAAGCTCCAAAGCCAATTAAGAGTAATGTGAAAAAAGCAGAAGCAGAAGAAATTAAAAGCAAATTAGAAGCTGCTGGAGCAAAAGTAGAATTAAAGTAATTTTATTTTTATAATAAATTTTTTACGTTAATATAAAATTTAAAATTGCTTATTAGAATTTTTAAAAGCCTTATTTTAGTAGTTAAATTTAAATAAGGCTTTTAGCTATTTTGTTAATGAATTACTTTTTTATAAAGTGATTTGTTAGTAATTTCTAGTAGTTAACGCTAAGTTAAAAATTACCATTAAAAATTTTTATCAAAATTATCTTCATTTAACAAAAATTTTAGTTAATGTAGTTAAGTTATGAAACTGTAAAACCGTATTTACGTTAATAACTTAAACTCTAAGCATTAAAAATTAAAAGTTAATGATGCAGATTTAAGATAAGAATTTAATCTTAAATTCGACTAAAAAGATTAGGACTCTAGTAAGACTTGTCCTTAATTATAAGTGAAGATTTACCGTAAGTTATATTAAAAAGATTTACAGTATAAAAATGATAGCAAAAGCCACCTTAAGCTATTATTTTCCTTGTTTTTTCAGTATTAAGACAAGATTTTATAAAATCTTATCATAATGCTTGCGTTAATAAAGTTTAATAATAAGTCTATTTTAAGTTTCTTTAACTATTAACTTCAATGTTGATAGTTAATTTTTTATCAGTCAGGAGATTATATGGTTTCATTAAGGGATAATATTGAAGTACAACCCTTGTCACATAATAAAAGAGTAAGAAAAAATTTTGGTCATATAAATTTAGTAGCAGATATACCGAATTTAATTGAGATTCAAAAAAATTCATATGAAAAAAATTTTCTACAGCTAGATACAAAAGATTCCGAAAGAAAAAATAAAGGCTTACAATCTATATTAAATTCAATTTTTCCTATCTCTGATCCTTCTAATATTGCTAACTTAGAATTCGTTAAATATGAATTTGATAATCCAAAATATGATGTAGAGGAATGCACTCAAAGAAGCTTAAGTTATGATTCTTCTCTTAAGGTAACCTTAAGGTTAAGTATTTGGGATATAGACGAAGATACTGGTAGCCGAGAGATTAAAGGTATCAAAGAACAACAAGTATATATGGGTAACATCCCATTAATGACTAAAAATGGTACTTTTATCATTAATGGTACAGAAAGAGTAGTTGTATCGCAAATGCATCGCTCACCTGGGGTGTTCTTCTATCATGATGAGGGCAAAGTTCATTCTTCTAGAAAACTTTTATATTCTGCACGTGTTATTCCATATAGAGGATCATGGCTTGATTTAGAGTTTGATACTAAAGATATTATTTATTTTAGAATAGATAGAAAAAGAAAACTTTATGCTACTACTTTGCTTAAAGCAATTGGCATGAGCACAGAGGAAATTATAAAATTTTATTATGATTCAGTAAATTATAAAGTTGTTAAAAATAAGGGATGGGCAGTTAAATTTATGCCTAGCCATATTACTGCACATAGATTAACAAGTGATTTAATAGATGCTGATACAGGAAATGTTTTACTTAAAGCGGGACAAAAAATTACTCCTAGTTTAGCTAAAAAATATGCTGGGGAAGGGCTTAATAATGAAGGGCTTAATAATATTTTAGTATCTCATGAAGCTTTAATTGGTAAATATTTATCTGAGGATTTAAAAGATCCTGAAAACGGTGAAGTATTAGCAAAAATCGGCGAAATGGTTACTGTTGAGTTACTTAGTGTAATTAGTGATCTGAAAATTAAAAATATTAGCGTACTAGTAATTAATCCTCAATCCGGTCCATATATAAGAAATACTTTATTTTCTGATAAAAACCAGGATCGTGAATCAGCATTATTTGATATTTTTAGAGTATTAAGACCTGGCGAACCTGCTAATATTGAAGCTGCTGAAAGTTTATTTTATAATTTATTCTTTGACCCTGAAAGATATGATCTTTCAGAAGTAGGTCGAATAAAAATGAATTCAAGGTTAGAATTAAATATCTCTGATGAAACTACTGTTTTAACTACAGATGATATAAAAAATATACTAAGAGTTTTAGTAGAACTTAAAGATGGCAAAGGGATTATAGACGATATTGATCACTTAGGTAACAGAAGAGTTAGATCGGTTGGTGAATTGATAGAAAATCAATTCAGGATAGGTCTTGTTCGAATGGAAAAGTCAGTGATTGAAAGAATGTCGGCAGGTGATATTGATACAGTAATGCCTCACGATTTAGTGAATTCTAAAATTTTGGTTTCAGTAGTAAAGGAATTTTTCAGTACTTCGCAATTATCTCAATTTATGGATCAAACAAATCCATTATCTGAAATAACTCATAAAAGAAGATTATCAGCATTAGGTCCTGGTGGTCTTAGTCGTGATAGAGCCGGCTTTGAAGTGCGTGATGTGCATCCAACTCACTACGGTCGTATTTGTCCTATTGAAACACCTGAAGGTCAAAATATCGGACTAATTAACTCTATGGCGACTTATGCTAGAATAAATAAGCATGGTTTTATAGAAAGCCCATATAGAAAAGTCAAAGACGGACATGTAACCGATGAAGTAGTATATCTTTCAGCTATTGAAGAAGGGAAGTATAAGATCGGTCAAGCAAATTCTAAGGTTGATAAAGATGGAGTATTGCAGGGCGAATTTATTAATTGCCGAGTTGAAGGTGGCAATTTTGTAATGGTAGAGCCACATGAAGTAGACTTCATTGATGTAACGCCTATGCAGGTTGTATCTGTTGCAGCTTCTCTTATACCGTTCTTAGAAAATGATGATGCTAACCGTGCTTTAATGGGATCAAACATGCAAAGGCAAGCGGTTCCTTTAATTAAAACTGATGCACCTTTTGTGGGTACAGGGGTTGAGGGAGTAGTAGCAAAAGATTCTGGAGCATCTGTGCTTGCATTAAATGATGGTATAGTTGAGCAAGTAGATTCAAATAGAATTGTAATTAGAGCTATTGGTCAAAAAACCGAAAGTGCACCTTCAGTTGATATTTATAACTTATTAAAATTCCAAAAGTCTAACCATAATACTTGTATCAATCAAAAGCCTTTAGTTAAGGTTGGTCATTATGTTAAGAAGAATGATATTATAGCTGATGGGCCTAGTACCGATAATGGTGAAATTGCTTTAGGCAGAAACGTTTTAGTCGCTTTCTTACCTTGGAATGGATACAATTTTGAAGATTCAATTTTAATATCAGAGCGAATAGTAAAAGAAGACGTATTTACTTCTGTCCATATTGAAGAGTTTGAAGTCATAGCAAGAGATACTCGCCTTGGTCCTGAAGAAATTACGCGTGATATACCTAATGTAAGTGAAGAAGCACTTCGTCATCTTGATGAGGTCGGAATAATTTATGTAGGTGCAGAAGTAAAAGCAGGTGATATTTTAGTAGGGAAAGTAACGCCGAAAAGTGAATCACCTATTACTCCTGAGGAAAAATTACTGAGAGCTATTTTTGGAGAAAAAGCTTTTGATGTGAAAGATTCATCGCTGCATGTTCCTTCCGGGGTTAGCGGAACGGTAGTAGAAGTAAGAGTATTCTCTCGTCGAGGTGTTGAAAAAGATCAGCGTGCTATTGCTATTGAAAAACAACAAATTGAGAAATTAGCAAAAGACCGTGATGATGAATTAGAAATTATCGAGCATTTTGTATTTAGTTGGCTTGAGAAGCTTTTAGTAGGACAGATAAGTATTAATAGTCCTAAGACAGTAAAGACTGGGCAAACTATTACAAGCGAAATATTAAAAGGTTTATCTAAAGGACAACTTTGGCAGTTTACTGTTGAAGATGCAAATGTAATGAACGAAATAGAACAGCTCAAAAGTCATTATGATGGTAAGAAAGAAGCTCTTAATAAAAGGTTTGCTACTAAAGTAGAAAAATTACAAAGTGGAGATGATTTACCTCAAGGTGCTTTAAAAGTTGTAAAAGTATTTATTGCAACTAAGCATAAATTACAGCCTGGTGATAAGATGGCGGGAAGACACGGAAATAAAGGGGTTATTTCACGTATTGTGCCAGAAGAGGATATGCCATTCTTAGAGGATGGAACTGTAGTTGATATTGTTCTCAATCCTTTAGGTCTTCCTTCTCGTATGAATATAGGGCAAGTGCTTGAAACTCATCTTGGTTGGGCATCAGTGAATCTAGCAAGAAAAATAGCAGGTTTAGTAGAAGAATATAAAACTAACCATGTAAGTATTGAAAAGATTAAAAAGTTTTTAATCGAGCTATATGGTGAAAATATTAACCATATACTTGAAAAATCTGAAGAGGAAATTATTTCATTCTGTAATGAAGCTGCTAAGGGAGTATATTTTGCAACTCCAGTATTTGATGGTGCAAAGGTTGAAGACGTTAAGGATATGCTAAGGCTTGCAGGTCAAGATCTTTCAGGGCAAGTAAAGCTAATTGATGGTAGAACTGGTGAATATTTTGATCGCTTAGTAACTGTAGGGCAGAAATATTTATTAAAGCTACATCACTTAGTAGATAATAAAATTCACTCTCGTTCTATAGGTCCTTATAGTTTAGTGACTCAGCAACCTCTTGGAGGAAAATCGCATTTTGGTGGTCAGCGTTTTGGGGAAATGGAATGCTGGGCATTACAAGCATATGGGGCTGCTTATACTTTACAAGAAATGTTAACTGTTAAATCAGATGACGTAAATGGTAGAATTAAGATTTATGACTCTATAGTGCGTGGTGAAAATAATTTTGAGTCTGGTATTCCTGAATCATTTAACGTGATGATAAAAGAATTTAGATCTTTATGTCTTAATGTAAAACTTGAAGTGACATCTTAGGATTATTAAATAAAACTATTAAAATTTTCTATTAGGAGGAGCATATAATGCTGCTCTTGAAAGAAAGGAAGTATACTCACACAACAACTCTAATAAAGAAGTATAATGCAGATACTTCAAAATTTGGAAGCAAGTAAGCGGTGAAGTAAGACGTAGAAAACTACGTAAGCAAAAGTGACTCTCGTAATTTAGCATACCAAATCTTGAAGCATCAAAGGTATATAAGAGCAATTTTAAGGAAAAAGTATTTATGAGTGTAGTAAATTTTTACGGACAATTAAGTGATACTCAACAATTTGATCAGATAAGAATTAATATAGCAAGTCCAGAACAAGTACGTTCATGGTCTTTTGGTGAAGTAATAAAACCTGAAACTATTAATTATCGTACTTTTAAGCCTGAGAAAGATGGTTTATTTTGTGCAAGAATTTTTGGTCCAGTAAAAGATTATGAATGTCTTTGCGGCAAGTATAAGCGAATGAAAAACCGCGGTATTACTTGTGAAAAGTGTGGTGTTGAGGTTACTGTTTCTAGAGTAAGACGTGAAAGAATGGGGCATATAGAACTTGCGGCTCCCGTTGCTCATATTTGGTTTCTAAAGTCTCTTCCTTCAAGAATTAGTACGCTTCTTGATATGACGATGCGAGATATAGAAAAAATTCTTTATTTTGAAAATTATGTTGTAGTTGATCCTGGATTATCTATTCTACAAAAAGGCGAGCTTTTAACTGAAGAAGAACTGCAAAAAGCAAAGGATAAATACGGGGAAGATGCATTTACTGCGTCTATTGGTGCAGAAGTAGTACAACAAATGCTAAAAGAGCTTGATTTCCCAACATTAAAGCAAGAGTTATACGAAGAACTACAAAATACGACTTCAGAAGTAAAAAAGAAAAAGTTAGTAAAGCGTTTAAAATTAGTAGAGGACTTTTTAGAATCTGAAAATAAGCCAGAATGGATGATTATGAACGTGTTGCCGGTCATGCCTCCTGAACTTAGACCGCTTGTTATGTTAGATGGCGGAAGATTCGCTACTTCAGATCTTAATGAGCTATATAGAAGAGTAATTAATAGAAATAATCGTTTAAAGAAGCTTATAGAGTCAAAAGCACCTGATATAATTGTTAGAAATGAAAAAAGAATGCTGCAAGAAGCAGTAGATGCGTTATTTGATAACGGACGCCGCGGTAGAGCAGCAAAAAATGCTAATAAGCGTCCGTTTAAGTCCTTAAGTGATATGCTGAAAGGTAAGCAAGGTCGTTTCCGTCAAAACTTACTTGGTAAAAGGGTAGACTACTCAGGACGTTCAGTTATCGTAGTAGGACCTGAGCTTAAACTTCATCAGTGCGGTTTACCTAAGAAAATGGCTCTAGAATTGTTCAAGCCGTTCATTTATTCAAAGCTTGAATTATATGGTATTGCTACAACTATTAAAGCAGCTAAAAGAATGGTTGAGGCTGAAAAGCCTGAAGTTTGGGATGTGCTTGAGGAAGTTATAAGAGAACACCCTGTATTACTTAACAGAGCTCCGACATTGCACCGTTTGGGTATTCAGGCATTTGAGCCGTTATTAATTGAAGGTAAAGCAATACAGCTTCACCCGCTTGTTTGTGCTGCTTTTAATGCGGACTTTGACGGTGATCAAATGGCTGTACATATTCCTTTATCGATTGAAGCCCAGCTTGAAGCTAGGGTACTTATGATGTCTACTAATAATATCTTAAGCCCTGCTAATGGACGTCCTATTATTGTACCAGATAAAGATATAGTACTCGGCTTATATTATTTAACGCTTGCTTTTGATCATGAGGTAGGTGAGGGGATGATGTTCTCAGACCTAACTGAAATGGAGCATGCTCTATATAACAAATTTATAACGATTCATACTAAGATAAAATATCGTCGTAATCAGTTAAATGCTGAGGGCAAAATAGTTCCTGTAATAGTTGATACTACTTATGGAAGATTAATGGTTGGTGAGTTGTTGCATTCTAATCCTAACATAGAATATAAGTTTATTAATAAGCCTTTAACTAAAAAGGATATATCTCTAGTAATAGATTTAGTCTATCGTCACTGCGGTCAAAAAGCTACAGTAATTTTTGCTGATCAGTTGATGAAACTTGGTTTCAAATATTCTTATTCTTCAGGCATTTCTTTTGGTATGGATGATATGGTTGTACCAAAATCTAAAATTGTTCATATCGATGAAACACAGCTTGAGATTAAGAAATTTGAGCAGCAATATTCAAATGGTTTAATTACTTACGGCGAAAAATATAACAAGGTAATTGATGCATGGTCAAGATGTACTGATAGAGTAGCTAATGACATGATGAAAGAAATTGCTAAACCACCTGTTAGTGATGATTCGAATCAACAGAAGATAAACTCTATATATATGATGGCTATTTCAGGTGCTAGAGGATCTTTCCAGCAGATTAAACAGCTTGGTGGTATGCGTGGGCTTATGACTAAATCAAATGGTCAAATTATACCAACACCTATTATCGCTAACTTTAAGGAAGGATTAACAGTATTTGAATGCTTTAACTCTGCTAACGGAATGCGTAAAGGACAAATAGATACAGCTTTAAAAACCGCAAGCTCAGGTTACTTAACAAGAAAATTAGTGGATGTTGCACAAGATTGTATTATTACTGAAAAAGATTGTAACACCGATAAGGGTATTGAAGTAAAGAGTATTATAGAAGGTGGTGAAGTAATAGTGCCTTTAGCTGAAATGATTCTAGGTCGTACGGCGGCTATTAATATATATCATCCGGTAACTAATGATTTAATTCTTACCAAAGGTGAATTAATTAATGAGTCTAAATTAGAGCAAATCGAGTCTGCAGGTTTAGATAGAATTATGATTAAGTCAGTATTAACTTGTGAAAGTTCCACCGGTATATGTGCTATATGTTATGGTAGAGATCTTGCGACTGGTTCGTTAGTTTCTGAAGGGGAAGCTATAGGGGTGATCGCTGCTCAATCTATCGGTGAGCCTGGTACACAGCTTACAATGAGAACTTTCCACATCGGAGGAGCAGCAACGAAAGGAGCAGAAGTATCTTTTGTAGAAGCTTCATATGATGCAAAAGTAAAAATTCTTAGCCGTAACGTGGTTATTAATTCCGAAGAACGCAAAATTGTTATGAGCCGTAACTGTGAGTTATTATTACTTGATAATAACGGCAATGAAAAAGCTCGTAGTAAAATCCCATATGGTGCTAGATTACTTGTTGATGAGGGCGATATGGTTACTAAGACGCAAAAGCTTGCAGAATGGGATCCATATACCATACCTATTATTACTGAAAAATCTGGTAAGGTATTATTCAAAGATATGGTTGAGGGAATTTCAGTTCGTGATGTAACTGATGAAGCAACTGGTATTCCAAGCAAAGTTATCATTGAATCAAAACAGTATTCACGTGGAGCCGAACTAAGACCACGAATCCAGCTTCTTGACGCTAAGGGTGAAATTATCATGTTATCAAATGGTTTAGAAGCAAGATATTATTTACCAGTTGGAGCGGTTTTAAGTGTAGAAGATGGGGTGCAAATATCAGTAGGTGATATAATTGCACGTATTCCTAAAGAGTCAACTACTACTAAGGATATTACTGGTGGTTTACCAAGAGTAGCTGAGCTTTTCGAAGCAAGACGTCCAAAAGATCATGCAGTGATTGCTGAGATAGATGGGAGAGTAGAGTTTGGTAAAGATTATAAGTCTAAGAGACGTATTATTATACATCCAGTTGACGGTTCAATGGGTCTTGAGTATATGGTGCCAAAAGGTAAGTATGTTGTGGTTAATGAGGGAGACTTTGTTAAGAAAGGTGACTTATTAATTGATGGTAATCCAGTACTTCAGGATATTTTAAAAGTGATGGGTGTAGAGCTTCTTGCAAGCTATATTGTTAAAGAGGTTCAGGCTGTTTATCGTCTACAAGGGGTAAAAATTGATGATAAGCACATAGAAGTAATTATTCGTCAGATGTTACAGAAAGTAGAAATAACAGACTCAGGCGGTACTACATTATTAGTAGGTGAGAAGATAGATCGACGTGAATTTGACGAAGTAAATGAAAAAGCAATTAAGAATGGTTTAAGACCTGCTGATGCTCAGTTAATATTACAAGGTATTACTAAATCTTCTCTGCAAACTAGATCATTTATATCTGCTGCATCATTCCAAGAAACTACTAGGGTTTTAACTGAAGCTGCTATTGCTGGTAAGGTTGATAAGCTACGAGGACTGAAAGAGAATGTTATAGTTGGGCGTTTAGTACCTGCAGGAACAGGTTTCTTTATGGATAAAATGCATAAAGTAGCAGCAAAACTTGACGAAGAAAATGCTTAAGGTTAAAAAGCAATCTCATAAGGAAATATATTCCTGAGATTGCTTCGTCAAAATTCAGCTATTAATTAAAAAAAATATAGAGTCTTGTTATACTGACTAAAGATAGTATTATCCGCTTTTTTCTCAACGGATAATACTAAAGTTATTAATTATTTCCCCTTTTCCACACCTGGTTTACAGAATAATTTTCCTAAACATAAAAATGAATATATCCCACAAAAACCAATAATTATATAAAGTAACTTAACAATAATTGGAAATGAACCGAATAAAAGTGTTACTAGGTTAAAATTGAATAATCCAATTAGCCCCCAATTTATAGCACCTATAGAAGATAGTAAATGTATAGTAGTGATAAGTGGATTACTAGAAGTATTTATTAGCATAGTTTGCTCTCCATATTATTGATGTTTAAGTAAATCTAGACTTCAAAACAATTTACCATACAATTATAATTTCCTATTTTTAGATAGATGTCCATTTAAATTTTTATATTTGTAAAATTATTTTACAAGTTATTAATTTTTCTTAAATGTTTGGTATATTACAGGGATAACAAAAATTGTAAATATAGTGCCAATGCTTAAGCCACCAACTATTACAAGACCAATAGAATTACGGGCAGCAGCTCCCGCACCTGTTGCAAAAATTAGTGGTATACTACCTACGACAGCAGCAAGTGTAGTCATTAAAATTGGTCGCAGGCGAAGAGTACAAGCTTCTATTATAGCATTTCTAATATTTGCTCCTTTTTCCCTTAGTTGGTTAGCAAATTCTACTATCATAATAGAGTTCTTAGTGATTAAACCAATTAAAGTAATAAGCCCGATATTGCTATACATATTAAGGCTGTTACCTGAAATCCAAAGAGTAAGCACCCCACCGGTTATTGAAAAAGGTACAGCAAGCAATATTAATAACGCATCAACAAAGCTTTCAAATTGTGCTGCAAGCACCAAATAAATGAATATGAGAGCAAAGCCAAATGTCATAAGCATATTACTATCTGCTTCTTTCATTTGTTTAATTTCTCCGATATATTCGAGTATAGTGTTACTCGAATCAAGTAAGTTAGCTGCTATTTTATTAATTTCGTTAATCGCATCTTCAATTTTGCTATCAGGGCTAAGGTCGGAAGAGATGGTAACAGATTTTGAGTTGTTATAATGGCTATATGATTTTACGGATATTTTTTCTGTGATATTAGCTATTGATTCAAGGGGCAGCATATTATTATTTTTTGTCGGTATCAGAATTTTACTAAAATCACTAATGCTACTGCGGTCTTTTTGATTAAATTGCAGCATCACTTCATACAGATCGTTCCCCATTCTAAAATCACCTACTTGTTGACCTACCAGTAAATACTGCACTGTTTTACCAATATTTGCCATATTCATTCCATATAAATAAGCTTTATCACGATTAATTTCGATAGCAATAGTTGGCATTGCTGATTGTAGGTCCCTATTAACATTAGAAAAAATCGGGTTTGCTTTCATTATATCTATAAATTGCTGCGATATTTTATCTAGATCATCATACTCAAGATTTGTTTGAATAGTAAATTCGATAGGGCTACCTCCGCCACTACTGACCATTGAGCGAGGATCCATAGCAAAAACTTGCATACCTGCTATCTCGGAGAACTGCTTATTTAGCATATTCTTAATTGTTTCTTGCGATCTAGAACGCTGCTTCCAATCTTTTAATGGTACGAAAGAAAAGACATTATCACTACCTCCTGCTCCTATTACCATTAAGTAACCTGCTATATCTTTGTAATTAGCAAGGATTTTCTCGGCTTCTATTACTACTTCAGTAGAATGTTCTAAGCTGGATCCTTCCGGTCCTTTAAAAGATAATTGCAAGAATCCATCATCTTCTTGGGGTATAAAGGTTTTTTGCACAAATTTAAAACTGATGATTAATACCACAAACGACGCAGCAATAATTAAGATAAATTTCTTTTTATTATCAAAAGTTAGATTTAGGTAATGAATATATCTATCCTGTATTAATTGTAAAAGCTCATTGAATTTAACTAAAAACTTAAGAGTCGGAGCGTTATGTTTAGTAATCATACGGCTTGACATCATGGGTGTTAAAGTTAAGGCTACAAATCCTGAAAATAAAACGCAAAACGCTAAAGTCCATGCGAATTCTATGAATAATTTCCCAACAAACCCATCTATAAATCCAACAGGTAAAAATACAGCAGCAAGTGTAATAGTCATTGCAATAATTGCGAACCCTATTTCTTTAGATGCGAGCAATGCCGCTTCCATGGGTTTATGACCCATTTCATTGTATCTAAATATATTTTCAAGCATAACTATTGCATCATCTACCACAAGCCCGATTGCAAGGATCATAGCAAGTAGCGTAAAGATATTGATAGAAAACCCCATAGCATACATTACGCTGAAAGTACCTATTAATGATACAGGAATAGTAACAAATGGAATTAGGGTAATTTTAGCAGAGGCAAGAAATAAATATGTTACTAAAATCACTAATATTAAAGCTTCAAAAATGGTTTGAAATACTGCATAAATTGAATCTCTAACAGGTTTTGCTCCATCATACGCAATATTTAAGCTTATTCCTTTAGGAAGTGACTCTTTTACTTTTTCAATCTCTTTTGTAACATCATTTGATAAATCTATAACATTGGCCTTAGATTCTTTGATAAGCCCAAGAGCAATAGAATTTTTCCCATTATACCTAAATAATACTTCACTATCTGGAGCAGTTAAATATACTTTAGCTATATCTTGTAGTTTGATTATACTATTATCTTGGACTTTTATTATAATATTGCCAAATTCTTCTGGTTTAGATAAAGAACCTTCAAGAGTTACTATAAAATTATTTACTCCAGTTTTAATGTTACCAGCAGGATAATCTTTATTCTGCTCTCTTATGGCAACCTCAATATCTAATAAAGAAATTTTATGTTGATATAATTTTTTAGGATCAGGCTCTATTCTCATTATATATTCATTGCCGCCATAAATTTGTGACTGTCCTACGCTTTCTAGTTTATCTAAAGGAGTTTGCAAATAATCTTCAACAATTTTTGTTAACTCTAAATCATTATATTGTTCACTTTCAACGCTTATAAAAAGACTTGGAAAGCTATCAGCATCAAGCTTTGCAACTGAAGGTGCTTTCATATCCTGTGGAAACATATAAGTTATATCTGATATTTTAGAGCGTACATCGTTTAATGCTACTTCAATATCTGTAGATAATAAGAAAGATAAAGTAATACTACTTTGCCCAGTGATACTTTGCGAGGTTATATAATCTAGGTTTTTAACTGTTTTTAAAGCCTTTTCTATTCGGGTTGTGATTTCTTTTTCCATATATAAAGCATCAGCACCAGCATAAAAAGCATTGACGTTTATAATAGGAATTGAAATATCTGGCGTACCTCTAATTTGTAACTTAGTGAAAAAAATTGTTCCAAGAACTAAAATAACTAAACTTAAAACAGTTGCAAATACTGGACGTTTTATGCAAATTTCAGATAATAACATTTGATTTGATGTTCTCTTTGATATATTTATTGTAAATTTTTACTTGAATTATTTAATTATATCCAGCTTTAAAAGCATAACTGATGTAAAATGGCTACATTTTTTTATCAATTATACAATTATATATATCTTTAAAACTTTATAAATAACGGATATTTGCAGTAAAATAAGAGTTTGTTATAATTAAATAACCTAGTTAAAAAATAAAAAAATATATTGATGTGCATTATTGCTAGTTGTATATGTTGTACTACGACAGTAATGTATTAATCCATTAAATAGAGAGTTGATTTTTTATGAGTACACAACCTAAAAAAATGAATAAGACAGAATTTATTGCTTTTATGACTGAGCATGGTCACCACCATAAACATCAGGGGCATAAATCATTTACAAAAGCTGATGCAGAAAAGGCACTTAATTGGGTGCTTGAATCTATAATTTCTGCTACTAAACATCAACATAGTGTTAATATCACAGGTTTTGGTTCGTTTGGAATACAAAGCAGAAAATCAAGAGAGGGTCGTAATCCAAAAACAGGAGCAAAAATGACCATACCTGCTTATAAGCAACCTGTATTTAAAGCTGGAAGTAAACTTAAAGAAGCTTGTAATAATAAGTAATTTATATTTTTTCCTATAGTACCGCAGTTAAGCCTGAGGTACAGTCGTGGGACTGTTAGCAGTCCTATAGCTTTGGTGGTATAATTATGTTTCAAGGATTATGGCATTAAAAGAAGCCTTAACTATTAGTTTATATGATAATTGAGCATCTAGAGTTTAGTTTAAAACATAAAAAGCTACATAATAGCTGGCTTATTGAAGCAGAAAATATAGAGCAAGCTTTGAAAGATATAGAGAAATTTGTATGTTCAAAGCTTTTAAAAAATAATATTCCTCTCGAAAATAATCCTGACTATCATCTTATTGTTAGGGAAATTTCTGCTACATCTAATGCTAAGAATATTTCTATTGAGCAAATAAGAAAATCACAAGAGTTCTTAAGTAAAACTTCTGCAATTTCAGGTTGTAAGGTTGCCGTAATTTACTCAGCTGATCTTATGAATCTGAATGCTGCAAATTCATGTCTAAAGATTTTAGAAGACACTCCTAAAAATAGTTATATATTTTTGATCACTTCAAGAGCTGCAAGTATAATTTCTACGATCAGATCAAGGTGTTTTAAAATTAGTACTAAATCGTTTGAAAGTCATTCTGAAGAAGAATTATATTCTAAATTTATTCAGCCTATAGCAGATAATGAAAACTTAAATTCTAAATTAGAGTTTATTAAGCAATTTAATGCTAAAGATAGAGAGTTATGGTTAGATTTTACTGATAATATACTCCTATTAATGAATAGAATTCTAAAAAAATCTTCAAATATTGATGTTGAGTTTTCTGATTTAGAAAATAAAATATTTCATGCATTACCGGATCGTAACCTTTCTTATCTAATTCAAAAATTTGCTGACATAAAAAAGCTAATATATAATACAATCGATTATGATTTAGATTTAAAAGCTAGTTATATATTAGTGATGGAAGAGTTTTCTTAAGGTCTTTATTCATCAAATATGGTGTTAATAAGTACAGTACTGCCTATTGTTTCCACATGTTTTTCAAATAATAGAATATTATCTATATTAGTTTCAGTTGAGGCTTTAAAATTATCAGTTTGTAAGATTGATTTGGCACAATTAATAATATCTAGATTATTATTAAGTAATTCGCATATTAATAATACTGTATCCTGAACAGCTAGCTTTGCTATTTGATCGTTTATAGATTTAGGGTGAGATTCAAAATTTATTAGTTTTTTAAATTTTTAATAAGTTTTCTTTACTTAGTTATTTGCAAGTTCTTTAGATTCTTGTTTTTTGGTAATTTCAGCAATTTAATATTTTTGTAAATTTTTATCTTATTATAAGACATTTTGGCATAATATGACTCTAATTTTCAAGGTTTATTTGAAGAATATATTTTTTATCAAAAAACTAACATGTTGTATAAAAGTCACAAATATTATTGTTGCTAAAATATGTTCAGAGAAATATATTAGATTAAAACTTGATTCAAATATGTATTTTTATGTTTAAAACTTTAACGCAAAATTTAACGAAGATTTTTGATCGGCTAGTAAGCTCAGGGCTTTTAACTGAAGAGCAAATAGATGCTGCTTTAAGAGATATAAGAGTTGCTCTTTTAGAATCGGATGTTGCTCTACCTGTAATAAAAAATTTCGTAGCAGAAGTTAAACAAAAAGCCTTAGGGCAAGAAGTTATCAAATCTGTTTCACCTGGGCAGATGATAATTAAAATTATCCATGAAGAGATGATAAATATTTTATCGTCTAATGAAGATGAAATAAAACTAAATTTAAATGCAAAACCGCCAGTAAATCTTTTAATGGTAGGGCTGCAAGGTAGCGGTAAAACTACAGCAAGTGGCAAACTGGCATTGCGTCTTAAAAACCAGAATAAAAAAGTCTTATTAGTTTCTCTTGATACTTATAGACCAGCAGCACAAGAGCAGCTAGAAATACTTGCAAATTCGGTAAAAATTAATTCACTGCCAATTGTTAAAGGTGAGAAGCCTCTTGATATAGTTAAAAGAGCAATGGCTGAGGCTAAATTATCGGCATATGATGTGGTGATTTATGATACTGCCGGAAGAACGCAAATTGATCAAGAAATGATGAATGAGGCGATAGCTATTAAGAAGCTAGTAGAGCCAACCGAAACGTTGTTAGTAATCGACAGCATGACAGGGCAAGATGCGGTAGTTACGGCTAGTAGCTTTAATGAGCAGCTAGAAATTTCAGGATTAATTTTGTCAAGAATTGATGGTGACTCTAAGGGTGGTGCGGCATTAAGTGTAAAATATATTACGCAAAGACCAATTAAGTTTTTAAGCAGTGGCGAGAAACTAACCGATTTAGAAGAGTTCGATGCTAAACGTATAGCGTCTAGAATACTTGATATGGGGGATATTATCTCTTTCGTTGAAAAAGCAGCAAGTATAGTAGATAGAGAACAAGCAGAAAAAACAGCAGCTAAATTAAAAAAAGGTAAGTTTGATTTAAATGATTATTTGCAACAAATGAAAAGTATAAAAAAGATGGGTGGTTTTGGTAGTATACTTAGTATGCTTCCAGGTAGTGGTAAGATTATGGACCAGATAGATCAATCGAAGTTAAATAGTAAAATAATCGAACATCAAGAAGCAATTATTTTATCTATGACTCCGAAAGAAAGAAGAAATCCCGATATTATTAATGCTTCTCGCAGAAAACGTATAGCTTTGGGTGCTGGAACTACAGTGCAGAAAGTAAATATCCTGTTAAAACAATTTAAGCAAATAAGCGATATGATGAAAAAAGCAAGCAACATGAATCCTAAAAACTTGCTTCGTAGTGGACTTGGAAAGTTGTTTTCCTAAAAGCAAACCACCACTTTTAATGTCCCCCTTCGGGGATCAAAAATCCCTCGCCTTTAGGCGAAGGGAAGATATAATGAAATTGCTTTAGCAATGAATTTATATCAAGAAATGAGAAGTTATAGAAAGAATAGTCATAGTCAGTATGATTTAAAAGTGCATCTTATATGGATACCAAAATATAGGAAGAGAATATTGATAGGCAAAGTATCGGAAAGGACTAGAGATTTACTGAGGCAGATTTGTATGGAACATGAAGTACATATAATTTCAGGGAAAATATCATGTGATCACGTACATATGTTTATCTCATATAAGCCGCAAATATCTCTTAGCAAGTTAGTGGTGAACCTGTGAATGATGATCGATTTCTAATCGATTCCACTTTATAACCCCTCAGCTTATAGCTGAGGGTTGTTTAGTTAAAAATATTATATTATTATTGTACTATTAGTAGAAATACATATAATGCCTTTTATATTAATAGTGTACCAATAATTAAGTGTCTACAAAGCCTAAACACGACGAAATTATAAGAAGTGCGTTTGAGAATCCTTTAGTTTCTAAAGAATTTTTTCAAATGCATTTATACTCGATGAACTTCAAAAATTGGCGTTGTCGTTCTATAAGATCTGCGGTACTCACGTATTAAGTATACGCTCCGTTCCTCGCCTTATGAACTCCTTGCTCTTTTTCAAATAAAACGAGTATACAGCTGATCTTTTGCCTAAATTTGCTAAAATAGATATTGGTATTGATCATATAGAACTAATTTTATACTACACTTTGACCAGAATTAAACAAGATGATATAATAGAAGTAGAAAAACTACTTAAATCAAAATTAAATCCTAAAAAAAGAGAAAACATTATGAAAAGTATAGCTCACCATTGGATACAACAAGGTAGAGAAGAAGAAAAAGCTATTATGGTAGAGAAAATGCAGGAAGAAAAGATTGCCATAGCTAGAAATTTAATTAAAGCAGGTCTAAAAATTGATTTAATTGCTACCTCAACTGGTTTAAATGAAGACGAAATCAAAAAACTTAAATAAGCCAATCGTCAAAATTAAATCCTAAAAAAAGAGAGAACATTATGGGAAGCATAACTCATCATTGGATACAACAAGGTAGAAAAGAAGAAAAAATTATTATGGCAAAAAAAATGATGAAAGAAAGACTTCCCTTAGAGTCTGTTATAAAAATTACGAAATTATCTAAAGCAGAAGTTGAGTAGTTAAAGTAAGTTATGTTTATGAAAGAAGTTAAGGCGAATGATTTAAGCATATATATTCATTGGTCTTTTTGTTTGTCTAAATGTCCTTATTGTGATTTTAATTCCCATATAGCGAATAGTATAGATGATGATAATTGGCTTAAATCTTATGAGAAAGAAATAGAATATTTTAAAGATATTATTCAAAATAAATATATAAAATCTATTTTTTTCGGCGGCGGCACTCCTTCTTTGATGAATCCTAAAATTGTCGAGGGAATAATAAATAAAATTAGTGAGCTTGCAAGAATAGATAAGCAAACTGAAATAACGCTAGAGGCTAACCCAACTTCATTTGAGACAGAAAAATTTAAGGCATTTAAAGCCGCCGGTATTAATCGTGTTTCAATTGGGGTGCAATCTTTAAGAGAGGATGACTTAAAAAAGCTTGGCAGAACTCATGATTCATTGCAGGCTATTAAAACGATTGAATCCGCTAATAAAATTTTTTCTAGAGTTTCGTTTGATCTGATATATGCTCGCAGCGGTCAGGAATTAAAAGATTGGCAGCAAGAATTAAAACAAGCAATGGAACTTGTTACTGGGCATATTTCTCTTTATCAGCTTACTATCGAAAAAGGTACACCGTTTTATAAGTTGTTTCATGATGGTAATTTGATCCTCCCGAATTCTGATATGGCTGCTGAAATGTATGAGTGGACGAATGATTATCTAGAATCTCAAAATTATTTTAGATATGAAATATCTAATTATGCTAAAGAGGGACAAGAATGTGTGCATAATTTAACCTATTGGAACTATAATGATTATTTAGGTATAGGTCCTGGTGCTCACAGTAGAATAATTGAAAATCCTAGTTCAGTATCGGCGATTATGATGTGGCATAAACCAGAAAAATGGTTAGAAGCAGTTAATAATAAAAATAATGGTATTCAAACTAATTCTAAGTTAACCAAGCAAGAGATAATTGAAGAAATTTTGATGATGGGATTACGCCTTAAAAAAGGCATAAATATTTCTGCATTGGAGCAGAAAATAGATGCAAAATTAGAGAATATTTTAGATATTAGCAGCCTTAACCACTATCAAGAATTAGATTTAATTAGGTTAGATGAAAATCTCTATTTAACCGATAAAGGGCTAATGCTACATAGCTATATAGTTCCAAGGCTTTTGCAAACCTAAAAATAGAGAGTACTAACTCTGTACTCTCCTTATTTTCTTAGTTAATCGTTAAGTTGCTTTTCTATCCATTTTTTATGTTTTTGTTCATCCTTAAAACCCTGTTCTAAAACCTTCTCTGCATCATGCCATTTATCAGCATGATTATTTAGCCTTTCATAAGCAGTGTTAGTATCTTCTTCATTTGAAAGCATAGCATGTAATATAGCTCTATCGCCAATCTGTGTAGCAAGTACTACTTTGCCTTTTGTTAGCCATTGTTTACTGCTAGGACCCGTTATTTCGTATTCTTTATGTTTTGATAACAGTTCATTTAATTCTTTTACATGTCTTTCGTGATCTTCCTTAAACCTTTGTAATTGTATTTTATAATTCTCATCGGTAATTCTATTAATGGCGGCTTCATATGCTTCTATAGCATCATAATCAAGTTCAACCAATTCCTTTATTGCATCTACAAAATTATTTTGGATTCCTACTAAAGTTGTCATTTTATCCTCCTTAATTATTTTATTGCAACTATAAGGTTACGCCTTAATATTTTTCAAGTCAAGGTTAAAAAACAACAGTTAAACAAAATTTTTATATGTAAATAAAAAATAGTTTTTATATTATAATAATAACAATTTATAATTATTTATTTTTATAATATTTTTAGATATCAACTCCTTAACAATTCATTAATACTAACTTTAGCTCTCGTATTTTTATCAACCTGTTTTACGATAACAGCACAATAAAGTCCTGGTTTATCTGCTTCTTTATTAGGTAATACTCCTGGTACTACTACAGAGTAGGGAGGTACTCTGCCATAGATAATCTCACCACTATCTCTATAAACTATTTTTGTAGAAGCTCCAATGAAGACACCCATACTAACTACCGCTCCTTCTTCTACTATAACCCCTTCAGCAATTTCCGATCTTGCCCCAATAAAACAATTATCTTCAATAATAACAGGCTTTGCTTGAAGTGGTTCAAGCACGCCACCGATTCCAGTACCGCCTGAAATATGGCAATTTTTACCGATTTGAGCACATGAACCAATAGTAGCCCATGTATCAATCATTGTTCCCTCATCTATATAAGCACCGATATTGATAAAAGACGGCATAATGACGACATTTTTAGCAATATATGTGCCGGTTCTAACAAAAGATCCTGGGACTTTGCGTATGCCAGCCTCTTTAAATTTATTAAGCTCAGCATCGAAAGGGAATTTAGGGGCAACTTTGTCATACCAACTATTATAATTATTATTATAAAGCTGTGATTCAGTCGTCATAAAATATAAAAGAATTGCTTTTTTTACCCATTCATTAACTTGCCAACTATTTTCTTGTCTTTCACAAACACGAATAGTACCTTTATTTAGGCTTTCTATAACATCGTGCAGTATTTTTTTTAATGCTGAAAGTTTTACGGAATCTTGTAATAGCTTGTCCTTTATTTGCCAAGCTTCTTTAATTTCTTTGATGTATGTGAACATAATTTTTAACTGTTATATTGCTAAAAAGCATAAATAACCTTATCATGAAGTCAAATATAAAAAAATTTACTATGTATATTAGTTGTCCTAATTGTCAAACAAAATTTATTGTCTCAAATAATCAAATAGGTATTAACGGACGACGAGTTAAATGCTCTAAATGTAGGCATATCTGGTATCAAAAATTAGATTATAATACCAGTAAATTAAGTGATTTTGATGAAGATAAATTCGAAGCCGTTAAAACACCTATTAAAAATGGATATGGTAATCAATTTTCTGCAAACGTACCAGTGATTTTGCCATATATTCCACCTAAGCCAAAATATAACGTCTTTCCATTCTTGTGGACTAGCTTTATAATTTTTTGTTTAGCTATATTACTGCTAGATAGCTTTAAATCCTTGAGCAAGTATGATCAGCTAAAAATAGAGGAAATTAAATTAGGAAGCTCACATAATGCTGGTAATATAAAAATGTTTTATAAAATATCTAATAACTCTGATTATTTAATATCTAATCCTTTAATTAAAGTTAGGGCGATGGATGGTAATAATAGAGTTCTGGATGAATATGTATCTATTACAAAGCTCAAAGCAAAAATTCCTCCAAAGCAAGATACGTATGTAGAAATGGAAATCAAAGGGCTTCCAGCTGCTGCAAAATATATTGATGTTACTGTGGGAAATAGGCTTGGGTTGTTATTAGAATAGATTTGTCATTTCGAGGAAAAATTGAAAATTTTGTACGCGTGCAATCCAGTAAAATGCATAGCATTTTTATTATTTTTTTCTGGTTTCCCACCACAAAGGAATTACTCCAAATGCTTTTTGTTACCTAACTAAATTTACTTGAGCAAGTGCTGCTATAGCGGCTGTTTCAGCTCGTAAAATATTCTTTCCTAAACTTATAGAATGTGCGTTCTTATACGACGCAAGCAAAGCAATCTCGTCATTAGTAAATCCGCCTTCTGGTCCAATCACAATCGAAATATCAGTAATATCTTTGTTAGAAGATTTAAGCTTTAATATAGAATTCTCTTCTTTCTCATGCTCGTTTGCATATAACACAAAATTATTATTCTTTTTTAGATAATTTTGTATAGAAATAGCAGGCTCTATTACTGGAGGATTTAATCGCTCAGATTGTTCAGTTGCTTCAATAACGCATTTTGTTAAACGCTCAATATTTACTGATCTAAATTGACATCTTTCAGTAATTAAGGGAATAATTTTAGTTACACCAAGCTGCGTAGCCATATTTATTGCAAGCATTAACTTATCTTGTTTTATTATAGACATAGCAAGCGTTAATGAAGATTCAGCACAAGGTTTTCTCAAGCATTCTTGAATTGTAATAGCAAGGTTATTCCTATCTAATTTAGCAATCTGTGCAAGGAATTCTCCATCGGTGCCATTAAAAATTCGAAATTGATCATTTACCTTAAGACGTAATACAGTTTTAATATAATGAGTGTGATCACTACTTAGTTCGATCTTGCTATTTTCGGCTAAATGGTTATTAATATAGATACGATTAAATTTCATAAATTGATATCATGGATAATAAAAAAGATAATATATTAGAAGAAGAAAATTTGCCAAAGGAAAAAGAAATGCCAAAGGAAATCGGTGGGGCTAAAGGTCTAGAGCCAACAAGATATGGTGATTGGCAGTATAAGGGTAAAGTAACAGATTTTTAGCTGGACTTAAGGTTAGCAAGCAACTAGGGCATTGCTTGCGTGGGTTAATGTCCCCCTTCGGGGATCAAAAATCCCTCGCCTTTAGGCGAAGGGAAGATATAATGAAATTGCTTTAGCAATGAATTTATATCAAGAAATATGAGAAGTTATAGAAAGAATAGTCATAGTCAGTATGATTTAAAAGTGCATCTTATATGGATACCAAAATATAGGAAGAGAATATTGATAGGCAAAGTATCGGAAAGGACTAGAGATTTACTGAGGCAGATTTGTATGGAACATGAAGTACATATAATTTCAGGGAAAATATCATGTGATCACGTACATATGTTTATCTCATATAAGCCGCAAATATCTCTTAGCAAGTTAGTACAGTATTTAAAAGGCATTAGCTCAAGAATTTTATTGCAAGAATTTACTCATTTACGAAAACAATTTTGGGGCAATCATTTGTGGGCTAGGGGCTATATGGCAGTCAGTTCAGGTAATATAACTGATGAAATGATACAGCACTATATTGATGAACAGGAAGGTGAACCTGTGAATGATGATCGATTTCTAATCGATTCCACTTTATAACCCCTCAGCTTATAGCTGAGGGTTGTTTAGTTTTTCCGTCATTGCGAGGAAATTACGAAGTAATTGACGAAGCAATCTCATGAGTCAAATATTGCTTTATGAGATTGCCACGCCCCTTACAGTTGCTCGCAATGACGATTTGGTATCCACACAAGTAATGCCGCCATGGGGGAAGATTATAAGCAAAAGACAATGTCAAATAAAATGAGTATATATTAATCTCTTCTGTTGCCTAAAAATCTCATTAGATATAAGAAAAGATTTATGAAGTCTAGATATAATGTAAAAGCTGCCATAATAGAAAGCTTTTGTCCTGTTTCATCATTTCCTGCCATGTAATACATAGATTTAATTTTTTGAGTATCCCAAGCAATTAAACCCATAAATACAACTATTCCTATGAGAGAAGTAGCAAAAGAAAGACCTGAACTTTTTAGGAACATATTAACTAATGAAGCAATTATAAGACCTATAAGACCCATTGCACAAAATGAACCCATAGATGTTAAATCTCTATTTGTGCTATAACCATATAGGCTCATTGCTCCAAAAACAGAAGCACAAATAAAGAAAGTACGAGCTATTGATTCACCAGTATAGACAAGAGCTAAATATGAAAGAGACATACCTGTTAAAGCGGCATAAACCCAAAATAATATTTGTGCTGTTTGCAAGTTCATACGCCCAAATCCCATAAAGAAATATAAAGCGATGCCAAGAGGAGCAAACATTATAAGCGTTCCAAAACCTGTTTGAAACATTAAATTATATAAAGGCTCAACTGATATAGTTGTTACCGCAGCTATGCCAGTTAGTAATAATGCTAAAGCCATATAATTATATACTTTAAGCATATATTTTCTTAGACCTTCATCAAAAGTTTTGTTTTTAGATGATGAAGCTGTCAAAGTTTTTGTATAATCGATCATAAGAAACCTTAAGATTATGTTTATATAGTATAATATAGTCCTTTAAATGGGCTTTTTCAAGTGATAATTAATTAAATTTTTATAAAAATCGAGCATAGAATATAAACCAGCTTGTTTATCTTGTAGCCAAATTGCCGCCCTTATTGCCCCATCGGCAAAAGAATTCTTGTTAAGAGCTTCATGCTTCAAATTAATAGTTTCATCATCGCCTAAGAAAAATATTTCATGAGTGCCGTGTACATTACCGCCACGAAGCGAAGAAATACCGATTTCATTATTTCTTCTTGTTTTATTGCCTCGGTTAAATGTTATATCTAGTTCTTTTTCAGCTGTAATCATTTCAGCAAGCATAATAGCAGTGCCTGAAGGAGCATCTTTTTTAGCCCGATGATGAGCTTCTAAAATCTCAATATCGTAATCATTCAATATTTTTGTTGCTTCTTTTGCTAAATAACCGAGTAAATTAGCACCTATACTCATATTTGCAGAATATAAAATAGGTAAGGTTTTTGCTGCTTTTTCTAAAAGTTTAAACTGTGAGGAAGTAAGACCGGTAGTTCCAATTACTAATTTGGTATCATATTTTAAAGCACTATCAACTAATTTTTCTAATATTTCAGAAGTAGAGAAATCAATAACTATGTCAGAATTTTTACATAAATCATTTAGCTCATGTAAATCATGGGTGCTATTAAATTTTGCTGAAATTTTACAATTTTTAAAGTTATCTATTCTCTCTAAAATAGTTCTACCCATTTTACCAGTAGCACCGCTAAGACCTATATTTATAATCATATTAATTTTATGTAAGATTTATGATGATATATTAAAGGTTTTGAGTCGTTTTTAATAGCAGTATTTATTACTTTACCAATAAATATAACATGATCACCGCCATCATAGGTGGCATGCTTTAGGCATTCTATATGACAAATAGCTCCATTTATTAAAGGACAAGAAGTAGCAGGTCCAAGTTCATAGGCAATTGCTGCAAATTTATCAGTATGTGATTTTGCAAAATGTTCTGAAATATCAACTTGATTGTCTGCTAAAATACTAATGGCAAATTTACTACTGTTTTCAAAACCTTTTATGCTAAAAGAATTTTTATTAAGACAAAATAATACTAATGGCGGTTTTAAAGATACGGAGGTGAAAGAACTAGCAGTAAAGCCAAAAAACTTATTATTTAAATTAGTAGTTATGATTGTTACTCCAGCAGGAAAACAGCTCATAGCATCTTTAAATTGATTTTCTGTTACTGTCCCAGCCATTTCTTCATAATTTTATTGATAGTACCATCTTTTTTCAATGAATCTATAGCTTCATTAATTTCTTTAATTAATCCTGAATTTTTAGACAAGCCTAAAGCAAATTCTGAAGAAAATTCCTCTAAAGTATAACTTGCTAAATTCGGATTTGATTCTTGTAACTTTTTATTTTGAAACTCTTCAGAAATAATAACATCTACGACTTTAGCTTTTAATTCTTCAACTAACATTAAACTATTTGCTAAGGAATGAACTTTAATATTCATTGTTTTAGAAAGCTCTTCAGCTTTTTTTTCTAATACACTACCTAATTGCACACCAATTATTTTGTTATCTAAATCACCAATACTTTGTACATTGTCCTCTAACCTGTATAATACAGCAAATTTTGCTGTAGCATAATTATCGGAAAAGCTGATATATTCCGCACGTTCTGGTGTTACTGAAAGTTCTGCAACTGCAATATCGATATTTTCGCTTACCAAAGCTGCAAGTAAGCCATTAAAGTCAAAGTTTTTTATAATGACTCTTGTATTTAAACGCTCGCCTATTGCGTTGATAATATCTATATCAATCCCAACAATTTTACCATTTTGAATAAATTCATAGGGTGGATTGTCTGCTGAAGTTCCAACGATTAAAGTTGCTTCTTGCTCTTTTTTTTCACAAGAAATTAATAATAAAGATAATAAAAGTACTTTAAAAAATTTCATAAAGAGTAATATTTTAGTTTGAATGTTTTTACCATGCATCATCCCGCACACTTGTAGCGGGATCTTGTGTTCCAGTCTGTATACTGAGATCCCGCTACAAGTGTGCGGGATGACAAAGGATAACTATGAACCAAGCTTATCCTTCAACAGCTGATTCACAAGACCAGGGTTTGCCTTACCGCCGGTTTTTTTCATTACTTGACCAACGAAAAAGCCGAATAATTTATCCTTACCGCCTCTATATCCTTCAACCGAATCAGGGTTTTCGCTGATTACTTCGTCAATTACAGCATTTAGTACATTAGAGTCTGAAACTTGTACTAGCCCTTGTTCTTCTACAATTTTATCAGCTGCTTTACCGGTTTCAAACATAATTTCGAAAACAGTCTTAGCAATTTTACCGGATATGATATTATCTTCTATCAATTTAATTAATTTTGCAAAATCGTTAGGCGTAATTTTACACTCGCTTATTTCGGTCGAAGCTTTATTAAGCTGTCCAAACAATTCATTAATTAACCAGTTAGCAAGCAGTTTAGGATCACATTTATTTGCTGCTTCTTCGAAATATTTAGCAGCCGACTCATCAGCTACGATTACTTCAGCATCATATTTGCTTAAACCGAATTTGGTTATATATTTATCTATTTTCTGATCTGGTAGCTCAGGCAAGCTTGCTTTTAATTCATTTATCAGCTCATCAGAAAGAATAACCAGTAATAAATCAGGATCAGGGAAATAGCGATAATCAGCTGCTTCTTCTTTCGAACGCATCGTTTTTGTCTCATCACTATCGGCATTAAACAAGCGTGTTTCTTGGATTACAGATTCACCATTTTCAATCAAATCTACTTGTCTTTTAGCTTCAAACTCTATAGCTCTGACAATATTACGTATTGAGTTGATATTCTTAATCTCGCATCTTGTTCCAAGGGGTTCACCTGTACGCCTTACCGATACATTAGCATCACAACGCATAGAACCTTTTTCCATATCCCCATCACAGCTACCAACATAACGAAGCAAGCTTCTGAGCTTCTTAACAAATTCTGCTGCTTCATCGGGTGAAGATATATCAGGTTCGGTTACGATTTCCATAAGTCCAATACCTGCACGGTTTAAATCTATAAAGCTATAATGCGGTGATTGATCATGCATAGACTTACCAGCATCTTGCTCTAGATGCAAGCGATTAATACGGATAGTTTTCAGCTCACCAGTACTTGTTGATATTTCCATAGTACCATCCTGCACTATCGGATAATAAAACTGAGAGATCTGGTAACCTTGCGGCAGATCGGCATAAAAATAATTCTTACGATCAAATACAGAATATTTATTTACCTTTGCCTTAAGTCCAAGACCTGTTTTAATCGCTTGATGAACACAATACTCATTAAGTACTGGTAGCATACCTGGCATTGCCGCATCAACGTAAGATACTTGTGAATTTGGGCTTGCTGCAAATGTTGTACCGCTGCCTGAAAAAAGCTTAGATTTTGAGGAAATTTGAGCGTGAATTTCAAGCCCAATTACATATTCCCATTTTCCGCTACTACCTTCAATATATGCCATAATTAAAATCCTTTCGGCTCAAATTTAATATGTTTAACACCTGACTCTATGGCAGATGCTACTCTTAAAACATTATATTCATCTAATTGCTTACCTATAACTTGCATACCAAGTGGTAGCCCTCTGTTTGACAAGCCTGCCGGCACTGAAACACAAGGCAGCCCTGCTAAACTTGCAGGAATGGTAAATAAATCATTTAAATACATAATAGTTGGATCATTTTGTTTTTCACCGATTCTAAATGCTTCTGTTGGAGCAGATGGCAGTAAAATAGCATCTACTTTTGCAAAAGCATTATTAAAATCATCAGCAACAAGCCTACGCACTTTTTGTGCTTTTAAATAATATGCATCCATAAAGCTAGAAGAAAGTACATATGTCCCGATCATGATACGGCGTTTTACTTCATCACCAAAACCGGACGATCTCGTTATTTCATACATCTCGTCTAGGCTCATATTTTCTTTCTCTACTCTAAGCCCATACCTTACGCCGTCATATCTAGATAAGTTTGAAGAGGCTTCAGCAGGTGCTATAACATAATAGACAGCCACACCATATTTAGCATGTGGCAGAGAAATATCAACTATTTCAGCACCAGCATTCTTAAGCAGCTCTATAGTAGAGTGCCACATCTTCATAATATCAGGTTCGATAATTCCGCCCTCTCCAAGACTTAGAGGTACGCCTATTTTCATGCCTTTTATAGAACTTCCGATAGCAGGTTGTAATTGCGGTACTTCTGCCTTAATAGAAGTAGAATCTCTTTCATCAAAACCCATCATTGCTTCAAGCATAATAGTGCTATCTAAAACGCTTCGGGTAAATATACCAGCCTGATCAAGAGAACTTGCAAACGATACCATACCATATCTTGAGCAGCGTCCATATGTAGGCTTGAACCCAACTAAACCAGTAAAGCTTGCTGGCTGACGCACCGAACCGCCTGTATCACTACCAAGAGCAGCGTTAGCCATAAAGCCGCTTACTGCCGCAGCTGATCCGCCCGAGGAACCACCTGGAACTAAATCGGCATTATCGTCGTTTGCTTTCCATGGGCTAATTACATTACCAAAACAGCTAGTAATATTTGCTGATCCCATAGCGAATTCGTCCATATTGGTTTTACCGAGCATTACCCCGCCTTTATTAAAAATATTCTGCGTAACACCTGATTCATAATTAGGAATAAACTCTCTTAATATATTAGAACAAGCAGTTGTTCTAATCCCTTTTGTACAAAAAAGATCTTTAGCAGCGAAAGGTATTCCCTCAAGAGTTCTCGGCTGATTCTTGGCATAATTTTGATCAGCTGCTTCTGCTTGATTTAAAGCTAGATCAAAAGTCTCTGTAACATAAGCATTTAGGTTTTTATGTTTTTCTATTTGCTTAATATGAGCATTAACTAATTCTTTGCTGGTAAATTCTTTATTCTTTAAGCCTTTTAGGCTATCTGCTACACTTAACTTATTTAATTCCGTCATATTATTCAACAACCTTTGGAGTAATAAAATATTTCACTTCTTTAGCAAGCTGCTTGCTAGCCCCCTGAACATTATCAAATAATTCATTTGAATGGTCTTTGCTTGTAACTTCATCAGCTCTCATTCTTGCTTGCATTTCACAAACAGAAGTTAAAGGCTTAACATCGGTGCAATCTATTTCATTTAAAATATCGATCATATCCATTATAGAGCTAAGCCTGCTAGAAAATTCCTCTACCTTATCTTCCTCAAATTTAAGCCTTGCAAGCTTTGCTATTTTTTTTACTTCTTCTTTTGTAATCATAATTTATTTTGTTTTCTTTATTCGGTTGTTTCGTGGATACCAAATCGTCATTGCGAGGAGATTCGTAGAATCGACGCGGCAATTTCAGGAGTTTGCTTTATGAGATTGCCACGCTCCTTGCAGTCGCTCGGAATGACAATTGAATTATCACACAGTCATTATTTCTTGCTCTTTCTGCTTTATCGCCGAATCAACTTTGCTACTATATTCATCAGTTAGTTTTTGTACCTGTTCTGCTAAACTATGATGTTCATCTTTTGCTATAATATTATCTTTTCCCATTTTTTTAAGTTCTTCATTGCCGTCTCTTCTAATATTACGCAATGAAATTTTAGTATCTTCACCATATTTATGAGCAAGTTTTGCAAGTTCTTTACGTCTTTCTTCCGTTAAAGCTGGTATAGGTAGTCTAATTAATTGCCCATCTGATGATGGAGTTAAGCCAAGATTTGCTACTGTAATTGCTTTTTCTACTGATGATACCATAGATTTATCCCAGACCTGCACGTTAATTGTTCGTGCATCTGGAGTTGTTAGAGAGGCAACTTGTGAGAGTGGCATTCTATCGCCATAAGCTTCTACAGTTACGCTATCAAGTAAATTAACTGAAGCTCTGCCGGTACGAAGTCCTTTAAGCTCATGATCTAAAACTTTTAAAGCCTTATCCATTTTTTCTTGTAAATTTTTCTTAAGAGTTGCTTTATCCATAATTTTTTATCCATATGTTATTATTTTAGTGTATAAAAGTGGCAGTATTGCTTCACCATTGTCATTCTTAGCAACGGCGGGAATCCAGGAAAAAAGTCTGTCATACTAGCTAGCTTGTACCTTAGGTATCTCAGGACACATTCTATGGCACAAGATCCCGTTACAAGCGCACGGGATGATATGGTACACGTTTTTCGATCCACGCAACAATGCCTCCTCGCAATGACGTTTTCCAGCTAATTCTTACGAGCAATATACTAATCTTCGATTGTAGTATATTCCCCTTGATCTTGAACTACCTTAGCAATGTTACCTTTTTCTTTTATTGAAAATACCCTTATAGGTAGCTTATTTTCTCTTGCAACTGCTATAGCTGCTAAATCCATAACTTGTAGGTTGTTAGTTATAACATCTTTGTAGTTAATAGTGAAATATTTTTTAGCATTCGGATTTTTTTTCGGATCAGAATCATATACACCATCAACTTGCGTTGCTTTTAGCAAAACATCACAATTCATTTCTATTGCACGTAGTACGGCTGCACTATCGGTTGTACAAAACGGATTACCAGTGCCGCCGGCAAAAATTATTACCCGACCTTTTTCCATATGTCTTTTAGCTCTGCGACGAATATATGGCTCGCATACGGTCATCATTGGAATAGCCGATAGAACTCTTGTATAGATGTCTAGGCTTTCTATAACATTTTGCAGTGTTAAAGCATTAATAACTGTTGCGAGCATACCTATATAATCGGCTGATGCTCGATCCATACCAACTAATGCTGCATTAATCCCTCGATAAATATTTCCGCCGCCAACTACGATGGCAACTTCTACACCTAAATCAATAAGTTCTTTAATGTCTTCAGCAATCTTTTTTATTGTATCATAATCATGACCAAATTGCTTATCACCCATCAAAGCCTCACCTGAAACTTTCAACAAAACCCGCTTATATTTTAAATTTGATGTCATATCCTCAAAATTCTTTTAATTTTTTTAATCATTTTACCATTATGTAAATCATCAATCGATGATTTATCGAGTGCATGCACTAATAACATATTATTATTTATGTCTAATGTTACTGTACCGGGAGTTAAAGTAATTGAGTTACCATATATTATTTCACCGATATCTTTTAGTCCTTCTGCATCAACCCATTCAAAAACTGGTTCTACAACTATATTTCTTTGCCAAATTATTTTAATAACTGAGAAAGCTGACTTGCATATTTCCCAAAATAACCAAGGAAAATATAATATAATTGAAATTTTAGTGGGCATTAGTATTTCCTGATAGCTTGATATTTGAAGTAAAAGGAATTAGCAGCATTATAAGTATAAATAATAACGCTATCATATTAAATATATTATTTATTGCAATTACAAATGCATCCGTATTTATTTTATTAGCCAATAATAAATATGAGGCTTTTTCTGGATTAAATACTTTTCCGCTTAATAATGCGGTGTATGAATCTAATTGCTCCATTGCCATTATAGAAGTGGAGGGAATATTTTCTGATAGATATTGCATAAAAATTTTAGTATCATTAGTTAGTATAGTACTAATTACTGCTAGTCCTACCGCTCCTCCAAGATTACGAGTAAGGTTATAAAGACCGCTCGCATTCCCTACTTTTTCCCTAGGCATATTACCAAGAGCAATATTATTAGTTGGTATGAAGCAAAACATTAAGGAAAGTCCCCTAACGAATTGTGGTAATACAAATTCAGCAAATTTAGAATCAGGTGTTAGAAAGCTATTTAAGTGACATCCAAGTGCAAAGCCTCCAAGTCCTATAATCAGCATTAGCCTTAAATCTACGCCCGCTCCTAACATTCTTCCAGCTAGTGGTGCTGATAAAAATTGTGCTATTCCCGTTACCATCATAGTAGCACCAATTTGCAGAGTATCATAACCTGCTATGGTAAATAAGAATAATGGTAATATATATACTGCTCCATATAATCCTATACCCATAACAAAAGAATAGAGACAGCCAAACGTAAAATCTTTATAAAGAAATGTTTTTAAATCTAAAATCGGGTTTATAAAAGTTAGTTCTCTGATTATTAGCAAAATAAATCCTAAAGCTACCGCAATACTTAAAAATAATATTAAATTATCCTCAAGCCAGCCTTTTTTATTACCTTCCTCTAAAACATATTGTAGTAAACCAAGAGTCAAAGCCATAATTGCTATGCCAAGGAAATCAAAATTTTTCAGTAAGTTGTAATTTGGTTTGTCAAAATTCCCATATAAAAAAACTACGCTACATACAAAAATACCAGGTATGACATTTAACAAGAACATAAAATGCCATGATAAAATTTCTGTAATATATCCTCCAAGTGTTGGACCTAAAGTTGGTGCTACTGTTACAACAAGCCCAATTAATATAGTGATTTTAGGGCGTTGTGATGGCGGAAAAATTATAAAAACAGTGCTAAAAACTGTTGGTATCATAGCACCGCCGAAAAATCCTTGTAACGCTCTAAAGATAATCATTGATTCAATATTCGTTGCAAGTGAGCATAATACGCTCATAATCGTAAAGCCAAGAGCTGCAACAAAGTAAGAGATTCTAGTGGAAAGTAATCTTGCTAAGAATCCCGTAATCGGAATTATGATAACTTCAGCTATTAAATAAGACGTTTGAACCCAAGAAAGTTCATCACTTGAAGCCGCAAGTCCTGCTGCTATTACGGATAGTGAGCTTGCAACAATTTGGATGTCAAGCACTGACATAAACATACCAACAACCATACCAAAAAAAGCAAATAATTGTTGCTTAGAAAGAGGAGGGGTAGCTTGAGAATTATCGTTTGACATAATTAAATAATATAGTTTAACTAAATTATATTATAAATTATCATTAACGTATAAGGAATTTTCAAAAATTTACTTTAAAAATTAACTAGTGACATGCAAATATATTGATTTAGATTTCTTTCGATTCTATAAGTGGAACTTCTATCCATACACCATCATCAAAATCATCTTCATCATCCCACTCATCAGTAAAATTTTTATCTATAAGAAATGTATTAAATATTTCGGTTGTTTCATTTACTTGTCTAAAAATATTTTTTAAATTTATGTCTATATTTTTCCCAACCCCAAAAAATTTGTTCTTATAGAATTCACAAAATATTCTCCTTATTTTCTATATTTGGTGCCTTTAAAGTAAGAGCTTAAATTACTAAGGCATAAAAAAATAGCAAGTAATTAAGTTGAGATGAATTTTGATGTATAGATATTCTGTTTTTCTATATTCTCGTAACAAAATGCAATATATTGATACCTAGAGTATATTTAGGTATGATTATCTTCTTGCCTTTTTTAAAAGACATATGATATGTTCTAACAACATTATTTTAGTTAAAATAATGAATTTATGTTTTTATATTACATTTGTATTCAACTGGATAGTATTGTTAGTTTTATAATCAATTTATATGGATTTATAAGGTAAGTTGTTACTAGCGTTTACTAGTTAATTTATGCCTAGTTTAAAACTTATCTAAATTGATTATATTTTAGCAATAATATTTCTCAATTACATACATGTAATTATAATAACCACTTTTAAAATAAAATATCAACTATAATTTGAAA
Organism: Rickettsia sp. MEAM1 (Bemisia tabaci); assembly: GCF_002285905.1. Lineage (GTDB taxonomy): Bacteria > Pseudomonadota > Alphaproteobacteria > Rickettsiales > Rickettsiaceae > Rickettsia. The sequence continues at coordinate 996,210 of NZ_CP016305.1, forward strand.
CTCATGTCAGATACAGTATTGCAAAAGAATTTATATAAATTCATAAAGGAACGTAATATTCAAATTACAGAACTTGAGAGAAAGGCAGAGCTAAAGAAAAATAGTGTTTATAACATTATTAAAGGTATATCCAGAAAACCTTCCGCAGAGATTCTACAAACAATAGCTGATACTTTAGGTGTTTTAATTAAGGATTTATATAATCCTAATATTAAAGTTAATGATTACCTTGGTCAAGATGATTATATCTTATTTCAAAAAATCTTGCCTGAGATAATAAAAACAATAAAAAAATTAAATCTAGTAGTTTCTGAAACAGAATTTTCTCAAACCTTAAATGAAGTATTTAATTACTACCGCCCTACACCTGATGAATCTATTGATAATAAAATTATTGAATGGATATTACATCAGCGTGTCCAAGAAAAATATTCAATATGATATTTAGTTTTTATTGTTTAAATATTTAGTGAAATCTAATATCTTCCCTGTATTTAAATTAGAGTTATTTAATGGAGGATACACTATTTCTATTAAGTGTGAGCCATCATGCGAGAAGATATTATATTTAAATTTATGTTCATTTAACGATTTAAATATCTTGTAACAATTTAAAATAAAAAGATCTGTATATTCTTCTATTATAATATCAGATAATTTAATCATTTTCTTTTCATCTAATGAAAAACAATCGTTAGTAATAGTAATTTTATCTTGGTTAAAATCTATCTTAATTATTTGAGGAATATTGCTTTGCCTATCTATAAATTTTACCAAATTAAATACCAAGCTAAATATTAATTGATAAAAAACTTCAAGAGAGCAGTTAATTTCAATCTCTTTTATATTGTTAGTAGTTCTAATACCAATTTTAGCAAAATAAGGAGCGAAATATCCTTGTAATAGCTTGATTAAATTTTCAATATTAATTTTAGTAAGGGATAAATCAGTTAAGTTTATAGGAAAAAGTTGATTCTTAAATGGAAAATCATTTGGATTGTATGTATATCCTAATTCTTGTTTTAAATATATTTCTGTTAATTTTTTTATAAAGAGCTTTCTTAAGTCATGATCGGCTTTATTATTATTTATCAATGCTGTATTTATTTCAGTTTCTTCATATATTTCTTGATGTAAAATTCTAAAATTCTGCTGTATGGTATTGTATATTTTAAAATATATAGAGACTAATATTTAAAGAGTTAAAAATGAGCTGATACTATAAATTAACATATTTCTTCGCAATAAATGTGCTCCATCTAAATAAAATTGCGAGTCTTTCTTAATACCCAATTTTAAATTTAAAATACCATTTGCTTCTACAAGTTTACTTTCAGTTAAATATTGATCTATATTTATTCTTTCGGAAAAGATATCATGATTATTTAAGCTTAATGTCCCCCTTCGGGGATCAAAAATCCCTCGCCTTTAGGCGAAGGGAAGATATAATGAAATTGCTTTAGCAATGAATTTATATCAAGAAATATGAGAAGTTATAGAAAGAATAGTCATAGTCAGTATGATTTAAAAGTGCATCTTATATGGATACCAAAATATAGGAAGAGAATATTGATATGCAAAGTATCGGAAAGGACTAGAGATTTACTGAGGCAGATTTGTATGGAACATGAAGTACATATAATTTCAGGGAAAATATCATGTGATCACGTACATATGTTTATCTCATATAAGCCGCAAATATCTCTTAGCAAGTTAGTACAGTATTTAAAAGGCATTAGCTCAAGAATTTTATTGCAAGAATTTACTCATTTACGAAAACAATTTTGGGGCAATCATTTGTGGGCTAGGGGCTATATGGCAGTCAGTTCAGGTAATATAACTGATGAAATGATACAGCACTATATTGATGAACAGGAAGGTGAACCTGTGAATGATGATCGATTTCTAATCGATTCCACTTTATAACCCCTCAGCTTATAGCTGAGGGTTGTTTAGTTAACTAATATTTTTTTCTCGGCGGGATATATACGGTTTCCTCATCTTCTGCATGTGAAATTTTTTCCAAAAGACCAATAAAACGTCCCTTATTAGGCACTAGTTTTACTATTGCCCATCCTTCTTCTTCTATTGCTTGTTTTATACGCTCTATATCAGCTTTATGTTCTGAAAAAGATATAAATTTTTGTGTTGGATTTTCCATCTTGATCAATGAATATGTTAATAAAAACTAAACAACCCTCAGCTATAAGCTGAGGGGTTATAAAGTGGAATCGATTAGAAATCGATCATCATTCACAGGTTCACCTTCCTGTTCATCAATATAGTGCTGTATCATTTCATCAGTTATATTACCTGAACTGACTGCCATATAGCCCCTAGCCCACAAATGATTGCCCCAAAATTGTTTTCGTAAATGAGTAAATTCTTGCAATAAAATTCTTGAGCTAATGCCTTTTAAATACTGTACTAACTTGCTAAGAGATATTTGCGGCTTATATGAGATAAACATATGTACGTGATCACATGATATTTTCCCTGAAATTATATGTACTTCATGTTCCATACAAATCTGCCTCAGTAAATCTCTAGTCCTTTCCGATACTTTGCATATCAATATTCTCTTCCTATATTTTGGTATCCATATAAGATGCACTTTTAAATCATACTGACTATGACTATTCTTTCTATAACTTCTCATATTTCTTGATATAAATTCATTGCTAAAGCAATTTCATTATATCTTCCCTTCGCCTAAAGGCGAGGGATTTTTGATCCCCGAAGGGGGACATTAATAGTGTAATAAATTTTTCTTAATAAATCAAATTAATTTTATTATTTAGTTTGATTATACTTGAAATAAGAGCATGTTATTATGATTTAGTCAAGATAATCTAGTTGAAAACTAAACAACCCTCAGCTATAAGCTGAGGGGTTATAAAGTGGAATCGATTAGAAATCGATCATCATTCACAGGTTCACCTTCCTGTTCATCAATATAGTGCTGTATCATTTCATCAGTTATATTACCTGAACTGACTGCCATATAGCCCCTAGCCCACAAATGATTGCCCCAAAATTGTTTTCGTAAATGAGTAAATTCTTGCAATAAAATTCTTGAGCTAATGCCTTTTAAATACTGTACTAACTTGCTAAGAGATATTTGCGGCTTATATGAGATAAACATATGTACGTGATCACATGATATTTTCCCTGAAATTATATGTACTTCATGTTCCATACAAATCTGCCTCAGTAAATCTCTAGTCCTTTCCGATACTTTGCATATCAATATTCTCTTCCTATATTTTGGTATCCATATAAGATGCACTTTTAAATCATACTGACTATGACTATTCTTTCTATAACTTCTCATATTTCTTGATATAAATTCATTGCTAAAGCAATTTCATTATATCTTCCCTTCGCCTAAAGGCGAGGGATTTTTGATCCCCGAAGGGGGACATTAATATTTTTTCTATTGAAGTTTATATTATCATTTCCTTTTATTCTTTTCTTTTAAAAAGAGTATAAAATTGCTATTTTAAAAGAAAAGAACTACATAATGCCATCATTTGAACAAACAAAAATCTTACCTTATAAACCTCAGGAATTATTTAATTTAGTTTGGGATATAAAATCTTATCCTAAATTTCTACCTTGGTGTGTAGCTAGCAGGGTTATTTCAGAAAATAGTGAAGAAATCGTCGCGGATCTTGTGATTCAGTTAAAAGGTTTTTCAGAAAGTTATCGTTCTCATGTTACTAATAAAATAATAGATGATAAAGAATATTTCATTAATACCTTGGCTATTTCTGGTCCTTTTAAATATTTAAAAAGTACTTGGCAATTTACTTCTCATCCTATAGGGACTGAGCTAAAATTTTTTATTGATTTCGAAATGAAGTCTAGAATGCTCGAGAAATTAGTTGGTAGCTATTTTATTAAAATAACCGAAAAAATGATTGTAGCTTTTGAAGAAAGGGCGAGAGGAATTATTAAGTAAGGTAAAGAAACTTTAATTTTACCTTACTTAATTGATAGAAAACTTATAATACAGCTTCTATAGCATTTCCTGATAATTGCATGTCGGTACTATAAACATTATCATAAACAAAAGTTGCAGCTGCGGCTGCTCCATTTACTGCACATAAAGTATCTTCATAAACTGTAGAACCTGCGTCATATAATGCATGAGCAGTATTTTTTATGCACTCTACTACATTTTCAGAATTAGCAGCTACTGTAACTGCTACAGTACCCATCATACTAGCTGTAGGGTGGAAAAATATTGTACTAGCAAGGCTTTTTACTATTACCTTTGCAAATTCTGGTAAAGCAAACCCAAAGGCATATCCTGTCATTACTGATCCAGATATTTCTTTAAAATTAATAAGACCTAAAAGAATTTGTAGTAAAGTTTTTACGGCGTAACTTGCTGCTTCAGCAGAATGCTGACCACAATTTATAGCTTATTCTTGAGTATTATCAAGGTGCGTTTTACTATTACTAGCAAAATAATTAAACATTTTAGAAAACATTAACTTTCTCCATTGTTAAGTTGAATTACCATATTTTATGGTTTCTAGAGCTTAAGTAAAAACTACCATAAAGCATATTTAAATAAATGTCAACCACTTAGTTAAATATTATTAATAATTCATTTCTTATTTAGAGCAACTAGGTAAATTTCTGTTGATTCTTTGCGGCTGGATGATGGTTTAAAATGTTTGACAGTAGAGAATTCGCGTTTCACTTTGTTTAAAAGCTCATTTTCAGTCCCACCACGAAAGATTTTGGCAATAAAATGACCAGAAGGGTTTAAGACTTTTAAAGCAAACTCAAAAGCTTGCTCGCATAAAAGCAAGGTTCTTATATGATCGGTAGCTTTATGACCTATAGTATTTGATGCCATATCACTCAATACTATATCAGCTTTGCCTTTTAAAGCTTGTATAATCAATTCTTCAGTATCTTTTTCAAAGAAATCTTTTTGAAAAGATTCAACTCCAGGAATTGGTTCGATTTCAAGTAAATCGACTGAAATTATTTTATTTTTTAAATTACCATCCGTAGCTTTAATGAGCTTAGAAGCTACTTGACTCCATCCTCCTGGAGCTGCTCCTAAATCCACTACTTTCATATTTGGAGTAAAAATTTTAAATTTTTCATGAATTTCAAGGAGTTTATATGCAGCTCTTGATCTAAAGCCCTCAATACGTGCTTTTGCAACATAAGGATCATTTAACTGACGCCTTAGCCAGTTACTAGAAGAAACAGTGCGTTTTTTAGAAGTCTTAACTCTAACAAACTTATTTCTATAACCGCTTAAATTATTTGTCATAAAATCTTTTATTTTTGTGTGCTATTTTATCTAATATAGAATTAACAAAGCCTATTTCGTGATCATTTAGCATATCATTTGCTATATCTGTATATTCATTAATTATTACTTTAGTAGGTATATCTGGAAAAAATAATAATTCACATATACCACTGCGTAATAAAGCCTGTAGCAAAATAGGTATGTGATTTTGGTTTTTATCATTTACCAGATGATTACTTATAATTTCATCTATTTTATCAATATTTTCAAATACCAACTTTACCAACATTTTAAAATGACTTATAGTTAGTGATATTTTTATGGGTGAATCAGTCATAGAGGTATCGTTGCGATAAAAAGAAAGTACATTTTCTATTATATCATCTATATTATCATTGTTCCGTAACATATGTTGATATATAGCTTGTATTGCTGCAATACGTGCAATCGACTTCTTATTGATTTTATTTGAACTCATAAAAAGAAATAAAGTTTTAAATATACTATACTTTAAAACTACTTATTTGTATACTCGTTTAATTTGAAAAATTGGCTACATCGTTCTACAAATACTGGGGTACTCACGTATTTAAGTATACGCTCCGTGTCTCGCACTTATGGACTGATTACTCTTTTTCAAATTAAACTTCGTCTACCTACATATTAATAATAAAAAAATTATGTTATCTATAGTCGGATTTATTATAACAATTAGTATCTTGGTGTTTATCCACGAGCTAGGGCATTATGCAGTTGCAAGGTTCTTTAATGTAAAAATCAAAGAATTTTCGATAGGTTTCGGCAAAGAATTAATCGGTATTACAGACTCAAAAGGGGTTAGATGGAAAATTTGTTTATTGCCACTTGGTGGATATGTTAAGATTTATGGTTATGATCGAAACATTATGGATAAAGCACAAGAAATAAATGAAAAAGTAGCGTTTTATGCTAAATCCTGTTTTGAGCGTTTTTTAATAGTTGCAGCAGGACCTTTAATTAATTATTTACTCGCCATAATAATATTTGCTGGATTTTATTTCTGTTTCGGTAAACCAGAAATTCAGCCTGTAATAGGGGAGGTAATAGCTGAATCACCAGCAGAAAAAGCTAATTTGCGAGAGGGCGATAGAATTGTTAAAGTCAATAATAAAGCAGTTAAAGATTTTATTGATGTACAAAAAGAAATACTAATTAATGGTTTAAATTCTTCTACTTTATTAATAGAGCGAAAAGGGGAAGAATTTACTGTTAGTATAATTCCTGAAGAAGTAGTTGTAGAAAAAGCTAGAAAAATACTGCGTATTGGTATTATGGCTAAAAATGAACCTGTTCACACTAAAATAGGGATATTATCAAGTTTATCAGAAGCAATATTTAATACTATAGATGTATCGGCGGTAACTTTAAAAGCAGCATTACAAATGATTGTAGGAAAGCGATCAGTAAGTGAAATAGGTGGACCGGTAGCTATTGCAAAAGAATCAGGAAGAACTTTAGAGCATAGTATAGAGATGTATTTACTATTTATAGCAATGCTTTCAGTAAATTTAGGACTACTTAATCTGTTACCTATACCGGTACTTGATGGCGGTCATTTAGTATTCATATTATATGAAGCAGTTACAGGTAAATTACCGAATATTAAAGCTAGAAATCTTTTATTACAAATAGGTATAATGATAATAATTTTCCTTACTGTAATTTCTTTTTCTAACGATATAAAAAATTTATTCTCTTAAGTGGGTAGATTTACTTGCTCTAGTTAATATTATTTACTATAGTGTACGTTTAACGCAAAAATTTTAAATAAATCTTATAAGAAGGTTTTAGGTGATAATCAGGTCAATTATTAAATTAACAATTTTAACAGTAACAATTTTTTATTATAACATTTCCTTAGCAGATTCAGTTATTCGTAAAATAACTATAGAAGGTAATCATAGAATTGAACGCTCTACTATTGAGAGCTATTTAAAGCTAAAACCTGGTGAAAGTTATAATAGTTTAAAAGAAGACGAAGCAATAAAACGCTTATATGCTACTTCACTTTTTAGAAACATCAAAATGGATATGTCAAGCGATGGTAATTTAATTGTTAGCGTTACTGAAACTCCATTTATAAGTAGCGTAGTGTTTAGAGGTAACTCTAAAATAAAAGCTAATATGCTATCTAAAGAGATTTATACAATGGCAGGTGAGTCTTTAAGCCAAGCTAAAATTGAATTAGATGTAAAAAAAATATCAGAAATCTATAAACGTAGTGGTCGTTTTGCTACTATAGTAACACCTAAAATTGAAGATTTAGAAAATAATAGAGTTAAGGTTATTTTTGATATCGCAGAAGGACCAAAAACTGGTATTAAATATATTTATTTTAGTGGTAATGAAAATTATAGCGATTCAGAGCTTAAATCTGTTGTTTTAACTAAGGAATCTCGTTGGTTTCGTTTCTTAGATAGTAATGATACTTATGAACCTGATCGTATTGAATATGATAAAGAATTATTAAAAGAATTCTATCAATCAGTTGGTTTTGCAGATTTTAGAGTAATTTCAGTATCAGCTGAGTTAAATAATACCAAAGAATATTTCGTTCTTACATATTCTCTTGAAGAGGATGAAAAATATAATTTCGGTAATGTTACAATAGAAAACAAATTAACCAATATTGATATAACTCCTGTTAATAAAATTGTCAATATTAAGCAAGGTAGTGTTTTCAATATGAAAACAGTTGAAAATATTGCTGATAAAATTGGAGAATATTTTACAGCAGTGGGCTATCCAGCAGTGAATGTTTATCCTGATATTGTAAAAAATCCTGATCATACAATTAATATTAAATTTATTATAGAGAAAGCCGATAAAGTTTATATCAATAAAATTAATATTATTAATAATCTTAAAACTGAAGATCATGTTATAAGAAGAGAGTTTAAATCTGAAGAAGATGATATACTAAACCGTTCTTATATTGAAAAAGGAGAACGTAATCTTAGAAACTTAGATTATTTTGAGAAGATAGGAATTAGTTTTGCTCAAGCAAAAACTAAAGATAAATATGACTTAAATGTTGAGGTTGATGAAAAATCTACTTCTTCTGTTGGTTTTGATTTAGGGTATAACACCACAGGTGGGGTATTTGGACGTTTCTCTTTCTTAGAGCGTAACTTAGTAGGTACAGGTAAAATACTTAATGCTGGTGTGCAAGTAAGTAAAAATACTACAAGCTATTATGGTGGTATTACTGACCCACATTTCTTAGATCGTGATTTATCTCTAGGTGTAAGCGGATTTATCAATAAAAGCGGTCGTGGTCAGAGTGTGCTTTCTAACACAGATCAAAATTATAGACAGCATTCTGTAGGTGGTAAAACTTCCTTAGGTTATGAAATTAAAGAAGATTTAAGTCACGAAATAGATTATTTAATTAAACGTGATACCTTGAGTGCTCCATCTCCATCAAGCTCAATATTTTTACAGGAGCAAATGGGTAAGTTTATTACTTCTGCTATTGGTCACACTATTGCTTATGATCAAAGAGATAGTAAAATTATTGCAAAGAATGGTTATTTAGTAAGTATTAGTCAAGAATATGCGGGTATTGGAGGTGATAATAAATATCTGAAACATGAAGTTGATGGTAAATATTATAAATCTTTCATACAAAATAAGCTTACTTTAAAACTATCTGCTTCTGGAGGTGATATTGCAGCACTCGGCGGACGAGTTATTAGAATTTCAGATCGCTTTAATTTAGGTGATTATAGCTTAAGAGGTTTTGCTAGCGGTGGGGTTGGACCACGCGAGAAAGTTACTAACGAAGGTTTACGCGGTAAAAGATATTATACATTTTCTACTGAACTTAACTTCCCAACTCCAGTACCTGAAGAATTTAACCTCACTGGTGCGGTATTTATGGATTTAGGAAGCTTATGGGGAGTAGGCTTAAATAAAGCGAAATATCAAAGTCCAAATGGTATCTATAATGATAAGTCACTTAGGGCTTCTGTTGGTTTCGGATTTATTTGGGTAACACGCTTTGCACCAATTAGAATGGACTGGGGTTTTGCGGTTAAGAAGAAGAAATATGACGATACGCAGCATTTCCACTTAAGATTTTCTACGCATCTTTAGTATTGTAATCTAGTTTGTTTCAGGCTTTATTGTATAGCTTGAAAAAAGTGTAAAATGTCATCCTAAAATGGTCGTTGTGCTTGCGTGAAGTAGTTTTTCCTTTCTCATCCCGTGGCGGCATTGTCCGCATGGATTATTTCCTCCTGTCATCCCGTGATTTATTCACGGGATCCAGTTAAAAATATTAATATTATTGATATTTTTAGTTGTTTTTCTGGATCTAGTTCCCAAGCAACTAGATGACTACCTTAGGGCGTTTTCCGATCCACGCAAGCAAATCCTCATGCGGGAATGACATCGAAGCAATAGATATCGTCATTGCGAGGAAAAACTATAAGTTTTGTACGTGTGCAATCTAGTAAAATGCATAGCATTTTTATTATTTTTCCTGGATTGCCACGCTCCTTGCAGTGGTATAGCTTATGACGATATCTATACTTGATTAGTAATACCAAAAAATTAAATTAATTTTCCTTTATAGAGCCTAGTACTTCCACAATAATACTTTCAAAATAATTTTTTTATTTTAAATTCTTGCCGATGTAGCTCAGCTGGTAGAGCGGCGCATTCGTAATGCGTAGGTCTGGGGTTCAAATCCCCACATTGGCACCGTAAACACAAGATGAATTATTAACAATCCTACATAATTAAACTCAATTGGATTTGGCAACATGCATTAATACAAACGCTTATAACTAATAGGCAAACTGGCGAACAACTAGCTATCTGATCTCAATTCAGGATATACTGCTAATAAATGAAAAGTTGGGTAGACGAAGTTTTATTTGGAAAAGGGCATGGAGTCTGTAAGCCGAGGAGCAGAGCATACAAAGGTACGTGAGCATCTGAGGATTTACAAAGACGACATAGCCAATTTTTCAAATAAAACGATTATACTATAGTCGGTTCAATTTGATGATTTAATAGAACTAATTAATTCCATTATCTCATTTATTTCAAAAAGGTTGCATATGTTGTTTAAGTTATCATCTATATTAATTTTATCAAAAGCTTTATAATGTTCTTGCAAAAGTAAATTTTCTAAATAGTTAGTAAGCGAATCAGCAAATTTTTGATTAGTATAAGTTTTTTTTTGCTTTTTAAAATCTTCTAATAACACTAGGTTGTCCTTAGAATCATTCGCATGGATAACATTACTCTGATCGGATTGAGTAAAATAATTATAAATTCTTTGTATTTTATCAGTATATTGATAGTTAAGCATGTAATCAATTTTACTATAAAGATATATTGATCTTAAAAACATTAGATTTTGATATTCTGGAATTTTAGGATAGAGATATTCACCTTTCCAATGAGTCCATAAATTAGATGAAAAAAAACCTAAAACATATCCTCCAGCATAATGTAAATTATTAAACTTTATATCATCTTCTTCAAATAAAGAAGACAAAGCTTTTGAAAATGAGTCAACCATCTCTTTTATTATAGTTTGAGTATCAATTTTAATAGAAATATTAGGATATTTCCTAGTTACTTCTTTTTGAAAAACTTTAAAAGTAGGAAGTGCTACTTTTTTAATGTCCCCCTTCGGGGATCAAAAATCCCTCGCCTTTAGGCGAAGGGAAGATATAATGAAATTGCTTTAGCAATGAATTTATATCAAGAAATATGAGAAGTTATAGAAAGAATAGTCATAGTCAGTATGATTTAAAAGTGCATCTTATATGGATACCAAAATATAGGAAGAGAATATTGATAGGCAAAGTATCGGAAAGGACTAGAGATTTACTGAGGCAGATTTGTATGGAACATGAAGTACATATAATTTCAGGGAAAATATCATGTGATCACGTACATATGTTTATCTCATATAAGCCGCAAATATCTCTTAGCAAGTTAGTACAGTATTTAAAAGGCATTAGCTCAAGAATTTTATTGCAAGAATTTACTCATTTACGAAAACAATTTTGGGGCAATCATTTGTGGGCTAGGGGCTATATGGCAGTCAGTTCAGGTAATATAACTGATGAAATGATACAGCACTATATTGATGAACAGGAAGGTGAACCTGTGAATGATGATCGATTTCTAATCGATTCCACTTTATAACCCCTCAGCTTATAGCTGAGGGTTGTTTAGTTTTGAATATTCTTCTTTTTTTCTCTGCATGAGTGAATCTAATCTAGAATGTTACTATGGTACTGTAAGAAAAATAATTTAAACTAATCACTCACCCAATCGCCCTTATCGTTTTTATGATATTTCTTTTCCACAGCTGACCATGCTACTTTATGTGCAACGGTTTCTCTAGAATCGTTATCCCGTCTTTTTTCAGAAGATTTATATTGTTCAAATGCATGGTTAAAAGCTTCACGATAAATATCTTGAGCATGTTTTGGAAGATGATTTTTGACTGAATCGGGTAGGTCGGTATTGTTTTTGTAAGGCATAAAAAACCTCTGATAATTATTGATACTAATAATTTATAACATCAGAGGTTTTATTTCTAGAAAAAAGTTAACTTAATTTTATGACCATAAACTTTTCATTTTGTTAAAAAAGCTTCCGTCATTTTCTTTTTCATTTACGGATTCTTTTCTCAATTCTTCTAATAATTCTTTTTGTCTTTTTGATAAATTTTTAGGCACCTCAACATGCACATGTGCAAGCATATCGCCTCTAATAGTTGATCTTATTTTAGACATACCTTTGCCACGTAATCTTAGCTGATCACCATTTTGTGTACCTGCCAGAATGGTTAAATTAACTTTGCCGCCTTCGATTACCGGCACCGCTACTTCTCCGCCAAGGGCAGCATTTACAAAACTAATAGGTAATTTGCAATGTAAATTTGCTCCATCTACCTTATAAATATCATGAGGCTTTATAGCAATATCAACATATAAATCGCCATTATTGCCGCCTCTAATACCAGCTTCGCCTTCGCCTGGATGTCTTATTCGAGTGCCATTTTCAACACCTGCGGGAATATTTATCGATAAGTTTCGCTGCTTATGATAACGCCCCAAGCCGTGGCATTTTTTACAAGGGTTCTTGATGATTTGACCATTACCTTGACATTTATGACAAGTTTGTTCAATCATAAAAAAGCCTTGCTGAACTCTAGTTGCACCTACGCCGCCACAAGCATCGCAAGTAGTTGCAGTTTCACCTTTTTCAGAGCCGCTACCATGACAAGTGTCGCATTTTACTTCACTGGAAAAACTGATATTTTTCTCTATGCCGTGAAATGCTTCTTCTAAATTAATCGTAAGATTATATTTTAAATCAGAGCCTCTAACCTTGCTTGAAGTTGGCTTTCTTCTGCCACCACCGCCCATAAAGTCGCTAAAGAAATCACCAAATATATCGTTGATATCAGCACCGAAAGGATGACCGCCTTGACTGCCAGCTCCGCCTCTTGCTTGTTGATTTTGGAAAGCATCATGTCCAAATCGGTCATAAGCTGCTCTTTTCTGCTCATCTTTCAAAACTTCATAAGCGGCATTGATTTCTTTAAATTTTTTCTCGGCGTTTGTATCCCCAGCTGCTGCATTGTCAGGGTGATATTGTTTAGCTAGCTTATGATAGGCTTTTTTAAGATCAGCACTGCTTGCTGTTTTGCTAACTCCAAGGATTTGATAATAATCTTGTGACATGAAATTATATTATATGGTTTAATGTCATTCCCGCGTAGGCGGGAAGTAAGTAAAGATATATAAAAACAAGTTTTTATACGTCTATTTTGCTAAATAAGTAATTTTATGTAAGGTTGTTTTTTCTGGATTCCCGCCTATGCGGGAATAACCCAGAAACCTTAACATATTAATATAATTACTTCTTCTCTACATCTTCAAAGTCTGCGTCTACTACTTTTTCGTTGCTAGCAGTATTTTCTTCAGAAGCACTACCAGCAGCACCAGCATCGCTTTGTGCTTTATACATTGCTTCGCTGATTTTCATACTAGCAGCGGTTAAGCTTTCTGTTTTTTCTTTAATTAATGCAGCATCTTCTGAATCTAAAACAGCTTTTAAAGCAGATAAAGCATCTTCTACCGCTCCTTTATCTTCAGACGATAATTTATCGCTATAATCTGTTAAAGTTTTTTCAGTAGAATAAATTAAGCTATCAGCAGCATTTTTTGCTTCAATAAGCTCTTTACGCTTTTTATCCTCATCGGCATTTTTCTCAGCATCCTTAACCATTTGCTCGATTTCCGCATCGCTAAGACCGCCAGAAGCCTGTATTGTGACTCTCTGCTCTTTACCGCTAGCTTTATCTTTAGCCGAAACATGCACTATGCCGTTTGCATCAATGTCAAAAGTCACTTCTATTTGCGGCACGCCACGTGGAGCAGGAGGGATTCCTTCTAGATTAAACTGACCAAGCATTTTATTATCTTTTGCCATTTCACGCTCACCTTGGAATACCCTAATAGTTACTGCGTGCTGATTATCATCGGCAGTAGAAAATACTTGGCTTTTCTTACTTGGGATCGTGGTGTTACGATCGATTAATCTTGTAAATACGCCGCCTAAAGTTTCAATACCAAGAGATAGAGGTGTAACGTCTAATAATAATATATCGGTTACTTCTTTATTTAATACACCACCTTGAATAGCTGCCCCAAGAGCTACAACCTCATCAGGATTCACGCCTTTATGTGGAGCACGCCCGAAGAATTTTTCCACCGCATCTTGTACTTTCGGCATTCTGGTCATACCGCCAACTAGAACTACTTCTTGAATATCGGCAGCTTTTAAGCCTGCGTCCTTTAAAGCTTTGCGGCAAGGTTCTATGGTTTTCTCAATTAAATCATCAACTAATTTTTCAAGTTCCGCTCTAGTAAATTTAATATTTAAATGTTTTGGACCGCTACTATCAGCTGTAATATAAGGCAAATTAATATCGGTAGTTAATGCAGATGACAATTCTTTTTTAGCTTTCTCAGCTGCTTCTTTTAAACGCTGAAGTGCAAGTGGATCGTTACGTAAATCAATCCCACTTTCTTTCTTGAATGTATTTATTAAATGCTCTAATACTCTTGTATCAAAATCTTCACCACCAAGGAATGTATCGCCGTTAGTTGATTTTACTTCAAAAACACCATCACCAATTTCAAGGATTGAAACGTCGAATGTTCCGCCACCAAGATCATAAACCGCAATAGTTTTACTTGCTGATTTATCAAAACCATAAGCAAGAGCTGCCGCAGTTGGTTCGTTGATTATTCGTAGAACCTCAAGCCCTGCGATTTTACCAGCATCCTTTGTTGCTTGACGTTGTGCATCATTAAAATAAGCAGGCACAGTAATAACTGCTTGTGTTACTTTTTCACCTAAATAATTTTCAGCTGTTTCTTTCATTTTTTGTAAAATAAAAGCACTAATTTGGCTAGGTGAATGTTTTTTCCCTTCAACTTCAACCCATGCATCACCATTATCAGCTTTAACTATATTATATGGCACTATTTCTTGATCTTTTTTAACCATTGGATCGGTAAAATTTCTACCGATTAATCTTTTTACTGCATATACAGTATTACGCGGGTTAGTTACAGCCTGTCTTTTAGCAGACTGCCCAACTAATTTTTCACCATTTGCGAAAGCTATAATCGACGGTGTAGTTCGCTCACCTTCAGAGTTTTCTATTACTTTTGTCTCCTTACCTTCCATCACTGCAACGCAAGAGTTGGTGGTTCCAAGATCTATACCTATTACTTTTCCCATAAATCCTCTATTAATTTTTTATTTTGTTTATTGCTTTTTATTTGATATAGTGCTGATCTAATGATTTTACAAGAGGTGGGAATGAAAAAATTATTAATTTTACCAAAAATTTTATTTATCGTTAATCTATTTTTATTAAATAATATAGTTTTAGCGTCGCCGGAAATAAGTAGTACTATATTTGAAAAAGCTAAGAAAGCTATTGTGACGATTGATACTAGAATTGCTGTATCAGCTTATGAAGATACAAATAGCTGGACAGGAACCGGATTTATTAATGATAAGAAAAATGGTTATATAATTACTAACACTCACGTTATTGGGCTTAGTGCAATCGGTACTTATTTTGTTACCTTTTATAATGGTGAGCAAGCTGAGGCAAAATTAATATATTATGATATTTGGCAAGATTATGCCGTTCTAAAGGTAGTAAGTAACGATATACCTGACTCCGCAATGGAAATACCATTTTCTAGCGAGTCTCCAAAATTAAACCAGAAAGTTTTTGTAGTCGGTAACACCGAAGCACAAGGCTTTTCTTTCCATACTGGATATTTGTCTGATCTATATAATATTGATGGTATGATGCCGCAAGGTACTTATATAATTAATTTAAATATTACTGGTGGTGCTAGTGGCTCACCAGTGCTAAACAATAAAATTGAGGCTATAGGCGTATTATATGGTGGTGGTAAGACCCACTCTTTAGCATTGCACGGCGATTATGTAATCCGCACTTTAGAAAGCTTGAAAAATAATAAAGAGCCAACAAGGCAACATATAGGAATAATAAGTGATCTATATTCTTTAAATAAAGCTGTTAGACATAATAATTTCCCTAAAGAGGAAATGGATAAATATATAAAGAAATTTCCCGATAGCAGAAATAGAGTTATAAGCGTTAAGACAGTTTTAGCAGGTTCACCTGCTGAAAAAGTTTTGAAAGCCGGTGATATTATTTGGGCTATTAATGATAAAGAGCTAGGCGGTAATTTAGCAATGCTCGATAGAGAAATGGATAATTCTAAAAACGCCGTTACGAAGCTTATTATATTCCGTGATGGGAAAAAGCTTGAGCAAACAGTAAATCTATATAACGTCAATAATAATAAAATCAGTAGAATGGTAAATTTTGGCGGTGCTATATTTTTTGAAGTAGATGATTATTTTAGTAATAAATCAGGCATTCCGCTTAAATCCCTAGCTATAGCTTCTGTTCAGTCCGGTAGTAGTTTTAGCTCTATACCAACATTTTTTACTAAAGACTATAAAAATGTTTACAGACTACAAATTTTTGAGATGAAAGATTTAAAGCTAAATAATCTTGATGATTTAATAAAGCTTATGCCAAATATTACTAAAGATAAATTTATAACTATAAGGTTTAAAAATTACCAACCATATTATGCTCATTTTGGTTACAATGAAATTATTTCGTCTCATGATGAAATGAGTGCGGATATAACTCTAGATTCCATAGATACTAAGCCGTATATACTCAAATATAATAATGTTTCTCATCAATGGGATGCAGAAAATATAAAGCTTCAGTAACTAGTTTAGTTGTGATAAATTAACAATCGTTAATCAATTAAATAATATCAAATTCAACTCTCTTTATTGTGTTATTTCTTCTAAATTTATAAACTTTAAATTACTAAGAATTTAATTTTTATCAATTTAGGAGAAATGATGACTAAATATATACCTAACTTAAACTTACCTCCCAATAGTAATGAGAATGATATCTATAACTCAATTACACCTAGAAAGGAAGCAGCAATTATAGAATCTTTAATTTTACAAGAAAAATTTCAGCCATTAGATTTACAATTTCTTAAAACAGCAAGTCTTCTTAAAAAAGAAAATTCTAAAAGTTCTAACATGCTAAAACACTACGTTACTAGTTATGATAAAGAAATCATTGAAAATATTTTTCGTCAAGCACATGATAATGGCGAAAAGGATTTAGTAGCAAAGATGTTGGAAATAGAACCTAAATTAGAAAGATTTTGCCAAAAACAAGAACTCGAATTAGTAGGAGATGACCAACCCCCGCAAGATCAAGTTTAAAAAAGCCTAAACCATTATAATTTATTATTTTAAGCTCTAATTATTATAATTTAGGAAAAAAAATGAAGAAACAACAAAAACAATTATCCGTACCTAGTTTAGATTTAAGTGTTACAAAAAAAAGCAAATCAGAAGATTTACCACCTCCACCTAATTCTGAAGAAGATAGAATAACTACACCTACTTCAGCACCAATTCCCGCAGATTATAAAGAATTAAATTTAGAAGATTGTGAGAATTTAAATAAAAATGAATTAAAAAAATATTTTAAGTCTATCAATGAACATAATCAAAGTATTTTTTGTCAAGCAGTAGAACAAAATAAAAAAGAATTAGTAAAAGATATATTGGCAATAAATTCTGATTTAATAAATGTAAAAACTAAATTAGAAGGACATAATATTCTGCATAAAGCTCTTATGGGTATAGTAGATGTTAAAATGGTAAAAATATTATTGAAAGAAGAACCTTGTTTAGTAGTAATGATAGACAATCAAGATTTAACTCCTATTATGTTTGGTAAAATACATGGCTTTGGTAAAGAAGATCCAAACGAGCAAAATAGTAAAACTAAACAACCCTCAGCTATAAGCTGAGGGGTTATAAAGTGGAATCGATTAGAAATCGATCATCATTCACAGGTTCACCTTCCTGTTCATCAATATAGTGCTGTATCATTTCATCAGTTATATTACCTGAACTGACTGCCATATAGCCCCTAGCCCACAAATGATTGCCCCAAAATTGTTTTCGTAAATGAGTAAATTCTTGCAATAAAATTCTTGAGCTAATGCCTTTTAAATACTGTACTAACTTGCTAAGAGATATTTGCGGCTTATATGAGATAAACATATGTACGTGATCACATGATATTTTCCCTGAAATTATATGTACTTCATGTTCCATACAAATCTGCCTCAGTAAATCTCTAGTCCTTTCCGATACTTTGCCTATCAATATTCTCTTCCTATATTTTGGTATCCATATAAGATGCACTTTTAAATCATACTGACTATGACTATTCTTTCTATAACTTCTCATATTTCTTGATATAAATTCATTGCTAAAGCAATTTCATTATATCTTCCCTTCGCCTAAAGGCGAGGGATTTTTGATCCCCGAAGGGGGACATTAAAAAAGTAATAGAATATTATGAGAAAAAAGTTGCTAGCGGTAAAGTACCTATTAGAAAATCAAAATTAGTGTCTATTAAAGATACTAAAGAAACTCCAGATAGTTTAAAGTTTTTGCAATATTTATATGCTAAAGGAAATGAAGAAAATTTAAAATTTTATATATCTGTCAATTTAAAACAAAATAAAGATGTTTTTTATCAAGCAGTGATGTCAAATAAAAAACAGTTAGTAAAAAAAATATTAAGCTATGCTCCTGAATATATAAATTATACTAATTCGGAAGGTCATAATATATTGCATATGGCACTTAAAAATAAAGCAAAAGCAGATGCAGAAATGATAGAGATATTACTGCAAAATAAACCTAAGCTAATAACAGAGAAGAATAAGGAAAATTTGACTCCTCTTATGTTTGGAGAAAAATATGGCTTTAGTGAAGTACTATCAAAGAAAGAAATTGATAAAATAAAAGTAATACTGAAAGACTATGAGAGAGATGCTATTAGGTATGATTCGTATTTGCCTGATTCGCCTAATGAAAAAATGGTAGATTTCGAGGACGAATTATTAGGAAATGATTTAGGAGGGATTAATGGGACAACCACATAATAATGATAAAGAAGTAACACCTGAAAATACGCTACAATTATTTAAAGATAAACTGTATCTTTGTGAGAACTATATATGCTCTATGACCAAGAATAGTAGGGATAAATTAAAGTATAGTGAGAAATTAATATTAGATAAGGTATTAAATTTAGCAATTAAAAATGAAGAGTATGTAATACTTAATGAAATGATAAAACTAGTACTGTTTTAAAAAATTATATGTATGAAAAAGGGTTTATGGATGATAATAATTATTATGTCCTGCCTATGGGAGCGGATAGCTGATACGTTGAAGTTCGGCTAAGGTAAATCGTCGTTGTTCGTATATCATTCCTGTGAGAACAGGAATGATATACGTAGATTTATAATTCGGTGACTGGCATTTTGCCTAAATTTTTAACTTGATAAAATTTTGTTTCATATCCGTTATGAGATTCAGTTCGTATTAAATTTTCTGGCTGCTTCATTGCCTCTTTTACTAACTTTACTCTCTCCGAAATAAAATCTATATTAGTTGCTGTTTGTAGAGGGAAATCTTGTATTACCTCTACCTTTTTACCTCGGCTAGCAGCAGTTATTTTAATTATTTCACTATTTGCTTCATATGCATAATTTTGAATTTCATCAAAATATATGAGCTTACCATCAGCGTCAAAGCCCATTAATTGTTGTGCTTTCAATAATTCTTGTTTTGCTGTTACTACTAACTTTGCTGTTTCTTTTGGTAATGATGGTAGCTCAAATTTATTTGTTGAATTTTTTGTTTCAAATAATTTTTCGTATTGAAATTTATAATTTACTAGCTTTATTTCATTATTTGGTTTAGTAAGATTTTTAATAGCCTTAAAAAGCTATTTTCCTGTTGTGTTAAAGGTTTTTACCATATTATATGATCTTAAGTGCATATGTTTCTCTAAATTTATTTCGAGTCGGCAGTATACAAATCTTGTTTAAGTATGTCAACATAAATTAATAAGTCTCATATTAAATATTAATAAAAAGTAATTATCATAATTTCCTTTCACAAAAGCAAAATAAACTGATATTAATATAAAAAGATGTTAGGGGATTTGTTATCCTGGAGCAGAGTTGCCCGTGAATTGGGAATCGTCATTGTGAGGAGAGGCAATGCCGAGGGCAGAGGCAATCTCAGGAATATTATACTATTGCCACGCTCATTTCATTTGCTCGCAATGACACTTATAATCCAACCAGCATCTTATAATCAAAAAAAGTCTAAAAAATTATGCGTTATTTATTTATTGTTTTCCTACTCGTATTTGTAAATGGTTGTAATTTAAAACCTGTTTATAATACAGAATATAGTAATAGTGAGGTAGTTAAAAATTTAGAATCTATTGAGGTAGAGCCTATTAAAACAATAGAAGGGGCTGAATTTTATCACCGATTAACAAGTATCTTACCACAAAAAACAAAAGCAAAATATATTCTTAAGGCAGAATTAGCAGGAGCTACTACGCCTGCTACCATAGAAAAAAACTCGAATGTTTTAAGGGAGTATATTAATCAGTTAGTCAAATATCAATTAGTTGATATAGAAAGCCAAAAAATATTAATCAAAGAAAAATTTTATCAATCAACATCATATAATTCTATTTTTACCCCTTATGCTTCAAGTGTTGAGAGAGATGAAACAGGAATAGACCTTGCCTATGCGGCAGCTGAGGAAATTCGCAGCAGAATAATTTTATACTTTACTCGAAATAATAATTTATGAAATTCTATTTTTCGCAAATTAATCGTTTATTTGAATTAATAGCCAGTGGTAAGGTTAAGGCTCTATTATTATATGGTCCTGATAAAGGTTATATAGATAAAATTTGCCGTCACTTAGTGAAAAAGTTTAACATGCTGCAAACTTCTATAGAATATAGTGATCTTAATATTTCTTCTTTAGAGATATTGCTTAATTCGTCTAACTTCTTTAATCAAAAAGAATTAATTAGAATTAAAGGCGTAGGAAATTCGATCGATAAGAATTTAAAAGTAATTCTAAATGATAATTATATTAATTTTCCTGTATTTATTGGTGAAGATATTACCTCAAGCAGCAGCTTTAGAAAATTTTTTGAAACTGAAGAATCACTAGCTTCGCTTGCTTGTTATCATGATGATGAAGCAAAGATTGAGAAGATAGTTTTAGAAAAATTAGCTAAATGTAATAAAATTATAGATAGGGAAGCACTCATTTATTTAAAAAATTATTTAAAAGGGGATCATGAGTTAGTTTCCAACGAGATAAATAAGTTGATATATTTTGTGCATGATAAACAAGAAGTTAGCTTAAATGACATTAAAGAGGTGCTAAGTAGTGAGATCATAGCTAATGGTAGCGATTTAGCAATGTACTTTTCACAAAAAAATTACGTCAGTTTTTTAAAAGAACTAGATATATTAAAAAAGCAAAATATAAATGAAGTGCTGATGATTAGAGCCTTAATAAGGCATTATCTAAATTTATATATAGTGTTGTCGAAAGTAAAAAATGGGGAGCGTGTTGATTCTGCAATAAAATCGCTATCACCGCCTATTTTTTATCAGTATATTAATGATTTTACCAAAATAGCAAATAGCCTTAGTCTAGCTGAGTGCTTGAAGACTTTAAGAATATTGCAACAAGCGGAAGTGTATTATAAATTAAATCCTGCAGGGTTTGATCTTTTACAAAAACTTTTAAATAATAATGAGTTAAGTAATGAAAGAATTGATTATTAGAGATAAGTATGGTCAGTCTACGCCTATGTTTCATAAAGAGTATGAAAAATTTAGTCAATTTAAAGATAAGTATTGGGCAGTACAAGCAAAGAATGCAGCTAAAGAAGGTTTTTTATCAGAAAAAGAAAGTAAAAATTTTTTTAATAAAATATTAAAGATATATTATGTCAAGACCTGATTTTTCTGATCCTGATAAACAAATTCAAGAGATAATTAGAGTTAATCATGCTGGTGAGTATGGAGCAAAAAGGATTTATCAAGGACAGTTAAAATATACTAAATCTCAAAATGACTATGTATTAATTAAAGAGATGCTAGAACAAGAAGAAGTGCATCTAAATTATTTTGAGAAAAAATTATTAGAGAAGAAAGTAAGACCTACTGCCTTATTATCTTTTTGGCATCATTATGGATTTTTACTTGGAGCTATATCTTCCAAGATTGGTACAAAAACAGCAATGTTAGTTACGGAGAGTGTAGAAGAAGTAATAGAGAAGCATTATGCACAGCAAATAAATTATTTGGAAAATAAAAACATTGAACCAGAATTATTAGATAATATTGTAAAATTTCGGTTAGATGAGATTGAACATAAAGACACGGCTATAATAAATGATAGCGAGCAAGCAATATTTGCGAAAGCAATAAGTAGTGTAGTAAAAGCGATTTGTAGAATTGCTATTAAACTAAGCAAAAAGATTTAATCCTCACTGCTGTCATATCCAAGAAGTTCTAAATATATATTTTCTATGTCTTGAGTAGGTTGTGAATTATAAAGTTCTGCTTGTTCAAAATATTTCTTACTTTCTTCAATATTCCCAAGTTTTTTATAGCAATACCCAATCTTAGAGAGCTTCTTTCATATCGCAGCAATAGTTATCGCTACCAAAAAATTTAATTATTTCAATTTCTTGTAGAGTTAAGCCTAAAATTACGTTAGCATCTTCATCAGTATATGACTCTAAATTGCTTAAATCGTGTTTTTTACTTTTCATGTATTAGGAATTAAGAAAAAATAGGGTGCCAGGGGTTAAGCTCCGTTGTTACAATATAACAACCTCCATTATACTTCATGATTTTACTCACTTAGTAATAACAGACCCCTGGCATAAACTTGACTTATAAGTTTTTGACAGATTGGTCTTGCAACAATGGAGCTTAAACATCATTAGCGTTTCATATATTAGTTGAATAATATAAATAGTCAAGAGGTTTTAGTTGTTATATTGATAAAAAATGTAATTTTCAGTTAAGAAGTACTATTTTTTATATTTTTTGGCTGATATTTTGTGGTAAAATTTGATTTTAAATAAATAATAATTTATATTTACATATGTAATCAGAAATAAAAAAATAAAATATGAATAATTCTCATCCTACTACTAAGTCACATTTATTTCATATAGTTGATCCAAGCCCTTGGCCTATTTTAACTTCATTTGCTTTACTTATTTTAGTTGCGGGTGGCGTTTCATTTATGCATAGCTATAAATTTAACCATTACATACTAGCTTTTGGAGTTATTTCAGTAGCTTATTGCTTATATTCTTGGTGGAAAGATGTAATAAAAGAGGGAATAATAGATCATAGTCATACCGAGCCTGTTAGACATGGTCTAAGAATTGGGATGGCTTTATTTATTTTAACTGAAATAATGTTTTTTGGAGTATTTTTTGCATCTTTCTTTAAATCAAGTTTATCACCTGTTGGTCTTTTAGATGGTGTATGGGTAATAAAACAAGGCGTATGGCCGCCACCTAACATTAAAGTTTTTGATCCATTTGATATTCCTTTTATTAATACTTTAATATTGCTTTTATCTGGTACTACTGTTACTTGGGCTCATTATGCTTTAGAAGAACGTAATCAAAAAGATTGTGTAACGGCTCTTGGTCTTACTATAATTCTTGGAATATTCTTCACTTGTATGCAAGCATATGAATATTACCATGCTGGTTTTAAATTTACTGATGGTATATATCCGTCTAATTTTTATTTAGCAACTGGCTTTCATGGTGCACATGTAATTATAGGTACTATATTTTTAATAGTATGCTATTTCAGGGCGAGAAGAGGTGACTTTGCTATTAAAAATAATGGGCATTTAGGATTTGAATTTGCAGCATGGTATTGGCATTTTGTTGATGTAGTATGGTTATTTTTATTTACTTTTGTATATATATTTGGTAGTTAGTCATAGACTATAGACCATAATATGTGATTATAATGTTACTTAAAACAAGTATTTTTGCAATATTTTGGTATATTAATCTAAATTACATATATTTATAGGTTGATTTATATGTAAATAGAATATACATTAATCTTTAAATAACTAATCATAATTGAGGTAAAAAATATGAATTTGCGTAAATTAAATGAAGAATTAATTGATTATAACATGTCGCTACGTCTATTATTTATGGTACTTGGTTTAGCTATTATAACAATGTCCATGGATAGCTTAGCTACTAGTGTTGGCGATCCAGTAGGTGCGGCGTTATGTAATGTGATTCTAATATTTAGAGGTAATACAGCAAGAGGTATAGCTGTTGTTGGTATAATCGTGCTAGGTATTCAAACACTTAGAGGAAAATTGCAATGGGAAGTGGCTTTAGTTATAGTTGCTGCGATCATAATATTATTCAAAGCTCCAGACATAGTATCTATGGTGTCAGGTAGCACTGGTAATGCTAGTTGTGGTACCACCAGCGTTACTTCGTAATTGTTAACATTTAAGTTCTAAAGATAAAGTACTCATAAGATTTGCTCTTATGGGTACTTTATCTTTTTTTAAGATTTAAAAGCTCAAACATTATAAATTCTAGTTTCTATTAAAATAATAAAAACCCTTATCAAAAACACACAAAACCTAGCAAAAATATATAAGTTTACAAAATTTTAGAAATTGAATTCTTGAAATCCTTTAAACCTATATGTATATTTAGGTATTAACTGAATTTAAGTTCTTATGAAATTAGCAAAAATATTAAGTGTCCTTTTATGCTTAGGGCTCATTCTAAACGGATGTAAAAGCAAGAAAAATAGTGATGATTTAGTTACTCCTATTTCTACTCTTTATAATGAGGGCATTACTCTGCTTGAGAAAAAAAAGTATAAAAATGCTGCTGAAGAATTTGGAAAAATATTTTATCAGCATCCAGGTAATGAATTTACGCCGCAAGCAGAGCTAATGCAAGCATACTCATTATTCCTTGCTGCTCAATATGAGGAAGCAGTTGATGTACTTGATATTTTCATTAATCTACATCCTGCAAATGTTGATATTGCTTATGCATATTACCTTAAAGCTCTTTCATATTATATGCTAATTTCTGATGTGAATCATGATCAATCTAGAACTTTCTTGGCTAAAGATAGTTTTGAAGATCTAATTACAAAATTCCCAAACACTAAATACGCTATTGATTCATCTTTAAAAATTGATTTAGTAAATGATCATTTAGCTGGTAAAGAGTTAACAATTGGTAGATTCTATTTAAAGAAAAAGAATCCAATGGCAGCAATTAATCGATTTGAAGAAGTAGTCGAAAATTATCAAACTACCTCTCATTGCGTAGAAGCTTTATATCGTTTGACAGAAAGCTATATGATGCTTGGATTACCGGATGAGGCAATGAAATATGCTTCGGTCCTTGGTCATAACTATCCGGATAGTAAATGGTATAGCTATGCTTATAGACTGGTTAAAGGCTATTAAACAAGTATCAGTATGTTCGAGAGTCTTTCAGTTAGAAACTTTATTCTGATAGACGAGTTAGAAATCGAATTTACTAATGGTTTATGCGTTATTACCGGTGAAACTGGTGCCGGTAAATCTATTTTACTTGATGCTATTTTATTTTGTTTAGGCTATAAAACTTCAAGTGCTGGCATAATAAAGCATGGAAAAGATTATGCAGCTGTTAATATAGTCTTTTCATTAAATGATGAAATAAAAAATTTCCTAACTCAAAATTTTATTGAATTAGAGGAATCGTTACTTATAAAATGCGTCCAAAAAGCAGAGGGACGCAAAAATTTCTTTATCAATAATCAAGTAGTTAATAAAGCTATTATGCAACAATTAGCTACTTATTTATTTGAACTTCACGGGCAAAACAATAATATCTCTCTCTTAGAAATTAATACTCAGCGTGACATTTTAGATAGTTTTGGAGATCTTTTAGAACTTCGTATGCAACTTGCCAAGTGTTATCAAGCGTGGCAGAATATCCGTAATGAAATAGCCGAAATAGCACTTAAACAAAATTCTATAGAACAAGAATTGATTATTTAAACTTCGTAACCGAAGAGCTAACTAAGCTTAATATTCAAATAGGTGAAGAAGAGCAGCTAACAAATATACGAAAAGATTTGCAAAATAAAGATAAGGATTTGCAGCTAATCAAAGATATTCTAGAACAGGTTAATAATCCTGAAATAAATAGCTCAATTAGTAAAGCGGAGAAACTATTAGCAAAGCAAAGCCAAAATGAAGAATTCGTAAATATTTCTACAAATCTCGAAGAAGCTTATAATAATTTAGAAGAGGCAAGACAAAATTTATCGAATCTTCTAGAAAATTTTAACAAGTTAGATTATAAACTTGAAGAAATAGAAGAAAGATTATTTTCAATAAAAGCAATTAGTCGTAAATATAATGTTTCTGCTGACGCACTCAAGACATTTTTAGAGGAATCTTTAAATCAGCTAAATAGCTTGAAAGGGAAAATAGCAAATCAAGCAGAATTGCAAGTGCAAGAAGTAAAGTTAAATACGGAATATTATAAGCTTGGTAAGGATTTATCGGGCAAACGTCTTGCCGCAGCAAAACGTTTAGAAGAAGTGTTGCACCATGAATTAAAGCAGCTGAAAATGGAAAAAGCTACCTTTCATGTTAATATAGCAGAAAGAAAAGAACCAGCAGCATACGGCATAGATGATATAGTTTTTAAAGCTTCCACTAACCCAGGGATGGCTTCGGAGGCAATAAATAAAATAGCTTCGGGTGGTGAATTATCAAGATTTATGCTTGCTTTAAAAACTTCTTTATTTAACAAGATGGTTAAACCTGCTATTATATTCGATGAAATAGATGTTGGGATTGGCGGTGAGGTTGCGGATAAAGTTGGCGAAAGGCTTAAAAAGCTTAGTTCAGCTACGCAAGTGATAGTTATAACGCATCAGCCTCAAGTGGCAGGAAAAGCAGATTTGCATATAAAAATTGAGAAAACGCAGTTAGAAAAAGAAACAAAGGTAACAGTAAAAACTTTAAATTTAGGCGAAAGGCAACAGGAGCTTGCCCGCATGATTTCAGGCAAAACAATTACTGAGGCAAGCTTAAAAGCGGCGAAAGAATTACTGTATTCTTGACAAGCATCATTGGTGTCATCTAATTAGCTTGTACCTAGGTTGTTGTTTGGCTTCTATGTCATTCCCGCGTAGGCGGGAATCCAGAAAAAATGTTAAAACAAAAACATTAATTAATGTATTGGGTATATATATTATGTTCTGATCGGAATGGTACTTTATATATAGGTGTTACTAATAATATACTACGTCGTACTTATGAATATAAGCAAAAAATAATCAAAGGTTTTACAACAAAATATAATGTTATAAAGCTTATTTATACAGAGGAATTTACTAATATTAAAGAAGCACTTGCAAGATAGAAAGCATTAAAAAAGTGGAATTGTAGTTGGAAAATAAAATTAATAGAAAAAATTAATCCTAAATGGGAAGACTTAGGCAAATGTATTTCTGGATTCCCGCCTACGCGGGAATGACATAAAGAACGCTTTCCGATCCAAGTAAGCAAGCCTAAATAACATTATAAAGATATACATATGAACAATTACAAAAAACTAGAAAATGAACTTTCAACTATCTCAAATTTTGAAAATATCTTAAGTATATTATATTGGGATATAGCGGTAAATATGCCTATAGGATCAGGGGAAAGTAGGACAAACGAGATGGTATCTTTAACTTCGCTAGTTCATTCTCTGGTTAAATCCCCGTTGCTTAAAGAGTTAGTTAGCAGAGCCAAAGGAAGAGGCAAAAAATCTTGATGAATGGCAGAATGCTAATATAAGAGAAATTGAGCGGAAGATATTAGATGCAAATTGTATCGATGAGGAGCTACAAAAGAGATTAGTAGCTGCAACTACTAAATCTGAACTTGTTTGGCGAAAAGCGAGAAAGACTAATGATTATAATTTATTTAAGCCTCATTTGCAGAAAGTTTTAGATTATACAAGAGAAGTTGCTAAAGAGTACGTGCAGGTGTATTTAATTGCAGTCCTTACGATGCATTAATTGATATGTATGATCCAAGTAGAACAAGCAGCGAGATTAAAAAAGTTTTTTCATATGTTAAAGAAAATCTTTCTGAGCTTATTGGTAAGGTTTTAGAAAAGCAGAAAAGTCAAAAAGAACTGGTAAAAAGTACTGAATTAAGCCCTGAAATACAAAAAAATATCGGCAAGCGTATAATGGAAATTATGCAGTTTGATGGGAGTAGAGGGCGGCTTGATGAATCTACTCATCCTTTTTGCGGTGGAACACCAAATGATATACGCTTAACTACCAGATATGATAAAGATAATTTCATAAGTGGTTTGATGGGGATTATTCACGAAACCAGACATGCTTTATATGAGCAGAACTTACCAGAAATGTACAAGGGGCAGCCAGTCGGACGTGCTAAAGGCATGGCTTTTCACGAAAGTCAGTCTTTATTTATGGAGATGCAAGTAGGTAGGTCAAGAGAGTTTACGGAGTTTTTAGCAAAATTACTTCGTGATGAATTTAACCTTAAGTTGGAAGAATATTCAGCAGATAATTTATATAGGGCAATTACGAAAGTTAAGCCGGATTTTATCAGAGTTAACGCTGATGAGGTAACTTACCCAATGCATGTAATATTGCGTTTTGAAATAGAAGAATTGCTTATTAGCGGTGAATTAAATCTTGATGAATTGCCAAATTTTTGGGATAGTAAGATGCAGGAATATTTAGGAATAAAACCTAGAAGTTTTAGCGAAGGATGTCTGCAAGATATTCATTGGTCTAGTGGTTGGTTCGGTTATTTTCCTGCTTACACAAATGGTGCAATTATCGCATCAATGATGATGAAGAAAGTAAAAGAGATAAACAAAAACGTAAAAGATGATATTTTAAAAGGTGACTTTAGTAACTTAAATAATTATTTGAATAAAAATTTCAGAAATTTCGGTTCACTAAAAAATTCGCCTGATTTGCTAAAAAGTGCTAGCGGTGAAGAAAATATAAATCCTGAAGTGTTTATTAAGTACTTGGAGAATAAGTATTTGTAATAAATATGTCATACTAGCTAGCTTGATCGCGGTATCTTAATATTACGAATTGTATCTAGAGATACCGCGATCAAGTCGCGGTATGACATCTAATCAAAAAACAAACCAAATAATAATATGGAAGAAAATTTAAAAAAGACAGGTTTTTTATTCGGTGGGAACGCTGTTTTTATTGAAGAACTATATAAACAATATTTAGAAAATCCTGCTTCAGTTGATCAAACTTGGCAAGAGTTTTTTGCGGGCGTTAAGGACAGCAATCAGCTTCTTAATAAAAGTACCGCTAAAGTAATTATAAAAACAGCAGCCACAGAAGAGTCTAAAACTTCAGAAAATTCTACATCCACCCCAAATAATTTTAATGTCGGTGCGATGATAAAAAATTATCGTAAATATGCCCATTATCTTGCAAAGCTAGACCCTCTAGGGCTTGAAGTTACTAAAACTAAAGAGGATTTAAAGCTTGATATAGAGAATTTTGGTTTTACAAATGATCAGCTTAGTAAAGTAATAGAACATAAATTTTTAGAAAAAACATATAATTTAGGTGAGTTAGTTAATTTTCTTGATAAAACTTATGCAGGTTCTATTGGAGTTGAATTTGAGCAGGTAGAAAACGAAGAGGAAAAAAATTGGTTATATTCTAAATTAGAATCAGGTGTTATTTCATTTTCCTCGGAAGAAAAGAAAAATATCCTAAATGACTTAGTGGAAGTAGAAGGATTTGAGCAATATCTACATACAAAATTCCCAGGGGCTAAGCGTTTCTCGGTAGAGGGCGGTGATGCTTCCATAGTTGCCATGAATAAGGCTATTGATTTATCTCTGCATCAAGGTGTGGAAGAGATCGTCATAGGAATGGCTCATCGTGGAAGATTAAACACGCTAACTAAAGTAGTCGGTAAACCTTATAGAGCGGTTATCGCAGGCTTTATAAGTGGTAGCGTATTCCCTGACGAGCTAAATGTTTCAGGTGACGTAAAATATCATTTAGGCTATTCATCGGATAGAAGCATAGGTGATAAGAAGATACATTTGTCGCTAGCTGATAACCCATCACATTTAGAAGCTGTAAACCCAATAGTTGCAGGTAAAGTAAGAGCAAAACAGGATATACTTAAAGATCCTAAACGCAGTAAAGTTAAAGCTATTTTAGTCCATGGTGATGCTGCTTTTTGTGGTCAAGGAGTTGTGGCAGAAAGTTTATCTATGTCACCACTAGCTGCTTATAATATTGGCGGAGTTCTACATTTCGTAATTAACAACCAGCTAGGTTTTACAGCAAATGCAGCAGATACCAGAGCCAGCAGATATTCTACAGAATTTGCAAAAATAATAGCAGCTCCGATTTTACATGTTAATGGTGATGATATAGAAGCAGTATTAAAAGCCACAAATATTGCAGTAGAATATAGGCAAAAATTTGGTAAAGATATTATCGTGGAAATTATTTGCTACCGAAAATATGGGCATAATGAGGGCGATGAGCCGATGTATACACAAGGCAAAATGTATAACATCATCAAGAGTAAGCTAACACCTGGAAATATTTATGCAAATGAGCTAGTGAAAGGTGGCGTAATCGATAATAATTATTTTGCTAAATTAAAAGAACAGTTTAAAGCAAAATTGGATAAGGAATATGAGCAGGCTAAGAATTATAAGCCAGAAGCTCATTTTTTAGGTGGCTTATGGCAAGGTATTACCCGCACTCGCACACAAGCGGCAGTAACTGGGGTAGATAAAAAGACTTTGCAAAATCTAGGGGCTAAGCTATGCGAAATGCCGAAAAATTTTGCCGTTAATCCAAAATTGGTTAAATTATTTGATGCTCGAAAAGCTGCTTTAACAACAGATCAGCCTATTGACTGGGCAACAGCTGAACAGCTCGCTTTTGCAAGCCTGCTTACATCCGGTACTAATATAAGATTAACAGGGCAAGACTGCGGACGTGGCACTTTCTCACATCGTCATTCAGTATTACATAGCCAAGTTGATGATACTACCTATATACCTTTAAATAACTTATCCAAAGAGCAAGCAACATATGAAGTAGCAGATAGTAATTTATCTGAATATGATGTGCTTGGTTTTGAATATGGTTATTCACTCGCAAACCCAAAAAATCTAGTTTTATGGGAAGCTCAATTTGGCGATTTTGCTAACGGAGCTCAGATTATTTTCGATCAATTCATTTCAAGCAGTGAAACAAAATGGCTTCGCATGAGCGGTCTAGTAGTTTTACTACCGCATGGCTTTGAGGGGCAAGGACCGGAACATAGTTCAGCAAGGCTTGAGAGATTCTTGCAGCTAGCAGCTGAGGATAATATGTATGTTACATATCCTACTACGCCTGCTTCAATTTTCCATCTGCTTCGTCGTCAAATAATTGATAACATTAGAAAACCATTGATCGTGATGTCACCGAAATCTTTGTTGCGTCATAAAAATGTGGTTTCTAAACTTGATGAATTAAGTGATAATACTACTTTTATGCCGGTTTTAGATGAAGTCAATAAACTAGAAGCAAGCAATATTACTAAAGTAATTTTATGTAGCGGTAAGGTATATTATGATTTATTCGAAATGCGTGGCAGTAATAGTAATATAGCAATTATTAGGCTTGAACAATTATACCCATTTGAAAAAAAGGTTGTAGTAGAGCTGTTAAAAAAATATAATAAAGCAAGTGAATTTATTTGGTGTCAGGAAGAGCCAATGAATATGGGAGCTTGGAGATATATAACCTCTCACCTAAATAATGCTTTAAAAGAAGCAGGAATTAATAATGAATTCAAATATATAGGTAGAGAAGAATCAGCATCTCCAGCAGTTGGCTCATTACAAGCACATAATAAGCAACAAGAAGAAATACTAAAAAAAGCGTTAAATTAAGAGATAGCTTTGTGTAGACAAGTCATTCGACAAGTAAGATTTGCTTTATGGCTCAAAAAAGCCCATAATGTCATTCCCGCGGAAGCGGGAATCTAGTCAATTATATTGTCATCCCGTGACTTGATCACGGGATCTTGTGCCATAGAATGTGTCCTGAGATACCGCGGTCAAGCCGCGGTATGACAGACTTTTTTCTGGATTCCCGCCTACGCGGGAATGACATGCGAGTTATGCAATAACGCCGGACAAGCCATGGGATGACAGGTGTGAGTTAAGCCACGCACCAAAGTCATAAACTGTATAATAATTTAGGATAAAAATAAGGAAACAAATATGGGTGTTAAAATTATAGTGCCGTCTCTCGGTGAATCGGTAACAGAAGCTACTATTGCCAAATGGTATAAGAAAGAGGGCGATGCTGTTAAAACCGATGAATTATTATTGGAAATTGAAACTGAGAAAGTAACATTAGAAGTTAATTCCCCGTGCAATGGTACTATAGGCAAAATAATAAAAGCTGACGGAGCAAATGTTGCAGTTGGGGAAGAAATAGGCGATATAAATGAGGGGGAAGCTATAGCAACAAATAGTAACGAAGCAGCAAAACCTCAAACAGCTTCCCAGCCTGTTCCAGAAAAAGTACAAGAAAAGCCAGCAGTTGCTAATAATACCCTTGCTCCATCTGTGCAGAAATTAGTTACTGAAAATAAGCTTGATCCAAATAATATAAAAGGGACAGGTAAAGACGGTAGAATTACCAAAGGTGATGTGCTGGAGACTATGAACGCTCCTACTCCTGCCACTACTACTTCTTCAGCTAAAACTAATGAAGAAAGAGTAGAGCGTGTGCGTATGTCACGTTTGCGTAAAACCATTGCACAGCGTTTAAAAGACTCGCAAAATACAGCTGCTATTTTGACTACTTTTAACGAAATTGATATGTCAAAAGTTATAGCTCTGCGTGGTAAGTATAAAGATGAGTTTGAGAAAAAGCACGGCGTAAAGCTTGGCTTTATGTCATTCTTCGTTAGAGCAACTATTGAAGCTTTAAAGCTTATTCCGTCAGTAAATGCTGAGATAGATGGTGATGATTTAGTATATAAAAATTATTACGATATAGGTGTAGCAGTTGGAACAGAGCAAGGTCTTGTCGTACCGGTTGTTAGAAATGCTGACAAAATGGGATTTGCTGATATTGAAAAGACAATAGGGGGACTCGCTAAAAAAGCAAGAGATGGTAAGCTTTCTATGGCTGATTTATCAGGTGGCACATTCTCGATTTCTAATGGTGGTGTATATGGTTCGCTTTTATCTACTCCTATTATTAATCCGCCTCAATCTGGTATTTTAGGACTACATAAAACTGAGGAAAGAGTAGTGGCTATAGATGGTAAAATTGAAATACGTCCGATGATGTATATAGCTCTATCATACGATCACCGCATAATTGATGGAAAGGAAGCTGTTTCATTCTTAGTAAAAATTAAAGAGCTAATAGAAAGTCCTGAAAAGCTACTGCTAAACTTATAGTTTGCTTGGAGTTATAATTAATGATAAAATGTACTCGTCGTATTGAGTTCGATGCAGGGCATAGAATTATCGGTCATAAAAATAAATGTCAATATCTGCACGGTCATCGTTATGTTCTCGAAATAACTATAGCAGCAAAAAATACTGATGAACTTGGTATGGTAGTGGATTTTGGCTTGATTAAAGATTTAGCTAAAGGCTGGATTGATGAGAATTTTGATCACAGCCTAATTTTGCATCAAGATGATAAAGAAATCGGGCAGAAAATTGAAAGTCATACAGGTCAAAAAGTATATTATTTAAAGAATAATCCGACGGCAGAAAATATTGCTCTGCATTTAAAAAATGAGATTTTCCCTAAGCTTTTTGAAAGTCAAAAATTCTTTGTTACTAGCATAAAACTATTCGAGACACCTAATTGCTTTGTTGAGGTCTAAGCATGCAGGATTATGCCTTGATCTTAACTACGACTAATGATTTACAAATTGCTGAAAAAATAGCCTCTCTATTATTAGAGCTAGATCTTGCTGCTTGCATACAAATTGATGATGTGAAAAGTTATTTTAAATGGGCTAATAAAGTGGCTCTAGAAAAAGAATATAGAATTGTGATTAAAGCAAAATCTTCTAATTATAAAAAGATTGAAAATAAAATCCTTGAAGTTCATAATTATGAATTACCGCAAATAATAAAAATAAATATTGACTGCGGTCTTCAAAAATACTTAGAATGGATTAATCAAAATTGTAAATAAACCTATGGTTGAATTAAAATTAAATTAAGTAAGTATATTCGGAGTAAAAAATGAAATTATGGCAAAAAGTTACCTTAGGTCTAATCTTCGGTATTATATTCGGTATTTACCTACCGCAATATGTTGATTATATTAAGCCAGTCGGTGACATATTTTTACGTTTGATAAAAATGATCATTGCACCACTAATTTTCTTTAGCTTGGTTTCAGGCATTACTAGTATGAATGATACTTCTGCACTTGGCAGGGTAGGCATGAAAGCGGTAGTAGCCTTTTTAGGAACTACTTTTTTTGCTACGGTTTTTGGTCTTGCTGTTGCTGCAATATTGAAACCTGGCGTAGGCATGCATATAGATTTTTATCCTTCTGGCTCTAGCAAGGTTGAGAGAACTTCATTTAATATAATAGATTTCTTTGTAAATATAGTACCTGATAATGCTGTTGGTGCTTTTGCAAATGGTGATGTTTTACAAGTAGTATTTTTTGCCGTCTTTGTTGGTATTACCTTAAATAAAATGAAAGCAGCAGCAGAACCTATTACTGATTTAGTACATTTAATGTCAAAATTAGTACTAAAAATGATATCTTTTGTTATTCAATTATCGCCTTATGGTGCTTTTGCTTTAACAGCTTGGATTATAGGTACGCAAGGCATAGAAGTAATGATAAGCCTTTCAAAGCTTGTTATAGCGGTTGTTGTGGCGATGACATTCCAATATCTAGTATTCGGTTTGCTTATATATATATTTTGTCGTGTATCCCCTATACCTTTCTACAAGAAAAGCTTTGAGTATCAGATACTTGCTTTTTCTACCTCAAGTAGCAAAGCAACTCTTTCAACTACTATGCAAGTTTGTCGTGAGAAACTTGGGATCTCAGAGTCTAGTACCTCGTTTGTATTGCCGATAGGTGCTTCAATTAATATGGATGGGTTTGCTATAAATTTATCTCTTACTACTATCTTTTTTGCTCAAATGATGGGCGTAACGCTTGCTCCGCATGATTATTTAGTGATTATTCTAACCTCAACCCTTGGCTCAATTGGTGGGGCTGGTATTCCTGGAGCTTCGTTAATAATGCTGCCTATGGTGCTTTCATCTGTACATTTACCGATTGAGGGTGTAGCAATTATTGCCGGAATAGATAGAATTCTTGATATGTTACGCACTACCATTAATATAACAGGTGATGCAACAATTACTATGCTTGTTGATAATAGCGAGGGGACGTTAGATAAAGAGGTTTACTTGTCATAAATTTAGCTCAATTCTAATGCCGCCTCTTCTAAAGTTTTTAGTTGATCACGAAGTTTTGCTGCTTGTTCAAATTCAAGGTTGCTTGCAGCTTTAAGCATTTCTTTTCTTAGTTTATCGATATGAGCTTTTAGCTTAGGTGGATTTTCAAATAAATTATGGGTTTGTTTTTTATCAAGCTTACTATCTACTTTCTCAAGCTCTGCTAAAGCATGGATAGTGCGGTTGATGGTTTTTGGAATTATGCCGTATTTTTCGTTATGTTCTTGCTGAATAGTCCGTCTACGCATCGTTTCGCTAATAGCTTTGTCGATAGACTTAGTCATTTTATCGGCATAGAGAATAACTCTTCCCTCGCTATTTCTTGCAGCTCTACCGATCGTTTGTATCAGCGATACTTCCGAACGCAAAAACCCTTCTTTGTCAGCATCAAGTATGGCAACTAAACCGCATTCGGGAATGTCTAAACCCTCACGTAGCAAGTTAATTCCGACCAGAATATCAATTGTTCCTTGTCTTAAATCCCTTAATATTTCTATACGCTCTAATGTATGAACGTTAGAATGCAAATAAGAAGTTTTATATTTAAGCTCCTGTAAATAATTAGTTAAATCTTCTGCCATTTTTTTGGTAAGAGTTGTAACTAATACACGGAAGCCTTTGGCAATCGTGCTTTGAATTTCACCCACTAAATCCTCAACTTGATTAGTAGCAGGCTTAATAATACATTCTGGATCAAGCAGCCCAGTAGGTCTAATTATTAACTCTACAACTTCGCCGCCAGTTTCATTTAACTCAAAAAGTGATGGCGTTGCTGATACGAAAACAGTTTGCGGTCTAAACTTCTCCCATTCTTCAAATTTTAGTGGTCTGTTATCAAGAGCGGATGGTAGACGAAAACCATGCTCTACCAGCACTTCTTTTCTTGCTCTATCACCATTATACATAGCTCTAATTTGCGGTACAGATACGTGGCTTTCATCAACAAATAATAACGCATCTTTAGGTAAATATTCGAACAAAGTTGGCGGTGGCTCTCCGGCTTTGCGACCTGTAAAGAATCGAGAGTAATTTTCTATACCTTTACAGCTGCCTGTTTCGGTTAGCATTTCCAGATCGTATTGAGTGCGTTGATTGATCCTTTGTGTTTCTAGTAATTTGTCTTGAGATTTTAAGAATACGATACGTTTTTGCAATTCCTCTTCAATTTCCGATATTGCTTTATTTACTGTTTCTTTCGGCATTACGAAGTGAGAATTACCATATATTATAGCTTTATCAAGTTTAGCAAGCTTTTCACCAGTTAGCGGATCGAATTCGTGAATATACTCGAGTTCATTACCAAAAAATGATAAACGCCAAGCCTTATCGCTATAATGTGACGGAAAAACATCAACATTATCACCCTTAACCCGAAAGCAACCACGTTCAAAACCAATATCATTACGCTCATATTGTAAATTCACTAAATCATTAAGTAGCTTATCACGAGGGTAGCTTTTACCAGGCTCTAAATTGACTGTCATTTGATAGTATAAATCAGGGGAGCCAAGACCATAAATGCAAGAAACAGAGGACACGACTATAACATCACGGCGCTCTAATAACGATCTTGTAGCTGAGTGCCTCATTAAGTCAATCTGCTCGTTAATTGAGGAGTCTTTTTCTATAAAAACATCGGTTTTCGGAATATAAGCTTCTGGTTGGTAATAATCATAATATGAGACAAAATATTCAACTGCATTTTTCGGAAAAATCGATTTCATTTCGGAATAGATTTGTGCTGCTAGTGTTTTATTATGTGCCATAATAAGCGTCGGTCGGTTGGTTCTTTCTATGATATTTGCCATAGTAAAGGTTTTACCTGAGCCTGTAATACCAAGCAACATCTGAGAACGTTTTTTGTTGTTTAAGCCTTTGATAATTTCATCAATTGCTTTTGGCTGGTCACCCGCTGGTTTATAATCTGATATAATAGAAAAGTTACTCATCGCTTTTTTCTTGCTTTAATAATTATAGTTTAAGATAATATATTAAAATTAAATAAAAGAGTACAACATTATGAATAAAGCTATATTACACGCTATTATTATTTATACCCTTGCTGGTTGCCCTTATTGTATGAAAGCTAAAGCACTACTTGATAAAAAAGAAGTTGCTTATGAAGAAATCGAAGTTCAAAACTCTCAAGATCCAAACGTAGAAGTATTAAGAAAGAAGTTAAATAATCCTGATAGATTAACATTTCCGCAGATATTTATAGATAATATGCATATAGGTGGTTGTGATGATTTATACGATCTTGACAAAGAGGGAAGATTAGATAAGTTGCTAGAAGGACAGCCGAAAGTAAATTCAGCTGCTGTTGGGGCTTAAAACCTATTGTCATTGCGAGGAGAGGCGTAGCGTCGACTCTACTGCACCGATCATTTATGTCATTCCCGCGTAGGCAGGAATCCAGAAAAAAATAAAACTATAGCAATAAGAATGTATTGGGTATATATATTGTGCTCCGATCGCAATGGTACTTTATATATTGGTGTTACTAATAATATATTGCGTCGTGCTTATGAACATAAGCAACAAGTGATTAAAGGATTTACATCAAAATATAATATTATAAAACTTGTTTATACAGAAGAATTTGCTGACATCAAAGAAGCTCTTGCTAGAGAAAAAGCTTTAAAAAAATGGAATCGTAGTTGGAAAATAAAATTGATAGAAAGTATTAATCCTAAATGGAACGATTTAGGCGAATGTATTTCTGGATTCCCGACTACGCGGGAATGACATAAAAGTCATGAAACACTGCTGGACAAGCTCGCGGGATGACAAACTAATCCACGTAACAATACATCAAACAATGCCTAATCAACATAAAAATTTATTCTATTCACTTCTGCCTTATTTATGGTCGAGGGATTTTAACATACGCTTGCGGATTGTTACTTCACTTATTTGTTTGTTGCTTGCTAAAGTAATAAATATTTTCGTACCTATAGTTTATAAATACGTAATAGATGGCTTAAATAAAAACCTAGCTCTTTCGGTCACTATTGGTATGATTATGGTATATGGTGGGACTAAAATATTTGTTCAGATATTTAATGAGTTACGTAATATTATTTTCTCAAAAGTCGGGCATCAGGCGACTAGGCTTATTGCTCTGAACGTCTTTAAGCATATGCATAATTTAAGCATGCGTTTTCATATTACACGAAAAACCGGCGGCTTAAGTAGGTCAATAGAGCGTGGCACTAAAGGCATAGAAGCGGTGTTGCGTTATTCATTATTTAATATTCTTCCGACAAGTGTAGAAATCATACTTGTAAGCGGGATATTATGGTATGTATATGGCATTTGGTTTTCTTTCACTATTTTAGTAACCATGTCAATTTACGTTCTTTACACTTTCCTAATTAGTACTTGGCGGATTTCGTTTGCACGAGAGATGAATCAAAGCGACAATACCGCAAATAATAGGGCAATCGATAGCTTGCTGAATTTTGAGACTGTTAAATATTTTAGTAATGAGGAATATGAAGCCTCTAAATTTAATGAAGCACTACAAATTTATGAAAAATCAGCCACAAAAACGACCAATAGTTTGTCGATTTTAAACATAGGGCAGGATGTTATAATATCCCTTGGGCTTGTCGCTCTTATGATACTTTCGGCGACTAAAATAAATCAAGGTAAAATGACTGTTGGCGATTTAATCATGGTTAATACTTATCTTTTCCAGCTGTCAATCCCGCTTTCAATACTCGGATTTGCTTATAGGGAAATTAAGAATGCCCTAGTTGGTATGGAAGATATGTTTAATCTTTTAGACATACTAGAAGAAGTAGAGGATGCTAAAGAGCTTACTATATCAAAAGGCGAAGTCGCTTTTAAAGAGGTGAATTTTGCTTATAATCAAGAACGCCCGATTTTGCATAATATCAGCTTTACTATAGATAGTGGTAAGACGCTTGCCATAGTAGGCAGTAGCGGGGCAGGTAAATCGACTATCTCACGTTTGCTTTTCAGGTTTTACGATATTAATAGTGGCACTATTACTATAGACGGGCAGGATATAAGAGGGGTTACACAAAGCTCGCTTCGCAAATCTATTGGAATCGTGCCGCAAGATACTGTCTTGTTCAATGATACGATATATTACAATATCGCTTATGGTGATAATTCGGCTAGCTATGATGAGGTTATAGCTGCTTCGAAGAATGCCCATATTCATGAGTTTATTACTAGCCTGCCGGAGGGGTATGAGACTCAAGTAGGTGAGCGGGGTTTAAAGCTTTCGGGTGGTGAGAAGCAACGCATCGCTATAGCTAGGACGTTACTCAAAAATCCATCAATATATGTATTTGATGAAGCCACAAGCTCACTTGATACTAAAACTGAGAAGCTAATTCAGGCAAGTCTTAAAGAAATATCAGAGCATTATACCACCTTAATTATTGCTCACAGATTATCAACAATAATCGACGCTGATGAGATTATTGTTTTAGATAATGGCTATATAGTTGAACGAGGCAACCATAAAACCTTGCTGAAACAAAAAGGCTATTACGCAGAACTTTGGTATAAACAGCAGGAAGAAGAGCTGAATAATAACTAATACTGTCATCCCGTGATGGCATTGTTTGCGTGGATCGAAAAACGCCCTCGGTGTCATCCCGTGGCTTGACCACGGGATCCAGTATAAAGCGAGATAAATCGAGCTTTTTTTATTTGTATTTTTTATTATTTTACTGGACCCCGTGGACAAGCCGGTCTTGTTGCATGGCTTTGATGTCATTCCCGCGAAAGCGGGAATCCAGGAAAAAAAGTCTAAATACAGCAATTTTTTAGAATATAAAAGCTCGACTTATCTCGCTTTATGCTGGATTCCCGCTTTCGCGGGAATGACATCTAGGACGTTTTGATCCACGCAGGTAAAGCCTCACGCAGGAATGACATAAAGGGTGCAACAACCTAGTTCCCAAGCCACAGTATGACAGAAGCAGAAATAACATTTAAC
Organism: Rickettsia sp. MEAM1 (Bemisia tabaci); assembly: GCF_002285905.1. Taxonomy (GTDB): domain Bacteria; phylum Pseudomonadota; class Alphaproteobacteria; order Rickettsiales; family Rickettsiaceae; genus Rickettsia. The sequence continues at coordinate 1,036,677 of NZ_CP016305.1, forward strand.
CTATAAATTTATTGACTTTTTAGTAGTCATATATAGAATCGTAACTGGAATAGTTAATGCTATTCTGGGATGTAGAAGTCCTTAACGTAGATGGTTAGCATTATCCATTTAAAAATGCTCCTTAACTTTATGGTTGGGGAGATGATAGCATATGTTCAGGGTTTAAAGTGTATACTTTAAACCTAAAAGCTATTATAGCTGTTTCTACGACAGTTCTTCTAACTCCCCAACCACCTAAGGTTTTCTTTGGTGGTTTTAATTAATCGGGAGTCATCAAATGTCAAATCAAAATAAAAAAACCATCAACAATATTACGTTAGATCTCGTTGAAAAAGAGATAAATACTCTCAAAGACGAAGTTGCATATTTATTAGAAAACCCCGCAACAGAAGAAGATATTGAAAGAATAGAACAACGTTTAGAGGAACTTGAAAAAATGCTTTATAATGTTGTATAGTTATTGTTATGTCATCCTTGCTTAAGGTTTGTTGCTTGGATCGAGGGGCGTCATTGCGAGCGACTGTAAGGAGCGTGGCAATCCAGAAAAAATAATAAAAATGCTAAAAGTTAGCATTTTTCAACTGGATTGCTTCGTCAAAACTTTCAGTTTTTCCTCGCAATGACGACTCTCGATCCATGTGGAAAATCTTACAAATCCTTATAATGACGTATTTTTATATAGGCTATTATTTTGTCCCGTAAAACTAAGCAATTCCCTATTACAATAATCAGCGGTATAATATTATACTTTGCTATTCCTCCTACTTCCTTGCTTGAAAAGGTAAGTTTCTCGCAAAGAGTATTCGATAGAAATGGTGAGTTAATGCGTATCTCGCTTTCTAAAGATGATAAATATCGGATATTTACTCCGCTTGATGAAGTACCGCAAAGCTTTATAGAAGCAGTTTTATTATATGAGGATAAGCATTTTTATAAACATTTCGGTATTAATCCCAGCTCTTTAATCAAAGCTTTTTACTCTACTTATCTAAAAAATAATCGTAAAATAGGCGGCTCTACTATAACAATGCAGGTAGCTCGTCTAAAATATGGGATAAATTCCTCTACTATTTTTGGTAAAATTTATCAAATTATCAAAGCTATTCACATAGAGTTACATTATTCAAAAGATGAGATTTTAACGGCTTATCTAAACTTAGTACCTTATGGTGGTAATATTGAAGGTATAGCGGCAAGTAGCTATATTTATTTTAATCGTGACCTAAAAAGTTTAAACTTAATTGATATATTAAGTTTAGCTATTATCCCGCAAAATCCGCTGAAACGAGGTGGTAATAATCTAAATATTTTAGAGATGCGAAAATATTTATTTACTAAATGGCTAGAAACTCATCCGCAAGATATTATTTATAAAGAATTGATAAATTTACCGATTAAGTTTAGTCAAAGTAAAAACCTACCTTTTATTGCACCACATTTTACTTTAGATATATTAGCAGACAATAATAGTCCAATAATTTATACTACTATTGATAAAAGCCTACAGACTATTTTAGAAAAGCAGGTGCAGCTATATGTTAATGATCAGAAAAAATACGGCATAAATAATGCTGCTGTTATGCTTGTTGATTTTACCACAATGGAGGTGCTTGCAAGTGTTGGTTCTAGCAATTTTTTTAATAACGATATTTGCGGGCAGATTAATGGTGTTAAAAGCTCTCGGTCTCCTGGCTCTAGCTTAAAGCCTTTTGTATATGCACTTAGTTTTGATCAATCATTAATACATCCATTAACCTTGCTAAAAGATACTCCTACTTACTATGATAATTATAAACCAGAAAATTTTGATAGTAGATTTGCTGGGGGTTTAAGTGCTAAAGAGTCATTAATAAAAAGCCGTAATGTACCCGTTATATTCCTGGCATCTAAATTAAAGAATCCGAATTTTTATGAATTCTTACAACAAACTAAAATCAGTAACTTACGAAAGCCTGAAACTTATGGCTTGTCTATAGTACTTGGCACTGTAGAAGTTACGCTTGAAGAACTTACTACTCTTTATGCTATGCTTGCTAATTTGGGTGTTTACGAGCTGGTTAGGAAAGTGCTAGATTTGAATGACATAGAAGAGAGTCATCCAAATCTACTTTCACCTGAAGCAAGTTACTTAATACTCGATATTATCAAAGATACTACAAGACCGCTTAATTATAATACAAAAATAAATATACCAGTTTATTGGAAAACGGGAACTTCTAGCTCATTTAGAGATGGGGTTAGTGTTGGAATATTTGGGAAATATGTACTTGCTGTTTGGGTTGGAGATTTTAAAGGGCAAACTCATGGATCATTTACTGGTAATGGTTCTGCTGCACCTTTATTTTTTAATATTATAGAATCAATAATTGATCCAAATAAAGACAAAGATTTAATTGCTGCCAAGGTAGATGATTTAAATATTACTAAGGTAAAAGTTTGTGCTGATACAGGTGATCTTGATAATGATATGTGTCCGGTAAAAACCGAGACCTTATTTATTAAAGGTAAATCGCCAATAAAACAATCAGGCATTTATAGAAAAATGTTGATAGATTTAAAAACTGGTATGCCGGCTTGTAATTTTATCGAAGGACAGACAGAATATAAAATCGTAAATTTATGGCCAACTGATGTATTATCGGTTTACCAAAAAGCTGGTATACATATATTACCAAAGCCTGTGCCAGCGAATTATTGTAATAGTTTGATAAATTGGTATCATCAGAAACCTAAAATTACGCATCCGTTAAAAAATTCCATATACTCAATCAAAAATAGTGATAATATAATTTTAAACGCAATTGGTGATAATAAAACTAATAATATTTTCTGGTTTGTTAATAATGAACTAATAGCAGTTGCTGAGCCAAATGAAGCAGTAAAGTGGAGAGCAAAAATTGGCGAGTTTGTTATTAGAGCCATTAATGATAGTGGTCAAAGCGATAGCGTAAAAATTTATATCAAATATTAAATGGTAACTTCAATGTCGAAAACAATAGAAGTCATAATAAAAAGCGAAAGTGAGGATGAAGAAGAGTATTTTGAACCTTTATCAGATGATGTTCATAATTTTAATTTTTTAAAAGAACAAGCTTTAAAACTTCTTCCTGAAGTTAATTATTTACTTAAAAAAGCAGATAAAGAAAATGTTATAGTAATAGGACCGTCTGATAGTGGTAGGGTTGATGTTTTAAAAACTTTAACTAATGAAAATTCTGAACAATTCAGTTCGCAATATGCATCAAACATAAATTTACCAAGAGGTTTAAAAATTAATGATAAAGTACTTTGGGAATGTTCTAATAAAATAAAGACTAATACAACTGATAAAGAATCTATCCTTCAAGCACTAGTTAATAGATTCTTTTTGAAAAATATATTACAAAATTCAGATAAAGTAGGATTTATTGTAGTGGTACCACAAAAAACAACAGTTAATGAAACTGTTGAGAACTTTACTGCAATTATAGACGATTTTATAGACATGTTCCCTGAAGCAAATCATGAAAATTTAAAAGAAAATGTTACATTCGTAGTAACAAAATTTAATAAAAATACCCAAGAATCATTTGTACAATTATTAAAAAATCAAGAAGTCATATTAGAATATTTTCCGCAATTATTTGAAGATTTATATTATTTATATGCTTCTAACACACCAAATGAAGAGGTCACTTTAAAACTAGAAAATATTAATACGAGTGAGAAAAAAATAAATATAAAGAAATTAAATTCACTTTTTTCAATAGATCATTATAATGCAGCTCATTTAGAATTAGTACAAAGCTTATATGATAGTAGAGAGTCAAATATATCTAAAATATATGATGTTATTCGATTAATTTTTACGGAAAAAGGCTTTAATATATATAAAACGCTTAATTGCTCAAAATTTTGTGATCTGTTTAATTATAATAATTTTATTCAACCATTTTCCAAAAAATTAAATTATCCAGCTTTGGAAACAAATCCATCTCATTTTCTAGGATTACAGCAATTATTTGAACTTGAAGAAGTTTTAAATCAACAAGATAATGATAAACTACCGACAGGGCTTAAAGTTTTAAGTATTTTAAAAAAATTTGTTAATGATAAAGCAATACATGATAAAATGGAGGATTATTATTATGTATTAGATCAGCAAATTAGAGAAGTACTATTTTTCCAAGAAGCATTAAATTCTAATAAATCTTATAAATTAGAAATCTGTAAGTCATTTATAAATGATAATTATCTTTCTTCCATAAAAAATATTCAGCCTCAAGATAATAAACCTATAGAATATTATAGAGAAGCCATAAAATGGCTGAATAGATATAATGAACCTAAAGAAATTGAAAAAATTAAAGCTACATGTTACTTAAAAATCGCTAATCTTCTTAGTAAAGCAGAAAATTATGAGGAAGCATTAGTTAATTATCATTATGCTCTTAAATATAATGAGAATTGTAAAACAATATATAACGAAATGGCTGATATATTATATAAATTAGGAAAAAAACAAGCAGCTGTTGAATTTTATAAACCCAATAACAAGTTTTTTCACATATTAAAAACCTTAGATAGTATTTCAAATGATGATATTGATAATGTAACCCCGTATCGTCAAAAAGGAGATTATCTAATTTCTCAAAAACAAGATGAAGAGGCTGCATATCAATATATTTTAGCCATGAGCGTAGAGTCTACGCCTTGTAAAAAACAGAATATGTTATTTAAGGTAGTAAGTGCCTTAGAGGGAACTTTAAGTGTCGAACCAAATCCTACATGTATTTCTGTAGATATGAAAGAAAAATATATGACAGAAGTAATAGGTAAGTATCCTGAAATAATATAGTATAGTAAACTGATTGAGGGTGTCAGGAAGTTTGTGTAAGTTGTAAAAATAGTTAAGAATAAAAATAACATAAACAACTTACATGGAGCTAATATGAAGAACAATAACAAAGTATCAAATCCAGCTATAGAAAAATTAGTATCAGAAATACTATCACAAAGTGATCCATCTGAAATATTTGGTAAAGAAGGGATATTTCAGGGAATTAAAAAGCAGATAGTAAATAAGATTTTAGAGAAAGAAATGGAATCTCATATAGGTTATGAGAAACATTCTAAAAATGAGAAATACTCAGATAACAGACGTAATGGTAATTATGAAAAGACTCTAATAGATCCAGAAGGTCGTAAATTGACAGTAGAAGTGCCAAGGGATCGGGATGGAGAATTTGAACCTCAACTAATTCCAAAAGGAGTGCGTAAATTTGAAGGATTTGATGATAAAGTAATATCCTTATATGCTCGGGGAATGACCATTAGGGAAATACAAGGGCACTTAGAAGAACTATATGCCACCAAGGTATCATCTGAGTTAATATCAAAGGTAACTGATGGTATTTTAGAGGAAGTAACTGCTTGGCAGAATAGAGCACTTGATAATGTATATCCTATAATGTACTTAGATTGTATTCATGTTAAGGCAAGAGATAATCATGTAATAATAAATAAAGCGGTTTATCTAGCTATTGGAGTGAATATGGAGGGCAAGAAAGAGCTATTAGGAATTTGGATAGGCAAGAATGAAGGGTGTAAATTTTGGATGCAGGTAGTAACAGAACTGAAGAATCGAGGAGTTGCACAAATATATGTTGCATGTGTTGATGGTCTTAAGGGTTTTCCAGAGGCGATAAATAGCATTTTTCCAAAGACGATAGTGCAGTTGTGTATTGTTCATATGGTAAGAAATTCTGTAAAATACGTATCATACAAAGATCTAAAAGCGGTAACAGCTGATTTAAAAGCAGTTTATTCTGCAATAAATGAAGCAGAGGGATTAAGAGAATTACAAAACTTTGCCAAAAAATGGGATGAAAAATATCCAGTTATTTTTGACATATGGCAACGAAATTGGTCTGGCATAGCTCCATTTTTTAGCTTTCCGGAAGACATTAGGAAGGCGATTTACACTACTAATGCTATTGAATCCACTAACCGTCAAATTCGTAAAATTATTAAAAATAAAGGAGTATTTCCAGATGACAAATCGATTCAGAAAATAATCTTTTTGGCGTTGACAAATGCCTCTAAAAAATGGACAATGCCTATTAAGAATTGGGCGATGGCTTTAAATCAATTTGCTATACTTTGTGATACTAATTTACAAAATTGGGCAAATGGAGAAATCGTACTTACACAAAAAATCTGACAGACCCAACTGATTTGAACGCATGTAGCAGGTTGCTCGTCGTCTCGCCTATTATTATAGGCTCTACCCTCACGCCTGTCACAAAATTCAACTGAGTTTACTATATGTACGCAGCTAGTATAAGCTTCAAGATCGATTCCTCTTTTCCAAATAAAACTTCATTACCAATTTAGAATAAGATTCTACAAAAAATCTTATTCTAAACAATGCGTTATATTTATTATATTTTGTTATTAGCTTCCTTAGATTCTGCTTCTTGTTGTAATTTATACTCTGCTGCTTTTTCTTCTACATAGCTAAAAAAGAAATAACAGAAAGTTAAAAAACTGGTTAAAATTATTGCAAAAGTTAATAATATTAGTTTAAGCTCTTTTTTTGAATTTTCAGACTTTAATCGTTTTTCTTCTTCTTCATCAAACTGATACTCAGACGTTAAAATTTGCTCTTCTTCTGTATTGTTCATATGCTAATCCTTTAGTAATTTAGTTTAAACGATCATGAAAAAGCTATAGCAAGAATTAAAATAAGTCAACAATTTTAATTTTCGGTTGTATTTCTACCTAAGAATATAGCTCTCTCAATTTGTCTACGTTTAACAAGACCTTTCAATTTTTTACCTTTAACATGAATCCATTTAAGGAATTCATCGGCAGCTTCTAGGTGCTTATTTTGGTTGAGTTTTTTAAGCAATGTAGAATTTTTAAATGCTGTGCTACCACAATTGAAGATGAAAGAAATTAATGCTACTTGTTGATTAATGTTTAAAGAACTGTGGCAGTATTTATATAAAACACAATTTACTTCTGCTATATCTGCATTAAGTAATTTTTCAGCATCTTCTAGGGTTATTTTATTATCTAAATATGACATTTCATGAGGTTTTATTACATGACCATAACCAATTGTTTTAAGTCCTGCTTGGCAATAATAAGGAGTGAGTTGTAGAGATTCAAATTGTTTAATGTCCCCATTCGGGGATCAAAAATCCCTCGCCTTTAGGCGAAGGGAAGATATAATAAAATTGCTTTAGCAATGAATTTATATCAAGAAATATGAGAAGTTATAGAAAGAATAGTCATAGTCAGTATGATTTAAAAGTGCATCTTATATGGATACCAAAATATAGGAAGAGAATATTGATAGGCAAAGTATCGGAAAGGACTAGAGATTTACTGAGGCAGATTTGTATGGAACATGAAGTACATATAATTTCAGGGAAAATATCATGTGATCACGTACATATGTTTATCTCATATAAGCCGCAAATATCTCTTAGCAAGTTAGTACAGTATTTAAAAGGCATTAGCTCAAGAATTTTATTGCAAGAATTTACTCATTTACGAAAACAATTTTGGGGCAATCATTTGTGGGCTAGGGGCTATATGGCAGTCAGTTCAGGTAATATAACTGATGAAATGATACAGCACTATATTGATGAACAGGAAGGTGAACCTGTGAATGATGATCGATTTCTAATCGATTCCACTTTATAACCCCTCAGCTTATAGCTGAGGGTTGTTTAGTTAAGACTTTAGCAAGTTGTAGGGCAAGCATTGAAGTAATATTTTTAATTAATCATCGATGATGATAATCAAAAAAATAGTATCGACTAAGTTTTTCTAACTAAAAAATTTAAAACGTGGCACTTGATATCTATCTACAGCGACTGATTCGTTAAAAATTGTTTAGCGTTCGCTATAATGTTTATATATTCATATTCCTACTTGTATTTTGTTGTTTGATAAGTATAACTATACTATTAGTTGTATTCAATATACGAAGTTATGATAACAAAAAATATACAATATTATGATAATAATGCACAGTCGTTTTATGATAAAACGATTAATCTAGATTTATCTGATAGCTATAAAGAGTTTATAAGTTATTTACCTGAGAAAGCTCATATTCTAGATGCAGGGTGCAGGGCAGGGCGTGATACAAAATATTTTCTGAGCCAAAATTATCAAGTAACTGCTTTTGATGGTTCAAGCGAAATGGTAAAATTAGCTTCAAAAGCAACAGGGATTGATATTCTACATTTAAGTTTTCAGGATATGGATTTTGAAAATATATTTGATGGAGTTTTGGCTCAAGCTTCATTACTACATGTTCCTTATAGTGAAACAAAAGATGTTTACAAAAAAATTCACAGGGCATTGAAACCAGATGGAATTTTTTATGCTTGTTATACTCATGGGGATGATTTAGTGCAAGCTGATGAACGAGATTTTTATAATATGAATGAAGATATAGTAAAGCCTTATTTCGATGGACTTTTTGATATAATTAAAATGTGGACAAGCGAAGACGGTAGAATCTCCGCAAGTAAAGATAAATTATGGTTCAATTTTATTGTGAGGAAAAAGTAATAAAATAATGAAAAAATAATTTTTATATATCTGATATTTTTTATTTCAATATCTAATGTTTTTGCTGTTGATTGTGAAGAGCCAATGACTCAATCAGCAATTAATTATTGCAATTTACCAAAAGAGTGGCAAAAGCTTTGCCCTATTTTGAACGCAAGAGTAGAGCAAACTCCTCGAAAAATGAAGTTACAAGAATCAAATGCAAAAAGTTTAGAGAAGTTTTTAAGCTCTACTAATTATAATTTCATCTATTTATCTGAGTTACAAAATTTTCTACCGAAAAATACCCTTGAGTTATTAATAGCTATCAATGAGAGAAGCTTAGATAAAAAAGAAGCGGATATAATGGCAAAATATTTGCAAGAATTAATAGAATCTTATAATTTTCAAAATGTTGCTGCGTTTGATGAAAATACTTCTCATATTATAGGTAGAGATTGGCATGATATTGATTATTCTGGTGAAGGCATGACTTGGCAAGGTCAAAAAGCAAAGTATGCTCCTTACGGTATAACAGATTTTAAATCTATAAATTGTTTGAAAAAGTTCTTTGCAGTTGAATCAAAGTTGCCATACTTTACTAAAATATATAAGCCTCGAGTATTAAAAAAGCATCATACTCCTCACGGAAATGCAGGCTGTATTGTTAGAAGGATAATTCTATTTTAGTTGTAAAAACGTTAAACTCAGGTAAATCAAAAGATTTTAGTGGCAGGTTCTATGTTTATGAGTGTCATATAATAGACAAAGATTTTACTCTTCCTAAGAACAATTTACTAAAAATACCAAGTAATGCTATAAATGAAATTTCAGAGGTTAAATTTATTGAAATAGATGACCTAACCCCTGAAAATGTACGTTTTCTTTCAGCTTTATCGCATATATAAAGAGATTTTTAAGGCTTTACCTTAATTTTGGAAAGTTATAAAAATTTTATTTTTCCTGCTCCATAGCTTTATTACGCATTTCCAAATATTCTTCTTTAGTCATTCTTTTTTCAGGATATACATACTCTAAAAACACTTTACCGTTTAAATGGTCAATCTCATGCTGAATAACCCTTGCTAAAAATCCTTCAGCAGTGCCTTCAATTTTATTACCGTTAATAGTATAAGCTACATAATGGATTTTTTTGAATCTTGCAACAGGACCTGTAGCATTTTCTACTGAAAAGCATGCTTCATAATCTTCGTGTTTTTCATTACCTATAGGTTCATATGATGGATTAATCCAAATGCTTTTAGGCATTGTATCAGTAAGGTCAGGACGCCATTTTTTTAACTCTTCGTTATTGGCTACTGCAAACACTATAATTTGCTTTGAGATTCCTATTTGCAGAGCAGCTAGTCCTGCACAATTTTCTTCTTGATCGTATTTTTGCTCTAAAATACTTATATCATGTAAATCTTCTAAAGATAAAGGGAAGCTTAATTTTTTTGCTTTGACTCTAATGGTTTTATTCTCTGAATTATTTAAAGTGTCAATATTTAGAGTTACATATTCCGGTAATGAAATTTTAGGGTCTATCATGTTACTTTTACAACCTGTCATGAAAATTATTATAGTTAGTAGAAAAGCTATTTTCATATTATTCAATTTTCCTTAAAGCCGTACTGAAATATACTCCATCCCCGAGATTTACGCTACGGAAATCAAAAGACTCAAAATCTATCTCGGGTATGGGGTTTGAATAAGAACTTTTCATATCTAGCAAATTTTGTTTTTCAGCATATTCTTTGAAAGTCATATTTGGAGGTAATTTTTTGCTAGTATCTTCAAAACTAAAATACCTAATTTCATAATTAACGCCGTTAATAGTTACTTTCGAGCTGCAAATTTCAGGATGAGCAGAAGAAGAGGAGGTAGCATTTGTTATTTGCGGCATCACGTCTAACAGTTCTTTTAATTTTAAATTTCCTTCAGTGCCATACATCGCAGCTGATAAAATTAGAAAAATAAATAAACCTGAGAAATATTTTCTAAACATAACCTTATTTTTTTAAATAATATTATCTTATAAATCAAGGAATATGCCTTGTCAAGGTTGATAGAAATAGTAAATGTATTTTACAATTAATATTTACTATTTTGTAATATATCTTTTAACTTGCTATAAAAATCATTATTAATATATAGGCTTTCGTACAATTATAAAAATATCTAAATAGGTCTATGTTTTGCCTTAATAGTTTTAATCCCATCAATAATATATTAATATATAGAAATAAGTATCTTTTCAATTAAAAGTAGAATAAAATTAAAATTTATGATATAAAGCTATTCCAGCAATAATTTTTCTTATAGCATGCAGAAAACTGGCGTTGTTGCAAGCTTTAATGTCGTTCCTGCGTGAGGCTTACCCCGCATGGATCGAGAGTCGTCATTGCGAGAAGAAACTATAAGTTTCGACGAAGCAATCCAGAAAAAATAGTAGAAAAGTACTGATTTTAGTATTTTTTTACTAGATTGCTTCGTCAATTATTTCGTAATTTCCTCGCAATGACGGATCTTTTTTAAAAACTGTTGGGTACTATTAATAAAGATACGCAAAGTAAAGATATTAAAAAAGCCTTGGAAAATAGATAGTAATATTTTTTTATACAACAAGCGGCATAAATTCAAATTAGATTATATCTAATTTCTTTAATAATTTTTCTTCGTCTATTTCATTAAATTTTTTTGCCATTTTTACTAATTCTTGCTCGTTTGTTAAATTGGCATTTCTAACTAAATATTTTTTGATATTTTTATATTTTGCTGATTCTACTGAATTCCATGTCAAACTAAACAACCCTCAGCTATAAGCTGAGGGGTTATAAAGTGGAATCGATTAGAAATCGATCATCATTCACAGGTTCACCTTCCTGTTCATCAATATAGTGCTGTATCATTTCATCAGTTATATTACCTGAACTGACTGCCATATAGCCCCTAGCCCACAAATGATTGCCCCAAAATTGTTTTCGTAAATGAGTAAATTCTTGCAATAAAATTCTTGAGCTAATGCCTTTTAAATACTGTACTAACTTGCTAAGAGATATTTGCGGCTTATATGAGATAAACATATGTACGTGATCACATGATATTTTCCCTGAAATTATATGTACTTCATGTTCCATACAAATCTGCCTCAGTAAATCTCTAGTCCTTTCCGATACTTTGCCTATCAATATTCTCTTCCTATATTTTGGTATCCATATAAGATGCACTTTTAAATCATACTGACTATGACTATTCTTTCTATAACTTCTCATTTCTTGATATAAATTCATTGCTAAAGCAATTTCATTATATCTTCCCTTCGCCTAAAGGCGAGGGATTTTTGATCCCCGAAGGGGGACATTAAGAAAAATAAGAGTTGTATTTGCTTTTAAAGCTTTCTCAATCTCGCTTGCTCCTGTTTTATCTATATCGTTATTCCCAAAGGTCAAGACCAATAAGGGTTTTATTAAGCTTAAGCAGTTTCGCAAGCTCTATAGCTCCGTCTGTACTTATATTATTACCAAACAAATCGAGCTGGATAATATTATTATCGCTTGCTAGCAATTTAGAGATTTCTTTAACATCTTTATCAGTTAATCTTTTTTTCGAAAGATTAAGAATATCACCGCCTTTTTTTAAATTTATTGCTTCTTCTGTAAAATCCTTTTCTTCTAAAAACTTTATTAAATTATCCATATATTTTGAGTTATATTATTATATTTACATCTTTTTTGTTATTATTTAAATTTTAAATTGCATTCGTTAAATTCCTATCCTTGAAACTATTATAGCTATTTATTTTGTATTTGCAATGATATTAATATAATTTTTTCTACTTTTGGTTTACAGTTGAATAGAATATCAAAAATTATAAATTATCTTATAAATAGTGAGATAAAATAGGAAACTAAAAAAACTTACAAATAAAGAATTTATGGGGAAGTTTACAAGTTAAAAGTGGAGATCTTCTATGTACTTTGACATGTGGTACCCGCGGCCAGACTTGAACCGGCAAGAGCTTACGCTCCACGGATTTTAAGTCCGTTATGTCTACCATTCCATCACGCGGGCAATTAAAAATACAATAGTGTATTTTGCTAAGTGGACAGATTAATAAAAAAAAGCAAAAAAAGCAAGCACTTTTATTTATTAATTACATAATAATAAAAGTCTAATGCAGGCAAATCAAATTTTGCCTATAATATATTAACTAAAATAGTGACAAAATAGTAATAATATGATATAATTAACCTTAGAAAGTAATACTTTCTTTTGCATGTTATTGACAAATGCCGCAAGGTAAGCTAGTTTTGCATAGTGAATTTTTTATTAATCTTAATATTAAATGTAAGTCTGACTTTAATTTTTTATTAAGCATAATTTAAATTCCAATAAGCAATTTCTATCTAAAAAGGTTTTTATGACTACAAATATAGTAGGTAAAGTTAAATGGTTTAATCCGACGAAAAATTTTGGATTTATTGAACAGGAAAATGGCGGCAAAGATGTGTTTGTACACAGATCTGCCGTAGACGCAGCAGGTCTTGCAGGTCTTAATGAAGGACAAGATGTAATTTTTGATCTTGAAGACAAGAATGGTAAAATTTCTGCAGTTAACCTCAGAATTAAATAAATATATTTGTACCAAAAACAGCTATCCAAAGTTTTCAAATTTTGGATAGCCTCGTCACCTTTTACAACAAAATATTAGATATTTTGTTTTGTCTTATAATAACCTTATACATGTCTTAAGCATTGGAATGGTTTAATGCTTAAAAGTAAAAAAATATCATAATTATGGTATTATTAACAAATAATTTTAAAGCTAACTAAAATCTTTTTTGCTGTAAATTATAAGATTTTTTTGAAATAGGTTCGCTATTACTTCGAATCAATTAAAGCTATTTTGTTAATATGCTATAGATAATTTAATGGCTGCTACTAGTATATTTTTGTAATACGAAGATACTAAAGTCATTATTTTTTGCTGTGAGTTATTTTTATACAATCAATAATGTGCATATTTTAACTTAAACTTTATTGGATTATATAATGAAAAATTTTAATTTACCTGAAGAATTAACTACTACGCTTGAAGCGATGAAGATAATAGAGCCAACCGAAATACAAAAACAATCGATTCCGGTTGCTATTGCAGGTTCTGATATACTTGCTTCTAGCCAAACTGGTTCAGGCAAGACTTTAGCTTACTTGTTACCAGTAATTAATGCATTTATTAAAGATAAAACTACTACTTTAATATTAGTACCGACAAGAGAGCTTGCAACACAAATCTGTTCTACCTTAAACAAAGTAACTACGTCTTTCAAAATAAATAATGCAGTTCTGATAGGTGGTGAACCTATGCCTAAGCAATTTACGCAATTAAAGAAAAATCCTAAAGTAATTATAGGAACTCCTGGGCGTATTATTGATCATTTAAATCGTGGAAGCCTAAAAATTGATCGTATAGGTATAACTGTGCTTGACGAAATGGATAGAATGCTAGACATGGGCATGAAAGAGCAGTTAGAAGAAATCAATAAATTTTTGCCTGAAAAAAGACAAGTTTTAATGTTTTCTGCTACTATGCCAAAACATATTATTTCTCTTTCACAAAAATATTTAAATAATCCTGTACGTATTACAGTCGGTGCTACTAATAAAGCAGCAGCAGAAATAAAACAAGAGTCAGTACATATTACAGATAAAGAAAAATTTACTGAATTAAATAAGCAGCTTGGTGATAGAGAGGGATCAGTAATTATTTTTGTAAAAACAAAACGTTCTACTGATCAGTTGGCTAAAATGTTAAGATATGAAAATCATAAAGCAGAAGCTATACATGGCGATTTAAGTCAGCGTCAACGTGATAGAGTAATTTTATCATTCCGTAAGTCAAACCATAGAATAATGGTGGCAACTGATGTTGCTGCTCGTGGGCTTGATATTCCGCATACTCAACACGTAATTAATTATGATTTACCGATGTGTCCGGAAGATTACCTGCACAGAATAGGTAGAACTGGTAGAGCTGGTGCTAAAGGTAATGCATTATCATTTATTTCACCTGATGATGTTGTTAGATGGCGTGCTATTGATCGTTTAATAAATCAAGGCGAATCTACTCCTAGAGAGAGCTTTAGAAGTAACAAAAATAATCGTAAAAGATCTTTTAGTAATAATAGAAGAGGCGATAACTCTAATAAAAGATTCGGTTCTGGCAATAAAAGAAGTTCTGAGAGTAATAGTAATAATTACAGTTAAAAAAGAAGTAAAGTATCTTAAGAGGAAAGTCCATCCCGCAACTTGTTTGCGGGACCTTGCAGACGATGCTGTGATCAAGGAATGAGCATGACGTTTCCAATCAACGTAATGGCACATAATTATAGGAGGATAAATTCATAATTTCTAATTTTTCACGATTACAAAATATATATAGTATTTTATTTATATTAGTTATTTCGCTCCCTGGTGGTTTAATTTATTTACTTACTGGTTCGACGCTTTCTTTTTGGCTTCGAGAATCCGGTTTTGATAAAATTACCATCGGTCTTTTTAGTCTGGTTAACTTCATTCACATATTTAAATTTCTATGGGGACCGCTACTTAAAAAAATAAGCTTTATAACCTCAAATAGTCGTGGATATAAATATTGTTTAATCTTTTCATTGATTAGCTGCATTTGTTGCGTATATATTTTAACAGGCTTTAATCCCAGTACTAATTTTATATCATTCTCTTTGTGCTTGATAATTCTGGCATTTTTTTCCTCTATTTATGACATGCTTTTGCAATCTTCCCAAATGCTACTTATTAATAATAAAAATTGGGGAATAAGTGAGGCAGCTTGCACTAGTGGGTTCAGAATCGGCATACTCATATCAGGTTTTGGTGCATTATATTTATCGACTATCATATCTTGGCAAGAAGTTTATCGTGTAATGGCGATTTTATGTGTACCATCATTATTGCTAATTATTTTCTATCCGCTAAAATTTAAAGAAAAAATAGCCGTTAATGATTTTGATAGATTTTGGCACGCTTTTTATGATTTTATCAAAAAACCTAAATGGCTAATAATTGTTGGCTTTATGCTTCTATATCGCTTGCAGGATAACTTTCTTTCAGTTATGCCAAATATGTTTTATCTTGATATCGGTTATACGAAAAAAGATTTAGCTCTTGGATATAAGGCTTTTGGTATGTGTGCTACTATAGCTGGAGGATTTATAGGCGGTTTTCTATGCCGAAAATATGAATATACTTATATTTTTAAAAGAGTATTAGTTTATCATGCTTTATCTAGTATAACTTTTTTACTGCTCTATTCTTACAGTCAAACTATGACAACTCTTTATATAGCAGTGTTTTTTCAGGAATTTACCAAAGGGCTAACTATGTCGCCGTTTTTTTCTTACCAATTAAGATGTTGTAGCTCTAAATATTGCATAACGCAGATCGCCTTGATTACTTCTATTGCTTATATTAGCACTGTATTGTTTGGTAGTATTTCCGGTTACGCCGCTACTTATTTAGGTTGGGGATACTTTTTTGCTATTGCAGGTTTTTGTTTTATACCGGCATATATTCTAATCAGATATTTACCTAGAGTATAACTTTGATAAAAATTCTTTTTTTGCTTTTCTACTAGGGTATAAAGTTTTAAGGAAAATAGTACCGTCATCTTCTTTTACATAAGGTACTACATATACTTGATCAGTTATTCTAACATAGAAAATTTTTTGTCCCTTATATTTAGCTTGATTATAATGTAATCTAATTCCTAATAAGTTACCGTCATTAATTGACTGAATTATCTCGTCAAAGCCTATATTCCGCTCAAGTAATAATTTAGCATTTTTTTCATGATTATATCTAAATTTGGGCATAGTATTTTAGAGTTTAGTAGCGTCTGAGTGAATTAGCATGTTAAGATAAGTTTGATAAGGCAAGCCGTGCTTAGAAGCTTTGATCTTTATTGCTTCGATATCATGTTCTGCAACCCTAATAGTAATAGATCGCTTGTTATTAAGATGTGCCTTTGCAGCTTTTCGAAGCAAAGCTATTTCATTTTTATCATCAAATTTTTGATGCTTTTCAAAATTATCTTCAATATCTTGTTCGTAAGAATCTAATTTACTGCTCATATATTTACCCTACTTATACATATTATCATTTTATATTATGTAAATACTTTGTCAATACTTAAAATTTATTGTTCACATATTATATTGTAAAAATAGCCCTAGTAAGTTATAATAACAAGCAAATTTATTAAAGTAATTTTACTATGTTTATTCAAACTGAAGATACCCCAAATCCTGATGCAATAAAGTTATTTCCTGGACAGGAAATAAGTACTCAGCCTATATTTTTTAGTGAGCGTGCTGAAGTAAAAGGAAAAAGCAAACTTGCAGAATCGCTATTTAATATTAATAATGTTAAATCAATATTTTTCGGTAGTGATTTTATAACTGTTACTAAAAAAGCTGAAAGTGATTGGCAAGTGATAAAGCCAGAAGTTTTAATGGTTGTTATGGATCATTTCGTTGCGGGCTTTCCAGTATTTGAAGAAAGTGCTAAAGTGGATGATATAAACCTTGAGGGGCTTTCAGACATAGAGAAGCAAATTATCGAGATTATTGAGACAAGAGTGCGTCCCTCTGTTGCACAAGATGGGGGTGATATAATTTATAAAGGTTTTGAAAATGGTGTAGTAAAGTTAGCATTACGTGGTGCATGTCTTGGTTGCCCTAGCTCTACTATTACCTTAAAAAATGGTATTGAATCGATGCTGAAACATTTCGTACCAGAAGTTATAGCAGTTGAAGTTGTTGAAGAGGATTTTGATCAGTAATAATTTGGTTTAAATAGTGCTTTACTTATTAATCGTTTAGTGGTATTTCAGATTACTAAATTATAAATAAGACAAAATTATTATGCAGGATTTAAGGCTCATTCAAGCATTGAATTATAATTTTAGTATAAAAGAAATTAAATATTTATTAGACCAAGGTATAACTACTAACGCAGTAGATAGTATAGGAAATAGTGCATTACATTTTGCTGTAGATAGTAGTAGAGGGGATGCTTCTGTTATTGATTTATTAATTCAACATAATGCAAATGTTTTGTGCCAAAATAATAAAGGTCAAACACCATTATTTTTAGCTGTTATTCTAGATTATAAAGTGATAGCAAAGCTTTTACTTATAAGTAATATATCTACTGTCATAATAGAAGATAATCTTGGCAGAAAACCTTCGGATGTGGCTCATGATCAAGAGTTAAAAAAGCTATTAATCAAAACAGAAGAAATTGTTAGAACTTTAGAGGATAACTATTTGTATGTTCAAGAAAAGCTAGAAGAATTAGGATTAATAGGAGAAATTTAAATATAGCGTAAAATAAAAATAAAACATATATTGCATCTTTATTTTACACCTCAGGTATCGTCAATAACAAATTACAAAAGTAATTTGTTATTGATAAAAAATTGTAGAAATCAAGATTTGAAGCGGTTCTTCTACCAAAGATTTCAAAATAAAAATTTTATTACATTGAACAAAATTTATAAGTTTGTACTAAAAATAATATATATATAACTGAATTTATATAAAAGGCGGAAACTGCTTTTCGCCTTTTGTATCCAATATTCCTAGCCGAATAGCGTATTATGTAATAATTCGCTATTCGCATTCAGGTAAATAAATATTTATCAAGCCTATTCTTCTTTTGCGTCATTAATTGTATCATCTTGATTCCAAATAACGTACTGTAACTTAACATCTTTTGGAGCATAAACTACTATAGGTAATTTGCTGTTATACCTTATAAATGCTTTATCACCCAAATATACATTTACAGGCTGCATAGTTGCTTTTACACCTGGGCATCCCATTAATGTAGTAATAGGATGGTCACCAACTTGATCTATTACGTAATAATTATATCCCCATCCATCTAAAGTTTTTTCCTCTAGCTTACCGCCAAACCTCATATTATTACAATCTTTCATTGCCTCTTTTGTAGCTTATAATTTTACTTTTAAATTTTCCTCATTAGACTTGTTAGGTAAATAAATTACATAACGTTTTTGATCGCTGAGAGGTTCAGGGTAGGGTGCAATATCCTTTAGTGATCTATTATTATCGGCTAATAAATTAATGCTGAAAAAACATAGTATAAGAAATGATATAATTTTCATATGATTTACTCCTGATAGTTTTGATGTTATTTCTAGCTTAAGATTTGTTCACGTGGATCACTATCCCCCTGTCATCCCACGGGCTTGTAGCGGGATCCAGCTAAAAAATACTAATAAAATTAGTATTTTTTATTATTTTTTGGATGCCGCAGGTACAAGCAACTAGATGACACTGAGGACGTTATTCGATCCACGCGGGCAATGCCATCACGGAGTGACACTTAGAATGTTTTTCAATCTACGTAAGCAAGCCTTAAATGAGAATGATATTTAATCCCTTTTCTTTCTTAGGAAAGCTGGTATATCGTGAATGTCAGATTCTTTAGTCTCTTCATCGGGCATACCAACTACAACATTTTTTCGTTCTGGGATTTGATTATTATTTTGTGTGCCTAGTGACCCCCACATCCTTACAAAGAAAGATGATTTAGGAGTTTCTCCAGCATCATTAGTAAGACTTACCCCTGGTTCCATATCATCATTGGTTGGGTTAGGATTTTGGTCTAGAGAGTCAGCAATTTCTGCTTCGTCGTTACTATAGCTGTTAAAATTAGGAATTTCTTCAATATGAACAGGTTGATCTCCTTGAGTAGACTGAGCTCTAAGTTTTGTATCCTCATCTTCTTCGGTAGATAAATCGGTAGCACTAGAATTAACAGGTTTATAAAGTGGTATTTTATCTGCATCAATACCTGTTGCAACAACTGAAACTCTAATAATCCCTTTTAGCTCAGGATTAAATGTTGAACCAAAAATAATATTAGCATCTTTATTATTTACTTCCTCTCTAATTCTATTAGCAGCGTTATCGACTTCAAATAAAGTCATATCTGGTCCGCCTGTAATATTAATTAATACACCTCTAGCACCGCACATTGAACTATGATCAAGTAATGGATTAGAGATTGCAGATTCTGCTGCTTTAGTAGCTCTATCCTCACCGCTAGCCTCGCCTGTACCCATCATAGCTTTGCCCATTTCGCTCATAACAGCTTTGATATCAGCAAAGTCAAGGTTGATAAGCCCTGGCATAATCATTAAATCCGTGACGCCTCTAACGCCTGCATGCAGTACATCATCTGCCATTTTAAAAGCATCAGCAAAAGTAGTTTGTTCGTTGGCAATACGAAATAAATTTTGATTTGGTATCACGATTAAAGTATCAACAAATTGTTGTAAATCTATAATTCCTTTATCGGCAGTTTTCATACGATGCCCGCCCTCAAAATGAAAAGGCTTAGTTACTACTCCAACTGTTAAAATTCCAAGTTCCTTAGCAATTCGTGCAATAACTGGTGCAGAGCCAGTACCAGTACCGCCGCCCATACCTGCCGTAATAAACACCATGTTACTATTTTCTAGATAATTGCGAATTTCGTTTTCTGATTCTTGTGCAGCTGCTGCTCCAACTTCAGGGGCAGCTCCAGCACCAAGACCTCTAGTTGTGGAGACGCCAAGCTGTATTTTGTTTTCACAGCGAGAATATTCTAATGATTGTGCATCAGTATTAGCTACTACAAAATTAGCTCCTTGCAGGTTAGCACCAATCATATTATTTACTGCATTAGTACCTGCACCCCCAACACCAAAAACTGTAATACGCGGTTTTAATATTATATTTTCTGGTGCTTTTATGTTTATTAAAGCCATGATAATCGTTTATTTATATTATTATGATTTAAGTATAATAGAAGATTTAGAAATTTCCATAATCTTTTGAGAAAATTTATGAGTACTACCAATCAAGATTAGTTTTTGCAGCAAGTTCTATCGCTTGTTTTATAATAAAATCTTGACCTAAAGGAAAAACAGCATAAGGATTTTCTATATTTCCGTTAAATCCTAGTTATCCTAAAACTAAAGCTGATGCATCACAAGAAAAATCACTAGACTCATCTTTTATGCTATTTGCAGCATCGTTAAGGGTGGGATTTGGAGGCCATTGATACCATATTGTAGTATGCGGGTTATATAATTCTTTAACACCTGAAACGCCATATTTTTCAATTTGCTGAGCTATTTTTAAGGCATTTTCGTCTTGTGCTTCAATTTTGGGCTTAAGCGTTTCAAGAGTATTGCTTGCTCTTTCAAGTGGACGTTTGTGATATTCATTAAATGTATCAACTACTTTATTATGCAAATCACATACTGCTTCATAATCTTTCTTGACCTTATCATTTTTATCAAAACGCTTAATATTGATATCAATCCATCTATCAGGTCCGGTAACTACTATTTCATTCTTAAAATTTAATGTGATATTTTTTGTGTTATAAGCTATATCTGCTAGTTTAGCAGAGATTTTTGGTAAATCCAGAAAGTTATATACACCATGGTACAATGTAACATGGCATTTATTATGCTTATGCTCAAGACCTTGCGGTACTAGTTGTTTAGCAAGTTTTGTATTTATATCTGTAAATTGTTGTGCTACTTCAGAGCTTGGTAAGATAGCTATCGCATATTCAACATAAGGATCTGTCATAAATTAACTCCATATAACATTATATCTTTAATGTAATAGGTTTTATTTAGATTAGCAACTTTTGTTTGAAATGTTTAATAGCGGAACACCATTATGATGTTATTGTGTGGATCGAAAGTCGTCTTCAATTTAGCGTTGTTGTATGGCTTGAAAAATACCCACTATGTCATTGCTGAGTGAGGCTTGCTTGCGTGGATGAAAAAACGTGTTCAGTGTCATGCCGTGGCGGCATTGTTGCGTGGATACCAAATCGTCTGAGCTACGCGACTGCAAGGAGCGTAGCAATCCAGAAAAAATAATAAAAAATGTTATAAAGTTAGCATTTTTTTACTTCCTTGCTTCGTCAATTATTTCGTAATTTCCTCGCAATGACGATTCTCGATCCACGCAACAATGCCTGCCGTGGCTTGGGAACTAGGTCCAGAAAAACAACTAAAAATATCAATATTATTGATATTTTTAACTGGCTCTAGTTTATAAATCACGGGATGACAGGGCTGTAATGCCGACTCTCGATCCATAAAAAAGATAACCATTATTGTAGTATGTTCTGAGTTTTTTTATTCATCTTCTACCTTCGTCTCTAAGTTCTTTTATAGTATATGGTGCTAGTGTTTTATCTTTATTAAATTCCATTATTTGTTCAACTATATCTTCTGTTTTTATTTTGGGTTTTTGAGTTATTGGTGAAAGTACAGCAACCGGTGTATTATGCTTACAAATAGTAATTTGTTCTCTTCCTTTTATATTTCTAGTAAATGAAAAGTTAATAGACGAAGTTTTATTTGAAAAAGAGCTAGGAGTCTGTAGACTGAGGAACGGAGTGTACAAAAAGTACATGAGTACCGAAAGGGCTACAAAGACGACTCAGCCAATTTTTCAAATAAAACGAGTATATACGTTGTATTAGATTAGAAAAATGTGTTTTTGCTTCTAACAAATTAATTTGATTAGATAAATTTTGCTTCATATTAAGTAATATAATAAATAGACTAGCTTATACTAGCCTATTTATTATATTTTGTATAGTACAATTAATAGTTTAAATTTAATGTCCCCCTTCGGGGATCAAAAATCCCTCGCCTTTAGGCGAAGGGAAGATATAATGAAATTGCTTTAGCAATGAATTTATATCAAGAAATGAGAAGTTATAGAAAGAATAGTCATAGTCAGTATGATTTAAAAGTGCATCTTATATGGATACCAAAATATAGGAAGAGAATATTGATAGGCAAAGTATCGGAAAGGACTAGAGATTTACTGAGGCAGATTTGTATGGAACATGAAGTACATATAATTTCAGGGAAAATATCATGTGATCACGTACATATGTTTATCTCATATAAGCCGCAAATATCTCTTAGCAAGTTAGTACAGTATTTAAAAGGCATTAGCTCAAGAATTTTATTGCAAGAATTTACTCATTTACGAAAACAATTTTGGGGCAATCATTTGTGGGCTAGGGGCTATATGGCAGTCAGTTCAGGTAATATAACTGATGAAATGATACAGCACTATATTGATGAACAGGAAGGTGAACCTGTGAATGATGATCGATTTCTAATCGATTCCACTTTATAACCCCTCAGCTTATAGCTGAGGGTTGTTTAGTTTTTTATAAAAACCTAAGATTGTCTAACCATTTTTTCAGGTACTACTATTTTATCAAATTCTTCTTCTGATAAAAGATCAAGTTTTTTTGCGGCTTCTTTTAGAGTGATTCCGTGCTTATGGGCTTCTTTAGCAATCTTTGCAGCATTATCATAGCCAATATACGGATTAAGAGCGGTGACAAGCATTAAAGATTTATCACGTAAATCGTTAATACGGGTTATATTAGGCTCTATCCCGTCCACACAGTGAGTGACAAAGCTATTTGTGGCATCCGATATTAGCTCGATAGATTGCAAAATATTATATATTATTACTGGTTTAAAGACATTAAGTTCAAGATGTCCGTTTGAGCCGGCAATAGTAACTGTAACATGATTTCCCATAACTTGAGTGCAAACCATTGTTAAAGCTTCGACTTGTGTAGGGTTTACCTTACCTGGCATAATTGAAGAGCCAGGCTCATTTTCTGGTAAGTGCAACTCACCAAGACCGCATCTTGGACCTGATCCGAGCAATCTTATATCATTCGCTATTTTCATCAAACTAACGGCTATAGTATTAAGAGTGCCTGAAAATTCTACAAGTGCATCATGGCTAGCCAAGCTTTCAAATTTATTAGGTGCTGTTTTAAAAGGTTGTTTTGTAAATTCTGCTACTTCTTCAGCAAATTTTATATCAAAGCCTTTACGTGAATTGATGCCTGTTCCAACTGCTGTTCCTCCTTGGGCAAGTAGATAAACTTTTTTTAATGCGTCTTCTATTGTTTCTAAAGCATATTCTATTTGTGTAATATATCCAGAAAATTCTTGCTTAAGTGTTAGAGGAGTTGCATCTTGTAAATGGGTACGTCCGATTTTTATAATGCTGTCCCAATCTTTCGATTTATCTTGTAAAGCTGTAAGTAAATTATTTAAAGCCGGTATTAGCTTTTCTTTAGTTGCAAGCACGGTTGCTATATGCATAGCCGTTGGGAATGAATCATTTGACGATTGTCCTTTATTGACATGATCATTAGGATGTACTGGAGATTTACCGCCTTT
The DNA here is from genome assembly GCF_002285905.1 of Rickettsia sp. MEAM1 (Bemisia tabaci). GTDB lineage: Bacteria > Pseudomonadota > Alphaproteobacteria > Rickettsiales > Rickettsiaceae > Rickettsia. The sequence continues at coordinate 1,060,582 of NZ_CP016305.1, forward strand.
CATGCCGGTTAGCTCTTCATTTGCAATAGAGGCGATTACCTCATTCATATTCATATTTGTTTGCGTTCCAGAGCCTGTTTGCCAAACTCCTAAAGGAAAATTATCGCTAAATTCACCATTCAAAATTCTGCTTGCAGCTTTATCTATACTCTCAGCTATTTTAGATTCTAGATCACCAAATTCGAGGTTAACTTTCGCAGCACATTTTTTTAATATAGCAAGAGAGCGGATTAGAATTTCTGGCATTTTTTGTTTGCCTATTTTGAAATTTTCTAATGATCTTTGTGTTTGTGCTCCCCAATAAAATTTGTCTTCTATTTGAATTTCCCCAAAAGAGTCGCTTTCTGTTCTATAGTTTGTCATAAATCGTTAAATGTTATATAATTATTTATTTTATTCATAAAATGATCACTGATAGCATTTAAGTCTAATTGCTCGGATAATTTAGCAAAACTATAGTATAATTTGTCTTTAATGGAAGCTTTTTTTAGATTTTTGGCAATAAATCCGATTGTGTTTTCTATCATTATATCATGATTAAAACTATAAAATTTTTGCCAATTTTCGTCATGTGCTTGTTCGGGTGATTGAGGGTAATCTGTATGTAACGGTTTAGCAATTACTGCTTTGCCTTGATATACTTCAAATAGTGTATCACTAATTAATTTTTCATGCTTTAAATTATTAATTACTTTGTCGAGAAAATTACTTAGAACAATATTTGTAATTTCTCTTTCTTTATACTCATCTAAGAATATATTAAGTTGCTTTTCAAAGCTCTTAATAATTTGTTTGTTTTGTAATATATTTTGTGACATAACGCTACCGATTAGAACTAAACTAAACAACCCTCAGCTATAAGCTGAGGGGTTATAAAGTGGAATCGATTAGAAATCGATCATCATTCACAGGTTCACCTTCCTGTTCCTCAATATAGTGCTGTATCATTTCATCAGTTATATTACCTGAACTGACTGCCATATAGCCCCTAGCCCACAAATGATTGCCCCAAAATTGTTTTCGTAAATGAGTAAATTCTTGCAATAAAATTCTTGAGCTAATGCCTTTTAAATACTGTACTAACTTGCTAAGAGATATTTGCGGCTTATATGAGATAAACATATGTACGTGATCACATGATATTTTCCCTGAAATTATATGTACTTCATGTTCCATACAAATCTGCCTCAGTAAATCTCTAGTCCTTTCCGATACTTTGCCTATCAATATTCTCTTCCTATATTTTGGTATCCATATAAGATGCACTTTTAAATCATACTGACTATGACTATTCTTTCTATAACTTCTCATATTTCTTGATATAAATTCATTGCTAAAGCAATTTCATTATATCTTCCCTTCGCATAAAGGCGAGGGATTTTTGATCCCCGAAGGGGGACATTAATAATAGTAACGTGATAGAATAAATCTTATCTAATACTGAAAAAATAAAGAACAATGATAACGCAGATAGTAGTGTACGTTATCATTTTAATAAACATATATTTAAGTAGACTAAATATTTACAGGGAAGTAAATAAAAAACAATATTTGATTTGTTAAAAATATTTCAACTTTGTTAATGATCCCATAGTGAGTGAAAAATTATAGAAGCGGCATTTGATACGTTAAGGCTTTCTACTTTATCAGAAATAGGAATTTTGGCTAAATGATCACAATTTTCTTGAACCAATCTTCGCATCCCTTTATCTTCCGAGCCGAATACCAAAGCTATTTTATCTGAGATTAATTTATCAGTAAAATAATCATCGGCTTCCCCAGTTAGTCCTATAACCCAAAAACCATGTTTTTTTAGGTAATTTATACAAGAGTTTAGATTGGTTACTTTAATAATTTTTATTAATTCTAAAGTTCCACAAGCTGCTTTAGCTATAGTGCCATTTTCATTAGGTGAATTATCTAGTGGTAAGATTATAGCATCCATATTAAAAGCTGCTGCACTGCGAATAATTGCTCCAATATTTTGCGGATCAGTTATTTGATCAAGAATTGCAATCTTACATTTTGAATTTTTTATGTTGATATCTTCTATATTATGGGAAAAAATTGGCTTAACTTTAGCAGCTATTCCTTGGTGGGTCTGGTTTTCTAGCAATTTAGATAAAACATCATTATTAACAATTTTATAAGGCTTGGAGCTTATTAATTTTTTATTTGCATCAAAGATCATTTGAGTGCATAAAATATCCTCAATTTGACGTTTTGGATTATTAAGGGCTGAAAATACAGGATGTTTTCCATAAATATAGTAGTAATTTTTAGAATCCAGCTTTTTATTTTGCATGTTATTGAAAACCTTTGGTAATTTGTTCTTGACAGAAACTACTATTTATTATAGAAAGTTACAACTAAATAAATGTGCAAGCTGCTATTTGTTTATTTGATGATTCGGCGAGAAGTTTTATTAAGTCCTAATACTAATTTATATTGTCTTTTAAAGTGAATTAGTCTATTTAATACAGTAAAGTTCTTTAGGAGGGGTGGCCGAGTGGTCAATGGCAGCAGACTGTAAATCTGCCCGCGTAAGCGTTCGAAGGTTCGAATCCTTCTCCCTCCACCACTTGAATGGTTCAGGGAAGCATATCATTTTTTAAACTTATCATTTTATATTATAAATTATATTTAAAAATAAAATATAATCGTGTATAATTGTAAGTCTGAATAAAATTGGTGTTAGTTGCGGGTGTAGCTCAATGGTAGAGTTCCAGCCTTCCAAGCTGGCTGTGTGGGTTCGATTCCCATCACCCGCTCCATTAAATATAGTGGTGACAAATAAATTTAGCAAAAAACGCACTTTAAATTAACTTGTATTAAACTTAAAAAATTGTAAGAGAGTAAAAATATGGCAAAAGCAAAGTTTGAAAGAACCAAACCGCATGTTAATATCGGTACTATCGGTCACGTGGATCATGGGAAAACTTCTTTGACAGCAGCAATAACAATGGTGCTTGGAAAAGATAATAAAGATATCAAAGTTAAAAAATATGATGAAATTGATGCCGCTCCTGAGGAAAAGGAAAGAGGTATAACAATATCAACTGCTCACGTAGAATATGAAACTAAAACTAGACACTATGCACACGTAGATTGCCCAGGACATGCTGACTATGTAAAGAACATGATCACAGGTGCTGCTCAAATGGACGGTGCTATATTAGTTGTTTCTGCTGCTGATGGTCCAATGCCACAAACTAGAGAACATATATTATTAGCAAAGCAAGTGGGCGTGCCTAAAATGGTAGTGTTCTTAAACAAAGTTGATATGGTTGATGATCCTGATCTACTAGAATTAGTGGAAATGGAAGTAAGAGAATTATTATCAAAATATGATTTCCCTGGTGATGAGATACCAATAATTAGAGGTTCTGCTCTTCAAGCTTTAGAAGGAAAGCCTGAAGGTGAGAAAGCTATTCATGAATTAATGGATGCAGTAGATAGTTATATACCACAACCTACTAGAGAAACTGAAAAGCCTTTCTTAATGCCTATCGAGGATGTGTTCTCTATTTCAGGAAGAGGAACAGTTGTAACAGGTAGAATTGAAGCTGGTAAAATTAAAGTTGGTGAAGCTGTTGAAATAGTTGGAATAAAAGCAACTCAAACTTCTACATGTACCGGTGTTGAAATGTTTAGAAAGCTTCTTGATAGTGGTGAGGCTGGGGATAATGTTGGTATATTATTACGTGGTATAGATAGAGAAGCTGTACAAAGAGGACAAGTTCTTGCAAAACCTGGTAGTATAACACCTCACGATGAATTTGAAGCTGAAGTATATGTGCTTAGTAAAGATGAAGGTGGACGTCATACTCCATTTACCAATAACTATCGTCCACAATTCTATTTTAGAACAACAGACGTTACAGGTACAATAGAATTACTGGCTGATAAACAAATGGTTATGCCTGGTGATAATGCTACTTTCAAAGTTAAGTTAATTTCTCCTATTGCTATGCTGCAAGGTTTAAAATTCTCGATTCGTGAAGGTGGTAGAACAGTAGGTGCTGGTGTAGTTTCTAAAGTAATTAATTAGTCTATTTTATAAATACCTATTATTTTTTAATAATAGGTATTTATGTTTTAAGATGTAAAAACATCTTGCTGTTTATAATTAAGGTTTGTTAAATGAAAAATAAAATCAAAATTCGTTTAAAGTCATTTGATCATCGTAGTCTCGATCAGGCTACTAAAGAGATAGTTAGTGCTGTTAAAAGGACATTCGCTAATATTAGTGGTCCTATTCCTTTACCTAGAAAAATTCAAAGATTTACTGTAAATAGATCTCCCCATGTGCATATAAAATCAAGGGAGCAATATGAAATTAGAACACAAAAAAGATTATTGGTTATAGATGATCCAAATTCAGCAGTTGTTGATGCCTTAAGCAAGGTTGATTTAGCAGCAGGCGTTGATGTAGTGATCGAATTAGAGAGTGGGGAATAATGAGAACTGGAATAATTGCTCAAAAAGTTGGGATGACTAGTGTTTTTAATAATAATGGAAAAAGAGTTCCATTAACACTGGTGAAAGTTGATGATTGCCAAGTAGTAGGACATAAAATTGCTGAAAAACATGGTTATAATGCTTTAGTTATAGGGATAAAAGATAAAAAAATATCTAGAGTAACTAAGCCTATGAAACAAGTTTTTGCTAATGCTAAAGTGTCTCCTAAAACTAAATTAAAAGAATTTAGAATCTCTGAAGATAACTTTATTGATATAGCAGCAAGTTTAGAAGTAGATCATTTTACAGCAGGACAATTTATAGATGTAACAGCTACTACTATAGGTAAAGGATTTGCTGGTAGTATGAAGAGACATAATTTTAGAGGGCTTGAAGCTTCTCATGGTGTTTCAATATCGCATCGTTCACATGGTTCTACTGGTCAAAGACAAGATCCAGGAAAAGTCTTTAAAGGTAAAAAAATGGCTGGACATATGGGGTGTAGTCAAGTTACTATCCAAAATTTAAAAATATTTGCAATCGATAAAGAGCAAGGGCTTATTATGATTCAGGGAAGTATACCGGGACATAAAGGTTCATATATTTCAATAAAAGATGCAATAAAAAAGATTTCAATAACTGCATAAAAAAACTATTTGTATAAAAGATTTTATATAAGACTGTATAGGTTGAAAAAAAATGAAAACTAAAATGTTAAATCTTGCTAATGAAGAAGTTGGTGAGATTAGTTTAAACGAAGATATATTTGCTGTAGAGTTTATTAGGGATGATATAATAAAGCAAGTTGTTGATTGGCAACGAGCTAAAGCAATGGCTGGTACACATAAAACTAAAACTGTATCAGAAGTATCTGGTACTACAAAAAAACCTTTTAAGCAAAAAGGTACAGGGAATGCAAGACAAGGTTCTTTAAGATCTGTACAGATGCATGGAGGTGGTGTAATTCATGGTCCTGTAGTACGTAGTCATGCAACTAAATTACCTAAAAAAGTACGAAAACTTGGTTTAATCCATGCTTTATCCGAAAAATTTTCTGAAGGAAAATTACTAGTCATAGATTCTTTAAAATTAGAAACGCCTAAAACCTCTAATCTTGTTAATATATTAAATAAGTTTCAAGGTAAAAGCTTCTTTGTAATAGATGGCAATGAAGTGGATGTTAATTTTTCTTTAGCAGCACAAAATATTTATAATACAGTAATTGTTCCGCAAATAGGTGCAAATGTCTATGACATAATAAGACATGAATATGTATTATTATCACAAGAAGCAGTGAATGTTTTAGAAGAGAGGTTAAAATGAGTTCTTATAAATATTACGATTTAATTAGAAGACCTGTTATTACAGAAAAAACCACACTTCTTTCAGAACAAAATAAATATACTTTTTATGTAGATAAACTTGCTGAGAAGCTTGACGTTAAAAAAGCTATAGAAGAAATATTTAAAGTAAAAGTAAAAAAAGTAAATATCTTAAATGTCAAAGGTAAAAAGAAGAGATTTAAGGGAGTTATCGGGCGTCAAGTTGATAGAAAAAAAGCTGTGGTAACATTAGAAAAAGATCATAATATTGATTTTGCTGGAGGAATTAAATAAATGGCTTTAAAAAGTTTTAATCCAATTACCCCTTCTTTGAGAGAGTTAGTTCAAGTTGATAGAACTAGTTTATGGAAAGGTAGACCTTTTAAGGCTCTAACTAAAGGGATATCTAAAACGGGTGGAAGAAATAATCAGGGTAGAATAACTTCTTGGCAAAGAGGTGGAGGTCATAAAAGACTATATCGTGTTATTGACTTTAAAAGAAATAAATTAGATATTTCTGCTATAGTTGAAAGAATAGAATATGATCCTAACAGAGTTGCTTTTATTGCTTTAATTAAATATGAAGATGGTGAGCATGCTTATATTCTAGCTCCACAAAAATTAGTAGTAGGAGATAAGATAATATCAAGCAAAGATGCAGATATAAAAATTGGCAACTGTTTACCTTTAAGATATATCCCTATCGGTACTACTTTACATAATGTTGAAATGAAAGTTGGTAAAGGTGGTCAAATTGCAAGATCAGCAGGTACGTCGGTAGATTTAGTAGGTAAAGATTCAGGATATGCACAAATTAAATTAAAGTCAGGTGAATTTAGATTAGTACCTTTAGATTGTATGGCTACGATAGGTACAGTATCTAATCCTGATCAAAAAAATATTAACTTAGGTAAAGCTGGTAGAAATAGATGGCTTGGTTGGAGACCTCATGTAAGAGGTGTGGCAATGAACCCTGTAGATCACCCACATGGTGGTGGTGAGGGTAAAACCTCTGGTGGGCGTCATCCAGTTACTCCTTGGGGATTCCCGACGAAAGGTAAAAAGACGCGTAAAAATAAGCGTACTTCTAAGTTTATTATAAAGAAAAGAAAGTAAATTTTTAAATTAATTAGGTATTAATTATGGCACGTTCGGTGTGGAAAGGGCCTTTCGTAGATGGTTATTTAATAAAAAAAGTTCAAAAATTAATGGAATCTGGTAAGTCAGAAATGATTAAAACTTGGTCTAGAAGATCAACCATTTTGCCTATTTTTGTTGGTTTTACGTTTTCTGTTCACAATGGAAATAAATTTATTCCAGTTTCTGTAAATGAAGAAATGGTTGGTAGAAAACTAGGGGAATTCTCTCCTACTAGAACATTTCATGGGCATGGGGCAGATAAAAAAGTTAAAAGAAAATAAAATCATATGGTACAGGAAAACAAAAATTTTGCCACGGCAAAAGCTAAATCAATTAGAGTTAGTCCAAGGAAATTAAACTTAGTTGCAGCTTTCATTAGAAACATGAAAGTTTCTGAAGCATTAGTGCAATTAACTTTTTCGCCAAAAAGAATTTCAAAAGTTGTAAAAGCTTGTCTGCAATCTGCTGTAGCAAATGCTGAAAATAATCTAGGTTTAGATATAGACAGATTAGTCATAACTAACGCAACAGTAGGCAAGGCTTTAGTAATGAAAAGAGTTATGCCAAGAGCAAAAGGAAGAGCTACTAGAATAAATAAGTTTTTTAGTAATCTCTATATAACTGTTACAGAAAAAGAGGATAATTAAGATGGGGCAGAAAGTTTGTGCACATGGTTTTAGGGTTGGACCAACTTTAATTAAAGGTTGGGATTCTGTATTTTATGCAGAAAAGCAGTATAAAACTCTTTTTATACAAGATTTAAAGATTAGAGAATTAGTTAATAAAAGTTTTACTCAAGCTCAAGTTAGCAGAATTTTAATTGAACGCCCTTCTAACAAAAGTATTATTATCAATATTAATGCAAAAAAACCGAATATAATTATCGGTAAAAATGGTAGTGAAATTGATAAGCTAAAAAAAGCTATTGAAAAAATGACTTCTTTAAGCGAAGTTTATATAAATATTCATGATGTTAGAAAGTTTAATATAGATGCGGCTATAGTAGCTCAGACAATAGCATCACAGCTTGAAAAAAGAGTATCCTTTAGAAAAGCAATGAAGACAGCAATTCAAGCTTCATTTAAACAAGGTGGACAAGGTATAAGAGTTAGTTGCTCAGGACGTCTTGGTGGAGCTGAGATTGCTAGAACAGAATGGTATATAGAAGGGAGAATGCCGTTGCATACTTTAAGAGCCGATATTGATTATTCGACTGCAGAAGCTATAACTACTTATGGGGTTATAGGAGTTAAAGTTTGGATTTATAAAGGCGAATATACCGAAAATAAAAGATATAATTAATGTTTAAGTATTAAAATGTTAGCTCCAAAAAAACAAAAATTTAGAAAAGCTCATAAAGGTAGAGTTGTTTCAAAATCAAAAGCAGGTACAACACTTTCCTTTGGCTCATTTGGTTTAAAATCTATAGATGGTTGGCGTGTTACTGCTAGACAAATAGAAGCAGGAAGAAAAGCGGCTACTAGATGTATGAAACGTCAAGGAAGGTTATGGATACGAATCTTTCCTGATCTTCCAGTTTCCAAAAAGCCTGCTGAAGTAAGAATGGGTAAAGGTAAAGGAAATCCTGAATTTTTTGCAGTAAGGGTATCACCTGGAAGAATTATGTTTGAAATTGAAGGGGTTGAGGAAGATGTTGCAGTTAAAGCTTTAGAGCTTGCAAGTGCAAAATTACCTGTTAGAACAAGGATAGTGAGGCGTTATGAATGATTTAAAATCATTAAAGAGTGAATTGACAAGTAAAACAATTGAAGAGCTTTTTAAGCATCTTAATCTTTTAAAAAAAGAACTATTTAATTTAAGATTTCAGCAAACTCTGGGTGAATTAAAAAATACTAGTAGGTTTTCATTAGTTAAAAAGTCTATAGCACGTATTAAAACTGAATTAACAAAAAGATCTAGTAGTGGAGAGTAATTAAAATGCCTAAAAGAGTCCTACAAGGGGTAGTTATAAGTTCAAAAACTGATAAAACAGTTACAGTAAAAGTAGAAAGAAGATTTAAACATCCTATTTATAAAAAATTTATAAAAGTATCTAAAAAATACGCAGCTCATGATCCAAATAATAAGTTTCAAGAAGGCGATAAAGTTAATATAATTGAAAGTCGTCCTATTTCAAAAACTAAAACATGGGTAGTAATAAATGAAGAGTAAAGGTTTTATCCTTTGACTTTATTAGGAAAATTGTTTATTTTGTCTTTCGTGAATAAAATTGGAAGTGATATATGATTCAAATGCAAAGCATTTTGGAAGTGGCAGATAACTCCGGTGCCAAAAAAGTTATGTGTATTAAAGTTCTAGGTGGCTCCCATCATATGGTAGCAAAGCTAGGCGATGTTATAGTTGTATCTATTAAGGAAGCTATACCTGGTGGTAAAGTTAAAAAAGGTGACGTTTATAAAGGCGTTATTGTCCGTACAAAAACAGGGGTTGTAAGAGTTGATGGTAGTACAATAAAGTTTGATAAGAACGCATTAGTGCTTTTAAACAAACAAGATGAGCCTATAGGTACTAGGGTTTTTGGTCCTGTGACAAGAGAACTTAGAGCAAAAAAATATGTTAGAATTATGTCGCTCGCAGAGGAAGTGTTATAAATGATAAAATTAAAAGTAAAAAAAGGTGATGAAGTTATTGTTATTACTGGCAAATATAAAGGGAAAAAAGGAAAAATATTAAAGGTTTTTCCCGAAAAAAATAAAATAGTTGTTTCAGGAATAAATTTAGTTAAAAAACATACTAAACCTACCCAAGTAAGCGAAGGTGGCATAATAACTAAGGAATTACCTATAGATATTTCAAATGTTGCACATGTTGATCCTAAAACTGGTAATCCTACTAAGGTAGCTTTTAAATTTTTAGAAGATGGTTCTAAAGTTAGAATAGCAAAAAAATCTGGAGAAATTATTGGTAAGGAAGGCAAATAATGTTAAGATTTAAAGAACTATATCAAAAGGAAATTATTAGCAATTTACAAAAGGAATTTTCTTATAAAAATAAACATGAAATTCCAGCTATTGAAAAAATTGTCATAAATATGGGTGTAGGTGAAGCAATAGCTGATTCAAAAGTGATTGATAAAGCGGTAAATGATTTAACTTTAATCTCTGGTCAAAAACCTTTTGTAACTTCAGCAAGAAAATCTATTGCAACATTTAAGTTACGTGATGGTATGAAAATAGGTTGCAAAGTTACTTTACGTAAAGATAGAATGTATGATTTTTTAGAAAGGCTAGTAATTGTTGCATTACCTCGTGTTAAAGAGTTTCGTGGTTTTTCTTACAAAAGTTTTGATGGTAAAGGTAATTTTACTTTTGGACTAAAAGAACAGATAGTTTTTCCTGAGATTAATTACGATAAAATTGATACTATAAGAGGAATGGATATTACAATCGTTACATCTGCTAAAACAGATAAAGAAGGTAAGTCCTTGTTATCAGGATTCAATTTACCTTTTTATAATTAAGTTTAAGGTATATAATGGCAAAAGTAAGTTCTATAAAGAAGAATGAAAAAAGAAAAAAATTATCACAAAGCTTACATAATAAGCGTGAGAAATTAAAAAATAAAATTTACGATAAGAATATTTCATTAGAAGAGCGTTTTTCTTTGGTAATGTCATTAGCACAATTATCTAGAAATTCATCAGCCACTAGAATTAGAAATAGATGTGAGCTTACAGGTAGACCAAGAGGGGTTATAAGAAAATTTGGCATATCAAGAAATAAACTCAGAGAATTAAGTGGCAGAGGTTTAGTTCCAGGGATAATTAAGTCAAGTTGGTAAAAATAATAGGTGAATAAATATGTCAATGACAGATAATGTAGCAGATATGTTAACTAGAATTAGAAATGCTTATAAAAGCAAACTAATAAATGTTTCTTTTCCTAGTTCTAAAATTAAAACTTCAATTTTAGAAGTACTACAAAAAGAAGGTTATATAAAAAATTATACAAATACTCCAAAAGATAATATTAGCTATACTGACGTAACCTTAAAATATTCTGCTAATGGTGATGCTTCTATACGTGAGATTCATAGAGTATCAAAGCCAGGTAAAAGAGTGTATTCTGCAATTAAGGACTTAAAAGGATACTATAATAATATGGGAATATATATTCTATCTACTCCTTATGGTGTTATGTCCGATAGAGAAGCTCATATTAAAAATGTTGGTGGTGAAGTAATTTGTAAAGTATTTTAAGGTAAAAAAATGTCACGCGTTGGAAAGTTACCGATTATTATACCTAAAGGTATAAAAGTCGGGTTAAATGATTTAGAAGTAAAAATATCAGGACCTAAAGGTGAGTTATCAAAAAGCTTTAAAGGTAGCATAGGAATTTCATTAGCAGAGAATAAGCTTCTAGTAAAACCATTATCTTCAAGTAAAACTGCACGTGCTATGTGGGGTACAGCTAGAAGTATAATATCAAATATGGTGACCGGAGTTAAAGAAGGCTTTAAGTTAAAGCTTGAAATTAATGGCGTAGGGTATAGAGCAATGATGAAAGGCAAGTATTTAAATTTGATGCTTGCTAAAAGTCATAATACAAAAATTGAAATACCTTCACATATTAAAGTTGAAGTACCTAAGCAAAATATAATTATTCTTGAAGGTACAGATAAGGAAAAATTAGGTCAATTTGCTTCAATTATTATAAAACAAAGACCGCCTGAACCTTATAAAGGAAAAGGAATTAAATTTGAAGATCAATTCATACCACGTAAAGAAGGTAAGAAAAATTAATTTAAGAGTTAAATATGCGTAGTGCTAAGCTAAAATTTGAAAAGAGAAGAAGTAAAATAAGACATAAAATAGCTAAAACAGCTAATAGAGCTAGATTGTCAATATTTAAATCAGGTAGACATATTTATGCACAGATCATTGATGATACTAAATCGGTAACAATTGCTTCTGCTTCAACTTTAGACGAAAAAATTAAAAAAATAAAAAAATCTCATTGTAATGTTGAAAATGCTACAAAAATAGGTGAGTTAATAGCTGAGAAAGCTATATCTTGTGGTGTAGAAGAGGTGGTGTTCGATAGAAGCGGATATAAGTATCATGGTGTTGTAAAGGCTCTTGCTGATTCTGCTAGAAAAAAAATAAGATTTTAGGTTAAGGTTTAAAATATGTCTAAAGTTAGAAAAAACGAAGAAGCTTTAAGTGAAGTTTTAGTTGATGTAAATAGAGTTACAAAAGTAGTAAAAGGTGGTAGAAGATTTGCTTTTTCTGCTTATGTAGTAGTTGGTGATAAAGCTGGAAGAGTTGGAGCAGGTCACGGCAAAGCAAAAGAAGTAAACGACGCTAGAGAAAAAGCAAAACAAGCTGCTAAAAAGAAAATGATGAAAGTATCTTTATATCAAAATAGAACAATTCATCACGATGTTACAGGCAGAAGTGGAGCAGCTAAAGTGATTTTAAGAAGAGCTAAAGCAGGTACAGGCGTTATAGCAGGGGGATCTATGAGAGCAATTTTTGATTCTTTAGGAGTCCATGATATTGTTGCTAAATCAATAGGGTCAACAAATGTTTATACAATGATAGCTGCAACGTTTGATGCATTAAAAAAACTTTCGTCCCCAAGATCTATTGCGGCAAGAAGAGATAAAAAAATGAATGAAATTTTTATAAAATCTTCTGATGTCCAAGTTAATGAATAATATTTTAAGGTAAGATGTATACGCTATGAATAATAAAAATTTAATTAATGATGTAAAAGTTACTCAAGTTAAAAGCAGTATAGGTCGTAAGTATGATCAAAAATTAACATTAATTGGGCTTGGTTTAAATAAAATTAATAAATCTGTTGTTCTTAAAAATACTGATTCAGTTCAAGGTATGCTCAAAAAAGTGGAGCATTTATTAAAAATAGAAAATGTATAATTAGAGTTTTTCAATGAAATTAAATGAATTATATAATAATATAGGTGCTAAAAAAAATAAAAAAAGAGTAGCACGTGGTATTGGTAGTGGAAAAGGAAAAACTGCTGGAAGAGGTGTTAAAGGTCAAAAATCTAGAGCAGGTGTTGCAATAAAAGGTTTTGAAGGTGGTCAAACTCCAATGATTAAGAGGCTGCCTAAGAGGGGTTTTAATTGTATCTCATCTAAAAAATATAATGTTATTAATATTTATAATATTGAAGCAGCACTAGCAGAAGAGCGTTTAAATGTTAATGATGTTATTACTAAGGAAAAATTAATAGAAATTGGTTTAATTAATAAAAGTAATAAAAAGTTAGTAAAATTGTTATCTATTTGCAGTGATGATTTCAATTATTCTTTATCGTTTAAATTGGATTCTTATTCTTCTAAAGCTAAAGAAATAGTTGAAAAAGCAGGCGGAAAATTATTATAATTTATGAACCAAAATTTCTCTAAAAAATCTAGCAATGATTTAATTAATCGTATTATTTTTACTATTTTTGTTCTTATAATATGCAGATTTGGTTCGTTTATACCTATTGCAGGTATAGATGTTATTGCTTTAGGTAGTATTGCTGAAAAAAATCAGTCAGGGATACTTGGTATGTTTAATATGCTGTCAGGCGGCTCACTAGGCAGAATGTCCATTTTTGCTTTAGCGATTATGCCATATATAACAGCATCAATAATTATCCAGCTAATGTCTGTAGCATATAAGCCTTTAGAAAATTTGAAAAAAGAAGGAGAAGCGGGTAAAAGGAAAATAAATCAATTATCTAGATATTTAACAGTCTTGCTTGCTTCACTTCAAGCTTACGGTGTTGCAGTAAGTTTAGAGTCAATTGTAACAAATACTGGACCTCTAGTAATTATACCGGGGCTTTTCTTTAAAATTACAACAGTAATTACTTTAGTGGTAGGTACGATGCTACTAATGTGGTTAGGTGAACAAATTACACAACGTGGTATAGGTAATGGTACATCTTTAATTATATTTATAGGTATAATTTCTGGTGTGCCTAGTGCTATTATTAGTATGTTTGAACTATCAAGAAAAGGTGCGTTATCACCTTTAGTTGCAATTGCTGTTTGTGTGGGAGTAGTTATATTAATATCTATAATAATTTTCTTTGAGAAAGCACAAAGAAAATTATTAGTTCAGTATCCTAAAAGGCAAGTAGGAAATAAAATTTATGGTGGTGATTCAACATATATGCCACTTAAGTTAAATACTTCTGGGGTAATTCCTCCGATATTCGCTAGTTCAATTTTATTATTTCCGGCTACATTGGCTAATTTTTCAAGTAGTAATTCTGAAATAATGAATATGCTTACTTATTATTTGGGTCACGGGAAGCCTATATATATATTATTGTATGTAGCATTAATAATGTTTTTTAGCTTTTTTTATACAGCAATAGTATTTAATTCTGAAGAAACTGCTAATAATTTAAGAAAATATGGTGCTTATATTCCTGGTAAAAGACCAGGAAAAAATACATCTGAATATTTTGATTATATACTTACTAGGCTTACGGTTGTAGGTGGTATATATCTAAGTATAATATGTATAATACCTGAATTATTAATGAATAAATATGTTATTTCTCTTTCTTTAGGTGGTACAAGTTTTTTAATTGTAGTAAATGTAGTACTTGATACGTTGACTCAAATTCAAACTTACTTATTTAGTAGTAAATATGAAAGTTTAATGAAAAAAGTAAAATTAAAAAATTAAAAATGAGTTGGAAGTGATAATAATTTTTTTAGGTCCTCCTGGTGCTGGAAAAGGAACTCAAGGAAAAAAAATAGCTGAAAAAATTCATTTACCACATATAGCAATTGGCGATATATTTAGAGCAATTATTAAAACATCAAGTAAGGATGCTGAGATAATTAATAGTTATGTTGAGCAAGGAAAGCTTATTCCTGATGAAATAGTTAATCAGATAATTAAAAACTTTTTATCATCTTCTGATTATAAAAAAGGTTATATATTAGATGGGTATCCGCGTAATTTAGAACAAGCTAAGTTTTTTGAATCATTCGTTACAGAAAAAATAAAAGTAATATATTTAAATGTTTCAGATGAATTACTAATTAAAAGAATTTTAGGCAGATATAGTTGTAAAAATTGCGGAAAAATATATAATGATTATTTTTTAAAGCCTAAGATTGATAAAATATGTGATGTTTGTAAATCAAGCGTATTTGAATATAGAAAAGATGATAATGAAGAAGTAATAAAAGAAAGAATTAATATATTTAAAACTGAAACTTATCCATTAATACAGCATTATAAAAACAATGATGATTTTTATATGATTGATGGAAATAAAAATGAAGAGCAAATAGAAGATCATATAGAGAAAGTACTAAAAATAAATTGACTTTAGTAAAGATTTTTATATTATTTTCTAGTTACCAGTAAAATTTTGGAGAATATTTGTGGCAAGAATTGCGAATGTTAACATTCCCGATAATAAACGTTTAGTAGTAAGCTTGACTTATATTTATGGTCTTGGGACTACTATGGCAAAAACAATTTGTAAAAAAGCAAAAATATTAGAAGATAAGAAAGTTAAAGACCTTACTGATCAAGAACTAATAAGCTTACGTAATATTATCGAAAATGAATATAAAGTTGAAGGTGATTTAAGAAGAGAAGTAACGTTTAATATTAAAAAGAAAAAAGATATTAGAAGTTATCAAGGGCTTAGACATATACGTAAGCTACCTGTGAGAGGTCAGAATACTCATTCTAATGCTAGAACTAGAAAAGGTAAAGCTGTTGCAATAGCAAGAAAGAAAAAAGCTGTAAAATAATAGTTAAAGTAGAGTATAAACATAATGAATCAGACGGTTAAAGCTAAAAAAAAGAAAAAAACTATCACACTAGGTGTGGTACATATTAGAGCATCGTTTAATAATACTATTGTAACATTTACTGATGTTCAGGGTAATGCAATATCTTCTGCATCAGCTGGAGCTAATGGGTTTAAGGGAGCAAAAAAAGCTACACCTTATGCAGCTCAGATAACAATTGATAAAGCAGCTGAAAAAGCAAAAGAATACGGTCTAAAAACTATTTCTATTAGAATTGGAGGACCTGGTGCTCAGCGTGAATCTGCAATGAGAGCTTTATTTGGCCAAAATTTTGTAGTTACATCGATTTTAGATGTATCATCAATTGCTCATAATGGAGTAAAAGCACCAAAAAGAAGAAGAGTATAAGAAGCATAGGTATTAAATGTTATCGTTAAGTAAAAACTGGAACGCTTTAATAAAAACAGATAAAGTATCTTATGAGAGCTTCCCTGAGACTAATAATAAATCTAAGATTATAGTTGAGCCTTTAGAAAGGGGATTTGGTTTGACTCTAGGTAATGTTATGAGAAGAGTTTTACTTTCTTCTCTACAAGGAGCAGCGGTTACCTCTATAAAAATTCCTGGAATAGAGCATGAATTTTCTTCTATACCAGGTGTAAAAGAGGATATATCAGAGATAATTTTGAATGTTAAAGGCATAGAAATCAAAATGCACGTTGCAGAAAAACGTGTTATAAGATTAAAAGCAACAGGACCTGGTGCTATAACGGCTGGTATGATTGAAGCTGGACATGACGTAGAAATATTAAATCCTGATCATGTAATTTGCAATTTAGCTAAGAATAAACAATTTGAAATGGAATTAACTTGCAAAGTTGGTAAGGGGTACACACTTAGTACAAACAATAATGAGGATAATAACTTACCGATTGGTGAAATAGCTATAGATGCTTTATTTAATCCTGTAAAAAGTGTTACTTATAAAGTAGAAAATACAAGGATAGGTCAGGTCACTGACTATGATAAGTTAATTATGTTTGTTGAAACTAATGGTGATATATTACCTGAAATGGCGGTAGGCTTAGCTGCTCGTATTTTGCAAGAACAGCTGCAATTATTTATTTCTTTTGAAGAACAAGAAGAAGATAAACAAGTTAAAACAGATGCATTACCATTTTCTCCTTATCTACTTAAACGAGTTGATGAATTGGAATTATCAGTTAGATCAGCAAATTGTTTAAAAAATGATAATATAATTTATATAGGTGATTTGGTAAAAAGAACTGAAGCTGATATGCTAAGAACTCCAAATTTTGGTAGAAAATCCCTAAATGAAATTAAGGAAATACTTGCAAAATTTGGTTTGAGATTTGGTATGGACGTACCAGATTGGCCGCCAGAAAATATACATGAATTATCTAAACGTTACGAAGATTCTTATAATTAAGGACAATAGAGATGCGACATAAAATTAAAGGTAGAAAATTAAATGTAACAAGTAGCCATAGAAAAGCAATGCTTGCTAATATGGCAGTATCACTTGTTACTCATGAGCAGATAAAAACTACTTTGCCAAAAGCTAAAGAATTAAGACCTTATATCGAAGTTCTAGTTACTAAGGCTAAGGATAATAACTTAGCAGCAAGAAGAAATATTCTATCAAAAATAAAAGATAAAAAAGCAATCGAGAAGCTTATAGATGTTTTAGGTGTTAGATACAAAGATAGACCAGGTGGATATACTAGAATAGTAAAAGCCGGATTTCGCTATGGTGATTTAGCTCCAATCGCATATATTGAATTTGTAGATAGAGATATTAATGCTAAAGGAAATATACCTCAAGATAATAGCAAAGAAGATATTAAAAGTAATAAAGGGACTAAATAATGGCTAATCATTCTTCAGCAAAGAAAGCTGCAAGACAAACAGTAAAAAAAACCTTAGTTAATAAAAAAAGAGCTAGTGCAATAAAAACTTTTGTGAAAAAAGTTTTGCATGAAATTAATCAAGGTAATAAAGAAGAAGCTAACTCAGCTTTAGTAATTGCACAATCTAAGATAATGCAAGGTGTGAAAAAAAACATAATTAAGTTAAATACTGCATCAAGAAAAATAAGTAAATTATCAAAAAAAATAAAAACTATGAATTAAATTTAAATTATAAAAACAATTATATTATTTTTTAATTCTAGTTTTTAATAATTTATTCTTCATTGTCATTTTATCTAATTAACTTTAAGTTAATAATATAGGGCGATTAGCTCAGTTGGTAGAGCATCTCGTTTACACCGAGAGGGTCGGCAGTTCGAGTCTGTCATCGCCCACCATATTATAATCAGCTTTCTAACACATCCTTACCTTATATATATTTTTTATATGCTGGGTAGCTTTATGCTGGTTTTCCCTCAATAAAATGGAGGAACTATGAATAACATAGTTGCTCCTTTTTCTTTGTCAGAGTCTTACAACGATACAATTTTTTACGATATAGTAGGGCATTTTATACCACCTGAATGGAAAAATTTAACTTCTAGTAGTGGAAAAATTTTGAGCAAAACCGCAAGGCAAATTTTATCACTTGTGGTTTCACGAATGCCTTATATAGAAGATAAAGCTGAAGAAATAAATAGTAATGACATAAGCTTACCAAATGAATTACAGGAAACTTACTATTATTTTAAGAAACTTCTTGGGCTTTGTCAGCGACGTATAAGACAGTGTTTAGTAGAACTTGAAAAAAGTGGCTATATTAAAGTTACTTTAATTAATATGACTGAACAATATACTAAATATCGTAATATTTTAAGTATTAAGCTTGTAAAAAATTTTGTATTCTACCCGCAAAAAATTTCAGGTCACCCTGAAAATTATTTCGGGGTAACCCCGAAATAATTTTCACCCACACAATATAATAGATAATAATAAATCTATAAATAAATCTAGATATGAAGAAGCTGATTTTGAAAATGATATTTTTGATAAAGGAAATTTAAGCAACGAAAATATCAACGATTTGGGTAACACGCTAATTTCTGAAAGTAAAAATGAAAGTTTAGAGCCGAAGGTAATAAATCAGGCTACTTCTTCAGGTGTTATGAAGAAAACGGAAGAATTTCATCCATTAACCGAAGAAGATGCCGAATGGTTAAGATTAAGGTCAGGTCGTGATTTTAACTTAAGATTTATGAATAAATTATTGTTAAAACTTGCTGATAATAAGCCTAATAATCGTTTTAGCACAAAAGAAAAATTGTTAAATTATATGGCTAAAGCTTTAATAAACGAAAAACGTGACACTGTTACGGCTAATAGTGAAGATTTTAGCTTTGAATATGACCATAAGACAAAAATACAAGCTGTTTATGGAGCTAAAAAAGTAAAGCACACTAGTGACGCTAAACCAATTGTAAAACAAGAGCAAGAAGTAAGTATTGAAAGTTATATTGAAACGGCACTAGTTGGACTTGACGATATATGGCGTAAAGTTAGGGAGTATTTAATATATTCTTGTGGAAAAATGGTTGATATAGCTTGGTTTAGTAAGCTAGAATTAGTGACAAAGGACGAGATAAATAACAAAATTTTTCTTAAACCAAAAACGGCGTTTATAGGTAGTAGAATTACCGCCGACTATTTTTTTCACTTAAAAAAAGCTTTTGAAAGCTTTAATTATAGCTATGAATTGATTAAAGTTTGAAGTTTAGTATAAATACAATTATTAGTTGCGTCGCTAGTTTTTAATAAAAATTCTTTTTGTTAATTATTATTTTGAGTCAGTTAATTAACGTAGCACCAAATTAATATTATTTTGTTAGTCATATCAAGGTATATAAGCTAGTTTATTTTTGCCACACAAAGTTTAAATAATATTTATTATTGCAATTTCCTACTTTTAATGTCCCCCTTCGGGGATCAAAAATCCCTCGCCTTTAGGCGAAGGGAAGATATAATGAAATTGCTTTAGCAATGAATTTATATCAAGAAATATGAGAAGTTATAGAAAGAA
Source organism: Rickettsia sp. MEAM1 (Bemisia tabaci) (assembly GCF_002285905.1). Taxonomy (GTDB): domain Bacteria; phylum Pseudomonadota; class Alphaproteobacteria; order Rickettsiales; family Rickettsiaceae; genus Rickettsia. Next base: position 1,080,280 of record NZ_CP016305.1, read on the forward strand.
TAGTCATAGTCAGTATGATTTAAAAGTGCATCTTATATGGATACCAAAATATAGGAAGAGAATATTGATAGGCAAAGTATCGGAAAGGACTAGAGATTTACTGAGGCAGATTTGTATGGAACATGAAGTACATATAATTTCAGGGAAAATATCATGTGATCACGTACATATGTTTATCTCATATAAGCCGCAAATATCTCTTAGCAAGTTAGTACAGTATTTAAAAGGCATTAGCTCAAGAATTTTATTGCAAGAATTTACTCATTTACGAAAACAATTTTGGGGCAATCATTTGTGGGCTAGGGGCTATATGGCAGTCAGTTCAGGTAATATAACTGATGAAATGATACAGCACTATATTGATGAACAGGAAGGTGAACCTGTGAATGATGATCGATTTCTAATCGATTCCACTTTATAACCCCTCAGCTTATAGCTGAGGGTTGTTTAGTTTTAAGTAGAAACTGTTATAAAAAATTCTTTAATAAATTTAAATGTAACTTTTATGGAAGATTTAAGCCGTTGGAAAGAAAAGTTTGAAAGCTGTATCTATACTAAAAAACTACTTGATAAACTCGAATATTTAAATACCAGAGTGAATAATCCTATAGATCCCCTCGAAGTCAAAAAGGGTATTTATTATGCCCGAAAGTATCATGGCACACAAATGCGTAAGTCAGGCGATCCTTATTATTCTCATCCGATTGAAGTGGCAATTATGCTTGCAGAATTTACAGCAATGGAAGTACCTAAGCTTTACAATGCTGTAATGATACAAGCAGCACTACTTCATGATACTATTGAAGATACAGAGCTTACGAAAGAAATGATTTCCAAGGTTTTTGGGCAAGAAGTAGCAAAACATGTAGAGGGTCTTACTAGAGTTAAATTTGATGGTAAAATTACAGCCGCAGAAAGTTTAAACTTATTAGTTAAACAAAAAAGATACGATACAGCATTAATAAAACTTTTTGATCGTATCCATAATCTACAAACTCTTGGAGCAAAATCACCTGAAAAAATTAAAAAAATTATAACAGAAAGTTTAAATGTATTTATAACAATTAGTATGCACTTAGAAATACCTACACTAGTACAAAAATTAATCCAACTATGCTATACACATTTGTCAATACAAAACCAACAAAAAGAATTATTTATAGAGGATAATTCCCAGCTTCTTTTTCTACCTTTTCAAAATGAGATAAACCAATTGCAAAACCAGTTGCTAGTAAAGCAAAAACAATAAATAGTCCCCAATAATTTAAAACCTTAGTTAAATAAACAAGACCAAAGGATACTACTACATACATTATAGCTCTTGATAAAGCATATGTAAGAGTAGCTGAAGTAAAGCGTTTAAAAACTGGAAAATGTTTATAGAGGGTGTCAGGAAGTTTGTGTAAGTTGTAAAAATAGTTAAGAATAAAAATAACATAAACAACTTACATGGAGCTAATATGAAGAACAATAACAAAGTATCAAATCCAGCTATAGAAAAATTAGTATCAGAAATACTATCACAAAGTGATCCATCTGAAATATTTGGTAAAGAAGGGATATTTCAGGGAATTAAAAAGCAGATAGTAAATAAGATTTTAGAGAAAGAAATGGAATCTCATATAGGTTATGAGAAACATTCTAAAAATGAGAAATACTCAGATAACAGACGTAATGGTAATTATGAAAAGACTCTAATAGATCCAGAAGGTCGTAAATTGACAGTAGAAGTGCCAAGGGATCGGGATGGAGAATTTGAACCTCAACTAATTCCAAAAGGAGTGCGTAAATTTGAAGGATTTGATGATAAAGTAATATCCTTATATGCTCGGGGAATGACCATTAGGGAAATACAAGGGCACTTAGAAGAACTATATGCCACCAAGGTATCATCTGAGTTAATATCAAAGGTAACTGATGGTATTTTAGAGGAAGTAACTGCTTGGCAGAATAGAGCACTTGATAATGTATATCCTATAATGTACTTAGATTGTATTCATGTTAAGGCAAGAGATAATCATGTAATAATAAATAAAGCGGTTTATCTAGCTATTGGAGTGAATATGGAGGGCAAGAAAGAGCTATTAGGAATTTGGATAGGCAAGAATGAAGGGTGTAAATTTTGGATGCAGGTAGTAACAGAACTGAAGAATCGAGGAGTTGCACAAATATATGTTGCATGTGTTGATGGTCTTAAGGGTTTTCCAGAGGCGATAAATAGCATTTTTCCAAAGACGATAGTGCAGTTGTGTATTGTTCATATGGTAAGAAATTCTGTAAAATACGTATCATACAAAGATCTAAAAGCGGTAACAGCTGATTTAAAAGCAGTTTATTCTGCAATAAATGAAGCAGAGGGATTAAGAGAATTACAAAACTTTGCCAAAAAATGGGATGAAAAATATCCAGTTATTTTTGACATATGGCAACGAAATTGGTCTGGCATAGCTCCATTTTTTAGCTTTCCGGAAGACATTAGGAAGGCGATTTACACTACTAATGCTATTGAATCCACTAACCGTCAAATTCGTAAAATTATTAAAAATAAAGGAGTATTTCCAGATGACAAATCGATTCAGAAAATAATCTTTTTGGCGTTGACAAATGCCTCTAAAAAATGGACAATGCCTATTAAGAATTGGGCGATGGCTTTAAATCAATTTGCTATACTTTGTGAGGCACCGTCAAGTTAAGTAAATTAGTGTCACAAAGTACTATATTTTTAGATTTCAGACAGCAAGAAGTCTTTGAGTAGCTTCATCCCAAATGGATTTAGCGGACGCAAATGCAATTCTTTGCTCAGATGCTGTTTTAGTATATCTTCCAACATTTACAGCAAATATATTTCTGACTTTTCCCATCAGTGATAATGTACATTGTGCTGAATTAGGATGCTTAAATTTAATCAGTATCTTCTCTTTTCTCCTAGTTGGCTGATGGGCATTCTCAATCCGATTATTTAGTCTTTTATCGGTACGATGCTTAGTCCTAGGACACATATACCTAACTGGTTTAATGTAGCTTTTTAGCTTATCAGTCACAATAACCCTTGGACATGGATAATTACCCAATAATCTTGATAAAAAGCGAATAGCTGATTTCTTGTTACGACGCTTCTGCAGTAATACTTCTAATTCATGTCCCTCAGAGTCAACAGCTCTCCATAATATGAATACTTCACCTTTGATCTTGATATTCATCTCATCCAAATGCCATTTATCAGTTGGCTTTCGCTCTCTCTTACTAATAACATCTTGAAAATAAACTACAAACTTATAACACCAAAACCTTACAGTCTCATGACTTAATATAATACCTCGATAAGCCATCTGCTCTTGAACATCTCGGTAACTATTATTAAAGCGATGATATAACCATACTGTATGGCTAATAATGCTTGCTGGAAAACGATGTCTATTCGGGGCTTGAGTAATATGCATAGCGGTAAAATCTAGGATAAATTGTTACTGCTATTCTATAAATCATTCCCTGTAATTGCTCAATACTTAATTTATACCTCCCTTAACTTGACGGTGCCGTGTTTCTCAATCCATGCAACAACACCGGACAAGCCACGGGACGACATCGAAAATATTTTTCGAACCATCGTTAATTAAACCGCATGGATTAAGCAATAAGGTTTAAATATATCTCATCATTTAATTCTTTTGCAGAAGATAATTCTATGTTTAATGTAGCAAATATCTGCACTAAGGCGGTAGATAAGTTGTTGATCATTTCATCGGTATGTGCAGGAGTTGGGATAATTCGAAGGCGTTCGGTTCCTCTTGGTACTGTTGGAAAATTGATGTGTTGAACGTAAATACCATACTCATTAAGCAGCATATTAGAAGCTTTGGCAGCCTTGATAGGGTCACCAATAATTATCGGCACTATATGGCTTTCATTTTTTAAATAAGGAATATTAAAGCGGTCAAAAGAGCTTTTAAGATTGCTAACCACTTGCTGGTGTGTTTTTCGTTCTTGATTAGATTCTTTTAAATGCCTAATACTATGCGTTGCAGCGGTAGAAATTACCGGCGGCAATGAGGTAGTAAAAATAAAGCCGGAAGCCGTTAATCTGATAGCATCAATTAAGCTATGGTTTGCGGTGATATAACCGCCAATAGTGCCATATGCTTTGGCAAGCGTTCCTTGGATAATGTCGATTTCATCGCTACAATCAAGAAGCTCAGCAATACCTGCACTGGTTTTGCCATATAAACCTACTGTATGGACTTCATCAATAAAGGTTAAAGCATTATATTTTTTAGCTAAATTGATTATATCTTTAACAGGAGAAAAGAAGCCGTCCATGGAATAAGCCGACTCAAAAACGATTATTTTAGGTCTTTTAATATCAACTGATTGCAATAATTCTTCTAAATGTTTAACGTCTAAATGTCTGTATATGTGCTTCTCGGCTTTAGAACCGGTAATGCCGGCAATGATCGAGGCATGATTTAGCTCATCGGAAAAAAAGACAAGATCAGGCATAATTTTAGCAAGTGTTGCAAGGGTTGTGTCATTTGCCACAAAGCCGGAAGTAAAGACTAAGGAGGCTTCTTTGTTATGCAAGCTTGCCAGCTCCTGCTCAAGCTCAAGAATAGCTACATTATTACCGCCGATATTTCTTGTTCCGCCTGAACCAACGCCATATTTTAGCAATGCATCTATGGAAGCTTGCACTACTTTTGGATGCTTGCTCATACCCAAATAGTCATTGATACACCACATGACTATTTGTTTATCATCGCACATAGCGAAAGGAAAATTATCGGCTTGCCTTTTTAAGGCTTTAAACTCCCGATATCTTCCTTCATTTTTAATTTTATCTATATGATCGCTAAATATAGTATCGTAATAAGACATTAAACCTATTATCTTGCTTGAAAAATTGACATTTAAAATGTTATCCCCGCGTAGGCGGGGATCCATTTTGTTAATTATAAACTCTATGAGATGTCATCCCGTGGCTTGGGAACTAGATCCAGTATAAAACCAGATAAAATTGAGCTTTTGATTTTAAAAACTTACTGTACTTAGGCTTTTTTTCTGGATTCCCGCCTGTGCGGGAATGACATTATACTTGTTTTTCGAGCTATGCAACAAAGCCACGCGGGGATGACATATGCAACCATTCTACATTAAAACTAATTAAGTTAAAAGCTATAATATAGCTTTTTGTACAATATCATTAAGTCTTTTTGAGAAAGCCCCTGTATCTGCTACCGGTTCACCCTCTAAAATACAAGCTTGATCAAATATTAACTTAACTAGCTCCTCGTTATTTTTATTATTCGCTTTTAAGTCATTAAATATTTTTTCTATGATCTTATTTTTGGGATTCAGCTCTAGATTTTTAGCAGATGCAGCAGCTATTTGTTTCTGCTCGATCAAAAATCGCTCCATACGAATATCCATAGCAGCTTCGCTAACGGCAAGACAAGCAGGGCTTGAAGTCAGCTTTTTAGATATCTTTACTTCTTTAACTACATTCCCTAAAACCTCTTTGAAGTAATCAGTTAATGATTTATATTCATCATCAGATTTTTTATCATCCTTATTTTTTTCTTCTGGTGATGAAGTAGCTTGATCTACATCAATATCGCTTCTTGTAGCCGATTTAATCGGATGTCCTTTATATTCGCTATTAACATTTACCCAAAAATCATCAACAGTATCGGTAAATAATAACACATCGATATTTTTACTTAATAACCCCTCTATTTGTGGGCTTGAAAGTAGTTTGTCAGGATTATCACCACTTAAATAATATATAGTATTCTGCCCATCTTTAAAGCTTTTTATATATTCATCAAGGCTAATCATTTTGTTATGCAAAGCACTTCTAAATACACATACTTCTAACAATTTTTCATGATCTGTTGTAGCCTCACATAACCCCTCTTTTAAAGCTCCGCCGAAATTAGCCCAAAAATTATTATACTCCTCTGGCGAATCTTCTTTTTTTTTCTTCAACTCTCCTAGCACTCTTTTAGTAATAGCGTTTTTGATTTTCTCAAGTATGTTATTATGTTGCAACGATTCACGGCTTATATTTAGCGGTAAATCCTCTGAATCTACCACTCCTCGTAAAAACCTTAAATATGATGGGATTAAATCAATATTCTCATCAGAAATAAATACTCTTTTTATGTATAATTTTACTCGTCTTTTGCGATCAGGATGGAATAAATCATAAGTTTTGCTTGATGGAATAAATAGCAAGTTCGTAAACTCTATAGCTCCCTCGTTTTTATTATGCATAGTAACCCAAGGATCATCCACCGCATAAGATAAGCTTTTATAGAATTCTTTATATTGCTCTTCGGTAATTTCTGATTTTGATCTTGTCCATAATGCTGATGCAGAATTTAGTTGTATTTCGTTATTATCCCCCTCATCAAAGAAATATATTGGCACAGCTATATGATCGGAATAGCTTTTAACTATATGTTTTAATCTAAAATGATCAAGGAAAATATCTTCTTCCTTTTTAATGTGTAGAGCGATTTCCGTTCCTCTGCTAAATTCTCTATCTGAGCTTGATACAATATATTCGCCTTCGCCTTCCGATTCCCAAACATATACTTTATCTTCGCCAGCTTTTCTTGAAGTTACAGTGACCTTATCAGCTACCATAAAGCTTGAGTAAAAACCAACGCCAAACTGACCAATTAGCATATTATCTTTTTTAGAGTCACCTGAGAGATTTTTAAGGAAATTTGCCGTACCCGATCTTGCAATAGTGCCTAGATTCTCGATTAAATCCTCTTTATTCATACCGATTCCGTTATCACGGATGATAACCTGACCATTATTTTTATCGACTTTAACAGTAATTTTAAAGTTAGAGTCACCGGTTACTAATTCAGCGTTGCTTTGAGATAAATAACGCAGCTTATCACAAGCATCAGAAGCGTTAGAAATCAATTCCCGCATAAAAATCTCTTTATTACTATAAAGAGAGTGAATCATTAAATTTAAAATCTTACCAACTTCGGCATCAAATTTCTTTTTTTCTTGTTTCATACTAACCTTTTAAAATTCGTGTTTTTAGTTTTGTAATGTCATTCCTACATAGTCGGTTATGTCATTCCCGCGTGGCATTGTTGCGTGGATCCAGCATAAAGCGAGATAAATCAAGCTTTTAGTCCTAAAAATTTACTGTATTTATGCTTTTTTTTTGGATTCCCGCCTAGGCGGGAATGACATTGATGGTATTTCCCGAGCCGTGCAACAACGCCGGTCAAGCTACGGGGTGACACCAATGTAACAAAACTTTATTCATTTAATATAGGATTTTAAAATCAAATTTAAATACTCTTCGTCAATATTTTTTATTAAAATTGTCTTTAAGCTGTTAGTATGTCCTTTAGTAATTTCTAAATTACTCCGCAATAACTGCCATTCTTTTGCTAAAAAATTTATGATCTCTTCGTTAGCTTTGCTTTGTTCTGGCAGTGCTTTTATAGATAATTTTAGATGGGGGATATCGTTAATTATAATAAATTCTTTGATATCATTAATTTTGGCAGCCGCCTTAACTTTTATATTTAAAAATGCTGTTTTTGATAAAGGATTATAGATAAAAAATTTCATGGTAAATAACGTAACAGTTGAAAATTATAAAATTTAATTTATAATGCCTTGTGAAAATTCAACTAAATCTATTTATGAATTCTACGAACAAATATCAAGCACTTATCACTCAGTTACAAAAAAACGATCCTAATTTTGTATATCTTGACCTTAAAGATATAGATTTAACAATATTGCAGCTAGAAGAAATAGCAAGTAAAATCCAAAATAATGATTTTATCGGTAATGTAAGCTGGGGAAAAATGCCTAATTCTTCCAGTGATTTTATACAGAAGATAGAAAATAAAATAATTTTAAACAATCAGAATTACAAGCAGCACCCTAGCGATTTTATTCATGGGTTACTTAGTTTGCATTCTTATATAAATTCTAAAACACAAGAAAAAGTAGCCTTTGAAAAAGCAAAATATAATTTATATTTAGAAGATTGGAAAATATTTAAAATATTTAATGAGCCTAAAATAGGCAGATATTACGCAGTAGCATATGTAAATGAAAAGAAAAAGCAGCTAGTATTTGCTCATCGAGGTAATACATTTGAGGGGTGGAATTTGCTAAAAACAGACTCGCCGCTTAAGGCTCACTTAAAAAGCATTTTAGGCGGGCAGATAGTAGCACAGCAAGCAGCAGCATATCAGGCTACGCAAGAAATTACCGAGTATGCTAAAAAGCATGACTATAACCTATCTTTTACCGGTTATTCTTTAGGTGCATGGTTTGCAGAATTAAGCTTATATTTTGCTTATCAAGATTTTAACTATTTCAAAGCAAAAGCTATAACGTTCGATAGTCCTGGCTCTGCAAAAGTTATAGGTAGTTTTAAACCCAATATAATTAGTCATAAAACTTATTTTGATATAAGAAATTTAGACATAACTACTTATCTATCTGCTCCAAATTTTGTAAATACTAGTAACGCTCATATTCATAAAGCATATAGATTATTTCCTGAAATTACGGCTACCGAGTATAGCAGTAAAATAATAAATACCTTGAATAAAGCAATCCCCATTAAAGTAGACCTATAAAATATGAACAGATAATAGATTGGCCTTGTATCAAATATGAGCCTAAAGATGATACTTTAGGAGATAAAATATTTGATTCTATACCTGCTGGAGGGATAGCAACTAAATTAGTAAAAAGAGGCATCACGGCAACGACATTAGGAAGTTTTCTTGAGGTAGTTGATCATTTTGTCAGCGGTAATATTGCAATTGAGCAAATTTTAGAAATTTATAAGCATTTAGAAGAACCTACATAAACAGAGGGAAAGAAACAATTTGAGCTTTTTTATCAAGGACATTACCGCTCGCAGGAAGTAAATTTATCTGAAGATGTAGTAAATATAGATAATAAAAGAAATGGTGATTGGTATTTATGCCAATTAGCAGAACTAAACCTTGAAATAAAGGAAATACCAGAGTTAATTAAAAAGCAATTAAAAATCATAAAAGAACAATATAAGATAGAAGAGATAGAGGAAGAAAATCATAAAAATTATATATTTACAAACTCACCTGATATTAAAGTTGATGATTTAAGAGAACAAATTCTAAGATTAGTTAAAGTTAGCAAAGAAGCAAAAAAAAATATTGAAAAATCGTAATGCTTTTATTTCCAATACTATAAACAGTAATTTACCTATTTTATCAATTCATAACCTTATTCATCGTGAAGCTGTATTTAAACAAATCGATAATGCTTTAAGTAAAAACTCATGTGTAGCCATTAGTGCTTTTGCCGGAACGGGTAAGACTACCCTAGCTAAGGATTACGGTCGTAAACAAATAGAAGAAGCAAAGAAAATAGTACGTTTTATTAATACGGATTCTGCTTATAAAATTAATGAAGCATATAGGCAACTTGCTAAAGAGCTTGGTATTTATACAATAGGCGAAAAGGAAGAAGATATAACAAGATTAATCCATGAGAATATCGCAAAATTAAATTCAAATACATTATTTATTTTTGATAACGTAGAAATATATAAGGACATTGAGCCTTATCTTAACAGTATGATGAGTATACTTAAAGATAAAGTACAGGTAATAATTACTACTAAAAATAATAAGCTAAGTGATGATATAACAAATATTGAATTAAAACCTTTTAATATAAAAACAGCAATAACATATTTAGAAAATTCCTTAGGAAATAGGTTTAATGATCAAGATATTAACGATTTAATAGAAGAGCTAGGCAATAAAGATGAAGTATTGCCATATAGTTTGTACAAAGCAGTAGCGTATTTAAAAGAAAATAAATTACTTAAAGTAAAAGATTATCTTAATTTTCTACGTAATAACAAAGATAAACAACCTGAGACAATATTATTGTTAGAAATATTAGAAAAATCACCAGTAGCCTGGCAGATGTTACAATACTCAGCATATTTAGACCCTGACTTTATCAGTATAGATATTTTCAAGAAATTATTTTTATTAGATGAAGAAAAATTGCAAGAACTTATAAAGAAATTAGAAGCATTATCATTAATGAAGCTAATATACCAAGATGGACAAGCAGGTTTACAATTACATGGATTAGTACAGTTTGCAGTAAAAAGATATGTAGATAGACATCAAGAGCATGCAATAGATAAAAAAGAAGTTTTTGTAAGATTAATAGAAGTACTAGATAATTTATTTCCGTCAGTAACAAATGAACCAAGCAAAGATTGGGAAAATGCTAAATTAATTTATCCTCATGTAATAAAAATATTAAATATACATAAACTTAGCAAAGCAAGCTTATATAAAAAAGTGGGGTATTATAATGATCATATATTATATAAATTTAAAGAATCATTAGAATATCACGAGGAAGCTTTAAAGAAATATAGGGTACTGTATTCAGGTAATCATCCTTATATTGTTATTTCTCTCAAAAATATTGGTATAGCTTATCAAAAATTAGGACAGTTTTCAAAAGCACTAGAATATTTGGAGGAAGCCTTGAAGATAAGGCAAGCATTATATCAAGCTGATCATCCCGATATTGCAAATTCTCTTAATAATGTGGGCTTAGTTTATAAGGATTTGGACAATATTTCTAAAGGGCTAGAATATTTTAAAAAAGCCTTAGAGATGAAACAAAAATTATATCAAATTGATCATCCTACAATTATTACCTCCCTTAATAATGTAAATACAGTTTATGATAAATTAAACCATATCTCTAAAGAACTAAGATATAAAGAAGAAGCGTTTAGGATGATAAAAATATTATACAAAGGAAATCATCATTATATTATTCTTTCTTTTATTGATATTGGAACAGTATATAGAAAATTGGGAGACATAAGCAAAGCAAAAGAACTTCATAAACAAGCTTATTTAATGTATGTACAAACTTTAGGCTTAAAACATTCCCATACTAAAAACTTAGAAAGTTATATTAAAATAATCTCACCAGAATTTATAAAAAATAACGAGACTAGGGAGTTTATATTACAACGTAGGGATTTTGAGGAAGTTACTTTAGAAGTTAAACAAAAAATACAAAAAAAAGTTTTAAATAAAATATATACTAATGCTGCTAAAGGTAAATGGAGTACAGGAAAATTTTTTATTAGGTTCTTAGGCAATTGGGGTGTGAAAGGTTATTTATGCGATAAATATTTAGCAAAGCAATTAAGGGATTTATCGAGTACTAAAAATATAGAAACTGCTAAAATGTTATATTTTGAAGCGGTTTGTTTAGGAGCTATTAACCATCCTAATAAAGATTTTATTTGTGCTGTGGAATTTACCAAAGCCTATCCTGAACTAACACAAAAATTATGATTGACTCAGAAGTGGGTCTGTCAGATTTTTTGGGTCTGTCAGATTTTTTGTGTAAGTACGATTTCTCCATTTGCCCAATTTTGTAAATTAGTATCACAAAGTATAGCAAATTGATTTAAAGCCATCGCCCAATTCTTAATAGGCATTGTCCATTTTTTAGAGGCATTTGTCAACGCCAAAAAGATTATTTTCTGAATCGATTTGTCATCTGGAAATACTCCTTTATTTTTAATAATTTTACGAATTTGACGGTTAGTGGATTCAATAGCATTAGTAGTGTAAATCGCCTTCCTAATGTCTTCCGGAAAGCTAAAAAATGGAGCTATGCCAGACCAATTTCGTTGCCATATGTCAAAAATAACTGGATATTTTTCATCCCATTTTTTGGCAAAGTTTTGTAATTCTCTTAATCCCTCTGCTTCATTTATTGCAGAATAAACTGCTTTTAAATCAGCTGTTACCGCTTTTAGATCTTTGTATGATACGTATTTTACAGAATTTCTTACCATATGAACAATACACAACTGCACTATCGTCTTTGGAAAAATGCTATTTATCGCCTCTGGAAAACCCTTAAGACCATCAACACATGCAACATATATTTGTGCAACTCCTCGATTCTTCAGTTCTGTTACTACCTGCATCCAAAATTTACACCCTTCATTCTTGCCTATCCAAATTCCTAATAGCTCTTTCTTGCCCTCCATATTCACTCCAATAGCTAGATAAACCGCTTTATTTATTATTACATGATTATCTCTTGCCTTAACATGAATACAATCTAAGTACATTATAGGATATACATTATCAAGTGCTCTATTCTGCCAAGCAGTTACTTCCTCTAAAATACCATCAGTTACCTTTGATATTAACTCAGATGATACCTTGGTGGCATATAGTTCTTCTAAGTGCCCTTGTATTTCCCTAATGGTCATTCCCCGAGCATATAAGGATATTACTTTATCATCAAATCCTTCAAATTTACGCACTCCTTTTGGAATTAGTTGAGGTTCAAATTCTCCATCCCGATCCCTTGGCACTTCTACTGTCAATTTACGACCTTCTGGATCTATTAGAGTCTTTTCATAATTACCATTACGTCTGTTATCTGAGTATTTCTCATTTTTAGAATGTTTCTCATAACCTATATGAGATTCCATTTCTTTCTCTAAAATCTTATTTACTATCTGCTTTTTAATTCCCTGAAATATCCCTTCTTTACCAAATATTTCAGATGGATCACTTTGTGATAGTATTTCTGATACTAATTTTTCTATAGCTGGATTTGATACTTTGTTATTGTTCTTGATATTAGCTCCATGTAAGTTGTTTATGTTATTTTTATTCTTAACTATTTTTACAACTTACACAAACTTCCTGACACCCTCCAAGAAGTCTTTGAGTAGCTTCATCCCAAATGGATTTAGCGGACGCAAATGCAATTCTTTGCTCAGATGCTGTTTTAGTATATCTTCCAACATTTACAGCAAATATATTTCTGACTTTTCCCATCAGTGATAATGTACATTGTGCTGAATTAGGATGCTTAAATTTAATCAGTATCTTCTCTTTTCTCCTAGTTGGCTGATGGGCATTCTCAATCCGATTATTTAGTCTTTTATCGGTACGATGCTTAGTCCTAGGACACATATACCTAACTGGTTTAATGTAGCTTTTTAGCTTATCAGTCACAATAACCCTTGGACATGGATAATTACCCAATAATCTTGATAAAAAGCGAATAGCTGATTTCTTGTTACGACGCTTCTGCAGTAATACTTCTAATTCATGTCCCTCAGAGTCAACAGCTCTCCATAATATGAATACTTCACCTTTGATCTTGATATTCATCTCATCCAAATGCCATTTATCAGTTGGCTTTCGCTCTCTCTTACTAATAACATCTTGAAAATAAACTACAAACTTATAACACCAAAACCTTACAGTCTCATGACTTAATATAATACCTCGATAAGCCATCTGCTCTTGAACATCTCGGTAACTATTATTAAAGCGATGATATAACCATACTGTATGGCTAATAATGCTTGCTGGAAAACGATGTCTATTCGGGGCTTGAGTAATATGCATAGCGGTAAAATCTAGGATAAATTGTTACTGCTATTCTATAAATCATTCCCTGTAATTGCTCAATACTTAATTTATAACTCCCTTAACTTGACGGTGCCTCTTCACCTATTAGTTAAATATTTAATTCATATAAGAAAATAATATCATTCATATAAAACTATCAATAATTAATGTCCCCCTTCGGGGATCAAAAATCCCTCGCCTTTAGGCGAAGGGAAGATATAATGAAATTGCTTTAGCAATGAATTTATATCAAGAAATATGAGAAGTTATAGAAAGAATAGTCATAGTCAGTATGATTTAAAAGTGCATCTTATATGGATACCAAAATATAGGAAGAGAATATTGATAGGCAAAGTATCGGAAAGGACTAGAGATTTACTGAGGCAGATTTGTATGGAACATGAAGTACATATAATTTCAGGGAAAATATCATGTGATCACGTACATATGTTTATCTCATATAAGCCGCAAATATCTCTTAGCAAGTTAGTACAGTATTTAAAAGGCATTAGCTCAAGAATTTTATTGCAAGAATTTACTCATTTACGAAAACAATTTTGGGGCAATCATTTGTGGGCTAGGGGCTATATGGCAGTCAGTTCAGGTAATATAACTGATGAAATGATACAGCACTATATTGATGAACAGGAAGGTGAACCTGTGAATGATGATCGATTTCTAATCGATTCCACTTTATAACCCCTCAGCTTATAGCTGAGGGTTGTTTAGTTTTATAATTTCATCATTTGCCCATACCCTCTTAATTTCAATGATCTCACCCTCACAAATACCAACGGCAAAAGAAAAGAAATAGCTATATTCCGTAGAAGTCGTAGTAGATTTTACGTTATGAAAATAAGGAAAATATTCTTTATGACGGGTGCTATTTGCTATTTCTTTGACTTTATCCGCCCAAATTATTTTTCCACTAACTTTTGTAGTGTCAAAAACCAAAGGGATAGGTTCACCATAATTTGCTGTAACATACTTAAAACTTTCTTTGAAGTTTTTAATATAATCATATTCTTCTGGTTCATGATTTAGTTGATCTAAATACTCACTAAGCATTTTACCAGCAAATCTTCCTATGCTTGAAAATATACCACCTCCAAATGCATTTCCGATAGCACCACCAAACGAACTAAAAAAACTTCCAAACATATTTACCATATTATAGTTTAATATGGATTGATATTAGCATTACAATGTGCTAACACTAAGATATGCTTTTTGGTTTAGTGTCATCCCGTGGCGGCCCGTGGCGGCATTGCCTGCGTGGATCATTTTCCCCCTGTCATCCCGTGATTTATGAACTAGAGCCAGTTAAAAATACTAATAAAATTAGTATTTTTTATTATTTTCTGGATTGCCACGCTCCTTGCAGTCGCTCGCAATGACGATTTGGTATCCACGCAGGCAAAGCCGCCACGGGGCGATAATGTATTATATTGGAGTATATTAATGTTTAAAAAATATATATTTATCTTATTACTACTTGTCACATTTATAGTTAAAGCAGAAAATATAGAAGTAAATAATTTAGATAAAATAAAACAAGATTTTGAAGAAAATTATAATAAAAATTATTTGCCGCAAGATTTACTAGTGGTAATAGACTTGGATAAAATATTATTTAAGCCATTATTATCTTTAGGTGAGCAAATCGATAAAGATGTTTATGCTAAACTAGCACCTACTTTGCAAAAGATGAATAAAAACCCTAAAAATATTTACATCGATCAGTTAATTTTAATAAGTGATAAATATAAAAAAGAATTATTAGATTCTAGCTTTCCGAATTTTGTAAGTGATATCAGCAATAAAAATATTCCTATAATAGCAGTAAATGGAGGTTTTACAGGTAATTTTAATAATATACCTAAATTTGAAATATGGATTGCTGATTATTTAAAAAAGAATTTTAACATCGATTTTTCAAATAGTTTCCCTAAAAATAATTATATTATTTTTAATAATTTAAAAAGTTTTTCCAATACTTATCCGGTATTTTATAAGGGCATATTGACCAGCAATAATATATCGGGTGCTGAGCTAATAATTAATTTTTTTGTTCAAATGAATTTTATGCCTAAGGTACTTATAATGGTTAGCGGTAGTACAGAGCTATTAAGTTCAATGGAGGCACAGCTGGCTAATTATAGTTCTTCTATTTTATTTATTGGATATTATTATAATAATCAAGATACTAAGGATAATAATACAAATTATAATGTAATTATTAATGACTTGACTAATCAATTGAATAATATAAAAAGAAATAACCCACCTTTAAAAACTAATAATGCAAAAAGTAAAAACCCTTATGATCAAAGTAAATAAAATTTTACTCCATCTATTACTTTATTTAATTGTGCCAACTTCAAGCTATGGTCAAATAATTCCTACTTATTCTGTAAATTCTGTAACAATGAAAGATTTGTTACCCAAAATAGACCAAGATAGCCTTGTTTTAATAAATATAGATAACACTATTATAACGCCCAAATCAAAATTTTTTCGCTATAACGATAATCCTTATGTAAATTTTACCAAAAACTTATATAGTCTTGCAGTAAATGATTCATCAGTAAATAATTCTATAGCACAATTAATGCAACAACGCCAAATGATGCTTGTAGAAAAAAATTGGGTGGATTTTATTAATCAAATGAAAAAGCAAGGTGCAATGGTTTTAGGGCTTCAAGAAATAACTACCCCATGTAATTTGATTGAAAATTATGAAGGATGGTTGTATACCATACTTTATGGATTAGGTATTAATTTTACTAGTAAAGTTAATGATAAAGATGTATTTAGATTTGATCCAACTGATTCAAATGCACCTATTTTTTATTTAGGAATAATATTTACCGGAAATACTAATAAAGTAAAATCACTTATTGAATTTTTAAAAATTATACCAAAAGAGCCTAGCAAAATCATAGTATTTGCAAATAATAAACAAGATTTAAAAGATATGGATTCTTATTTAAGAAATGTTGATATAGAATATTATGGAATTGAATATTTAGGATGGCAACAATTACAAGGATCACCTGATCTAGAAGTCGCCAAATTGCAGCAATCCACTCTTCTAAATACAGGACAGTGGTTGGAGGATGATGTAGCTGCAAAAATGTTAAATAAATAGTATGAATAATAATTTAATAAATACTTTAAAAGATTTGATTATCGATACCGGTAAAATTGCTTTAGATATAAAAAAATCAGGAATATTAATTGATACTAAGTCAGATGGCTCGGTAGTTACCAATGCAGATAAAGAAATTAGTAAAATAATCTATCAAAATTTGCAAGACTTAACTCCAGAAATAAATATAGTGTGTGAAGAACAGCCACTGCCAATACTTAACAGTAACACTTTTTGGTTAATTGATCCAATTGATGGAACGCGAAGTTATGTAAACGGCAAAAGCACATATACTATAAATATAGGTCTAATTAAAAATGGTGTACCGACTATTGGCTTAATATATCAACCTGAGACAGATAAATTATATTATACTGATGAAAGAAATCAGTTAAAAATCGAACAACATTCCAAAGAAATTCCTATCATTCATAAACAAAAAGAGCTAAACGCTGTCATAGGTTTTTATCATTCAAATAAAGCAACTAAAGAATTCTTAAGTAAATATTCCTTTAATAAAATAGACGCAATAGGTAGTTCAATTAAATTATGTTTAATTGCTGAGGGTAGTGTGGATATTTGCCCTAAATTCGGTCAAACTATGGAATGGGATATAGCAGCAGGTCATGCTTTAATTAAAGCTGGTGGTGGTAATATTCTAGATCTAGACGGCAAAGAAATTACCTATGGTAAAGAAAATTTTGCTAATCCTAATTTTCTTGCATGCAGCAAATATTGGCTGGAGAATGTTGTTCCTGTGTAAGACTTAGAAAATCTTTATGTCATTCCTGCGTGGGGCACCGTCAAGTTAAGTAAATTAGTGTCACAAAGTACTATATTTTTAGATTTCAGACAGCAAGAAGTCTTTGAGTAGCTTCATCCCAAATGGATTTAGCGGACGCAAATGCAATTCTTGGCACCGTCAAGTTAAGGGAGGTATAAATTAAGTATTGAGCAATTACAGGGAATGATTTATAGAATAGCAGTAACAATTTATCCTAGATTTTACCGCTATGCATATTACTCAAGCCCCGAATAGACATCGTTTTCCAGCAAGCATTATTAGCCATACAGTATGGTTATATCATCGCTTTAATAATAGTTACCGAGATGTTCAAGAGCAGATGGCTTATCGAGGTATTATATTAAGTCATGAGACTGTAAGGTTTTGGTGTTATAAGTTTGTAGTTTATTTTCAAGATGTTATTAGTAAGAGAGAGCGAAAGCCAACTGATAAATGGCATTTGGATGAGATGAATATCAAGATCAAAGGTGAAGTATTCATATTATGGAGAGCTGTTGACTCTGAGGGACATGAATTAGAAGTATTACTGCAGAAGCGTCGTAACAAGAAATCAGCTATTCGCTTTTTATCAAGATTATTGGGTAATTATCCATGTCCAAGGGTTATTGTGACTGATAAGCTAAAAAGCTACATTAAACCAGTTAGGTATATGTGTCCTAGGACTAAGCATCGTACCGATAAAAGACTAAATAATCGGATTGAGAATGCCCATCAGCCAACTAGGAGAAAAGAGAAGATACTGATTAAATTTAAGCATCCTAATTCAGCACAATGTACATTATCACTGATGGGAAAAGTCAGAAATATATTTGCTGTAAATGTTGGAAGATATACTAAAACAGCATCTGAGCAAAGAATTGCATTTGCGTCCGCTAAATCCATTTGGGATGAAGCTACTCAAAGACTTCTTGCTGTCTGAAATCTAAAAATATAGTACTTTGTGACACTAATTTACTTAACTTGACGGTGCCTACTAATTTACAAAATTGGGCAAATGGAGAAATCGTACTTACACAAAAAATCTGACAGACCCTTTGCGTCCGCTAAATCCATTTGGGATGAAGCTACTCAAAGACTTCTTGCTGTCTGAAATCTAAAAATATAGTACTTTGTGACACTAATTTACTTAACTTGACGGTGCCGTTACATGATATCCTGCCTCAGCAGTAGCTCCTGCAAGTGCAGTAGCTGCAGCTCCAGCTCATGCCATTCTTGTGCCTTTAAGTTTAGGATCATCCTTTAATATTTTTCTTGTCTTTTTTTCTTCTTGGGGATTTGAGGGTGCTGGTTGTTCCTGCTCTTGTACAGGTTCAGGATTTTGTACATTAACCCCTTCAGGCGTATTTATAGAAGGTTTAAGTTTATTACTTTCTTTGGCTTTTTTTACCCCCTCTTCAGGCGAATTAATAGACGACTTCAAACTTTCCTTACTCATAAATTCTACCTTTTACCCATTGCGTAACTAGTAATCAGATTTTTAATAGGCTTAAAGTTATTTATCGCTTTAAACCCTATTTGTCTTAAATACCTTAAACTTTTTGAATGATTTGAGAAAATATTATTAAGCTCATCAGTTAGCTTATACATGATAAAATTATCTGCTTGTCTTGATTTTTGGTATTCTGATAGCGGTAAATTATTACTTACTACACTAATTAAGGATTCAATATCCTTTATACCTTGATTAAGCCCCTGCCCGGCTAATGGATGCACAATATGAGCACTATCGGCAATAAGTACTATCTTGTTGTGAAAATATCTATTTGCTATACGAGCTTTGAGAGGAAAGCCATTTATTTCACTATCAATAGTAATTTTCCCAAGTGAATTACCAGCATTTCTTTGCGTTAAGAATCTAACCTCTTCAATAGGCAGCTGCATAATTAAAGCAGCTTGGGCAGAAGAAGTTGACCATATTACAGAAGAACTATGTTGATCTTTCATCGGCAATAATGCAAAAGAACCTAGAGGCAAAAAATGCTCCATAGCACAATTCTCATGGGGTTTTTCATGCTTAATATTAAATACTAAAGCTGTTTGATATGGCTTTTCTATTTCATTCGCAAAATAATGTGATCTAACTTTTGAATTGCTCCCATCACATATAATTAGTAAATTACATTTAACGTGGGTTTCATCATTAAACTTAATAATAGAATATTCGTTATGGCTTGTAACTTCTTGATATTCTTTATTATCAGTTAATGTTATAAGTGGATTATCAATTATTTTTGATAGTAAAATTTTTTTAAAATCATTATTTTGAACTACATATCCTAAAGAGCTATCATTCCGTAACTCCAATATTTCAGGAGCTTTATTATCAACTACATATACATCTTTCATGTGGCTTACAAACTCTTCCAGCTCTTGCCACACATCAATGGAAGATAAAAAATCCTTAGAATAAGGCGTCAAAGCTGTTGTTCTAATATCATTAAAGAAATTAGGACTTTTAACAGATTTACTTTCAAATATAGTAGTTTCTATACCCTTTTTTGCAAAAGTAAGAGCGGTTAGCATACCACTTAAACCACATCCCAAAATAACTTTATCAATCTGCTTTGTTTTTATCTGATTCATATATGAAATATTTTAAATAACCATTTGTAGCTATAAAGCTCAATAAAAAATAAATAATTGCTATATCTAAATATGAGCTATTGCCTAGATAAAATCCTAAGCAACAAATAAATAAACTCACCACACTAGTTAAACTATTTAGAATTAATAGCTTAGTAAAAATATCCGTTTTTCTGATAAATAGATAGGTTATTAAAGAAATAAATAAAGAAATGATAATTAGAAAGATATTAATCATAATTAATTTGCTATGTATTTAAAGGGCTTGTTGAAAAACGTCATTGCAAGAAGGCGTTGTTTCGTAGATCAAAAAACGCCCTAAGGTAGTCATCCCGTGGCTTGTCCTATAGTATCGGACAGTTATTATTCTATGTCATTCCCGCGGAGGCGGGAATCCAGAAAAATAAACATAAAAGCAGCAAGTTTTTTAAATTAAAAGCTCGATTTATCTCACTTTATGCTGGATCCCCGCCTACGCGGGGATGACATGGTACACATTTTTCGATCCATGTAACAATGCCTCCTCGCAATGACTAATCAAAACCTGTATTATAATAATCCACTATAATATTACAAACTGCAAATAAATTTAATTAAAAATACTTAAATAATTTTAATATACGTAACTGTTTAACTGGCACCGTCAAGTTAAGTAAATTAGTGTCACAAAGTACTATATTTTTAGATTTCAGACAGCAAAGGAGCTGCTCCTCTATGACGAGGTAAATTAGACGGATGAATATTAAGGCAACCATATTTTTTAGCATCTAGAATATTTTGCGGAATAATAAAACCATACGCAATAACGACTATTATATCAGCATCGATACTATTAATAAGATTTGCAGCTTCTTCATTACGAAGCGTTGTAGGAGTATAGACAGGGATTTGAGTCTCATCAGCTAATTGATGTACAGGAGATTTAGTTTCGTTAAGCCCCCTACCCTTAGCTTTAGGTGGTTGTGTAAAAGCTGCAACAACTTTATGATTTGAATTTATTAATTTGGTAAGAGCAGGAACAGCAAACTCAGGCGTCCCCATGAATATTATCTTCACACTATATTTTTTTTGAGTTTTCTAAGCTTACGAAGAGCTATATCGCGTTTCATACTACTTAGATAATCGATCATTAGCTTTCCTTCCAAATGATCATACTCATGTTGAATTACTCTTGCAAGCCAATCATTAGCTTCGAGTTCTTGTGGTTTGTTATGATAATCTAAATATCTGATTTTTATAGATTCTGATCTTGCTATCTCATAACGTTGTTCAGGTACTGAGATACATCCTTCATTAGCTATAACAAGCTCTCCTGATTTTTCTATTATTTCAGGATTTACTATAAATAACGGATAAAAATCTTTTGGTCTTTTAATCGGATCATGATCTTTTATATCAATTACCATGATACGTTTTAGTACTCCAACCTGCACGGCAGCAAGCCCTCCTCCCTCTTCGTGATACATAGTCTCAACCATATCATCCATGAATTTTCGGATTTGGTCATTAACCTCTGGAACGGCTTGAGATTTTTGTTTTAACCTTTCATCAGGTGCTGTAACGATAGGTAGTATTGACATATTTTTCCATCTAATATTTAATCAATTATATCACAAAACCCTTAAAATGTAAAGAATACAAACTAACATAAGCTTTGTAATATATTTAAGTATACCCACTCTTTATTTAAATACAGTATACTTAAATGATTTGGAGAATTGGAATGTAAAACAAGGGGCGAGCACGCACAGCCTATACTTAATAGGTGAGCATGCGAGTTCCCCGAAGTTTTGCAGAGCCAATTCTTCAAATCATTTGAGTATATAGTTGCATAATAAACTCACTTGCTTACAATATTTTATTGAGTTAATAATATTTATTAAAAAATAATGGCAAATATCAGATAACATGTTAAATAAATAAGCTTATATGACAATTAAAGAGGAATACACTAATGCATTGGGATGATATCGAGGAAATTGCCGAACATCTTGAAGATAATTACAGCGATGACTATAGACCGAATATGGCACAAACCTTACTAAAAGAAATGATTACTTCTCTAGAGGATTTCGAAGATCAAGAAGTAGAAGTTTCAAAAGAAAGATTAGAAGAAATTTTAGCAGAATGGAAAAAAATAAGGGGAGTGATGCAAGAAAACGAGTAATAATTATAGAACTTTTCAGGTAGTTTATGGATTAACTTTATAAAAATATAAAGAGTCAATCATAATTTTTGTGTAAATTGTTAAAAATCATTTTCTAATAATTCATTTAAAGAGGGTGTCAGGAAGTTTGTGTAAGTTGTAAAAATAGTTAAGAATAAAAATAACATAAACAACTTACATGGAGCTAATATGAAGAACAATAACAAAGTATCAAATCCAGCTATAGAAAAATTAGTATCAGAAATACTATCACAAAGTGATCCATCTGAAATATTTGGTAAAGAAGGGATATTTCAGGGAATTAAAAAGCAGATAGTAAATAAGATTTTAGAGAAAGAAATGAAATCTCATATAGGTTATGAGAAACATTCTAAAAATGAGAAATACTCAGATAACAGACGTAATGGTAATTATGAAAAGACTCTAATAGATCCAGAAGGTCGTAAATTGACAGTAGAAGTGCCAAGGGATCGGGATGGAGAATTTGAACCTCAACTAATTCCAAAAGGAGTGCGTAAATTTGAAGGATTTGATGATAAAGTAATATCCTTATATGCTCGGGGAATGACCATTAGGGAAATACAAGGGCACTTAGAAGAACTATATGCCACCAAGGTATCATCTGAGTTAATATCAAAGGTAACTGATGGTATTTTAGAGGAAGTAACTGCTTGGCAGAATAGAGCACTTGATAATGTATATCCTATAATGTACTTAGATTGTATTCATGTTAAGGCAAGAGATAATCATGTAATAATAAATAAAGCGGTTTATCTAGCTATTGGAGTGAATATGGAGGGCAAGAAAGAGCTATTAGGAATTTGGATAGGCAAGAATGAAGGGTGTAAATTTTGGATGCAGGTAGTAACAGAACTGAAGAATCGAGGAGTTGCACAAATATATGTTGCATGTGTTGATGGTCTTAAGGGTTTTCCAGAGGCGATAAATAGCATTTTTCCAAAGACGATAGTGCAGTTGTGTATTGTTCATATGGTAAGAAATTCTGTAAAATACGTATCATACAAAGATCTAAAAGCGGTAACAGCTGATTTAAAAGCAGTTTATTCTGCAATAAATGAAGCAGAGGGATTAAGAGAATTACAAAACTTTGCCAAAAAATGGGATGAAAAATATCCAGTGGGTCTGTCAGATTTTTTGTGTAAGTACGATTTCTCCATTTGCCCAATTTTGTAAATTAGTATCACAAAGTATAGCAAATTGATTTAAAGCCATCGCCCAATTCTTAATAGGCATTGTCCATTTTTTAGAGGCATTTGTCAACGCCAAAAAGATTATTTTCTGAATCGATTTGTCATCTGGAAATACTCCTTTATTTTTAATAATTTTACGAATTTGACGGTTAGTGGATTCAATAGCATTAGTAGTGTAAATCGCCTTCCTAATGTCTTCCGGAAAGCTAAAAAATGGAGCTATGCCAGACCAATTTCGTTGCCATATGTCAAAAATAACTGGATATTTTTCATCCCATTTTTTGGCAAAGTTTTGTAATTCTCTTAATCCCTCTGCTTCATTTATTGCAGAATAAACTGCTTTTAAATCAGCTGTTACCGCTTTTAGATCTTTGTATGATACGTATTTTACAGAATTTCTTACCATATGAACAATACACAACTGCACTATCGTCTTTGGAAAAATGCTATTTATCGCCTCTGGAAAACCCTTAAGACCATCAACACATGCAACATATATTTGTGCAACTCCTCGATTCTTCAGTTCTGTTACTACCTGCATCCAAAATTTACACCCTTCATTCTTGCCTATCCAAATTCCTAATAGCTCTTTCTTGCCCTCCATATTCACTCCAATAGCTAGATAAACCGCTTTATTTATTATTACATGATTATCTCTTGCCTTAACATGAATACAATCTAAGTACATTATAGGATATACATTATCAAGTGCTCTATTCTGCCAAGCAGTTACTTCCTCTAAAATACCATCAGTTACCTTTGATATTAACTCAGATGATACCTTGGTGGCATATAGTTCTTCTAAGTGCCCTTGTATTTCCCTAATGGTCATTCCCCGAGCATATAAGGATATTACTTTATCATCAAATCCTTCAAATTTACGCACTCCTTTTGGAATTAGTTGAGGTTCAAATTCTCCATCCCGATCCCTTGGCACTTCTACTGTCAATTTACGACCTTCTGGATCTATTAGAGTCTTTTCATAATTACCATTACGTCTGTTATCTGAGTATTTCTCATTTTTAGAATGTTTCTCATAACCTATATGAGATTCCATTTCTTTCTCTAAAATCTTATTTACTATCTGCTTTTTAATTCCCTGAAATATCCCTTCTTTACCAAATATTTCAGATGGATCACTTTGTGATAGTATTTCTGATACTAATTTTTCTATAGCTGGATTTGATACTTTGTTATTGTTCTTCATATTAGCTCCATGTAAGTTGTTTATGTTATTTTTATTCTTAACTATTTTTACAACTTACACAAACTTCCTGACACCCTCTTGACATATGGCAACGAAATTGGTCTGGCATAGCTCCATTTTTTAGCTTTCCGGAAGACATTAGGAAGGCGATTTACACTACTAATGCTATTGAATCCACTAACCGTCAAATTCGTAAAATTATTAAAAATAAAGGAGTATTTCCAGATGACAAATCGATTCAGAAATAATCTTTTTGGCGTTGACAAATGCCTCTAAAAAATGGACAATGCCTATTAAGAATTGGGCGATGGCTTTAAATCAATTTGCTATACTTTGTGATACTAATTTACAAAATTGGGCAAATGGAGAAATCGTACTTACACAAAAAATCTGACAGACCCATCATCTGGGAAAACCCCTTTATTTTTGATAATTTTACGGATTTGTCTATTTACCGATTCTATCGTATTGGTAGTATAGATTACCTTTCTAATCTCTTTAGGGAACGCAAAGAAAGGTACTATACCACTCCAATTACGTATCCATATATAAACAGCTCTCCATAATATGAATACTTCACCTTTGATCTTGATATTCATCTCATCCAAATGCCATTTATCAGTTGGCTTTCGCTCTCTCTTACTAATAACATCTTGAAAATAAACTACAAACTTATAACACCAAAACCTTACAGTCTCATGACTTAATATAATACAATGAAAATAAACTATTTTATCCTTGCACGATTGAAAGAATTGTTATATATAATTTGTTATCCCTTAAAGGGGGGTGTAGCTCAGTTGGTTAGAGCGTCTGCCTGTCACGCAGAAGGTCGCGGGTTCGAGTCCCGTCACTCTCGCCACATGCGACAACTAGAAATTTCTTGCAGTTTATCGAACGGAAAAGCCAGAGAGTAAAGCACTTTTCCGTCCATTAGTGCTAGGTTCGAGAAGATAAAATTTAAAGACTCCCTTTTTTCGTCAAAAGTCGAACCTCTAAAAATTCTGTTACAAAATTCGTGTTCATATTTTAAATTTTTATACTGCTTGTGAATTTTATAGAGTTAGAAATAGGAACAACTATTGCTGCAAAAATCTTATTAATTTTTGCTAAAAAATAACGCAATTATAAAAATAAAAACAAATTATAATTAGGTTTAAAGAAAGTCTTAAATAACTCTAATTAAGTTATTACTATAAGATAAAACGGCACCGTCAAGTTAAGTAAATTAGTGTCACAAAGTACTATATTTTTAGATTTCAGACAGCAAGAAGTCTTTGAGTAGCTTCATCCCAAATGGATTTAGCGGACGCAAATGCAATTCTTTGCTCAGATGCTGTTTTAGTATATCTTCCAACATTTACAGCAAATATATTTCTGACTTTTCCCATCAGTGATAATGTACATTGTGCTGAATTAGGATGCTTAAATTTAATCAGTATCTTCTCTTTTCTCCTAGTTGGCTGATGGGCATTCTCAATCCGATTATTTAGTCTTTTATCGGTACGATGCTTAGTCCTAGGACACATATACCTAACTGGTTTAATGTAGCTTTTTAGCTTATCAGTCACAATAACCCTTGGACATGGATAATTACCCAATAATCTTGATAAAAAGCGAATAGCTGATTTCTTGTTACGACGCTTCTGCAGTAATACTTCTAATTCATGTCCCTCAGAGTCAACAGCTCTCCATAATATGAATACTTCACCTTTGATCTTGATATTCATCTCATCCAAATGCCATTTATCAGTTGGCTTTCGCTCTCTCTTACTAATAACATCTTGAAAATAAACTACAAACTTATAACACCAAAACCTTACAGTCTCATGACTTAATATAATACCTCGATAAGCCATCTGCTCTTGAACATCTCGGTAACTATTATTAAAGCGATGATATAACCATACTGTATGGCTAATAATGCTTGCTGGAAAACGATGTCTATTCGGGGCTTGAGTAATATGCATAGCGGTAAAATCTAGGATAAATTGTTACTGCTATTCTATAAATCATTCCCTGTAATTGCTCAATACTTAATTTATACCTCCCTTAACTTGACGGTGCCCTATTTGATAATAAGATTTTTCTTGGTTCATAATACTAATTTTTAATTATAATTGTTGATAATATATTTTGATTATAAGGTTCTTGCAAGTGATAAGAGCGTCTTTTGCTAGGGTATTTTGCTGGGTTTACATAAGTATCTTCCGCAATTTTTTTAATATCTTTAACTCCTGTTTGCTTAAGCTGTAATTCTACAAATCCTGGTAAATCAAACATATAATGATTTTCTTTTTTTGAATTTATAAAGAATTGCTTATTATTAATATCTTTATCTAAAAAAGCCTTATAATATTCTGCATCAACTTCATATGATCCTTGTGCTATAGCAGGACCTATTAGTGCAGCCAAATTTTTTGCACCTTTTTCTATCATCTTATTAACTATGTTATGGATAATACCGTTTATAGCACCTTTCCATCCTGCATGTGCTGCTCCAATTATTTTACCATCACCGCTTGCAAGTAACACTGGTACACAATCTGCACTTTGCACTGCTAGAACTAAATTTTTTCTAGTAGTAATACTGCCATCAGCTTCAGGTGTAATAATAGAATTATTATCTGCATCAATAATATCTATATCATGAACTTGATTTAAAATTAGAATATCTTCTGCTTTAAAATAATCAGTTATGGCTTTTTTGTTTCTTATTATTTCTATTTCATCTATAGAATTATTTTTTTTTACATATCTATGACTAGAATCCTTGAATGTTCCGTCAAAAATTTTATAATATACTAGTCCGTTTATTAGTGCTTCCATGCAAATATCCTATAATAATTTTATTAATACCTTATCTAATAACCTACAAAAAAAGAAACAGCTAGAAAAAATCATTTTCCAATTTCATAAAGATTATAATTTAATACCTATCATCGGGGTAGAAATAGAGTTTTACTTAAGCCCTAATATTGATATATCTAAATTTGAAATACTTGCAAGAAAATATTTAACGAAGTTTAAAATTTCTAAAATAAAAAAAGAAAAGGGTAATAATCAATTCGAAATAGATCTTCCTCCATCCCATGATTTAGTAAATTATGCAAAAATGATACTTAAAGTTAAAAATACTTTAACAAAAATAGCTGAATATTTAAATGGCTATACGGATTTTTCTCCTAAACCTTTTTTAAATGATTATGGGAATAGTATGCATTTCCATATAAGTTTTGATATAGAATCTGGCGATTATATAATTTTAGCAGCACAAGGTTTATGTCATTATATGCTAGATACTCTACTTGCTTTTATGCCGCGTAGTATTGATTATTTACGCCTTGACAAAGATTTTATGGCACCGACTCATGTATCTTATGGAGGAAATAACAGAAGTGTAGCTATTAGAACTCCAAATGTTGCTCCTAAACGTTTAGAGCATCGCTTATCTTCTCCTGAAACTGATCCTTACATAGCAATTTTTACTATTTTAAAATCTATATTATTATCTTTAAAATTTCCAAATTCAATTAAAAAAACAGAAAAGATTTATGGAAATGCTTTTGATCCGCAATATAATTTAACACCATTACCAACCTCAGCTCAGGAAAGTTTTAAGCTATTTAAACCAGAGTTCTTTAGATAATATGTAAACTTCTTTTCTTTCAAAAGGAGTATTTATATTTAAAACTACTATTAATGAAGAAAAAATCAATTGGCATGCTATTGATTGGCAAATTATTAATAAAAGAGTTAATAATCTTAGGAAATGTATTTCTATATGCCTAGCTTGGCTTACTGCTTATTTGACTCCTAACTTTTGAAGTACATACAAGAATCAGCTTATTATCCATTAGAGGTATAAATATTAGCAAGTTCTACGTAATTTCTTACATTATCTTGCATCTCTTCTAGCTCTTGATCTGTTAAATATCTAACGAATTTTGCAGGGCGACCCATCCATAATTCTTTAGATTTAATTATTTTTTTAGGAGGTACAAGGCTTCCTGCAGCAACAAAAGCATATTCTTCTATTACTGCATAGTCCATTATTGTGCTACTCATACCAATAAAGGCATTATTACAAATGATACAAGCGTGAATAAGCGATAAATGACCAATAGTTATGTTATCGCCTATTTCTACAGGACCATTAAACCTTGAAGTATGAATTACACTGCCGTCTTGTATGTTAGTATTATTCCCTATCTTTATTGATTCAACATCTCCTCTTAAAACAGTGTTAAACCAAATGCTTGAATTACTTCCAATTTTAACATCCCCTATTATAGAACTACTTGGAGCAATATAGGCTGTTTTATCAATGTTAGGTTTAATTCCTTTATAGGGGATAATAATCATTAATTATAATCTACCCAAGAAATATTACCATCTTTACGATAATACACTATATTTATACGATTATTATTAACGTTCTTAAATACTACTGCTGGTAAATTTTCTAAATCCATTTTCATTACTGCGTCTTTTACCGATAGCTTTAATATTTCTACAGGTTTTTCAGCAATAATTATTGGATAATTAGCATCATTTGTATCATTAGTATTTTCTTGATCTTGAGGACTAATAATATATTTAGTACCCTCAGAATCGATTTCAGATATTTTTACTTTACCTGTGTGATGATTTTTTAGTTTTGATTTATATTTTCTAAGCTGCTTTTCGAGTTTTGCCATAGCTTTGTCAAATGCTACATATATATCATTGCATCTCTCGTTACTCTTAACGATATTATGCTTACCTGAACCATATTTTGCTATAATATCGCATTTAAAATTTATTCCTTCTTTTGAATAATGTATATCTGCACTTATTATATCAGAAAAATATTTTGTTAGAACTTGGTTAACTCTTTCTTTTGAATATTCTTGTAAATTATTACCAATAGAAATATGTTGTCCTGAAACTGAAATAATCATAAATAACCTTATAGCTTGAAATTAGAACTATAACGTAAATATTAGTTATAGTGTGTATAGATGTTACCTAGTAACATCTATACACTTAATTTATATTTAGCGTAATTTCAAGCTTTTATTACAAAATAAATCTCTTTCATGGGTAACTGATTTATTTTGTTGTAGTCTAATTAAGCCCTTAGTAATTTTTCTTACTAAAGAGGGTTCTATCCCTGCTTCAAAACATATGGTAATAAAATCTTCATTATCTACAAAAATCCATTTCTTAGACGCATCTTCTGCTTTTTTAGCCTCTTTTTTTGGAGAAGTATTAGTTGAATCGATTATTGCTTGCATAATAATAGCAAGCCTAAGTACAATATCAGGTAAAGGATTATGAAATTTTAAGCGTTCAAAAGGGGTGGCTAATTTAATAACGGATGGTTTTGTCATATTATACTCTTAATGTCCCCCTTCGGGGATCAAAAATCCCTCGCCTTTAGGCGAAGGGAAGATATAATGAAATTGCTTTAGCAATGAATTTATATCAAGAAATATGAGAAGTTATAGAAAGAATAGTCATAGTCAGTATGATTTAAAAGTGCATCTTATATGGATACCAAAATATAGGAAGAGAATATTGATAGGCAAAGTATCGGAAAGGACTAGAGATTTACTGAGGCAGATTTGTATGGAACATGAAGTACATATAATTTCAGGGAAAATATCATGTGATCACGTACATATGTTTATCTCATATAAGCCGCAAATATCTCTTAGCAAGTTAGTACAGTATTTAAAAGGCATTAGCTCAAGAATTTTATTGCAAGAATTTACTCATTTACGAAAACAATTTTGGGGCAATCATTTGTGGGCTAGGGGCTATATGGCAGTCAGTTCAGGTGGCACCGTCAAGTTAAGGGAGGTATAAATTAAGTATTGAGCAATTACAGGGAATGATTTATAGAATAGCAGTAACAATTTATCCTAGATTTTACCGCTATGCATATTACTCAAGCCCGAATAGACATCGTTTTCCAGCAAGCATTATTAGCCATACAGTATGGTTATATCATCGCTTTAATAATAGTTACCGAGATGTTCAAGAGCAGATGGCTTATCGAGGTATTATATTAAGTCATGAGACTGTAAGGTTTTGGTGTTATAAGTTTGTAGTTTATTTTCAAGATGTTATTAGTAAGAGAGAGCGAAAGCCAACTGATAAATGGCATTTGGATGAGATGAATATCAAGATCAAAGGTGAAGTATTCATATTATGGAGAGCTGTTGACTCTGAGGGACATGAATTAGAAGTATTACTGCAGAAGCGTCGTAACAAGAAATCAGCTATTCGCTTTTTATCAAGATTATTGGGTCATTATCCATGTCCAAGGGTTATTGTGACTGATAAGCTAAAAAGCTACATTAAACCAGTTAGGTATATGTGTCCTAGGACTAAGCATCGTACCGATAAAAGACTAAATAATCGGATTGAGAATGCCCATCAGCCAACTAGGAGAAAAGAGAAGATACTGATTAAATTTAAGCATCCTAATGGCACCGTCAAGTTAAGTAAATTAGTGTCACAAAGTACTATATTTTTAGATTTCAGACAGCAAGAAGTCTTTGAGTGGGTCTGTCAGATTTTTTGTGTAAGTACGATTTCTCCATTTGCCCAATTTTGTAAATTAGTATCACAAAGTATAGCAAATTGATTTAAAGCCATCGCCCAATTCTTAATAGGCATTGTCCATTTTTTAGAGGCATTTGTCAACGCCAAAAAGATTATTTTCTGAATCGATTTGTCATCTGGAAATACTCCTTTATTTTTAATAATTTTACGAATTTGACGGTTAGTGGATTCAATAGCATTAGTAGTGTAAATCGCCTTCCTAATGTCTTCCGGAAAGCTAAAAAATGGAGCTATGCCAGACCAATTTCGTTGCCATATGTCAAAAATAACTGGATATTTTTCATCCCATTTTTTGGCAAAGTTTTGTAATTCTCTTAATCCCTCTGCTTCATTTATTGCAGAATAAACTGCTTTTAAATCAGCTGTTACCGCTTTTAGATCTTTGTATGATACGTATTTTACAGAATTTCTTACCATATGAACAATACACAACTGCACTATCGTCTTTGGAAAAATGCTATTTATCGCCTCTGGAAAACCCTTAAGACCATCAACACATGCAACATATATTTGTGCAACTCCTCGATTCTTCAGTTCTGTTACTACCTGCATCCAAAATTTACACCCTTCATTCTTGCCTATCCAAATTCCTAATAGCTCTTTCTTGCCCTCCATATTCACTCCAATAGCTAGATAAACCGCTTTATTTATTATTACATGATTATCTCTTGCCTTAACATGAATACAATCTAAGTACATTATAGGATATACATTATCAAGTGCTCTATTCTGCCAAGCAGTTACTTCCTCTAAAATACCATCAGTTACCTTTGATATTAACTCAGATGATACCTTGGTGGCATATAGTTCTTCTAAGTGCCCTTGTATTTCCCTAATGGTCATTCCCCGAGCATATAAGGATATTACTTTATCATCAAATCCTTCAAATTTACGCACTCCTTTTGGAATTAGTTGAGGTTCAAATTCTCCATCCCGATCCCTTGGCACTTCTACTGTCAATTTACGACCTTCTGGATCTATTAGAGTCTTTTCATAATTACCATTACGTCTGTTATCTGAGTATTTCTCATTTTTAGAATGTTTCTCATAACCTATATGAGATTCCATTTCTTTCTCTAAAATCTTATTTACTATCTGCTTTTTAATTCCCTGAAATATCCCTTCTTTACCAAATATTTCAGATGGATCACTTTGTGATAGTATTTCTGATACTAATTTTTCTATAGCTGGATTTGATACTTTGTTATTGTTCTTCATATTAGCTCCATGTAAGTTGTTTATGTTATTTTTATTCTTAACTATTTTTACAACTTACACAAACTTCCTGACACCCTCAAATTTTCCACATAGTATCTCAAATTGATTGAAAGCAAGAGACCATTCTTTAATAGGCATGGTCCACTTTTTTGCAGCATGTTTAAGAGCTAAGTAGACAATTTTTGTGATAGATTTATCATCTGGGAAAACCCCTTTATTTTTGATAATTTTACGGATTTGTCTATTTACCGATTCTATCGTATTGGTAGTATAGATTACCTTTCTAATCTCTTTAGGGAACGCAAAGAAAGGTACTATACCACTCCAATTACGTATCCATATATCAGAAATAACTGGGTATTTACTATCCCATTTTTTAGCAAACTCTTCTAATGCTAAATTAGCCATATTCTCATTATTTGCTGTATAGATTTGTTTTAAGTCAGCTGCTACTTCTTTAAGATTTTTGTAAGAAACGTACTTTAAAGAATTACGTACCATATGTACTATACAAAGTTGTACTATGGTATTTGGGAAAACACTGTTTATTGCATCTCTAAAACCTTTAAGACCGTCAACACATGCTACATAAATTTGTTCTACACCTCGGTTCTTTAATTCGCTTACAACCTGCATCCAAAACTTTGAACCCTCATTCTTGCTAATCCAAATACCCAAAAGCTCTTTCTTGCCTTCTATATTTATACCAATAACAAGGTAAACAGCCTTATTTATAACTATATTATTATCTCTTGCTTTTACCATGATGCAATCTAAATATACAATTGGGTATATTCTATCTAATGCTCGGGCTTGCCATCTTATTACCTCTTCCATAACTCCATCTGTAATAGTCGAGATAAGCTCCTTAGATACTTCTGTATGATACATTTCCTCTAAATGGGATTGAATCTCACTCATGGTCATACCTCTTGCATAAAGTGAAATAACGCTATCATCAAATCCAGTGAATCTTCTAACTCCCTTAGGAATTAATTGAGGCTCAAAACTATTGTCTCTATCTCTTGGAATATCAAGTACTATCTTTTGACCACTGTCATCTATTACTGTCTTTTCGCTCGTACCATTACGACGATTGCTATCTTGCTTTGATGCCTTGCTATGCCTCGAATAACCTAATTCATGACTTAGCTCGTCCTCTAGTATTCTCTCTACTAACCTCTTCTTTAATTGCTGAAACAATCCATCCTTTCCAAATAACTCTTTAGGATTAGATTGGGATAATATTTCCTCTACTAACTTATTATTTATATCTGCACTTCTAACACCAGCTTCTATTTTCTTAGCCATATTTTTTACCTTTGTTCTAGTTGTATTTTAACAGTATTTCTTTCTCTGTTGCTTTACAACTTACACAAAATATATGATAGACTCGACGCAAATGCAATTCTTTGCTCAGATGCTGTTTTAGTATATCTTCCAACATTTACAGCAAATATATTTCTGACTTTTCCCATCAGTGATAATGTACATTGTGCTGAATTAGGATGCTTAAATTTAATCAGTATCTTCTCTTTTCTCCTAGTTGGCTGATGGGCATTCTCAATCCGATTATTTAGTCTTTTATCGGTACGATGCTTAGTCCTAGGACACATATACCTAACTGGTTTAATGTAGCTTTTTAGCTTATCAGTCACAATAACCCTTGGACATGGATAATGACCCAATAATCTTGATAAAAAGCGAATAGCTGATTTCTTGTTACGACGCTTCTGCAGTAATACTTCTAATTCATGTCCCTCAGAGTCAACAGCTCTCCATAATATGAATACTTCACCTTTGATCTTGATATTCATCTCATCCAAATGCCATTTATCAGTTGGCTTTCGCTCTCTCTTACTAATAACATCTTGAAAATAAACTACAAACTTATAACACCAAAACCTTACAGTCTCATGACTTAATATAATACCTCGATAAGCCATCTGCTCTTGAACATCTCGGTAACTATTATTAAAGCGATGATATAACCATACTGTATGGCTAATAATGCTTGCTGGAAAACGATGTCTATTCGGGGCTTGAGTAATATGCATAGCGGTAAAATCTAGGATAAATTGTTACTGCTATTCTATAAATCATTCCCTGTAATTGCTCAATACTTAATTTATACCTCCCTTAACTTGACGGTGCCTTTGCTTCCAAAGCATATAATTTATGCTCAAAATCATCATTTTGTAGAGCTATACCAATAAGTCCTTTAGGATATAAATTAGCTATTATTTCGTTATAATCTTTTTGAGGATTATCTTTTAAAAAATTTTTATATGTTTTTAGAAATTTTTCTTTTGAGTGGGTTTGAACAAATTTTTTATTATCAAGCCTCATATTAAAAAAATCTTCTGTTCTACGTGCATTATCGGTCCAAAAATCATGCGGCATAAAATGCCTAATGGTAGAATCATTTGCATTATATAACAAACCTATACCTGTAAAAAATAAAGATATATTTACATCGGGTACGAGAAGGGTGGCACTTCTTCCTCTATTACCTTCACGTTCAATATTTTTATAATATCCGTCTTGACGATATTGACATAAGTATTTAGTCTCGTCTTCAATACGTCCGGTTCTTGCTATTATATTTGACTCTTCAAACAATTCTTGTAGCTGTTTATTGCTTATTTTTTTGCTAATGCCCTTAAAATCTTCTTCTACCTTATCTAATGCAGTCTTACCAATCTTATTCTTAATATTTATATCAGCTCCTAACTTTATTAGTTCTTTGATCATTTCCCCATTTTGTGCTCTTGCTAAAATATGTAAAACTGTTTCACCATCTGCATTTCTAGCATTAATATCAAAACCAATTGAGTTAATATCTTTTTACCATTATCATGATTTTTCTTTACTAAATATTCTAGTACTTCTTTATTCCCTCCAGTAGCAATATAATATAAATAATTTTGTCCATTTTTATCATTTATATTATTTAAAAATTCTTTTTTAAATAAATATTTTGTTGCAGTAAGGTTACCGCTTTCTAAAGCTTGACAGAATAGTTCATATCTATTTTTTTTAAATTTAGCATTATTTTTTATTAGCAATTTAAATATTTTAGAATCGTTAATACGAATAGCATATTCAAGAGGAGTAAAACCATAGTAATCGACAGCATTAGGATTAGCTCCACTTTTTATCAATTTTAGTACTATATTATGGATATTTTTAATATTGACTTGACGTTTATTAGCTTGAAGAATTGCATTATGTAAAGGAGTGCGTCCTAGTTTATTTTGAGCTTCTGTATTTGAACCGGCTTTTAATAAAATTTTTGCCATTTTTGATGTTTTTAGCATATGTAATGCAGTTTCACCCGTTATATCTTGAGCTTCAACATTAATATTGTGGTTAATTAATATTTGTGCTTTTTTAATGTTATTTCGTTCAGCAGCCTGATGTAATAATGTTCTATTAAATTTTCCTATAGTAGTATTAATATCATTTTCGGGTTTCAATAAGATTGAAAATAATTTATTATGTAAACGTGATAAAGCACGTAAATCCATAGAATTAATATTTATATTTGTTTTTAGCAGCAACTCAAATGTTTGATCGCTTGCTGAATTATACATAGCTAATTCAAATAAGTTTCTCCCATTTTGAGTTTTAACATTTATATTTGCTCCAGCATCAATTAGCAATTTTGCTAACTCTGGTTTATCATTTATAATAGCATATTGTAAAGGAGTTTTACCAAGCTTTCCACGTTTGTTTAAACTATCTATTTTTATAGTATTCGAACTAATTAATTCTTTAATGTCCCCCTTCGGGGATCAAAAATCCCTCGCCTTTAGGCGAAGGGAAGATATAATGAAATTGCTTTAGCAATGAATTTATATCAAGAAATATGAGAAGTTATAGAAAGAATAGTCATAGTCAGTATGATTTAAAAGTGCATCTTATATGGATACCAAAATATAGGAAGAGAATATTGATAGGCAAAGTATCGGAAAGGACTAGAGATTTACTGAGGCAGATTTGTATGGAACATGAAGTACATATAATTTCAGGGAAAATATCATGTGATCACGTACATATGTTTATCTCATATAAGCCGCAAATATCTCTTAGCAAGTTAGTACAGTATTTAAAAGGCATTAGCTCAAGAATTTTATTGCAAGAATTTACTCATTTACGAAAACAATTTTGGGGCAATCATTTGTGGGCTAGGGGCTATATGGCAGTCAGTTCAGGTAATATAACTGATGAAATGATACAGCACTATATTGATGAACAGGAAGGTGAACCTGTGAATGATGATCGATTTCTAATCGATTCCACTTTATAACCCCTCAGCTTATAGCTGAGGGTTGTTTAGTTTTATCAAGATCATAATCCTCTATAGCTTTTAAAAACTTTGCTTGGTTAATAGTATTAAATTTTATATTTGGTAGCGTAGAAACAGAAGGGGTTTTAGACGTTTGTAATAATACATGATCAGGCATAGGAGGTGGAACTGGTATAGAAGAATTTTTAGTATCTGAATTTAGATGTGATTTATGAGTTTCTTCCCAAGCTTTTATCTGTTTTGGGGTGGGTTTTGGAGCAACGGCAGGCTTTCCAGATTTTAATTTGGATTTAATATTCTTAATTTCATCTAGTAGTTTTGTATCTTTGTGCATAATAAACCTCAATAAAATATATTTTTTATTGAAATTATGTAGAAATAAAACTATTAGTTTCTAACTTTTTACAATATGGGACCTTAATTAGAAAAATTTTAAAATAACAATAATTTAAAAAGTTATACACTTTTTAAGAAAAAATAAGTTTTTTTTGTAATATAATAAATTAATATATATAATAATTATTATTAATGATGAGATATACCATGTACCCACTTATTAGACTTAGAAGAAATAGAAAAGCTGCTTGGCTTCGTGATTTAGTTGCTGAAACTACTCTTAGAGTAGAAGATTTGGTATTACCGTTATTTGTTGTAGAAGGGCATAATCAACGGCAAGAAATTAAAACTTTGCCAGATATATATCGCTTGTCTATAGATCAGGTGATAGAAACGGCAAGAAAAGCAGCTGATCTTGGTATCAAAGCTATAGCACTATTTCCGTGTGTTGATCAAAGTTTAAAAAACGAGAATGGTGACGAAGCTTATAATCTAGATAATTTAATGTGCCGTACTATAAGAAGTATTAAAAATGCTGGTATTGATATTGGAATAATATGTGATGTTGCACTTGATCCTTATACTACGCACGGGCATGATGGCGTAATACATAACGGCGAAGTGGATAATGATAAATCGGTAAAAGCCTTATGTAACCAAGCTTTAACTCTTGCAAAAGCTGGTGTTGATATTGTCGCTCCTTCTGATATGATGGATGGTAGAATCATGGCTATAAGAGAATATCTTGACAAAGAGCATTTTATCAATGTTGGGATTCTTGCCTATGCTGCAAAATATGCTTCAAGTTTTTACGGTTTATATCGTGATGCAGTCGGTAGTACTAAGAAAACTTATTTAGATAAGGCAAGTTATCAATTGGACATACGAAATATTAAAGAAGCAATGCTTGAGATTGAACATGATATAGCAGAGGGAGCTGATATGGTCATGGTTAAGCCCAGTATGATGTTTTTAGATGTTATTCGTGAAGCAGCTAATAACTTTAATACTAAAATCTTTGCTTATCAAATTACTGCAGAATATGCCATGTTAAAATTTGCAGCAAATGCTGGAGCTATAGATTTCGAAAAAGGTTTATTAGAATCATTAATTAGTTTTAAAAGAGCAGGGGCAAGCGGCATATTTACTTATGCAGCTCTTGAAGCAGCTGAACTATACCTTTGATACTTCAAAAGTTGGCAAGCCAAATTGTGGGATTCGTCTTTGCTCACGTAGTTTATCTACGCTTGTGCAGACTCACCGCTTACTTGACTTACCAACTTTTGAAGTATTTGCGTTATACTTAAGAGATAAATTATTTTAGAGAGGTAAAAATGGCTACAAGCAAGAAACCAGTATTAAAAAATGTAATTGAGTCTTTAGAGCCTGAATTAAGTTTAGATAAAAAATCAGCTTTTAAGGATTGGAAATTCTTAAAGCCTAAAAGTGGGGGGGCTAATGAAGCAGGGGAGTACGGTGGAGTATATCAAAGTGCGGATAATAACATTACTGCAATGATAAAACAAGAAGCTTCATCATCAAAAAATATAGCTGAATTTTTAGGGTCTAAATTTTTTGCAGCAATAAGCCCTGGTAATGGTGCTGAAGTTAGTTTAATTGCTCCAGATGGTTTTAGCAAATCTAAAAATAGTGATTCACAAATATATGTTAAATCTGAATTCTTTAAGAATTACAGTAGTGATATGTATGTGGATATGGATAAACATATGTCTGCTGAAACTAAACCAAGTTCTTGGTTTAGAAAAGATGGGGGCAGACCACTTTTTATGGGAGCCCGAAATAAATTATTTAGAACTTTAGAAAATGCTTTTAAAGAAGTTAAATATCAAAATTTTGAAAATATCATGCCGACAAGTTTGTTGATTGGTGATTTTGATATACATGTCGGAAATATAGGGGTTATTAGAGATAAGAAAAATCCAAAAATTTTACCTAAATTAGTAAGAATTGATTTTGCTGGTAGTTTTGATAAATTAACAAATCAAATTTATTCTCATTCAAGAATGAGGCATTTACCTGGCTTTGGTCCTACTAATCACTTTAGAGAATTTCCGTCTAAATTAAGAAGAAGTCCTGAACTTGGTGATAGTTTAATTGCGGCTTCCAAAATCAATTTAACTAAAACTATTAATGAAAGTTTTGATGAATTAACTAAATATTATAGCGACGAAGCAATAGCAGGTTTTGCTAAGCAGGCTATGCCAGGACGATTTAATAAATCTGAAAAAATAACCCCGCAGCAGGTTAAAGATAACTTATTAGATGTGATGCTAAAAAGACAGGAGTCTTTGAAAGAATATGGTCTTGAAATAAAGTTAACTAATGTAATTTCCAAAAAATACGATTACCCTTATTTTGAAATAAAAGAGCAAGAATTAAAATCGTTAATGAAAGAACATCCTAATTACTTTGAAAAAATTCTTAAAGGTGAAGAAGGAAAAATAGGAGGAAAGAAACTTAAATTACGAGACAAAGTTAGTTCTACTTTAAACAGAATTCTAGAAACTCTAGGGATTAGACCTAGTGCAAAAAAACACTTAATAAAAACTATAAAAAGCTTAAATGAAGAAATTAATAACGAAAAAGATTTAATAGATTTTTCAAAAGAAGTTGAGATAAAAAAGGTTAAAGCCCCAGCTAAAGAAAAAGCTAAAGCTAAAGAAAAACCAAATTTATTAGATTTAAATGAAGAAGATTTAAAAGCAATTAAGTATTTAAAAGAAGAGATTTTAAAACCAACAAAGCTAAAAGCGATAGAGACAACTAAGCAAGATTCAAAATCAAAAACTGCTCATCAGAAAGATGCTTTTAAAGCTAAAAAAATTATGCAAAAGTAAAAGCAAAGCCATAGTTAGGTTAAATTAAAATATGTCTAGCCGTATTTTTATAACTTTTTTTATTTTATTGAAAGAAAAGGCTAGACGTTAACAAAAAGATTTGTTATAAGGAATTATCTGAATTTTCCAGATGCTTCTAATGTTCCTCGGTAGCTCAGTGGTAGAGCAAACGGCTGTTAACCGTTCGGTCGCTGGTTCGAGTCCAGCCCGGGGAGCCAGTACCTACAGTCTGCTATTTTTTGTAGTTTATCAAACGGGAAAGCCCAGTTATAATCAAGGTTTCCGCCTCTTAATTGTAAGTTCAAAAATACAAAATTTAAAAACTCCCTTTTTTCTTTAGAATAATAATAAAGTTTAAATTATTAACATATTAATAATTTGATTGACAAAAAAATAAAATATGTGTATAATACGCATTAACTAAAAATAAATCAATTATTAGAGAGATTAATATGTTTAATAAACTAAATCGCTGTACTCTTGCTTTAATGTTACTAACTAGTAGCATGTCATTTTCTGGACCTTTATCTACCAATGTAGTTGATCCTAATTATGAATATTTCGATGACGATATTCTTAATGTGATAGAGAATCGTGTGGGCAATAATAATCCAAATATATACATTGCACCGTTATTTCCAATAAATGCTCCAGATGATTTTGTAGAATCAACTGCTATGAAAATCGCTAATAATTTAAATAATGGTAAAGTATCTTTAATATATAATAATCTTGGTGGTCATTGGACTGCATCAGTAATACGTAAAGATGCATCAGAAACGGCTACATTATATTACAACGATCCTAATGGTGGTTCATATACTTCTACATCATTACTTAAAGCAATAAGAACTTTAAGACCTGATATCCAATTACGTGACTTACAAGTATGTCAACAAAGTGATGGTACTTCTTGTGGAGCATTTACTGCTGAAGATCTTGTAGTTTTAGCAAAGATGAGTGATAAAAAATTGACTCTAGAATCAGCAAGAGAATTACTTTCTAATATAAAAGATGCCCAAATGCTTCGTAACAAACATGCAGGTATCGTTACTCAAGAAGATGAAGATTATTTTGAAGATGAAGAGGATGTTACTCAAGAAAATAGAGAGTATTTTGAAGATAAAGAGGAAGTTTTTAATTCGCCTAAAGATAAAAAATTTGCCGAGCAATTAAATAAAGCATTACCAGGTAGTGATGCAGAAAAATTTAGAGATAGTATTGATGAATTAATTGAGGAGCAGCAAGTAAAAGAAGCTTTTTCTAAGTTAATTGATCGTCCAAAAGAGCGAAATAGCGAAATTATACGTGCGGCATTAAGACATGCATTAACAGATACTCATAATTCTGCAATGAGTGCGATACATAGCAGGTTAAGTAATGGACCTTTAGTAGCAGCAGGTGATGATGATGTAGCTAATGATACATGGCAACATGGCGTATGGGCTAGGGTATCAATTAGTCACAGCAAAGATAAAGTAAATAATAAGGCAGCAGAATATTTTAGTGGTTATAAAACAAAAGGGCATAGTAATACTATAGGTGTTGATACCTTAATAAACGATAATCTACTTCTTGGTTTAGCGTATACTAACGCTTATACAAGCATAAAGCCGCAAAATCAAAATGCAGGTAATGTAGACAAAGCCAGAACTAATATGTTCTCATTATATAGTTCATATAATATACCAAATTATAATTGGTTTGTAGATGGTACTATATCTTATGCAGAAAGTGTTATAAGAGGTAAAAATGTACGTAATGGTAATGAAGTAGCATCAAGCAAATATAAATCACATTTATATAGCGGTAGCGTGTCTTTAGGATATAATTATCATACAAGTAATGACATCTATATTACACCAAGCTTAGGAATGACAGGTTCTTTAATTAAAGATTCTGGATATAAAGAAACTGGAACTAACGTTCAGAATTTAAATGTTGCGAAGAAACATTATAATAAGTTAAGCAGCACATTAGGAGTTAGAACATTTAAGAATATAAATCAAGGTAAGTTAACTATAACACCTGAATTATATAGCTTTGTTAATTATTCTCTGAAAAATAAAACTCCTAGTATTAATGCTCAATTGCAAGGTATAGATGAAACTTTACCAACAATTAACTTTAAGAGTAATAAAGTAGATTATAATTTAGG
This sequence comes from Rickettsia sp. MEAM1 (Bemisia tabaci), assembly GCF_002285905.1. Lineage (GTDB taxonomy): Bacteria > Pseudomonadota > Alphaproteobacteria > Rickettsiales > Rickettsiaceae > Rickettsia. The sequence goes on from NZ_CP016305.1 coordinate 1,122,388, forward strand.
TGTCGGTCTTTCATTAAAACATAATATGATGGAATACGGCATTAATTATACTGCTACTTTTGCTAAAAAATACGAAGCACATTCAGGTAGTTTAAAAGTACGAGTAAATTTCTAATCTAATCCTATCTATTGCCAAGCGGTCTTTGACCGCTACGGCTCAAATTCTCAATTTTTCCTTTGTCATCCTGTGATGGCATTGCCCACGTGAATCAGTTTTTCCGTCATTGCGAGGAAAAAAATGACGACTCTCGATCCACGCGGGCAATGCCGCCACGGCATGACAGAGGGAACGGCACCGTCAAGTTAAGTAAATTAGTGTCACAAAGTACTATATTTTTAGATTTCAGACAGCAAGAAGTCTTTGAGTAGCTTCATCCCAAATGGATTTAGCGGACGCAAATGCAATTCTTTGCTCAGATGCTGTTTTAGTATATCTTCCAACATTTACAGCAAATATATTTCTGACTTTTCCCATCAGTGATAATGTACATTGTGCTGAATTAGGATGCTTAAATTTAATCAGTATCTTCTCTTTTCTCCTAGTTGGCTGATGGGCATTCTCAATCCGATTATTTAGTCTTTTATCGGTACGATGCTTAGTCCTAGGACACATATACCTAACTGGTTTAATGTAGCTTTTTAGCTTATCAGTCACAATAACCCTTGGACATGGATAATTACCCAATAATCTTGATAAAAAGCGAATAGCTGATTTCTTGTTACGACGCTTCTGCAGTAATACTTCTAATTCATGTCCCTCAGAGTCAACAGCTCTCCATAATATGAATACTTCACCTTTGATCTTGATATTCATCTCATCCAAATGCCATTTATCAGTTGGCTTTCGCTCTCTCTTACTAATAACATCTTGAAAATAAACTACAAACTTATAACACCAAAACCTTACAGTCTCATGACTTAATATAATACCTCGATAAGCCATCTGCTCTTGAACATCTCGGTAACTATTATTAAAGCGATGATATAACCATACTGTATGGCTAATAATGCTTGCTGGAAAACGATGTCTATTCGGGGCTTGAGTAATATGCATAGCGGTAAAATCTAGGATAAATTGTTACTGCTATTCTATAAATCATTCCCTGTAATTGCTCAATACTTAATTTATACCTCCCTTAACTTGACGGTGCCCATCATGAAAATCCGGTATTTTATCAACAAATGGTTGTAGGCAATGTTGAAGTAGGAGAGTTAGTTAAAGAATTAAGCAGTATAGCAAAATGGCAGTCCGTACAATTGCTAGTGTGGATAATTTCTACTTTGGCTATAGCTACCTCAGTAATTGGTGTAGGTGTAGGTCTATGTGATTCTCTTAAAGTAAGTTTTTCAAACCTAAAGTGTAATTAAGGATTCGTGATATAATAGCTGCTTCTACTACTATATTACCAGCTTATATTATAACAATATTAATTTCTAATGCTTTTATTACAGTTTTAGGATTCGCTGGTATGATACTGGTAATAATTGCAATTTTATTGCCTACTTACTTATTGTATAAAGCAAAAATAAAAAATTTTTATTATCCTGAACTAAAAAAGAAACATTTAATTGTTATATCAGTAATTATCGGAATATTTATTATGGGATATGAACTTACTAATACGATTATTGGTATTTTATAAGTATACTCGTTTTATTTGAAAAATTGGCGACAAAGTCTTTTGCTGATAATCCTCACGTATTAAGTATACGCTGCGGTTATCAGCTTCAAGCCGCCTTGCTCTTTTCCAAATAAAACTTCGTCTATCCAACTCTTCATTTATTAGCAGTATATATAGCTCGGTCAAGCACTAGATAACCTTGAGTTTTATACAATTATTATCTCGGATGCACTGGATATTTTGTTTCTAGATTAACAAATTTAGAATATTGACTGTCATAGAAAAGTTGAACATTTCCAACAGGACCACTACGGTGTTTTGCAATTATAATATCGGTAATATTATGTGCTTTACTCATATTATCTTGCCATTCAGCATATTTTTCGGCATGTTTAGGGTCGCTTGCTGCTGGCTCTTTTCTACTTAGATAATATTCTTCTCGGTAAATAAACATAACTATATCGGCATCTTGTTCAATACTTCCTGATTCTCTAAGATCGGATAGCATAGGTCTTTTATCCTCACGAAGCTCTACGGCTCTTGATAACTGAGATAACGCAATAACAGGAATATTTAATTCTTTTGCTATAGCTTTTAAACCTTGGGTGATTTCTGAAACTTCATTAACCCTATTATCGGATTTACTTACACCTCTAATTAATTGTAAATAATCGACAAATAATATACCTAAATTGTGTTTGCGTTTCATTCTTCTAGCACGTTTTCTTATAGCTGAAATAGTTAAGGCAGGAGTATCGTCAATAAAAAATGATAATTCTGATAAAGCTATGGCTTCTTTGCGAAGACGATTATAATTTGCTTCATTAATCATTCCCGTACGAAGAGTAGTAGAGTCAATTCCTGCACTCATTGAAAGCAAACGTGTTGTAAGCTGCTCGGAGGACATTTCTAGAGAGAAAAATCCCACAGATTGCACTTCTTGATTATCACGCTTATTTCTAAGAAGCATGTTATTGCAAGCATTTAAAGCTAAATTTAAGGCAAAGGCTGTTTTACCCATCGCAGTACGTCCTGCAAGAATTACAAGATCAGAATTATGAAAACCAAACAGTTTACTATCTAAATCAATTAAGCCAGTAGATATACCTATCACATGATCGTTATTTTTCATTGCTCTGTTTATACTAGCAATCGACTCTGAAATAGGTATAGCAATTTTGGTAAAGCTTTTTTCGTTTATCCCTTCGCTAGCTAAATCATAAAGCTTAGATTCAGCTCGTTCAATCTGTTCTTTTGCTTCAAACTCTAAAGAAGAATTATATGCGTCGTTTACTACTTCTTCACCGATATTTATTAAATAACGTTTTATTGCTAAATCATATATTATTTTACCATAGTCAATAGGATTAATTACCATCATTGACATAGTGACTAATTTTGCTAAATATTCAGCTCCTTCCATTTCAGCAAAAAGCTCATCATTTGCTAGCATACTACGTAATGTTATAGGGGTAGCTATTAAACCTTTTTCGGTAATTACTTCAATTCCGTTATAGATTTTTTGGTGAACAGGTTCAAAAAAATGCTCACTGCGTAAAAATTCTGATACATAATTTAGCAATTCGTTATTGGTTAAAATTGCCCCAATCAACATTTGTTCTGCCTGAACATTTGAAGGTAAAACTCTTGCTAATACAGTATTTGCTTCATCGTTAGCTATATTTTTATCGTTGTTTGTTTTATTACGTGCCATTGTTGTTTTTAGATATGTTTTTTATTGATTAACGAATAAGTATAATTTTACAATTCACTTGTAGCTTAGCCCAAGCTTTATCAGCTGTATATACAGGATAGCCTGTAGCTAAGCCTAAAGCAATACATGCACGATCTCCAAGTGATAAACCTAAATGTTTAGTTTGTTTTTTGATATTTGCTGCAAGGAAAGATTGTTCTTGATCAAATGCAATAATAGAATTAATTAATGGTTCTATAGTATCTTTACATTCTTGATAGGATATTTTATCTATAAAATACTGGATACCTCAGAAATATTAACAGAAGACATGCATATATTACCTAAGAATGTTTCAAGTTTTAGATTAGTAGGCTCGTTTTTTATTAGAGCCAAAAGAGCAGAGGCATCAAATATTACACTACTCATTTTTTGCTTCATTTCTACGTTCAGTAATTAATTTATCTACTAAACTTTCTTCAGGAGAGTAATATTTATTAATAATATTACGAGATTTTTTTAATGCTATGCTTAATGGAGAAATTATCATCTCATTTTCTTTAAGAATAAATACTACTTTATCACCTTCTTTTAAATGTAATTGTTTTCTATATGAAGCTGGTATAGAAATTTTACCACCCTTGGCTATTTTTGCACTATTTACCATATGTATATCATCTATTCATAAAATTATATATTATACCAAAAATAATAATAGTACTAACTAATTTTCACTTAAAGCCCACTCCATCTTTTAATCAGATTAGTTTCGATATCGAAAAGGTCTAAAACTCTAGCGATAGAGTGGTTTACTATATCATCTATCTCTTTAGGTTTGCTATAAAAAGCTGGCATTGGTGGTGCTATAATTCCGCCATAATTCGCTACTTTCAGCATATTCTCAATATGTCCTATATGCAGAGGAGTTTCACGAGTCATTAAAACAAGTTTTCTTTTATCCTTTAATATTACTCCTGCTGCTCTAGTAATTAAATTATCTTCTATTGCATGAGCAACGCTAGCTAAAGTCCTCATACTGCATGGTGCTATTATCATGCCAGAAGTTTTAAACGAACCGCTTGCAATAGCAGCTCCTATAGCTTTATTGCTATAATGATAATTTACAAGAGCTTTTACTTTTTCTATAGAATATTCAGTTTCAGCTTTTATAGTAAGAGCGGCTCCATCTGAAATAATTAGATGAGTCTCGATATTCTGTTCTTTTAATACTTCAAGTAAACGAATACCATATATTGCTCCTGAAGCTCCAGAAATTGCTATGATAATTTTTTTCATCGATGTTTTTATAATTTATTAGTTTAGTATATAATAAAAAAAAATTATATAAAACAAATTATATACTCGATGAACTTCAAAAATTGGCGTTGTCGTTCTATAAGAACTACGGTACTCACGTATTATTATACGCTCCGTTCCTTGTCTTATGAACTCCTAGCTCTTTTTGAAGTTGATCTTCGTCTATTAATTTTTCATTTATTGAGTGTATTATGAGAGTAGTAAAAATATTATTACCAGCAGTAAAATTATTTCCTCTAGATTACTTAATCCCTGAAGATTTATCATTAAATATAGGTGATCTTGTTGTAGTACCTTTTAGAAATAAGGAATTAACCAGCATAGTATGGGAGTTTGCTAATATTCCTGAAGTAAAGAATCTAAAAACCATAAAAGAAAAAGTACTACTAAATTTAACTATAACTTCAGAAATTTTAGACTTAATTAAATGGATGAGTAATTACTACATGGCTGAGCTTGGTAGTATAACTAAATTAGTATTACCAGTAGATATAGCCGAAAAGCCAATTAAAGTTAAAGAACAGAAAATAAATAATAATTTTACGTTGCCTGATTTATCAGAAGAGCAAAAACAGGCGTTACAAATATTAAACGATAGTAATAAACCAATTCTTATTAAAGGTGTTACTGGTTCAGGTAAAACAGAGGTTTATTTTCATCTAATAGCAGAATATTTAGCGAAAGGTAAGCAAGCACTTGTGATGCTTCCAGAAATAGCACTAAGCACGCAAATTATTAATCGTTTTAAGGAGCGTTTTGGGTTTGATCCTATAATATGGAATTCGAGCGTTACAAAAGCTCAAAAGAAAATGATTTTAAGAGGTATATTAGAGGATAAAGTTAAGATAGTAATTGGGACTAGGAGTAGCTTGTTTTTGCCTTTTAAAAACCTTGGGTTAATAGTTATTGATGAAGAGCATGACGATTCTTATAAGCAAGATGATGGTGTGTTATATAATGCAAGAGATACTGCTATAGTTAGAAGTACGTTTGATAAAGCACAAATAGTTTTATGTTCGGCAACGCCCTCTATTGAGACAATGTATAATGCCAATATAGGAAAATATAGTTTAATTAACTTAAGTAGTAGATATAAAAACGCTGTTTTACCGAATATTGAAATGATTGACATGACAAAGGAAGAGCTACCTAAAAATTGTTATTTGTCTAATATTTTAATAAAAGCCATAAAAAATAATCTAGAAAACAAAGAGCAAACGCTTTTATTTCTCAATAGAAGAGGTTATGCCCCTTTAATGCTATGTAAATCTTGCGGTCATAGATTTACTTGTAAATATTGCTCTAGTTGGATGGTAGTGCATAAAAACTCCAAAAAGCTTGAATGTCATCATTGTGGTTATCAAAGTAAGATTTTTAGCTCTTGCCCTGAATGCTTAGAAGATGAATCTTTAGCTATTTGCGGTCCTGGAATAGAACGGATAGAGGAGGAGGCAAAAACGCTTTTTCCAAATAGTAAAATTGCTGTAATAAGTAAGGATCATGTTAAAAATCCAGAAAAGATAGCTCAGCTTCTACATCAAATGGAAAATTTAGAAATTGATATATTAATAGGGACGCAAATGATAACAAAAGGTTATCATTTTCCAAATCTTACTTTAGTTGGAGTAGTCGATGCTGATCTTGGAAGTAATCATGCTGATCTTAGATCAAGTGAGAGGGCTTTTCAGTTGCTTCATCAAGTAGGGGGTAGAGCAGGGCGTGGAAATTCTAAAGGTATGGTATATTTACAAAGCTATTATCCTGATAATATTATTTTTAGTTATATTAAAGATGAGCAGGAAGATAACTTTTTTGTCAATGAGTTAGAAGTACGGAAAGCTGCCGATATGCCGCCATTCTCAAAAATGGCATCAGTAATTTTATCCGGCACAAATGAGCATAAAATTTTAGAGGTTGCTAAGAACATGGTACGAATTGCTCCAGAAGCACAGGTGAAAATTTTAGGACCAGCAAGCTCGTTAATGTCAAAACTTGCTGGTAAATATCGCTTTCGAATACTTATTATTGCTGATAAAAAATTTAATCTGCAAAAATATTTAAAATTTTGGTTAGAGCTGATTAAAATCCCTTCTTTTTGTCATATAAAAATAGATATCGACCCAAAAAGTTTTTACTAACCTCTTTGTTTAGTTTTGCTTTTAGACTTAGTTTTTTTAGGTTGGAGCTTACTTTCTAGAAGTTTTTTTGTTGTAGATTTAGCTGTTAAAGGTTTGGTAGCACCTCGTACTTCTTCTTTAGCTTCTTTAGCATTTTTTACTGCTTTCATAGGCACCGTCAAGTTAAGGGAGGTATAAATTAAGTATTGAGCAATTACAGGGAATGATTTATAGAATAGCAGTAACAATTTATCCTAGATTTTACCGCTATGCATATTACTCAAGCCCCGAATAGACATCGTTTTCCAGCAAGCATTATTAGCCATACAGTATGGTTATATCATCGCTTTAATAATAGTTACCGAGATGTTCAAGAGCAGATGGCTTATCGAGGTATTATATTAAGTCATGAGACTGTAAGGTTTTGGTGTTATAAGTTTGTAGTTTATTTTCAAGATGTTATTAGTAAGAGAGAGCGAAAGCCAACTGATAAATGGCATTTGGATGAGATGAATATCAAGATCAAAGGTGAAGTATTCATATTATGGAGAGCTGTTGACTCTGAGGGACATGAATTAGAAGTATTACTGCAGAAGCGTCGTAACAAGAAATCAGCTATTCGCTTTTTATCAAGATTATTGGGTCATGTCCAAGGGTTATTGTGACTGATAAGCTAAAAAGCTACATTAAACCAGTTAGGTATATGTGTCCTAGGACTAAGCATCGTACCGATAAAAGACTAAATAATCGGATTGAGAATGCCCATCAGCCAACTAGGAGAAAAGAGAAGATACTGATTAAATTTAAGCATCCTAATTCAGCACAATGTACATTATCACTGATGGGAAAAGTCAGAAATATATTTGCTGTAAATGTTGGAAGATATACTAAAACAGCATCTGAGCAAAGAATTGCATTTGCGTCCGCTAAATCCATTTGGGATGAAGCTACTCAAAGACTTATTGATGTCTGAAATCTAAAAATATAGTACTTTGTGACACTAATTTACTTAACTTGACGGTGCCGTGGGCAGATATAAGTGTTAAAGAGCATAAGAATATAAAAGGTTTAAAAAATCAAAATTTACGTGATCACATGAATGAGGCAGAATTAATGTCCCCCTTCGGGGATCAAAAATCCCTCGCCTTTAGGCGAAGGGAAGATATAATGAAATTGCTTTAGCAATGAATTTATATCAAGAAATATGAGAAGTTATAGAAAGAATAGTCATAGTCAGTATGATTTAAAAGTGCATCTTATATGGATACCAAAATATAGGAAGAGAATATTGATAGGCAAAGTATCGGAAAGGACTAGAGATTTACTGAGGCAGATTTGTATGGAACATGAAGTACATATAATTTCAGGGAAAATATCATGTGATCACGTACATATGTTTATCTCATATAAGCCGCAAATATCTCTTAGCAAGTTAGTACAGTATTTAAAAGGCATTAGCTCAAGAATTTTATTGCAAGAATTTACTCATTTACGAAAACAATTTTGGGGCAATCATTTGTGGGCTAGGGGCTATATGGCAGTCAGTTCAGGTAATATAACTGATGAAATGATACAGCACTATATTGATGAACAGGAAGGTGAACCTGTGAATGATGATCGATTTCTAATCGATTCCACTTTATAACCCCTCAGCTTATAGCTGAGGGTTGTTTAGTTTTTACTGCTCTTGCTGAGTTATCTACCCGTCAAATAGCCGAATCTAATAATGCAACAGGGATGGAAGAAAATAAGGCTGCAAGTAAGATAGGTGGAGGTATAGCTAAAAATGCTAGAGTTGCTCTAGAAAATAAAACCGGTAAGAAAGTGATTTCAACAGAAAACTATTTATTACCTGAAAGCAAAAAAACGAAAGAGCTTAGTTCACAAGACAAATAAATTTTCGGGTCTGTCAGATTTTTTGTGTAAGTACGATTTCTCCATTTGCCCAATTTTGTAAATTAGTATCACAAAGTATAGCAAATTGATTTAAAGCCATCGCCCAATTCTTAATAGGCATTGTCCATTTTTTAGAGGCATTTGTCAACGCCAAAAAGATTATTTTCTGAATCGATTTGTCATCTGGAAATACTCCTTTATTTTTAATAATTTTACGAATTTGACGGTTAGTGGATTCAATAGCATTAGTAGTGTAAATCGCCTTCCTAATGTCTTCCGGAAAGCTAAAAAATGGAGCTATGCCAGACCAATTTCGTTGCCATATGTCAAAAATAACTGGATATTTTTCATCCCATTTTTTGGCAAAGTTTTGTAATTCTCTTAATCTCTCTGCTTCATTTATTGCAGAATAAACTGCTTTTAAATCAGCTGTTACCGCTTTTAGATCTTTGTATGATACGTATTTTACAGAATTTCTTACCATATGAACAATACACAACTGCACTATCGTCTTTGGAAAAATGCTATTTATCGCCTCTGGAAAACCCTTAAGACCATCAACACATGCAACGGCACCGTCAAGTTAAGTAAATTAGTGTCACAAAGTACTATATTTTTAGATTTCAGACAGCAAGAAGTCTTTGGGTAGCTTCATCCCAAATGGATTTAGCGGACGCAAATGCAATTCTTTGCTCAGATGCTGTTTTAGTATATCTTCCAACATTTACAGCAAATATATTTCTGACTTTTCCCATCAGTGATAATGTACATTGTGCTGAATTAGGATGCTTAAATTTAATCAGTATCTTCTCTTTTCTCCTAGTTGGCTGATGGGCATTCTCAATCCGATTATTTAGTCTTTTATCGGTACGATGCTTAGTCCTAGGACACATATACCTAACTGGTTTAATGTAGCTTTTTAGCTTATCAGTCACAATAACCCTTGGACATGGATAATGACCCAATAATCTTGATAAAAAGCGAATAGCTGATTTCTTGTTACGACGCTTCTGCAGTAATACTTCTAATTCATGTCCCTCAGAGTCAACAGCTCTCCATAATATGAATACTTCACCTTTGATCTTGATATTCATCTCATCCAAATGCCATTTATCAGTTGGCTTTCGCTCTCTCTTACTAATAACATCTTGAAAATAAACTACAAACTTATAACACCAAAACCTTACAGTCTCATGACTTAATATAATACCTCGATAAGCCATCTGCTCTTGAACATCTCGGTAACTATTATTAAAGCGATGATATAACCATACTGTATGGCTAATAATGCTTGCTGGAAAACGATGTCTATTCGGGGCTTGAGTAATATGCATAGCGGTAAAATCTAGGATAAATTGTTACTGCTATTCTATAAATCATTCCCTGTAATTGCTCAATACTTAATTTATACCTCCCTTAACTTGACGGTGCCGTTGGAAGATATACTAAAACAGCATCTGAGCAAAGAATTGCATTTGCGTCCGCTAAATCCATTTGGGATGAAGCTACTCAAAGACTTCTTGCTGTCTGAAATCTAAAAATATAGTACTTTGTGACACTAATTTACTTAACTTGACGGTGCCTTTCAAAATTATCACGCTCTTCATTAGCAATTACTACATCTTCGGCATATTCAGGCTCATAAAATTTAGGGTGTATATCTTCATCACCGCCAGGTAATATAACACCATCAATAAAATCCATGAGATGATCTATTGTTTCAGCTTGGTATGGCAGTAACATAGGGACGCCGCCAGCTTCAATTATTGCATCGGTATAATTCTTACGTAATGCATACCAAGGAAAGGCAGCATAGTATATTTTTCACAATTTTGAGCTAAATCAGGAGTAATTCCTATTATAGGTTTTCTATTCATATTTTTCATATAGAAATAATAAAATTAAGTTTCTGATCATGTAATTCAACAGGAAAGTTATCTATAACTTGTTCTTTTAAACAAACACCGATAGTTAATATATCTTTATTATTGTTTAGGTATCGATCAAAATGTCCTTTACCATAACCGAGTCTGTAGTTATCTTTACTAAATGCCAGACCTGGGACAATTATCAATTCTGGTTTATAAAAATCATTATTTATCGGTTCTAAAGTTTTAAAACTCCCTAAAACTAATTCATCATTATAATTATAAGCACAATATTTTATTTCATTATTTATAATTTTAGGCAGAAAAAATTTTATTTTGTGATGAATATTTAATAGTTCAAGCAGGTTGATTTCATATTTTAGTGGGTAATATATTCCAATATGCTTTACTTTTAACTGTTTTAATAAATTACTGACTTGATTTAGTAAAGAAGTTTTTGTTAAATCAGAATTTATTTTATCTATATTTTTTGTTAAAAGCTCTTTGAAATGCAAACGTAATTGTTGTTTAGTCATTATGACTTTACTACTTGCGTGTCGAACACTAAATCATGAAGCATCTTATTATCTTCTCTCATCACCATAATAATAATGCTTATTCAAAAAGTATACCAGTTAAATTAATCACATAAAAAGCGATAAATCTAATAAATGCTTCACTACCTTTAAGAGTAGTTCCATCTTGATGAACTACTCTTAAATCTAGTAGTTTTTTCCCAATAGAGGCTTGTATTTTTGAAGATTCTAGGTAAGAAAAGTAAAATCCTGAAATAATAAAAAATAAAGCAATTTCTATTATAGTGTCTCTTGCAAATATTATAGTCAATGATAGCAACATTCCGATTATAATTTTGTCAATTAAGAAAGCAAATAATCTTCTAAGAATCATAAATTATTCCTCAATATGCGGTGGTATTTCAAATGTATGAAATGGAGGAGGGGAGGTAAGTGTCCACTCAAGCGTATCAGCTCCATCACCCCAAGGATTATTTGGGCAGTCTTTGCCATATTTCAACGTATAAAAAACGATAAACACAAAATAAAGAGCAGCCGCCATAGAAATTCCTGCTCCTATCGATGAAACCATATTCCAGCCGGCAAAAGCTTCAGGGTAGTCCGGTATTCTTCTTGGCATACCTGCAAGCCCTAAGAAATGCTGCGGGAAGAAAGTTAAATTAACACCAACAAAGGTAATCCAAAAATGGATTTTACCTAAAATTTCTAGATATTGCTTGCCTGATATTTTACCGAACCAGTAATAAAAGCCGGCAAATGCAGTGAATAAAGCCCCAAGCGACATCGTGTAATGGAAATGTGCCACAACATAATATGTATCGTGCAGAACTCTATCAAGTGCCGAGTTTGATAAGATTATGCCAGTTACGCCGCCAATCGTGAATAATATAATAAATCCTATAGAGAATAGCATAGGTGTTGGGAAAGTAAGTGAGCCACCCCACATAGTTGCGATCCAGCTAAATATTTTGATACCTGTTGGAATTGCGATAATCATTGTGCCAGCAGTAAAATATATTAGGGCGTTGTAAGAAAGCCCAACTGTAAACATATGGTGAGCCCATACAATAAACCCGACAAAGCCTATTATTGCCATAGCTCCAACCATGCCTTGATAGCCAAATATCGGTTTACGTGAGAAAGTAGAAATAACTTGGCTTACAATACCAAAACCTGGAAGTATTACGATATATACTTCAGGGTGACCAAAAAACCAAAATAAGTGCTGAAATAATACTGGATCACCACCACCATCAGTTTTAAAGAAAGTAGTACCAAAATTACGATCGGTAAGTAGCATAGTAATAGCTCCGCCAAGTACCGGCATAGCTAAGATTATCAAGAATGCAGTAACTAAAATAGACCAAACAAATAATGGCATTTTAAATAACCCCATCCCAGGTGCTCTCATATTAAAGATAGTAACGATTAAGTTGATTGATCCAAGTATTGATGAAAGACCTGTTAAATGCAGACTGAAAATAGCCATGTCTACAGCTGCTCCTGGATGTCCGCTTATACTACTTAAAGGAGGGTAGAGCGTCCAGCCCGTTCCTGGTCCGCCGTCAACAAACGCTGACCCCATAAGTAGGATGAAAGCCGGAACTAGCAGCCAAAAACTAATATTGTTAAGGCGTGGGAATGCCATATCGGGAGCCCCTATTAGTAAAGGTACGAAATAGTTACCGAAACCACCGAACAAAGCCGGCATGATCATAAAGAACACCATAATCACCGCATGTGCAGTAATCAGCACGTTATATAACTGGAAATCATGATTTAGAAAAGTACCGCCTGGTATTGCAAGTTCTAGCCTAAACAGCAGCGAAAACAACCCACCGACAATTCCGGCAAATATGGCAAATATGATATACATAATGCCGATATCCTTGTGGTTAGTAGAAAACAGCCACCTCTTCCAGCCGTGCGGAGTGTGATGGTCATCGTGGTTTTGGTCTTCAGTAGTTATATCCATAATTATTATTCTGTTTGTGTTAATATATTTTTTTAGTTACCATGATTCATTACCTATTGTATCATCGTTCTATTGTATAAATTAGTTCCATCTCTGTCATCCCGTGGCTTGTACACGGGATCCAGTTAAAAATTATAAAGTAATTTTTTCATATAGACCATACTACTTTGGATAATATTATTAAAATTAAAAGCTCGATTTATCTCGCTTTATGCTGGATCCCGTGATCAAGTCACGGGATGACATTAAAAACATAATTAATTAGCCACCAATTTTGAATTCTCATCGTTTGTGGCAACTTTATTCTTACTCGCAACCCAATTATCGAAATCTTCTTTGCTTACTACCTCTATAGCAATTGGCATAAAGCCGTGATTAATGCCGCAAAGCTCGGAGCATTGCCCGTAATATACACCTTTTTTAGCGACTCTTGTCCATGTTTCATTTACTCTTCCGGGTACGGCATCTATTTTAAAACCAAGAGACGGAACAGCAAAGCTATGTATTACGTCACCGGCTGTAATTAAAAACCTAACTGTAGCATTCTCGGGTATTACTATTCTATTATCAACGTCTAATAATCTTTTTTGGTCAGGTTTTAGATTTTCATCTGAGATCATAACACTATCAAATTCTATATCATTATGATCAGGATATATATAATGCCAATACCATTGATAGCCTACTACTTTAATAGTTAAGTCCGCTTGAGGTATTTTTTCGGCGTGACGCAATATTCTAAAAGATGGCACGGCGATAATCACTAAAATTATTATAGGTATTACAGTCCAGATTATTTCTATTAAAACATTATGCGAAAATTTTGCCGGTACGGGATTATTCCTTGCATTAAATCTAATACATACAAAAGCTAGCAATCCAGCAACAAATAAAACTATAGCAGTAGAGATATAAAGTAAGAAATCGTGGAATTTATGTAACTCCTCCATGATCGGGCTTGCAGGTGGCTGAAATCCCATTTGCCAAGGCAAAGGCTCAGAAGCAAAGCAAAAGCTACTAAATAAAACTAAGCCAATTAAAGTAATAACATTCTTCATAAAGTACATAATACAAGTTATTTTTATATTAATATAAATGGATATGTATTTTAATTAAAGCAAAAATCGATAAATAAAATAAATTTTATATGCTATTAATGATGTTTGAGGTGGAAAATGTACCTATATCAGGGTGTTGTATTAAATCTATAACTTCTATTACTTGAGCGTTTATTAATTTAGCTTGAGTTTGTTTATTCGTTAATTGAGGATCATATTTTGTTACAGCAATTACAGAGGGGCAAATATTTTGCACTAATAATGCATAATCGTTAAAACCTTTTAACTCGGGTAACATAAGTACTTTATCAACAAATGTAAGGGAGCTTAAAATTTTTGCTCGTTGTAGCTGATTATGAATAGGTTTACGCTTTTTATATTTAATTATTGTTTCATCAGGTTCTAAAGCAACGATTAAATATTTACCTTGCTTTTTAGCTTCATACAAAAACTCTAGATGACCATAATGTAACACATCAAAACAACCTCCTACCAAAACTATTTTGCTATTTGGGAAACATTTTTTATTCGAAGAAATATTTTCATAATATTCTATTTTTGATGGTTTAACACCTTGATTATTAAACGAACAAGAAGTGAAGTTTGTAAGAATTAATAAAAATAGGAATAATCTAAACATAATTTTAATTATTAGAAACTAAACAACCCTCAGCTATAAGCTGAGGGGTTATAAAGTGGAATCGATTAGAAATCGATCATCATTCACAGGTTCACCTTCCTGTTCATCAATATAGTGCTGTATCATTTCATCAGTTATATTACCTGAACTGACTGCCATATAGCCCCTAGCCCACAAATGATTGCCCCAAAATTGTTTTCGTAAATGAGTAAATTCTTGCAATAAAATTCTTGAGCTAATGCCTTTTAAATACTGTACTAACTTGCTAAGAGATATTTGCGGCTTATATGAGATAAACATATGTACGTGATCACATGATATTTTCCCTGAAATTATATGTACTTCATTCCATACAAATCTGCCTCAGTAAATCTCTAGTCCTTTCCGATACTTTGCCTATCAATATTCTCTTCCTATATTTTGGTATCCATATAAGATGCACTTTTAAATCATACTGACTATGACTATTCTTTCTATAACTTCTCATATTTCTTGATATAAATTCATTGCTAAAGCAATTTCATTATATCTTCCCTTCGCCTAAAGGCGAGGGATTTTTGATCCCCGAAGGGGGACATTAAAGAAAATTAACTGTTAATAACACAAAAAATATAAAATAAAAACAAAAAGTATTTTGAATAAAACGATTTAAAACTAAATTATTTTATATTTTTTATTGTAATTTGTATTTATATAGTTCATATTAATAATAACGAAACCAAGATAACTTCTAAGTAATCAATGAAAAACGACACGCTATCTTACGATTTTGATGATGTATTATCAGTTCCTTATCTTAGTGCACGATTCAAAAAAGTTCTTACCTCTGTTTCCCTATTACTATTTATAGCATTAGTTATATTTGTCTCTTTTGCTGTTAATAACTATGTGAATGATACTTTATCTATAACATTAGTACGTCCTGAGGCTGAAGAAGTTCAAGAAGCAATTTCATTTAAAGAAGTAACAGTTAAAAAAGGCGATACTATAAATTCTATTCTGAGCGGTCAAAATATCCCAAGAAATGATATAGAAAAAATATTAAGCTTAATAAAAGAAAATAAATTATTGCCATCACTCAAAATAGGGCAGCAAATTACTTTTGAATATGAAACAAAAATTACCGAAAATGATGATGAGGATTTAACTTCTGAAACAGTATTTCTTAATAAGATTATTTTAGCCATAGATAAACTCAAGACTATTGAAATAATAAGAGAGAATGATAATTTTAAAATTGCAGAAATTATCGTGCCTTTAACAAAAACAGTGGCTAAGTCATCTGTAAATATCGAGTCAAACTTTATGTCTGCTCTTAAAAAGCTTGGTTTGTCAAATAATAATATAATAGAGCTTATTAATGCTTATGCTTATCAAATTGATTTTCAGCGTCAAATAAAAAGTGGTGATACTGCGACTGTTATAACAGAAAAATACGTAACGGAAGATGGTAAATTTTCTCATCACGGTAAGATTTTATATGTCTCGTTAAATCTTTCAGGAAAAGAATATAATATTTATCGCTATTCACATGATAATAATGTAAATAATCATGCATTTTTTTCTGAAGATGGTAAAAGTGTAAAAAGAAGTTTGCTTAGAACTCCTTTAAAAGTTATAAAAGTTTCTTCACAATATGGTATTAGGAAGCACCCTATACTTGGTTATACCAAAATGCATAAAGGGGTTGATTTTGCAGCACCGACTGGAACACCTATATATTCGGTGGGTAATGGTGTTATTACTGAAATAGGTTGGAAATCAGGTTATGGGAAATTTATCCAGATAAAACATAGCGGTACGTTATCTACTGCCTATGCTCACGCATCAAATTTTGCTAAAGGTTTAAAAGTAGGAAGCCTAGTAAAACAAGGTGATATTATAGCATATGTTGGAAGCACCGGTAGAGCTACAGGTCCGCACTTACATTATGAAGTTAAAATTGATGGTAAACACGTTAATCCTATGTCCGTTAAAACAACACCAGGTGTAGAATTAAGCGGAAAAAAATTAGAAAAATTCAAGCAGTTTAAGAAAGAAGTTAAAACCTTGAATGTTAAGCTTGATAAAGATTTGCAGGCTAATAAAGTAGCTGAAGTTTCGGTATAACGTGTTAGTGTCATTTTGTGGTAGTCGTCATTGCGAGGAGCATAGCGACGAAGCAATCTCAGAAGCTCTTACTGTTTCATGAGATTGCCACGTCGATGTTGTGTGCATCTCCTCGCAATGACGAAAGCTTCTCTTCATTCCCTTATAAAAATCCCTAAATAATTATGATTCTATCATTTAAAAAATTATATCTAACATTTGCTCGTAGTAGCCGTATTATAATAACATTAGTGATTATTGATCAATTGACTAAATGGTGGTTTATCAATAATCTAAGATGGAAGCCTGGCTTGACCTTAAAGGTCACTTCTTTTTTAAATATGGTGTATACTTGGAATTATGGTATTAGCTTCGGTTTAATGCGTGATTATTATCAATATAGTAACATCGTGTTTTTAATAACAAATACGATTATTGTTTGTTATTTATATTATTTAATGATGAGTTCCAAAACCATAGGAGGCTTTGCTGGTTATAGCTTTGTAATTGGTGGTGCTATCGGTAATTTAATTGATAGATCCTTTCGAGGAGCTGTTTTTGATTTTATACATTTCCATTATCAAGATTATAGCTTTCCAGTATTTAATCTAGCTGACTGTTTTATTACACTTGGAGTAATTATCTTACTGGAAGATTATTATAGTGCTAAAAAAAATATTGAAGAAAAAGCTAAAGAGAATTATGATAAAGCCCAAATTGAGGCTATGGCTGAAAAGATTCGTAATGCTCCACAAGGCGATAACGATAAAATATAATCTAAATAATCTATAAGGTATTAAAGTGAGAAAAGTTTTTTTATTATTTACTGTTTTATTAATTACTTCTGCATGTAATAAAAAATTAAAAGAAACTGTAGGGATATCAACAGCTGGTCCTAATGAGTATCAAGTTCAGCGTAGTAAGGCTTTAGAAGTACCACCTCATTATTATTTACCTGTTCCAACTAACAATCAAGCAGTTTATAATAATGTTAATGATCAGGTCAACCTTAATGAGGGTGAGCAAGCATTAATGAAAGATATTAAGTAATGTTTTATGTCATTCCCGTGTAGGCGGGAATCCAGAAAAAAATACAAATACAGTAAGTTTTTGAAAATAAAAGCTCGATTTATCTCGCTTATACTGGATTCCCGCCTACGCGGGAATGACATCGTGTAATTAACTTATGACTATCCATAAAAGACAAAATATAGGTGTTTTTGGGCTTGGTAAAACTGGTATTTCGGTTTACGAAGAGTTGCAAGACAAATGTAATATAATTGCCTATGATGATCTAGAAGCAAATAGGGATAAGTTTGAGAAATTATTCGGTAAAAATTATATTATTCCCATATCTGATATAAAATGGCAAAATTTAGATAAAATTGTATTAAGTCCCGGGATTCCTCTAACACACGAGATAGTCAAGACCGCAAAAAATTTTAATATCCCGATCATCTCCGACATAGATTTATTTTTCGAAAAATCTAAAGGTTTAAATCTCCTAGCTGTGACTGGTACAAACGGCAAAAGTACTACCACTGCTTTAATTAGTCATATCTTAAATAGTAATGGTTTAGATTATCCATTAGCTGGTAATATCGGCGTTCCAGTTTTGCAAGCTAAAGCAAGTAAGGATGGGTATGTGCTTGAGTTATCTTCCTTTCAGTTAGATTTAGTGAAAACTTTTGCTGCTAAAATAGCAGTGCTTCTTAATATTACTCCTGATCATTTAGATAGGCATAAAAATATGGAAGGTTATATTACAGCAAAATCTAAAATTTTTGATCGTATGGATAAAGATAGTTATGGGATAATTAATATTGATAATGATTATTGCCATGAAATTTTTACAAATCTACAGCAAAAACATCATATTAAACTAATCCCTTTTTCAGTTACTAAAATTCTTGAAAAAGGTATATCAATAGTTAATAATATAATTACCGATAATTTCTTTGAGCATATTAGTTTTAAACTAATATCTAATAAGAGTCTGCAAGGAATTCATAACAGCGAGAATATTGCAGCAAGCTATGCAGTTGCTAGAATAATAGGTCTTGAGCCTATAAAAATTGTTGAATCTATAAGTAGTTTTCAAGGACTGCCGCATAGGATGCAGTATTTAGGTAGTACAAAAGGTATAAATTTTTACAATGATAGCAAAGCGACAAACTCTATAGCTGCCGTGCAATCAATTAAAGCTCTTGATAATATTTATTGGCTTGCAGGTGGTATTGCTAAAGAGGGTGGTATTGAGGAAATAAAACCTTATTTCAGTAAAATCAAAAAGGCTTATTTTTATGGGCAAGCTAAACAAACATTTGCAAATACTGCTAAAGATGTAATAGATTTTGTTATATGTGATGATCTTAAACAGGCTTTTGAACTTGCTTATAAAGATGCTTGCAAGGATAACGAGACAGAAAAGAATATTTTACTTGCACCTTGTTGTAGTTCATACGATCAGTTTAAAAATTTTGAAGAACGTGGTGAATTGTTTATTAGATTGTATAATACTCTTATTTGTGCCTATGACAAAAATGCCTTATTAAAAAAATTAATTTGTTAAGTATTGATTTGTTAATATAATTTAATATTAAAATTATGTAATATATTAATAAGCAAGTTAATAATTTTATTAGCTTATGATCTTAAAAGAACTATTTAAAAATTAAAAAAGAGGTTTTTTATGTTAGGATTTATTACAGCATTTTTTACGATTGAGAGTAGTAATACAAAAAATGATAAATCAATAAAAGGGAAAATAAAAAACGATGAAGCAATAGTAGACACATTCTTAAACATGAGTCTAGAAAGTATAGAAAAGGCTTTCCCAAAGCCTTTCTC
This sequence comes from Rickettsia sp. MEAM1 (Bemisia tabaci), assembly GCF_002285905.1. Taxonomy (GTDB): domain Bacteria; phylum Pseudomonadota; class Alphaproteobacteria; order Rickettsiales; family Rickettsiaceae; genus Rickettsia. Next base: position 1,142,048 of record NZ_CP016305.1, read on the forward strand.
TTCTAGTACGCATGTAGAAAAAAAAGTAAATGTTGATGAAAATGATAACGGTATTTTTTCAACATTTTATAATACAGCAGTAAAATATGTATTGGATTTAGTAGCTCCAGTAGTACAATCGGTAGTACAATATGCTCGTGATTATATTGAAGGTGATTATAACAAATATACTCAAGATTGTAGTGTGCAAGGATGTTATAAACAAAATCATGACTCTGAAAACTATCTTGGTGAAAACTATTATGCTGAATTGACAGGAACTACAATATATGCACAATAACTAAATTGTTCTACAAAAGCATTGTTTTATGCGGATACCTAATCGTCATTGCGAGGAGAGGTCTCGATTTGGTAATCTTATGAAAATGTCTTATAAGATTGCTGAATCGCTATGTTCTTGGCAATGACGTTTTATTATTTAACTGGATTACTCCGTAATTTTCTAGTAATGATGTTAAAACTGATCAATGCAACAACATAAATAGAAATTACATAACTACAATATGAATAACGAAATATCGAATAATTTTATAAAATTATGGTGGCGTAGTACCGATCGCCAAATAGTTATTTCTTTAGTTATTTTATTTGCTTTTAGCTTAATGCTTGTGACTACTTCAGGTTCAGCAGTAGCAAGTAGAATAGGGCTTGAAGAAAATTATTTTGCATCTAGGCAAGTATTTTATCTAACAGCTGCCTCAGCTCTTATATTGTTATTTTCATGCTTTAATAAAAAATGGTTAAAGCGTTTTGCCATATTGGGTTTTATAGCTAGTGTAATTTTATTGATCGCTGTTAAATTCTTCGGTTATGAAGTGAAAGGAGCAACTAGGTGGATTAATATTGCTGGCTTATCTATTCAGCCGTCAGAGTTTATTAAGCCATTTTTTGCAGTCGTTACAGGCTGGATATTATCGTTAAAATTTAATGATGATTTCCCAAGCTTTACAGTTTGTTCTATACTTTACTTTATTGTTGCTATTCTCTTAATCATTCAACCAGATTTTGGAATGCTTGTGATGATTACGGCAGTTTTTGGTATTCAGCTTTTTATTGCTGGTATGCCGATATTTTGGATTGTTCTAGCGGGTTTTTTAGGAATGATAGGAGTAACTATTGCATATTTTTGGTTACCGCACGTTACGCAAAGGATTAACTTGTTCTTAGATCCTGATAGTAGTGAGAATTATCAAGTTAGCAAGTCTCTGAAAGCTTTTGAGCATGGTGGTTTATATGGTAAAGGTCCAGGGGAAGGGGCAGTAAAGCAGGTGCTACCTGATTCACATACTGATTTTATTTTTGCCGTTGCTGGGGAAGAATTTGGAGCTATTATTTGCCTTATAGTTATAGGTATATTTGCGTTTATAGTACTTAGAAGTCTTGCTAAGCTGTTAAATGAGCAAGATAAATTCGTCCAATTTGCTGCTAGCGGTATTGTTGCACAATTAGGGCTTCAGGCAATAATTAATATGGGCGTGACTTTGCATTTATTACCTACTAAGGGCATGACGCTGCCTTTTATTAGCTATGGCGGCTCTTCAACGCTTGCAATTGCTATAGCTACTGGTATGCTTCTTGGCTTTACTAAATACCGAACGCCGCTTGATTCGTACAAGATAAATAAAATAGAAATATGAAAAAGATAGTTTTAGTGGCAGGTGGAACAGGTGGGCATTTTTTTCCAGCAGTTGCTCTTGGGGAGGAGTTAATAAAAAGAAAATATGAAGTTCATTTTATTACGGATTTAAGGTGTGAGAAGTATATAAATCATGATACGGGATTAATTTTTCATGTCATAGATTTAAAACGACCAAAAAATATTTTATTATTCTTGCCGTTATTATCGCTAGCTATTTTTAAAGCTATTAAATTGTTATTTAGCCTTTCTCCCTCTGCTGTAGTAGGATTTGGTGGTTATCCGGTTGTTGCTTCAATGTTTGCAGCAATTTTTCTAAGAGTGCCGATTGTAATTCATGAGCAGAATTCTTATCTTGGAAAGGTTAATAGATTTTTTGCAAATTTTGCTAAGAAAATAGCAATTTCTTATAAAAATACTAAAAACTTGCCTGTAGTTGTAAAGAATAGAACAGTAGTTACTGGGGGGATAGTTAGAAAGAATATTAGAGGCTTGGATTCGGTGGTCAAGCGACGAAATGACAAAGACCGTACCTTTAAAATTTTTATCTTTGGCGGCAGTCAAGGAGCTAAATTATTTTCGGAGTTAATACCTGAAAGCATCAAAGCTTTAATGCAAAAGCAGCCAAATCTTAAACTGCATATAACTCAGCAAGCAGCACTTGAGGATCAAGTAAAAATAAAAAATATATACTCAAATTTAAATATTAATTACGAATTAGCTGAATTTTTTGATAATATGGCAAATCAATATAAAAATACTGATTTAGTAATTTCAAGAGCTGGAGCATCTACTATAGAAGAGCTAACTTATATAGGGTTGCCAGCAATTTTTATTCCGCTGCCAAGTGCTGCCGATAATCATCAATATCATAATGCAAAATTATTAGAAGATGAGAAATGTGGTTGGTGCATGAAGCAAGATGATATATCAAGTGAAAAATTAGCCGAAAAAATGTTTAAACTAATAAGTAATCCAAAGATACTAGAAAATACCTCGAAAAATCTATTAAAAAGAAGAAAAGAGGGTCATAAGTTGCTAAGTAACCTAATAGAAGAGCTAATTTAAACAATATAAGCTCTTTATTCTTGCAAGTTTGATTATTATGTGGCATTAATCATAATAGACTTTTTCATATGGCTTGTTTTTAAAGATAATTTGTCAAGTTATATAAATAAATCTAATTGAAGTTTTGGAATAATATATGTTGAAAAAAATTATAATATTATTTTTAGGTGTTTTTGTGCTGTCAGGTTGTACTGATAGCTTTAGAGGTTACTTCCAAAAATCTGCAAATAATAGGTTAGTTGATAGTAAAGGTTTTAAAGGTGGTAAAAGAAAACCTTTATATAATAATAAATATATTAGTTTAGCTAAAAAGAATATAGTTGAAGATAATCTTGACGATCCAGAGGATGACGATGACGATTATGATAATCCGTTAAGAGGGGAGCAAATTGATCCCGTCAAAAGAAATCGTGAGATATACCTTAAAATGATTAGACGAGATATGGAAAAATATAAAGCTGAATCAGGTGAATCTTCAGACGATGATAATATGACTTTAAGTAAAGCCAATAAGAAAGTTAGAAAGGACAATACTGATAAAGAAAGAAAAATGCAAGAAGAGCTAGACCAGATAAAGGCAATGCTAAGAGAAACTAAGCGTGATATATCAAAATATACTTGTCCAAATGCAACAGCAAATCAAAATTATGTACCTCCAGTTTCAAACTATGAACCTGTAGCACCAGTTAAAAATAATAAACCTTATAATAATAACTCTAAGGTAAAGCAAAAATTTATCCGTGAGGATGATGATTATAGTAGCAACGCTTGCTCTATTTAGTATACTCGTTTAATTTGAAAAATTGGTGTCGTTGTTTTTTGCTGATAATCCTCACGTATGTTAAGTACGCTGCGGTTATCAGCTTCAAGACCGATTCCTCTTTTCCGAATTAAACTTCGTCTACTGCTCATTTTTTATGGTTATATGTCTTCCTGTGGCGGCATTGCCTGCGTGGATTAGTTTTTCCCTTCATTCCGCAACTTGATCGATGTTGTTGCATGGCTCGAAAAATGCCCTAAGGTAGTCATCCCGTGGACAAGCCACGGGGATGACACAGTTGTAAAACCGATCCACGTTGGGCAAGCCTTAAGAGGGCATAAAATCGAATAAAAACTGTCTGGTACTATTTAACATTCCTCCCATAACCTATTGACTTTTCAGTATTCATATATAGAATCATAACCGGAGCTATCACGGCTTTTCAGGAGTGTAGAAACTCTAAACCCTAAGTGGTAGGCATCAACCCGTAAAATGATGTAATCCTCGACTTTATTAAGGTCGGGGGAGATCGTAGGCATGTTCAGAACTTAGAGCTTTGCTTTAAGCTTAAAACCTATGGTAGCTGACTTTGGGCAGTTTTTCTACCTCCCCGACCACCAAGGATTTTACTCTTCGGTGCTTTTAATTAATCGGGAGTCATCGAATGTCAAATCAAAATAAAAAATCTAATTATGAAATCGTATTAGCCTTTGTTGAAAAAGAAGTAAATAAGCTAAAAGACGAAATCGCACATTTATTAGAAAATCCCACAACAGAAGAAGATATTGAAAAAATAGAACAGCGTTTAGAGGAATTAGAGAGAATATTTTACGAAACTTGTTGATGATTGTCGCATTGCGGTATGGATCAATTTTCTCGTCATTGCGAGAAGAAACTGAAAGTTTCGACGAAGCAATCTCAGGAGTTCTTAGTACTGTTTCATGAGATTGCCACGCTCATTTCATTCGCTCGCAATGACGGAAAAGATCCCTATTTTACAAATACTAAATCACTATTTGATGAATCTTTAGAGCTATATTTATAACCCAAATACGAAAATTCTTTAAGTAGATCAGGGGAGTCGATTAGGTTATTGGCAATAAAATTTACCATATTTCCACGAGCTTTTTTAGCATTTATCCCAATAGTTGCTAACTTACCATTTCTATTTTCTTTAAAATGAATATTAATGTCCCCCTTCGGGGATCAAAAATCCCTCGCCTTTAGGCGAAGGGAAGATATAATGAAATTGCTTTAGCAATGAATTTATATCAAGAAATATGAGAAGTTATAGGAAGAATAGTCATAGTCAGTATGATTTAAAAGTGCATCTTATATGGATACCAAAATATAGGAAGAGAATATTGATAGGCAAAGTATCGGAAAGGACTAGAGATTTACTGAGGCAGATTTGTATGGAATGAAGTACATATAATTTCAGGGAAAATATCATGTGATCACGTACATATGTTTATCTCATATAAGCCGCAAATATCTCTTAGCAAGTTAGTACAGTATTTAAAAGGCATTAGCTCAAGAATTTTATTGCAAGAATTTACTCATTTACGAAAACAATTTTGGGGCAATCATTTGTGGGCTAGGGGCTATATGGCAGTCAGTTCAGGTAATATAACTGATGAAATGATACAGCACTATATTGATGAACAGGAAGGTGAACCTGTGAATGATGATCGATTTCTAATCGATTCCACTTTATAACCCCTCAGCTTATAGCTGAGGGTTGTTTAGTTATAGGATATTTTAACTTATCCTGATTTATTACAGATGAATATTCTTGCGATGCAAGATTAAGCAAATATTTATGTTTATGATGCTCAAGCGTCTGATTAATATAATTTGTAATCTCATCTTGCCAAAATTTGTTCAAATCATTTATCTCATTTAACTTTGTTGCCATCTCAAGCCGATAAGGTTTGATAGCATCGAGCGGCTTTAAAGCTCCATATAACCCTGATATGATAAGCAAATGCGATTGTAAAAAGTTTACTGCATCTTCGCTTAAATTTTCTGATTGTATATTATTAAAAACATCACCTGCATAAGCAAAAATAGCTGCTTTGCTGTCTTGCTTCTCAAAATTCTGAAATCTTTCTTTATTTAAATGTGCCAATTTCTCGCTGATATCCATAGTTTTAGATAGTTGAGCTTCAGAATAATTTTTAACTATAGAAAGTAGTTGATTTGTTATTTTGGGAAAAGCAGGGGAGGTTAGCTCCCCTTTAAAAGCTATTGGCTCAAAATTAAGAGTTTTAGCGGATGAGATAATAGTAAGCATTTAATGAACAGGAGGATTTGGCAATGTTGAAACAGTACTAGAAATATTTCTATTAGTATCGTTGACTGTTCTCATGATAGCATAGCTTGGATCACCATCAGCTTGCATTACTTCTTTTGACTTGGTGTTTTTTTGATTAGAACAGCCAGTTAAAGCCAAAGCAGCAAATAAAATTATTAAATATTTCATAATAAAATCCTTTTTATAAATTTCTTATTTAAGATAATGGCTTATGGTGATTATGTCAAGCTACAACCAAGAACCAGCTATTGACAAAATATTAAAATGCTGCTAGTAATTACAATACAAAATAATATGTTAAATTATTTATGATATCTTTGAAAGTTATTAGTTTAATACAAAATTGGCGTTGGCGTAGATAATATTTTTACGTTATGGGTGTATTATGCCCACTGCTCAATTATTAAATTATAACTTAATATAGGATATTAAAATGTCATGCCTTAATATTTTCTTAAGAGTCTTCTCTCTTTTATTTTCATTATTTTTCACTTTATCAGTTTATGCGACTCAAAAAAACGTCGCTGTTATTATTCCGCTTGAACATGCAGCAATGACTCAAATCGTAGCAGGCATTGAAGAATCACTTAAAGCTATAGATGCAAAAATTATAGTGAAAAATGCCCATGCTGATTCCAATATTTTACTTGCTATTATAAAACAAATTAAAGACCAAGATATTGACGTAATAATTCCGATCGGTACATCTGCTTGTCAAACTGTAATTTCACATATCCCTAATAAACCGATTGTTTGTGCGGCAGCTAAGATTGATAATAAAAATCTTCCCTTGGTTACTGGTGTTAATGATGAAATAAAAATTACCGATATTATCAATAAACTTTCTTTCCTACAAAATATCACTTTAATTTACAGCAGTAGCGAGAAAGTTATATCGGAAGTAGAGGAAATGGAAAGCTATGCGAAGAAAAATAATATCTCATTAAATCTTAAAATGGTACAGAACCTAAATGACTTACCAGTAGCTGTAAAGAATGCTCCCGAAAATACACAATGCTTTGTGATTTTAAAAGATCATTTAATAGTTAGCGGTATAAATATTTTAAAGCAAGAAGCCTTTAAACGGGATATTCCTATTATTGCCTCGGATGAAGGGTCGGTAATTAGCGGAGCAACCATTGCGGTAGGGGTGCAAGAAAAAGATATAGGCTTAAAAGTAGGCAATCAGGCAAAGCAAATTTTAGAATCGATAGCCCCTAAAGATATTCCGTTTCAAAATATGGATGAGCTAACTTTATTTGTTAATCTCAAATCCTTTATCAAACAAAAAATTCTTACCAAGGAAAATTTAGCTGCTCTTCCTTTTACCAAAAAAGAGTTGGAAGAGTAATATGATGAATCTTTTAGTTACTGCTCTTGAGCAATCTTTGATAATGTTGCCGCTTATTTTAGGAATGTATATCAGCTACAGGATTTTGAAAATTACCGATTTAACTGTAGATGGAACATATGTATTAGGTGCGGCAGTGTTTGCTAAATTTCTTTCATTTGGAATATTTACGGCATTAATACTTGCCGTAATAGCAGGAGGTGTTATTGGTGTTATAGTAAGCTTTATGCAGAAGAATAACCGTGTTAATAGCCTTACAGCGGGAATACTTGCCAGCTTTATGCTTTATTCGGTTAATTTGCAGATTATGCAGCGTCCTAACATATCGACACTAGGTATGCCAAGCTTACTCAATATATTTAATACCGAAAATTGGTTATTACCTTTGATGATAACAAACATTATTGTGATATTTGCGGTAGTAATTTTACTAAAAGGGCGATTAGGTCTAAGGCTTAGAGCATTTGGATTTAATAAAGATTTGCTTGCTATTTTAGGAAAGCCTGCCGAATTCTATCGTACGCTTGGGCTTAGCATAAGTAATCTACTTGCTGCATTAACTGGTACTATATCAGCACAAGTAAATGGTTTTGCCGATATTAATATGGGTTTTGGGGTAGCACTTGTTGGTATCGGTGCAATAGTTATAGGGCGACATATCCTAATTTGCAATAACAGCTTTGATACTTTTAAAGAAATATTTTCCTGTTTTATAGGTATATTATTTTACTTTATCACTTTAAGTATTTTACTCCGCCTCGGTATTGATCCTATAAATCTTAAGCTTATCTTAGGAATAGTGCTATTTATTTCTCTTCGTTCTGTAAAAAGAGAGGCTGTATGAAACCTTATTTATATGCCGAGAAAGTAGAGTTTAAAGTAAAAGATCGTAATGAACCGATAATATCGGAAACTACTTTAAATATTGCCGAAGAAGAGTTTGTTGTAGTGCTTGGAACTAATGGCAGCGGTAAATCTACTTTAACAAAAATTCTAGCAGGTTATTTAAAGCCGACTAGCGGGCAGGTGTTTTTAGATCAAGTACGAATTGATAAATTACCGCAATCGCAAAAAGCTAATATGTTAATAACTATAACTCAAAAAGCAGAAGATAGATTATTTTCGGAGTTAACTTTAGAAGAAAATATTACCCTATGGGAGAGCCGCTTTCCAGCAAATGAGCGTAAAACAAATGTGGAAGTATTAGAACTTATCGGTTTATCGAAATCTAAGCGTTTTTTATCACGTCTAACGCAGCCGCTTAGTAATTTTTCTGGTGGGGAGAAACAACTTATATTGCTCGCACTAGCTATTTCTCATCCGCCTAAAATATTATTTTTAGATGAACATACTGCAAGCCTTGACCCTAAAGCTTCGCATGAGGTGATGAAAAAAATGTCAGAGATTATTGATGAACATAAAATAACTGCCGTAATGATCACACATAATTTGGAAGATGCTGTAAATTATGGAAAAAGACTTATAGTTTTAGATAATGGTTAGGTAGTACAAGACTACCTAAAACCACTGGCTTTTTCTATGAGAGAATTGAAAAAGATATTAGGGTAGAAGTTTATAGTGAAGATTCTTTAGGATAAAGCCAAACAATTAACAATCCGATTAAAAGACCGAGATTTAGGAGTAAATTGTATTCCGTCATGGAAATGCCTAAAAGCTTAATTGCCGGTTTGGTGCAGGAAGTTATTGGCTGTGAATAAAGCATCTGTTTAATATGCTCGACAGATAAGCCTTTTGGGAAGCGAATCATGGACGAACAAAGGCTGCTTGGCTGAACTATTCCTCGCTCCACCATACTATGATAGGTTGATAATATGCATGAACTAAGTAGTGTTAAGAAAATAAATATTAAAGTGTATTTACTTAATTGCCTGATAATTAAAGCAGTTAGGCAAATTTTTATTAATGTTAGACAAGGGAATCTTTCGTAAACGCATAAAGGGCAGGGGGCGTAATGCAATATATACTCAGCAAAATAAGCAGTAGCAAGAGCTATTACGGAAATCGCAATTAAGCCTATATGCAGCATTTTATAGCTGTCTTTTCTTATGTAGTTTATAATAGTATTAAATGGCATATTTTTATTTTATAAAACGTCATTGCGAGAAGCGTATAATCTTGTTGCAGGGCTTGAAAAACGTTCTCTATGTCATTCCCAGCAACGGCGGGAATCCAGTTAACTATACTGTCACCCCGTGACTTGATCACGGGGTCTTTTATCACAGCCTGTGTCCTGAGATACCTAAGGTACAAGCTAGCTAGTATGACATAGGGGCTTTATGCTGGATTCCCGCCGTTGCTGGGAATGACACCAAGACATGTAACAAAGCCGAATCTCCTCGCAATGACATTAGTTTATTATTTAAAATTACAAAAAATTCAAGTGATATTTTACAATTAGCTAAATATAGTATATTGTCACTGATAATTAATTACAAGTATAAGAAAAATAAATGTCGGAAATTTTGGAAGATGCAATAAAGTCAAAAGCTTGGCCTTTTGAAGAAGCTAAAAAAATACTAGATAGCTTAAACGGAAAAGCTCCTGAAAAAGGTTATGTATTGTTTGAAACCGGTTATGGTCCATCAGGGTTGCCGCATATTGGGACTTTTGGTGAAAATGCCCGTATGGTAATGGTGCAGAAAGCGTTTGAACAATTATCCGATATAAAGACTAAGCTAATTTGTTTTTCTGATGATATGGATGGGCTTCGTAAAGTACCAAGCAATATCCCAAATCCTGAAATGGTAGCTGGATATATGGATATGCCGCTAACCTCTATTCCTGATCCTTTCGGCGAATGTGAAAGCTATGGGCATTATATGAATGCAAAGCTTCGCTCATTCCTTGATAAATTTGGCTTCGAGTATGAATTTTATAGCAGCACCGAGTGCTATAAAGCCGGTATGTTTGACGAAATGTTGATCAAAGTACTTGAGAAATATGACAAAATAATGGAGCTGATGCTACCGACTTTTAGAGAAGAGCGGAAAGCTACCTATTCACCTTTTATGCCCATTTGTCCGAAAACTGGCAAGGTACTGCAAGTACCTATACATAAATGGGATGCAAAACTTGGTACAATAACTTATAAAGATGAAAACGGTGAGACAATAGAAGTACCTGTAACAAAGGGTCATTGTAAATTACAGTGGAAGCCAGATTTTGGTATGCGTTGGGCAGCTTTGAAAGTCGATTATGAGATGTATGGAAAAGATCACTTAGCAAATGGTAGACTTTACTCTGAGATTTGCCGAATTCTAGGTGGAAAACCGCCAGTGCAACTATGTTATGAGCTGTTCTTAGACGAAAATGGTGAAAAAATATCGAAATCAAAAGGCAATAGTATTAGCGTTGATGATTGGCTTAAATATGCCCCTGTTGAAAGTATGGCTTTGTTTATGTACCAAAATCCTACAAGAGCTAAGAGGTTGTTTTTTGACGTAATACCTAAAAATGTTGACGAATATATTACCTTTAATCTAAAATATCATTTAGAAGAAGATAGATCAAAACGTTTTGCAAATCCGGTTTATCATATTCATCATGGAAATGTGCCTAAAATTGAGACTTTTGGTATTACTTACTCGCTATTATTGAACCTAACTTCTGTGTGTAATCCGTCCGATAAGTCGGTACTTTGGGGTTTTATTAGCAGATATGAACCAAAAGCGACGCCAAATAATAGTCCTTATCTTGACCACTTAGCAGAATTTGCTATAAGATATTATAATGATTTTGTTAAAGCACATAAATCATATTTAGCTCCGTCTGAAAAGCATAAAGCTATTTTGCAAGATATTTTAGATATGTTAAAAAGCTTGCCTGAGCAGATAGAAGCGGAAAGCATCCAAAAAGGAATTTATGATATCGGAATGAAAGCAAAGTATGAAAATTTGCGTGATTATTTCAAAGATTTATACCAGATATTACTTGGGCAAAGCGATGGTCCAAGACTTGGTACTTTCATAAAGCTTTATGGTATAAATGAAACTATGAAGTTGATTGAGGAAAAGTTGTAAAGGGTAATTTTTGTCATACCGCGACTTGATCGCGGTATCTAAAAACTAACTTATAAAGATACCGCGATCAAGTCGCGGTATGACATCAAAAATGAATGAATAATATTTTTTGCAGTACGTTGCCGATTTTTTTAATTACCTTACTTGGTAGTATTATAAAAAATAAATGGCTAACTTCAGAAGAATTTTGGCGTGGCATAGAGAAATTATCCTATTTTGTATTGTTTCCTGCAATGCTTTTTAACTATATCTCTACAGCTGATTTAAGCGTTACATCAATAATTAAATTAGTAATCGCTCTTGTTATTTCTACACTTCTTATTACGTTAGGTCTAATAATTTATCAAAGAAAATACAATATTGATGAGATAGAATTCACTTCTATTTTTCAAGGATCAATTCGTTATAATAGCTATATTTTCTTTGCAGCAGGCAGCCCTTTGCTTGGCTCTAGCGGTCTTTCTATCGTTGCTGTTATTTCTTCTTACATGATTATTTTTACCAATATTTTATCGGTAATGATTTTTGCATATTACGTTCCTGATAAGTCGGTCACTACTACCATTAGAACTAGTATTGTTTTAATGATTAAGCTAATCATACGCAACCCGCTTATTATTGCCAGCCTAGTAGGGTTTGTTTTTAATTATTCAAACCTTGAACTACATTTAGGTCTTAAAAAAACTTTAGATAGCCTTTCTAATGCTGCTTTAGCGATCGGCATGTTAAATGTTGGGGCAGGGCTTAATTTTACTATTAGACAAGAGCTTTTACATAGCATAGTATTTACGAGCTTTATTAAGTTAATTGCTTTTCCGTTAGTAAGTGTAGTAGTGCTATGGATGATGTCAATTAGCGGGATAGATAGATCGGTAGGTATATTATATAGCTCACTGCCATGTGCAAGCACTGCTTATGTTTTATCACGTCAGCTCGGCGGCAATCCTGATTCGATGGCATCGATCATAACATTTACAACTTTCTTCTCGGTAGTGACTATATCGATTATTATGTATTTGATGGGGTAATACTCGATGAACTTGCAAAATTGGCTGCGTCGTTCTACAAGTACTGCGGTGCTCACGTATTAAGTATACGCTCCGCTCCTCGTCTTGTGAACTCCTTGCTCTTTTCCAAGTTGATCTTCGTATTTTACTTGAAGTAAACAAACAAAACAGGAATATCTAAAAAATGGATGAAATGAACAAAATAAATTATACTGAAGCACTTGAATATCATCAAAAAGATAAACCAGGTAAAATTGCTATTTCTGCGACTAAGCCGCTTGTTACGCAGCATGATTTATCGCTGGCTTATTCTCCTGGTGTTGCGGCTCCCTGTCTTGAGATTGCTAAAAGTACTGATGAAATGTATAAATACACCGCACGTGGGAATCTGGTTGCTGTGATTTCTAATGGTACTGCGGTGCTTGGTCTTGGTAATTTAGGAGCTGCTGCCTCAAAGCCAGTTATGGAGGGTAAAGCGGTACTTTTTAAAAAATTTGCCGATATTGATGCAATCGACTTAGAAGTTGATACTAATGATCCAGAAGAGTTTATTAATGCTGTAAAATATCTTGGTTACAGTTTCGGCGGAATTAATCTTGAAGACATTAAAGCTCCTGAGTGTTTTGTTATTGAAGAGAAGCTGAAGTCTCTAATGGATATACCAGTGTTTCATGATGATCAACACGGAACGGCAATTATCACAGCAGCAGGACTAATAAATGCTGCTTATATTACTAACCGTAAGCTAGAGAATTTAAAAATAGTAGTTAATGGTGCGGGTGCTGCCGCTATTGCGTGTATTGATTTATTGATTGCACTTGGAGCGGATAAATCAAAAATTATTTTATGCGATACTAAAGGTGTTATTTATCAAGGTCGCACGGAGGGTATGAATAAATGGAAAGAGACTTATGCAAACAGCACACAGCTTAGAACTTTAGAAGAAGCATTAAAAGATGCGGATGTATTTATAGGATTATCCGTAAAAGGTGCAGTAACTAAAGAGATGGTTAGCAAAATGGCAAATAATCCGATTATTTTTGCTATGGCTAACCCTGATCCAGAAATTACGCCTGAAGAGATAAAGCAAGTTCGTAATGATGCGATTATAGCAACAGGTAGATCTGATTATAATAATCAGATTAACAATGTTATGGGTTTTCCTTATATTTTTAGGGGAGCATTAGACGTTAGAGCTAAAACCATTAATACAGAAATGAAAATAGCAGCAGCAAAAGCTATAGCAGAACTCGCTCGTAAGCCTGTGCCAGAGGAAGTATATAAGGCATATGCTGGACGTAAGATGATTTTCGGTAATGAATATATTATCCCTGTTCCGTTTGATCCTCGTTTAATTACAGTAGTGCCGGTAGCGGTAGCTAAAGCAGCCATAGATAGCGATGTTGCTAAAGTTTCTGATTTTAATCTCAATAAATATAAAAAAGAATTAGAAAGTAGACTAAACCCTACCTCTAACTATATGAATTTCTTATCTAAAAAAATCCATAATGCACCTCTAAAACGTATTATTTTTGCTGAAGGGGAAGAAGAAGAAGTAATCGTTGCTGCAATAATGATGCGGGATGAGAAATATGGAAACCCTATTTTAGTTGGTCGCATTGAGAGAATTGAAGCAAAGCTAAAGCAATTAGGGCATAATATTAGTTTAGATGGTATTACCATAATGAATGCTGCTTTAACTGATAAGTTAGATATATATATTGATTATTTATATAAAAGGCTGCAACGCAAAGGTTATTTATACCGAGATTGTGCTAAGCTCGTTAAAACCGATAAGAATATTTTCGCCGCTTGTATGCTTGCTTGTGGTGATGGTGATGCACTTTTAACGGGTGTTACAAAAAGCTATGTTGATAGTTTAGAAGATATACTAAAAGTTATTTCACGAAAGCCTAATCGTAGAATCTTAGGTTATTCTATCATGATTGCAAAAGACAATAATATTATTATTTCTGACAATTGTATTACTGAATATCCAAATAGTCACGAGCTTGCAGAAATAGCAGCTCAGACAGCAGAAATAGCTAAAGATATGGGAATTGTCCCACGTGTTGCACTTCTTTCATTTTCAAGCTTTGGCAATTCTTCTAAGGAAAAAACAGCTCGTATTCGTGAAGCAGTAAATATATTAGATAATTTTAGTGAAGATAAAGCAAAGCTTAATGATATGGATGTAGATTTTGAATATGATGGCGAAATGTCGGTTAAAGTTGCCTTAGATTCTAACTTACGTAAATTATATAAGTTTTGTAGGTTGTCTGGTCCTGCTAACGTGCTTATTATGCCAGGTTTAAACTCTGCTGCTATCTCTACTGAATTATTGCAAGAGTTTTCTTCGAATAGTTTCATAGGTCCTATAACAAATGGTTTTGAAAAGCCTGTTCAAATCCTGCAAGCCACGCTATCAGCAAGTGAAATACTAAAAATAGCAACTTTTGCTTGTATTGAGTCTATAAAATAGCTATATTAAAGATTAATAATAATTAACTTATGAGAGATAGTTATGGACCCCCTAATAAAAAGAGAAGTAATAAGTTCATTTAATGATAAACCTAAAGATGGAATCAGTAAGATTAAAGAATGGTGTGCTAGTAATAATAAAGATTTTGCAGAAGAGACAGCTAAGTTTTTTCGTGAGGAAAAAAATAATTTAGATTTAGTAGCTGTTGGGGATTATCTTGGAACAGATGGAGAAGATAATAAAAAAGTATTGGATCATTTTGTTAAACAATTTGATTTTAAAGATAAAAATTATTTGAAAAGTTTAAGAGAGTTTTTAAAGGCTTTTAAATTACCAGGTGAGGCTCAAAAAATAGATAGATTGGTTGAAAGTTTTGCCTCTAAATATCATGAGCAAAATACTACTACTGACATAAATCATGCAGACGCAGCTTTTATATCAGCTTACGCTACTGTAGGTCTTAATACTAATCTTCATAATCCTAGCGTAAAAGATAAATGGACAATTGATCAGTTTAAGGATCAACTAAGAGGTTTAAATACAGAAAGTAAATTGCAAGGAATTAAGAGTGGTAAAAATTTTAGCAATGAGTTCTTAGAAAATATTTATAATGGAATAAAGGCAGAGCCTTTTGAAGCAAATTTTATAGAAACTGCTACTGGTTATGAAATATCCGGTATAAGTTCACAAAATGATAAAACTTTTAAAAAACTAGATGATTTTTTAACAGGAAAAACAGATATAAAAAACGTTTTTTCTAATCTAGGAAATAATGTAACTGCCGAGCATAAACAACCAAAAACATGGCTTAATAAGTTTGCAGGTTATGAGGGTAGTATATCAGTTAAAGCAGGTAATGCAGAGGTAGAAATACAAGTTTATAAACCAAATATTTTATCAAAATGGTTTTTAGGAGAAAAAAGTAAACTTGTGATTCAGCCTAAAGGGGGATCAGAGCAATCTTTAAAATTAGCAGCTCAAATTGCAGCAAGTTTTGACACTAAAGTAACCTCTATTAAAGCAACATATGATTATCTAAAACAGGATTTAGAAAATTATTATAAAAACCCTGAACAAGAACTAAGAAAAGCAAATTCAGTGGCAGATCTTCATAATCAAATAAAAGAAACTACCGCAAAAGTACAACAAGCTGATCCAGAAATACCTGATACTAAAAGTATTCCTTTAGCCTCTGAAACAAATTTTCAAGATCTCAAACAAGCAGAGATAGGCATTCAGCCAGCAAAAACTCAACCAATAGAAGAGCTAAATCAACCAGTAAAAAAGCCAAAATTTAATTCGTTTGCAGAAGAGTTAGCTTGGAAAAATGCACAAAAAAAGCAAGCTATTAATGCTCCAGTAACTAAAAACGAAGAACCTAAAGCACAAATAGATAATCACAAAAAACGTTTAGAGGAATTAAAGCAAAAGCAGGAAGAACTAGAAAATAAAAAGAAAGAACTTGAAGAAAAAAAGGCTGATTCTAATACTCCTAAAGAAGAAAAATGGAAAATTAACAAGGAATTAGATGGAATTAGTAAACAACTTGAAAGCATAAAAAGGCAATATGATACTATAAATACTGCTGAAGAAAGAGAGAAACAATTTAATAAAAGTTCACAATCTACGGATTTAAAGGGTGAGCCTACAGCGGCTGACTTGCAGCTAAAAGGTGGTATGGCAGCAATCCAGCGTAGAAAAGAGCAAATAGCACGAGAAGAAGCTGCTAGTAAGGCTATAATTGCTAATAATCCAGCTACACAACCTCTAAAACCTGGTGTTATACCGCCTCCACCGCCACCTCCTCCGGGGAAAGGTGTTCCTATTCCTCCGCCTCCGCCACCTCCAATGCTAGGAAAGGGTGGGGCTGGTCCAAAACCATCTCCAATGCCTGCTATTCCACCGAAATTGCAAGAAACATTAAAAACTATACACACATCTCAAGATGGGAATAAGCAGCAAGGAAATAATAATTTTCAAGACGATCTAAGAAAAACTCTAGCAAGGAGAAATAGCCCAACACGTTAGATATAAATGTTGTGCTAAAAATCTTGGGTTTTAAAACAACATTTTGATAGTTAGTGATAAAGGTGAAAGATTGTTATCCCGTGGCTTGTTCAATAGTACTGGACAGTTATTATTCTATGTCATTCCTAGCTAGAAGCGGGAATCCAGCATAAAGCGAGATAAATCGAGCTTTTATATTCTAAAAATGCTATATTTAGATTTTTTTCTTGGATTCCCGCTTTCGCGGGAATGACACATAAGGTCACTTACACCTGAATAAAATATAACATTTTTTTTAAACTGTCCGGTACTATAGTAAACTGATTTGAACTTTGTGCTTCGTTGCTCGTCGTCTCGCCTATTATTATAGGCGTCGCTCCTCACGCCTGTCACAAAATTCAACTGAGTTTACTATATAGGACCAAGCCACGGGATGATACCGAAAGTGTTTTTTGATCTATGCAATAAGGCTTTTATATCATTCCCACAAAAACATTGCCTATGTGGATCGAGAGTCGCCATTGCGAGGAAATTACGAAGTAATTGACGAGGCAAGGAAGTAAAAAAATGCTAACTTTATAACATTTTTTATTATTTTTTACTTACAATTGCCACGCTCTTTGCAGTCGCTTGCAATGACGGAAAAACCGATCTATGCAGGGCAAGCCTTAAGTGGGAATGACATAGAATAAAAACTGTTTGGTACTATTGTTCTACTCTCATGCCTGTCACAAAAGTCAGTGTATTATTTTTTTGAATTGTAAAAATCTAAAATTGCTTTGCTCAATTCATGATTTAATACTGAAAAGTCTGTCGTATCAAAGCCCTTTCTTGGAATAATTATCATCGCAAGCTTTTTGAGATTAGAATTATTACAAATAAGCCTAATAAGATGTTTTATACGTCTTTTAATTTTATTACGTACTACAGCTTTTTTATTTAGCTTTTTGCTAACTTTTATTCCTAGGAAGGTATTATATTTTGATTCAAGAAAGATTTTTGGGATGTTCTTTGCTATCACCAAAATAAAATATTTTTCATGAAATTTTTTGCCAAGCTTATTTATAAGCTCAAATTCCTTTTGATTTTTTAAAGAGGTGATAAACAATTGAATAGGTCAGATTAGTATTTATGCGGATAGTTTTTTTCTGCCTTTAGCACGACGGTTTCTTAAAATTGCTCTTCCAGAGGGAGTAGCCATTCTAGCTCTAAAACCATGTCTTCTTTTTCTTACTAAATTACTAGGTTGAAATGTACGCTTCATAATATTTATACCAAACGAAAATTAATTATTTATAATGAAATAAATGTCATTGCGAGGAAAAACTATAAGTTTTGACGAAGCAATCTAGTGAAAAAATCCTGAGATTGCCACAGCAGCGAAGTAGCTTCGCAATGACGTTGTCTATATTAAATATGTGCCTTTGCTTGTTCTACGATACTTGCAAATCCTTCATTGTTATTTACAGCAAGTTCTGCAAGGACTTTACGATCTATATCGATTTGAGCTTTTTTAAGAGCACCCATAAATTGCGAGTAAACAAGACCGCGCTCTCTTACCGCTGCATTTATTCTTTGAATCCACAGACCTCTGAAATCACGTTTACGATTTCTACGATCTCTGTAAGCATATTGCAACCCTTTTTCTACTTTCTCAATAGCTACTCTAAAGCAAGTACTAGCTCTACCCCTATAACCTTTTGCAAGTTTGAGGATTTTTTTATGTCGATTTTTGGAAATTTTTCCTGATTTTGCACGCGTCATTTTTTAGCTCCTTAATTAATTTGTACCATATGGAAGAAAATATTTTTTGATGTTATATCCATCTTGATCACAAAGTATCGTAGTTCCACGTAAGTTACGAATTTGAGCTTTAGTACGACGACGCATAAAATGTTTTTTACCTGCTTGAGATGCAATCACTTTACCGCTGGCAGTAAGTTTAAAACGCTTTTTTACAGCGGATTTTGTCTTTAATTTAGGCATGATTTTCCTTTAATTGGTATTTACAAGATTCGTCGGTAATATTTTAGGCATACCAAAGCCACGTTACCGATTAGAAGCTACATAATAGTTTTTTTACGATTTATTGCAAGACGTTTTTTTTAATATATGTTATAATTGCTAAGATTAATACTTATTTATTAAATATAATGTTTGGGCAGAATCCTAAAAGAGGAATATTAAAAGGTGATGGGACAGAATTACAAGTGCATTCTATTTTTAAGACTATTCAAGGGGAGGGGATATTTGTAGGCGTTCCTGCTATATTTATTAGGCTTGGAGGATGTAACCTTGCATGCGATTTTTGCGATACAGAATTTGAAGATTTTAAAATAATCAAAATAGATGATATTTTATTTAAGGTTAACTTGCTTACTTTAAATTCTAAAAACGAGCAATCAGTTAAGTTAGTAGTGATAACGGGTGGTGAGCCGATGCGTCAACCTATAGAATTATTGTGCCAAAAATTATTAAAACAAGATTTTAAGGTGCAGATAGAAACTAACGGCACGTTATATCGTTCTTTGCCGGATAAAGTATCTATAATATGCTCGTCTAAAGCAGGTAAAAACGGCTATAGCAAAATCAGAGAAGATTTATTGCCTAAAATTAGTGCTGTAAAATTTATCATTGCTAAGAATATTTTAGAGTATAGCTTAATACCTGAAATAGGACAAACTGCTTACAATATACCAGTTTTTGTTCAGCCTATGGATCAAAATGATCAAAAACTTAACAAAGAAAATAACGAATTAGCGGTAAAATTAGCTTTAGAGAGTGGTGCTAGGTTGTCAATACAAACTCATAAATTTATAGGCATAGAGTAATTACAAATATATCTTGAATTTTAGATTAATTAGTACTATTATAACCTTTTTATAAAGTTTAAAGTGTTGAAATAATGAGTGAAATATTAGAACTTGAAGCAAAGTCTCGCAATGAATTTGGTACGGGTGCAGCAAGAGCATTAAGAAGAGAGGGGCGTGTTCCTGCTATTATTTATGGTGCAAAGAAAACCCCAGTTAGTATTTCTTTAGAAGAAAAAGAAATAACAAAATATTATAGAAAGCCAGCTTTCATATCTCAGCTAATTAGTTTAAAAATCGATGGTAAGCAATATAAAGTGCTGCCGAAAGCTGTAGAATTACATCCTGTTACAGATATAGTACGTCACGTTGATTTTGTTTTTTTAGAAGATAAAACCAAAAAAATGGAAGTTCCTGTAGTATATGAAGGGAAAGAAAGAGCATTAGGCGTTAAAAGAGGCGGATATTTCAATATAGTAAAAAGAAGAGTTACTTTATTATGTGATGTTAATAATATCCCAAGAAACGTAACTATTGACGTTACTAATATGCCAATCGCTACTTCATTAAAATCTTCAAAAGTAAAACTACCAAAAGGTTGTAGCTTTACTACAAAAAAAGAATTTGTGCTTGCAACTATAATAGGACGTAGAGGAGCAAAAACTGAAGCTGAAAGCGAGCAACCAGCTGAAGCAGCAAAGTAATTTGTCATGCCGTGTTCCTATATCATTTCTGCGTAGGCTTGTTGTGTGGATAAAAAAGCACTTTCGGTGTCATCTAGTTGCTTGTCCACGGGATCCAGTTAAAAATACATAGTATTTTTTTTTGAGAGCTTTAGTTAGCAAATCGCTTTTATTGCATAGCTCTTAATGTCATCCTTGTGAAGTGTTGTTGCTTGGATACTAAGTCGTCATTGCGAGCGAATGAAATGAGCGTGGCAATCCAGAAAAAATAATAAAAAATGCTATAAGTTAGCATTTTTTACACTTCCTTGCTTCGTCAATTACTTCGTAATTTCTTTAGCTCAGACGGAAAAACTGACCCATGCGGGGCAAGCCTTAAGCGGAAATGACCACATAGGAGTAAGATTCGCACAAGAACAAAATACGCACATCCTCATTCTATTTCAAATCATATATATCTTTAAAATTTTTCAAATAAAACGAGTATAATATTATGATGCTTATTATTGGTCTTGGTAATCCAGGTAAGGAGTATGAGCATACAAGGCATAATATTGGTTTTATTGCTTTAGAAAATATAGCAAAACAATGTGATGCATCATTTAGTGTAAAGAAAAAATTTCATTGCGAAATTGCTGAAAGTACTAATAGTGGGCAGAAGCTAATATTTATAAAACCTACTACTTACATGAATTTATCGGGTAAGTCGGTGATAGCAGTAAAAACATATTATAATATTCCTCTTGAAAAAATCTTTGTTATTCATGATGATATTGATTTAGAATTGGGTAAAATAAAGTTTAAAACTGGTGGTGGAAATGGTGGACATAACGGTTTAAAGTCCATTGATGGAATTATAGGAAATAATTATAACCGTATTAGAATTGGTGTTGGTAGACCGCAACACAGTCAGGATGTAGCTGATTATGTGCTAAATAACTTTCCTAAATCTGAATATGTACTAGCAGAGCAGGCTATAGATAAAATAACCGATAACTTTGATTTGATATTAGAAAATAAATTAGAAGAGTTTAAGAGTAAAATGGTTTAGGTTTTATCACGTGGACAAGCCGGCATTGCTCGCATGGACACAAAATCGTCATTGCGAGGAAAAACTGGCATTGTTGCATGGCTCTTATGTCATTCCCGCGTAGGCGGGAATCCAGCATAAAGTCCCTACGTCATACTAGCTAGCTCGACCGCGGTATCTCAGGACATAGGCTGTGATAAAAGACCCCGTAATCAAGTCACGGGGTGACAGTATAGTTAGCTGGATTCCCGCCTCCGCGGGAATGACATCGTACGTATTTTTTGATCCATACAGTAACACCTAGCTTATGCGGAATGATATATTAGCTAAAACAAATAAAAAAAATTATGACCCAAGATTTTGAAATTATATATGCCGAAGAAATGGATAAAGCATATTCAGCTATAATTTGGGATGCTTTTAATAAAGATGCACGAGAGAAAAAAGGCTTAATAGGAGATTTATAATCCTTTTCATTTTCTTTGTTAGATCAAGATAAAAATTTTATTGCAGGGATCGGTGGTGTGAGTTTGTGGGGTAGTCTGTACATTACTTCATTATTTGTGGATGAAAATCATAGAAATCAAAATTACGGAAGTTTATTAATAGAAAAAGCTGAAAATCTAGCACGTGAACGTGGTTGTACTTTTATACATCTATCGACTATGGACTTTCAAGCGAAACCATTTTATGAAAAATTAGGATATAAACTTGAATTCACAAGATGCGGCTATGAGAAAGATTCAGTTTCATATCATTTAAGGAAAGATTTATGACATTAAAATTAGGAATTGTGGGTTTGCCAAATGTTGGTAAATCAACGTTATTTAATGCCTTGACTGCAAGCGTGGCAGCTGAAGCTGCTAATTATCCGTTTTGTACGATTGAACCAAATAGTGCCGTTGTTTCAGTACCAGATGAGCGTTTACACAAGCTTGCCGCACTTGTAGGAAGTAAAAAAATTATCCCATCTTATATCGAATTTGTCGATATTGCAGGTCTTGTTAAAGGTGCAAGTAAAGGGGAGGGGCTTGGTAATAAGTTCTTGTCAAATATTAGAGAAGTAGACGCAATATTGCATGTGTTACGTTGTTTTGAGGATGAAGATGTAACGCACGTACATAATAAGGTTGATCCGATTCATGACCTTGAAATAATTGAGGTGGAGTTAATACTTGCCGATATAGAATCGGTGGAAAAGCGACTCGCTACAAGCGAAAAACGTTTGAAATCAGGCGATAAGACTTTAGCAGAGCAGATAGAATTATTAAAAGAAGTTTATAAAGTGTTAGCCGATGGTAAGCCTGCAAGAGTGCTAAATAAAACTTTTGGAACTGATAATCTAAAGCAGTTACAGCTGCTTACCTCTAAGCCTGTTCTGTATGTGTGTAATGTGCTTGAGAAAGACGCAGCGAGCGGTAACGAGTTTACAAAATTAGTAGCAGAACAAGCAAAAAAAGAAGAAGCTAAAAGCGTTATTATTTCCTCAAAAATAGAAGCAGATATTGCTTTGCTTGAAGATGAGGAAGAGAAGAAAGAATTCCTAAATAGCATTGACCTTGAAGAAACAGGCTTAAGTCAAGTAATTAAAGAAGGGTATAATCTCTTAAATCTGAAAAGCTTTTTTACGATTGGTCCGAAAGAAGCACATAGCTGGACTTTTAAAGACGGCATCCTTGCACCTGGTGCTGCGGGTATTATTCATACCGACTTTGAAAAAGGTTTTATTAGAGCGGAAGTAATAGGTTACGCAGATTATATAAATCTCGGTAGCGAAGCAAAAGCCAAAGAAGTAGGAAAAATGCGACTAGAGGGTAAAGAATACAAAATGCAGGATGGGGATATAGTACATTTTAGGTTTAATATATAAATACTTAAAGTATTATTTGCTCTACTTGAAAAATTGACGTTATCATCTTTGTAAATCGTCGGATGCTCACATATTAAGTAACTGCTGCCACTCCTCGGCTTATAGGCTCATAGCTCTTTTCCAAGTTGAACTAATTAATTATTATATGTGATATGGTAAAAGAAGTATTAAGTAGGGAAAATATTAAACTTCATCAAATGTTTCCGTTAATAGACGAGGCACCGTCAAGTTAAGGGAGGTATAAATTAAGTATTGAGCAATTACAGGGAATGATTTATAGAATAGCAGTAACAATTTATCCTAGATTTTACCGCTATGCATATTACTCAAGCCCCGAATAGACATCGTTTTCCAGCAAGCATTATTAGCCATACAGTATGGTTATATCATCGCTTTAATAATAGTTACCGAGATGTTCAAGAGCAGATGGCTTATCGAGGTATTATATTAAGTCATGAGACTGTAAGGTTTTGGTGTTATAAGTTTGTAGTTTATTTTCAAGATGTTATTAGTAAGAGAGAGCGAAAGCCAACTGATAAATGGCATTTGGATGAGATGAATATCAAGATCAAAGGTGAAGTATTCATATTATGGAGAGCTGTTGACTCTGAGGGACATGAATTAGAAGTATTACTGCAGAAGCGTCGTAACAAGAAATCAGCTATTCGCTTTTTATCAAGATTATTGGGTAATTATCCATGTCCAAGGGTTATTGTGACTGATAAGCTAAAAAGCTACATTAAACCAGTTAGGTATATGTGTCCTAGGACTAAGCATCGTACCGATAAAAGACTAAATAATCGGATTGAGAATGCCCATCAGCCAACTAGGAGAAAAGAGAAGATACTGATTAAATTTAAGCATCCTAATTCAGCACAATGTACATTATCACTGATGGGAAAAGTCAGAAATATATTTGCTGTAAATGTTGGAAGATATACTAAAACAGCATCTGAGCAAAGAATTGCATTTGCGTCCGCTAAATCCATTTGGGATGAAGCTACTCAAAGACTTCTTGCTGTCTGAAATCTAAAAATATAGTACTTTGTGACACTAATTTACTTAACTTGACGGTGCCGATATAACCATACTGTATGGCTAATAATGCTTGCTGGAAAACGATGTCTATTCGGGGCTTGAGTAATATGCATAGCGGTAAAATCTAGGATAAATTGTTACTGCTATTCTATAAATCATTCCCTGTAATTGCTCAATACTTAATTTATACCTCCCTTAACTTGACGGTGCCTTATGAAAATAAAAAGAGATATCAGTGCAGAAATTCTACAATCTATTAAAGATATTAAAGCAGGAAAAGGGCTAACTCAAAAAATAGAAACCAAAACTGATATAATAAATATTAGGAAGCATTTACATCTTTCTCAAATTGATTCTAAATTATAACCTCACCAGAACCTAGCTAACTTAAATTCAGGATCTAATATAAAGATAGATAAAATTACTATTATCTCTTTTAAAAAACCTTTTTTCTTGAACATATTTATAATATATTAGATACGTATATTCAAACGTATGAGGACATAATGAAAAAAAATCCAAAAATCTCATTAATAGGAAGCGGTAATATAGGTGGAACGCTTGCTCATTTAATCAGTCTTAAAAACTTAGGTGATATAGTATTATTTGATGTGGCTCAAGGGATTCCACAAGGCAAAGCTCTAGATATAATGCAAGCAAATACCTTAGCAGGTTCTGATATCAAAATTAAAGGCACAAATGACTACAAAGATATTGAAGGGTCAGATGCAATAATTATCACTGCCGGTTTGCCTAGAAAACCTGGCATGAGTAGAGACGATTTAATTAGCGTCAATACTGGTATTATGAAAAGCGTTGCAGAAAATGTTAAAAAATATGCTCCTAATGCTTTTGTAATAGTAATTACCAACCCGCTAGATGTCATGGTTTACGTGATGCTGAAAGAAAGCGGCTTGCCACATAATAAAGTCATTGGTATGGCGGGCGTACTTGATTCCTCAAGATTTAACCTTTTTCTTGCCGAAGAATTTAAAGTATCAACTAATAGCGTTAGTAGCATAGTTCTTGGCGGTCACGGTGATGCTATGGTACCGCTTGCTAGATATTCTACTGTGAAAGGCGTACCTATACCTGACTTAGTAAAAATGGGGTTATCAACTAACGAACGTATCGAAAAAATAATTGATCGCACTAGAAATGGCGGTGGCGAAATCGTGGCACTACTTAAAACAGGATCAGCTTATTATGCCCCTGCTGCTTCTGCTGTAGAAATGCTTGAATCTTATTTACAAGATAAACGACAAATTCTAACCTGTGCTGCTTACTTGCAAGGCGAATATGGCGTAAAAGATTTATATGCTGGTGTGCCAATTATTATAGGCAAAAATGGCGTAGAAAAAGTAATCGAGCTGCAACTAACTACCGATGAGCAAGCTTTATTTGATAAGTCAGTAGACGGCGTTAGAAAGTTGATTGAAGTGGTGAAGTAATTTAATTCTTAATTTAAACGGCACCGTCAAGTTAAGTAAATTAGTGTCACAAAGTACTATATTTTTAGATTTCAGACAGCAAGAAGTCTTTGAGTAGCTTCATCCCAAATGGATTTAGCGGACGCAAATGCAATTCTTTGCTCAGATGCTGTTTTAGTATATCTTCCAACATTTACAGCAAATATATTTCTGACTTTTCCCATCAGTGATAATGTACATTGTGCTGAATTAGGATGCTTAAATTTAATCAGTATCTTCTCTTTTCTCCTAGTTGGCTGATGGGCATTCTCAATCCGATTATTTAGTCTTTTATCGGTACGATGCTTAGTCCTAGGACACATATACCTAACTGGTTTAATGTAGCTTTTTAGCTTATCAGTCACAATAACCCTTGGACATGGATAATTACCCAATAATCTTGATAAAAAGCGAATAGCTGATTTCTTGTTACGACGCTTCTGCAGTAATACTTCTAATTCATGTCCCTCAGAGTCAACAGCTCTCCATAATATGAATACTTCACCTTTGATCTTGATATTCATCTCATCCAAATGCCATTTATCAGTTGGCTTTCGCTCTCTCTTACTAATAACATCTTGAAAATAAACTACAAACTTATAACACCAAAACCTTACAGTCTCATGACTTAATATAATACCTCGATAAGCCATCTGCTCTTGAACATCTCGGTAACTATTATTAAAGCGATGATATAACCATACTGTATGGCTAATAATGCTTGCTGGAAAACGATGTCTATTCGGGGCTTGAGTAATATGCATAGCGGTAAAATCTAGGATAAATTGTTACTGCTATTCTATAAATCATTCCCTGTAATTGCTCAATACTTAATTTATACCTCCCTTAACTTGACGGTGCCGTTTCTTCCTTAATATCAATATTTATGCCTTGCTTAAAAGCTTTATCAAAAAGAAGCTTTAATTTATCTTGTTCGTTTATTTCGCAATTATCAAGTGCATCAAATAAAATTTTTGGTGTAATAGGTGAGGTTGAATTTAAAATATTGTCTAGGTAATTTGAAACTTGATTTGTTTCAGTATCATTTTTTGAAAACATAAAATACCTATTATTTACAAAATAATAAATACATTATCAACTATTAATGTCCCCCTTCGGGGATCAAAAATCCCTCGCCTTTAGGCGAAGGGAAGATATAATGAAATTGCTTTAGCAATGAATTTATATCAAGAAATGAGAAGTTATAGAAAGAATAGTCATAGTCAGTATGATTTAAAAGTGCATCTTATATGGATACCAAAATATAGGAAGAGAATATTGATAGGCAAAGTATCGGAAAGGACTAGAGATTTACTGAGGCAGATTTGTATGGAACATGAAGTACATATAATTTCAGGGAAAATATCATGTGATCACGTACATATGTTTATCTCATATAAGCCGCAAATATCTCTTAGCAAGTTAGTGGTGAACCTGTGAATGATGATCGATTTCTAATCGATTCCACTTTATAACCCCTCAGCTTATAGCTGAGGGTTGTTTAGTTATCAAGTTAATATTTTAGAATTTTTTTAAGATATTACGTATTTTACAATAAAATACAATTAGCCTTTAATTTTTAATTATATTTTTAAAAACAATAAATTAATACTAGATTAATTGGGATATGGTTATTTTTATCTCATTCTTAGCAATCAACTTAATTGTAGGAATGTATTATAGCCGAGGAATTAAGACTATAAAAGAATATGCAGTTGGAAGTAGAAATTTTTCTACTTCTACGATTGTTACGACTATTGTTGCTACTTTTATTGGAGGTGGCGTTTTTTCCTTAAGCCTTTCTAAAACATATACAGATGGGTTGTCATATATATTTTTAAATATAGGAAAAATATCAGCTTTCTTTATAACGGCATATTTTTTTGCTCCAAGAATGGCAGAATTTTTAGGAACTTTATCTTTATTATCAAACAAATCTTTATATAAAATTAAAAGTTGTTTATAATTAGGGACTACACGAATTAATGTTTTAAGTGGTTCAGTAGGTTTATATGTATATATTAATTTTTTAATATTATTGGTACATGTTTCTAGGGTAAGAGGATTAGAACAAGTAATTAATGATTTTGTTAAATGATGATTATTGCTACAAATATTCTGTATCCAATAAAATTTTTAGATCCTCTTCATCATAAAATGTACTAGCAATATACAAATAGTGCTGTATCATTTCATCAGTTATATTACCTGAACTGACTGCCATATAGCCCCTAGCCCACAAATGAGTAAATTCTTGCAATAAAATTCTTGAGCTAATGCCTTTTAAATACTGTACTAACTTGCTAAGAGATATTTGCGGCTTATATGAGATAAACATATGTACGTGATCACATGATATTTTCCCTGAAATTATATGTACTTCATGTTCCATACAAATCTGCCTCAGTAAATCTCTAGTCCTTTCCGATACTTTGCCTATCAATATTCTCTTCCTATATTTTGGTATCCATATAAGATGCACTTTTAAATCATACTGACTATGACTATTCTTTCTATAACTTCTCATATTTCTTGATATAAATTCATTGCTAAAGCAATTTCATTATATCTTCCCTTCGCCTAAAGGCGAGGGATTTTTGATCCCCGAAGGGGGACATTAAAAAGTAGTAAATTACGCCCTTTATCTATAAGAGTGTTTGACTCTGGAAGGCTATAATCTTTAAATAAAAAATAATGAGTTTCACATTCTTTAATTGGGGGCTGCAAAACTTTTTCTATGAGTATTAGATCTTTTCCATGAAAATCATCCTGTTTTATTTGATATTCAAATTTCGGTATACTAATATTTAGTATATCAGACTTTAAAAGATATAATTTTAATATCTCTTTTATGGCTTGTACTCTACTTAATTTTAGATCAGGCAAATCTAAAATATGAATATTTTTTAATAGGAAATTAACCTCTGCTGAATTCTTAAATAAAGATTTTGATAATTTTATTATATTTTCTTTATTCGGTTGCAGAGGATAATCTTCTATTAAAAAATTATATAAATTAGCAAAAAACCTAATTCGCAGTTTCATAAGCTTGTAGAAATAGTTTCATCTCTTCTACGTTACTTATATTACTCAATTTAAATGGATAGTTGATTTTTCTAAGCATATTTGTTAGCACATTTCCTGTTCCTATTTCTACTATATGGGTGATATTTAGCGTGTTAAATAGCTCTAAAGTCTCACGCCATCTAACTCGCCCGCATATTTGTAACACCAGATTTTGCTTAATTTCTAGAGGATCTAACACAGGCTTTGCAGTATAATTTTGAATTACTGGTATTAGCGGTTTGTTAATTACGCTATTATCAAGTGCTATTCGCATTTTTTCTTCTGCTGGCTTCATTAAACTACAGTGAAATGGAGCACTAACTTTTAGCTTTATTGCTTTATAGCCTGCTTCTTTAACAAGATTGATAGCGTGATCAACAGCTTCCACTTTACCGCTAATTACAATCTGTCCTTCGATATTATCATTTGCTATTTCGCATTTGCTTTCTTTAACTATTTTCTCAAGCTTTTCGATAGATATAGCGATACAAGCAGCCATAGCTCCGATATTTGGAGGGCAGGCTTCCTGCATAGAGCTGCTACGTGTATGCAATAATTTTGCGGCTGTTTCAACGCTGATGCTTTCGACAGCACATAAAGCAGAGTACTCACCTAAAGAGTGACCAGCAACATAATCGCATAGCTGAGCTACATTTTTGTTGGTCTCAGCTTTGATAGCATTAATTATTGCCATGGACACAGCCATTAATGCCGGCTGTGCATTGGTAGTTAATGTTAGCTCTTCCGAAGTAGAGTTAAAAATTATATCGGTAAGTTTTCGGTTTAGTGCTTCATCGATTATTTGAAAAGTTTCTTTTGCGGATTCAAAATTATCGTAAAAATCCTGGCCCATGCCAATGGTTTGCGACCCTTGACCTGGAAAGATAAAGGCTGTTTTCATATTTTATATTATTGTTAAGATTGAGTTTATTAATAAATGTTATGAATTTTTTCTGAAATAGTCAAATTATTTTAATACCTTAAGTAAACTTTTATATGATTATTAACTATTAGTAGAAAATATAGTTTGATTATTTTCAGCTTAATTATATAATGAATGCATCATAAGTAAATGGTATTGTTGTATAGGTCAAGAATTGTCATCAATGTCATTCCCACGTGAGGCTTGCTTGCGTGGATTTTTTCCGTCATTGCGAAGAGGCTTTGTTGCGTAGATCGGAAAACGCCCTCGGTGTCATGCCGTGGCTTGACCACGGCATCCAGAAAATAATAAAAAATACTAATTTTATTAGTATTTTTTAGCTGGCTCTAGTTCATAAATCACGGGATGACAGGGGAAAATGATCCACGCAACAACGCCTTGCGACGAACAAAGCTTTGCTGCAATCTTGTGAAACTTCCTGAGATTGCTTCGTCGAAACTTTCAGTTTCTTCTCGCAATGACAACTTTTTATTATATACAACAAAACATCAAGTAAATAGGGAGTTAAGTATGAGGTTAAGTAAAGCATTTGTAGACTTTTTAATAAAGCTTCCTAAGGACCATAGAGAATTTAAAGATTATTTTGCACAGGAAGAAAAAAATATTGAGTTTTTTAAAAATATTAGTGATAAAAATCAGCTAATTGAAATACTTACATACTCAGGACATTACAGTCAAATAAAAGAAAACATTCAAGAAATAGAAGCATATTTATTAGGGCAATATAATTATGGATGTAGTGGAGTGTAAGTTTTTAACTATTTTATAACGGAGGTTTAGATGAAACTGCAACAAAAATTTGAGTCATTAGAGTCCACAGCTTTTGGCGAATGGCTTGCTAAATTTCAAGAACTTTTTTCGCCGGAAGAACTAAAGCAAGATATAGAAAAAATTCAACCAAATGAGCTAAAAGAATATTATAAAAAGATTAGTGAGCTTAAAGATAAAAGAATGAAGCTTAATTATGAGCTAATACCTACAAACGAGATAAGCAAAAAATGTTCCCTGTAAAGCATTACTTATTCTATCAAATAAGGTGATAGAGGTTAAGGATAATGTAGTAGCTACCGACGGGGATGTACGAAGAGTGGATAAATATAAAGCCAATATTAATTCATCATTTATGGAATAATTATCTTCTGAAATTAGAAAAGGATAAAGGTTATAACCCAGCTGAGGCTGTCAAAAAGGTAGTTGATATAAATAGATTGGTTAAAAAGTTTGAGCAATCTTCAAATAAAGAATATCATAATAATTTCAAATTAGTAGAAGAAGGAACAAATAAATTATTAGATTATATTGATCATTTACCTCAAGAAGTGCCACTTACCGGTCAAGAAGAATCGCATATTATAGCACATATGTAATATTTAAATAGGGCTGTAAATTATGTCAGATTTTATAACTGATACGAAATTATACGAAATAGCGATTGCTAATAAACAGCATGTAGAAGATAGACGTGACGAGATAAATAATTACTATATTTCTTTATTTGCGGCTCTTGTTGCATCTATACCATTTATTGAAAAAATCACTACGAATGTTGCCGAGTGCAATACTAATTTAGAGCAGAAATACAATAAGCCGTTTATAACAAATATTGTAAGGGATTTAGAGCGTAGTAAAACCCCGCGAAGAATCACTAAACATCAGTTAGTTATACCTTACACTTTTATATCAATTTTTTCTTTAATTATCATATATATGTTTGGTCGGCACCGTCAAGTTAAGTAAATTAGTGTCACAAAGTACTATATTTTTAGATTTCAGACAGCAAGAAGTCTTTGAGTAGCTTCATCCCAAATGGATTTAGCGGACGCAAATGCAATTCTTTGCTCAGATGCTGTTTTAGTATATCTTCCAACATTTACAGCAAATATATTTCTGACTTTTCCCATCAGTGATAATGTACATTGTGCTGAATTAGGATGCTTAAATTTAATCAGTATCTTCTCTTTTCTCCTAGTTGGCTGATGGGCATTCTCAATCCGATTATTTAGTCTTTTATCGGTACGATGCTTAGTCCTAGGACACATATACCTAACTGGTTTAATGTAGCTTTTTAGCTTATCAGTCACAATAACCCTTGGACATGGATAATTACCCAATAATCTTGATAAAAAGCGAATAGCTGATTTCTTGTTACGACGCTTCTGCAGTAATACTTCTAATTCATGTCCCTCAGAGTCAACAGCTCTCCATAATATGAATACTTCACCTTTGATCTTGATATTCATCTCATCCAAATGCCATTTATCAGTTGGCTTTCGCTCTCTCTTACTAATAACATCTTGAAAATAAACTACAAACTTATAACACCAAAACCTTACAGTCTCATGACTTAATATAATACCTCGATAAGCCATCTGCTCTTGAACATCTCGGTAACTATTATTAAAGCGATGATATAACCATACTGTATGGCTAATAATGCTTGCTGGAAAACGATGTCTATTCGGGGCTTGAGTAATATGCATAGCGGTAAAATCTAGGATAAATTGTTACTGCTATTCTATAAATCATTCCCTGTAATTGCTCAATACTTAATTTATACCTCCCTTAACTTGACGGTGCCGAACTTATTAATAAAGAGAAAAAGTTTCCAGAAACGCATTCTATAGTATTTATTTTGCATAAATCTTATTTAATAACTGTTCGTTATGTAGAGTTAACCTCTTTCAATGATTGTATTAATAAATTTGCTAAACAGTTGAATTATAAATATACAGCAGAGCATATGTTTTTTATGTTACTTCGTAATATGGTAACAGGCTTATCAAATGTTGTGCAATCTGTTAGTATGGATATTGATGATTATGGGCGTTTGATACTTGATAATAATTTAAATGATTTACGAATAGGTCATAAAAGAATATTGAAGAAAATAGGGCAGAAAGGGGATTTACTCTCAAAAAGTCGTGAATGTTTATTTTCGCTTACTATGGTTATTCAGTATATTTTAAAATCCCCGCAAATAAGTCAAAATAAAGCATCCAAAGATTTATTAGATACTTTGCTTCGTGATGTGGATTCAATAATTAATTTTTCACAATTTATATCTAGCGAGATCGCAAGAACCTTAGATGCAGCACTTGGTATGATTGCTATTGAGCAAAATAATATGGTTAAACTTTTCTCATTAGTGACTATATTTTTCTTGCCGCCTACTTTAATAGCCAGTATTTACGGCATGAATTTTACTATGATGCCTGAGCTTCAATCGCGTTATGGCTACCCTATAGCCTTGTTTTTAATGGTCATATCTATAGCCGTTACCTATAAATATTTTAAGAAGAAAAAGTGGTTGTGAAAAAATAATATTCGTGACCATTATAACGAGCATGTTAATTTGGTCATGACTATTATAACATGCTCGTTATAATAGTCAAACCAAACTCTCATATATTCGTTAAGTTAGTATGCCCATTTACTTGAGCGTTCATAACAAGCCCAAAGCCCATCAACATTGATGCCATCATTGTACCGCCATAAGAAATAAATGGTAGTGGTACTCCTACTACAGGTACTAATCCCATAACCATAGCCATATTGATAAATACATGACTAAATAGTGTGGCAGTTATACCTATGACCATTAATTTGCTAAAAACAGTGCGGCAATTGACGCCAATTAATAAGGAAAGAGTTATAAGTGAGAAATATAACACAAGTAAAAACATACCGCCTAAAAAGCCGAACTCTTCGGCAAAAGTGGCAAAAATAAAATCGGTTTGATGTTCAGGCAAGAAATCTAAATGACTTTGACTACCTTGATTTAACCCAAGACCAAAGAATCCTCCTGAGCCTATAGCGATTTTAGATTGTATAATATTATAGCTAGCACCTAGCGGATCACGCTCCGGATCTAAAAATACCATTACCCGTTTTTTCTGATAATCATACAACATATTCCAAGCGATAGGTAAGCTAACAAGAGCTGTAACTCCGAGTATTATAAAATATTTTATTCTAAAACCTACTGCAAAAAATATAATGCTGGAGACAATTAAGGTAATCATGCCTGTACCAAGATCCGGCTCTCTAATTATTAAAAAAGCTGGAACTAATACTCCTATAATTGGTATAATTACTTTATGAAGTTTACTAAGATCATCCACTGTTAGTGAGTGAAAATATCGGGCTAACATTAATACTATGGCAATTTTTATCGGCTCGGAAGGTTGCAGCTTTACTATCCCAATATCTATCCATCTTTTTCCGCCCATTGCTGTTGAGCCAAAAAGCTCTACGGCAACTAATAAAGCGAGTACACAGAAATAGAAAATATAAGATAATCTAAAGATAATCCGTAAATCAATTAAAGCAATGATTATAGCTATAGGCATGAATATACAAAAATTCACAATTTGTTTAAGTGCCCAAGGTTGCAGATTGCTATTTGCAGCAGAATAAAGAACAATAAACCCAATAGAACAAATTAGGCTAATGAGTAGGATTAAAGTAAGTGGTAGTCTTTTTATTTGTTCAAAATAGTTTTTATGCATCATTTCCTAGTATCAAAATATTATGTTCATACATAAAATAAGGTAAATTATAAAGTAATTTATGTATATCATAAATAATAATTTTGTTATCAACTAGTCCGAATTCAATCGATTTAGGGTATTTAGAATATAAAGATTCTATAATTTCATCTTTAAAATTATAATTTTTTGTATTTAATTTATATAAGATAGAAAAACCTGCTTTATTTAAAATAAAAGGACTAGCATTATTAGATAATAATTCTTCTATAAAAAAGAAATTATTTTTACATATTGCATAATGTAAAGCAGTATTACCTTTATTATCTTGGATATTAACATCAATACCATATTCAAACAAAGTTTTTAAAATGCTATGTTGCTTTTATAAAAAGAACCATTGATAGTGGTAAATTTAAGTTTATTTATTGTTTTAGCAAGATAATGTAGAACAGTAAAGCCAGTATTGTCTTGAATATTAACATTTACTTTTTCGATTTTAAGTATATAGCAAGTTATAAGAGGATTTAAATTTATTACTGCCCAATGTAAGGCAGTTTTCCTAGTCTCATCTTGTAGATTCGAATTAATTGCAATGGTTGTACCTTGTAATATTCTTATTAGAGCTAAATTATTATTAGCTCTAGCAGATAGTAACAAATCTTTACTAAGTTTATCGTCAAACATGTTTAACCTTATATAGTGTCATGCCATGGTGGTGGTGTGGATCGAATAAGCACCTTATATGTCATTCCTGCGTGAGGCTTGCCCGTGTGGATGAGTTGTCCAATTGTCATCCCGTGATTTATTCTATAGTATCGGAAAGTTATTATTCTATGTCATTCTTAGCAACGGCGGGAATCCAGAAAAATAAACATAAAAGCAGCAAGTTTTTAAAATTAAAAGCTCGATTTATCTCGCTTTATGCTGGATTCCCGCCTACGCGGGAATGACATATAAGACGTTTTCCGATCCACGCTGGTAAGCCTTACGCAGGAATGATATAAACATCACTAAACCCCTACATTAAACATCTTAAAAATAAATACTAACTCTTCAGCTGTTTCTTTAAGATAGTCGAAACGACCAGCAGAACCTTTATGCCCCGTATCCATATTTGTTTTTAACAATAAGAGGTTATTATCAGTTTTGTACTCACGTAATTTTGTTACCCATTTTGCTGGTTCCCAATATCCTACACGTGGGTCTGATATACCGCAAGTAACAAATATAGCAGGGTAGTTTTGTGCTTTAACGTTATCATAAGGCGAATAAGATTTGATATAGTCAAAATATTCTTTTTCCTTTGGGTTACCCCATTCATTATATTCTAAAAGAGTTAGCGGCAGAGTTTCATCAAGCATAGTATTAAGGACGTCGACAAAAGGCACGTGAGCGACGGCTACTTTATAGAGTTCTGGTTTCTCATTAAGAACATAGCCGATTAACATACCGCCAGCACTACCACCCATTATTACTATATTATTCGCACTTGTATATTTTTCTTGAATTAAAGTTTCTGAGCAAGCTATAAAATCTTCAAAAGTTCTTTTTTTATTTAAGAATTTAGCAGCCTTATACCAATCATGCCCAAGATCATCGCCACCTCTAATATGAGCAACTGCGTAAACAAAACCACGATCGCTAAGTGTTATTGCCATATTTCTAAAATTAACCGGTATTGCGATACCATAAGCTCCATAACCCATTAAAAATAAAGGATTTGAGCCATCTTTTTTGAATAAAGATTTTTTATAAAAGAGAGTGATAGGAACTTTAACACCCTCATTATCTGCAAATATTCGCTCTACTTTATACTCATCAGGATTAAAGCCAGATGGTATTTCCTGCTCTTTTAATATTGTTAGCTTATCGCTATCAAAATCATAGCTGTAAGTGGTGTTCGGTCTTGCAAGAGAAGAGTAGTTTAAGCGTATATCGTCTTCATCGAAATTAGTAGAATAGCCCTTTGCTTGGAAGCTTTCGTCAGGAAAGGAAACGACTTTCTCTAAAGAGTCACTAAATCTTTTTATTTTGACGAGCGGTAAGCCATTATCACGATAATTTAAAATAAGATAATTCTCTGTTATATCAAAATCTTTCAAATATTTATCTTGCTCTTCCTTAATATAATCATTATACCAATCATCATTTTGGAAGTTATCTACTGGAACTTTGACTATACGGAAGTTTTTAGCTTTATAATTAGTTTTGATATAAAAATAATCCCCATGATGAGCTACATCATAAAATATATGACTCTCTAAAGGTCGTACCAATTTTGGCATAAAACTCTCATCATGCATAGAAATTGTATAAATTTTATTTCCATTGTAATCACCTGAATTAATAAATAAATATTTGCGGCTACTAGATTTCTCACCGCTAACAAAATGAGCCGAGTTCTTTACTTCAAATATGAGTTTATCGTTTATTGCATCCTCGCCTAAACGATGAAACATTAATTTATCCCAGCGTTGATTCTCATTGATAGTAATATAGAAAAAGCCATTTAATTTCTCATGCCAAATTATAGTAGGAGCTACTTCTTTGACTATATCAGCTAAATATTTTTGTTCTTTGAGATCATATATTTTGATGTCATATTTTTCATTACCTATGAAATTAACACTATAAGCCATTAAATTTTGATCAGGTGACATTGCAACTTCATCAACATCAGTAAAGCCAGTATTTAAAAGATTAACGTCTAATATTATTTCTTCAGGAGCATTTATATTTTTATATTTTCGGCAATATATCGGATAGTTTTTATCTGCTTCTACTCGATGGTAATAGTAATAATCCTTTTTCTTAGTGTATGCGGATGTATCATCTAGCTTAATGCGTCCTTTTAATTCTTCAAAAATCTTTTCCTTATCATCTTGTAAATCAGTAAAAAAATGCTCGGTATATTTATTTTCAGCTTTTAAATAATCTAGGATTTTATCATCTTGTACATCTGGCCATTTGGGATCACGCAGCCAGTGATAATCGTCATTATTGTAGTTTTGTTTGTCGGCAATTGGTGGTTTCATATTTTTATAAGTGTTATAGGGTTGGAGCTTTGATGTCATTCCCGCGTAGGCGGGAATCCAGTCACTAAAAATTTTAAATGCGTTAAATTTCTTAAATTAAAAGCTCGATTTATCTCGCTTTATGCTGGATTCCCGCCTACGCGGGAATGACATTGAGTACTAAAATCAAGCTAATTAACATCAATACTATAATAAATATAGCAGTTTGACCATTAATGCCAAGTAGATATTTTACTTAAAGTATCTTGCCAGAAAGCTTTAAAATTGAAATATTCATCTTCCTCTATTTCATCACTTTTTGCTTCTTTATATTTGGTGATACAGAAGTAAATAATTTTTTGTATATAGCGGTATAAATCAAGGTTAATATTTTTTGTTAAAATACGTGGTGATAAGCGGAGTAGCAAAGCTAAGAATAGTGCAATTAAGATAATTGATAAGCTATTACTTACACCAGAAATTTGAACAGGATAAAATGCACATATTGCTAAGGTTATAAGGCAAGAAGAGAGGTATAATAAATAAACTGGCGTCATTGCGAGGAAAAACTGTAAGTTTTGACGAAGCAATCTCAGGATAATAAAATGAGATTGCCACGCTCCTTGTAGTCGCTCGCAATGACGTGTTACCTCTTTATTACTCACTTGCAATAATGCTAACACCCCCTCAAAAACCAAGCTAAATAATATAGTGCAGGTTACTATTTTAAAGAAAATCATAATGTAGTTTTCGTTTAAAGCATTTGCTAGTTCTAATTTTATATAAGAAGAATTAATTGGAAGTATGGAGCTATATATTAATATGGTAAGTATAAATCCAATTAATAAAATAGGATTGTATTTGGCAGTTTTAAGGTTTTGATAATTTTTAATATCGTTTGAATCTTCTATAATAGCAAAATATAAAGCAAATACCCCGTTATATAATATATGCATAAATATAAAAATCGGAATAAGATATAATATTCTAGGAGAATTTACTCCTATAGCTGCTAAAATAAAACCAAGCTGTGAAACGGTGAGGTAGCATATTAGTCTTCTAAGGTTTTTTTCTATTAAAGCAAATATTAAACCATAAATGATCATAGCAAGACCAAAAAATTTAAGTATTTCAAGACCGCTAAATAACTTAAATATTGTGATTAATGCAATTTTAGTAGTGAAGCTAAGTAGGTAAATCATACCGCTACTTGAAGCTTTAGGATAACAATTAACTACCCATCCATTGAAGAAAATAATTGAAGCGTTTATTAGGCAGCCCGCAAGTATTAATATTGCCGGTAATTCAGAATTATATATCGCTGTTGTCAACGGAATGAAAGCTGTATTCGCTGTTTCGTTAATTAATAAGCTCATTCCAATTAGAATCAACCCGCTACTAAATAAGTGGGTTAGGAAATATTGCCTAGTATGTTTTACACTACGACTTCCTATAAAAATAATTATGCAGGCAAAAATTGTCATAAATTCTAACGAAATTATCATAGAGATAAAATCGCCTGAAAATAAGCAGATGAGAGATGAAAGGCAATATAAACTACCGATTAAACTTTCAAGTTTTCTATTTTGAGAAATCGCATATAAATTTGCAATAGCGGTAATTAGTAAAAATGCTACCGCTATTAATTGGTTTTGCGTGCTAAAGTCAAATATCAGCTCAAAATTAGCAAGGAAAAATGATAATTTAGTGTTTTGAAACATTTTAATCTTTAAGCGAAACTGTTAATACTTCTAGTCCAGGAATTCTTTTAAAGTCTTTTGTATTTAGGGTAAGAATAGGGTAATTATGAGTTATTGCTGTCGCTGCAATTAATAAATCATGAACACCAATAGTTATGCGTTCTTTATATAAATTATCTATAATTTTTGCATATACATATGCTTCTTCAATACCGAAAGGTAGTAGAGTAAATAAGCTTTTTACATATTCTATAAAAGTTAAACATTGTCCACGCTTATTTTCATCTTTAACTCTATCTATTCCTATTAATAGTTCAGTTAACACAATAGGGTTAATATAAGCTTGATCATAATTTGACCATGCTTTAGTACTAATTTTTCCTCTTTCTAAAGCTATAATTATAGAGGTATCAACAATTAATCCCATTTACGATACAACTCCTCAATGTTTATTCTAGTACTACGTCTTACATCATCAACATCTTTCATAAATTGTTCAGCATCCTCAGGGTCGAGATGTGGACCATTTTTAAAAAGTTCATCTAAATTTTTTACTTTCACAGAAGATTTATTTTCGACAGGTGTAATTTGTGCCACGATATTATTACCTTTTTGAATATCGAAGCTTTCGCCTTTATAATAAACACGGTTAATAATATCGGAAAATGAACGAACAGCTTCTGTTGCCTTAACTATCTGTGCCATATCTATATCCTAATAAAATTATCATACTTTATGTATTATACTATTTTATGTAATGTATGTAAATATAGTTGTTTAACAGTGTCATACCGTGGCTTGGGAACTAGATCCAACATAAAGCGAGAGGAATCGAGCTTTTTTTATTTGTATATTTTTACTGGATGCCGTGATCAAGTCACGGCATGACACCCGAGGTGATCTAATCACTAAAGCTTTGGTTGATATTTTTCCTAGCACTTCTTATATCTTTTAAGCGTTCATGGACTTTTTCGAAGACTTGTTTAGGAAGAATAGAAGTATTGATTTGTAAAAATTCGTCATCTTTTAGCTTGATAGAGAAAGAGGGTTCTTGAAATTCTGGACCATCGATTTCTCTAGCAATTTTTATATAATAACCGATAATATTGCTGTTATAATAATCGCTTTTACTGATCATTTTTTTAGCTATCTTATTAATATTCATATCAGTTTTAGCAGTATAAGTAACAGTTAGTGCGATACCTAGCATAAGCCGTTGTCTATGACTAAAGGGAATATCTGAAGATAGAATAAATTCTGAAACGAAATTAGCTCTGAGTGTTTTATCGATATTTTTGTTATACTGAGCAAGCATTATAGCTAGCTCGACTGTTATTAGAGTAGTATCATCTGGATTAATGAGAAGATATTTTACAGCTTCAATATATTGATCGATTTTACATATATTTCTATCAAATTTTACTAATCTCTTAACTCGCTCATAAATAATATCTTTTTCTTTTTCATTATCCGGTAGTGCATCAAATCTCACCCCTTCTTTTAAGCCATAATTTGAGATGATAATTTTTTCTGGATAAAATACTTTAATCATCGCCTTTATTACTAAAACAGCGTTATAATTAATCGCTTTTTGTTCATAATAGCTAAGCTTTAACTTATCGATTTGTGATAATTTTTCCAAATATAACTCAAATTCTACACGACTTATTTCAAAGTTATGTAAATTTTTAAGAGGGTAATTAATAGACTCCATATATATTCGGCTCATTAAACGTAATGCACCACCGATTAAATATAGGTTAGGATAATGCTCAAGACCAAATTCTTTTTCAATTAATTCTGTAATAAGCCCAAGATTATCAAAATTATTATTAGCAATAATCCGTGTGCCAAGCGGTAGCGATTTTAACTTACCAACTTTTTTATCCGCAATTTGTGCAAGCTCTAAGCTGCCGCCACCAAGATCAGCTACAATACCGGAAGCATCGCTAATTCCTGAAATTAAACCAGCAGCGGTTAAATAAGCTTCATGTTCACCTGAGATAATCTCAACTTCAATATTGAATTTCTTTTCGATTATTGCTTTAAATTCTTCTGCTTTTGGGTGTCCCCTGAGTATAGCAGTTGCGACGCATCTGATATTAGTAACAGAAAGCTTAGTAAAAATATGAGTGAGATATTGTAAAGATAAATATGTTTGATGTTTTATGTCTAAATTATCTAAATTAAGTAGATTAGTTAGATAATTTTTGAATTTATAATTAAAAATTTCAGGAGCTCCAAGCTCATCGGTTTCATAAACTACAGCTCTTAAAGCATTTGAACCGATATCAATAATAGCTGAACGCATCTTCGTATATACTTCTTTTCTTGTAAGAGTAGAATTATACTCAAATCATTTGGGTATATATTACTCACTATTTTCTGGAGCAACAGTAGCCTCTTATGTCTCATTAGAAGTTTCATTATTATTTGCTCGCGGATCAAAAGGTACTTGAGTAGGTACAAAAGTCGGCGGTAATAATCTACTAGTAAAAAACTTATCCTCAAAATATTTAATCTTACGAGATTTTATCGGAGGAAAAGACTCTATTAAAACAATCTGCTCGTCTCTTGGTAACTGTATTACTTCTTGAGGTAAAAGTAAAGCCCTTTGAACTTGAGAAACATTTTGTGTTCTAGTAGAAATATTAAGGTCAAAAAATATAGGTTTGCTGAATGATCTTTGTTCTACAGTTTTATTACCTACTAATTGTGATATTAAATTTGCGGTTTCATAGTTATTTGCAGCAAAGGTAATACGATATGTTGAGTTAGATAAGAAAGAGTTCATACCCGCATCTTCATATGTTCCTTTTAGCTGCTGTGTATCTTGAATAATTAAGAATAAACGAACTCTATATCCCCTGAAATAAGCAATACCTGTTTTGAACGTATCCATCTTACCAAGCGTTGGGAACTCATCAAGTAAGAACATCACGCCATAAGGTTCTTCTTTTAAATCAGGCATTTTTCGACTTAAAAACTCTGTAGCTTGCTGATAAAATACCTGCATTAATTTCTGCAAACGTTGTATATTGTCAGGAGTAAGACCTACATATACAGTTGTTTTTATTTTCTTGAATTCTTGCACGTTAAAGTCAGAAGAAGCAGTAGCAGAGTCAATTAATGGGTTTGCCCATAACTCAAGTGATGAGTTCATGGTTGATATAACACCTGAACGCTCTTTATCGGCTTTTTGTAGGAAAGCTGCAATATTCATATATGCAACAGGGTGAATTATCCCGCCTAAAGTATCAAGCACGACCGCTAGATTATATACCACATCGTCACTTCTCATGGTACGCACTACTTCACCAAAGGATTTGGTTTTAACAGGATCGGCTATTAAATATAAGGTTACGCCCAAGAATAAGCTTCGTGCTTCATTATTCCAGAAATCCTTTTCAGGCATGATAAGGTTTGAAATTTTTTGTACGTCATCAACCATTTGCCCAGGCTTAGTACTAACCCAGTCAATCGGATTATAGCAGTGAGTAATACCATCTGGGTTAGATGGCTCCCATACAAAGACTTTCTGACCTTGTTTCTCACGCCAACCGCTCGTTAAGCCATGGTTTTCAAGTTTTATATCATGAACGACTACGGAATCAGACCAAAATAATAGGTTAGGTATAACAAAACCCACACCTTTACCAGAACCAGTAGGAGCAAATAATAAGGCGTGTTGGAATCCATCAGCAACAAAATAACCACCACTATCAACTCCGATTAGCATACCTTTTTTAGCTCTAAGACCAGCCGATTCAACATCTGCAGGACTTGCCCACCTAGCATCACCATAGACTTTTTCAGGTTGCTCAAAAAATTGTAGCGATTTGATTCTCTCAAAGTTTTTAATGTAAAATATTATAACGACAAGAGCAGGACCAAGAAGTGAAGCAAGTAGCTTTAATTTTAAATAGTTATAATCAGAGATTTTTAATTGTCCCCAAACGCTAACAAGCCAATAAGCCCATTTGTAAGCAATATTTATAGCAGTTACATCTACTCCAAGAGTCCCAATTTCATTGGTAAAGATTGCAACAAATGCACCACTTATCCATAAGGTACTAAAAATAACAACCGGATAAATTATAGCATGACCGAATATATTTCTAGTGACTTTGAGTATGTTATGCCATTCCATTTAGTAATCCTGTCTTTCTATATCATTTCTACATTGTCATCCCGTGGCGGGGCCACGGGATGACACTATAGTCTACACCATTCCTTCGGCGTTTTTATTCTTTTTATAATATACTTCCGATACATATCTTTTACCGCCACTGCCACGTTTTAATTGTACTACAATATCTACAACTGTTAAAATATATTTTTTTACTTCTTCAGGTGGCATACCAAGATCAGCTTGCATAACCATCAATTTTAGTTGTTCAATTGCCATAGCAGGACTATCAGCGTGAAGTGTAGATATAGAACCTGGGTGACCAGTATTAATAGCTCGCAAGAAACTAAAAGCTTCTTTACCTCGAAGCTCACCAACTATAATTCTATCAGGTCTTAAACGCAAACACGCTTCTATTAGATCTTGAGTAGTAACGTTTGCTCGTCCTTGCCCGCCTTTAGAAGCAAGCAAATGAACTCTATTAGGGTGACTAGATAATACAACTTCACGAGCATCTTCTACTGTAATTAATCTTTCCAATTGAGGTATTTCAGTAAGTGCTGCATTAGTGAAAGTAGTTTTACCTGTTGAAGTACCGCCGCTAATTATAATATTCTTCTTTGAAATAACTGCATGTTTGATGAATTCTTTTATCTTTTTTTCAGCTAAATATCCGTTTAGAATTATTTCATCTTGGTCTACTAAACTTTCTGTTGCAGTTTCATCAAAAGCTCCCATTTTAGCATATTCATCTAGAGTTAGATTCATACCGCTTGGCTTTCTTATAGAATAAATGATTTGTCCTATTTCACAAGCAGGTGGAAATACTATTTGAATACGATAACCATTTGGAAGTGTTGCTGAAAGTAAAGGTTTTTCCTCTGAAATCATTTGTTCAGTAGATTGAGCAACTAAACGTCCAAGCGAAAGTAAATGTTCCGCGTCAAGCTCTGGTAATTGTTTAGAATATATATCGCCTTTTTTCTCAACCCATGCTTCTCCAGGTTTATTAACCATAATCTCGTTAATACCATCTTCAGCAAATAATTCTTTAAACGGTAATAAAAATGTCTCTAAGGCAGCAAATGCATCACTCATTTTACTACCTTTGATTTTGTTAAAACAGTAGCAGGGAATTTATAATCCTTATTAACGTATATCTTAATCGGAGTACCTTGATTAATCGTTGTAGTAGGTTTAAATTGCTGCTGAGTTATCATATTTTGTACAGTATTAGTAATATCTGTAAAAGCTTGCGTAGAAGCTTGTTGTGCCTGAGTTGGATTTGATGCTATAGAAGTACTAGTAAGCAAGCTTAAAGCAGCTGTATTAACCGCTTGTACTAATG
This sequence comes from Rickettsia sp. MEAM1 (Bemisia tabaci), assembly GCF_002285905.1. Lineage (GTDB taxonomy): Bacteria > Pseudomonadota > Alphaproteobacteria > Rickettsiales > Rickettsiaceae > Rickettsia. The sequence continues at coordinate 1,186,306 of NZ_CP016305.1, forward strand.
TAGCTAGCATTTGTTCAGGGGTATTTGCCGAAGAAGCATCTTGGGCGGTTGTACAGGCTTGTGTCATTGTAGTATATGCAGTAGATGTTTTATCAGTAATAGCAGCTAAAACATTTGTACAAATTGTAACTATTCTTATATTTGGATCCAAACTAGTATTTTGGGAAATTGTTTGAGTAGTATTTAATAACTGAGTAGCAATAGCACTATTAGTAGCAGCAGCTTGTGAGTTTATAGGCGGAGGTACTAATTTATCAAGAACTTTAGCAATTCCTATATTGAAAGCAGACTGTAATACTGAGTTAGCAAACTGCTCCTTATATTTATTATCTACTCTTCCTTGTATCCCTGGTCTTCCTAAGTTATCGACTGCGGGCGAATCAAATGCTATAGTATAACCATTAGTTAAGTCTATTCTATCCCATATTACAGAAACTCTGCCATAGCTATCTGATGAAGTTGAAGTTGCATATTTACCAAATACTTTCGATCCTTTTGGTATTAATATTATCTTATCTTTCTCAGAATATACATCTCTACTAATAATAGCTCTTATTTCACCACCAAGATCGCTATTTATGGCTGTTTCAAGTACTGCCTCAATTAATTTACCACGCCCTAAGATTAAAGACATGTCACCACGATCTTTAAATACTGCATCCGCAGCAACTTGTTCTGCTGTTTTCTTAGGTTCTACGCCGCTAACTAGCACAATAGATGATGTTCTTTTTGCTTGTTTACGCTTCTTTTCCTCATCACTTTCAACTAAAGGTCCGTTTGTTGAAGGTAACGAAATAGGCGGAGCTAGAAGTGTTTTTGACTTATCCGTTTCTACTGGGGTAGTTGGAGGTAAAACTGGTGGTACTTCCACTACCGGAGGGGTAGGTGGAGGTGTCGGTGTCTCAAGCTTTGGTGGATCTGGTAATTTAGGTATTTCAGGTACGTTATCTGAATTATCTTCAACAGGTTTAACAATATTGCTAGGTATATTAGTATTTTGAATTTCTTCTTTTTTAGGAGCAAAGAAAAGGGAATAAAAAATATATATAAGAATACCGCAAATTACAACTACGATAGCGATACTTTTATTAAAACTCACTGAAACTTTTGATAATTCTTTTTGAACTTCAGGTGTATCCGCTCCTGATAAAGAACTGTTATTGTTTTGCTCTTCGGCCATATTTAAATTATATATTAGTTAAAGCATTATTGTTTATTGTTACGTTATTCCCACTCCCAATGTCATTCCCGCGTAGGCGGGAATCCAGCATAAAGCGAGATAAATCGAGCTTTTTATTTTAAGATTTTAGTATACTTGTATTTTTTATTACTGGATTCCCGCCTACGCGGGAATGACATTATAACAAGCCACGGAATGACACTAATATCTTGCCATGTAATTATTGCTTGTTCTATTCTTAGAATAGTCAAATTTAATTACATATACTAACTCTTTCTCATGCCCTTCCATTAACTCAACAGAAGAAATATCAAATTCATATGTTCTTTTATTAGTTATGATAGTCATGTTAGTACGAATATATTTTTCAAGAGGTTTTATAAATAAACGATTGCCAATAGGAGTTAGTTTCCACGCATAGGCGTCTCCAAGGATGATATTTTGAACTTCTTCATTTTTAGCAAATTCTATATGTGCTTGAAAACCGAAATGCAGTGTTAATAAATAAACTTCATTAGGATTATATATATATGTTTGTATCCTATTATCCCTAGTTATAGATAAATCATCCAAATAATTATTACTGATATTACTACATGGATCATTTTCTAAAAGTGGACAGTCAGCATTAGCTATTAAGCCACTTAAGTATATAAAAATTAAAAAACAAAATCTAACTATTATCATCGTCTACCCTATATCCGTTAACTTGAAATCCTACAGGATTTATATCAAGTTCTGAATCTGTTAATTGCATTGGTACGTAAGCATAACTTACTACTGCTATTTTATTATAAACTGTTTGATTTCCTGTTGCTTCATTTACGGAAAACCTAACTATATATTTGTCTGAGGCAATTTTTGACCATGACTTTACTACTAAATAAGTCGTATTATTTTCCTGATACTTTAAACTTGGATCATTGTTTTTATCTCTTATATACCCAAGATAGCCATAAAAAACATTACTCGTTGAAAGTAATCTTATAGTAGTGCGTGCCAAGGTAGTGAAATCAACAAAATTATATGTTTCTCTTGCATTTATATATTTTTTTATAAAATATCTTGTAAGAGATTCATCTGCGGTAAGCACTGGTGATGAAATAGGCTTTACTACTGATGCACGACCAGTAGTATTATCAAGTTGAATGACAAAAGGATCAAACTGTTTAGATTTTACTACAAAAGCTATTACTAAAGTAGATATTACCATAAAAATTGATAATATTATCAGTAATATTATTAACAAGTTACGTTGAACAATCAGCTTATCAGCACGTTCTTCATACCAATTTTGAGTTATCTTTAGCAGATTTGCTTGGTTTTGCTCGCTCTTTGCATCATTTTGTGCTTTATCACTTGATTTAAAGAAGCCGAATATATTATCTAACATACTTCTATTGTTATATTAAACAGTTACTAGCGAAATAAGTGTCATTGATATATTTATGCTATATCTATTATAGAATTAACCGGTCTTCTTACACAAGGATTCATACTTAACTCTGCTTCATCATTAATTTCAGCTGCAACACACGGGCTTTTAATTTCGTAAGGTGCTGAGGGTGTACATGATAATAATTGTGAAAGCATAATTAATAATACCCCAAACTTGAATAATTTTAACATCTTAAATATATAATAGTGGTTTATTTTATTACTTGTTTAAATTAGCTTAGTATATAATTGTTCACAAGCATTTTTTACAAAAATTTATTTTAAGTATAAAAAAATATTAAAAAGATTGTAAACAGTGTTATATAACAATAATATTGATACAATATTATTACCATCAATAATTATTATTGTATAATTTAAATTTATAAATTATTTATTTTAATTTTAAAATTAAGTAGTATTTTGGTATTGTAGCAACAATATAAAGTTATTTTATAACTTAAATAATCTTAAATTAACAAATGATAATTATATTAAAATAATTATGCTAAGGTTATGGGGATAAAAATACTCATCAATTACTAAATAATTATGGATCCAGTACTTAGTGCCGTACAAGAATATGTTAAATCCGGCGAATATTTTAGTGATGCAAGAAAATGGTACAGCTTTAAATATGTAGTGCCGTTAAGTAGTAGGTCTCTTTTACTTTTAGCATGTGCAACATTTACGTTATTACTTACTATTATTTGTATAAATATTGATGTATTATTACCTATAAAAGAAAAAATAAGTTACTTGATAAAATCTAGTACCGAAACTAACACTAAAGAATCTACATTGCGTGATCCTTATGGTTCTGTTGCTAATATTATGCTCAAAAATTATGTGCTACAGCGAGAAGAATATAATTATGATTTATTAAAACAACAATTTGTCTTTATTAAAAATAGTTCTACAAGTATTGTTTATATGCAATTTGCTAATTTTATGAATATTGATAATCCACTATCACCGGTTATGCGATATCAAAAATTATATAGGCGTTCAATTAGTATAACATCAATTCAGAATATAAATAATAATGAAGTAGTTGTTACTTTTGAGTCATTAGCTAAAAATAGTGCAGGGGAAGTTTTAGAAAATATGTTATGGGAAGCAAAAATAGGTTATATAATGGATTTTATCAGTGCAAATCTTCCGCCTAATGCTCCATTTAATTTTACTGTTACCAGTTATAAGCTAAAATTATTAAAAGATAAAAACCAGAAATAATATGAAGCGATTAATAATATTTTTTACAATAATATTTTTTACATTAAATATATTTGCTATTAGAGAGTCAAGACCTTTGGGGCAAGATTCTCGTTTAAGAGTTATGGTTTATAACCCTGATGATGTTTTTAAATTTACAGGATATTACGGCTATCAAGCAAGTATAGAGCTTGCAAGAGATGAAGAAATAGTGAGTATCTCTATGGGTGATACTACTTCTTGGCAAATAGTACCTGCCAGTCATAGGATTTTTATTAAACCGATGGAACAGGATGCCACTACTAATATGACTTTAATTACTAATAAACGAACATATTTCTTTGAACTATACGCTGCTGAGACTCTTGATATGCGTGATCCAGAAATGGTTTTTAACGTCAAGTTCCTCTATCCTGATGATGAAAATGATAATGCTGGTGGTCACATACAAACTTATATTGCCTCTTCAGCAACCCCTGATCTTAATCATCCAGAAAAATATAACTTCAACTATTATATTAGCGGTAGTGAAGAAATAGCTCCTATCAAAATTTTTGACGATGGCGAATTCACCTATCTACAATTTAGAGATAAAAATTCTGAAATTCCTGGGATTTTTGCTGTAGATGATTCACTGCGTGAGTCTTTAGTAAATTATCGCCTCGCTCCAGATAACCCTAATTTAGTTATTCTTGAACAAGTATTCCCAAAACTTGCCGTACGTAAAGGTAAAAAGATTACTTGTATATTCAATGAATCTTTTAGAGTATACTGATACTAAGATAGAACTTGAACAATTGGCTGCGTTGTCTTTGTAAGTCCTCGGCTGCTCACGTATTAAGTATACGCTCCGCACCTCGGCTTACAGACTCCTTGCTCTTTTTCAAGTTGATCTCCGTATTATCTTTCACTTAACTATATACATATGTCCCACTTAATATATTTTTTTGCTTTAATATTACTTACTTCTGGTTTGTTTATAATGCTTACAAGCCATAATTATATTCATAAAATTATAGGGCTTGGGATTTTTCAAAGTTCAGTATTAATTTTTTATTTAAGCCTTGGTAAAGTTAAAACAGGTATTGTACCTATTATACAAGAAAGCGTCACTACCTACACCAGCCCATTGCCTCACGTATTGATGCTAACAGCTATAGTAGTGGGCTTTGCAACACTTAGCGTAGCTTTAAGTTTCATATATCAAATTTATAAACACTTTGATACAATATCAGAAAACGAAATTAGTTTTGATAAATAGATATATTTCTAGTATGTTATTCTCTTGTATAAGGCTTGTTACTTCTGTCATCCCGTGGCTTGTCCACGGGATCCAGTAAAGAATGCAGATATCAAAAGCTCGATTCTCTTGCTTTATACTGGATCTAGTTCCCAAGCCACAGGATGACACCGATTTGAATAAAAACCCATGATCCTAGCAAACCATTTCCCAATCTTACAGATTTTATTCCCATTTGCAGGGGCATTACTTGCGACAATATTTTTTCGTTTTATTTTATTAACTCGAATCATTACTATCTGCTCTATTTTAACGAGTTTTATAATTAGTATTTACGGGTATTCTATTGTAAAAAATACTGAAATTTCTTATGTGATGGGAGGGTGGACTTCGTCTATTGGGATTGAGTATTATTTAAACTCTTTGAATCAAGCTATTATTATTTACCTTAATTTGGTTTTATTATTTTTTCTAATTTTTTGTTACAATATCACTAACCTAACTATTCTAAAATATATTAACCGCAATAGAAGAGCTTTATTTTACGCCATATTGTTGTTTGCTCATATGGGTTATTTAGGAATGGTTAGTACTAATGATTTCTTCAATTTATATGTGTTCATAGAGATTTCAGCACTTAGTAGCTATGTTTTGATAGCTAGTGGTGGTAATCCAAAGGCTTTAATCGGTGCTTTTGATTATTTAATAATGGGTAGTATCGGTGCAACCTTGATTCTTATAGCCATAGGCTTTCTGCTAAGCATTACAGGTAGTTTAAATATGCTGGATGTAGCTGGATTTTTACAAAAATATTCTGATTCAAATATTTTAACTTTATCTATAGGATTTTTCTTAATAGGGGTTATTTTAAAAACTGCTCTTTTCCCTATGCATTTTTGGATGATGAGGGCTTATAGCACCACTGCCTCGGTGATTTTAGTATATTTGGCAGGGATTTCGACCATAATAGGTGTATATATAATATATAAATTTACCTATCTCATTATAAATTATGAAACGATTAAACTAGCAATTAACCATTTTATAAGACCTATCGCTTTAGCAACGCTTATTATAGCCCCGTATTTTGCTTATAAGTCTGAGAGTTTTAAGAAAATTATAGTATATTCGTGTATTACTCAAATAGGCTATGTATTTTTATCATATGTTACCGATAGCGGTATGAAAATTTTACCATACTTATTGATTATAGATAGCATAAATAAAATAGCTCTTTTTCTAATTGCTGCTTATAAAGAAGCATATTCAAAAAAACCGAACCAAGTTTTAGTAATAATAGCTGTAATTTGTAGCAGCGGCTTGCCAATCAGTCCGTTATTTTTTGTTAAGGTAAGTATTCTAGAATTATTTTTAAAGCAAAATCTATTGTTAGATTTTATAATAATTTTACTAAGCTCGGTAGGATCATTATTTTATCACTATAAAATGGTAAAAATTTTATTTTGGAGAGATTAAAAACATATTTTGACAATAACGGTATAATATATTATAATTTAACTAGATAACAGACTAGTTAATTATATGCAAAATTCTATTACAGCATTTGATGCTAAAACTCATTTTTCTAAATTATTAGATCGTGCTAGTAAAGGCGAAGAAGTTCTAATTACCAAAAGAGGAAAAGTAACAGCAAAAATTGTGCCAATTAACTCTAATTATAATTCTGAAACCTCAAAAATAGCAGCAATTAGACTACGAAAGCTTGCTAAAGAACTAAATTTGCAATCTTCTGATTTTGAGGAGTGGTTAAATTATAGAAATGAGGGAAAGAGATAAGAATGTCGTTGTTTGTTTTAGATTGTTCTGTAACTCTTTCATGGTTTATGCCTAATGAAATAGCAAATTTAGAAATATTAGATAAAACTGTAGCAGGGGAAGCTATTGTTCCTACTATTTGGGGGCTTGAAGTAGGTAATGTACTAATATTTGCAGAACGTGCAAAGCGTATTACAACAAACCAGCGTCATCAAGCAATTTATACTTTAAAAGATATGTATATTAAATTTGATCAAACAACTTTAGAACATACTTGGTTTGAAACAATGGATATAGCAACCCAATATAGTCTAACCCTTTATGATGCTAGTTATTTAGAATTAGCACTGCGTTACGGGATACCTATAGCAACACTTGATAAATCCTTAAAACAAGCAAGCAAGAAAGCAGGTATTGTACAATTTAACAAAATAATTATCTAGCATGCTAGCACAATTTACTACTCCGAATCTTTTGATTCTATCAACTTTACTAGTTGGTATGCTGAATTTAACTAGTCCGTTTGTGACTAAAGAAGATAGTTTTATACGTAATTTTTTACTTATTGCTATCGGGATTTTTTTCTTTAGTAATATTCTAATTATTGATTGGGTATTTTTAAAAGGCGTAAGAGCAGGGTTTAAGTTCCATATATTCGGTAATTATTTTATAGGTTTTCATCTCGAACCTTTAGGGTTGATCTTCTTAAGTTTGATTAGCTTTTTATGGATTTGCTCGCTGCTTTATACTCCGAAATATCTTGCTATTAATAATATAGAAAACTCTTCAAGGTTTTTATTTTTCTTCAATTTGACTATTCTTATCGGCGTTTTAATTGCCCTATCTAGCAATTTATTTACGATGTTTATTTGTTATGAGCTTTTAACAATTTCTACAGCTTTTTTAATAGGGCATACTAAAAATAATATAGTACTTACGGGATTATATAAATATTTAAAAATTTTGATGATTACCGGAATTATGCTATTTTTGCCGGCTATTATAATTATTTATGCTAAAATCGGTAATGGGGATTTTGGAAGTAAAGGGCTAATGCTAGAGCATTTTGCTAAAAATCAGTCTATTCTTTTATTGCTAATGTTTATTTTCGGTATTGCAAAGACAGCGATTTTTCCAGTACATACATGGCTTCCCGCAGCAATGGTTGCACATTATCCCGTTAGTAGTTTACTGCATGCAGTGATAGTAGTAAAAACTGGCTTATTTTGTATTTATAAAATTTTAGTATATATATTTGGTTTATCTTATTTACAAGAAATATTTGAAGCATTTAACTGGCTGATTTTTATTCCGATAGTAAGTATTTTTTATAGTACATTTAAAGCTTTCGGAACGGATAATATTAAGAAAATACTTGCCTATTCCACCATGAACCAATTAGGCATAGCATTGCTTAGTGCTTTTATGCTAACTCCTAAGTCCTTAGCCGCTGCAACTTTGCATTTAGTATCGCATTCTTTTACAAAGATCTGTTTATTTTATAGTATGGGGAGTATTTATAGCCTAAAGAAAGCCAATCAAGTGCAGGATTTAGCAGGTACTTCAAAAGAATTCCCATTGATTTCTTTTATGATATTAATATCGTCATTATCGTTAATCGGTATTCTGGTTTTAAGCGGCTTCATAAGTAAATTCTCGATTTTACTGGCAGCAGCCGAGCAGAATCAGTTTATCGTGATGGCTGTTATAATAATTAGTAGTATATTCTCAAGTCTGTATCTTATTAAAATACTAGGATTTATTTATAAATCTTCTTCTAATGAAACCTCAAATATAGCAAGACAGCTCCCATATTCTATGCAAATAAGTATTATGATCTGCTGTGCTGCCGTAATATTCTTTTACTTCATCCAAATTCTAATCAAGAAGTTTTTAGGATATATTTAAATTTATACTTTTCTGTACAAAAGTGTTGCATCGCCATAGCTAAAAAAACGCATTTGTTCTTTTATGGCGTATTTATATAGTTCGTGCATCTCTTTAAAGCCAGCAAAAGCACAGACTAGCATAAATAAAGTAGATTTTGGGAAGTGAAAATTAGTAAGCAACATGTCGACTATTTGAAATTTAAAGCCAGGAGTTATAAAGATATCAGTTTCAAATTCGCCAGAATTTAAATTGCCATTTATAGCAGAGCTTTCAAGAGTTCTAAGGCTTGTAGTGCCGACTGCTATAATACGTCTTTTTTCTTGTTTAGCTTTATTTATGATTACAGCGGTTTCAGGGGTGATAGAGCAATATTCCGTATGCATTTTATGCTCGCTAATATTTTCGGTTTTAACTGGCATAAAAGTTCCTGCTCCAACATGTAGAGTTACAAACGCCACTTGCACGCCTTTTTCTTTAAGCTTATTTATTATATCGTTTGTGAAATGTAAGCCTGCCGTTGGTGCAGCAACTGAACCTTGAATATTGCTATAAACTGTTTGATAACGTTCATCGTCGAGTTTATTGTCATTGCGAGGCGTCCTTTGGGACGCCGTGGCAATCTCAGGATTTTGTAACGAGATTGCCGTGTCAGGACTGTGTCTTTCCTCACAATGACGTTGAGCTAGCGATTTTTGAAATGGTCTCTTAATATAAAGTGGTAATGGCATTTCGCCATATTTATCTAAAAACTCAAAAACCGAAATATTAGCAAGTTCAAATTTAATTTTAATCTCACCCATTTCGAGCTTTTCGGTGATAATTATTTTATGATTATCAAAATAAAACTCATCGCCTACCTTTAGCTTACGTGCAGGTTTTGCAAAAGCTGACCAATAGTCGATTGATTTAAGCCTGTCTGCATCGTCGTTCGTCGCTATATCCTTAAGTCTTTGATTTAAGTTTATGTTGATGTTTTTGTCTAAATTTAACTTGGCTTTGATCACTTTACTGTTATTAAAAACTAATAGATCCCCTTCTTTTAAATAATCAACAATATTGTAAAATTTGGTTTTAACATATTGCTCTGTAGAAGCAATTAATAAATTTGACTCATCACGTTTGCTTACTGGATTTTGAGCGATTAGCTCTAAAGGTAAGTCAAAGTCAAAATCGGATAATTTCATGAGATTTATATTAAGGATTTAGAAAAATTATCACTAATTTGTTAAGAAAGAACTGATTAAAGTAGATAAACTTTAGTGTGGTAGAAGCAAGTAGTACGATCTGCTAACCACCACGGATAAAAGACAGTATATAAATGACGCTTTTTTTATGCAACAAAATTCACAAGCAGGATGAAAATTTAAGGGGTGGGGACAAGGTTGAGATTTTAGTTAACTTATATCATAATATGTTATTATTAACCCAAAGCCTCAACTTCTAACCCCCATTTTTCATTTTCCAAATATTCAACAATATTAGCTATTATTTCAGTAGGCAGGCATGATATGTGCATTTCATTATTATCAATTTCAGGTATTAAGTTTTTGCATACCCCTGCAGCAGTAAAAAAATTATTTTTAATAAAGTCTTCTATTTTATTTTGTAAAGGTTTAAAATTCTCAGTTTTTTCTACTGTTAAATACTCTTTAAATAATTTTTTATAAATTTCAACCGCCCAAATCATTTTAATAGTATTATTTGGATTATTGTTATTCAAAATTGAATTTAATTCCTTTACTAACGTATTATTGTAATTATTGATTGCTTCTATCATAAATTGTTTTTCTTTTTCAAGTTTTAAAATGTTTATGATAACTTCTGGCGATGTTTTATTGCAACTATTGATTGCTTCTATTAATTTTTCATGTGGTGTTTTCTTTACAGTTAATTTCAAATCTGTTTGAGTTTCATCTTGCTTGGTTACTTCTGTGGGTAGACTATCTTTATTATCCATCTTATGACTTAATAAATCACATATATTTTTAAAACCTTGTGCCTTAGCTATGCTTAATGCTGTATGACCTTTAAGTAGCCCCTTTTTAACAACAGCATTAATAGCTTCATTAGACATTTTAGGAATTAATGCCTCACAAACACTACTTAAGCCTTTACATGCAGCCCATATTAAAGCTGTATCGCCGTCATTAGTAACCTGATTAATAGCTTGCTCTGACATTTTAGGAATTAATGCTTCACAAACCTCTTGTAGGCCGTAAAAGCCGTAAGATGCAGCCAAAGTTAAAGCTGTTTCGCCTTTATCGTTAACTTTGCTTAACTCTGTAATATTCATTGCAGCAATTAATTTTAGTGCTTCTGCTTTATTTCTTTCTTCTATTGTTTTTATTAACTTCTCATGTGATGTTTTTGGATTTTGAAACCAGCTAAACAACCAACTAAACATAATTATATCCTTATTAAATTCTATAAATTTTAATATTTTGTTAAAAAATATATAAATTAGATAATAAGAAGAAGTTTTAAGAATGCAACAGAAATTTAATCAAAGATATAAATTAATGACTTAGGATAATTTGGGAAATATAAGGATTAATAAGGAACAAAGGGAAATAACAAAAGGTTTTAATAATTAGAAATAATTACTATCTATAATTATAACAGAATATCTAAGAAATTTTTACTAAAATGCAAATATGATGGTATTTTAGGCAGAGCTAACAACTGTTTCTGTAGTTGTTTCGTTTAAAAACAATGATCGCTCTAATGTTCGGCGTCTAATCAAGCCGGCATTGTTGCGTGGATCACTTTTTCTCGTCATTGCGAGGAAAAACTATAAGTTTTGACGAAGCAATCTCAGGAGTTTTTCCTCATGAGATTGCAACAAAGCTACGCTCCTCGCAATGACGATTTGGAAGCCATTTAATATCCTTATAATAATAAAACTACCCTGATACTATAGAATAAATCACAGCATGACAGGGAAAAATCTAGCTATGCAACAACACAACGTTCTTCGGTCAAATTTTTGTCGCAAGGTTGGTACTTAAAATGCCCCGCAGCCGCAATTGAAGATAAATGAAATCAAGATGGATTATTGGCTTTTAGTTACTAGCACGTTGGTACTTATAAAGAAGCATATAACCGGTAAAGGTAACGCTACTAAATATGACGTATTAGATGCTATTAAGCAGAAAGTATTTGAGTCTAGAGATGATAACGAAGCCAATAGCTTGGCATTGCTTGATTATGTTTTAAGTAAGAATAGCTTATGAGCTGATTATTTTTTTATACTGTCTCAATATTAAAATTAAGTATTTTGGAACATATAAGGAACATATGTGTTTTTTAGAAGATTTAAGAAAGGCTGAAAACCCTTGTAGGAACTGGTGGAGGCAAAGGGAATCGAACCCTTGACCCTCTGCGTGCAAAGCAGATGCTCTACCCCTGAGCTATGCCCCCAATATGTGACTTATTATATAAGTTACTGAAGTGGAATTGTTATATTTGTAAGTAATTAAATCAAACTAAGCTAAATTTTTGACTAAGTTCCAAGGTAGCACTTGCCCATTATTTCCTAATACCAAATTTCCAGAAGATTTAATTTCGGCAGCTAAAAAAGAAGAACCTTGTTGAGGAATATATTTTGATGGTATAATCTCTTCACCTTTATAAAAATGTACTTTAGCTGATTCCCTAGCGGTTGGGTTGTTTTTAGAAGCAGTTTTTGCTTTAGACATAGCTTAATAATTTTTTAACTTAAATTAGATTTTGTAGAATATAATTTTTTTTTGCCGGATTGTCAATAGTTGCTTAGCTTAAAAGATATATTATTTTGAAATTAGACTACGTTTTTTAATGTTTAATGTCATTCCCGCGGAGGCGGGAATCCAGCATAAAGCGAGATACTTAAGCTTTTAATTTTAAAAACTCGCTGTATTGATGCTTATTTTTCTAGATTCCCGCCTCCGCGGGAATGACATAGGATAGAGTATAACTACTTTTTGGCTTCGTTATTTGCAGCTGGAGGTAACATAATTTTTAAATCAGCTTTAGCTTCTAAATCGCTAATATATTTTTTTAGTATTTCTGCTGCTAATACATTATCGATAGTCATTTTAGCTTCTTCTTTAGTTGGGATAGGTACAGGTTTTTTCTCAAGAACCTTAATGATATGCCAACCATAGTCAGTTTTCACTGGTGTTGAAACTTCGTTTACTTTTAAAGCAAAGGCTTTATTTTCAAACTCAGGCACTAACTGTCCTGGTTGATTTAATAAAATGTAACCAATTACGCCACCATTTGCAGCTGAAGCTTTATCAAGAGAAGATTCTCCAGCAAGTTTAGCAAAATCTGCACCTTTGTTTAATTTATTTTTTAAATCATTAGCTTCTTTTTCAGATTTAACTAAAATATGAGCAACTTTTATTTGTTCTTTACCTTTTAAGCTAGTTACATATTTATTATATTCATCATCAAACATCTTATCGGTAAGATTAGATTTTACATAATTTTCTAATAATTCTTTTTGAGCTAACTGATTTTTTGCATTTTCAAGCTTTGCTTGGAATTCTTTAGAAGAGGTGATGTTTGACTTCTCAACTTCTTTCTTTAATAAAATATTATTAACATAAATTCTTATCAATTTATCTTGATCCTGTGGTGGAAAATCGTCAAAATTTTTGATAGCTTCACCTGAAGGAAGATTAAGTTGTGGTTTAAATTCTTTCATTATTTGTGATTCTCTCACTTCACCACCTGTGTAAGTAGCAACTACTCTGTCTGAGTTATCTGCAAAAGCTATGCTAGAAAGCATACTAACGGATAAAAGTACAATTGATAGTTTTTTCATTATTTATGACTCATAATTTATTAAATATAAATTTAAATCCTATAAAAATAATAAATACCCGTCAACAGCTATTTTATAATATTTATTTATTAATAATTATTTACGGATTATTCTGCAACAGGGTTGTTTGAAATAAATATATAACTAATTGATTATTTTATAAAATAGCCTATATTTATATGTACAAAAATATATTTAAGGATTTTGATGTTTTCTATATTGAAAAAAATTTTTGGTACGGCAAATGATCGTACGATAAAAAAACTATTTTCTGACATTGCAAAAATTAATTCGCTTGAACCAGCAATTCAAAAATTATCAGATGAAGAATTAAAAAATAAAACTATAGAATTTAAGAAAAAACTTAAAAATGGTGCTACTTTAGATGATATAGCATATGAAGCATTTGCGGTAGTTAGAGAGGCTTCTAGAAGAGTATATGGAATGCGTCATTTTGATGTGCAGCTTATAGGTGGTTTGGTATTACATAGAGGAATGATTACCGAAATGCGTACAGGGGAGGGCAAGACTTTAGTTGCAACACTTCCTGCATATTTAAACGCTTTAGCTGGGAAAGGTGTACATGTCGTAACAGTTAATGATTATCTTGTTAGCCGTGATTCCGCTTCCATGGGCAAGATTTATAATTTTTTAGGTTTATCAGTTGGATGTATTGTTGCTGGCATGACAGATGAAGCTAAGCGAGAAGCCTATAATTCTGATATTACATATGCCACAAATAACGAGCTTGGCTTTGACTACTTAAGAGATAATATGAAATATAGCTTGCAGGAGCGGGTACTTCGTCCTTTTAACTTTGCTATTATCGATGAAGTAGATTCGATTTTAATAGATGAAGCAAGAACTCCATTGGTTATTTCTGGTCCAGTTAATGATAATTCAGAATTATATGGTAAAGTTGATAAGCTTGTACGCATGCTTAATGTAAGTGATTTTGAAAAAGATGAAAAATTAAAAACTATCAATTTAACGGAAAGCGGTATTAGTCATGTAGAATCGCTTTTAAGTCAAGCAGATATTATAAAGCCCGATTCTGGATTATACGATTTTGAAAATTTAAGCTTAGTGCATTACGTTAATCAAGCCCTTAGAGCTCACAACATGTTTACAATCGATGTAGATTATTTAGTACGTGATGGTAAAGTAATGATCATAGATGAGTTTACAGGACGTGTAATGGAAGGGCGTAGATATTCTGAGGGGCTACATCAAGCGTTAGAAGCAAAAGAAAACGTAAAAATCCAAAATGAAAACCAAACTCTTGCATCTATTACTTTCCAAAATTATTTCCGTAATTACCCTAAATTATCAGGCATGACTGGTACAGCTATGACCGAAGTACCAGAGCTAAAAGACATATATAATCTTGATGTAGTAGCAGTGCCAACTCATAATAAAGTTACAAGACGTGATCTTGATGACGAAATTTATGGAAGCAAAAAAGAAAAATATGATGCTATTTTAAAGCTAATTAAAGATTGTTATGATCGTGGTCAGCCGGTGCTTGTCGGTACTGTAAGTATTGAAAAGTCAGAAGAAATTTCCAATGTTCTAAATAAAAACAAAATACCTCATAAAGTATTAAATGCTAAATTCCACGAGCAGGAAGCGTTTATTATCGCCCAAGCGGGTAGGTTTAAAGCAGTAACGATTGCAACTAATATGGCAGGACGAGGCACTGATATTATGCTTGGCGGTAATCCTGAAATGCTGATAGAGCAGATAGATAGAAAATCTTTAACTAATGCTGCTTATAAAGAAAAAGTAAATGAGATAAAAGCTCAAATAGCTGAAGAGAAAAAGCAAGTAATTGCAGCAGGTGGGTTATTTGTAATAGGTACAGAACGGCACGAAAGTCGTAGAATAGATAATCAGCTGCGTGGTAGATCGGGCAGACAAGGTGATCCAGGTAATACTAAATTTTTCCTATCACTTGATGATGATTTAATGCGTATTTTTGCCTCAGAACCTATTTCAGGAGTACTTCGGACGCTTGGCTTAAAAGATGGTGAGGCGATACATCACCCAATGATTAGCCGATCACTTGAGAAAGCTCAGCAAAAAGTTGAGGGGCATAACTATGAAATACGTAAAAATTTATTACGTTTTGATGATGTAATGAATGATCAACGTAAAATAATATACGAACAAAGAACTGAAATTATTAAATCTAAAGATAGTTATGACTTCTTAAGTAGTACTACTGAGGAATTAGCTAAAAAAATAGTGCTAACTTTTATGCCAGCAGGCTCTTATAGAGAAGATTGGGATATAGAGAATTTAAGCGTAGAACTACACCGCACCTTTGCTATAAAGCTTGATCAAAATCTAATAAGCAAAAATGATGTAACAGAAGAAGAAGTTACAAAAATTGTTATTCAAACGGCGGATAGCATATATAAGTCTAAGGAGGAAGCCTATAGTCCTGACTTAATGCATAATGCTGTAAAATATATTTTATTAACTACTCTTGATCAAGTTTGGAAAGATCACTTGCATAGCTTAGATCACTTAAGACAAGGTATATCTCTTAGAGCTTATGCCCAAAAAGATCCTTTAAGTGAATATAAAAGAGAAGCATTTAACTTATTTGAGCATATGCTTAATAATTTAAAAGAACTCTTTATTCAAACAGTCTACCACTTCCATATTGACTTAAAGCATATTCAAAAAGAAGATATATCGCTTGAAAATAAAAAGCTACAAAATAATATGCATGAAAGCCGTGAAGATCTGGCATTTAGTAAGTATAATGCAGGTAGTAACTTAGAAACTGATCTCAGACCTATCATATCACGCATTAACCCAGAGGATAGAGACCCTAAAAATCCTACAAGCTGGGGCAAAGTATCTAGAAATGAGCTATGCCCTTGTGGTTCAGGTAAGAAATATAAATATTGCCACGGACTAAACGAGTAGGAAATAAACACTTCTATCTAAGTAAGCTTTGCCTGTGTGAATCATTCTCCCTCCTGTTATCCCGTGATTTATTTACGGAATCCAGCTTTTAATACTAAAATTATTAGTATTAAAAGTTGTTTTTACTTTTTTCGATCTACACAAGCAAGCCTTAAGCGGGAATGATATAGAATAATAACTATCCGGGGCACCGTCAAGTTAAGTAAATTAGTGTCAGAAAGTACTATATTTTTAGATTTCAGACAGCAAGAAGTCTTTGAGTAGCTTCATCCCAAATGGATTTAGCGGACGCAAATGCAATTCTTTGCTCAGATGCTGTTTTAGTATATCTTCCAACATTTACAGCAAATATATTTCTGACTTTTCCCATCAGTGATAATGTACATTGTGCTGAATTAGGATGCTTAAATTTAATCAGTATCTTCTCTTTTCTCCTAGTTGGCTGATGGGCATTCTCAATCCGATTATTTAGTCTTTTATCGGTACGATGCTTAGTCCTAGGACACATATACCTAACTGGTTTAATGTAGCTTTTTAGCTTATCAGTCACAATAACCCTTGGACATGGATAATTACCCAATAATCTTGATAAAAAGCGAATAGCTGATTTCTTGTTACGACGCTTCTGCAGTAATACTTCTAATTCATGTCCCTCAGAGTCAACAGCTCTCCATAATATGAATACTTCACCTTTGATCTTGATATTCATCTCATCCAAATGCCATTTATCAGTTGGCTTTCGCTCTCTCTTACTAATAACATCTTGAAAATAAACTACAAACTTATAACACCAAAACCTTACAGTCTCATGACTTAATATAATACCTCGATAAGCCATCTGCTCTTGAACATCTCGGTAACTATTATTAAAGCGATGATATAACCATACTGTATGGCTAATAATGCTTGCTGGAAAACGATGTCTATTCGGGGCTTGAGTAATATGCATAGCGGTAAAATCTAGGATAAATTGTTACTGCTATTCTATAAATCATTCCCTGTAATTGCTCAATACTTAATTTATACCTCCCTTAACTTGACGGTGCCCTTTTACTATATTTAATAAATCACGGGATGACAGAGGAAAAATAAAAAATATTGATAATGAAATAAAAATAGTATAAAGTATTAAGTAATACTTTATACTTTACTTATGAAATATGATTTTTTAGATAAAAAAAAGAAGAGATTAGATGTCTTACGTCCATTAAGTTCTGAATTAGCTAAAAATTTAGAAGAATGGTTTAGGGTAGAGTTAACCTATACAAGTAATGCTATTGAGGGGAATACTTTATCCCGTAAAGAGACTGCTATAATTATTGAAAAGGGTTTAACTGTAGGAGGTAAAACCCTAGCAGAGCATCTAGAAGCAACAAACCATGCAAAAGCTTTGGATATTATCTATGAACTTGCTAGAAAAAAATATTATGAAATTACTGAAAAAGATATTTTAGCAATTCATTATACAATTCTTCATGGGATTGATGATCATAATGCTCGATGTTATAGGTCTGTACCTGTCCGCATCTCAGGTTCTAGTGTAGTAATGCCTAACCCTGTAAAAGTACCATCGTTAATGACAGATTTTATAAATTGGTTAAATTCAAGTAAAAATGTTCCTTTAGTTGAACTAGCAGGGGAGGCTCATTATAGACTTGTCACTATCCATCCATTTTCAGATGGAAATGGACGTACTGCACGTTTGTTAATGAATTTAATCTTAATTATGGAAGGGTATCCTCCCGCAATTATAAGACCTCAAGAACGATTGCCATATATTACATCTTTAGAGATTGCTCAACTCGGTGGTTCAAAAGAAAAATATCAGAAAATTATTTATAACGCAGTTAATCGTTCACTTGATATTTATTTAAAAGCGGTAACAGGGAAAGAGCCAACAGATATTAGAAAATCTGAAAAATTAATGAAGATCGGAGAGTTAGCCAGTGCTATAGGAGAAAACGTTTCTACAATTCGTTTTTGGGCTAAGGCAGGGTTGCTTGAAGTTGCTGATATTACTACTTCAAATTATCAACTTTACTCTATGGAAGCATTTGAGCAAGGCAAAAAAATTCAAAAATTAAAAAAACAACGCTTAACTATAAATGAAATAAAAAATAAACTATAAAAATATGAAATAAATTTAAATTGAGGGTTGACTAATTAATAATTTTATCTATAGTTTACTTATCTAATAGTATTTGAACTCTACTATTAATATAAACCAAATCCAAGTGTACACTTTATGCTGGGAATCTGCTATTATAATTATTTTTAAAATAAGAAGTATAGCGGAAAGTCGTTATATTAATGGCTGAGCTTAATTCCCAGCACCTTATCCCTATTGTGTATTCAATTACATTTTAAGCCTACAAAGATATTAGTGTTAAGTTCAATTTATTAGAAGTATAGTGACCCTAATAGTATTTTTGAGAAGATTTTATGATTTTTAGTATTTTCTAAAAAATCTGTACGCATCTGAAAAAGTTATTACTCCGATAGTTTTAATTCTTTAGCTCTAATAATAGAGCTATTATTTTTTCGAGCATTAGCTTTTATCTTTTTTATTTTCTTTTCCCAATTAATATAATAATAAGTTTTAAAACAATAAGCAGAAAATTCTAAGAATCTGTTTTCATCTTTTGTTAATTCAATTAATTTTATATTTGATTGATCTATTTCATATGTAGCAACGGCACCGTCAAGTTAAGGGAGGTATAAATTAAGTATTGAGCAATTACAGGGAATGATTTATAGAATAGCAGTAACAATTTATCCTAGATTTTACCGCTATGCATATTACTCAAGCCCCGAATAGACATCGTTTTCCAGCAAGCATTATTAGCCATACAGTATGGTTATATCATCGCTTTAATAATAGTTACCGAGATGTTCAAGAGCAGATGGCTTATCGAGGTATTATATTAAGTCATGAGACTGTAAGGTTTTGGTGTTATAAGTTTGTAGTTTATTTTCAAGATGTTATTAGTAAGAGAGAGCGAAAGCCAACTGATAAATGGCATTTGGATGAGATGAATATCAAGATCAAAGGTGAAGTATTCATATTATGGAGAGCTGTTGACTCTGAGGGACATGAATTAGAAGTATTACTGCAGAAGCGTCGTAACAAGAAATCAGCTATTCGCTTTTTATCAAGATTATTGGGTCATTATCCATGTCCAAGGGTTATTGTGACTGATAAGCTAAAAAGCTACATTAAACCAGTTAGGTATATGTGTCCTAGGACTAAGCATCGTACCGATAAAAGACTAAATAATCGGATTGAGAATGCCCATCAGCCAACTAGGAGAAAAGAGAAGATACTGATTAAATTTAAGCATCCTAATTCAGCACAATGTACATTAATTTGCAACTTTTTTATCTTTTGATAGAAATATTTAAAAAATTAACGATGTAAAATAACTAAGATAGGGTC
Organism: Rickettsia sp. MEAM1 (Bemisia tabaci); assembly: GCF_002285905.1. GTDB lineage: Bacteria > Pseudomonadota > Alphaproteobacteria > Rickettsiales > Rickettsiaceae > Rickettsia. Next base: position 1,206,230 of record NZ_CP016305.1, read on the forward strand.
TGTCAGATTTTTTGTGTAAGTACGATTTCTCCATTTGCCCAATTTTGTAAATTAGTATCACAAAGTATAGCAAATTGATTTAAAGCCATCGCCCAATTCTTAATAGGCATTGTCCATTTTTTAGAGGCATTTGTCAACGCCAAAAAGATTATTTTCTGAATCGATTTGTCATCTGGAAATACTCCTTTATTTTTAATAATTTTACGAATTTGACGGTTAGTGGATTCAATAGCATTAGTAGTGTAAATCGCCTTCCTAATGTCTTCCGGAAAGCTAAAAAATGGAGCTATGCCAGACCAATTTCGTTGCCATATGTCAAAAATAACTGGATATTTTTCATCCCATTTTTTGGCAAAGTTTTGTAATTCTCTTAATCCCTCTGCTTCATTTATTGCAGAATAAACTGCTTTTAAATCAGCTGTTACCGCTTTTAGATCTTTGTATGATACGTATTTTACAGAATTTCTTACCATATGAACAATACACAACTGCACTATCGTCTTTGGAAAAATGCTATTTATCGCCTCTGGAAAACCCTTAAGACCATCAACACATGCAACATATATTTGTGCAACTCCTCGATTCTTCAGTTCTGTTACTACCTGCATCCAAAATTTACACCCTTCATTCTTGCCTATCCAAATTCCTAATAGCTCTTTCTTGCCCTCCATATTCACTCCAATAGCTAGATAAACCGCTTTATTTATTATTACATGATTATCTCTTGCCTTAACATGAATACAATCTAAGTACATTATAGGATATACATTATCAAGTGCTCTATTCTGCCAAGCAGTTACTTCCTCTAAAATACCATCAGTTACCTTTGATATTAACTCAGATGATACCTTGGTGGCATATAGTTCTTCTAAGTGCCCTTGTATTTCCCTAATGGTCATTCCCCGAGCATATAAGGATATTACTTTATCATCAAATCCTTCAAATTTACGCACTCCTTTTGGAATTAGTTGAGGTTCAAATTCTCCATCCCGATCCCTTGGCACTTCTACTGTCAATTTACGACCTTCTGGATCTATTAGAGTCTTTTCATAATTACCATTACGTCTGTTATCTGAGTATTTCTCATTTTTAGAATGTTTCTCATAACCTATATGAGATTCCATTTCTTTCTCTAAAATCTTATTTACTATCTGCTTTTTAATTCCCTGAAATATCCCTTCTTTACCAAATATTTCAGATGGATCACTTTGTGATAGTATTTCTGATACTAATTTTTCTATAGCTGGATTTGATACTTTGTTATTGTTCTTCATATTAGCTCCATGTAAGTTGTTTATGTTATTTTTATTCTTAACTATTTTTACAACTTACACAAACTTCCTGACACCCTCGATAGGTTCTATGAAGATTTCTAATACATATCCCATTTTAAGGTATTTTTAGAAATCTTCACAGCTTGGAAAGAAGGCTAATTAAAGAGCAGGTCCTCTTGTTCTTACTTTCTGATTCTCTTGATGAATAGCAGGTTTGTCTTTTGAAGATGTTTGAGATTGGTTGGCAAATAATAATTTATCAAATATTTCAGGATTTACTTTTCTTATTTCAACTAAATTAAGATTAGGATTATTAACTTCTTTCGGCTCAACAGTTTTATTCATTAATTTTGTTAAGCCGGCAGCAATTTGTTCGTTTGTTAAAGCATTTGAAAAGATTTTATTATCAATTTCTTTTTTTACATATTCATCACTTAACACTGCATATTTATTTACTGATTGTTCTAGTCTTTCCTCCAAGTAATCTTTACCTGTAAAAATTGACTTAAACTTTTCCCATAGAGAAGTACCTTTGTCATTAATTTCTTTTAACTCCGAGACTATTCTAGGACTATTTTCAGTTAGATAAGCAGAATCTAAATTCTTTAAAATTGCTCCTGTTTTTTCAATAAGTTTTTCATTGGTACTCTCATATAAAGGAGCAAAAAGCCTAACCATAGGCTCTAACATTTTACTTTCTTGAGTATTTTTATCTAATCTTTCTGTCAGTTGATTTACTGAATCTTCTGCTGCTTTAGAAATTTCTTTTCTATCCATTTCCGATTCTGTATATGTTTTTTTATTTTTTTTCCCACTATGAATAAATTCCTTACATTGTTGCAATTTTTGCTGTGATAAAGAATTAGGTAATTTTTCTATAACTGCTTCTAGTAGTTTTTCAGTATATATCTCTGCGGGAATCTTATTATTACTCACTTCAACTAATGATTCATTAATTGCATTTGTTAAGGTATTTATATCTTGATTATCAAATTCATTTAGTACAGGTTTCATTGATTCTAAATCTAAACGTACCCTAAATCCTTTCAAGTTACCTTCAATTTTTGCAGCATACAGTTTAATCTTATCTCTATTTTGCTTTGTAGTTATTGCAGCATTTTGTTTTGCATTTTCATTTATGCTATCAACAAAATCTTGAATTTTTTCTTCTTTAAGATAGGATCTTATAAGATCATAACCTAAATCTAACGCTCCACCAAAATTTTGTATATATTGAAGTGGTTGATCAAAAAAAGAAAGATCCTTAGGTACTAATGACTGATATTGATCAAACTTTCTAATTACTCCTGTAATATCGTTGATTTTGTTATTTACTACATTTCTATTTGATGATTGCTGGTTCTGATCATCAATTTTTAAATTTTTTGCTTCTTCAATCTCATTAATTTTTTTATCAGCTAAGTCTTTTTTTGGTAATTGCTGAGCTGGATCATCAATATTTAAGTCCTTTTGTTGAATATCAATTATATCTTCCATTTCCTGAACTCTATCATCAGATTTTAAATTCTCTATCATATTATTCCTTTTTTAATTTATTTTAAATAATAATAAACATAATAGAAAAAATGCCAAATTAATTTTAAAGGCACCGTCAAGTTAAGGGAGGTATAAATTAAGTATTGAGCAATTACAGGGAATGATTTATAGAATAGCAGTAACAATTTATCCTAGATTTTACCGCTATGCATATTACTCAAGCCCCGAATAGACATCGTTTTCCAGCAAGCATTATTAGCCATACAGTATGGTTATATCATCGCTTTAATAATAGTTACCGAGATGTTCAAGAGCAGATGGCTTATCGAGGTATTATATTAAGTCATGAGACTGTAAGGTTTTGGTGTTATAAGTTTGTAGTTTATTTTCAAGATGTTATTAGTAAGAGAGAGCGAAAGCCAACTGATAAATGGCATTTGGATGAGATGAATATCAAGATCAAAGGTGAAGTATTCATATTATGGAGAGCTGTTGACTCTGAGGGACATGAATTAGAAGTATTACTGCAGAAGCGTCGTAACAAGAAATCAGCTATTCGCTTTTTATCAAGATTATTGGGTCATTATCCATGTCCAAGGGTTATTGTGACTGATAAGCTAAAAAGCTACATTAAACCAGTTAGGTATATGTGTCCTAGGACTAAGCATCGTACCGATAAAAGACTAAATAATCGGATTGAGAATGCCCATCAGCCAACTAGGAGAAAAGAGAAGATACTGATTAAATTTAAGCATCCTAATTCAGCACAATGTACATTATCACTGATGGGAAAAGTCAGAAATATATTTGCTGTAAATGTTGGAAGATATACTAAAACAGCATCTGAGCAAAGAATTGCATTTGCGTCCGCTAAATCCATTTGGGATGAAGCTACTCAAAGACTTCTTGCTGTCTGAAATCTAAAAATATAGTACTTTGTGACACTAATTTACTTAACTTGACGGTGCCGTACCAACTGTGGGATTTGGTAATGTTAGTACGTCGTCTAGCAAAACTACTTCAGTTACGGCTTCAGTCACTTGTAGTGCTTTAATTTCATTAATTGTGAGTTATACCTTAAAATTTAGTACCGGTTCAGCAAATATTTATAACCCGAGAAATATGAAAAACAGTAACAGTAATATACTAACTTATAATTTATATAAAGATGCTGCCCATAGTCAAATACTTGGTAATGGTACAAGCAGTACAGTAACGATTCAAGATAGCTACTTGCTTGCCCTTGGACCGGTTACTAGAAATTATACTATATATGCAAGCTTGCCGGCTCAACCTCTTGCTTATGTGGGTAATTATCAAGATACTATTACTGTAACTTTAACCCAACCATAATTTTGAAAGTCATTGTGAGGAAAAACTGGCGTTGTTGCATAGATACTAATCGTCATTGCGAGGAAATTACGAAGTAATTGTACGTATGCAATCTAGCTAAAAAATACTAATATTATTTAGTATTTTTTATTTCTAGATTGCCACGCTCATTTCACTATGGTATTAATGATTCAAATTCTTTAACTACTGCTTGATAGAGCTTACGTTTGAATGGAATAATAATTGATAGTAATTCATCAAGTGATGCCCAACGCCATTCGTCAAATTCTGGATTAAGAGTGTTTATATTAATATCTTCATTAGTGCCGGTAAATCTAATTAAAAACCAGCGTTGTTTCTGTCCGCGAAAATTACCGTCCCATAATTTAGGAATTAAAAAACTTGGTACATCGTAACTATACCAGCATTTACTTTCGGCAATTATATATCCTTTGCTGCTTCCTATTTCTTCTAACATTTCACGCATAGCTGCAATACTTGGGGTTTCGCCAGGTACTATTCCACCTTGTGGCATTTGCCATGCAGAGATTTTAGTATCTATTCGCTTACCAACAAATATTTTATTATCGGCGTTTAATATCATCATACCAACGCCTGGTCTATAAGGTAATGCTAGATGTTTTTTAGAAGTTTTATTCATAATTATAGTTTTACAACTTTATTTTTACCAGTTGTTTTAGCTTCATACATAGCTTTATCCGAGCGTTCAATAAAATCTTCAATTGATTCACCTTTTTTATACTCTGTAACTCCTATAGACACAGTCTTTTTTAAAGGTTCTTCTTGCTCGTCTATTTGAAAGTTCATGCTTTCTATTTTAACTCTAACTCGTTCTGCTGTATATACTGCTTGGTCAATATTTATATCATTTAAAAGTATAGTAAATTCTTCGCCACCAAGTCTTGCTATTAAATCAGTTACTCTAAAGGTATTTTTTAAAATACGAGAAGTGGTTATTAAAACTTTATCTCCTGCTTGATGCCCATAAGTATCATTTACATGTTTAAAATTATCGATATCACACATAAGCAAATATAATTTCATGCCTTCTTTATTAGCCTTTTCGACCATTTGCTTAATGTGTACATCAAAATAACGGCGATTAAATAAACCTGTTAATCCGTCTTTAGCTGCTAAATTTACGCTTTGTTCTAAATCGTTACGTAAATTATCTTGATATTGTTTGCGTCTTAGCTGGGTTTTAATTCTTGCAGCTAGCTCACTTTCATCAATAGGATAAACAAAATAATCATTAATGCCAAGCTCAAATCCTTTCATAACTAATTGCATTTGATTTTCGTTTCCGTTTTCATCTTCATAAATTTGTAAAATTAATATTACTCCACTTATTTCCGGTTTGCCTCTTAAAATAGCTCCTACTCTTAAAGGATCTTCATTTTCAAGAGTACTACTAATTACTATAAGATCAGGTTTATATTCATTTATAGTATCTGTCTCTTCAGAATTACTTATTACTTTTACGTTAGATGTAATTTTAAGCAACATTTGTTTTATGTTTTTAGCTTGTACTACATCATCGTTAATTAGCAATATTTTCTTATCTGCAAAATCATCATGTATTTCAACATTAATACCACCAAGTAATGCATTAGTACTATTACGAATTTTTAACTCATCAATTAAGCTTTTCATTCTTGATAATGATTTAATTCTTATAAAAAGAGCATTATCATTAATTGGCTTTGTCAAAAACTCATCTGCACCAGCCTCTAACCCTTTAACACGATCATCAACATCAGAAAGAGCAGTTACCATTACTACCGGAATATGGGTAGTTTTAGGATCAGATTTAATTTTTTTACATACTTCAAATCCATCCATCTCAGGCATCATAACATCAAGTAGTACTATATCTACTTTTTCTTTTTTTAAAATATTTAATGCCTCTTTGCCGCTATTTGCTTTAAAAACAGTATAATACTCATTTAAAAGCTTTGCTTCTAGTAATTTAATATTCGTTTCTATATCGTCTACTATTAATATGTTTGCACTCATAAGATTAAATTCTTGTTTTTAAAGGAAATAATTTGTATATTTATATTTTTTTAAAGTAAGTTTAAGTGTAATAATATATGAAAATTTCAGCGAATTCAATTAGAACAGGTAATATATTAGTTTATAATAACGATTTATGGGTGGTAAGCAAACAACCTGAGCATACTCAGCCTGGAAAAGGCGGTGCTTATGTGCAAGTTGAGATGAAAAATCTAAAAACTGGTACAAAGCGTAACGAAAGATTTAGTTCTTCAGATCATTTAGAAAAAACTGAACTTGAACAAAAAGATTATCAATTTTTATATTTTGAAAATAATAATATAGTGTTGATGGATAATCAGACTTTTGAGCAAATAAGTGTAAACAAAGAAATTTTAGATGAAAAATTGCCTTTTTTAACTGAAAATATGATTGTTAAAGTTGAGTTTTATAATAAAAAACCTTTAAGTATTGAACTCCCTGCAACAGTTATACTAGAAATTATTGAAACTGATCCAGTAATAAAAGGAGCAACCGCAACCGCTTCGTACAAGCCAGCAACTCTTGCAAACGGGGTTAAGGTAAAAGTACCTCAATATTTAGAGATAGGCGAAAAAATTGTTGTTAAGACTGAGGATTTAACCTATGTTGAAAGGTCTAAGTAGTCTACTAAGATAGAACTTCAAAAATTGGCTACGTCGTCCTACAAGTACTGTGGTGCTCACGTATTAAGTATACGCTCCGCTCCTCGTCTTGTGGACGCCTTGCTCTTTTTGAAGTTGATCTTCGTATACTGTTCTTATTTATTTGTTAATTATTAAAATTAAATGCAACCTATAACTAATTTGTTAATTAATTCACTGCGTAAAGCAGTTAAGTTTGTACATAGAGATTTTTTAGAGCTTGAAATGCTTCAAAAAAATCCTATTAGAAATGAAGAGTTTTGTAAGCGATCTTATTTAAGATTAAAAACTTTATTATGTGAAGAATTACAAAAACATACGAAATATTTATTTTTTCCTGAAGATCAATTTGATCCCAACAATAATTATGAAACTGTTTTTTTAGTCAATCCTATAGATAGTCCAAATAATTTTGCTAGAAGTCTTCCTTTTTTTGCTGTATCAATAACTTGTTTGAAGCAAAATCAAGATGTTCTAACGCCTGTTTCTACTGTTATATATTTTCCGGTTCTTAATGAGGTATATTACGCTGAAAGGGGTAGAGGGGCTTGGGTAGAAAAAAATGATTTAGGCTCTAATCATAAAGGTTTAAGGTTAAGGGTTTCTGATAATGCTAATTTGGAAAATTGTCTAACAATTATTGAAGATTTAAAAAACAATAATTTTCAAGAGATTAATAACAGTAGAACTTTCGGTTCTTCTTGCTATGCAGCGATGCTTTTAGCATCAGGTAAGGCTGACTTAATATATTTACCATTATTAAATTTTACGCTATATTATTCTTTTGATCTTTTTATTAAAGAAGCAGGTGGTATAGTTGTAGATTCTAGTGATAAATTTATATATTCAAATCGTTACATTACTAGAGAATTAAAAAAATTTTAAGCAAAACATTATTTTAAATTTGCATTTTTAGCATTAAGATATAATAATTAAGCATGTTAATTGTATCTGTAAGTGTATTATGAAAAAGTTTGACATTGATTGCGATTTTGGAGGACAAAAGTCTAAATTTACCATTTATATAGGTACACCGCAAGATGGACATCACCCATTGCAGTTCCAATCAAAATGGTTATCAGATGAGAGAGGCGGTACTATTCCCGATGCTGTTATGGATGCAGTAAAACAGCTATATGATCTTTCGAAAAAAAATAATGTATCGTTTGAAGATTTGTGTGTTTATGCTCTTGGTACTGCTCAAGAAGCTCAAACCACAAGTAACGATGAAGATGAGACAGAAAGAGAGGATAATGATGATGAAGATAATAAAGCAGAACAAGCATAAATTATCAGCTTGTGGGTACTCGGTGTCATCCCGTGGCAGCATTGCTTGTGTGATACCAAGTTATCTGAGCTACGCAAATGAAATGAGCGTGGCAATTCAGAAAAAATAATAACTATAGAGATTAAAATGAAACAATATAACGACTTATTTAAAATTATTCACCGTGAAGGTTACATATTTATTGCTAGTTTTGCATTAGTAAGCTTCTTACTTGCTTCTTTCAACGAGAAGCTTGGTTGTATGGGATTTATTGCTACTGCTTGGTGTATTTATTTTTTCCGGAATCCCGATCGTTTCGTACCGATAGGTAATGATTTGGTAATAAGCCCTGCGGACGGGGTAATTCAAGAAATCAAAGAGGCCTTACCACTGGCAGAGCTAGGGCTTGGTGATGTCGAAATGATTAGAGTTAGTATTTTCCTAAATATCTTTAACGTGCATGTGAATAGAATTCCAGCAAATGGTAAAATTTTAGCATTACATTATAATCCTGGAAAGTTTTTTAATGCTTCTCTTGATAAAGCAAGTGTTTATAATGAACGTCAATCTGTATTAATGGAAACAGAGCAAGGGCAAAAAATTGCTTTTGTTCAAATTGCAGGATTAATAGCAAGACGTATAGTTTGTGATCTAGAGGAAAGTAATGAAGTTAAAGCAGGCGAGCGATATGGTATAATTCGTTTCGGTAGTAGAGTTGATGTATATCTGCCACTAAAAACTGCTTTATTAGTAAGTAAAGGACAAACTGCTATTGGTGGTGAAACTATTATTGCTGATTTCGGACGCAAAAAGACAGCTGAATTACAATTTGAAAGAAAATAGAAGCAACTTTCATTTATATGTCATTCCCGCGTAGGCGGGAATCCAGGCTAAAGCGAGGTAACCTAAGCTTTTAATTTTAAAAGTTTATTGTATTTATACTTTTTTACTAGATTCCTGCTTTTAGCTAGGAATGACATGGTGGGCATGCACATTATAATATCATAAACCATATTTTCTTGAGTATCTGCATTGTTAAAAATTCGTAAAACTATAATATCTAAACCTGTACCTATAATAAAATTAATACCAAACTTTGTAACTCTGCTTGGCTTAGTAACTGGTATGAGTTCAGTGAAATTTGCATTAGATAGTAAATGGGAAATTGCCGTATATTGCATTATAGTAGCAGCAATTATTGATGGCATTGATGGAAGAATTGCAAGGATGCTAAATGCTACTAGCCCCTTTGGTGCTGAACTTGATTCTTTATGTGATTTTGCTAATTTTGGTATAGCACCCGCTTATTTAATATATTTATGGTCTTTCCAGCAATATGAGTATAAAGTATTTTCTTCAGCAGTAATGTTACTATTTATAGTATGTATGGCTCTACGTCTTGCTAGGTTTAATGTTGGTATTTATCAGCCAAAACAAAATAAAAAACCTGAGCATTTCTTTACAGGTGTACCTGCCCCTTGCGGTGCTTTACTTGCCTTAGTTCCTGTAATGATAGATTTTGAAATCGGTACATTATTAAATATAAATGTTCGTATTCATACTATAACAATTAACATCTATCTAGCTATTATAGCTTTTCTGCTTGCTAGCAGACTTCCTACAATTTCAACAAAAAATTTAAGTATTAAGCCTGAATATTTATCGCTTGCAATGATTTTATTTGCCGTTGTTATTATAAATCTTATAATATATCCATGGTATGCACTGCCATTTATTGCAGTTATATATATTCTTTCTATCCCGTTTTGTTATTTCTTAAAACATAAATTTAATAACAATTAATTATGCTTGATGTATTACAACAAAATATTCAAAAATATAAAAATCATCCATTTGCTAAATATATCCTCATTATAGCCCTTATAATAATAACTTATTTAGGTTATAAAATTTATGTTTGGGTAAACACAGAATCAACAGATAATGCTTATATTGATGCTGATATTTCAGATGTTAGTGCTGAAATTAATGGGGTTTTAACTAGTTTATTAGTGACTAATAATACAAAAGTTAGTAAAGGCGATTTAATCGGCGAAATCGATGATAGAGACTATAAAGCCAAGCTTGCAGCACTTGAGGCGTCTATTGGAGCTTCAGAAAAAAATATAGAGATTATTGATCAAAAAATATCTATAGGGCAGAATCAATTAGAACAGGCAGGTGAAAAACTAAAACTTGCCGCAACAAGTTTTAATATTGTTTCAACTGATTTTACTAGAGTACAAGAGTTAAATAAGGCAAAATTTGCCAGTATTAAAGCGTTGGACGATTCTAAAAATGCTTATCAAAAAGCAAAAACCGATTACAAACAAGCTCAGCTAGATATAGATATCTCTAGGCAAAACTTACAGCTCCTTGGGCTCGAAAAAGCAGCAGAACAAGAAAAGCTAAAAGAATTAGAAGCAAATAAAAAAATTACCTTACGGAGCTTGCAGAACACTAAGCTTATTGCTGCGGTATCTGGTGTATTTGGTAATAGTAGTTTAGAAGTGGGAAATTATATAACGCCTGGTAGAGCCTTATTTTCCATAGTACAAGATAATTCAATGTATATTCAGGCTAATTTTAAGGAAACTCAAATTAAGAAATTTCAACCAGGTATGAAAGTAGAAATCCAATTTGATGCTATTCCTAAGAAAACATTTTATGGCAAAATCCGTAATATTTCCCCTGCTACTGGTTCTAAATTTACCTTAATCCCACCCGATAATGCCACCGGTAATTTTACTAAGATAGTGCAGCGTGTACCTGTGTTAATAGATTTTGATGCCCCTGTTGCTAATTTAATCCCAGGTATGTCAGTAGTTGTATATATTAGAACTGATCAGAAAGTTTAATTTTTTAAGGAAAGTGTTGTCTAAATTAAATTTTTATGCTATGAGGCAAAACAAAATACAACTATAAGTAGTTTATATTTATATGCAAAGATTATTTAGACCCAACAAATGATAGTTTGTTTAAGAAAATTTTTAGTGATATAGAACGCTTAAAAGAGTTTATCAATAGTATACTTGATTTACCTGAAGGGTATAGAATAAAAGAAATCGAATATATTCCGATAGAGCAGCTACCTTTGATAAATTTAGGAAAAAGAGTTATATTTGACCTAAAAGTAAAAGATGAAACTGGTAATTGGTATATAATCGAGATGCAAAAGAAGAATGAGTCGGATTATTTAAAACGAGCTCAATATTATTCTGCTCATGCTTATGTCAGTCAGCGTCGCAGATGAGTGGCTACATTTATTTAAATGTGCAGTAGAGGAAAAAGATATACCGGAAGATATCACTAGCGATAAGGTCAAAGAAGCTTATCATGTTATTGAAATGCATAATATGACTCATGAAAGCTATGATTTATATATTAGAACTAAACTTGCTGAGCAAACTGAAGAAATTACCTTAGAAGAACATTTTGAAAAAGGTAGAACTGCAAGAAACACAGAAATAGCAAAAAATTTATTAATTGCAGGTGTAGACATACAAGTTATATATACATCAACCAGATTACCAAAAGAAGAAATTGAAAAACTAAAAGCCAAAATCAATAATATTTAAACAATATCTATGTTATAATTCAGATTTCAAGAGTCTATCATATATTTTGTGTAAGTTGTAAAGCAACAGAGAAAGAAATACTGTTAAAATACAACTAGAACAAAGGTAAAAAATATGGCTAAGAAAATAGAAGCTGGTGTTAGAAGTGCAGGTATAAATAATAAGTTAGTAGAGGAAATATTATCCCAATCTAATCCTAAAGAGTTATTTGGAAAGGATGGATTGTTTCAGCAATTAAAGAAGAGGTTAGTAGAGAGAATACTAGAGGACGAGCTAAGTCATGAATTAGGTTATTCGAGGCATAGCAAGGCATCAAAGCAAGATAGCAATCGTCGTAATGGTACGAGCGAAAAGACAGTAATAGATGACAGTGGTCAAAAGATAGTACTTGATATTCCAAGAGATAGAGACAATAGTTTTGAGCCTCAATTAATTCCTAAGGGAGTTAGAAGATTCACTGGATTTGATGATAGCGTTATTTCACTTTATGCAAGAGGTATGACCATGAGTGAGATTCAATCCCATTTAGAGGAAATGTATCATACAGAAGTATCTAAGGAGCTTATCTCGACTATTACAGATGGAGTTATGGAAGAGGTAATAAGATGGCAAGCCCGAGCATTAGATAGAATATACCCAATTGTATATTTAGATTGCATCATGGTAAAAGCAAGAGATAATAATATAGTTATAAATAAGGCTGTTTACCTTGTTATTGGTATAAATATAGAAGGCAAGAAAGAGCTTTTGGGTATTTGGATTAGCAAGAATGAGGGTTCAAAGTTTTGGATGCAGGTTGTAAGCGAATTAAAGAACCGAGGTGTAGAACAAATTTATGTAGCATGTGTTGACGGTCTTAAAGGTTTTAGAGATGCAATAAACAGTGTTTTCCCAAATACCATAGTACAACTTTGTATAGTACATATGGTACGTAATTCTTTAAAGTACGTTTCTTACAAAAATCTTAAAGAAGTAGCAGCTGACTTAAAACAAATCTATACAGCAAATAATGAGAATATGGCTAATTTAGCATTAGAAGAGTTTGCTAAAAAATGGGATAGTAAATACCCAGTTATTTCTGATATATGGATACGTAATTGGAGTGGTATAGTACCTTTCTTTGCGTTCCCTAAAGAGATTAGAAAGGTAATCTATACTACCAATACGATAGAATCGGTAAATAGACAAATCCGTAAAATTATCAAAAATAAAGGGGTTTTCCCAGATGATAAATCTATCACAAAAATTGTCTACTTAGCTCTTAAACATGCTGCAAAAAAGTGGACCATGCCTATTAAAGAATGGTCTCTTGCTTTGAATCAATTTGAGATACTATGTGGAAATTTTAAATATGAATTATTAGAAAATGATTTTTAACAATTTACACAAAAATTATGATTGACTCTCATAGATGGCTTTTATAGTACTAAAACAAGCGAAGACTGCGTGACAATCTCATAATTCAATACAAAAATTTCTGAGATTGCTTCGTTAATTACTACGTAATTTTCTTGTAATGACGATTTTGAAGACTAACTACGCATGACTCCTTTTTTTATCACTATTTTTGGCTTAGGTTTTGCTTTTACTTTATTGTTAGAAGCAAGTGTGACTTTAGGCTTAGTAGATGCTACGTTAAAGTGCTGATCTAATAATCCGATCATTTTCTGATCACGAGATCCAGCACTTCTACCGCCTGTAACAACTGCGATTAATGACTTACCGTTTCTTGAGGCAGTAGTAACTAAATTATAACCAGATGGATTAGTAAAACCTGTTTTTAGACCTTCAGCTCCTTGATAGTTTTTGGTAACATTATTATGTCCATTTCTTGTGTTACCACGAAATACAAAGCTTGTTTTAGAAAATAATGAATAATATTTAGGATAGTTTTTCTTAATTGCTAAAGCAAGCTTAGCCATATCTCTTGCGGTGGTTTGCTGCAACGGATCATGCAAACCTGAAGCATTTTTGAAATAAGTATTTTTCATCCCAAGTTGTTTAGCTTTGACATTCATTGCATGAGCAAAAGCTTTTTCTGAGCCTTTAAGGTTTTCAGCAGCAACCACAGCAGCATCATTAGCAGAAGTTATAATTAACCCATTAATAGCATCTCTGACTGTTATAGTTTCACCTGCTTTTAAACCTAGCTTACAAGGAGGCATTTTTGCCGCTTTTTCTGATACGGTTAGCTTTTTATTTAATGATAGTTTACCTGTCTCAATTGACTCAAACATTAAATATAGCGTCATTAATTTAGTTAAAGAGGCGGGATACATCCGAACTTGTGAATTATGGGCATGCAAAACCTCACCATTTTTTTCATTAATTACTAAACTAGTTTGAACGGGAATAGGAACTTTAGAAGAATTTTTTACAGACTTTTTTGCTTCACTTACTTGGGTAAGTAAAGAAATGATAACAAAAATGTAAGGCAATAAAATTTTTCTAAACATCTTATATAGATAAAATATTATTAGAGTTTGGTCAAGATGAAATTATAGTGCATAGCACTATAATTTCATCCCCGCGTAGGCGGGGATCCAGGGTAAAGTCCCTATGTCATACTGCGGCTCGACCGCGGTATCTCAGGACACAGCCTGCGATAAAAGACCTAGTTCACAAGTCACGGGGTGACAGTATAGTTAACTGGATTCCTGCGATCAACGGAATGACATCGGAATCACGTAACAATGCCGCCACAGGATGACACAGACAGAACTAAAACTTACTACACGTTAACCTTTTTATTAAGATACATTAATATAAATAAAGCAGGCAAGGCTAAAATGATATTGAAGATGAAAAAGCCATTCCAGGCTAGCATATTTACAAGTTTACCAGCATAAATAGTGACAGTATTGTTACATAAACTGCTCGCAGCGGTAAAAAGTGCATATTGCGTTGCTGAGTATTTTTTATTACATAAATAGCTTATATATCCAACCAAAGCAGTAGTACCCATAGCGGCAGCAAAATTTTCTATAGTAATAGTAATTAATAAAGCTCCAAAAGAAGGAGGTTGACCATTAAGCCAAATAAACGCAAAATGTGTTATGCTTTGGATGATACTGGTAATAATCAAACCTTTAAAATTATTAAACCTATACATTACCATACCACCGACAAACCCACCGACTAAGGTTGCAATCAAGCCATATAGCTTAACAATTACTACTATTTCTGATTTAGTATAACCAAGTTCTATATAAAAAGGCGATGTAATAGATAAAAGCATCGAATCACCAAGTTTAAAAAATATTACAGCAAATAGAATAGTTACGGCAAATTCTCTTTTAAAAAAATCTTTAAAAGGACTAATTACTGTATGAATCCAAGAAGCGATAGAAGTAAATTTTATCTTTTCTCTTACTAATTCTTTTTCCTTTACTGTTATTATAAAAATAGTAGAGACGGCAAATATTATACCTATAACAAAGAAAGTTAATTGCCAGTTATCGTTAGTTATTTCAGCAAAATATAAAGCCCAGCCACCTGTAATCAACATACCAATTCTATAACCTAATACCGCTGTTGCACTAGCTATGCCTTGGGTTTCTTCTTCAAACTTATCAATACGAAGAGCATCAACAGCAATATCAAATGTACTTGATAAAAACCCTAAAGCTATGGTTAGAAAATATAAAGCGGTTAAAGAAACAGCAGGATTTTCTCTTCCCATAGCGATTAATACTAAAGCCATTAAACTGCTGCATAATATAAGCCAGCCTTTTCTATGTCCCCATCTACTTAGGAAAGGTACTTTAAAACTATCAATCAGAGGAGTCCAAAATACTTTTAGAGAATAAGATAGTTTGGGTCTGTCAGATTTTTTGTGTAAGTACGATTTCTCCATTTGCCCAATTTTGTAAATTAGTATCACAAAGTATAGCAAATTGATTTAAAGCCATCGCCCAATTCTTAATAGGCATTGTCCATTTTTTAGAGGCATTTGTCAACGCCAAAAAGATTATTTTCTGAATCGATTTGTCATCTGGAAATACTCCTTTATTTTTAATAATTTTACGAATTTGACGGTTAGTGGATTCAATAGCATTAGTAGTGTAAATCGCCTTCCTAATGTCTTCCGGAAAGCTAAAAAATGGAGCTATGCCAGACCAATTTCGTTGCCATATGTCAAAAATAACTGGATATTTTTCATCCCATTTTTTGGCAAAGTTTTGTAATTCTCTTAATCCCTCTGCTTCATTTATTGCATAATAAACTGCTTTTAAATCAGCTGTTACCGCTTTTAGATCTTTGTATGATACGTATTTTACAGAATTTCTTACCATATGAACAATACACAACTGCACTATCGTCTTTGGAAAAATGCTATTTATCGCCTCTGGAAAACCCTTAAGACCATCAACACATGCAACATATATTTGTGCAACTCCTCGATTCTTCAGTTCTGTTACTACCTGCATCCAAAATTTACACCCTTCATTCTTGCCTATCCAAATTCCTAATAGCTCTTTCTTGCCCTCCATATTCACTCCAATAGCTAGATAAACCGCTTTATTTATTATTACATGATTATCTCTTGCCTTAACATGAATACAATCTAAGTACATTATAGGATATACATTATTAAGTGCTCTATTCTGCCAAGCAGTTACTTCCTCTAAAATACCATCAGTTACCTTTGATATTAACTCAGATGATACCTTGGTGGCATATAGTTCTTCTAAGTGCCCTTGTATTTCCCTAATGGTCATTCCCCGAGCATATAAGGATATTACTTTATCATCAAATCCTTCAAATTTACGCACTCCTTTTGGAATTAGTTGAGGTTCAAATTCTCCATCCCGATCCCTTGGCACTTCTACTGTCAATTTACGACCTTCTGGATCTATTAGAGTCTTTTCATAATTACCATTACGTCTGTTATCTGAGTATTTCTCATTTTTAGAATGTTTCTCATAACCTATATGAGATTCCATTTCTTTCTCTAAAATCTTATTTACTATCTGCTTTTTAATTCCCTGAAATATCCCTTCTTTACCAAATATTTCAGATGGATCACTTTGTGATAGTATTTCTGATACTAATTTTTCTATAGCTGGATTTGATACTTTGTTATTGTTCTTCATATTAGCTCCATGTAAGTTGTTTATGTTATTTTTATTCTTAACTATTTTTACAACTTACACAAACTTCCTGACACCCTCGATAGTTTTGCTATTCCAAAAGTAGTGATAACTGCAATATCTATACCAGACTCTTTTAATCAAACCGAAATAGTACTAAAAATTATAGCTAGCGGCATCCCACTAACTATTCCTAAGATTAATATTTCGAATAAGCGGTAGTCTTTAAATATTCTGGTAATAAACATGTTAGTTGTTTTTATTTATGGTTAGTACAGTAGTGTCATACCGCGGCTTGTACCTAAGGTATCTATTTATTATAAACTGTCTCCTGAGATCCCGCTACAAGCTCACGGAATAACATTAGAAACAGTTTCTTCCCTCAATTCCTTATTATACAAAGCATAATATTCACCCTTATTATTAAGCAGCTGCTTATGGTTTCCTTGTTCACAAACCGCACCATTTTTCATCACAATTATATTATCAAGGTCAGTAATGCTACTTAAGCGATGGGTAATAATTAAAGTAGTTTTTCCTTTACGTAATTTCTTTAGAGATTCTAGAATTTTCTGCTCAGAAGATTGATCTAAGCTGCTTGTTGCTTCATCCCAAATTAGAATAGGTGCATCTTTTAAGAAAGCTCTGGCAATCGATAAACGTTGACGCTGACCCCCTGAAAGAGTTGTCCCTTGCACACCTATTTGTGTATCATAACCATTTGGTAGCTGCATGATAAACTCATGTGCATCAGCATATTGTGCTGCCTTAATTATTTCTTCTCGTGTAGCATTAGGTTGACTATATGCTATATTCTCGGCAACGCTAGTATCAAATAAATGCGTATCTTGAGTAACCAAAGCAATCTGCTTACGTAGAGAAATAAGCTTAATATCTTTAATATCATGAGTATTAATTAAAATTCTTCCTTCTGTGGGATCATAAAAACGTACTAGCAAATTACTAAGCGAAGTTTTACCACTACCAGAACGCCCGACAAAGGCAAGCATCTTATTAGATTTTAGCTTTAAATCTATATGCTTTATGGCTACTTTACTTTCAAAACCTAAAGCTAATTTCTCAAAAGTAATTTGTGCATCAGATAAATCTACTTCCTTAGAATCACTACGATCTTTGATAATAGGTTCGGTATCTAAAATACTAAACACCCTTTTAGCTGCTGCTATCCCCTCTTGGAGGTTAATATTCAACGATACTAAACTTTTAAATGGTCTATAAGCTGCGGCAAAAGAAGCTAAAAAAGCAAATAATGCACCTGGGGTAGTTTTTCCGTCAAGTACCAAGTTACCTCCATACCATACCATACCACCAACTGCAAGACCGCTTAACCCCTCCATAATCGGCGAAACTAACGCATCTAATTTAGATGTTTTTTTATAATATTCTAAAATATTATTGATAATTAATGCTGCTCTTTTACTTTCTATTTTTTCACCGACAAAAGATTTAATAATTTTAATTGACTGAAAGGCTTCATCAAGCTTAGAGGTATAATGCCCAAGCTCCTCTTGTGATCGTGCAAATATTCTTCTTATCCTTCTACCCATCTTTTGTACCGGATAAACAGCAAGCGGAAAAACAAGAAAAACCACACAAGATAGTAGCGGTTCTAAATTAAACATCGTTATTATTAAACACACTACAGTTAGGAAATGTTTAGCACATCCGACGAGTAAATTAGAAACAGCACCACGCATTAAAGAAATATCGTTAGTAAAGCGGGATATAAGACGCCCTGAAGATTGCTTTTGAATAAAAGAAATATCGGCAAATAACAAATGCTCATACATTTTTATCTGCAAATCGTTTAATACTCTCTGCCCGACAAATTTTATTAGATAATTCTGATAATATTCCGAAATTCCTTTGACAAAGAAAGTCACGATAAGCACTATCGGCATTATAACAAGCATTCTTCTATCATGCGTTAAAAAAATCTTATCAATAATAGGTCTAACCGCATGTACTATAATTGCCGTACAAATTGCTGCGACAGCCATACAAAATATTGCTACATATATCCTAGTTGCATAAGGTTTAACATGATTTTTTATCAGCCTTTTAATTATATAAAAAGCTTTATAGTCATTATCTAAATTATTATTCATTGTCGTTAAAAATATTAAATTGGTAAGTAGAGCTAGTTGGCAGTGGAATTTTTAAATGCTCAAAAGCAGCAGCTGTTATCACCCTGCCCCGTGGTGTTCTTTGTAGTAAACCTATCTGTATTAGATAAGGCTCTATGGTTTCCTCAAGTGCATCACGCTGCTCGGAAAGAGCGGCGGCAATCGTCTCAATTCCGACAGGTCCGCCATTATAATTATCTGCTATAAATTTTAAATAACGATAATCGTTGCTATCAAGCCCGATAATATCAACTTCTAAGCGGTTTAAACCAAAATTGGCTATTTCTTTATCTATTTCTAACTGATTGTTAACCGCTGCAAAATCTCTTATACGGCGTAGCAACCTTAAGGCAATTCTTGGCGTTCCTCTACTTCTTCTTGCTATTTCTTCTGAACCTGAATCAGTCAAATCAATATCAAGCAATTTACTTGCTCTGTTTAAAACTTTTTTCAGCTCTTCAGTATTATAAAAATTCAAACGCATAGGAATACCAAACCTATCACGCAGAGGATTACTAAGCAATCCAAGACGAGTAGTAGCCCCTATAAGCGTAAATTGTGGCAGGTTTATTTTTACCGATCTTGCAGCCAGGACCTTCACCAATAATTATATCAAGCTCAAAATCTTCCATAGCCGGATATAAAACCTCTTCAACCGAAGTATTTAAACGATGAATTTCATCAATAAATAATACATCATTTTTTTCAAGGTTGGTGAGAATAGCGGCTAAATCTGCTGCTTTAAGTATAGCAGGACCGGAGGTAGATTTGAAATTACCACCTATCTCATTAGAAATAATCTTGGCAAGCGTAGTCTTACCAAGCCCAGGCGGACCATAAAATAAAGTATGATCGAGATGTTCACCACGAGATTTAGCTGCCCTAATAAATACAGAAAGGTTTTCCTTAATCTGTTGTTGTCCAACAAATTCTTGTAAATATGACGGCCTTAGCGGCAATTCTTGATCATTTTGACTTTTTTCAGGATATAATATATTAGTCATTAACTTTTTTAGACGGTTTTGTAGATCGGAAAATGTCATTGCGAGGAGATGCGTAGCAGAGGGCGGAGGTAATCTCATGAAGTAGTATAATATTCCTGAGACTGCTTCGTCGAAACTTGCAATTTCTTCTCGCAAGGCGTTGTTGCGTGGATCATTCCCCCCCTGTTATCCCGTAATTTATGAACTAGAGCCAGTTAAAAATACTAATAAAATTAGTATTTTTTATTATTTTCTGGATCTAGTTCCCAAGCAACTAGATGACTACCTTAGGGCGTTTTTTGATCTATGCAGGCAATGCCTTCTCACAATGACGATTTACATATACTAACCAATAATAGCGAAAAAATAGTTTTTTGCTATACGATTTATTTAAAAATTATTATTACGATTCTTTAGTGCGGTTCTGATTAGTTCATCGATAGAGATTTCAGGGTTTTTAGTGATAATTTCTTGTACGGTATTTTGTGCTTCAAATCTTGAGAATCCCATATTTATTAAGGCTTTTATTACTTCGTTGCTAGCTACTGGGGTGATGCCTTTAATGTTTAAACTGTCTTTAATAGCAGCAGATGAGCTTGATATTTTTGCCACTTTATCGCTTAATTCTCGTACTATAGGCTCGGCTAGTTTAGCTCCTACTCCTGAGATCGCTTTAAAAATATTCTTATCTTCATTATTTATGGCAATTTGTATATCAGTAGGCGTAAGGGCTGACAAAATAGACAAAGCCATCCTTGTTCCTATACCATTTACGGATTGCAGCAAGTTAAAAAAGCTCTTTTCTTCCAAACTCAAAAAGCCGTATAAATTAATATGATCTTCTCTAACATGGGTTTCAATAAATAGTTTATAAGATTCTCCTTCTGAAAGTTTGCTTAAAGTTTTAGCGGAAGCAAAAACCCTATACCCTACTCCGCTTACATCGATTATAACGTAATCATCATAGCTTGAGTCGACTCTACCGCTTAATTTACCAATCATATTATTTTTTCTTTTTTTTCTTACTATATATTAAAACTAATGTTGGTAAAGCAGTAATAATAGCAGCTAAAATATAATGAATAACAAGCGGTCTATCTACCATATGACACTGCCCATCATCTGGAATCGTCTGAGCCAAAACTATATAGGCAACTATTATCGTTACTGCTATATATAGAAAAGCATAAAATAAGTATTTCATAAATTTTTTCATATTGATCCTTTATAAATAATATTATACTGAGTATACCATAGATATTTTATCGACAAATTACATTATAATAGTATCATATGATACTATCATGGTATAGAAAGAAATATATTTTATGTCCAATTCAGCTTTTTTAATTGCGTTTTTTGTATCTATAATTCGTTACTACGATTATGCATTATTCGGCTTATCAGCTCACATTTTAGCACAAAATTTTTTACCTAGAAGTACGCATGAAACACAGCTACTTGGCTTTTTTGCCTTACTTAGTACGGCTGTTGTGATCCGTCCTTTAGGCTCTATAATTTTTGGCTATATAGGGGATAGATATGGACGCACTAAATCCATCAAAATATCAATGTTTATCAGCAGCATTTCTACCTTGCTAATCGCTGTTACCCCTTCCTTTGATAAAATAGGTATTCTTGCTACAATTATACTTACATTTTGCCGGATGATTTTTCTTGCAAGTTTAGCTGGTGAAGTTGACGGCATAAAAGTTTATGTAGCAGAAAAAACAAAAAATAACCGAAAAAATTTAGGGCTAGGAATAGTTGCCAGCTGCACCCAAATAGGAGCGTTACTTGCTGCTATGGCTTATTATTGTGCGACTAACCTTAATATTTATTATTTATGGCGAATTAATTTCCTGATCGGTGCTATATTTGGATTATTTGCTATTTTAATGAGAGATTATTTCAAAGAAAGCAACGAATTTTTACATAACAAAAATAAACAATCTGATAATATTCCTATATTACAATCTCTAAAAAACTCTAAAAAGTCTTTTATTTTGGCATTACTAATAAATGGTACAATCGGCGGTATATACCATTTTTTAGTATATTTTTTAGGAGTATTTTTAGCAAAAATAGCTTTTATAAACCCTATAGAAACTGAGTTTATGAACATAAGCCTAATTATTACTTACGGGATAGCGGCTATTTTCGCAGGAATGCTTGCTGATAAAATAAATCCTTTAAAACAAATTATATTTGCCCTGCTACTTAGTCTTGTAACAGCTTTTACTATGCAAACTTTACTATATCAGCAAATATTTACTGTTATATGTCCTATTATATTAATTGGGCTTGCCGCATTTTACGCTGTTCCGCTACAAATTATCGTCCAATCTTTATTTAAAACAGCTGTTAGAATGAGGCTTTATAGCTTATCCCACTCACTTGGTGGTATTATATTATCCTCAAGCACGCCTTTCTTCAGTATGCTACTATGGCAAAACTTCAAATCATTATGGGTAACATTTAGCTTCTTTACTTTCCTACTTATAATACTGACTATTGCAGTGTTGGTTTTACGTAAAACAAGGACTTGCTACGTGGAAGTAGCTGGGTTACTATCGGCTAAAAGCCGATAGTATTATATATATTATTTTTAGATTTGATCACAGTAAGTAGTTTAGGAACTTCACCTATCGCAGGCATGTCTTCATTTAATAAAGCAATCTCGTTGAACGTATTATTAGATTTGTCTATAGCAAAATTGCTATCCAAATTTTCAACAAAGAATTTTTGTGGATTGAATGTCTGTAAAATTATAAATTCTAGTGACAAATAATTTTCCTCCAGGATACCGATATATTTTGGTACTGGTAATTTTTCAATTTTTGTTTTCATTAGTTACTCCTAAGTTAATTTTATTAAAAGCCGTAAAACATAGTATCAAAAGGGTTATATTTTGAACAATTTTAGAAGCTTATTAATTTTTTAATAGAAAATAAAGAAATTTTTAAAACTAAAAATAATATAGCTTGAGATGCTAGACACTAAAGGATTTGCTGCAACGCAATTGTTCTTTCCAAGAAATTACTATAGTTATGGATGTGCTGTAATTATTAAAATGGTAATATTATCTTTCTTAGGTCCATAATGCCAAAAAACTCTATAAGCCGCAGGAGTATTATTTTCAGCATAATCTTCAAATATTTCTTCTCAGTTATTTCCTTTAATAGACTTATATTTATGAGTATTTAAACTAGGATGACGTGGATTTGGAAGAGAAATAGACGAAGATCAACTTGGAAAAGAGCAAGGAGACTGTAAGCCGAAGAGCGGAGCGTATACTTAATACGTGAGCATCTGAGGACTTACAAAGGCGACGTAGCCAATTTTTCAAGTTGATCGAGTATGGAAGTCTTCTATGTATTTTACTTGCCCCTTAGCTGACTCTTTAATACCATTATTTAGCTGCTCTAAAGCTTTTTTATTATTAAATAGCCAACTTTCTTTTAAAGGAATTTCTGTATAAGGCTCTAAAATAATTTGTCCTTTTTTACTATTAATCATAACATGGAAACTACTCACTCCTTTAGCTAGTTTACCAAGTGTTATTCTTCCTTTCGCATCAGGTTTTAATACACATGCTTGTGTCATATAGCTTAATATTTTATATTATAACTTATATGATAATACATAGTGGGTAATTAATCAAGTGGGATTATACGCTAAAAGACTTACCGCAGCCGCAATTAGCTTTTTCGTTGGGATTGGTAAAAGTGAATTGGGATTTGAATTTCGTTTCTACATAATCCATTTCAGAGCCTAATATATACATCAATGCTTTCGGATCGATTAGGATTCGCACGCCTTTTTCTTCGACTACTTCATCAAATTGGTTTTTATTATCGGCATATTCAACATAATAAGTTTGACCAGCACAACCGCCTGACTTAACCCCTACTCTAATTCCATATGTAGGTTTATTACGTTTTTCTATCAGCAATTGCACTTGTTTTGCAGCCGAATCAGTTAATGAAATAACGCTTTTCTTCATATGTTAAGAG
The DNA here is from genome assembly GCF_002285905.1 of Rickettsia sp. MEAM1 (Bemisia tabaci). Classification (GTDB taxonomy): domain Bacteria; phylum Pseudomonadota; class Alphaproteobacteria; order Rickettsiales; family Rickettsiaceae; genus Rickettsia. The sequence continues at coordinate 1,230,116 of NZ_CP016305.1, forward strand.
TCTTTTTTATTTTCTTTTTTAAGCTTGTAATCGGCTATAGCTGCTTTTATGGCATCTTCAGCAAGAAGTGAACAATGAAGTTTTACCGGAGGCAGAGATAATTCTTTTGCTATTTCGGTGTTTTTAATTTCTTCAGCATCGTCTATTGATCTACCTTTTACCCATTCTGTTACTAAAGAACTTGAGGCAATAGCTGAACCACAGCCAAATGTTTTAAATTTTGCATCCGTAATAATGCCGTTATCGTCAACCTCGATTTGTAACTTCATCACGTCACCGCATGCTGGAGCTCCGACTAAGCCAGTACCAACGTTTTTTTTCTCTTTATCAAGCGACCCCACATTACGTGGATTCTCATAATGATCTATTACTTTTTTACTATAAGCCATTGTTATTCCTTAATTCATGATTCTATTTTTATATAGATGCTCGCATGATTTTGAGAATTGAATTTTATTTTGATGGGTGAGTGAGCGAAGCGTACAAGTAGTACGTGAGCACACGAATCCCTGATAAAATGAAAGAGCAATTCTTAAAATCATGCGAGCATCAGTGAGTAGCCCATTTAATTTTCTTTAGATCAATCCCCTCTTGCATCATTTCCCAAAGTGGGCTTAAGTCCCGTAGCTTATTGATTTTTGAGCATATTAACTTTACTGCATAATCAACTTCTTGCTCACTAGTAAATCTACCTATGCCGAATCTAATCGAAGTATGGGCAAGTTCCTCATCAACTCCCATAGAACGCAATACATATGATGGTTCAAGCGAGGCTGAAGTACAGGCTGAACCAGAAGAAACAGCTAAATCTTTAATAGCAAGGATAATTGATTCTCCCTCGACACCTGCAAAGCTTAAATTCAAGTTGCCTTTATATCTTTGATCTTTATCACCATTTAGGTAAACTTCCGAAATTTGACTATTTATAGCACCTAAAAACTTATCAAATAATTGATTTACATGCTTGGTATCTTTTTCCATCTCATTATAAGCGATATTAGCAGCTGTGCCAAGCCCTACTATTAGTGGGGTTGGTAGCGTACCAGAACGCATACCACGCTCTTGACCACCACCACTTATTAGCGGAGTGATACGCACACGAGGTTTTTTTCTAACATACAAAGCACCTATGCCTTTTGGACCATAAATTTTATGCCCTGAGATACTTGCAAGGTCAATATTGCACTCATTAACATCAATTGGAACTTTACCAAACCCTTGAGCAATATCAGAATGAAAGAAAACACCTTTCTCACGACAAATTTTTCCAATTTCCTTTAAGGGCTGAATCACACCTATTTCGTTATTCACCGCCATAACTGATACAAGCATAGTCTGATCGGTTATAGCATTTTTTAAAACCTCTAAATCGATTATTCCGTTAGGTTTGATTGGTAAGTAGGTGACTTTTACCCCTTCCTGCTCTAAATGCCTGCAAGCATCAAGAACACATTTATGTTCACTAACTACTGTAATAATATGGTTCTTTTTATTGCCATAGAATTTTGCTATACCTTTTATAGCAAGGTTATTGGACTCAGTCGCACCAGATGTAAAGATTATTTCCTTAGCCTCAGCCCCTATTAGCTTTGCAATATTACCTCTTGCCTCTTCTACAGCGTTTTCAGCTTCCCAACCAAAAGAATGACTACGTGAATGAGGATTGCCAAACTTGGTAGTAAAATATGGCAGCATTGCTTCCATCACACGTGGATCTAACGGCGTCGTTGCCTGATAATCCATATATATTGGTAGGATTAAATTGTTTAATTGTGTGTTCATATAATTGTGAGTATTAAAAATTTGTTTTTTATTTTTGTGTCATACCGTGGCTTTTTAATCGTCATTGCGAGGAGGCATTGTTGCGTGGATCGAAAAACGTGTACCATGTCATCCCCGCATAGGCGGGGATCCAGATAAAGCGAGATAAATCGAGCTTTTAGTCCTAAAAATTTACTGTATTTATGCTTTTTTTTCTGGATTCCCGCTTTCGCAGGAATGACATAAGTGATCCACACAACAATGCCTTGCGAGAAGCGAAGCTTTGTTGCAATCTCATGAAATAATAAGCTTAACTCCTGAGATTGCTTCGTCAATTATTTCATAATTTCCTCGCAATGACGCTATGCAACATTATACACTTCTTTAAAAGCCATCATAAATACCTTTATATCATCAACCGTATTATTACAGCCTAAAGACACTCTAATAGATGATTTTACTTCTTCTTCATCTAGCCCCATATTAGTTAGCACATGCGATTTAGATATTTTACCTGATGAGCAGGCAGAGCCAGAACTAATACAAATATAACGCAAATCAAAACCGATCAGTTTTGTCTGAGCGTCTGTACCTGGCACAGTAAACAAGGTAGTATTAGGTAATCTCTTTGCGTTTTCGCTAATAATATTTACGCCTTGATACTTCTTTAGTTTTTTCTCTAAAACTTCTTGTAAGCTTTTGAGTTTTACATGGCTCTCTACGATATTTTCTTTCATTAATTCAGCTGCTAAGCCGAATCCTGCAATTGCTAAAACATTTTCAGTGCCTGAACGTACTGACTTTTCCTGTCCACCTCCTATAATTATTGGAGTAAGCGGAAAGCGAGAAGTAGAGATTAAAGCAGCACCACCTAGTCCACCTCCTATTTTATGCCCTGAAATTGTAGCAAAATCTAACCCTAACTCTTTGATATTTGTTGGTATTTTACCAAAACTTTGTACTAAATCGCTATGAAATTTTGCCTCATATTTTTTAGCTATTTCACTTATTTTAGCTATATCTTGTAGTACTCCGCTTTCATTATTAGCCATCATTATAGAAACTAACTTCTTAGAAGCCATACTTTGGGCTAATAGCTTCTCCAAATGTTCAAGATCAACTACCCCTTGCTTGTCAACTCTAATAATTTTAATATTCGGAGCATGCTTTATATGGTTATAGATCGATAAATGTTCAATAGCAGAAATGAAAATATCACCATCATAAAAATTTTTCATTATTAAATTATTACTTTCAGTTCCTGAAGAAGTAAAAGTAATATCATATTCCCTAGATGACGTTGATATAGCTAAAGCTGTTGCTATTTGAGAACGTGCTGTTTCTATAATATTTTTAGCAAATCTACCTGAACTATGAGCAGATGAAGGATTAAGTTCCTTATCCATCAAGCTTATGACATATTCCTTAACCTTTGGTGCAATAGGAGTAGTAGAATTATGATCTAAATATATCATATATTTAAATTCAGGTTTAAAGCATCTTTAACTGAAATATTTTCAAAATAATCTCTGATATGCTTACCAAGCCCTTTCCATAATTTATGTGAATTACATTTCATTGTACTTGAGGCACAATTTTTTATCGATTTTTTGTAACAACCGGTCATTATGAAGTTTTCATTTACAGCATCCATAATATTAGAAATTTTTATTTCTTCTAATTTTCCTATTAAAATATATCCTCCGTTTGGTCCTCTAATAGCCTTAACTAAATTGGCTTTTTTAAGTTTAGAAAATATTTGCTCTAAATAATTAAGTGATATATTTTGTTTTAAAGAAATTTTATTCAAAGTTATAGGCTCATCGCCTACATTTGAAGCCATCTCTAATATCGCCATTACGGCATACCTACCTTTTGTCGTTAGCATCATAGGATTATTTACCAATAAATATTGGCAGTACAATAGAATATCCTAGTAAATTAGTCAAGTATTATATAGATATTATTATCTTTGTTTTTCTTGCGTATTTTTATTATGTATAATTGGAGTATTGGAGGGAGGACTTAATTTATGACTAGTGTTTATAACTATTTGTTCAGTTAAATTTGAAGTCATATTCTTTGCTTCAGCTAAAGTATTTGAATGAAAATTATTTTTAAATTCAGCTTTTAAATTATCTTTTAATTCGTTATTGAAAATCTCTTTTGGGAGATAAATCCCACCAGTAGCAAGACCAGCCCACGTATATTTAGATTTAGCGTTTAAAGTATTTGCAATATTGTTTATCAGCTTTTCTTGATTTTTAGGTTTTGACAAATGATCTACAATGTTTGGATTTTCTTTAATATGCTCAGAAATTACTTGTTTTAAGGTCTGATTAATCATATGAAAATCTTCTCCCCTATTATCCCCTTTATCAAATAGCTTTTGTGAAACTTGTTCACTTAGCATATTTGGTAATAGTCCTGCCTTTATATCTTGTTTATTTACTAAATTTTCATATAAAGAATTTAGAACTTGCAAAGGAGAATTTGTATAATCTGAAGCATGTTTGTATTGATTTGTTTTAGGGGTAGAAACATCGCCTACACTACTAATAGGTTTTGAACTTAATTTTTCTACAATATAATTCTCAAATTCCAGATTTTCTTTACATAATGTTTTTACTTCGTTGGCAAATTCTTTTTTATTAGGCAAGTTTTGCTTACTTTCTGATTTGGCTTGTAAAAATATTTTATCAACTGCTTGATCAATAAGAATATTTTTGTCTGTAATTTTATCTTCTACCGGTTGTGTTACACCACTAAACATATTTGTTACTGCTTGAGTTATATAATCTAACCCTACCTTAACTTCTACTTTTGCAAATATTCCTTTATTATCATTTAAATATTGCTGAATTTCAGGACTATCTTTAGTTAAAGTAAATAGCTCTTTTGCAATTCCCGTATAATCACCTTTAATAAAACTACCAAAAACTTTTTGTAATGACTCAGGCTTATCAAGCAATAAAGGCATCACTTTGCTAAGATTTACAACATCTTCTGTTTGTAGACCATAATTTTCAAGTTGCTTTTTGATATCACCGCTACCTTTTGTATCTACATCAACTATACCTTTAAATAAATTATCAAATAAGCCATCTTTACTTTGCTGCACTAATGTATCTTTTAACTTAAATGATGGATCATTAAGAGCTGAGATTAAACTATTTGTCACGCTCATATAATCGCCTTTATTTACATCTAACATAATATCATGTGCCATTTCAGGCTTTGACATCATTTCCCCGACTATATTAAGCATTTGCTTATCAAAATTATAGTCTTTGGTCATTTTTTGCAAATCAGGATTATTTTCAATAATGCCTAAAGCTGCATTTGGTAAAAATTCTTTATTATTGGCAAAAAAATCTCTTAATTCTTTATTGTCTTTAGTCATTTCTAAAGTTTTTTCAATAGCTATCATTACTCCTTGATTTGGATCATTAAGAGTATCAAACACTTCTTTCATTTTGGGGATTTGGTTTAGCAAACTAGGTAGAGTACTTAAAACTTCGGGGTCAATTCTATAACTCTCAAAATACTCTTTTAATTCAGGTTTAGCTTGCTGTTTAGCATCTGCTACAAAGCTATTTAATACTGTCTGTTTTTCAGGACTTAGCTTATTAAATTCCTTTAAAGACCTCAAATTATCTATATTTTCAGCGAATTCTTGCTTTAAAGCAGGATTTTTATTAAAGATTTTTTGCACTTCTGCATAGCTTTGCTTACTTTCCGGTTTTTGTAATATATCATCAAAACTTTTGACATAATCGCTTGGTAATATTTCAGTTGCCCCGATTTTTATATAGCTTGCAATATCCTTTCCTTTTTCATTAAAAAACTTTTCGAAGTTTTTATCTTTAGTAAGCATATCTAAAGTGTTAGAAGTTACTTTGTTCCAATCAGGTTCTTCTTTTTTTACTTCAATTGCAACTTCTTTGAGCTGATGAAGCACATTATCATTTTTAAAACTTTCTTTTAATATATCCAAACCTTTCTGATCTAAGAAATTACCTTCTTGAAATTCTTTAAATCCAGCTTTAGCAAGTATTTGCCCTATTTTAGGTAAATTACTGGCATTCTTTTTTAAAAACTCCCATATTGGTTTTTCCTCGAGAAGTGATTTTTGAAATTCTGGATCAAGATACGTATCAGAAGATCTTGCAAGTTTAACAAGGTTATAAGTATTTACAGGGTTAGTTAAAGCAAATTTTGCTCCAAGTAAGATTGTTTTAAAACTTAACCCATTTGAAGAGGATAAATCTTTAATTGCACTATTAACTAACTTGTTAGCCTTAGAGGAAGATAAAGTTTTTTCTAAACTTTTCCGTAACTTATCGCTACGCTTCGATGTATCTGCTGTTGCCATATAAATAATTATTCTTTATTAAAATAAATTACTAATGTCTATTAAATATAGTCAATTGCATGCTAAAAACAATAGAAAAGTTTACATTTAAACTTTTGATCTTTATTATATGACATCTAAATTACAATTAATGCTAGAAATAAAATGATTATTATACCAATATTAAGTTTTCTTGGCTTTTCATGCTTTTTCTCAAAATATTTCAAAGTAAAATTAAACCATGCGATACCTATAACAATTAGCATATTAATCACGATTCTATATTGCTGTACTATACTAAATCTGTTAATGGTCGCTACCTATTTACTTTACTTCATCGGTATATTATTAGCTTTTATAAATCGGCATAAATTTTCTTATGAATCTCTCTTTTTTACTTTAGTAATCTTTGTTTTTTTTCTCTATACCAGAGAAGCATCACTGCACGCTTATGATGATTTTTCTCATTGGGGAATATTTACTAAAGAACTATTATATTCAGGAGTTTTTGAAAACCAAACTTCACTTACCTCTATTATTTCTACGCATGCACATTATCCAAGAGGTGCCGCTGTTTATCATTATTTTATGTTAATGCTTTCAGGTTACTCGGACGGAAATGTGCTATTTGCTCATTTCTTACTACATTTAATGTTCTTAGCTCCTTTAGCCTCCAATAAGAAAATTTGGCAAACCGGTTTACTATTTTCTGCTATACTTTGTGCAGTAGTATTATATACAACAGGGCTTCGCTCTATATATAATGATAGTACTATAGGGCTAATGTTCGGAACTATCTTTGCTATTTATATCCTTGAAGAAGATAAGAAAAAAGCTTTAAAGCTGATTATACCTATTGCTATATTGCTTCCTTTGTTTAGAGAAATTGGAGCGTGGTTAGCAAGTTTTGCTTCGATAATTCTTATATTACATTATACATTTTTTGATAAAAAACCTAAAACATCACATGATTATACTACCTATGTAATTTTATTAATTCTACCAATATTATGCAATTTTATCTTAATGGGTTATTTTAGGAATACTCACGATTTCTTAGATAGAAAAGAGCATAGTTTTAGTAATTTAATATATATTGTAGAAAATTTTAATGAACAGCATAAATTATTATTACTAAATTATGGTAAGTTTCTTTTAAAATTTTTAGTAAAAGAAGGAAGTTTAGTTGTATATATTATTTGTTTTATTGCTTGGTATGAAATTCGTAAATATAAACTGGAACTATTAAGGGCATATAAATTTTTTCTAATATCCACATTTATTTGTGGTATAATTTTTGCTTTATGGCGGCTATATCTATATTTCTTTACTTTTAGCTATGAAGAAGCAATTAGAGCAGCCTCATTACTTCGATATCTTGGTTGTTACGTTCTAGCTATAGATATGATTGCTGCTGCATATATAAAAAGTAGTATTTTCTTAAATGAAAAACAGAGTAGAAAAGAATTATTTGTTCTTATGTTATTATTTGCTGTTTTTTCATTCTCAGTAATAAAAAATATTCTAAGAATCAAACATTTAAGTTTAGAACAAAAGAGTTTTATAGAGCAAGCAATAAATATTAAAAAATCGTTAGAGCAAGGAAATGAAATCGCATTTAATTTTAGTAATAAAAAAGATAATCTACAATGCCATATATTGAATTATAATTTAGCACCATATTTAAATAAAAAACATTTACAAGAATGTTTAAAAACTCCTAAAGGAGCGGTTATAGATATGGAAAGAGAAAATATATATATACCTTTTTTATAAATAGCCTCTGTGTCATCTAGTTGCTTGTACCTAAGGCATCCAGAAAATAATAAAAAATACTAACTCATGAATAACATAAAGTACAACCTAGCAGCTGCTTATAAAATAATGGCATATTTGTCGATGGATGACCATACCTATACCCATCTATCCGCAAGACCTAAAGATGCTGATTTTTATTATATTTACCCTTTCGGACTTAGGTTTGAAGAAGTAACAGAACATAATATCCTAAAAGTTAGTTTAGATGGCAGAATTTTAGAGGGAGAGGAATATCAATATAATAAGACTGGCTACTTTATTCACGGAAGTATTTATCGAACACGTCCTGATATTTCAGCTATTTTTCATTATCACACTCCAGCAAGTATTGCAGTCTCTGCTTTAAAATGCGGATTACTGCCGATCAGCCAATGGGCGTTACATTTTTACAACAGAATTTCTTATCATGAATATAATTCTTTGATATTAGACGCCGATAAACAAAGTGATAGGCTAGTTGATGACCTCAAACAAAATTATGTGATGTTACTTCGTAACCATGGTGCTATTACTTGCGGGAAAACAATACATGAAGCTATGTTTTATGCTTATCATTTGGAACAAGCTTGTAAAAACAATGTTTACTAAATTCAGCTAATAAACAAGATCTTATAATACCATCCGAAGAAATATGTAAACAAACTGTAAAAGATTTATTATCGTTTGAAGAAGATCTAGGCAAACGTGACTGGGATGCTTGGTTAAGGGTTATAAAAAATAATCATTGTAAATAATAGCATTGGTATGTTATAATTTACAACATGATAAATAGACATATAACATCATTTGTAAAACAATCTTTAAAAGATTTTTCTGCCGTTCTTATCATTGGAGCTATGCAAGTTGGTAAGTCTACATTTTAGATGATATTTCGCAATTAGAAGCAGCAACCAGTAAAGCAGTTGTGTGATGAGGGAATTTTTAAATCCTATATCACTGCAGACCCTCACGGATTTATAAAAAACGCAAGCTATCCTCTTGCTATTGATGAAATTCAAAGAGCTCCCGATCTTTTAAAAGCTATAAAAAAATCAATAGATGAAGATAAGAAACCAGGGCGTTTTCTTTTAACCGGATCAGCTAATATTTTTTCTTACCCCAGAATATCTGAAAGTCTAGCGGGACGCATTGATGTAATACATCTTGAGGGGTTAAGTTTAGGAGAAATTTTAAATCAAAATAATCCCTCTTCTTTTATATCAGATATTTTTTCTGGCAGCACTATCCATGAATTAAAGGATAAATGGACTGAAGAGCTAAAACATAAACCAGAAATAAATACTCAATTTCTCAATGAATATATTTTTTATGGTGGATTTCCAGAAATCGCACTAAAAAAGCAAGAAAGATTTCGTGAACGTTGGTTCTCTTCTTATCAATCAGCTTATATTGAACGAGATGTACGAAATATAAATAAATTTTTGGATGTCGTTTCTTTTGCTAAGCTTTTTCGTCTGATTGGTTTACAAAGCAGTAATTTATTAAATCAAAAGAATTTAGGTAACGAAATAGGATTAGATCAGAGAACAATATCAAGATATTTAGAGATTTTAGAAACAACTTTTCAGGTAAATCAGTTAACACCTTGGTTTAGTAATACCCGTAAAAGATTAACTAAACAACCCTCAGCTATAAGCTGAGGGGTTATAAAGTGGAATCGATTAGAAATCGATCATCATTCACAGGTTCACCTTCCTGTTCATCAATATAGTGCTGTATCATTTCATCAGTTATATTACCTGAACTGACTGCCATATAGCCCCTAGCCCACAAATGATTGCCCCAAAATTGTTTTCGTAAATGAGTAAATTCTTGCAATAAAATTCTTGAGCTAATGCCTTTTAAATACTGTACTAACTTGCTAAGAGATATTTGCGGCTTATATGAGATAAACATATGTACGTGATCACATGATATTTTCCCTGAAATTATATGTACTTCATGTTCCATACAAATCTGCCTCAGTAAATCTCTAGTCCTTTCCGATACTTTGCCTATCAATATTCTCTTCCTATATTTTGGTATCCATATAAGATGCACTTTTAAATCATACTGACTATGACTATTCTTTCTATAACTTCTCATATTTCTTGATATAAATTCATTGCTAAATCAATTTCATTATATCTTCCCTTAGCCTAAAGGCGAGGGATTTTTGATCCCCGAAGGGGGACATTAAAACTTCCAAGATTTATATGAATGATTCAGGTTATGCATCATATTTACATGGCATAACAACTCCTGATCTATTAGCAAAAAGTCCTTATTACGGAGCAATATTTGAAACATGGTTATGGGCAGAATTAAGGAAGTTATTAACTTTAACTACTGGAATAGAACAAACGTTTTATCGTACACATTTAGGAAAAGAAGTTGATTTTCTTCTACATAAAGGTGATATATTTTATGGTTTAGAGTGTAAAAGTACAGAAACTATTCAAAGTCAACATTTTGCAGGACTGAAAGATTTATCCGAAGCACTAACCTCGCGAATTATGCATGGCATTATACTTTATAACGGCGACGAAATAATCAGCTTTTCTGACAAATTCCTTGCCGTACCCTTAAGATATATAATTTGAATATGTAATAATTTGTAATATAATATAACTTGCACCATTCAGCATTGAATATTAATATTTTAAGTATATATTATTAGTATTTATAAATGCAGCAAGTTACATTATCAAAGCCCGTAAGCTGTTACGGAATAGGTGTTCATTCTGGGAAACGTACTCAGTTAACTATTGAGCCTGCTAAAGAAAATACCGGTATTATTTTCATAAGAACGGATATATCTTCAGAAAATAATTATATTGAAGCAAAATATTTTAACGTTTCTGACACTTTACTTTCTACTACTATAAGCAATAGCAACAAAATACAAGTCTCAACAATTGAACATATAATGGCTGCATTATGGGGATGTGGAATTGACAATGCTGTTATCAAAATAGATGGTCCTGAAGTTCCTATAATGGATGGCAGTAGTAAGCCTTTCGTCTTTATGATTGAATGTGCTGGGAAAAAGCTACAAAATGCTCCTAAAAAATATTTAAAAATTCTGAAAGAAGTAACAGCTACTCATAAAGATTGCGAGTTAACTTGTACACCTTCTGATCATATGAAAATAGATTTGACTATTGATTTTAATAGTAAAGCTATAGGAAGACAAAATTTAGTCTTTTCAAAGCAAGAATCTTTTAATAATAATATTGCTGATGCTCGTACTTTTGGCTTTACAAAAGATGGTGATTATTTACAGAGTAAGGGACTTGCTCTAGGTGTTTCATTCGAGAATACAATAGCTATAGATGATCAAGATAAAGTCTTAAATCCTGATGGATTACGTTATCAAGATGAATTTGTGCGTCATAAATTATTAGACCTATGTGGCGATTTATATACTTCTGGTAATAACATTATAAGCTCGATTAATGGCTATAAAACTAGTCATGCTCTTAATAACGAGTTATTACAACGAATATTTAGTGATAATACCTCACATAAATTTGTTACTGCTAGCGAGATATAGCAGATCTTCTTCTTTTATTCATAACATTTGCTAAGTTACTATATTCTTGAGCTTTATTAGGCTTCTCATAGAATGGATTCATTACTCTTCCAATATCTTTGGCATAACTTTCTTTTTCAATATTTAATGATATCTTATTTTTACTACAAAAATCATTGAACCCATTATTTCTTATTTCATAAATAAAATTATTTCTTATCTCCTGAAATTTCTCTCTCTTATCATTATCTTTCATCTTCCAATAATTCTTATCGGTGATTAACTTCTTTAACACCGCTGTTTGCAGAATTTGTTCTTTAGTGTATTTTTCTAGTTGATCTAAATTTTTATAATCTGGCGTGTCGTGCTTTTTACATTCTTCATTTATGTTTAACTTAAATATTGTGTTTATTCCTTTTTTTTCTTTTTCACTAAGTCCACCAGTAATTAACGAAACAGAAGTCATTATGCCATAACCTGTTGCTTTTAAAATTCCAAGTACATTACCGCTTGCTCCTTTAATAATAGCAGTAGATATAGCAGAAATTATACCAGCTATATTATTTGAAAATACTATACCAATACTTTTAAGATTTTTGCTACTTATTTTATATTTATCACTATTAAAATCTTTTTCTTTTTTAGGTGGTGTAAATAATTCACTTTTTAGACTATCTTTTAACCTAGGTTCTAACGATAATATATAATCTTGCTGGGCTTTAGCATTTCTATTTTGTACTAATAAATTATTTTCTTTATGAAGTTTACGTAAATTTCGTATTTTAATAGTTTCATTTATAGCCTGAATTCCTACCCCTACCGCAGTAACAGCAGCTACTGTTATAACTATAGGCGACACAGGTGTAAAAAGCCCTGAAACCGCAATTACTGCACCTGTTAACGAAATAGCATAATTTAAGGAATTACTAAGTAATATTTTACCGACTTTGCTATTGTTAAATTTACCCCATACATTTCCAAAAAACTGAGCTATTTTAGATTTTTTTTCCAAAGGCTTTTCTAAAATTTTCTTTTCAGATTCTTGTTGATAAGTTTTATCAAAATTACTTTTTAGTTTTTCTATTTCCAAATCATCAAAAGAAAATTTTTTTTTAATATTTTTTTCTTTATTCATTGAATTAATCGACTCTATAGTTTAAATTATAAAAAATTAAAAGATTTCATTATCATATTATAACATTTTATATGAACGTAAAAGAAATAAATAAAATTGTTGCAGCTATATTGTTTGCAAGTTTAATTGCCATGATGGTTGGGTTTATTGCAAATATATTATATAAACCAGTTTTAGAACCAAAACATCGAGGTTATAGTATTGCAGTGCAAGAAGTTTCAGAAGCACCTACTACGCAAGCACAAGCCCCAATCAACATACCGGAATTGATGAAAACAGCAAATGCTGATAATGGTCGTGAAATAGCTAAAAAATGTTTAATGTGCCACTCTCTTGATAAAGATGGACCAAATAAGATAGGACCTCATTTATGGGATGTAGCAGGTCGTCCTAAAGCAAGCATAACGGACTATAAATATTCCCCTGCTCTATCAGCTCTTGGAGGTAGTTGGGATGATGATAGTTTATTTGCTTTCTTACATAAACCAAGTAGCTATGCTCCTGGTACTAAAATGTCTTTTGCCGGTATATCAAAACCACAAGATATCGCTGATGTTATATTATTTTTAAAAACTTATGTTCATGATAAATGAGTACTTAACTGAAATTTGGTTAATAATTGGAGTAATTTGTATAATTGCAGAATTTTTTGCAATTCCAAATATTGGGTTCTTATTTTTTGGATTTGGGGCATTGTCAAATGCTCTTATAATTTATCATTATCCTCTAATTAACTTAACAAATCAAATAACGCTTTTTGGTTTATTATCTCTCATATGGTTTTGTATATTATATTATCCTCTCAAAAAATATGTATATAGCAAAACTACTTCTAATGAAAACTATTCCGATATGATAGGTAAAGAAGCTGAAGTTTATAGCGAGTTAATTTCAGAAGAAAACCTTGGACAAGTAAAATGGTCTGGGGTCATTATGAATGCTTACCTTGTACCGAACGAGAAAGCTAAATCAGGAGATAAAGTATTTATTACCAAGGTTAAAGGTAATATATTAATCTGCTCTAAACACAGACCTAAAAATTAAATACTCTTTCTTTATATCTTTAGAATTTTGTAGTGATGATATGATAGATCAGAATTATGCAGTGTAAATTATGGAAAATATTGCGGCTGAGTTAAATTTAATGAATAAAGAGCAGAAAAAAGATTTTGTTAAACGAATCGGTGAAAATTTTGGACTTATGCAAAGTAATATATTATAACCTCAACTAATACTAAAATAGCTTTACAACATCGATTAGATTATTAAAAATTTTGATTCATATAATGTAATAAATGCCGAATGAATATCAAATAAGACAATTATTGTTGTTAAAAAAAGTTATACAAAATTATAACCAAAATAAAAATTTAAATAACTTAATTAGCGATATAGAATCTTTAATTGATTTACTAGTAGATTTAGATGAAGTTTGGGAAGAAGAAGTTAGAACGCTGTGGTTTGACTTAGAAATGATTAGTGCAATGAAATATAGCACTCAAGACCTCTCACTGACTTATGAAGAAACTAGTGAAATTAATACGATATTGAATAATTTAAGCAAATTAATAGATCAAAAGTTGATATAAAATAAACTTATAGTTTTAATGTCCCCCTTCGGGGATCAAAAATCCCTCGCCTTTAGGCGAAGGCAAGATATAATGAAATTGCTTTAGCAATGAATTTATATCAAGAAATATGAGAAGTTATAGAAAGAATAGTCATAGTCAGTATGATTTAAAAGTGCATCTTATATGGATACCAAAATATAGGAAGAGAATATTGATAGGCAAAGTATCGGAAAGGACTAGAGATTTACTGAGGCAGATTTGTATGGAACATGAAGTACATATAATTTCAGGGAAAATATCATGTGATCACGTACATATGTTTATCTCATATAAGCCGCAAATATCTCTTAGCAAGTTAGTACAGTATTTAAAAGGCATTAGCTCAAGAATTTTATTGCAAGAATTTACTCATTTACGAAAACAATTTTGGGGCAATCATTTGTGGGCTAGGGGCTATATGGCAGTCAGTTCAGGTAATATAACTGATGAAATGATACAGCACTATATTGATGAACAGGAAGGTGAACCTGTGAATGATGATCAATTTCTAATCGATTCCACTTTATAACCCCTCAGCTTATAGCTGAGGGTTGTTTAGTTAAATATTCTCTCTTAGCCAATCGAAAACCTTGTTAATCCAGCTGCTATTTTCATCAAGTTTCATATGGGCAAATTCTTTTTGCTGTTTTAGAGCGTGAATTTTTAGCATACCTATAACTGCCGAATAAGCAGCAGGATTATAGTCTTCAGTAAAGCCATCAATAAGCTCTGGCTTACCTATTCTAGTTTGCTTCTCAAAAACCTTACTTGAAAGCTCCTTTAAACCTCTAAGCTGCGATCCGCCTCCAGTAATAACAGTGCGGTACACTGATATTTGTCCTTTTATTGCCTTATCATATTCAGACTTTACCATTAACAATATTTCTTCCGCTCTTGCTTTTATTACTTCAGCAAGTTTATAGATCGTTACTGCTCCTGCAGGACTATGGTGAGCATCAACATTAAAATCCTCCATATTAATAATACTGTCTTTATCAAAAGAGGATAAAATTGCATTACCATATAAAATCTTTAATTTTTCAGCCGTAGCAAGATCAGTACCGAAAACTTTTGCAATATCAGAGCTAATATGAAAACTACCTATATTTACGTGTCCTGTATATATTAATTTACCAGCAAAGAAAATACCAAAAGAAGTAGTTTTATCACCTATATCTATAATCAATGAGCCGAGGTTTTTTTCATCATTTGTAAGACAACTAATCGCAGAAGCATAAATCGCTAGAGTAATATTGGTAACTTCAATATGGCATTTGGCAAAACACTGCACGATATTTGATAGCATATTTGACTCAGCTGCAATAATATGTAATTCACAACCAAGTTCTTTTCCATACATACCTACAGGGTTTTCAACCCTATTATTATCAAGAATAAACTCAAGAGGAAAGTAATGAATAATTTCTTGATCCTTAAATTTAAACTCCTGTAATGCTTTTTGTAAAAGCTTTTTTATATCTTGCTCGGTTATAGTTGCTGTACTAATTTTAATAGTATAATTTATATAATAAGATTTAGTAGCAGCTCCTGATAGCGATAATATAACTTTCTTGATATTTTTATTACAATCTTTTTCTAACGCATAAATTGCTGAAACAATACTACTTTCAGCATTCTTTAAATCTGTTATAACCCCTGATTTTATACCTTTAGAGTGATGTAAATTTTGACTTGCTACCTTAATCTCACCTTTTTTATTAATATAGGCAGCAATGGCAGCAATTTTACTACTACCAAAGTCAAGTGCTACAAAATTCGATATTTTCTCTTTCATTTTTTATGTTTGTTGTAACGTTCGAATTATATGTCATTCCCGCAAAAGCTGGAATCCAGAAAAATAAACATGAAAGCAGCAAGTTTTTAAAATTAAAAGCTTAGGTTATCTCGCTTTATGCTGGATTCCCGCCTCCGCGGGAATGACAAAAAGTTAATACTTCTCTATATAATATTTATTCTTATCTCTCAAATCTAACTGTTTGTAGTTTTGATTAAATAGTTTATTTGCTTTATTGAGTGCATCTATATATTTTAAGGCTTCTTCAAAATTCTTTGCCGGTAATTTAATATTTATTCCGCCTTTAAGATTCAAATCCCATCTTCTATCGCCACATCTAATAGCAGATGAGGTTTTATTTATTAATGCTGGATATTTTTGTAGCTCATTTACTAGCTTACTAGCATATATATTTGCCCCCTCCCCTACAACATGTAATAAATGAGGAAAAGGCTCTATATTCTTACTGATTTCATAACCCTCTTCATCAATTAAGAAGAGTTGGTTATTGATCTGCCAAATGGCAATAGGTTCTCTTTCAAACAGTTTTATATATATCGTGTTTGGTAATCTTCTTGAAACATATACTTCCTTAATCCATCTATTATTCTTTAAATTATTCCTAATTTCATCTAAATTAAGAGCAAAAATAGAACTACCTTTTTTAGCATTTAAAACTTTTAATATTGTAGGTTCATCAACATTTTGTTGTCCCTCAATTATTACATTCTCAAGTTTAAAGCCAAGTTCTGTAGTTGTTTGATATATATTTGTTGTTAAATAGCTTTTTAACGAAGCAAAATATTTTGTGAAAGCAAACAAACATATAAAGATAATTAAAAAGATTTTAAGTATTAATATTGTTTTCTTATAGATTAGTCCTAACTTTCGACGCAATGAAATGTTATTGTTTTTTTTAGCTGTATTTTTTTTATTTGAGCTTGTTTTTTTTCTCATGATTCAAAGCTTGCCGTCTTTAAAATTTCTTCAATTAAATTAACAAAATTTATACCTACATGAGCTGCAATTTCTGGTACTATCGATAAAGGAGTCATTCCAGGATGGGTATTTATTTCTAAAGCGTATAATTTATTTGTGCCGTCTTCTAAAATAAATTCAGCTCTAGCCGCCCCTTTACAATTCATCGTGTTATAAATCTTTTCCGACTCTTTAAGCAATTTATCATATATATAGGTAGGCAAAGGAGCAGGACATAAATGTTCAGCAAATCCTTCAGTATATTTAGTTTCATAATCATAGAAACGGTTTTTTAATAGCTTAATTTCTAAAGCTCCCAAGGCTTTGCCGTTTAATATTGCTACTTGTAATTCACGCCCTTTTATATATTTCTCTATTATTACCTCATCACCATAAGGAAAATCATAATTAGCAAAGCTAAAATCATCTTCCTCAAATATTACCTCAACACCAATACTTGAGCCTTGTGTAAGTGGCTTAATCACGTATGGGCGTTTTATAGGATCAGCTTTAACATTATCGTTTTTATTTATGACAATACTTTCTGCCATATTAATGTTATTAGTTAAAAACCAACTTCTGGAATGTACCTTATCAAAAGCAAGGCTTGATGCTAAAACCCCGCTATGAGTATAAGGAATTCGCATAATATTAAGAAGTCCAGGCAGGCAACCATCTTCACCATATGTGCCATGCAGACAATTAAAAACAATATCAGGTTTTATTTCATGCAACTTAACGGCAATATCGGCTCCCATATCTATAAAAGTAACTTTATATCCTGCTTCTATTAAAGCTTTGCCTACCCCTTTAGCTGATATTAGCGACACTTCACGTTCAGCAGACATACCGCCCGCTACTAACGCTATATGCTTCTTGCCTCTATCGCTTAATATTTTGATTTCTGAGCTTTCAACCCAATGTGTTTGGTATTTATGCATATTTTATTTTTTGTTAAGAAGTCATATGTTGATTATATCATTCTCTGCACCTCTTTATGTTATTCCCGCCTTCGCGGGAATAACATAAAACATACCTTCCTACCCGTTTTATCTCCCAATTTAACTTAATCCCACTATCTTCAAATACTTTCTGTTGGACGAAGTTACCTAGATCCTCTAATTCTTTAGCGGTAGCATTTCCATTGTTTATCATAAAGTTACAATGAAGTTCTGAGATAGAAGCATCGCCTATTCTATAACCTCTAAGTCCTGCTTTGTCAATAAGTTGCCACGATTTAAATCCTTCCGGATTTGCAAAAGTACTGCCGCCAGTACGCTCCTTGATAGGCTGAGTCTGTGACCTTGCAGCATTTATTTCATTCATCCGCACTAATATATCTTCACTATTACCTTTAGTAACTTTAAAAACGGCTTTGAGAATAATTAAATCTTTTGGCAAATTATTACCACGATATTTAAAGCCTATTTCTTTATTTGTAAATGTTAGAAAGTTTCCTGCAAAGTCGATTGCTTCAATCCTAACTAAAATATCTTTAAACTCACAACCATAAGCTCCGGCATTCATCGCAACACCACCGCCAATAGTGCCAGGAATTCCTACTAAAAACTCAAAGCCGCTAATAGCATTTACCTGACAAAATTTAGCTAAACTAAAATTAAGGCAACTGCTGCCGACTATTAAATGACCATCATCCGTAAAATCGATATTGCTAAAATTTTGACCAAGCTTTATGGTGACGCCCTCTATACCTCCGTCTCGTATAATAATATTCGAACCAGCACCAAAAGTAGTTATGGGTAATTTTTGTTTATTTTGTACTAAGAAGCTTGCTAAATCTTCGTTATCTATAGGCTTAAAAAATATTTCAGCATTACCGCCTACTTTAAACCATGTTAAATGTTTTAAGTTATAATCTTTCCTATATTCACCTTTTACTATAGGGAGATTCATGACAAATTACCAAATTTTTGTGGTAATTCATTAGCAAAGTTTGAAATATTACCTGCTCCCATCATAATAATCATATCACCAGGGGATGCTTTATTCATTATAACTTCTACAGTGTCCTCTAATTTTGCTAAGAAATTCGCTTGATTATGATATTTGAGCTTAATAATGCTATCAATTAAACTTTGCCCACTAATACCCTCTATGGGGCTTTCACCTGCCGCATATACATCTGTAATATAAAGTAAATCCGCATCATCAAAGCAATGCATAAAATCATCAAATAAATGCTGCATTCTCGAATATCTATGTGGCTGGAAAATAGCAATAACCTTACCATGCTGTTTGTTTGCTATGTTTTTAGCAGTAGATAATGTTGCCTTAATTTCTTCAGGGTGATGAGCATAGTCGTCAATAACCGAAGCTTGATTATATTCAGCTACTTTAGTAAATCTTCTTTTTACTCCTTTAAAGCTATTAAAGCCGTTTTTAATAGCCTTAATACCGAAATCTAACTCCACCCCTACACTGATTGCAGCAAGGCTATTTAAAATATTATGCCTTCCTGGAGTGGGGATAGTAATTTTTTCTATAATTGTAACACCACTTACATTTGGCAAACTAATTTTTACATCAAAGGTAGATGAAGTAATATCTGTACTAATATTAAATGCGGTAATATGAGCATCATCAGAATCAATACCATAAGTGATAACTTTCCGCTCGGTAATATTATTTACTAACTCACGTACTATTTTATGATCAATACAACAAACAGCAAAACCATAAAAAGGTAAATTTGTGATAAAACTCCTAAAGGCATTAATTAGCGTATCAAAATCTTTGTAATAATCTAAATGTTCTGGATCAATATTAGTTATTATTGCAATGGTCGACGGAATACTGATAAAAGTTGCATCTGACTCATCTGCTTCAGCAATTAAATAATTACTTGAACCAAGATAGGCATTTGTTGACCTATTATTAATAATACCACCATTAATGACTGTAGGATGTAAACCAGCTGCCTCAAATAAGCAAGCAACTAAAGAAGTGGTAGTAGTCTTACCATGTGAACCAGATACCGCTACCGAGCATTTTAACCTCATAAGTTCAGCAAGCATTTCTGCACGTCTGATAATTGGGATTTTACGCTCCAAAGCTTCTTTTACTTCTGGATTATTTCGATTAATTGCTGAAGAAACAACAACATACGAGACATTTGTAATATTTTGTGGTGCATGACCAATAAATATTTTAATACCATATGCCTCTAAACGTTTGGTATTATAATTTTCTGATAAATCAGAACCTTGCACCTTATAACCAAGATTATGTAATATTTCAGCGATACCGCTCATTCCAACGCCGCCAATACCAATAAAATGTATAGTTTCTAAAGTTTGATTAGTTTTTTTTAATTCAAGTAACAGCATTTAAGTTAATTTTTAAAATTGAGTTGTGCATATATGGTTTTAGGGGTTTTGTCAAGTACTATAAAACGTCATTGCGAGAAGATGCATAGCATCGCCGAAGCAATTTCAGAATGTTAATACTAGATTGCCGCGTCGAAACTGCGTTTCTCCTCGTAATGACACTACTCCGCCCTATCAAATTTTGCTTCGGAGTAGTAATTGCCTTGCAAGCCGCCTACTTTTAAATCTATTAAAAACTTAGCTATTTCGCCATTTTCGACAAATTCAGCTACTGTTTCAATATTTAAATCTTCTGAGATCTTTATTAGTCTTTCGACAAAATATCTACTTTGTACATCACTTGTAATACTACGGACATATTTGCCATCAATTTTTATAATATCAATAGGCAAGCTTTGAAGTTGTTTAAAGGAAGTAAAGCCTGAGCCGAAATCATCTAAAGCAAATTTACAACCAAACTTACGTAACTTATTGATAAATACGTTTATCTTATCATAGTTTTCATTAAAAGAAGTTTCGGTAATTTCGATAATTAAACGATCTCGAACATCATAAGTTCTTAATAAATTTTCTGCTATTTCCCATAAAGCTTCATCGGTTGTACCAATATTTGAAATATTAACAGATAGCATTAAATTAGGATTAGCTACAAGCTCGTGAATACTCATTTCTAAAACGATCTGATCAATTACAAAAGTTAATCCTTTATTTTCAGCAATAGGAATTATAGGACCAACAGAAATATAAGCACCATTCTCATCTGGTATCCGAAGCAGACATTCATAATAATATACTTTCAAAGTCTTACGATCAATTATAGGCTGATAAGCAAATCGCATAGTTTTTTTAGCTAAAGCTTGTCTAAGCAAATTGAGTTGTAAATTAGACTTTTTTATATTCTCTAAATCATGATCATCAGAGTTATATTCACGATAATAATAATTATTATTCTGTGAAAGTAACATATTTAGTATTTTCTCAATCTCTTCTGCATTAGCACTTACTTTTGGGAACTCACTACTCGCAATACAACAATTTATATAGATTTCTGGCCGCTCATCATTTATATATAGCTGAGAAGATAAATATAATTTTCTAGCAAAACTTTTAATTAGATCAGAATCGGTAATATCTAGTACAAATAATATTATGTCTTTTTTTGTTTTTCTAAATTTTAGAGGAATATCAAGCTCCTTGCTTACATTTTCAATAATTTTTTCTAAATCCTGAATTATGAAATTCTTATTTGGTTCTATGAATACGATTTCATCATAATTCAATAATTTACAGGCAAAACATACTCCCCTCCCTACTTCATCCATTTCAGCTTGTAAAACTTTATATTCTACGATTAATTCTGACATTGCCATTTTGATAATAAAATTATATATTCTAACAAATACTAAGGTATTTTTTCTATAAATAAAATAAAAATATGAGCAGAATAGACAGGATAACTAAAAGCTTAAGTGTCTTAAAACCACATTTTTGTGAAATAATAGACGAAAGTCATAAACATGCTAGTCATTATGATGGAAATCACAGTCATATTAAAATAAAAATTTCGGCAGAAATTTTACAAGGCAAAAGCCTAATTGCCAATCATCGCACTATTAATAACCTACTTGCCGATGAATTCCAAAATGGCTTGCATGCTCTATCACTTGAGGTATTTTAAAATGAAAACAAATGATTTATTAAAAGTAGCGACAGGTGCTAGCAGCGTCTTACATAAAGCAATAAATAATATAAAAGATAAAAGTTGCGATGTGATTGAAGATAAAATACTTAAAGGTAATTATGTTACTAGGGAAGAATTTGAAAAATTACAAACCCTAGTAATAAAATTAAAGAAAGAAATAGCGGATATGAAAGACAAATAACGCCTTTCCAATCATTGAAATCGAGTCAATCATAATTTTTGTGTAAATTGTTAAAAATCATTTTCTAATAATTCATATGGCACCGTCAAGTTAAGGGAGGTATAAATTAAGTATTGAGCAATTACAGGGAATGATTTATAGAATAGCAGTAACAATTTATCCTAGATTTTACCGCTATGCATATTACTCAAGCCCCGAATAGACATCGTTTTCCAGCAAGCATTATTAGCCATACAGTATGGTTATATCATCGCTTTAATAATAGTTACCGAGATGTTCAAGAGCAGATGGCTTATCGAGGTATTATATTAAGTCATGAGACTGTAAGGTTTTGGTGTTATAAGTTTGTAGTTTATTTTCAAGATGTTATTAGTAAGAGAGAGCGAAAGCCAACTGATAAATGGCATTTGGATGAGATGAATATCAAGATCAAAGGTGAAGTATTCATATTATGGAGAGCTGTTGACTCTGAGGGACATGAATTAGAAGTATTACTGCAGAAGCGTCGTAACAAGAAATCAGCTATTCGCTTTTTATCAAGATTATTGGGTAATTATCCATGTCCAAGGGTTATTGTGACTGATAAGCTAAAAAGCTACATTAAACCAGTTAGGTATATGTGTCCTAGGACTAAGCATCGTACCGATAAAAGACTAAATAATCGGATTGAGAATGCCCATCAGCCAACTAGGAGAAAAGAGAAGATACTGATTAAATTTAAGCATCCTAATTCAGCACAATGTACATTATCACTGATGGGAAAAGTCAGAAATATATTTGCTGTAAATGTTGGAAGATATACTAAAACAGCATCTGAGCAAAGAATTGCATTTGCGTCCGCTAAATCCATTTGGGATGAAGCTACTCAAAGACTTCTTGCTGTCTGAAATCTAAAAATATAGTACTTTGTGACACTAATTTACTTAACTTGACGGTGCCCTTTATACCATAAATAATATAAAGGAATGCTGGCTATAGTAAAAGCACTAGCTATGATTAATGTTTTAATAGGTGTTTCATAAATAACCCATGCACAAAAAACGATTGATATTATAGCAATCAATAAATAATAATAAGAGAAATTTTTCTTTGAACTAAGAATTACTTTTAAAAACGCTAAGCTGCAAATTAAATAAACATATAAGAAAGCAATAACCGAGAAATCTATTATTTGAGTAATCTGCTCAGCAAAATTATCATTCGCTGTAAATACTAATAACGGCACAATACCAATGCAACTTACAATAATCCCCCACACCGGTGCATTATTACTATTTTTCTTAGCAAAAAATTTTGGCAATAAACCATCTTCAGCAAGCCCTAAAGCAATTTGTCCGCTAGTTAGTACCCAGGCATTAAGTGTGCCGATACAAATAATAGATGCTATAACGGCAATTATATTTGACCATTTACCGCCGAATAATTTCGCTGCTGCATCAGCATAAGGAGCTTTTGAAACAATTAGCTCTGAGGCAGGAATTAAACCCATTATCCCAATACTATTAATAAGATATAGCACGGCAACACAGAAAGTTCCGAGCATTATAGCCCTTGGGATAGTCTTAGAAGGATTTTTTACCGAGCCTGCCGTAGTTGTTGCACACTCTACCCCAATAAATCCCCAGAAAGTAAGCAGTGCTACCCTACCCATAATGGTTGGAACGCTTAAATTCTCTACTTCCTCAGCAATAGCTATATTATCTATGTTAAAATGTGATAACGCACATAATCCTACTATCAATAGAGGTACGAATTTTAATAATGTTAAATAAAATTCTGCTTTACCTGCCACTTCAGGACCTTTTAAATTCAAGATCATAATGGCGGTTAGTAATACTATTTGTAATATTAAATCTAATATTGCTTGTGATTTGAAAAAAGGAGTGAGATAACCTATAGCAGAGATTACAACTATACTAGTGCTAATAAATGATATAACCCAATAAGTCCAGCCAACAAAAAAGGCGGCTTTTTCGCCAAAGCTTTCACGAATATAAACATGCGGACCACCTGTTTTAGGAAATTTTGCACATAGATATGAAAATACGAGTGCGATGCTCATAGCACCGAATAGCGAAAGCACCCATCCCCATATGCTATATATACCGTAAGGTGCTAAACTCAAAGGAAGTATAAAAACACTAGTACCGATTTGGCTACCGGTAACTAATGCAAAAACTGCCCAAAATCCTAATTTTTGCGACATAAAAAAAGTTTAAACTAAACAACCCTCAGCTTATAGCTGAGGGGTTATAAAGTGGAATCGATTAGAAATCGATCATCATTCACAGGTTCACCTTCCTGTTCATCAATATAGTGCTGTATCATTTCATCAGTTATATTACCTGAACTGACTGCCATATAGCCCCTAGCCCACAAATGATTGCCCCAAAATTGTTTTCGTAAATATGTACTTCATGTTCCATACAAATCTGCCTCAGTAAATCTCTAGTCCTTTCCGATACTTTGCCTATCAATATTCTCTTCCTATATTTTGGTATCCATATAAGATGCACTTTTAAATCATACTGACTATGACTATTCTTTCTATAACTTCTCATATTTCTTGATATAAATTCATTGCTAAAGCAATTTCATTATATCTTCCCTTCGCCTAAAGGCGAGGGATTTTTGATCCCCGAAGGGGGACATTAAAAGAAGAAAAGTATACTTAAAAAAACGATTTTATGCAACTTATTTAAAGTATTATTATTAACGGCACCGTCAAGTTAAGGGAGGTATAAATTAAGTATTGAGCAATTACAGGGAATGATTTATAGAATAGCAGTAACAATTTATCCTAGATTTTACCGCTATGCATATTACTCAAGCCCCGAATAGACATCGTTTTCCAGCAAGCATTATTAGCCATACAGTATGGTTATATCATCGCTTTAATAATAGTTACCGAGATGTTCAAGAGCAGATGGCTTATCGAGGTATTATATTAAGTCATGAGACTGTAAGGTTTTGGTGTTATAAGTTTGTAGTTTATTTTCAAGATGTTATTAGTAAGAGAGAGCGAAAGCCAACTGATAAATGGCATTTGGATGAGATGAATATCAAGATCAAAGGTGAAGTATTCATATTATGGAGAGCTGTTGACTCTGAGGGACATGAATTAGAAGTATTACTGCAGAAGCGTCGTAACAAGAAATCAGCTATTCGCTTTTTATCAAGATTATTGGGTCATTATCCATGTCCAAGGGTTATTGTGACTGATAAGCTAAAAAGCTACATTAAACCAGTTAGGTATATGTGTCCTAGGACTAAGCATCGTACCGATAAAAGACTAAATAATCGGATTGAGAATGCCCATCAGCCAACTAGGAGAAAAGAGAAGATACTGATTAAATTTAAGCATCCTAATTCAGCACAATGTACATTATCACTGATGGGAAAAGTCAGAAATATATTTGCTGTAAATGTTGGAAGATATACTAAAACAGCATCTGAGCAAAGAATTGCATTTGCGTCCGCTAAATACATTTGGGATGAAGCTACTCAAAGACTTCTTGCTGTCTGAAATCTAAAAATATAGTACTTTGTGACACTAATTTACTTAACTTGACGGTGCCGCTACGCCTATTACAGGCATCTCAGTTATTTCTTGATCTAATACAGGAGCATCGCATTTTTTGAAATCTATATTTTCAACAAAGGATTTTTGTTGATTGAGACCCATGTTATGAAACTCACTTAACGAAACTAATTTTTTGATTAATATAGCTTCTATAATTAACTTTTGCTCAGATGTAGGAAATTTTGTTTCGATTGAATATTTAACACCTGAGGTATACTGAATCAAAAACTTTTGCTCTTCAGTATCCTTACTAAGTAATGTTTCTAAAGAAATTCCTAATTCTACTAAGGTTTTTACATTGTAGCCATTTTGAACCAGGAACTTTTGTTCTTCAATATCCTTATTAAATATTTTTTCTAAGGTAAATCCTAATCTTACTAAGCTTTTTAACCCATAAAAATTATTACATAATGTTGAGATTAAATCATCATCTTGCTCTATAAATTGTTTAGCAGTTACACCTAAATTAATTAATGCTATTTCCTTTTCATTTAAATCACGATTAATTTTTTTACTGATGATAATTTGCTGTAATCGTTTATTATTTGTTTCTATTTCTTCGAAAGTAGAATATTTAGTAGTAGAAATTTTAGAAGAAATTTCCTTGATAGAATTTCTAAAATCCTTAAGGTTTTCAACTGATATTTCATTTTCATGGTTATCATTTTGGGGTTCAGTAATTATTTCTATGTCTTGCTTTATTTCTCCTAAATTTATTTTTTTATTTCGGTAATTATTACAAGTCTCAACAAATATTTTAAATATTTTTTTATTTCGTTCTAACTCTATTTCATTATCCTAACTTTAGAATAATCTAGCTCATCAACATTAGCTAATTTACCTCCAAAATATACATTTATAAGTTGATGCCCACCGCATATTCCTGTTATTGGTATACCTTTTTGTATAGCAACATCTATCAATATACTTTCTGCTATTGAACGTTCTTTATCAGTTTGTCAAATAATTCAGGATAAACTGCTACTTCATTACCAGGAATTATCAGACCATCAACGTTCTGGAGCATTTCTTTTGCTTTTCCAGCTTCTAAAATCTTTTCTATGGATTGAGTTTTAGTGTTTAATGGAACAATCTTTCTATAGTATATATATATAACATTTCCGTCTTGTTCCATTATACGTTCTTTAGCTTCCTCTGCTGTACTCCCTCCTACTTCTGCATTATAACTTAAAGCAATAATAGGTTTAGTATTATCAGAAGAATCTAGTTTTTGCTCGTTTTGAAAACTCCATAATATAGTGTCAGAATTTGTATAATTTACTGTTTCTAAATATCCTTTAACTTCTTCTATATTTGAAAAATAAGTTGTTAGTCGTTTAGCTAATACTACCTCATCTATATTGTACATTTTAGAAAGTAACTTAGTATATGGCAGTATTTCCTCGTGTAAGCTTTGATCTATGCCCTTTAAAGGTAAAGGCTCATTATTAAATAATTTTTTTATTTGAGATATTTCATGCGAATTACATATTTTAGGAAGTAACTCATTAATGTGCGGTAGTATTTCCTCATATAATTTTTCATCTATACTATCTAAAGGTAGAGATCTATCCTTTAATGCTGCTTTTATTTCAGGGGCTTCAGACAATTCATATATTTTAGGAAGTAAATAATTAATGCAATCCAGCCTTGCTTCGTGCAAGTGTTCATCTATATTACCTGTGAATTTGGCTCTGTGGTCATTTACTGTTTCAGCTATTTCTCCTCAGAGTTTATTTCATTAAAATTATCTTGTAGTAGTTTCTTTAGTTGCTTTCGGTTTTCTTCATTATATTCTGTATCATCTAATAACTGGTTGTATGCTAATAAAATTTTAAGGTTTTCTGTACTTATTGTTAAAGTGTTTAACTGGGTAGTAGTTAGTAATTTATAAATTTGTTCTATATTTTCAAATGTAACCAACATTTTTAATTCTCTATTTTAATGTCCCCATTCGGGGATCAAAAATCCCTCGCCTTTAGGCGAAGGGAAGATATAATAAAATTGCTTTAGCAATGAATTTATATCAAGAAATATGAGAAGTTATAGAAAGAATAGTCATAGTCAGTATGATTTAAAAGTGCATCTTATATGGATACCAAAATATAGGAAGAGAATATTGATAGGCAAAGTATCGGAAAGGACTAGAGATTTACTGAGGCAGATTTGTATGGAACATGAAGTACATATAATTTCAGGGAAAATATCATGTGATCACGTACATATGTTTATCTCATATAAGCCGCAAATATCTCTTAGCAAGTTAGTACAGTATTTAAAAGGCATTAGCTCAAGAATTTTATTGCAAGAATTTACTCATTTACGAAAACAATTTTGGGGCAATCATTTGTGGGCTAGGGGCTATATGGCAGTCAGTTCAGGTAATATAACTGATGAAATGATACAGCACTATATTGATGAACAGGAAGGTGAACCTGTGAATGATGATCGATTTCTAATCGATTCCACTTTATAACCCCTCAGCTTATAGCTGAGGGTTGTTTAGTTATTCTACAATAATACTACCTATAACTCCTCTATAGTAAGTTCTAGGGTCATACATAGATTCACTATAAATAGCAGGAAGTGTAAAGACTCCTTTATTGATAGCTTTAATTTTATATTGATAAATCATTTCATGGTTAGGAATAGTGCCAAAAATCATTATTCTATCGTCACGACGATTTATATATATCGGTCTCCAAATCATTGCCTGTTTATCAAGTTCTAAAATATTTATATTATTATTTGGTAAAAGCTCAAATCCTGCTGGCAATAAATCAAGGATCACCATATTATTTAAGGCATTAGTACTATTAGAACGCATAGTAATTTTTACTATAACATTATCCCCTAATTTTACTTGATGTATTTCCTTATTATTTTCATCCAGATATTTTTTAGTTATCTCTATACCTTTTACAATTTCTTTATTTTCTTTTAAAACTTTATCATAACCTGATGTTAAAAGCTGATAGAAAAAGCCATTATTTGTTGAAGTTAAAGCAATTTCTTTGGCTTCATTTATAATGAAATTAGCTTGCATTATTTTATTATTTTCTAAAACAACTTCTTGGTTAGAATAATTTACTTTAATAGTATTTTCATCGGCGTTATTTATTTTATCAGCATAGGTAATACTTGCCATAATTGCATAGCTTGCTGATAGAGTGTTGTAATTATCTTTAGCAAAATTTGCTATATCTTCTACAATTTTCTGATCAAAGCTTTTTAGTCTTTCAGGGAAATGTAAAGAGATCAGATATAAATACTCACTATATTTTATTAGCGGACTATAATATAGATAATCT
Organism: Rickettsia sp. MEAM1 (Bemisia tabaci); assembly: GCF_002285905.1. Taxonomy (GTDB): domain Bacteria; phylum Pseudomonadota; class Alphaproteobacteria; order Rickettsiales; family Rickettsiaceae; genus Rickettsia. The sequence goes on from NZ_CP016305.1 coordinate 1,259,205, forward strand.
GTTTTTAATATTGTAGATTTATCTAACGTAAACTTATCTAATAATTTATCTGCTTCTTCATTCATTTGTAGCATTTTATAGCTAGCAGCTAAATAAACGGCGGTTAAATCATTATGCCATTTATCTTGTTGATATTCTTCTAAATATTTTAAGATATTTGCGATATAGCTTGTGGTAATCACATTATTTCTAGTCAAAATATAAACGGCATAGGCTTTTTCTCTAGCTTCATTTAAGGAACTAATAGACCTATTTGCCATATTTTCCAAATAATATATACCTTGATTAAATGTATCACTTGGAACGGCTAAATATTTACTAGCTGCTTCGGTTAGAAAATGCATAGCATAAACAGAAATGAATGGATCAGAACTATCGCTAACATTATTCCAATATTTAAACCCGCCATCATAATTTTGACGTTCTGATAAGGTTTGGAAAGCTTTAGATAATGACTCATCCATTTTCTTACGATCTGTTCGGAGTATGGTAACTAGATTTTGCTGATCATATAGTAAAACATTAGCAAAATTTTGGCTTATTAATTGTTCAGTGCAGCCATAAGGATAATTATTTAAGAAATCTCTAAAACCAGAAATAATAGCAAGCGGTGATTTAGAAGCAGAAATTTGTAATTTAGCAAATTCCAGATATAAATCTCTTGCGATTTTTAAAGTAATGTTATTACCAGCAGCAAAGCCAGTATCAACTGTTGTAACATTAGGCATAGGCGGACGTACGCTAGTTGTTGTGGTAATTTCAGAGCTATGTACTACAGCCAAAGAGATAATATCAGGTTTAAGGTGATTTATAGAAGCTATAACCTTGAAGTCAGCCGAGCCGAGCTTATCGGTTGCTTTTAATTTAACATTAATAGTAGCTTCTTTATTTTCATCAATCTGTATTTCATTAGGATATTCTAGGATTTTAAGCCCGTTACTTGTCTCAATATTTACAAAAACTTGAGCGTTTCCTGAATCTTTTAAATTATTAAATATTGTTACCGGTACTGTAAACTCATCATCTGGAGCTACAAATAAAGGTAAGTTTGGAGTAATAATAATATCTGATTGTACTAAAACATCAGATTTGAAAGCTCCAGCAGCTTCAAGACTTGCTGATACTGCCATAACTCTTAAAGTGCCGTTAAAGTAGCTTGGAATATTAAATGTAATTTCTCTTTTATCAGGATCTGCATCTAAAATTCCTGACCAGAATACTACAGGGGGCTGATCTTTTCTTTTAAATGGGTTAAGGTTTCTGCTCATACTCATAGCATAATCACCTGGAGGTGCTGCCATAGCTCTCATTAAAAATGATTTTTCTGGCAATATTAAATCCATAATTTGTGATGTAGTTACCTCAAGGGCTCTATTCCCTATAAAATAATTAAGTGGATCAGGTGTTTGATAACCCGCAAATGATAATATTCCCTCATCAATAGCAAATATTACAATTTTACCTGGATTTGTGGTGCTATAATTAATTGTTAGTTTTTCACCTGATTTTATCTTTGTAGGAAGTGCTAGTTCAATTTCTTGATTATGTTTATGTACATCAGAGGTAAAAGGTACTACCGCATAACTGAACGGCGACATAAAGATTTCTTTAGCGTCTAGATCCCTAACGAATTGTACGTTTACATATCCTTTGCCTTCAAAGTCATTAGGTATTTTGATTTCCTGAATAGTGTTATTTTTATCTGTTTTAAACCAAGTAAAATTATGCATCTTATCAGTTTCAATAGTAATTAACCCATATCCTGTATAAGGAGTGATAATATTTAAAAGAATCGTATCACCAGCTTCATAGGCATCATGATCAAGCTTAACTGTTAAATTAGCCTTTTCAGTTAGGTTAGCGGTAACATTGCCCTCACCTATTACCGAAAACTCGCTTTGAGCAAATATAGTTCCTTCTTTATCTGTTAAATAAATAACGTAGTCGCCCGCTTCTTTAGTAGGTATATTATAAACAAAGCCGTCTTCTGCTGTAATATCGATTTTATCAGAAGATATATTCGTCTCAATAGGAACTGATTTATAGGAATAATTACCCCCACCATCAGCAACTAAATTATTTACATGATTAATTTTCTTTAAATTAAGACTCAAGTCAGGAACTGCTACTTTATTTGCTCTGTTTGATATAGCAATGAACTCTATTTTTGGAGTAGTGCCTCTTTTGATATATTTTAAATCACTATCACTTTTGAAGCCTATTATGTAATCCAGCGATGAAATTATGATTGATTTATTTGCATTTACACTTCTTCCTGAATCAGGCTCAAATCCATCTACTGAAAGTGTTAAATTAAAAGTAGCATTATAATATTTCTCAAGATTCAGTGCAAAACTAGCATCCCCTTTAGAATCGGTAGTAATATCGCCTAAGCGTTCACTAAAAAATTCTTTATTTTCTTTACTGCTGTAAAATTTATAATCTTTAAAAGCAGGTACAAAGAATTGTGTTGGTCTAATATCGATATAACCGCTAACTTTTCTATTCTCTGCCGGCGTACCATAAAGATTTATAAGATTAACATTTGCTTTAAGGTCCTTAGGATTTGTCCATAATTCATCCTTTAAGTTATTGAAGTTTATGTTTATTTTCATGCGATCAGGCTGAAAATCTTCAACTCTTAAACTTATGCTATTGAGATAACTATTATCACCCTTATCACTTACTAAATATAGACTTACATTATATGTACCACTTAAAGATTCCTCATATGTATTAAATAAATATTCGGTAAATCCGTCTGGATTTAATGTTATCTTACCTTTATCTATTATTTGCCCACGAGGATTAGTTACCTCTACCGCTAGAGGTAGCCCGTCAAATTTTCCCTGCCAATCATTTTGTTTTAGGATAATACCTATATGTCCCTGTTCTCCTGGTCTATAAATTCCACGATCAGAAAACAGATAAGCCTTTAGTCCTTGATCAGAACTAACTACTCCTGATACGTCAAACCGAGAATAATTAACTTGGCGATCAACTCTTCCATAGGGCATAAATGAGAAATCATCGCTTGTAGTTAATATGTAAGCTACAGGTGTTTTTTCTTTACTAGAATCTTTAACGTTAGATAAAATGGCATGCCCATTGCTATCTGTCTCTTGACTTTCTATTAGCTCACCGTTAAGCCCTATAATATCAACTTTAACCCCGCTTGCTGGTTTACCGCTACTAATATATGAAACGAATATATTATGTGTTCCATCTTTATCGGTTTTCACTATTAGACCAAGATCAGTTACTAGAATTAACCTTTTATCTTGAGAAATTATATTACCTTGATTATCTTTAGCAAAAACTTTTGTCAAAAATAAACCTTTAGAATAACTGCCTTTAGCTTCTAGATTAAAATATTTACTAAAGTCTAAATCAGTATAATAAGGTAGATTTAAATTTTCAGAGTTAATTGTTACCTCTTCTTGAAACACCTCTGAAATATTATATTCATTGAAAGAATATTCATTTATAAAAGTTGGATTCCCAAAACTATTATATCTATTTGTTTGACTAATTAAGTGATTTATTTCTTGCTGATTAATTTTATCGATCTCTAAATATAATTTATCTATCCCCAGAGAATAAACAGGCAGTATTTTTTCACCTGATAATGAGAGAATAGAGCCGTCAGACATTAATTTAACTTCTCTAAGATTTTCAGGTATTTGCACTATTTGAGCATAATCACTACCAAGCATTAAACCTCCTGATGCTTTAATGCCACTATTTACCTTAACAAGTAGGGATCTTGCAGAAATAGTATTGACCTTGAAACTATGCATGGTACTAACTTCTGGCACCGATGGCAGCAGCTCAAAATCTACTTTCTCACTAGCTTTAAGAATGTATTCAGTTACTTCTTTTGGAATTTGCCATCTATAATCTTTTTTATTTGTTACTCCTAAGAAAGCTGGCTTATCTTTTGGTAATAAAAACAGCTCTAAATGTTTTTTAAGTTCTTCACCTAAAATAGGTGTGTTTGTAGTAATTACAATTATTTGCTGAGGCTTTAATTTTTTATCTTTGACAATTGTAGCAATAACATTAGTCACTTTTGAATATGATGATAAGCTAGGAATTAATACCTGCTCTTTGTAAGAATATTTTATGTTATTTGATGGTTTATTATTTTGTAAATCAACATTTTTATGAGCGAAATCTACACCACCATATAATGGCTTAACGCCATCTTTTAATTCAATAGATACTATATCTTCCTTATCAGTAAGAGCTTGTATATTAGCAATAATAGTAGCTTCAGTTTTATTTTGATTGAAAGTAATAGAAAAAGGTAGTTTTTCTTTCGTTGAGGTTTTTATAAGTTCAATTCTTTCTTCTAGAGTTTTAGAATCTATAGGATAATTAAATGCTATTCTAGCTTGAACAAATCTTTTGGAAATATCGATATTATCTTGTAGATAATTCATCTCTTTAATAGTAGGAAGTAACGGCAAAGTTGTGAAGTTTATGATATTGCTTTTAAAATCGATAAAACTTGGGAAGAAATCTTTAGTATTAACATTAACTTTATAAGTTTGATTAGCAAAAAAGTTGCTTTCAGGAATAAAGCTTATATTATACCATGAGTCAAATCGCCATTCCCCTTTAATTTCAGGGGTAATCGTTAAAAACTCATTTATTTTTTGTCCCTCAACTCCTGTATTTCTTTGTGGCTTGGCACACCAATCTTTAATTCTAGTATCGCATAAACTAATATTTAAAGAATTCTGACCGGCAAGAAAATCTTCATTAGTAGGCTTAAAATATAATGGTATTTTCTCATTAAAACTTGCTGCAATCACCTGAAAATTTATTAAATATAACAAGATGGTAAATGTAAATTTACAAAAAATATTTTTCATATTTGTAGTTTATGATTTATAGTTAATTCAATTATATATAAATAAAATTCAGTAAAGCAATGAATAAGGATATTTTTTTGTTATTTAGGCAACAATACTTACTATAAAACTAAAATTATTAATTCTTATACCACACTTCCTAGCATATTTAATATTCAGTAACTTAAAAGTTACGATTTATTAAATAATATTACTTTTTATTTAGATTAATATTTACAAATTTGTATTTTTGATTTAATTTTTAAGTATCTATTCAATTTATTTTTATTAATAAATACTCACCTAGTTTAAACTCCTAGTTAAGTAAATTTCCTCGCTTAAAAATTCAAGCAATTAAAAAATATTACTTATATGTCGAAAGGAAAAACTACAAAAAGTGACCCTAAAAAAATTGAAGCAATAAAATTTGCTGAGGATTTTTTAGATAAAAAAACTTCTGAAGAAATCATAGCTGATTCAGATTCCATTAAAAATATTACATCAAATAAAATAGATAAAAATACTATAAATCACCTTATAGCTCATTATACTGATAAGCATAAAGGTAATAAGGTTGCTTTAGAAGAAAGTTTAGACAAATTAGCTGCTTTGACTGCTGTAACCAAGGGATTACATACTCATGATAAACTTAAATCTTGTGTGGCAATTTATGAAGAGGGAATCAAACGATTAGAAGTTCAGCAAAAGATAGATGGCAATGATAAATTACAAAAATTTACTAAAGCTTTTGAATATCATGTTAATACAACAACTAGAAAGGAAAATAAAGCTGATGATAAAAATTGGCAAAATCGTCGTTTTGATTCTTTAAGTAGGTTCATTTTACTTAATAGCCAATGTGCCGCAGTATGTTATGATGGTGAACAAATTTTAGTAGCTAAATTTTAGTAGCTTTTAATGAACTAAATTATAGTAGTAAAAAGGCAAATAACCAAGCAATTAATGAGACTTTAGATCATACGAAAGAAAAGTCTTTAACTATTTAAAAACCTATGCTGAATATGCAAATTTACCCCCAGAAAAACAAGATGATTTTGCTGAGGCACATAATTTAGCTGGAAAAAGAGAAAAATTATTTCTTAAAGCTGCACAGCATTATTATGAAAATAATAGTGATCAAACAGATACATTTAAATACATTTATAATGCAAACGAAGAAGATCTTAAAAAGATAAAAGATAATATAAAGGATAATCCAGCAATTGCAGCAGCTTTTAGAGCTAAACAAGATTTAATGAAATTAGAAGATGCTTTAACTCCTGATACTCCTGAGAAAAGAAAATTTAATTCAGCAATTACTAAAGCATTTGAAAAAGAACCGCCTTACAAATTAGTATATGATGGTCCATTAGACAATAAGGGACACGCTGAAATGCGAATTGTCGATTATTTAAGAAAAAGAAGCCTTGAACCTAATAACAAATTAAATGAAAACATATATATAGGATTATCTAAGCTCTGTTGTACGAGTTGTGATGTAGCAATAAATAAATCAAATTTAGAATTTAAAATTAAGGGAAGTGATGGTAAAGAACATAGCATTAATATTGATCCTACTAGAGGAGGACATGGGGAAGGATTTGAATGGTCTATAGTAAATACCATAAAAGATGATGAAATCAAATTAGAAGCTTTTCTTGGTAAGGATGCATATGAAATTTATAAATCACTAAAGCCAGAAGAGGCAAATATAGCACTTTATGGTATAGTAAGACATATAGCTGAGAATAAGTTAAAAGTGAATGGTGCAAAAATAGAATTAATACAAAAAGAAGATCCAACCGCACCTTTTCATGAAAAACCAAAATTTGCCTTGCAATACGCATATAATTCTGCAAGTGAAGCAGAAGATAATCCAAAAAGAAATAACTTAACTAAAAAAAATAAAAATCTTACTTCCTCGCTTATTCCTAAAGCACCAACTACAGCAGCGTATGAAGAACTCGAGAAAAAATTAGCAGAACTAAATGCTCAACTTCAGATTAAAGACCAAGAAATTGAGGATTTACAAGGTAAACTTACAATTTCTGAAAATAAGAGAAAGAATATTGATATAGATGTTAATAACAACGACACAACAAATAAAAAACCTAGAACTAGTGATTTACTAGATCAAGGTTCAGATATTGACGTTGGATCACCATTATTAGATAATCAGAGTAAGACACAAACACAAAATTTAAAAATTTCGCCTGAATTAAGTCCATATAATTCACCTCAACAAGATAATGAGGAAATGGTTATTCCAGGTCCTGATGCTAGTACTCAACAAATACTGGATTTTAATCCAATCAAATATTTACAAAGCTTAAATAAAAATGCTAATAAAATTACTACTTCTAAAAATGATGAAGAAGATTTAGGTTATGAAAGTGAAGTACCCCATACAAAAGGTCCAATTTCACCTAGTGCAGCACAAATTGATGAGTTTTCCCCTTTATCCTCCCCTAGTACTCAATCAGGATTTAATAATTCTGCTACTAATCTTACTCAAGCTGAGAAAAAACACCTTGCTAATTTATTACAAGCAGAGCTTAATAATGGCAATAAATACAATTTAACCGAGCGTTTAGCTGCTGAAAATAGTAACCAAGAACTGTTAAACAAATTTGATAGAGAAGCAGTAATTACAGCTAATATAGATTTTAAAGCAATAGATGCTCAAAAATCAGCAGAAGCCAGTAAAGTAGAAATAAGAGGTGAGAAAAATCATTTAACGGATCACAACGATAATACTCAAACATTAATTGATGAAATTCAAAAAGGTGTAATTGATAAAAACACTGTTATAGCGATTGAGCGTAAGCAGTATGGTGATAATCTGAGCATGAAAGATGTAATAAAATTAGCAAGTATATTAGAACATAATGAAAAGAATCCTAATAATCCTATAACATTACCTAAAGAGCTAGAAAATACCCCAATACTCCAAGATGCAATTTTATATAAAACAGCTAAAGAACATGGTGTTAAGGTTATAAGCCTAGAGGGGAAAAACCTATAGTATGGTAAGGCTTCTGAACTTCAAAATGAAAACCGAGAACAATATATGACGAATGTCATTAATGAGGTTCGTAGTAAAGGATATAATGTAATTGCTAATGTTGGTTCTAGCCATGAAGAAAGTCTAAAAAAAGCCTTAGAAAATCATCAAAAAGACAATATAGGATTTAGCAATATACCTAGAAAACTAAACCAAGAAACTATACCTAACGAAGTATTACAAAAAGCTTTAGCTATTGCAAAAGCAATTCCAGTAAAAATTATTAGTATAAACTCAAGAGACGGCAACAATATTTTACCACAACAATCCTTAACAAAAACCCAGTTGAAAAGATCTAGCCAAATTAGATAATTAAAAATAAACAAGCTATTAATAGCTCTTGTTGGGTCTGTCAGATTTTTTGTGTAAGTACGATTTCTCCATTTGCCCAATTTTGTAAATTAGTATCACAAAGTATAGCAAATTGATTTAAAGCCATCGCCCAATTCTTAATAGGCATTGTCCATTTTTTAGAGGCATTTGTCAACGCCAAAAAGATTATTTTCTGAATCGATTTGTCATCTGGAAATACTCCTTTATTTTTAATAATTTTACGAATTTGACGGTTAGTGGATTCAATAGCATTAGTAGTGTAAATCGCCTTCCTAATGTCTTCCGGAAAGCTAAAAAATGGAGCTATGCCAGACCAATTTCGTTGCCATATGTCAAAAATAACTGGATATTTTTCATCCCATTTTTTGGCAAAGTTTTGTAATTCTCTTAATCCCTCTGCTTCATTTATTGCAGAATAAACTGCTTTTAAATCAGCTGTTACCGCTTTTAGATCTTTGTATGATACGTATTTTACAGAATTTCTTACCATATGAACAATACACAACTGCACTATCGTCTTTGGAAAAATGCTATTTATCGCCTCTGGAAAACCCTTAAGACCATCAACACATGCAACATATATTTGTGCAACTCCTCGATTCTTCAGTTCTGTTACTACCTGCATCCAAAATTTACACCCTTCATTCTTGCCTATCCAAATTCCTAATAGCTCTTTCTTGCCCTCCATATTCACTCCAATAGCTAGATAAACCGCTTTATTTATTATTACATGATTATCTCTTGCCTTAACATGAATACAATCTAAGTACATTATAGGATATACATTATCAAGTGCTCTATTCTGCCAAGCAGTTACTTCCTCTAAAATACCATCAGTTACCTTTGATATTAACTCAGATGATACCTTGGTGGCATATAGTTCTTCTAAGTGCCCTTGTATTTCCCTAATGGTCATTCCCCGAGCATATAAGGATATTACTTTATCATCAAATCCTTCAAATTTACGCACTCCTTTTGGAATTAGTTGAGGTTCAAATTCTCCATCCCGATCCCTTGGCACTTCTACTGTCAATTTACGACCTTCTGGATCTATTAGAGTCTTTTCATAATTACCATTACGTCTGTTATCTGAGTATTTCTCATTTTTAGAATGTTTCTCATAACCTATATGAGATTCCATTTCTTTCTCTAAAATCTTATTTACTATCTGCTTTTTAATTCCCTGAAATATCCCTTCTTTACCAAATATTTCAGATGGATCACTTTGTGATAGTATTTCTGATACTAATTTTTCTATAGCTGGATTTGATACTTTGTTATTGTTCTTCATATTAGCTCCATGTAAGTTGTTTATGTTATTTTTATTCTTAACTATTTTTACAACTTACACAAACTTCCTGACACCCTCCTCTTGTTTTGATAAACCAGGTTTATGGATAGTGCCAGCGATTACTTTTCTATCGCAGCTTAAGTAATATAAGATTTTTCTTATATAAAACTTTTTAAGCTCGGTTTTTAACTAATATTATTTTGGTCATATAAATTTGAATCTTCTCCATTTATTAATGCTAAACCAAACGCTTCATCAATTTTCATCGCTTGATTTTTACTAAAAAATCTACGGATTATTTTCATCTATAAGTATCTCATATTTTGCTGTAATATTGGCACATCTTTCTCGTAGTTTATTTAAATTTAATGACGGGATGTTAGCTTCTTTTATTTAATGACGGGATGTTAGCTTCTTTTAGATCTAAATTAAGCTTTATACTATCTATTTTGTGCCAAAATTCTATATTTATAATATTTTCTTCGTATATATTTACTTTAAGAAATTCACGTTCCTCAAGTTTAAAAAATTCAAGCATTAGGTGTTTTTTATCTCCATTTATAACCGTACTTAATAGGCACATCTCTTCTTCTTTACTTTGGAAATAGCTAAGAGTTTTCCTTTCATTATATATCTGATATACCTTTTCTTTACCTAATGATTTAAATAATTGACTTTCATATATTTCGATATCAGAAGGGGGAAATACTATTTTATCTCAATATAGTTTATTAAAATTTTACCTTTAATATTGTATCTAGATAATTCTTTAAGTAGCATATTTTTTACAATAATAATTTCATTACTAAATTATATGTAATAAAGTTTAATTTAGAAAAGAGTAATCGGTCTTGAAGTTGATAACTGCAGCGTATATACTAGTACGTGACGATTATCAGCAAAAGAAAATGATCAGCGTATTTTAAAAGTTCTAGACAAGATGAATTTTAAGGTGAGCCTGCACAACGTACATCTTAGTACGTGAGCAAAGGCGAATCCTGCAAAATTCGCTTGTATAGGGCTTTATAAAATAGCTGAAGCCAATTTTTCAAATAAAACGAGTATACTATACCTTGACGGGCATGACTACAAATATATCCTTAGGGCTTTCAGGGAATTTAATAAGTACTGGTGCTGAAACGCTTGAGAAATATAGCTCTACTAAATCTGATTTTATAGCTTTTAGAACGTCTTCTAAATATTGCGGATTGAAGCCTATATCTAAATTAGTTTCACCGCTATACTCGTAAAAATTTTCTATCTCTTTTGAAGAATTAATAACTTCTTTTGCATTTCCTCGTGCTTCCCCTATTGCACTAATCTCTAAAGCTTCACCAGATAGTGAAAATTTCACAGCCCTAAATTTTTCAACTGTTATTATTGCTATTCGCTCGATAGTATCGGCAAATATTTTGCGGTTAATTACTAGTTTTGAGCTGCTATTTTCTGGAATAAAGCTACTGTAATCAGGGAAAGTACCATCAATTAGTTTTGATAGCATAATAACATTTTCATTGCATATGAACTTAATTTTGTTACTACTTAAAAGTATTTCTATATCTGCATTTGCATTTTTAGAATCTTTTACTATCTTTAAAATCTCTTCAGCACTCTTCTGCGGTAATATAACACCAAAATCCTCTATTTTTTCAGCTAACGCTACAGATGAAACAGAAAGTCTATGCGCATCGGTACTTGCAGCATAAAACTCGCTATCTTTTACATGCAAATAAATGCCGTTTAGATTATAGCGAGTCTCATCTAAAGAAACCGAAAATTTCGTTGATTCGATTATTTTAGCAAAATTAGCACAAGAAATTTTAAAGCTAGCTTCCGGATTAATATTATCCATCACAGGAAAAGACTCTACCGGCAGAGTAAATAGATTAAAACGACAATTTTTTCCTGTTATTTCAAGCCCTGTAGTACCTAAATCAGTTAAGGTAAGCTCTGAATCAGGAAGCTTTCTAACTATATCATTTAAAGTTTTAGTGGAGACAGTAAGCTCCCCCTCACTTACTACCTGCACCCCTATTTTTTGGCTTAAATATAAGTCCATATTGGTAGAGCTAAGCTCTAACAGACCATTCTTTGCCGATAGTTTAATATTTGCAAGCTCGGATATTACATTACGTTTTTCAACAACTGCACTTGCAAAACCGAGTGCTTGAACTAATGTTTTTGTCTCAACTATTACCTTTAACATATTATTATACTCCGAATAAATAAAAGAATTGGTAGACGAAGATCAACTTCAAAAAGAGCAAGAAGTATATAAGGCGAGGAGCGGAGCGTATATATAATACGTGAGCACCGCAGATCTTATAATACGACGTAGCCAATTTTTGAAGTTCATCGAGTATACACTCTTAATGTTCCTTGAAATTTCTGCTCTATTACAGCAATTAAATCTTTGCTGAATGAATTTAAATCATCTTCATTTAAAGTGCGATCATCAGCTTGAAGCCCTACTCTAATTGCAATAGATTTTTTACCTTCAGGTAATTTATCACCGCTATAAATATCAAATAATATAACTGATTTGATAAGCTTTTTGTTAAAATTATTTATGTATGATATTATTTCACCAACTGGTTGATCATAAGCTATAATAAATGCATAATCTCTAAAATTAGCTTGATAATCGGATATTATAAATTCATCCCTCTTGCCGAATTTAGCTTTAGATATAGGTAAATTCGTTATATTTAATTCAAACGCAAATACTTCTTCTTTAATATCATAATGCTTTAATATTTTAGGATGTATCTGCCCAAAGTGACCTAATAAATTTTTCCCCAAGGCTAAATTTACCGATCTAGTCGGATGATAATATAAAGGTGTAGCCTGATTTGATACAATACACTTCTCTATAGATAAACCGGCATAATCAAAAACAGTTTCTAGATCACTTTTAAGGTCAAAAATATCATAGCTACGCCCCATCGAATGAGGGTTTTTATTATTATATGAACCGGTTAAAATTGCTGCTAAATAAGTCGCTTCGTTATTCAAATCTAAGAAATTTGGACCGACTTCAAAAAAAGCCATATCTTTTATAGAACGTGCAAGATTTTTTCGAACTATATCAAGTAAATTCGGCACGATAGTAGGACGCATATAATCATCCTCAACGCTTATAGGATTCAGCAAAAATAGCTCATCTTTTAGCTCAGTAAATAATTTAGCATCTCTGCTATTCATAAACGAGTTGGTAACTACCTCATCATAACCTTTACTCGCAAGTATCCTTTTAAAACTAGATATCCTTTTATGATCTCTTAAGCGGTTATTATCCTGCTCTAATTCCGGTAGTTTTATGCTTTCTATCTTATCATAACCATAAATACGGGTTATTTCTTCTACTAAATCTTCTAAAATATTTATATCATGACGCCAAGACGGAGGAGTTACTTTTATCACCTCATTTTTAACATCAGTAACAAATCCAAGTTTATTTAATATAGCTTCTATCCCTTTGATATTTAACCCTTTGACATAACTTGCTTCTAAAGGTAATTTGGGCGTCAATCTGGTACTCGCATCCTCACGTACTTCTTTGTACGCTGCGGTGCTGTGTTCCGTGTTTCCTACAAATTCTCCTTTATTAGCTTCGTTATGTAGTAAAAGGGTTAACTTAATTCCGGTGATTTTTTCTAGATAATCTACTGGAAAATCCAACGTTTTCTTTGCTGGTTCTTTTTCACCAGATATTACTATTTCTGATACTTCACCACCATCACATATTGATAAAATAAGATCAGTTGCTATATTTAAAACTTTTTCAGTAAAGTTTCTATCAATATTACGCTCAAAACGATATCTAGAGTCAGTATCAATTTGTAGTCGCCTACCACTTGCTGCAACCATCTTAGCATTAAAACAAGCAGCTTCTAGTAAGATATTCGTCGTATTACTATCGCAGCTACTACTATTTCCGCCAATGATACCAGCTAAAGCTTGCACACCATTTTCATCTTTTACAACTAGATCGCTTTCATTAAGTAGATATTTTTTATCGTTCAGGGCGTGGAGTTCACTCCACTCCCCAATGTCATTCCCGCGTAGACGGGAATCCAGAATAACCTTATTATTATTTTCTTCTGTAATTTTTTCATTGTTAGGAATAATGGATTCTCGCCTACGCGGGAATGACATCGCACATTCTACCACAACATCCCCCCTTAACTTATCCGCATCGTAAGCATGCATTGGTTGACCGAAGCTATAGGACATATAATTTGTCACATCAACTATGCTTGATATAGGCTTTACACCGATATTTTTAAGCAATTTCTGAAGCCAGTCAGGACTTGGTTTATTTTTTAAATTTCGTATTTCTCTGAACGTAAATAACGGGCAAGCTTCTTTATCTTTAATATTAAGCTTTATTTTAGAGCTAAATGTACTTTTCACTTTTGGAATTTCTAACTCTTTAAGTGTTCCTATTCCCTTAGCTGCCAAATCTCTTGCGATGCCGTAAATCCCTAAAGCATCCCCACGATTAGGAGTGACGTTAATAACAAATACTGGATCATCTAAGCCATAACATTTGGTAAAAGACTCACCGATTACGGCATCTTTAGGTAACTCCATAATGCCTTCGGATTCAGAGGCAAGCAATAATTCCTCTTCAGAACAAAGCATACCGCCACTTTTTTCCCCTCTAATGTTAGATTCCTTAATCTTAAACTTACCGTTTGGGATTTCTACACCGATATTAGCTAGCACTACTTTAATACCGGCTCTAGCGTTGCTAGCACCGCAAACTATTTGCAAATTGCCGTTCTTGGTTTCCACTTCACAAATCTTTAATTTATCAGCTGACGGGTGGGGTTTAGTGCTCACTATATATGCTACTTCAAACTTTTGTAGATCTGCTGCTTTATCAATTATTTCTTCTACTTCAAGCCCAATAGCAGTTAAGCTTTGGGCAATTTCAGTAACTGAAGCTGATGTATCTAAAAACTGTTTTAACCATGATAAGGTAAATTTCATTTCGTAAGCCCTCCTGCTAAATTTGGTATATCAAAGCTTGAGAAGCTATAATGTTTTAGCCAACGCACATCACCTTCAAAAAATTGTCTTAAATCTTTAATATTATATTTCAACATCGCAAAACGCTCTACCCCAAGACCAAAAGCAAAGCCTTGGTACTGGCTACTATCAATGCCGACATTTTTAAGTACGTTTGGGTGAACCATTCCGCATCCTAAGACCTCAAGCCATCTATCGTTTTTACTCATCCGGATATCAACTTCGGCTGAAGGTTCAGTAAATGGGAAAAAGCTTGGTCTAAAACGTAGTTCAATATTCGAGTTTTCAAAAAAGCATCTTATAAATTCCGTGATGACATATTTTAAATGTCCCATATTAATATCTTTATTAATAACAAGCCCCTCTATTTGGTGAAACATCGGCGTATGAGTCATGTCAGAATCCGATCTATAAGTCCTACCTGGTGCTATAAATCTAAAAGGCGGCTTGCCGTTTTCCATTGCTCTAATTTGTACTGTGGAGGTATGAGTACGAAGTAACATAGGCTTATCATTTTCTTGACCTTTTAAATAGAAAGTATCATGCATTTGCCTTGCAGGATGGTCATCCTCAAAATTAAGAGCAGTAAAATTATGAAAATCATTATCAATATTCGGACCGCTTTCTATCGAAAAACCAAATTTAGCGAATACTTGGATTAATTCCTCCATACACTGAGTTATTGGGTGAATTGAACCTTGCTTATATTTACGAGCAGGAATAGTTAAATCAATTTTATCACTAGAGAGTTTAAGATTTAATTCCTCTTCTTCCAGAATTTCTTCTTTAGCTTTTATTATACTCTGTATTTCTTCTTTTAGCTTATTGATTTTTAAGCCAAATTCTTTGCGATCTTGCTCATTTAAAGAACCTAATTTTTTAAGCTCATTAGTAACTATGCCATTTTTACCTAAAAACTCTACTTTATATTCTTGTAAAACTTTTAGACTTTGAACTAACAAAATCTTCTCTTCAGCCAGCCTTAATATTGTTTCTATATTATCCATGATTTTCTTACTTGCTTTTTAATTTTTTGCATGAGTTTCTTATGTCATTCCCGCGTAGGCGGGAATCCAGAAAAAAACATAAATTACAGTAAATTTTTAGAGCTAAAAGCTCGATTTTATCTCGCTTTATGCTGGATTCCC
The DNA here is from genome assembly GCF_002285905.1 of Rickettsia sp. MEAM1 (Bemisia tabaci). GTDB lineage: Bacteria > Pseudomonadota > Alphaproteobacteria > Rickettsiales > Rickettsiaceae > Rickettsia. The sequence goes on from NZ_CP016305.1 coordinate 1,274,937, forward strand.
GCCTACGCGGGAATGACATACGGGTAACGGTATGACACAAATCTTAAACTAACACACATTTCATACACCCATCTTCCACACCCACCAGCTTTGCTTTAAATATCTGCCCTATTTCTAGTGGTTCATCGAGCTTTACTGGTATAAAATTCTCTGTGTGAGCTATATTATTATTCTCTACTAACAATTTCACTTTCTGCCCTATATGCTTCTTGAAAAACTCAGCTAATTGCTTCTGCCCTTCTTGTCTTAAAATTTCTGCTCTTTCTTTTCTTATAGCTTTCGGTACTTGGGGCATACGTGTCGCCGGTGTTCCCTCACGCTCCGAATATGGGAAAACATGTAAATATTGCAGCTTAGCTTCCGGAATTAACTTTCTAGTATTTTCAAACATTTCAGGTGTTTCCGTCGGGAAGCCTGCTATAATATCAGCTCCAAAAGATACTTCAGGTCTAATTGCTCGCAGCCTGTTACAAAACTCGATTATTTCAGCTCTATTATGCCGTCTTTTCATCCGCTTTAGTATCATATCGTCGCCTGCTTGCAAACTAATATGAAAATGCGGCATTATCCTTTCATTATAGGCTAAAAGTTCAAAAAGCTCATCATCTATTTCGGCTACATCTATCGAAGATAGCCGCAGCCTTTTTAACTCAGGCACTAGATTCAAAACACGCTTAATCATCTGGGCAAAAGTTGGGCTTCCAGGCAAATCACCACCATAAGCTGTAGCATCAACACCGGTAAAAACAACTTCCTTAAAGCCATTTAATACTAAATGTTTCACCTGCTCAGCTATAGCTCCAATCGCTGTTGACCTGCTTCTACCTCTACCATAGGGAATTATGCAAAAAGTACAATTATGATCGCAACCATTTTGCACTTGAATAAAAGCACGAGATTTGCCATCAAAACTACTAATTAAATGGTTTGCGGTCTCTTTCACTGACATTATATCGTTAACGACTATTTTTTCATCATTATCATTAATTTGGTAGTGACTTGGCAGCAGCTTTTCCTCATTACCTATAACCTTGTCAACTTCTGGCATATCGCCATACATTTTAGGATTAGTTTGAGCGCTACAACCAGTGACGATAATTTTTAAATCGGGGTTATTTTTTTTAGCTGCACGAATAGCCCCTCGTGCTTGTTTTTCAGCAGATTTAGTTACTGCACAAGTATTAAATACTGCAACATTATCAAGCCCTGAAGCTGCAAGATTTTTTCTTATTATCTCACTTTCATATATATTAAGGCGACAACCGAACGTTATTATGTCTTGCTTAAGATTATTCACAATAATATTCCCCAAATGCTACTAAACTAGCAGGTCCTTGCATTATTATATTACCATTTTCCTCTTTCATAATAAGGCTACCATGTTTAAATACCACCTCACATGGTGAGTGAATAAAACCGAGCTTTAAACCAGCAGCAAAGCTACCACAAGCACCGCTGCCGCAAGCAAGAGTTAGCCCTGCTCCACGCTCCCAAACCGACAAGTAAATTTTATTATCTTTAACCTCAGCAAAATTAACATTAACACCATCGACAAATAACTCTTTATCCTGTAATTTCTCACCGACAATTTTTTGATCTTGCAGCTCTAGCTTACTAAAAATAACCAAATGCGGATTACCGACATCAACACAAATAGTTTCCTTTAAATCAATCATATAACGCTCAGCAAACTCCCAAATCTTATCACGACTTGGCATCCAAGATTCATTAAAACTAACCCCGCCTACATTAACACTAATATTATTTTCATCGATAATATTACACAGTAATTTCTTATTACCCACTACTACAGTAATATCTTTTTTACCTGTATCAAGATAGATCAATTTTGCTAAACATCTTGTAGCATTACCGCATAATTTAGCACTAGAACCATCAATATTATAGATAATCATTTCATAAGAATCATTTTGCTCTTCGTAGATAATAAATTGATCGCATCCAATACCTAAATGACGTTCTGCCATACTCTTTGCCAGTTGTGATAAATCGTATGTACCAGTTAAATCTTTCTTGTTAATAACAACGAAATCATTACCAAGACCATGCATTTTTACAAAGTTAATCTTACTACTCATAATGTAATTCTAATATTTAAGATTGTATTATAGCAAATTTCTTGGAATTTGCTATAATGAAGTTATTATATATAAAAATAGATTTCAAATGCTACTTTCACGTTTCTTAGATCCTAAAAATAATTATGCCTTTTTAAAAATTTTCGGCACTGAAAAGAATAAGGACATACTTATCCATTTCTTAAATGACATTTTAGGTTATACAGGGGAAGAAAAAATTAAAGAAGTTACTTTTTTAAAAACTAATCAAGATCCAGATATTGCAGCTTATAGACAATCTATCCTTGATGTATTGTGCAAAGATGAAAACGGTACGCAATTTATTGTAGAAATGCAGGTAAGTAAACATCCAGGCTTTGAAAAAAGAGCTCAACTTTATGCTGCAAAAGCCTATTCAAGGCAAATAATTAAAGAAGATGAGAATCATAAAAAAATGGCAGTATATGCTAAGCTAAAAGGCGTCATATTCCTTGCTATTGCTGATTTTATCCTATTCCCAAATAAAAAGGATTGGAGATCAAACCATAGGCTGCTTGATACTAAAACTTACGAGAATGACTTACAAGATTTTTACTTTATTTTCATAGAGCTAGAAAAGTTTAATAAAGAGCTAGACCAATTAGAGAATCTTCAAGAAAAATGGGCATATTTCTTTAAACATGCACACGAAAGTACATTAGAAGAAATGGAGCATTTAATAGGTCATGATCTTATTATGAAAAAAGCTTTTTACGCTTTAGATCAAGCTAGTTGGTCGGAAGAAGATCTCAACACCTATGAGAAAATGGTAAAAACCGAAATGGATAATTTAGCTGTAGAAGAGCAGAAAATTATGGATGCCGAAGCTAGAGGTAAGGCTAAATTAATACAAATGATGATGAAACAAGGTAAAACTATTGAGCAAATAATGGAGTTTACAGGTTTAACCAAAGAAGAGATTGAAAGGTTAAAATAAGTTACTGTATAATAATCTCAATCATTAAATATATAAATTAAATTGAGAAATTAAAGTAAAAATGAAGATAATAAATATTATGCTAAGTCGTGACCTTGGCGGTATACAACAAGCTTTTTTAGATTATAACACAGCTCTTAAAATGCAGAATATTGAGGTAATAAATATTACCTCCTACAAAGCAAAAATAAATTCGTTTATATCTAAAAGCTTTAAGCTTCCTAATTTATTACCTTTTGATCTTATTTCAATTCTTATTTTGAAATATATAATCTATAAAACTAAGCCTGATATTATTATAGCTCATGGCAATAGAGCAATAAATTTTAGTAAACTTGCTAAAACATCTAATATTAGATTAATTGGAATTGCTCATAACTATAGCCTAAAGGGACTACTTAAATGCGATTTTGTTATTGCCCTAACGCATCATATGAAAGAGCATTTATTAAAAAATAAATTTTCTGAATCTAAAATATTTATCCTGCCAAATATGATAAATATCACCAAAAAATTTACTCCTAATAAATCATATAAAAAACCAGTGGTAATTGGCATATTAGCAAGGTTCGTAGCTAAAAAAGGTGTTGATGTTTTTATTAATGCTATCAAAATTTTACAGGATAAAAATTATGAAATTCAAGCAGTTATAGGTGGTAATGGAGAGGAACAAGATAACATAACTGCTTTAGTAAATAAACTTAATTTACAAAATAAAATATCATTTGCAGGATGGGTTAATGACAAAGATAAATTCTTTGAGCAAATTGATATTTTTTGCCTTCCATCACTACATGAACCGTTTGGGATCATATTACTTGAAGCAATGGAAAACAGCCTACCTATAGTTAGTACAGGTACCGAAGGTCCTAGCGAAATCTTAAAACATATGCAAGACGGGCTAATTTGCAAAGCCGGATCAGCAGAAGATTTAGCCGAAAAAATTGCGTATCTAATAGACCACCCACAAAAAGCAAAAGAACTTTCCCAAAAAGCTTATCTAAAACTAACTCAAACCTATAATATTAAAGTTATTTCAGACAAGTTAGTAACATTATTACATGGTTTAAAAATAGTTAGTTGAAAAAAGATTGCAGTATATTGACATAATAGTTTAAAGAATCATAATTAAAATTAAAGTAATATTAATTTATTTTAATGTATATACTCGTTAAACTTCAAAAATTGGCTACGTCATTTTACAAGAATATTATAATTCTATCACTTTTACTACTATGCAGCTGTAAAGCAACACATGATACCCCCCCTAACCTACCATTACCTAATAGTTGGAATAATTATTCATTAACACCTCAAAATAACCAAACTTCTAAATGGTGGTTACAATTTAACGATCCGGTACTTAATAACTTAATGTCCCCCTTCGGGGATCAAAAATCCCTCGCCTTTAGGCGAAGGGAAGATATAATGAAATTGCTTTAGCAATGAATTTATATCAAGAAATATGAGAAGTTATAGAAAGAATAGTCATAGTCAGTATGATTTAAAAGTGCATCTTATATGGATACCAAAATATAGGAAGAGAATATTGATAGGCAAAGTATCGGAAAGGACTAGAGATTTACTGAGGCAGATTTGTATGGAACATGAAGTACATATAATTTCAGGTAAAATATCATGTGATCACGTACATATGTTTATCTCATATAAGCCGCAAATATCTCTTAGCAAGTTAGTACAGTATTTAAAAGGCATTAGCTCAAGAATTTTATTGCAAGAATTTACTCATTTACGAAAACAATTTTGGGGCAATCATTTGTGGGCTAGGGGCTATATGGCAGTCAGTTCAGGTAATATAACTGATGAAATGATACAGCACTATATTGATGAACAGGAAGGTGAACCTGTGAATGATGATCGATTTCTAATCGATTCCACTTTATAACCCCTCAGCTTATAGCTGAGGGTTGTTTAGTTGAGGAATCTTTAGCTAATAACTCTGATATTGAACTTGCAATGAGTAATATAGCGATAGCAACAGCTCAATATAACCTTGTTAATTCTTATAGATTTCCATAGATTAATTTACAAGGTAGCGTAAACCGCACAAAAACCAGTAAACAATTAAAACAACCAAACCAGCCAAAAATTTCTAATAATTTTGGGCTTGGTAGCGTACTTAATTACGAAATAGATTTATGGGGGCTAGCTGCCAATGCTAGTGAATCAGCCCGTAGAACTTTACTAGCAAGCGAATATAGCAAGGAAGCAGTACGGCTAACCGTTATAAGTAATGTTGCTATCAGCTATTTTAATATTCTAGCACTAGATAAACAAATATATCTAACCAAGCGACTAATAGAAACTCAAACCGAAATCTATAATTTGACTCAAAAATTATACGACCTTGGTGTAGGTGATTTAATATCAGTTAGTGAAGCTGCTTCCGAGCTTGCTCTTACCAACTCTTCGCTTCCGCCCTTAGTGCAAGAGAGACAAGGGCAAGAAACAGCTTTAAAGATTTTACTAGGTTGTTCCCCTGAAAATATAGTGAACGGCTTAGTTTATCGTGATAAACCTATAGATTATTTCCCTACTACGCCTGTATTACCATCAATATTACCATCAGAACTTTTAGAGCAAAGACCGGATATTAAGGCAGCAGAACAGAATTTATTTGCAGCTGATAGTAATTTAAGAGCAGTGAAAGCCACTTATTTTCCACAAATTTCTTTAACAGGTTTATTAGGTTTTAGCAGTAATAAGTTAAATACTCTATTTGGTAGCTCAGCTGAGACTTGGCAAGTAGATGGTACTATAGCTGGTCCTATTTTTGATTTTGGTAAAACTAAGGCTAATGTAGAGATTGCGGAAAGTACTAAACAACAATATATAGCTATGTATAAGGCAACAGTACGTACAGCCTTTGGAGAGGTTATAGATGCTTTATCAGCTCAGCAAACAGCGAGTGATAATTTTCGTATCTGGCGACAAAATGAAACAGCTTTAACATCCGTTTTTAAATTGGCAAATCAGCGTTATAAACATGGTAATATAGATTATTTAACAGTACTTACCGCTAAACAGAATATGTTACAGAACGAAATAGATGGAGTTTCTATCAAGCTTTCACAGTTAAGTAGTATGGTTAATGTATTCCATGCGTTGGGTGGGAACTGGTAAAACTCTGTCACCTGATGTCATTCCCGCGGAGGCGGGAATCCAGAAAAAAAACATAAATACAGTAAACTTTTAAAACTAAAAGCTCGATTTATCTCGCTTTATGCTGGATTCCCGCCTCCGCGGGAATGACAATAAAAATAAAACAAACAAATAATAAAAACAATGCTTAAAATAATAATGCGGAATTTGGTATTAACGATATTAGTAGTACTACTTGAATATTATTAATTTGGTTAGTAATACATCGGAACAAAAAAAATAACTTAAGCAATATCGCAGCACCGGTTGAAGTAACAAAAGTTATTAGGAAAGATGCACCATATATTATAGAGCTTGCGGGTAATGCTGAAACTTATCAAACTGCAGATATTAAGTCACAAGTTACTGGACAAATATTAAGTGTAAATTTTGATGATGGGCAGGAAATAAAAGCAGATGATTTATTATATGAAATTGATCCTCGTCCATTTCAAAATCAATTACAACAAGCAGAAGCAAGTTTATTAAGCGATACATATAACCTTGAAAACGCTATTAAAGAAGAAGCACGATATAGAAATTTATATAAAGAAAATGCTGTTTCTGAAGAGCAATATTTACAGATGCTTACTAATATGAACGTGCTTAAAGCTGCTGTTGAACGTGATAAAGCTGTTATTGCTGATGCAAATTTACAAATTGAATATTCAAAAATAGTAGCACCTTTTGACGGCAAACTTAGCGAAAGTAATGTAAATATAGAGGGTGTCAGAAAGTTTGTGTAAGTTGTAAAAATAGTTAAGAATAAAAATAACATAAACAACTTACATGGAGCTAATATGAAGAACAATAACAAAGTATCAAATCCAGCTATAGAAAAATTAGTATCAGAAATACTATCACAAAGTGATCCATCTGAAATATTTGGTAAAGAAGGGATATTTCAGGGAATTAAAAAGCAGATAGTAAATAAGATTTTAGAGAAAGAAATGGAATCTCATATAGGTTATGAGAAACATTCTAAAAATGAGAAATACTCAGATAACAGACGTAATGGTAATTATGAAAAGACTCTAATAGATCCAGAAGGTCGTAAATTGACAGTAGAAGTGCCAAGGGATCGGGATGGAGAATTTGAACCTCAACTAATTCCAAAAGGAGTGCGTAAATTTGAAGGATTTGATGATAAAGTAATATCCTTATATGCTCGGGGAATGACCATTAGGGAAATACAAGGGCACTTAGAAGAACTATATGCCACCAAGGTATCATCTGAGTTAATATCAAAGGTAACTGATGGTATTTTAGAGGAAGTAACTGCTTGGCAGAATAGAGCACTTGATAATGTATATCCTATAATGTACTTAGATTGTATTCATGTTAAGGCAAGAGATAATCATGTAATAATAAATAAAGCGGTTTATCTAGCTATTGGAGTGAATATGGAGGGCAAGAAAGAGCTATTAGGAATTTGGATAGGCAAGAATGAAGGGTGTAAATTTTGGATGCAGGTAGTAACAGAACTGAAGAATCGAGGAGTTGCACAAATATATGTTGCATGTGTTGATGGTCTTAAGGGTTTTCCAGAGGCGATAAATAGCATTTTTCCAAAGACGATAGTGCAGTTGTGTATTGTTCATATGGTAAGAAATTCTGTAAAATACGTATCATACAAAGATCTAAAAGCGGTAACAGCTGATTTAAAAGCAGTTTATTCTGCAATAAATGAAGCAGAGGGATTAAGAGAATTACAAAACTTTGCCAAAAAATGGGATGAAAAATATCCAGTTATTTTTGACATATGGCAACGAAATTGGTCTGGCATAGCTCCATTTTTTAGCTTTCCGGAAGACATTAGGAAGGCGATTTACACTACTAATGCTATTGAATCCACTAACCGTCAAATTCGTAAAATTATTAAAAATAAAGGAGTATTTCCAGATGACAAATCGATTCAGAAAATAATCTTTTTGGCGTTGACAAATGCCTCTAAAAAATGGACAATGCCTATTAAGAATTGGGCGATGGCTTTAAATCAATTTGCTATACTTTGTGATACTAATTTACAAAATTGGGCAAATGGAGAAATCGTACTTACACAAAAAATCTGACAGACCCGGAAATTTTAAATATGAATTATTAGAAAATGATTTTTAACAATTTACACAAAAATTATGATTGACTCCCGGACGTTTAATAAATATTTCTGAAATACCCAATTATTTTTCTCCTGTTTTGTGTCATTCCCGCAAAAGCGGGAATCCAGTATAAAGCGAGATAAATCGAGCTTTTTACTGTATAGTTTATTTGTACTTTTAGTTACTGGATTCCTGCTTTCGCAGGAATGACATAAAGTACCTAATCGCTTTCTTTAATTACGACTTCCGTATTGTTATTTAATCTTAACTATCCATTGGTGACTACTATCTATCCCTCTTCTACACCACTTTTGATAACAACAAAATCATCGTTAGCAAAAGCTATTTCTACATTTTTAATTACTGCTTTATTATTTTTATCAACAATAAATACATACGGTCCTTGATCATTGGTTTGTATTGCTTTAGATGGAACTACCAAAGCATCTTTTTCCGTATAGACACTTAAGGAAACACGGACAAATTGACCAGGGCATAATGTTTCATCTTTATTAGGTAGGGTTGCTTTAAGTTTGATAGTACCGCTATTAGAGTCAATTGTATTGTCAATGAATACAATCTCTCCGTCTGTAATTTCTTGACCACTCGAAGTTTTAACTATTAATGATAAATCAGAATTCTTTTGAGATTTATTGATTTTATTTAGATGCTCTTCCGGTACAGGAAAACTAACGTAAATAGATGAAATAGTATTAATAGTTACCAAAGTAGTTAAGCCTGCTTGTGCTAGATTTCCTATATTTAGGGTCTGTCAGATTTTTTGTGTAAGTACGATTTCTCCATTTGCCCAATTTTGTAAATTAGTATCACAAAGTATAGCAAATTGATTTAAAGCCATCGCCCAATTCTTAATAGGCATTGTCCATTTTTTAGAGGCATTTGTCAACGCCAAAAAGATTATTTTCTGAATCGATTTGTCATCTGGAAATACTCCTTTATTTTTAATAATTTTACGAATTTGACGGTTAGTGGATTCAATAGCATTAGTAGTGTAAATCGCCTTCCTAATGTCTTCCGGAAAGCTAAAAAATGGAGCTATGCCAGACCAATTTCGTTGCCATATGTCAAAAATAACTGGATATTTTTCATCCCATTTTTTGGCAAAGTTTTGTAATTCTCTTAATCCCTCTGCTTCATTTATTGCAGAATAAACTGCTTTTAAATCAGCTGTTACCGCTTTTAGATCTTTGTATGATACGTATTTTACAGAATTTCTTACCATATGAACAATACACAACTGCACTATCGTCTTTGGAAAAATGCTATTTATCGCCTCTGGAAAACCCTTAAGACCATCAACACATGCAACATATATTTGTGCAACTCCTCGATTCTTCAGTTCTGTTACTACCTGCATCCAAAATTTACACCCTTCATTCTTGCCTATCCAAATTCCTAATAGCTCTTTCTTGCCCTCCATATTCACTCCAATAGCTAGATAAACCGCTTTATTTATTATTACATGATTATCTCTTGCCTTAACATGAATACAATCTAAGTACATTATAGGATATACATTATCAAGTGCTCTATTCTGCCAAGCAGTTACTTCCTCTAAAATACCATCAGTTACCTTTGATATTAACTCAGATGATACCTTGGTGGCATATAGTTCTTCTAAGTGCCCTTGTATTTCCCTAATGGTCATTCCCCGAGCATATAAGGATATTACTTTATCATCAAATCCTTCAAATTTACTCACTCCTTTTGGAATTAGTTGAGGTTCAAATTCTCCATCCCGATCCCTTGGCACTTCTACTGTCAATTTACGACCTTCTGGATCTATTAGAGTCTTTTCATAATTACCATTACGTCTGTTATCTGAGTATTTCTCATTTTTAGAATGTTTCTCATAACCTATATGAGATTCCATTTCTTTCTCTAAAATCTTATTTACTATCTGCTTTTTAATTCCCTGAAATATCCCTTCTTTACCAAATATTTCAGATGGATCACTTTGTGATAGTATTTCTGATACTAATTTTTCTATAGCTGGATTTGATACTTTGTTATTGTTCTTCATATTAGCTCCATGTAAGTTGTTTATGTTATTTTTATTCTTAACTATTTTTACAACTTACACAAACTTCCTGACACCCTCTTTGCGTCCGCTAAATCCATTTGGGATGAAGCTACTCAAAGACTTCTTGCTGTCTGAAATCTAAAAATATAGTACTTTGTGACACTAATTTACTTAACTTGACGGTGCCGCTAATGCCTTTTAAATACTGTACTAACTTGCTAAGAGATATTTGCGGCTTATATGAGATAAACATATGTACGTGATCACATGATATTTTCCCTGAAATTATATGTACTTCATGTTCCATACAAATCTGCCTCAGTAAATCTCTAGTCCTTTCCGATACTTTGCCTATCAATATTCTCTTCCTATATTTTGGTATCCATATAAGATGCACTTTTAAATCATACTGACTATGACTATTCTTTCTATAACTTCTCATATTTCTTGATATAAATTCATTGATAAAGCAATTTCATTATATCTTCCCTTCGCCTAAAGGCGAAGGATTTTTGATCCCCGAAGGGGGACATTAAATGATTATGGCATTATTGTTACTTGTTTATTAGCTGAAAGTGTTAATAAATCTATATTAAGTTTTTTGTCATTTAAAAAAGGTAATAAAATATTAGATTTTTTATCATCTTATTTATTAGATAACGCTTCTGAAGCTCTTAAAGAAACTATGCCGAAAGAGTTTATAGATAAATATAACATGACTAATGCTGTGAAATTACTCAGCAATGAAGAAATAAAAAGTTATTTGAAAGAATATGTAGGAGCCAATCAACAACCTACTCATAAAGATACTACAACTGCTATTCATGAAGAAGAAAATATTGAAACTATGGGAGGCGATGTAGCACCTGCGACTTAATATTTACAATTTTATTGCAATATAGATTTGACCTTATTTAAAGAATTTGTTAAAGCTAGTACGAGATAAATTTTATATTTCGTACTAGTTTTATATTAATTAAATATCAAAACTCCATTCTATTCCAATATCCCCTAAAACTTTTTCAGCTTCATTAACTTCTGACTTTATTGCTTGATAATTATTATTATATTCTTCAAATAATGAAGTTAAAGGAGAAATATTTAAAAATTTATTTACATTCTTACATAAGGTATTAGTATACTTAACTTTTTCTACTTCAGGATCATTTAATACTTTTTGTATTTTATCAGTTAGTATAGGTAAATTATTTTGTAAATCTTGTACTATTGCACTTGTATCAAATTCTGCTGCTTCTAAGCTTTTAAGATATTTTTGACCATCTATAATAACATTTAAACAAGTGTCTACAGTTGATTTAACCTTTACGTATTTATTATCTAAAAACTTTCTTAGTTTAGAAATATTTCTTTCATCATTTGCTATTAGTATTAATGGTAAATACGGAATTACACTTTCTGGATTATTTTTATAATGCTCAATAGAAGATTTAAATTGCTCTTGGTTTAATTTTTCATAGTTAGGGACTTCAATTTTATGCGGAACAGTGAAGAACTTTAGATTTCCCTGAATAAATTCTTGAACTTTTTGATCAATTTCTTTTTCTACTTTATTATCAATAAAATTTAAAAATACCTTACGCGATAATACATTTATAAGATCCGGATTTAATAATTTTTTAATTTCATTAGTTAATATATCTGTATCTTCTTCAAAAGAACTTATTATATTATTAAGCTTATTTACTAAAGGTTCAAACTTGATAAATTTAGTTATTTTATTGCCGTAATTATTCAAAACTTTTTTTAATTTTTCAGGGGTTTTACATTCAGCTAATAGATATTTTTCAAAATTATCATAATGATATTCTTTAAAATTATTTGCAATATTAACAAAGTCTAATAAAATTCCTGCTTCGGATTTTTGGGATATTTCAATTTTATCGTTATTTGCTATTAAAAAACAAAATCTTTTTAAAGCTAAATCTTTTGTATCTACCACACTTCTTGCTTCATATTCTAATTTTTGTGGGTTTTGTACTAATATAGATAAAGTATGACTGCCATTAATTACTTTCAACATCTTTTGTTTATTAGATTCTAAGGTTACTGCACTACAAGATCCATTTTTATAAGGATCTTGTGTAGAATATAAAGATTCAATAAATTCTTTATATTCATTTAAATTAATTCCTCCCGCTACATAAAGTAATTCAATAAGCTCTACATCGATACTATTGAAAATTTTTACTCCAAAATTTCCGCTGGGATATTCTTTTTGTAAACTTTTTTGGTGAAACATACCATCAATGCCAGAAGATACATTGTATAAATTTTTTTGAAAGATTTTCTTTGCTAAACTTTTTACCTGCTTCGTGTCTAGTTTAGGTAAATATTCTTCTACTACAGATAATAATTCCTTTTTCTCTTCTAATGTTGGGCTATCAATTTTAATTATAACATCTATAAAAATTTTAATAATTTCTTCTGGCTTAAGTAATACTAAAGTTTTTTGAATTAATTCATGGTTAAAGAATTTTGCTTTTAGTGCTATTTGTAACACATTTTTTTTATCTTTATTTGTATGTAATAATTGATCTCTCAGCAAACTTTTTTCTTCTAAATAATCAAGCATAAAACTTACAGATTGAGGCAAAGCAGCTCTTGCAGCTTCAATTAATGGCGTATCTTTATCCGCATCTTGACAAGTAAAGCAGTTAATTGGAATATTTTTTTCTTTAAATAATTCTAATATGGCAATGGCTTTTTTATCATGCTCATTTATATCTTCTGGCTTCTTATGCTGATCTTCTCCATAGAAAAGATACATTATAACATTATTTCCATGCGTGTTTACATCGGCAGTGCTAGCTCCTTCATTTAATAATATTTCTATGATATCTTTATGAAGATATCTGCAAGCTCTCATAAATAATGTATCTTGATTTGCTTGTGATCTTTCATTAATCAAACCTGGATTCATAGCTATTAATTCCAATAATTCACTTGGTTTATTTTCCATTACATATTTAAAAGCATCTTGTCTTATATTATCTGGTATTTTAGTCATACTATCATCCTTAACTTAAATTAATTATAGCTAACAAATAATTATAGCTAACAAAAATTAATAATCAAGAACTAATTACCATAAAATATAAGCTTTAATAAAATTTGTCTTGGATTTTAAATATGCTATATTCGATATAAAAAACGATATTTATGATTTCTAATATTTCTTTTTTACAGGATTTTGCTGAATTTATTATAAGTAAATTTGGTAAGGATAATTTGCGTAAAGAACTCAAGATAATATTACCAAATAGTCGTTCTTGCACCGAGTTAAAGGGACTTTTGACTGATAATTATAATGTGCAGGATTTACCTATTATTATCCCATTCAATGGTATTATTTCAAAAAAAGATTCTTCGGAAGATTATATGTCTAAAATGGAAGAATTATTTACTTTGTCAAAAATAATTACCGAATATAAAAAATTAGATTTTACTCCTGAGGAAGCATTAAAAACTGCCGGAATTTTAAATAAGCTATTTGCTGATTTAGTAAATAATAATGTCGATATAAAATTAATTGAGACTTACAATAATTCAGAATATTGGCAGAATATTTATAAATTCTTAGAACATAGCTTTTTAAAATGGCAAAAAAATGAAAAACAAAGCAGTAATAATTATAAATTAAAATTGCTTTTGGAAGAGATAACAAGAACCAAAAACAGCAGTAAAAAGGTAATATTAGCCGGCATATTTAAGCCTGATTCTTTCTTAAAAAAATATGAAGAAGAACTGCAAATAATTAAATATAATGAGATAAAACTAGCTCACAATAATATATATTATTATGAGCCTACGGATATTTATGAAGAAGCTGAGCAGATAGCTCACATATGTAAGCTGAATGCGGATAAAAAAATAGCTATTGTTACAAATAACGATAAATTGAAAAGGATATATTGTAACTATTTAGATAAATATGAGTTAGTGTTTGAAGATTTGATCGGTAATGATCTAAAACTAACAAATGTAAGTAGCTTACTAATATCTATCATTAATATATTATGTAATAATTTTGATTTGAAACTCTTATTTTTACTACTTAAAAACCCTTTAATAAACTGCACTAATGTTCAAAAACTTGAGTTATTATTGTCAGGTAAAAATCGTTTTATATCTTCACCAAAATATTTACTACAATTACAATTTGATAGTGAGGAACTAAAAATTTATTGTCATAATTTAGTAGATATTTTATTTGCTACAAAACCTTATAATATCAATGATATATTAGTAGTTTCTAAAGAAATAGCTGAAAAGCTTTTACCAGAAATTTGGGGAAAAGAGGGAGGAGCTGAGCTATTAGAATTTTTAAATAATTTAATAGAGTTTAGCGGTAGTATAAACACCAGTAAAAAAGATTTTCCTAAAATTTTTACTCTATTACTTTCTAGTATTAAATATTATAAAAATATTGAATCTAAGATAGTTATTGGCTCACCTGAAGAACTTGCTTTATCTCGTTTCGATCTAGTTATATTACCACATTTCAATAGCGATAATTGGGATGCTGCCGCTACTACTCACCCTTATTTAAGCAAGGAAGCAAAGCAAATATTGAATATAGATTATGATGAAATTAACCCCCAAATATACTCAAATTATTTTGATTTATTATTACAAAATGAAGAAGTAATCATATTAAATGCAAAAAAATATGCCAGAAAATTATCCACTCCTTGTAATTTATTTTTAAAGCTGCAAAATGTCACTCAGAATAAAAGTGTCATACCGCGACTTGATCGCGGTATCTTTGAAAGTATATTTCTGGATCCCGTGGACACACCACGGGATGACAATAGAAAAAAAGCAGCACACAGTACTTTTTTCCCAAATATATTATCTGTAACGGATATAGAAACCTTAATCAGGAATCCATATGGTTTTTATGCTAAGAACATCCTGAAGCTACGGACTCAAGATAAGATATGGGAAGAGCCAAAAATATCAGATTTTGGAAACTTTATTCATAAAGTTTTAGAAGAATATTCTAAAAATTATGACCAGCAAAATATGCTTGATAAACAGCAAGCTTTGCTAAATATTGGCAATAATATTTTACATAGCACTATTCTCCCTACATATACAAAGAAAACTTGGCAAACAAAACTAACACTACTGAGTAAAGCTTTTATTCTATTTGATATGGAACGCAGAAAAAATTGTCAAAAAATTTATTTTGAAATTAAGGGAGAGCTGAACTTAAATATATCAGGACAGACTATAAAAATAATTGGTATAGCTGACCGAATTGAAATCAGTAAATCAAACCGCATAACTATATTAGATTATAAAACTGGTACTATCCCAACTAAAAAAGAAATAGAGCTAGGACTTTCACCACAGCTTATTATAGAAAGTTTAATGATACTCGAAAACGGCTTTAATATACTATTTCATTCCCACGAAAGCGGGAATCCATTTATGAATGATATATACTCAAATGATTTGGAGAATTGGAATGTAAAACAAGGGGCAAACACGCACAGCCTATACTTAATAGGTAAGCATGTGAGTTCCCCGAAGTTTTGCAGAGCCAATTCTTTAAAGCAGAAGAGTATAACAATTGCCTATGTAAAAATAACCAGCACCGAGCCTTATGTACAAACAACAGAAATAAGTTTAAGCATGGAAACACTAGAAAAACATAAACAAGGATTAATAAGACTGCTTGAATATTATGTTAAAAACAAGTCCTTTGTTTATGATTTGAATATGTCAAAATATAATGATTATTTGCATTTGAGGGGGTAGTATTTGTTATTATGATGAAAGCGTTATTATATAAATCAAACTCTGTCATCCCACGACTTGATCAATAGCACCGCACAGTTTTTGTTTTATGTCATTCTAGCTGCGGCGGGAATCCAGTAACTTTAGTGTCACCCCGTGGCTTGACCACGGTATCCAGAAAAGCAACTTTTAATACTAATAATTTTAGTATTTTAAGCTGGATCCCGCTACAAGCACGCGGGATGACAGAGGAAAAATTGATTCACGCAAGCAAGCCTTAAGCGGGAATGACATCGCATCCATGCAACAACACGTGCCTATCCTTATAATGACTTCACACTATTTAACTAGATATAAGCACCATCATGATCAGGAAATAGTGCGAGCAATACAAGATAATTACCATCTCTATATACTGTGCCACGATATTTTTGTGAAAATCTAAATGAATATATATTATTACCTTTTGATGTTGTTTTTGAGGTAATTAATTCCCACCTTATACCTTTATCTTTATATAATTCTTCCCATTCTAATTGTTTGATTTTCTTTAAAGTAGTAAGTAAAGCACGTTGCTCTTGCTTTTCTATACTAAATAATTGTTCTTGAAAAACAGGATAATTCATATCTAGTAATATTTTAGTCATTTTGTACCAAATCTACTATTTCATCAAAATTTTCATGCCTTTTATTTGTTTCTGCCCATTTTATAGCTCTATCAATTATCTCATTGTTATTTTTATTATAAAGCCACATTTCATTATCAGGAATAAATTTACCAGGTTTAATTATTATAGTACCATCTATTAACGTTAAAACTTGGATTTGCTTACCAGCATATTTTTTCCCAAGTGATACCTGCCCGTTAGCTCCAACTTGCTTTATTGTTTCTATGTGACTTTCTGCTATCATAATATTTTATTTACAAAATTCCTATTTTCCTATTTTAGTATATTTGTGTGTATAAAGCAATAGGAGTTATCACAAATCCATTATCAACTTAAATTTTTCACCATTACCGATAATTTTACTATCTGTGTTATAAATAATTGGATCATTAATTTTCTCATGACCGAATCTATCAGTTTTAAATACCAGTACTTTTAAATTATTTGCAAAATTACGCAGCACTAACATTGTGAGTTTAGAATCTTTATCAAACGTGCCAAATATTATAGCCTTAATATTTTCAAGTAATCCAGCTTGTTTTAATTGGATTAAAGCACGATCTAACTGATAAGGAGCTACATTTATATCTTCTAAAAAAAGAATTTTACCAGCGGTTTTTATTTGCCATCTAGTCCCTATACTACTTAACACCATAGTTAGGTTACCACCGGTTAGCTTGCCGCTAACAAGTTCGGTTGGTTTGGCTACATTGTTAAGAGCTGCTAAATCATTTATGACCGCTTGTTTTACTTTACCTTGCAATATTTCAGCAAGTTTTATCAAGTTACCTTGATCTTGTTCAGGTTTTAGCAAACCAGCTACATTAGTACCATGTATTGTTTTCCATCCCCATTCTTGTGATAGGAAAAGATGCAAAGCCGTTATATCACTATATCCTATAAAAAATTTTTCCTTATTTGGTTTTGGAAGTTTTAATAAATCAGGAATTAATCTTGCTGACCCGTAACCACCTCTTAAACTCCATACTATATTGCTAGATTCATTATATAAGGCATCTTTCAAACAATTAAATCTTATCTCATCAGTACTTGCTAAAAATGGCAAATCACCTTTGCTAAAACATTTAGCCGGCATATTTAAGTTAAGAGTTTTGATATTTTTTAAATCAGATAAAGTTTTGCTATCAGCACCTGAAGCCGGTGCAACAACATTAATTGGAATATTTTTTAATGGTTGGGGTACTGTAGCTTGTGAAAAAACTGATAATGAAGAAAATAGTAACATTAATGAAATTAGATTTTTAAGTTTCATGATATTTATTATTAGAGTTTTACTATTATGTCATACCTAGCTAGAGCTTGCTCTTTTGTATGGCTTTAAAAAGGCACTCGATATCATCTAGTTGTTTGGAAACTAGATCTAGAAAATAATAAAAATACTAATTTTATTAGTATTTTTAACTGGATCCTGTGAATAAATCACAGGATGACAGGAAGAACTGATACGCCGCTGGAATGACGACGTAAGGCAAGGCTTATGATAGAATTTTAAGCTGAAAAATCTAAATAAGAATACTGATCACCACCCATAATATTCATTTCTTCACTTTTAAATTGATCAATATTAAAACCAAGATACTCTTCAAATATATCAGTTGTTCCTATTCTTTCGGATATTGTATTTATATCATCAAAGTTTTTAGAACCTTTAAAATAATCATAAGCTAACTTCAATGTTACTTCTTTTTTCATAACTTCACTAGTTTCAGATGGTAACATTTTTAAAAGAAGATCGAATTCTTTTGTATTTTCTTTATATAGTAGCTCTAAGAATTTTTTAAATTCAACTTCTTTACCATTAATAAGCGTTACTTTTTGATCATTTGTTTGCTGTGTCGGTACAGTAATATTATATTGCTTAATATTATCATCAAGTGCATTTTTAGTATTAGCATTAAGTTCAGATACTAACTTTTGATATAAATCTGGATTATTTTTAGCTTCCAAAACTTCTATTATTTTCTTAAATGCCTCAACTTGATCTGAATTGCTGCCAGTAGTGCTTGTCAACCAATTCCATTTAAAAGGTTGAGTACTCTCCCCACTAGATGGAACTTTAAGGTTAGCGTGTTCATCATCATACCCTATTCCAATTGCTGAAAGTTTCCCTTTATAAAAAGCTATATCCTTGCTTAATTCATTACGGGCTTCCTTAACCACTTCTGTTGCTTGATCCCTAACTCTTTATTACTTCTCTTTCTATTTTTTTAAGAATTTTGGCATAACTTTCTCCTTAATTTACTAATTACATACCCACACCATAGTCATATTTTATGATTATGTCAAACAAAACATTAACATAAATTAACTTTTTGATATATCGCAAGCGTGCAAATCCTGTTTAAACTTGAATGTATTATTTTTATTTAAAATCGTGCGATAAATCTGAATATTCTCAAGAACTCTTTGAACATAATCTCTTGTTTCTCGGTAAGGTATAAGTTCCATCCAGTCGATAACTTTTCTCATATCTTTGATATTCCTTGGATCACCAAATCTATCTATCCATTTTGCAACATTATGACTACCAGCATTATAAGAGGCAATCGATAAAATATAAGATCCACGATGATCACCCAGTAATTGTTTAAAATGATGAGTACCAAGTTTAATATTATATGCAGGATTTCTAGTTAAATCTGCTACACTACATTTTAGGCTTATAGATTTAGCGGTTTCACAAGCAGTTTTTTCAATAAGTTGCATTAAGCCCATAGCATTTGCACTACTTACCGCTTTATGATCAAAAACAGATTCTTGCCTAATAATCCCATAAGCTAAATGAGGATCAATAGGAAGCCCTGCTAGATTATAAGGAGTTGGGAAAGCACAATTTGGAATGAAAATATTATTTTGAGCAGCAATTTTTGCGACATCAACCATATAGTTAGCATTATTAGTTGATTTAATAATATTTGTGATTACTAAAATTTCAGCAGGGTTTTTAGTCTCTTTAATAGCAGCTTTAGAATATATAACAGCTAATTTATTTTTATTATATTTAACTAATAATCTTATTGCTTTAATAATATCTTTATTTTCAATAGTTTTTCTTTCTTCATTACTAACTATAGGTACAGGAGGCAATACTAAATTAGTTTTATTTAACTCAATATTTGCTACCTGACCATAAAAGGTAAAAGAGTATTTAGCAGCCTGTTCATAAAATTGTTTAGCAGTTTGTTTATTGCCTTTTGCTTCATAACTTCGTCCTAACCAATAATACCCACGTGCTAAGCTAATTGGAGTTTTAACAATTTTGATAAATTTATTAAAATGTGCTAATGCTTGATCAGGCTTCTTTAAAAAGCTTAGAGACAACCATCCAGCCATCCACTCTTGCTCTCTTATCGTTTCAGGACAGGTAGCAAAAGGCAAAGATGCTATTTTGTAGCTATTAGCAAAATCTTTATAATCGATAAACTCACGAGCATAGTAGAGCTGCAAGCGACACCATTTAGCAAAATGTTTACGATTATTCTTTGCTTTCTTAAATAAAGTAATAATTTCGCTAGTTGGTTTTTGCTTTTTCTTAGAATCTAAATAACGATATAACAAACCAGAAGTATAATATTTTTCAGGGACTTTTCTGAAAAGCTTTTCAGCATTTGGTGATTTATTTATAATAGCAATTTGGGTTCTAAAGGAGTTTTGATAATTACGATCTACATATTTTAGTGATTGCTCAGCTGATCTAATATCAGACTTCCAAAGATGTTCTTCTATTCGTTCTAAATGATCATTTGTGGTTAAATATTTCTTCCATCTGCTATAATATGCACTTTCTTCTTCAGGGCTAAAATCTGCATATATCCAAGCATCTTTAATAATGGGTAATAATATTTTTTGATCATTAACTAAGCTACTTGCAGCCAACGCATAATATTTATAACCTTTACCAGTAAGAGGCGGATGCTTACTAAACCATTCAAAAATGGTTTTTTTATTTGTATTGCTATTTAAGTATATTTCTGCTTTTTCTTCTAATAGCTTACTTTGAGGCCAATTTGGATTATCGCATAAAAACTTAATTACTTGCTCAAAGCTATTATTTGGATAATCGCTATCTAAAAATCTTTGCGAAACAACAATTTTTGTTAAAGCTTTGTTATTTAACTCCTTAGATAACTGCTCTGCCTGTGACCAATTTTTTTGGTCTATATATAAAAAAGCTTGCTCAATATTATTGTCAGGCTCAGCAAATACTTTAAAACTTGCTGCTAATGAGAGTAAAATAATAATTGGTAATTTTTTTATTATTTTCATATTTTTTAAATATATTCAGTTTTTCTATCATCCCGTGATTTATTCGGCATTGCCAGCGTGGATCGAAAAATGTCCTATATGTCATTCCTGCGAAAGCAGGAATGACATCGGAACCACGCAATAATGCTTCCTCGCAATGACGATTTGGTATCCACGCAGGGCAAGCCTTAAGCGGGAATAACATTGGAGCCACAAGCAACTAGATGACAATTAAATATTTATAGTTCTTTTATCCACACCAAGAGCTGCTTCTTTGATTGCCTCGCTTAAAGTTGGATGGGCGTGGCAAGTTCTTGCTATGTCTTCTGCAGCTGCACCAAATTCCATATAAGCCGTAAGCTCGGCTATTAGAGTTCCTGCATCAGCCCCGATAATATGAGCCCCTAAAACCTTATCAGTTTTACTATCGGCAAGAATCTTCACCATCCCTTCAGTTCTACCTACTGCCCTTGCTCTACTATTAGCTAAAAACGGAAACTTACCTACTTTATAGCTAACTCCTCTTTCCTTTAATTGCTCTTCAGTTTCACCAACACTTGCTACTTCAGGGGAAGTATATATTACGCTTGGGATCAGGTTGTAATTTACATGACCCGCCTGCCCTGCCATAATTTCAGCGGCAGCTATCGCCTCTTCTTCAGCCTTGTGTGCAAGCATAGTACCTTTTACAGCATCACCAACTGCGTAAATATTTGGTACAACAGTTTGAAAATGCTCGTTAATCTCGATTCTACCTTGTTTATCTGTAGCAATGCCGACAGCTTCAAGACCTAAATTTTGCGTGTAAGCTTTTCTGCCGACTGCCATAAGTACTACATCCGAAGTTATTACAGAGCTTTTACCCCCCTCCTCGATTGTAAGGTTAACTTTACCAGATTTTACTTCTGCAGATAATACTTTAGTGTTTAGCTTAAATTCTATACCTTGTTTCTGTTGAAGCTTCATAAACTGGCTAGCCACTTCCTTATCAAGCATCGGTACAATACTAGGTGCAAATTCAATTACTGTTACTTTAGAACCCAAACGCCTCCAAACAGAGCCAAGCTCTAAACCGATATAACCGCCGCCAACTACTATTAAATTTTCAGGCACTTTTGAAAGCTTTAAAGCACCGGTCGAAGAGACGATAAATTCTTCATCAATCTTAATATTTGGGATTTCTATTACACTAGAACCGGTAGCAATTAGGATATTTTTAGCCGAAATCTGTTCACCACCTACTTCAATAATATTATTGGATATAATTTTAGCTTCACCTTTTATTCTGGTAATTTTGTTTTTAGCAAATAAACCCTCTATGCCTTTTGTAAGGTCTGAAACCACTTTATCTTTATTAGCGAGCATTTTTTGTAAATCTAGCTTCACTTCCGCAGTAATACCAATATTCTCAAAATGCTTTAAAGCTTCTTCATATTTTTCAGAAGAATTAAGCAGTGCTTTAGAAGGTATACACCCTATATTTAGACATGTACCACCGAGCGTATCATTCTTTTCAATGCATGCTACTTTCATACCAAGTTGTGCGGCTCTTATACTACCAGTATAACCAGCAGGACCGCTTCCTATTACTACTAAATCAAATTCTTGCATATATACCTTATAAATATTATCAATAACTGTATGTCATCCCATGGCTCATTAATGTCACCCCGTGGCTTGTACCTTCGGGGTCTTTTGTTATGGACTGTGTCCTAAGATCCCGCTACAAGCGTGCGGGATGACATAGGAAAAACCCATCTTAAACCCTAAAAATACAGCATTCTAGTTCTTATAACAACTTTAATCTTATACTATTTTTACTAGGTGAAGCAATAAAACTAATTAAGGTAATGTTATCTTCAAAGCCATTTTTGTAATTTTGTAGCAAAGAATACATTTCTTTAGAAATAGCGTAATCTTGACGTAGAATTAACGAGTTTGACTCGCCTATATTTTTTATCTCCCTCATTAACTCTAACGGATTATCAAATTTCAGCTCTATATTTTCGTAATCAACAATTACTTCATTGAAGCCTGCTTGTGATAATAAGATTGGAACGTGATCGAAATGAATAAAAGGCGAGATATGAGGAGAATGTTGAGAGCTACTTTCTATCTCAAGCTCTATTAGAGATTTACGCAAATTTTGAAGGCTGCTACCTCCAATAAAATTACCAACAAAAACACCATCGTTTTTTAGGAACTTTCTTATATTAAACAAAAAACGCTGTACGTCATTTATAGAGTGCAAACCTAAAGAATAAACTATTAAATCAAATGAATTTTCTGAAAACTCTAAATGCTCCTCATCAATACATAACTTATTATCATGCTCAAATGAATCAAGCAATAAAGGCGACATATCGATGGCAGTAATTTTAGTATCCCTATAAACAGTCTTTAATAATTTAGTCAGATAACCACACTTAGCTGATATTTCCAAAATATTAGAAAAATTTTTATCGATCATTTTCAAACGATCAATTAGATCATCTGCTGCCTGCTTTATAAATAAGCTGTTACTAATTCCAACTACTGCATTATTGCGGTTATTTTTTATATTTACTCTATTGAATATATAACTCTCTCAATTTATCTTATATTTTTTTTTACTTTCTTTTCTAAAGTCGCTTTATCTTCTACCATCCAATTAATGACAGCGGGTGTATCACCATTTATGAGATCCTGAATACGCTTTCTTTTTCTTGCAGTATGAATATCATCACCACTAATTCTTTCTACTATTTCAAAATTATCCCTAATACCTTTAATTTGAATCTGATCATCAGGTAATGAAATTTGTAATTTTTTCTTTTCTGTATCTTGTTTTTTATTTTTTACTAACGAGTCACTGCAATTATAATTTTCAGAAATATTTACCAAAATTTTATTTGGTAAATCCTCTAGCTTCTTATCGTCTGCTAAAATTTTATAACTATTTAAACATAATAATGATGCTAATATAAATTTTCTAAACATAGGGCATACCTGATTATATTGATTCTATTAAAATAAATTAATAAGCTTAGAATGCAAGTATTAATGACTGATTAATTATTTATTACGTGAAAGTAACACGGTATCATTATAATATCTTTAGTTTATAATTTTCACTTTTTAATTCTAACTACTATATTATTATGATAATTTTTTAGCTTTATTCTGTTAAAGATATAGTTATCTCAATTCATATAATTCGGTTTGCCTATTAAATAACTAAACAACCCTCAGCTATAAGCTGAGGGGTTATAAAGTGGAATCGATTAGAAATCGATCATCATTCACAGGTTCACCTTCCTGTTCATCAATATAGTGCTGTATCATTTCATCAGTTATATTACCTGAACTGACTGCCATATAGCCCCTAGCCCACAAATGATTGCCCCAAAATTGTTTTCGTAAATGAGTAAATTCTTGCAATAAAATTCTTGAGCTAATGCCTTTTAAATACTGTACTAACTTGCTAAGAGATATTTGCGGCTTATATGAGATAAACATATGTACGTGATCACATGATATTTTCCCTGAAATTATATGTACTTCATGTTCCATACAAATCTGCCTCAGTAAATCTCTAGTCCTTTCCGATACTTTGCCTATCAATATTCTCTTCCTATATTTTGGTATCCATATAAGATGCACTTTTAAATCATACTGACTATGACTATTCTTTCTATAACTTCTCATATTTCTTGATATAAATTCATTGCTAAAGCAATTTCATTATATCTTCCCTTCGCCTAAAGGCGAGGGATTTTTGATCCCCGAAGGGGGACATTAAAACTACTTATATCATTTCTATTATTCTGTAAAAAATTTCCTTGATTTCTTATGATATTTGGATTCAGGTGTCTTAACTGCATATCTTTTAAAAACTTTTCCTTATTCTTAATGCTTTGTTTTGGAAGCCTCAACTGCATATCTTCTAAAAGTTTTTTTGTATTTTTATACTTGGATTTTCGCTCAAAATTTCTTTTGACCTTTCAGAATCAAATTAAAATAAACTAATTTCTTTGTTTGATATTAAATATCCACTACCTTGTTTAAAATGTTCTGAATAGATAGGTTTTAATTTTTTCTCTTTTATGTGCTGTTTTCGTTTTTCTACTAAATCGCTATCACTACAATTATAGTTTTCAGAAATATTTATCAAAATTTTAGTTGGTACGCTCTCTGATTTCTTATCTTCTGCTAAAGTTCCATAACTATTGACACATAATAATGCTAACAATATAAATTTTCTAAACATAATACCTACCTATTATATTGAGTTTATTAAAATAAATTAATAAATACAAAATGCAAGTATTAATGAGTAATTAATTATTTATTATGTGAGGGTAACACAGCATTATTATAATATCTTTGTTTATAATATATTTTATAATTTTCACTTCTTATATTATTAAACAACTGTTCTTGTTGTTTTTTAATTTGATAGCTTAAGGAATTAGGCTTAATATTACTAGTTTGAAAATTGTCTTCACAAAATTTTAAAAAACCTGAAATTAATGTCTCTACTCTCTGAGCATCAGTTTTTCTTTCACTACATTGCATAGAAAAATTGCTAGGATTATTATGATCTAAATAAAATTTTCTATATTCTTCATAAATTCTATTTTCTTTTTTAACCTGTTTTTCTGAAAAAGAAAATTTTCTTTCAAATAATTTATGTATTTCGGTGCAATCACTCCATGGCAATTTTATAGTTTCTTGCTCTATTACTATTTCTTGAGTAGTCTCTGTAACTTGAATATCGTTAAAATCAGCATTAATGTCCCCCTTCGGGGATCAAAAATCCCTCGCCTTTAGGCGAAGGGAAGATATAATGAAATTGCTTTAGCAATGAATTTATATCAAGAAATATGAGAAGTTATAGAAAGAATAGTCATAGTCAGTATGATTTAAAAGTGCATCTTATATGGATACCAAAATATAGGAAGAGAATATTGATAGGCAAAGTATCGGAAAGGACTAGAGATTTACTGAGGCAGATTTGTATGGAACATGAAGTACATATAATTTCAGGGAAAATATCATGTGATCACGTACATATGTTTATCTCATATAAGCCGCAAATATCTCTTAGCAAGTTAGTACAGTACTTAAAAGGCATTAGCTCAAGAATTTTATTGCAAGAATTTACTCATTTACGAAAACAATTTTGGGGCAATCATTTGTGGGCTAGGGGCTATATGGCAGTCAGTTCAGGTAATATAACTGATGAAATGATACAGCACTATATTGATGAACAGGAAGGTGAACCTGTGAATGATGATCGATTTCTAATCGATTCCACTTTATAACCCCTCAGCTTATAGCTGAGGGTTGTTTAGTTTTTACTGCACTTATTAATATTACAAAACATATTATGGATTTAATATTCATAAATTTAGTTAATTTTAACTGGTATCGGGACCATAATACTACTTTTATATCTTTTATTACTAGTAAAAAATGGCTTTTTCTGAACTTTATTATTACTGACTACAACCTTATCTACTAAAATATCCTCACTATTATTTAAGTAACCATGCAACGATGCTTTATAAAGTGCCATATTACTTGCTATTTTCACTACATCCTGTTTATATTTAAAACCCAAAGAATGAGTAGCGGAGTGATAATGTGCTATAGCTTTATGCCAATTTTTAAGTTGATCATATTTTGAACGTAGAAATTCTGCACCATAACGAATATTATTATTCGGCTCAAATGCCTGATCAAGAGAGTTAAAAGCCCCTAAATGATGCCTTAAATTAATCTGCATACATCCAACATCGATGCTTTCACGCCCTCTTATAATTTCTTTTCTTACAAAATTTACTGCCTCTCTTTTAGTATTAAAGTAATAACCTTTACCCTCAACATTAACAGTCCAAGGCCATACTACTCTAAGATTGCGAGTTTTATGTTTTTTACCTGACTCTTTTAAAGCAATTGAATGAAGCGTATTAGACGGGATATTGAATTTTTTTTCAAAATAAGGGAAAAGTTTAGAACATTTTAAAGACTCAGCTATTTCAGGATCAGCAATAGCTATTGATGAAAAGAAGATATAAGGAATTGTGAAGATCAATAACTTAACAAACATTTACCCTAAATTATTTCATTATTTTTGGATAAATTAACGTAACATAACTTTTCTAATTAAGCAAGAAAAGTTATATTACAAAAGACTAAATAATTATTCTAGATTATTGACGCCTGTGTTGCTTTCTACTTCCCCTAAGGTTTTTAATACTTGCTCTAATTGTTCTAATTCAGAAAATGGATTTATTAATTCGACTTCTAGTATTTTTGTATTATTGCTTAAGGCTAATTCTGGCTTCCTATAAAATATCTCTTCACCTGATTCGGTAGGTTTTACAATATCAAATCTTACCTTAAATTCTAAACCCAATCGATATTCTTCATCGCCACAAATTCTATAATCATTAACTATAATTTTAAATATTTCTGCTTTCGTTAGATCATTCTTAGTTGTATATAAATCTTGAACAAAATATTCTAATATTTCCCTTAACTTTTCTTTAACTTTTATAATATCTTCTTTTGATTTTTCTTTAATCTGCTCTAATGATATTTGAATATATTGAAACTTTTCTTCTCTGTTATCAATATTATTTTCATTATTAGTAAGATCTATAATCTCATTTATTATATCTAAATAATTTGTAAATTTGGGCTTTTTATTATTCGCTGTTGCTTTTTTTAACTAATTAAAGACTCTCTCACAGAATATATCCTTTTTTAAATTAAGTTTAAGTTTTAATACCACAAAATATGGTATTAATTTTTGGAAATGCAATATATGAATATTATTAAGATTTATCAATAAAACAGATGGTTAAAAAAAATTTAGGAGTTTTTAAGACATAAAGTAAAATGCCATAACTCTCTTTATAAGACAAAAAAAGTTATGACATTAAACTTTTAAAAGATTGATTTAAGTTAAATAAGAAAAATCACCTAAAGAATTAACTTCTTCACTAGTATGTGTATTTTCATATTCTATTATAAAATCTTTTAATATCTGCTCAGATGCTTCAGCTGATTGTCCTCCAAATAACTCCCCCAAATACTCAAAAGGATTTTTAGGAACATTTAACATAATTTTAGTTAAGGGATATCTTAAATCATCAGATAAGCCTATATCAATAGCACGAATATCTGTTGCTAATTTGTTATATTTATTACAAACCTCTGAATCTTTAAAAAAACCTTTTTCTAAAATTGAAAGATTTCCATAATATTTAAGCAATTCTTTGGTAAGCTCTTTTGCTTCTGTTAAAAGATAGTTTTTAGTGTCACCTGTTTCTAAAATAGTTTTTATAGCTTCTGCATCTAATCCCATCTCTGTTAAATTCTTTAACTCTTCATTATAATTTTTTAATAATTCGTTGATACTATTAATCTTCTCTTTAACATCAAGCGGAGGATTTTGAGCGTTATTTCCTAATCCTGATTGTTGTGGTTCTGCTTCAATCTGAATTTCAAGGGTGTTAAATTGTATTCCCAATACTACAAATTCACTATCTTTAACAAGTGCTTCATATTCTGCATATGCTTTCATTACAGTTGGATATTTTTTATGGCTATCAGGAATAGCAAATAAACCTTGTTCTTTTTTATCTGCTTCTTCTAATAACATATTAAATATTTTAGACTTGAGCGGATCATTTCGAGTAGTTTGTAAATTTTGCGACATAAGATCTAATATCTTTTTACCACCTGCTACGTCTTGCTTACCATCCTAGCCTCTACCTAAACTTAAGTAAGTTACTCCTTTCCTTTGAGCTTTTTCTAATATCACTGACAAGGTTTCCCACACATGATTAGCATTTTTACCTACTGCTTCCAATTCAAGACCAGCTTCTGCAAATTTAATAGGTAATGTATAAGGTATCGTGCTATTTACAGAATTAAATATAGAAAAACCTATTCCCTCAACTCTAGGGTTAAAGTTTTTACTGCTTTAGCAAACAATGGGCTATTTTTAACTATCTCAGGTAACTTTTGAAGAGCTTCAAAACTCCCAAAGTCATTAAGACTCCATTCTTTATCATCTCTAACAATTTTATCTAAATTTTTTTCAAGGTCATGAATTGAATATTGCTGCATATTTAAATACTCCATATGTTTATAAAGACGCGGCGGCAAAAACCATAAAATATGGTTTTATTAATTTTTGTAAAGATATCGTATTCTAATTTATTAATATATGTCAAGAAAAAACCATAAAACATGGTAATCTATTTCGTATTTTTACCACATTTTTAAAAAAATAACTCACTTTAAACTACATTATTAACAAAAATTCATAATCAACTATAAAATTCAATTATTATTAATAAATAGTAATTTATTTATTAAGGCATTTATGGCAGAAAATGAAACTGAGCAACTATCTTCTAAATTCTTTGATATCCTTAAAGACACCGATCAAACTAAAAATGCAAATATTCAAGCTTCAAGCGACAATTTAGCTAATTCTATTATAAATATTAATAAGGAATTAAATTCAGAAACAGCTACAGCTTATTTAAATGAAATAGAAAAGATCAACAAAGAAATTCCTGACTTTAAAGAAAAAAAGCTAGCTCAAATGCTAACGGTTATAAAAGATACTTTACCATCTATTCAAAACCCTGATGTAAAAGAAATTTTAGATATACCATTAATTGAATATTTCGCAAAAAAACAATCTAAAGAATATAATCAAGAAAAAGAAAATTTTGAAAAACGAGGAAAAGTTGTCCCAAAAGCTGTTTCTGATCTTATACGTGATAGAAGGGTTGCAAATGTTCAAGAATTTAAAAAAGAGGCTGATAAAAGTGAAGGAGTATCAGGAGGCTATATAGCATATGAACAGGCAACACATAACACTTTTATGCTTAAAAGGTTTTATAAGAAAGGAGCAGATGTAGAAACAACTCAACAATGGATGGATCGAAATGACGCAGTGCGTGAATTAATCGGCGGTAATATGTATGAGCAATTATTATATAATCGTGCTCCTAAAGAAGAGTTAGTAACTGGTTATGCAAATTCTAAATTGCCTGATTTTGTTTCTAAAATTTTATACGTACGTTCTAAATTTTTAGAGAATAGCGAACATTTAGGAGAGGTATTAGAACAAACTAAGACACCCAAACTATGAGGCTTTGAAAAAGCTATTGCCGCCTCTCATATATTAGGTGAATCGGATTATCATACTCAAAATTTAATGGTTCAAAATAATAATACTGTAGTAAAGATTGACCACGGAAGATCTTTTATGAATTTTAATAAAGATTTTACTTCAATGCTTAAAGATGCAAATGAAAAGTTTGAACGCTTTGGATACAATGAAAACATAGAAAAAGGACAATTAACATTCAATGTTAAGGAATATAGTAAATCATTAAATCAAATGCTTAATCAATTAGATAATAATCAAATCGATAATATAATTGACCAAAAAGTAGATGAGTTAGTAAAAAATGGATTTGATGCTAAAGGAATATGCCCAGGTAAATTAGATATAAAGGGATTAGATACAAGTGTTATTTTTAATAACGAACAAGAGCTAAGAAAATATTATAAAGATAATATTAAAGAAAATCTTTTCAATATGAAAGAAATAGCAAAAATAAGTTGATATAGTGGCAAAATATAGTAACCCTTCACCAGATATTGAAAATGGTAAATGGTTAAAAGATATGGCTAATTCGCCTATGCAAGATCCAGTAGCGTATGCCGCACATAATGATATTCAAATTGAAGGTAAAAACGCCTTGCAATGGGCACATAAAAATAATTATAAAATTGAAATACCAACATCAGAAGTAAAAACTGAAAAAGTAACAGAAAGCCAATGGAGTAAAAATGCAGATGGAAAATGGAAAGAAACTCCAATAGAAGTAGTAAAAGAGCAAAAAGAATACCGATCCATAGACCCTCTAAAATATATCTTATCTAGAAATCAAGTTGCAATATCAAAATCAGAAAAAGAGTTTTTAAATCAAGCTATAAATTTAGGTATAAAAAACAATTTTGATGAATCTTATAAAGAAAATACACGCTTTAAAGATGATAGTATAGTTAAAAACCTCAATAAAGAAGATAAAACTATTACTAGTGAAATTGAAAAATTAGCTCAGAAATTTGTAAAAAATAATTCAAAAAATACTATAACAACGGAAGCAATGGAAAAATTATATGATGATACGCTTCAGATAATGAAAGATAAAAAACTGCTGACAGATCAAGATATAGCAACTATTAAAAATGATAAAAGATTTAAAGAGAGAATTAAAAATACTACAGAATTTATAAATAATGAAAACAAATTTGATATATCAAGAACGGATAAAGTCTATTATAAATTAGCAAGGTTTTGTAAAAAAGTTGGTTTTAAAGGGATAGCAAATGACCTTAAAGCAAAAATCGATCCTGAAACATTAAACAAAATCAATAAATTTGAAAATGTACAAAATATTACCTCAGATATAAGAGCAGTATTAATGAATAATAGAAGCGGAAAAGAAGGAATTCAAACCGCAAGACTTAATAAAATGAATATAAAATTAGATGTACAACCAAAACTAAACAAACCTCAGCTATAAGCTGAGGGGTTATAAAGTGGAATCGGAGGGTGTCAGGAAGTTTGTGTAAGTTGTAAAAATAGTTAAGAATAAAAATAACATAAACAACTTACATGGAGCTAATATGAAGAACAATAACAAAGTATCAAATCCAGCTATAGAAAAATTAGTATCAGAAATACTATCACAAAGTGATCCATCTGAAATATTTGGTAAAGAAGGGATATTTCAGGGAACTAAACAACCCTCAGCTATAAGCTGAGGGGTTATAAAGTGGAATCGATTAGAAATCGATCATCATTCACAGGTTCACCACTAACTTGCTAAGAGATATTTGCGGCTTATATGAGATAAACATATGTACGTGATCACATGATATTTTCCCTGAAATTATATGTACTTCATGTTCCATACAAATCTGCCTCAGTAAATCTCTAGTCCTTTCCGATACTTTGCCTATCAATATTCTCTTCCTATATTTTGGTATCCATATAAGATGCACTTTTAAATCATACTGACTATGACTATTCTTTCTATAACTTCTCATTTCTTGATATAAATTCATTGCTAAAGCAATTTCATTATATCTTCCCTTCGCCTAAAGGCGAGGGATTTTTGATCCCCGAAGGGGGACATTAAAAAGCAGATAGTAAATAAGATTTTAGAGAAAGAAATGGAATCTCATATAGGTTATGAGAAACATTCTAAAAATGAGAAATACTCAGATAACAGACGTAATGGTAATTATGAAAAGACTCTAATAGATCCAGAAGGTCGTAAATTGACAGTAGAAGTGCCAAGGGATCGGGATGGAGAATTTGAACCTCAACTAATTCCAAAAGGAGTGCGTAAATTTGAAGGATTTGATGATAAAGTAATATCCTTATATGCTCGGGGAATGACCATTAGGGAAATACAAGGGCACTTAGAAGAACTATATGCCACCAAGGTATCATCTGAGTTAATATCAAAGGTAACTGATGGTATTTTAGAGGAAGTAACTGCTTGGCAGAATAGAGCACTTGATAATGTATATCCTATAATGTACTTAGATTGTATTCATGTTAAGGCAAGAGATAATCATGTAATAATAAATAAAGCGGTTTATCTAGCTATTGGAGTGAATATGGAGGGCAAGAAAGAGCTATTAGGAATTTGGATAGGCAAGAATGAAGGGTGTAAATTTTGGATGCAGGTAGTAACAGAACTGAAGAATCGAGGAGTTGCACAAATATATGTTGCATGTGTTGATGGTCTTAAGGGTTTTCCAGAGGCGATAAATAGCATTTTTCCAAAGACGATAGTGCAGTTGTGTATTGTTCATATGGTAAGAAATTCTGTAAAATACGTATCATACAAAGATCTAAAAGCGGTAACAGCTGATTTAAAAGCAGTTTATTCTGCAATAAATGAAGCAGAGGGATTAAGAGAATTACAAAACTTTGCCAAAAAATGGGATGAAAAATATCCAGTTATTTTTGACATATGGCAACGAAATTGGTCTGGCATAGCTCCATTTTTTAGCTTTCCGGAAGACATTAGGAAGGCGATTTACACTACTAATGCTATTGAATCCACTAACCGTCAAATTCGTAAAATTATTAAAAATAAAGGAGTATTTCCAGATGACAAATCGATTCAGAAAATAATCTTTTTGGCGTTGACAAATGCCTCTAAAAAATGGACAATGCCTATTAAGAATTGGGCGATGGCTTTAA
Organism: Rickettsia sp. MEAM1 (Bemisia tabaci); assembly: GCF_002285905.1. Lineage (GTDB taxonomy): Bacteria > Pseudomonadota > Alphaproteobacteria > Rickettsiales > Rickettsiaceae > Rickettsia. Next base: position 1,308,303 of record NZ_CP016305.1, read on the forward strand.
ATCAATTTGCTATACTTTGTGATACTAATTTACAAAATTGGGCAAATGGAGAAATCGTACTTACACAAAAAATCTGACAGACCCAATAATTCATATTTAAAATTTCCACATAGTATCTCAAATTGATTCAAAGCAAGAGACCATTCTTTAATAGGCATGGTCCACTTTTTTGCAGCATGTTTAAGAGCTAAGTAGACAATTTTTGTGATAGATTTATCATCTGGGAAAACCCCTTTATTTTTGATAATTTTACGGATTTGTCTATTTACCGATTCTATCGTATTGGTAGTATAGATTACCTTTCTAATCTCTTTAGGGAACGCAAAGAAAGGTACTATACCACTCCAATTACGTATCCATATATCAGAAATAACTGGGTATTTACTATCCCATTTTTTAGCAAACTCTTCTAATGCTAAATTAGCCATATTCTCATTATTTGCTGTATAGATTTGTTTTAAGTCAGCTGCTACTTCTTTAAGATTTTTGTAAGAAACGTACTTTAAAGAATTACGTACTATATGTACTATACAAAGTTGTACTATGGTATTTGGGAAAACACTGTTTATTGCATCTCTAAAACCTTTAAGACCGTCAACACATGCTACATAAATTTGTTCTACACCTCGGTTCTTTAATTCGCTTACAACCTGTATCCAAAACTTTGAACCCTCATTCTTGCTAATCCAAATACCCAAAAGCTCTTTCTTGCCTTCTATATTTATACCAATAACAAGGTAAACAGCCTTATTTATAACTATATTATTATCTCTTGCTTTTACCATGATGCAATCTAAATATACAATTGGGTATATTCTATCTAATGCTCGGGCTTGCCATCTTATTACCTCTTCCATAACTCCATCTGTAATAGTCGAGATAAGCTCCTTAGATACTTCTGTATGATACATTTCCTCTAAATGGGATTGAATCTCACTCATGGTTATACCTCTTGCATAAAGTGAAATAACGCTATCATCAAATCCAGTGAATCTTCTAACTCCCTTAGGAATTAATTGAGGCTCAAAACTATTGTCTCTATCTCTTGGAATATCAAGTACTATCTTTTGACCACTGTCATCTATTACTGTCTTTTCGCTCGTACCATTACGACGATTGCTATCTTGCTTTGATGCCTTGCTATGCCTCGAATAACCTAATTCATGACTTAGCTCGTCCTCTAGTATTCTCTCTACTAACCTCTTCTTTAATTGCTGAAACAATCCATCCTTTCCAAATAACTCTTTAGGATTAGATTGGGATAATATTTCCTCTACTAACTTATTATTTATACCTGCACTTCTAACACCAGATTCTATTTTCTTAGCCATATTTTTTACCTTTGTTCTAGTTGTATTTTAACAGTATTTCTTTCTCTGTTGCTTTACAACTTACATAAAATATATGATAGACTCAAGTTTTTAACATGTATATATCCTTTTTCAATAGCTTCAGACAAGCTTTCTTGAAGCTGACGTTTTGCGTCTGCAAATATGGGAGTTTCACGTAAAGTAGTTCTAGCAGTTAATCCAATTACTGCAATAACTGCCCCCATCCAAAAAGCTATACGCCAACTAAAACTATAACTAGTAGCTATAGAAGCAATGCCTAATGCTGCAACACCTCCTACGGTAGAAGCGGTAACTATCATAGCTACAGCTGAATATTGAGTAGGAGGTTCCGTAACTTCAGTTAGGTATATTTGAGCTCCCATAATTTCACCCATTGATGATATACCTTGAGCAACTCGACATAATGTTATAACTATAGTAGCTGCTTTACCTATTTCTGAGTAAGGGGATAAAGTTGCTGTAATGATACAAGTAGCTGTCATAATAGCAGTTGTAATAATAACGGTTGCTTTTCTTCCTATGTTATCACCAATCCAGCCAAATATTATAGCACCAACTGGTCTAAAAACAAATGTAGAACAAAATGCAAAAGCATTAAGAAGCGAATTAACAAAGGGATCGTATTTAGGAAAAAATAATTCGTTTAAAAGTACTGCCATATGAACATATAACATCAGATCGAAATATTCAAGAAATGTGCCTATAGATAATAAACCTATGGCTTCTTTTTGATTGCGAGTTAAACTGACTTGTTCTTTTTTATAACCCAACATAAAATTCTTTACAAAAAATTAAACTGTAAAGAACTTATACCTTTTTATATAAAAGTCAATAGGAATTTTTACCAGAGGTTAAAATTTTTTATTTGGATCAATAATATAATCGAATAGAGATTCAAAATAATGAAGAGTTCTGTATATTTATTTACCAATTTTTTTAGAAATATATAACAGTAGAGAGAAAACAAAATAAAGACTTTAGAAAAAAAAATGCTAATTATATATTCAATCTTATCAAGTTAGTTTTAATTTTTAGTTGGCGGATAGAGGGGGATTCGAACCCCCGACACGTTGCCGTGAACACGCTTTCCAGGCGTGCGCCTTAAACCGCTCGGCCATCTATCCATGAATAATGAGTATTTTAAATGGAAAGCGGTTTCTATCTAAAATACAAATTTAATTTATAATTTATTATTTGAAAAAATATTGTTAGCTTCCAAAAGTTCATTTTTAGTATTAACACCGACAATCAAATCATGATTATCAGATAATAAATAAGAAACTTTTTCTTCTTTAGCTTTGCACAATTTTACTATTTCTGTTAAATAAACTTCTTTATTATCTCTAAAATCATTAGCAAATAAAGGTAAATATTTGTTTAAAATTCCAGGATTAAATGCCATAATTCCAGAATTACAAAGCTTTATTTTCTTTTGTTCTTCAGTAGCATTTTTATATTCAATTATTTCCAAAAATTCATCATTTTGATCTATGGAGATTCTACCATAAAAAGCAGGATCGTCTCTTTCAAAACATAATGTTACTAATGAAGCATTACTAAAATTTAGGTATTCTACTAATTCATTCATTAATTCTGGAGTAATAAGTGGGTGATCACCATATAACACTAAGATAGTTTTATTTTTATCAATCAAATCTATTGCTGCATGAGTAGCATGAGCTGTACCTTTAGGCTCTTTTTGTAAGGCAAAACGACACATATTTTCATAAGGTGTCAAATATTTTTTTAAATCTTCTGAATAAACTATAACTACATCATCAGTTATTTTAAGCGAGTTCTTTAATACTGTTTCAAGCATTGGAACGCCGCCAACCTCATGCATTACTTTTGGTAAATCAGACTCCATTCTGCTGCCTTTGCCGGCTGCTAAAATAATTATTTGCATATTATTCATCACTGCCTTGTAAAATCTCGTAAATTTCATCTGATAATTCGTAATTACCGAAAACTCTCTGTACATCGTCGCTTTCTTCTAAAAGATCAACAAGCTTTAAAAGTTTTTCAGCTTTTTCTTTATCATCAATAATTATTGTATTTAAAGGAACCCATCCTATATAAGCTTCTTCAGCGGTGCCATATTTATCCGTTAAAAATTCTAAGACCTTAGAAAAATTTTCAATATCAGTGTATATAGTATGTAGTACTTCATCTGAAACTATATCATCTGCTCCTGCTTCTATTGCAGTTTCTAAAATATTTTCAGCTGAGCTAATTTCTAAAGGATATTGAATGACTCCACAATGTTTGAATAAAAAATTAACGCTACCAGTTTCGCCCAAATTACCACCATATTTAGTAAAGCTAGAGCGTACCTCAGCAGCAGTACGATTTTTATTATCAGTTAAAGCCTCAACTATTATAGCAATACCGCCTGGTGCATAACCCTCATATCTAATTTCTGTATAATTTTCATTATTAGCGGAATCATTAGCACTATTAATAGCTTTATCAATTCTTTCTTTAGGAAGATTTTGGCTGCGAGCAGTGGCTAAAGCAGTTCTAAGACGTGGATTATTATCAGGGTTTGTAGAGCCAGCTTTGATGGCGGTAACTATCTCACGGATTAATTTTGTAAAAACTTTTGCTCTTTTCTTATCTTGAGCACCTTTACGATGCTGAATATTTTTAAACTTTGAGTGTCCCGCCATTTTATCTATACTTTAAAAATATTTAACCTTGTTTTGCTTTAAATCTTTTATTCTTTTTATTTATTACAAAAATTTTGCCTCTTCTTTTAACGATTTGACAATCTTTATCACGCTTTTTCAATGATTTTAATGAACTAACGACTTTCATATATGTCCTAACTATATTTAACTTGAGGTGATAATAAACTTTTTTGTCCAATCAGTCAATTACCAATTTATGTGATAGCTTATCTTTGAGTACTTTCTTGTTTACGATTTTTTGACTTAGTATTTAATGTCCCCCTTCGGGGATCAAAAATCCCTCGCCTTTAGGCGAAGGGAAGATATAATGAAATTGCTTTAGCAATGAATTTATATCAAGAAATATGAGAAGTTATAGAAAGAATAGTCATAGTCAGTATGATTTAAAAGTGCATCTTATATGGATACCAAAATATAGGAAGAGAATATTGATAGGCAAAGTATCGGAAAGGACTAGAGATTTACTGAGGCAGATTTGTATGGAACATGAAGTACATATAATTTCAGGGAAAATATCATGTGATCACGTACATATGTTTATCTCATATAAGCCGCAAATATCTCTTAGCAAGTTAGTACAGTATTTAAAAGGCACCGTCAAGTTAAGGGAGGTATAAACTAAACAACCCTCAGCTTATAGCTGAGGGTTGTTTAGTTTTAAAAACTTGTTTTATTTATATTTTTTATTACTGGATTCCCGCCTACGCAGGAATAACATGACCCCGTGAATAAGCCACGGGAGGCATTGTTGTGTGGATGCCACGTCGTCATTGCGAGCGGTCGAAGACCGCGTGGCAATCTCAGGAAATAATGATGAGATTGCTTCGTCAAAACTTAAAGTTTTTCCTCGCAATGACAGGAAAACGATTTACGCAGACATTGACACTGAGGTGTTAGAAGTCCATACCTCCCATTCCGCCCATGCCACCCATTCCGCCACGCATTGGCATCGGGTTTTCTTTATCTTCAGGCTCATCAACGATTAATGTTTCCGTAGTGATAATTAACGAAGCAACAGAAGCTGCATCTTGCAGAGCAGTACGCACTACTTTAGCTGGATCAATAATTCCTGCTTTAATCATATCAACATATTGCATATCTTGAGCGTTAAAGCCGAAATTCTTATCTTTATGCTCTAATAATTTACCAACTACTACGCCGCCATTTTCGCCAGCATTTTCAACGATTTGCTTTATTGGATCTTTTAAAGCTTCGATTACTAATTCAATACCTGCTTGTTGGTCTTTATTGTCTACTTTCAGATTTTTTAAAGCTTGTGAAGCATGTAGTAATGTCACACCGCCACCAGCAACAACGCCTTCTTCAACAGCAGCACGTGTTGCAGCAAGTGCATCCTCAACACGATCTTTACGCTCTTTTACTTCAACTTCAGTAGCACCGCCAACTTTAAGTACAGCAACACCGCCAGAAAGTTTAGCTAAACGCTCTTGTAATTTTTCTTTATCATAGTCAGAAGTAGTTTCAGCGATATGTGATTTAATTTGTAATACTCTCTCTTCGATATTTTTCTTATCGCCGCTACCGTCAACAATTACAGTATTTTCTTTAGAGATTGTAACTCTTTTTGCATGACCTAAACTTTTAAGGCTAACATTTTCAAGCTTCATGCCTAGATCTTCGGTTATAAGCTCACCATTAGTTAGAATAGCAATATCTTCCATCATCGCTTTTCTTCTATCACCAAAGCCTGGAGCTTTTACAGCTGCAACCTTTAAACCGCCACGTAATCTATTTACTACTAAAGTTGCAAGAGCTTCACCCTCAACATCTTCAGCAATAATTAATAATGGACGAGAAGATTGCACTACCGCCTCAAGGATAGGTAGCATTGGTTGTAAGTTTGATAGTTTTTTCTCAAATAATAAGATGTAAGGATTTTCAAGTTCAGCAACCATTTTTTCAGAATTTGTTACAAAATATGGTGATAAATAACCTCTATCAAACATCATTCCTTTAACTACTTCAACATCAAAGCTGAAATTCTTTGCTTCTTCAACAGTTATTACGCCTTCTTTGCCAACTTCTTCCATCGCTTTAGCAATTTTCTCACCGATTTCTTTATCACCATTTGAGGATATAGTACCAACTTGTGCTATTTCTTCTTGGCTATCGATTTTTTTACTAGCTTTTTTAACTTCTTCTAATACTGTATTTACCGCTAAATCCATACCACGTTTTAAATCCATTGGATTATAACCAGCAGCAACAAGCTTGTTACCCTCACGTGCTAAAGCTCTAGCAAGAACAGTTGCGGTAGTTGTTCCATCACCTGCAACTTCAGCAGCTTTAGTAGCGGCTGACTTTAACAGCTGAGCCCCAGCATTTCTAATTTTGTCTTTTAATTCAATAGATTTTGCAACAGTAACACCATCTTTAGTAATTTTTGGTGCTCCAAATGATTGCTCGATAAGTACGTTTCTGCCTTTTGGACCTAAAGTAACTTTTACTGCATCAGCTAAAATATCAATACCTTCTAGCATTTGCTCACGTGCTTTTGAGCCGTGCTTAATAAGTTTTGTTGCCATATTTAAATTCTCCTTAAAACAAATAATTAATTAATAATACCAAATACATCGCTTTCTTTCATTACGATAAGATCTTCACCATTGACTTTAATTTCAGTACCAGCCCATTTACCGTATAGAACTTTATCACCTACTTTTAACTCTAAAGGATGCACTTCGCCTTTTTCATTACGAACGCCTTTGCCAACTGCTACGACTTCACCTTGCATTGGTTTTTCTTTAGCAGTATCCGGAATAATAATTCCACCTTTAGTTTTTTCTTCATGTTCGATAGGCTTTATTGCAATTCTATCGTATAATGGTTTAAAAGACATTTTAACCTCCAAATTATATAAATATTTTAAATGTACATACTATATATATTTTATTTTCATTAGTTCAAGAGATAAAAATAAAAATTTTTTAGTTACTGGTTTAAGGCTAAAATTTATTTGCTTAATTACTTGAGATTTAATATTGCAAGTAATTTTTAATTAATGTCCCCCTTCGGGGATCAAAAATCCCTCGCCTTTAGGCGAAGGGAAGATATAATGAAATTGCTTTAGCAATGAATTTATATCAAGAAATATGAGAAGTTATAGAAAGAATAGTCATAGTCAGTATGATTTAAAAGTGCATCTTATATGGATACCAAAATATAGGAAGAGAATATTGATACGCAAAGTATCGGAAAGGACTAGAGATTTACTGAGGCAGATTTGTATGGAACATGAAGTACATATAATTTCAGGGCACCGTCAAGTTAAGTAAATTAGTGTCACAAAGTACTATATTTTTAGATTTCAGACAGCAAGAAGTCTTTGAGTAGCTTCATCCCAAATGGATTTAGCGGACGCAAATGCAATTCTTTGCTCAGATGCTGTTTTAGTATATCTTCCAACATTTACAGCAAATATATTTCTGACTTTTCCCATCAGTGATAATGTACATTGTGCTGAATTAGGATGCTTAAATTTAATCAGTATCTTCTCTTTTCTCCTAGTTGGCTGATGGGCATTCTCAATCCGATTATTTAGTCTTTTATCGGTACGATGCTTAGTCCTAGGACACATATACCTAACTGGTTTAATGTAGCTTTTTAGCTTATCAGTCACAATAACCCTTGGACATGGATAATGACCCAATAATCTTGATAAAAAGCGAATAGCTGATTTCTTGTTACGACGCTTCTGCAGTAATACTTCTAATTCATGTCCCTCAGAGTCAACAGCTCTCCATAATATGAATACTTCACCTTTGATCTTGATATTCATCTCATCCAAATGCCATTTATCAGTTGGCTTTCGCTCTCTCTTACTAATAACATCTTGAAAATAAACTACAAACTTATAACACCAAAACCTTACAGTCTCATGACTTAATATAATACCTCGATAAGCCATCTGCTCTTGAACATCTCGGTAACTATTATTAAAGCGATGATATAACCATACTGTATGGCTAATAATGCTTGCTGGAAAACGATGTCTATTCGGGGCTTGAGTAATATGCATAGCGGTAAAATCTAGGATAAATTGTTACTGCTATTCTATAAATCATTCCCTGTAATTGCTCAATACTTAATTTATACCTCCCTTAACTTGACGGTGCCGAGGGAACTGATCCACGCCCCGCTTCCATATTTCTCTAATACTTATCTTATTATTTTCTTATTTATTAGTTTTAATATTTTATTAAATACAATATGCTTACACAGCACGGGGGGCATTGTTGTGCGGATCGAAAAGCACTTTCGATGTCATGCCGTGGCTTGACCACTGCATTCAAAAAATAATAAAAAATACTAATTTTATTAGTATTTTTAACTGGGTCCCGCTACAAGCTCGCGGGATGACAACTGGAAAACTGATTCATGCAACAAAGCCGAACAAGCAACTAAATGATAATGGGCAATAAAAAAAAGTTTATGGTAAAAGAACGTATTAATTCGCTAAGAAATTTATTTGAAGAATATAGCATAGATGGTTATATAGTTCCGTCTAATGATAAATATATGAGCGAGTATGTACCTGAATATGCTAAGAGACTTGAGTATATTACAGGTTTTACCGGCTCAAATGGCATGGCTGTTATATGCAAAGATATAGTGTTATTCTTTACTGATGGTAGGTATTTAGAACAAGCACGTAAAGAACTTGACCCGCAGCTTTTTAAGATTTTTGACTTAAAGGACATATTTAAATTTGCTTGGAAAGATTATTTAAGTAGAGTATGGTATGATCCAGAGTTATTTACTTACCCTGCTATAACTAATCTACTGGATTCCGTGGATAAACCATGGGATGACAATCTACAGAAAATCAAAGGTAATCTAATTGATAAAATTTGGCAAAACCAGCCTCAAGAGCCAAATTCTCAAGTTTATTTACATGACATTCAGTTTGCAGGTGTCTCGCATATAGAGAAGATTAATAAATGCCGTGAAATTTTTCTGGATTCCCGCCTACGCGGGAATAACATTAAAAAGAACAAGAATGATAAAGACGAGTATTCTCTAGTCATCCTAGATAGCTCTTCTATATGCTGGTTATTAAATATGCGGGCTAGCGATGTTGCTTATACGCCTCTAATGTTTGCTAAAGTGATAATCACTCCTGAAAAGTTATATCTATTTATTAATCCTGCAAGAATCAGCCTTGAAATTATTGAAGAACGCCCTGAAATAACGATTTTACCTGAAGAAGGATTTGAGAATATTTTAAAAGATCAGGATAATATTTTTATCGATGATAGCATATCATCCATTCATATAATGGATTTGATAGCGGATAAAAAAGTACATAAAATTAAAGATCCTTGCTTAATGCTTAAAGCCTGTAAAAATGAAGTAGAAATTAAGCATGCAATAGATTTTCATATTAAAGATGCAGTGGCTTTATGCGAGTTTTTTACTCATTTGGATATGGATTCCCGCCTCCGCGGGAATGACATAAACGAATATACTCTTGGTCTGAAGCTTACCGAATATAGAGCCAAGCAGGAGGGGTATGTTTCGGATAGTTTTCTGGCTATTTGTGGCTTTAGAGAGAATAGTGCAATTATTCATTATAGAGCTGATGTTAAAACCGCTAAGAAGATTGAAGGGCAGGGGATATTGCTTATAGATTCAGGCGGTCAATATAAGGGTGCTACTACTGATATAACAAGAACAATTACGATAGGCATCGCTACCGATGAGCAGAAAAAGCGTTATACGCAGGTGCTTAAAGGGCATATTGCTTTAACTAAAGCCAAATTTCCTAAAAATATCATTACGGGAGCAAATCTTGATATCTTAGCACGGCAATATTTATGGCAAGACGAACTGGATTATCCTCATGGCACAGGGCATGGTGTTGGAAGTTTCTTAAGCGTTCATGAGGGACCACAAAGTATAAATCTCCGTAATAAAACGATTTTGCAAGCTGGTATGATTTTATCCAATGAACCAGGGTTTTATATTCCTGGGGAATATGGTATCAGGATTGAAAATTTAATATATATAAAAGAAAATAAAGGCTGGCTAGAGTTCGAAACTCTAAGCTTAGTGCCTTATGCTAAGGAATTGATTGATGTTAAATTGCTTAACAATGATGAAATAAATTATATAAAACATTATTATCAGAAAATTAAAACACAAATTCATCATTTATTATCCCCAGCTGCTCAGAAGTGGCTTAATAATGAAATAAATTTATTTTTATAGCTATTATTGTAATTGACGTTACTACTATTTATTGGTATAAAGTCTATAACTTATTTCTTTGTCATCCCGTGGCTTGTCCACGGGATCCAGTAAAATTATACTAGCATTAGTATTTTTTAATTCAAATTCATACATTGGGACGTCGCCAAGTGGTAAGGCAACGGTTTTTGGTATCGTCATCCGGAGGTTCGAATCCTCCCGTCCCAGCCAACTAATTTCTAAATTACTTATTTACATGGATGACTTCAAAAAGTTTTTTAAAAGCCGCAGCTTTTTGTTTATCAGAAGAGAACTTGCCTTCGTTGTATTTAGCTACATATTACTCCAATTTTTTTCTGAATTTAAAGTATAATTCTAGCTGTTTTACAATTTGGTGCATTCGATTGGATTCGAACCAACGACCTTTGCCTTCGGAGGGCAATACTCTATCCAGCTGAGCTACGAATGCATATTTATGGCTTATTTTATACTGTAGTAATTAAGGTAAATCAATGGAGCTAATATGAAGAACAATAACAAAGTATCAAATCCAGCTATAGAAAAATTAGTATCAGAAATACTATCACAAAGTGATCCATCTGAAATATTTGGTAAAGAAGGGATATTTCAGGGAATTAAAAAGCAGATAGTAAATAAGATTTTAGAGAAAGAAATGGAATCTCATATAGGTTATGAGAAACATTCTAAAAATGAGAAATACTAAGATAACAACACAAAAAATCTGACAGACCCTATTTTTATGCGTTATTGGTACTAGTTTTTAATTTATCTTTTCCAGCTAAACATTTTACTAGATTATTAACAGCTTGTTGCTCATCTGTACTTTGAATTTTCATGAAATTTCTTGAAACTTCAATACACATACGTTGATGTTGAGTATGCACAGGTTGTGGCTTATTTGCCTCTTCTAATCCTTCAAAGAAATAATCAATATTTCTATCTAATGCTTCAGCAATTAATACAAGTCTTCCTACAGAAATTCTATTAATCGCTCTTTCGTATTTTTGTAATTGCTGATGGGTAACGTCAATTACTTCTGCAAGTTGTTGACGAGATAATCCTTTTGCTAGCCTTAAGGAATATATTTTCTTTCCTATAAAACTATCGATTTTTTGTATTATATCATTTTTTCTAGCCATTCTATTCTCCTTGGTTATTTTATATATAATTATTTCAATAACTACTATACTATAGTTATAAGTTCTGGGATATTATAGAAAAATATAAAATAAATGCAATGATAAATTTAATTTCTATTGCAATGTTTCTAATCTTTTTTTATACAAGTAACATTTTAACTAATTTTGGAAATTGATTTTAATGAAAAAAATATTTAATTGTCTTTATGTTGCATTATTTAAAACAATAGAGCATGATGGAGTCGAACATTCCGGATATATGTCATTTATGGTACTTTTATCTATTTTTCCTTTTTTAGTATTTTTACTAGCTCTAACAAGCTTTTTAGGAGCTTCGGAACTTGGGCAAAATTTTATACAAATTTTTTTAGAAAGTATGCCAGAGCGAGCAACGGAATCAATCGAAAAAAGAATAAAAGAATTATTAAGTGTACCGCCACAGAGTTTAATGAATCTTGCTGTTGTAGGTAGTGTTTGGACCGCTTCTTCCTTTGTAGAATGCCTAAGAACTATTTTAAACCGTGTATATGAAATTAAGTCCCCTCCCCCTTATATAAGAAGACGATTACTTAGTATTTTACAATTCCTTGTAATTAGTATTTTAATTACTTTCACTATGTTTCTTTTAGTATTTATTCCAATAGTTTTCACAAAAATTCCAGTATTATTAGAAACTATAGAACAATATAAAAATATTTTAAATTTTATAAGATATGTTTTAATCTTAGTTTTACTATTTCTAGGAGCCTCCTCTTTATATTATATACTACCTAATGTAAAACTAAACTTCATAGATGTATTTCCAGGAGCTTTATTAACAGTAATATTATGGGTAATAAGCGGTTACTTACTTTCAACTTATATAGTTTATTATAACCAGCTAAATTTAATGTATGGATCTCTTGGTAGTATAATAGTTACACTAATATTTTTCTATATTATCAATATGATATTTATTTATGGTGCAGAATTTAATTATCTAATGAAGAATTATAACATAGTTAAGAAAAGAATTGATGAAAAGTAATCATATAATTAGAGTAACTTAAGCCTTTATTTTTGCTTTTAGTTTTTCTATTTTCTCTATATGTTTGTAGGCACCGTCAAGTTAAGGGAGGTATAAATTAAGTATTGAGCAATTACAGGGAATGATTTATAGAATAGCAGTAACAATTTATCCTAGATTTTACCGCTATGCATATTACTCAAGCCCCGAATAGACATCGTTTTCCAGCAAGCATTATTAGCCATACAGTATGGTTATATCATCGCTTTAATAATAGTTACCGAGATGTTCAAGAGCAGATGGCTTATCGAGGTATTATATTAAGTCATGAGACTGTAAGGTTTTGGTGTTATAAGTTTGTAGTTTATTTTCAAGATGTTATTAGTAAGAGAGAGCGAAAGCCAACTGATAAATGGCATTTGGATGAGATGAATATCAAGATCAAAGGTGAAGTATTCATATTATGGAGAGCTGTTGACTCTGAGGGACATGAATTAGAAGTATTACTGCAGAAGCGTCGTAACAAGAAATCAGCTATTCGCTTTTTATCAAGATTATTGGGTCATTATCCATGTCCAAGGGTTATTGTGACTGATAAGCTAAAAAGCTACATTAAACCAGTTAGGTATATGTGTCCTAGGACTAAGCATCGTACCGATAAAAGACTAAATAATCGGATTGAGAATGCCCATCAGCCAACTAGGAGAAAAGAGAAGATACTGATTAAATTTAAGCATCCTAATTCAGCACAATGTACATTATCACTGATGGGAAAAGTCAGAAATATATTTGCTGTAAATGTTGGAAGATATACTAAAACAGCATCTGAGCAAAGAATTGCATTTGCGTCCGCTAAATCCATTTGGGATGAAGCTACTCAAAGACTTCTTGCTGTCTGAAATCTAAAAATATAGTACTTTGTGACACTAATTTACTTAACTTGACGGTGCCTTAAAAGATGATTCAGTAAAAATAACTATCTCATTAAGTAAAGAAAGTATAGAATTTTTTAAATCAGAGGCAGCTCATTTGCATGTTCCTTATCAAAAAATGATTAGAGCTTTGCTAGACAAATATACTGAGCATTATAATAAATAGCTAAGTTGGCGGAGAGAGAGGGATTCGAACCCTCGATACGGTATGACCCGTATAACGGTTTAGCAAACCGCCGCCTTCGGCCACTCGGCCATCTCTCCATTTATGCAGAACTATTTTATATCAGCTAATTAAAAGAATTTCCAGAGTTATTTTTTCATTTGTATATTTTTTTAAGCATAAAAGTCTTCTCCTAATAATTTACAGTATTTACTGGCACCGTCAAGTTAAGTAAATTAGTGTCACAAAGTACTATATTTTTAGATTTCAGACAGCAAGAAGTCTTTGAGTAGCTTCATCCCAAATGGATTTAGCGGACGCAAATGCAATTCTTTGCTCAGATGCTGTTTTAGTATATCTTCCAACATTTACAGCAAATATATTTCTGACTTTTCCCATCAGTGATAATGTACATTGTGCTGAATTAGGATGCTTAAATTTAATCAGTATCTTCTCTTTTCTCCTAGTTGGCTGATGGGCATTCTCAATCCGATTATTTAGTCTTTTATCGGTACGATGCTTAGTCCTAGGACACATATACCTAACTGGTTTAATGTAGCTTTTTAGCTTATCAGTCACAATAACCCTTGGACATGGATAATGACCCAATAATCTTGATAAAAAGCGAATAGCTGATTTCTTGTTACGACGCTTCTGCAGTAATACTTCTAATTCATGTCCCTCAGAGTCAACAGCTCTCCATAATATGAATACTTCACCTTTGATCTTGATATTCATCTCATCCAAATGCCATTTATCAGTTGGCTTTCGCTCTCTCTTACTAATAACATCTTGAAAATAAACTACAAACTTATAACACCAAAACCTTACAGTCTCATGACTTAATATAATACCTCGATAAGCCATCTGCTCTTGAACATCTCGGTAACTATTATTAAAGCGATGATATAACCATACTGTATGGCTAATAATGCTTGCTGGAAAACGATGTCTATTCGGGGCTTGAGTAATATGCATAGCGGTAAAATCTAGGATAAATTGTTACTGCTATTCTATAAATCATTCCCTGTAATTGCTCAATACTTAATTTATACCTCCCTTAACTTGACGGTGCCCTTTTAAATACTGTACTAACTTGCTAAGAGATATTTGCGGCTTATATGAGATAAACATATGTACGTGATCACATGATATTTTCCTTGAAATTATATGTACTTCATGTTCCATACAAATCTGCCTCAGTAAATCTCTAGTCCTTTCCGATACTTTGCCTATCAATATTCTCGTCCTATATTTTGGTATCCATATAAGATGCACTTTTAAATCATACTGACTATGACTATTCTTTCTATAACTTCTCATATTTCTTGATATAAATTCATTGCTAAAGCAATTTCATTATATCTTCCCTTCGCCTAAAGGCGAGGGATTTTTGATCCCCGAAGGGGGACATTAAAAATCATCATAAACTGCCTAAACTTGCTTTAGTTGTCATTCTTAGATTTTATTCATGTTATTATTGAATTTAATTCTTATTGACTTATATTATGGATGTTGGTACAGCATCTTTCAAAAAGGTCTAGACAAGATGAATTTAAAGGTGAGCCTGCACAGCGTAGATAAACGTGAGCACAGGCAAATCCTGCAAAATTCGCTTGTATCGACCTTTATGGAATGTGCTGTACTTATAAAATAATCTTCTCAACAACTACAAACGCTACACAAATAGGGTAATCATCAGAAAGGGAAAGATGGATATTAAAAGGAGGAAGTTTTTGAGTATAGACTGAATCTATCTTTACTATTGGCTTGCCTAATTCATCATTAAGAACCGTGACATCTTTAAAATTAATACCACGCCCTATACCAACACCGAAAGCTTTACTAATTGCTTCTTTAGCAGCAAAACGCTTTGCCAAAAAAGTAGCATGACTTTCTTTCTTTAGCAAAGCAAATTTCTTTAATTCTTGGGTAGTTAAAATTCTTTTAGGAAAAATTTCTGGATATAACTTTATTATCTTTTCAATTCTAGGAATCTGTACTATATCCGTACCAACACCTATAATCATTTATTTATCTTCAAAATCTTCACCAGTTTCTTCAGTAAAGATTTGATCATCTAAATCAGAATAATCTTCTCCGATATAAACTTCTGGTAAATATTCAAATTTTTCTTCTAAATCTTCTGACTCGTCTTGTTCAACAATAGGCTCTATTCTACTTCTTGTACGTAGGCTATTAATAAAATCTTGTTCTAACTGAGCTACTGATACTTTTCTGGAAGCAATTCTGCGTAATGCAATAACCAGAGGTTTATCACGCTTTTCTTTCTTGCTTTGATTAGTTTCTACTTTATAATTTAACAACTTAGCATATCTAGTTGCATAAATAACTAGCTGAAACCTATCCGGTATAACTTTACTACAATCTTCTGTTGTAATTCTTGCCATTATTCTCTCCGTTAAAATAATAAATTTTTTATGTTATTAAGTTTTTGTATCATCTAGTTGTTCGTACCTGCGGCATCCAGTAATAAAAATACAATTTTTTCAAGCCATGCAACAACCTAAGCACAAGTCACGGCATTACATTAACCTATAACAATAAATAATTTGTATTATACTCTTTTTATATCCGCACCGCAATTATTTAATTTCTTCTCTAAATTTTGGAATCCGCGATCTAAATGATATATTCTGTGCAATACTGTTTCGCTGTTAGTACTCAAGCCAGCCAGTATTAACGATACCGAAGCTCTAAGGTCACTTGCCATAACTTCCGCACCTTTTAAACTTTTAACGCCTTGTACTATTGCTTGATTACCTCGCACTGTTATATCCGCACCCATTCTACATAATTCAGGTACGTGCATAAAACGATTCTCAAAAATATTTTCGGTAATTATTGAAGAACCTTGGCTAATAGTCATAAGACTCATAAATTGTGCTTGTAAATCTGTAGCAAAGCCTGGATATGGATTAGTTTCTAAATTTACGGCATTTAACTTATCTGCATAAGTTACCTGCACTCCATTATCTATAGGCATAACTTTTATACCTGTTTCAATGAGTTTTAAAGCTATATTTTCTATGATATGATAATCAATGCCGTAAAGTTTTAAATCACCTTTAGTAATAACTGCTGCAAACATATAAGTCCCTGCCTCTATACGATCAGGTAGAACTCTGTAACTTGCTTCACTTAAAGAATCTTTGCCGTTTATTCTTATTTCGCTTGTACCAATTCCGGAAATATCTGCACCCATCTTATTAAGACAGTTACATAAATCCACTATTTCAGGTTCTCTAGCACAGTTAAATAGCAATGTTTCACCATCTGCTAGAACAGCTGCAAGTACGGCATTGATAGTAGCTCCAACCGAAATTTTATCAAAAATGAAATGAGTACCTTTTAAACGCCCTGCCGTTGAAGCGTTAATATAACCGTCTTCGATAGTAATTTCAGCTCCCATAGCCTTTAAAACTGCGATATGCAGATCTACTTGTCTTGCTCCAATCGCACAACCACCAGGCAAAGACACTTTTGCTTTACCATAACGGCTAAGCAGAGGTCCAAGCACCCAAATAGATGCTCTCATCTTACGAACTATCTCATAATCTGCTGTTAAGTTATTGATATTTGCAGTATTAATTACTAATTCAAACTCATTTTCGTGTTCTATTATTTCGATATCTGCTCCATGACTTTTTAGTAATTCTTTCATAGTACTAACATCCGTTAATTTCGGAACATTAGTAATATGTAGTTTATCAGTCAGTATAGAAGCTGCCATAATAGGAAGCACGGCGTTTTTAGCACCGCTAATATTGATAATACCTTTAAGAGGTTTACCGCCGTGAATAATTAATTTTTGCATAAATATTTATAATGTCATTCCCGCGGAGGCGGGAATCCAGTCAATTATATTGTCATCCCGTGACTTGATCACGGGATCTTGTGCCATAGAATGTGTCCTGAGATACCGCAGTCAAGCTAGCTAGTATGACAGACTTTTTTCTGGATTCCCGCCTCCACAGGAATGACATGTAAACCGCAAGAAAAATATACATATTTTTAATATGAAGAGTAAGTAGACGAAGTTTTATTTGGAAAAGAGCAAGGCGTCTTGAAGCTGATAACCGCAGCGTAGAACTACTACGTGAGGATTATCAGTAAAAGACAACGTAGCCAATTTTTCAAATAAAACGAGTATACTATACGTCCAGGTTCACAACATTTAATGCATTCGATTGTATGAACTGCCTACGAGGTTCGACTACATCACCCATTAGCGTAGAGAATATACCTTCAGCTTCATCGACTTCTGCTACTCTTACCTGCATTAAAGTTCTTTTTTTAGGGTCAAGGGTAGTATCCCATAACTGATCTGAGTTCATCTCACCAAGTCCTTTAAAGCGTTGAACACTGATACCTTTTTTTCCGCAATCTATAATAGTATTTAGCAATATGCTAGGAGTTAAAATATCAAATTCTTGGTTTTTTACTACTAGCTTTAATTGCTTATTAAATAGATCAAAAATTGTTAGAGCAAGTTTTGATATATTTATAAATTCGAATGATTCTAACTGCTCTCTTAGGAATATTTTACGCTCTTTTAAGCCTCTACTAAAACGGAAAAATTCTATTTTATTTTCATGTTTTAAAACTTCCCAATCCGTTTTATCGGGTGACTGCTCTAAACTATTTAACGCATTTAAAGCTTTTTTAAGTCTTGAATCACTTTCATCATCAAATATTTTATTATTAAGTAGATCATTAATTGCCAAAATTTCAATGATAGAGCGGTTAAATTTTTTGCTAGCATGATCAAGTAAGCTATTGCACTTTATCACTTTACTCATTAACTCTTCCAGATTTTCGTTTGCCAACTGCTCTTTATTATCTAAAGTTAAAGTAGCATCGCTAATTGCTGATTTTACTAAATAATCTTGCAGTGCTTGCTCATTTTTTAAGTAAAGCTCACTTGACCCCTTTTTTACCTTATAAAGGGGTGGTTGTGCTATATATAAATATCCCTTATTTATCAGCTCTGGCATATGGCGGTAAAAGAACGTAAGTAATAAAGTTCTAATATGCGATCCGTCAACGTCAGCATCGGTCATAATAATAACTTTATGATATCTTAGTTTTTCAAGCGAGAATTCTCGGTTATCAACGCCTGTTCCAAGAGCCGTAATTAATGTACCAATTTGATCCGAGCCAAGCATTTTATCAAACCTTGTACGTTCAACATTTAGGATTTTACCACGCAAAGGCAATATAGCTTGAATTTTGCTATCCCTACCCTGCTTTGCTGTACCACCCGCTGAATCTCCCTCTACTATAAATAGCTCAGAAACTGCTGGATCTTTGGCATGACAATCTGCAAGCTTACCTGGCAAGTTTGATACTTCTAATACTGATTTTCTTCTAGTTAATTCTCTTGCTTTTCTAGCAGCTTCACGAGCATTAGCTGCCTCCATAATCTTGTTTATAATGAGCTTTGCATCAGCTGGATGTTCTTCAAACCACTCAAGAACTTTGGTATAAACAGCATTTTCAACAATCGGTCTTACTTCAGAACTTACCAGTTTATCTTTTGTTTGGGAGGAAAATTTAGGGTCAGGAACTTTAACGGAAAGTACGCAACATAGCCCTTCCCTAGTATCTTCACCACTAAAAGCATTTTTCGCTTTTTTATTAAGACTGGTATTTTCAAGATAAGCGGTAATAACACGTGTTATCCCTGATTTAAATGCACTAAGGTGAGTTCCGCCATCACGTTGTCTAATATTATTGGTAAAACACAATATATTCTCATGATAAGAATCATTCCAATGCATAGCAAGCTCAAGACTTATACCGGATTCAGTATTATCTGCGTTAACTACGATACATGAATGAACAGCGTGTTTTGCACGATCTAAATATTTTACGTAAGCTTCAATTCCGCCTGTATAATAAAATTCTACTTCTTTTACTTCTTCAAATCTATTATCTGTTAGTAAAATCTTTACTCCAGAATTTAGGAAAGCAAGCTCACGAAGACGATGTTCTATTATATTGAAATCAAATTCTATATTAGTAAAGGTTTCTACTGATGGGAAGAAAGTAACTTCTGTACCTTTTTTGTCTACATTTTCTTTAACAACTGCAAGCGGTGCTTCTGTTATCCCGTTATTAAATCTAATAAGATGTTCAGTATTATTACGCCAAATACGTAGCTCAAGCCAATCAGAAAGAGCATTTACAACCGATACGCCAACACCGTGCAGACCACCGGAAACCTTATAAGAATTCTGATCAAACTTGCCACCGGCATGTAGCTGCGTCATAATTACTTCAGCTGCCGATATACCCTCTTCCTCATGAATCTCAACAGGTATACCTCGCCCGTTATCAGATACGGTTACCGAGCCGTTTTTATTTAAAACGACTCTTACTAAATCACAATAACCAGCTAATGCCTCATCGATAGCATTATCGACTACCTCATAAATCATGTGATGTAAACCAGATCCGTCACCGACATCACCGATATACATTCCTGGTCTTTTTCTTACAGCTTCAAGACCCTTTAAAACCTTAATAGAATCAGCACCATATGATGATTCATTCAACTTTTCTTCAAATTCCGACATATTATATTATTAAGATAAATAAAACGAGTATACTTTTATTTGTTGCTAGAAACAATAAAAATAACTATAACGGAACTTATCAGATTAGTAAATGTAAATATGATGAGATAACAATGGATAAATTAAAGTTAAAAAATATTTTTGATGTGATGGATGATTATGACGTATTTTTGTTTGATCTTTGGGGCGTAATAGTCGAAAGCGGTCACACCTACCCTAATGTTGTGCAGAATATTAATAAAATTATTGAGCAGAAAAAAGTATATTTTGTTACTAATGCTCCACGAAATATTTTTCCTCTACATCAGACACTCAAATCTTGGGGATTAAATGCTAAGCCAGAAATGATTATTAGCTCTGGTGAAGTAGCTGTACAGATGATTTTAGAGAGTAAAGAGCGTTTTGGTATTGAAAAGCCGATAATATATCATTTAGGTCATCTAGAAAATGATATCATAAACGGCATACAGTGCCCTATCACTGATGATATTCAAAAAGCTAATATTCTCCTAATGACAATTTATAGAGATGAAAGTAAAAATTTAGATTTAAACGAATTTGATGAGCTATTTAAAATTGTCGTAGAACGCAAGATAATCAATATTTGTGCTAATCCTGACCTTGGGATAAATCAACACGGAATTTATAGATATTGTAGCGGTTATTATGCTCAGAAAATAATAAAGCTAGGCGGTAAAGTAATCTATAGCGGTAAACCTTACGAAGAGATATATAGCAAAGTTTTGCAAGAATGTCCTAGTGTAACTAAGAATCGTATATTAATGATAGGTGATACTTTTTATACTGATATACTTGCAGCTAATTGGCTTGGCATAGATTCAGGTTTAGTTTTAACAGGTAATTCTAGAGATTATCACCTCGAGTTTGATAATATTGATGATAAGCTATCTAATTTAAGAAAAGCAGCTGAAAAACAATCGGTTATGCCGAGTTTTGTAGTAAGTTTGTCTTAATGACGTCATGGCGAGCGGGCGTTGTTGCATGGATCGGTTTTCCAATTGTCATCCCGTGATTTATTCACGGGATCTTATGCCATAGAATATGTCCTAAGATACCGCGATCAAGTCGCGGTATGACAGACTTTTTTCTGGATTCTCGCTTTTAGCTAGGAATGACAAAAAAGAACTCTATTGATGTTATACTAATAATCTGTTATATAAGAAGCTTTAAGCGGTCGTGGCGAAATTGGTAGACGCGCAGCATTGAGGGTGCTGTTCTGTAAAAAGATTGGAAGTTCAAGTCTTCTCGACCGCACCATATCATTGACTTTTAAATCTACTTTAACTTCTCAATCTCTTCTTTTTTCAGCTTGGTATATTGAATAATTTTTTCTAAAGGCTCTTTATTAGCCATCATTTCTTTAGCTATAGTAAATTTTTCTTTTTTAATTCTAGCTCTTTCTTTTTCGATACCTTGTTGTTCCCAATGATGTGCTAAATTTCCCATAATATTTGCTCCTAATTCAGGATTTAAATGTGATTTAAGTATTTTTTCCAATTCTATTTTATCATTTTCTTTTATTTTAGTCAAAGTATACGATACGGCTGATTGTACATAATCAACTCCACTATTAGAGTCAGCAAACTCTGGTAAAGTATCGGCTAGTTGTTTCCATCTTGGTAATAAATCAGGCTCATTTATATATTTCATTAGAATTTGTAAAGGAGCAAGCCAAGGTCTTTCTTTTAATTGTTCGTCAGGAATATCAAACAAGTTGATTAGTTGATAATCGTTGCTCCAAGTTTCTTTTACCAGCTCGCTATTTTCAAACAAGTCCCATAAATTAAGAGAAGCAGTATATTTTTTATGATCATTTGAATATACTAACGGATATATAAAAGGAAACTTCTTAGAATTGGGATGTGAATTTAAGTGTCTTTCAGCAATATTTAACATATATTTGAACAAGCGAAAAGCCATAAGAGGGTCAGAACTACTTTGATGTTCACACAAAATGTATATATAACCATCTTTATTATTAATTTTAGCAGAATATAAAACATCTGTAATAGTTTCTTTTAAGCTTGGCTCTATAAAACTATCATTTTCCAATTTTAAAGTAGAGGACAAGAATAAAACTTTTATTTCAGTTGGTAAGTATTCCTCAAAGAATTCTTTAGCTATTAATGGATTTGCTAAAGCTTGCTGAAAAAACTTATCATGCTCTTTTCTATCTGACATAATTTTATTATTGTAACTAGTAAGAGAGTATTATACAAGCTTTTCTATTATAAGAATACATCTGATAAATTTAAAGAGTAGATAAACGAGGTTCTATTATTGAGCATAGTTAAAAAACTATTGCTTATTTTTGTTCTGTAATTTATATTGATTAACAAATCGTACACCATTCTACTTCTACGTCAAACCTAACTAACCAGTAAATAATTATAATTAAATAAGTCTGCAAGCCAGACTATTATAGTCAATTCAGTTGAATTTTGTGACAGGCGTGAGGGTAGAGCTTATAATAATAGGCAAGACGACGAACAACCTGCTACATGCGTTCAAATCAATTGACTATAGGTAATGGATTATGCCTAATTTCAGTATGTTCAAAAGCATATTACCTGATCATCATGATCAATTTGCTGAAATTTTTGATCAAATTAATGATTTATTAGAAGATCATAATTATAATGCTGCGGCTAGTATGCTTGCAGAACTTCATTATGCTGATTTAGCTGATTTCTTAGATAATTTAAGTCCTAAAATCTACAAAATAATCATTCCACTACTACAAGACAAAATCAAACCTGAAACTTTAGTTTCACTAAATGCTTACAGCAAACCTTTAATAATAGAAACTCTTGGCATAAAAAAATCAGCAGAATTAATTGATAAGCTAGATATAGAAGATGCTATTGAAGTTGTAATTGACTTAGATGATGATATTAAAGATTTAATATTAAGCAATCTTTCTAAAGAAAAAAAACATCAAATCACTATTGGGTGTACATATCCAGAAAATACAGTAGGAAGGGTAATAGAGCGAGACTTTGTTAATCTTCAAGAAAATTGGACTGTTAAAGAGTCGTTAAATTTTATAAAAACTGTCAAAAATGACTTCCACGCTGCTATTGTTACAGACAATAAACTGCGTCCTATCGGTATCATCTCGCTTAGTACTTTAATTAAGCATGAAAAAAATGAATTGGTGAAAAATTTAATGAGTAAAGATTTTAAACTGGCTGATAGTTTCACCGATTTAAATGAACTTAGTTTCATTTTTAAACAATATGCTTTAACTATAGTACCAGTGGTCAATAAAAATGGTAAATTAATTGGTAGCGTATCTATTGACAATATAATCTATATTATTGAAGAACAAGCCGAAAAGGATATATTATCGCTAAGCGGTGTACATACACAAGATACCTTTTTTAATTTCTTTTATACAGTAAAACATCGTTTTCCATGGTTATTTGTTAATCTGATTACCGCTTGCATGACTTCGCTTATTATTAATCATTTTAATGATACTATTGCAAAGCTTGTAACACTTGCAGCTACTATGCCTATTGTAGCCTCTATGGGCGGCAATGCAGGTACGCAAGTTATGACAGTTACGGTTAGAGCACTTGCCAATAAAGATATTCATTATAGTAACGTAAGTAAAATAATCTTAAAAGAAATAGCCGTATCGGGTTTTAACGGTTTCGTGCTGGCCATTATCGGTGCAGGACTTAGTTTTGTGATGTTGACGGACCTTAATCTTAGCGTAATTTTTGCTATTGCTGTAATCTTAAACTTTCTAGTAGCAGGGTTATTTGGCTCTGCTATTCCTATATTACTGCACTATTTCGATATTGACCCAGCTGCTGGTTCTGGCGTCTTCCTAACTACCCTAACCGATGCTTTAGGCTTCCTCACCTTTTTAAGTCTTGCTCACGTCTTTTTGGTGTAGCATAAATAAAAAACTCTAGATTTTAGGCAAGGGAGGATTTGCTTTTGTTTTAGATTTAGTTTGTTTAATTTTCGACGGCAATACTGGATTTTTTAATTTCTTCAATTCTTTAAAATTTTCCTTTAATTCTTTTAGGTTTTTCTGCTTATCTTTATCAACTGAAGATATTACTGCACCTGATGGCACCGTCAAGTTAAGTAAATTAGTGTCACAAAGTACTATATTTTTAGATTTCAGACAGCAAGAAGTCTTTGAGTAGCTTCATCCCAAATGGATTTAGCGGACGCAAATGCAATTCTTTGCTCAGATGCTGTTTTAGTATATCTTCCAACATTTACAGCAAATATATTTCTGACTTTTCCCATCAGTGATAATGTACATTGTGCTGAATTAGGATGCTTAAATTTAATCAGTATCTTCTCTTTTCTCCTAGTTGGCTGATGGGCATTCTCAATCCGATTATTTAGTCTTTTATCGGTACGATGCTTAGTCCTAGGACACATATACCTAACTGGTTTAATGTAGCTTTTTAGCTTATCAGTCACAATAACCCTTGGACATGGATAATGACCCAATAATCTTGATAAAAAGCGAATAGCTGATTTCTTGTTACGACGCTTCTGCAGTAATAC
The DNA here is from genome assembly GCF_002285905.1 of Rickettsia sp. MEAM1 (Bemisia tabaci). Classification (GTDB taxonomy): domain Bacteria; phylum Pseudomonadota; class Alphaproteobacteria; order Rickettsiales; family Rickettsiaceae; genus Rickettsia. The sequence goes on from NZ_CP016305.1 coordinate 1,332,978, forward strand.
TTCTAATTCATGTCCCTCAGAGTCAACAGCTCTCCATAATATGAATACTTCACCTTTGATCTTGATATTCATCTCATCCAAATGCCATTTATCAGTTGGCTTTCGCTCTCTCTTACTAATAACATCTTGAAAATAAACTACAAACTTATAACACCAAAACCTTACAGTCTCATGACTTAATATAATACCTCGATAAGCCATCTGCTCTTGAACATCTCGGTAACTATTATTAAAGCGATGATATAACCATACTGTATGGCTAATAATGCTTGCTGGAAAACGATGTCTATTCGGGGCTTGAGTAATATGCATAGCGGTAAAATCTAGGATAAATTGTTACTGCTATTCTATAAATCATTCCCTGTAATTGCTCAATACTTAATTTATACCTCCCTTAACTTGACGGTGCCCCCTTTGGGGATAAAATTTTTGTTTGAGAACGAAATAATGGTTTAATATTTCTTGAGGTATATTTTTGATATTAAGAGGCTGTAGTTCTGACTTGGAGTTAAGTTCGGCTTTCATACCATGACGTTTTGCCTCTAATAATAATAATTCTCCCCCAATTTTATTATCAGTAGTACGACAAACAAAATTCGGGTCATTAGCCGGCATTAGCTCGCTTGCATGTTCCATTACTGCCCTATTTAATGCCCCCCTTCGGGGATCAAAAATCCCTCGCCTTTAGGCGAAGGGAAGATATAATGAAATTGCTTTAGCAATGAATTTATATCAAGAAATATGAGAAGTTATAGAAAGAATAGTCATAGTCAGTATGATTTAAAAGTGCATCTTATATGGATACCAAAATATAGGAAGAGAATATTGATAGGCAAAGTATCGGAAAGGACTAGAGATTTACTGAGGCAGATTTGTATGGAACATGAAGTACATATAATTTCAGGGAAAATATCATGTGATCACGTACATATGTTTATCTCATATAAGCCGCAAATATCTCTTAGCAAGTTAGTACAGTATTTAAAAGGCATTAGCTCAAGAATTTTATTGCAAGAATTTACTCATTTACGAAAACAATTTTGGGGCAATCATTTGTGGGCTAGGGGCTATATGGCAGTCAGTTCAGGTAATATAACTGATGAAATGATACAGCACTATATTGATGAACAGGAAGGTGAACCTGTGAATGATGATCGATTTCTAATCGATTCCACTTTATAACCCCTCAGCTTATAGCTGAGGGTTGTTTAGTTTATGTAACTGATTATTTTTAAGATTTGTATTTATAATAGTTATAAAAGCTTCTCTCTGCTTTTGCTTACTTGCAGTACTAAAGGCTTGCTGTATTTTTTCTAAAACTTTTAAATCAAAATTCTCATTTTCTAATTCTTCAATAACTAAATCTGCTAGATTTTTATTTGTAATAGAATTTTGATTCTTCTTTGATTCTTTTGACATATATGGTAATAACTTAATGACACAATTATATTAAATATGTAATAAACTAATTACCATGAATTTTTACTGACTATATCACTAAAATTTTAGGATAGTAGCTCGTAGGTCATAATTCTGTTTCAATAGTTCCTAAAACTTTTACTGTAATTATTTCATCATCTAATTTACTATACATTACTGATTCTAAAATATCTGAAGATACTAAATTACTAATATAAATACCATCTATATCATTTAATACTTTATTAACTACTATTACTCTAGTATCTTTATTGTCTGGATATCCTAATTCTAATGAATTATCTAATTTGCGTTTAAATATAGGCAACTTAAATACTTTATTTAGATCATGCTCATTAATATATTTACTTATAAATAAACACATTGTACTTTCTGCTAAGCTCTGTTTAACATAATGATTTTCTAACTCATCTTTACTTTCATCTTTTAAATTTTTTTGATATAAATTATATATTTTTTTCTGAGTTTCATCATCTTTAAACTTTTTCAAATAAAAATTATTAACTAATAGTTTATAAAGCTGCAATATTGAATTAGGAAAATTAATTGTTAGATCTCCTTCTTCATTAAATTCAACGGCACCGTCAAGTTAAGGGAGGTATAAATTAAGTATTGAGCAATTACAGGGAATGATTTATAGAATAGCAGTAACAATTTATCCTAGATTTTACCGCTATGCATATTACTCAAGCCCCGAATAGACATCGTTTTCCAGCAAGCATTATTAGCCATACAGTATGGTTATATCATCGCTTTAATAATAGTTACCGAGATGTTCAAGAGCAGATGGCTTATCGAGGTATTATATTAAGTCATGAGACTGTAATGTTTTGGTGTTATAAGTTTGTAGTTTATTTTCAAGATGTTATTAGTAAGAGAGAGCGAAAGCCAACTGATAAATGGCATTTGGATGAGATGAATATCAAGATCAAAGGTGAAGTATTCATATTATGGAGAGCTGTTGACTCTGAGGGACATGAATTAGAAGTATTACTGCAGAAGCGTCGTAACAAGAAATCAGCTATTCGCTTTTTATCAAGATTATTGGGTCATTATCCATGTCCAAGGGTTATTGTGACTGATAAGCTAAAAAGCTACATTAAACCAGTTAGGTATATGTGTCCTAGGACTAAGCATCGTACCGATAAAAGACTAAATAATCGGATTGAGAATGCCCATCAGCCAACTAGGAGAAAAGAGAAGATACTGATTAAATTTAAGCATCCTAATTCAGCACAATGTACATTATCACTGATGGGAAAAGTCAGAAATATATTTGCTGTAAATGTTGGAAGATATACTAAAACAGCATCTGAGCAAAGAATTGCATTTGCGTCCGCTAAATCCATTTGGGATGAAGCTACTCAAAGACTTCTTGCTGTCTGAAATCTAAAAATATAGTACTTTGTGACACTAATTTACTTAACTTGACGGTGCCGGGCTAAGTTAGGGCATATTAAATCAATATCTATTTAAACATTATAATTAATAATAAATTGATTATTTCGCCAATATTCAATAAAATCCTGTTTTAAAATCAAATATAAAAAATAATGCATAATACTGATGTTTTAATAATAGGGGCAGGTCCTGTTGGATTATTTGCTATTTTTCAAGCAGGAATGTTAGGAATGAAGTGCCATGTAATCGATGCACAAGAGGTTATAGGCGGTCAGTGTATTACTCTATATCCTGAAAAGCCTATTTACGATATACCAGCCTACCCTAAAATTGCCGCAGCAGATCTAATAAAACAATTAGAATTGCAAGCAGCTCCGTTTAATCCGGTTTATCACTTAAACCAACAAGCGGTAGAATTAAAAAAAGAAGGTGAATTTTTTGAAGTAAAAACCTCAAAAGATATTGTTATTAAAAGCAAAGTAATCATTATTGCAGCTGGAGCTGGCTCATTTGGTCCTAATAAGCCTCCTCTTGCAAATATTGAAGAATTTGAGAATAAATCAGTTTTTTACTTTGTTAATAACCGCAGTAAGTTTACAGGTAAAAATATAGTTATAGCAGGTGGCGGTGATTCTGCTGTTGATTGGGCTATTTCTCTTTCTGAAATTGCTAATAAAATATATCTAGTTCACAGACGTGATAAATTTAGAGCAGCAAATGAGAATTTGAGACAATTAAAAGATATAGCAGAAAGTGGAAAAATTGAGTTAGTTACCAGCTATCAACTAGATTCATTAGAGGAAAATAATAGCGAACTTCAATCAGTTATAGTTAGAGACTTACAAAATAATACACGTAAATTAGATGCTAATATATTATTACCGTTTTTTGGTTTAAAGCAGGAACTAGGTAATTTAGTAAATTGGGGGCTTGATATAAAGCTTCATCATATTGAAGTTGATCCTGTACATTACCAAACTAACATTCTAGGTATATATGCTATTGGTGACATTGCTCATTATAGCGGTAAGCTTAAACTAATTCTTACCGGTTTTGCTGAAGCAGCAAGCAGCCTTCATCACGCTTATGGTAAAGTATTTGATGGCAAAGCTTTACATTTTGAATATTCTACTACTAAGTATACTCAATAATAAATATTGTATGACTTAGAAAACATTCTAAATATCACTATAGTGTTATGTAGCGTTATGTTTGCTTGCATGGAACGAAAAGCATCTTATATGTCATTCCTGCGAAAGCAGGAATCCAGAAAAAAGTACAAATATAGCAAGTTTCTAAAATTAAAAGCTCGATTTATCTCGCTTTATACTGGATTCCTGCTTTCGCAGGAATGACATATAACCCATATAACAACACTATAAATAAGTTTCAGAGAGAAAAATAAAAGTGAATAACGTAATTGATGGTAAAGCTTTAGCAAATGAGATATTAAGTGAATTAAAGCATGAAGTTCAAAGGCTTAAGGATAAAACAGGAGAATCACCAAAACTAGCAATAGTCTTAGTTGGTGACAATCCTGCAAGTATTATTTATGTCAAAAATAAAATAAAACATGCTAATAAAATAGGTATTGATACGCTGTTATTAAATCTTTCTATTACTATAAAAACAGAAGATTTAATAGCAAAAATTAATGAATTAAATCTTGATCAAAATGTTTCAGGAATTATAGTTCAACTTCCTTTACCAGAATCTATAGACAAAAATAAAATCTTATCTGCCATCTTACATTCTAAAGATGTTGATGGTTTTCATCCTTTGAATGTTGGTTATTTACATAGCGGAATTGATAGCGGATTTGTACCCTGCACTGCTCTTGGTTGCCTTGAAGTAATTAAGAAACATGAACCGAATTTAAGCGGTAAAAACGCCGTAATTGTTGGACGCTCAAATATCGTTGGCAAACCTTTGAGTGCATTACTCTTAAAAGAGGATTGCAGTGTAACTATTTGCCACTCTAAATCACAGAATTTAAGTTCTATTACCTCCAAAGCCGATATTGTTGTTGCGGCTATCGGCTCACCTCTAAAATTAACTTCTGAATATTTTAAACCAGATGCATTAGTAATTGACGTAGGAATTAATAGAATCGGCGGTAATAAAATCGTTGGCGACGTCGATTTTGAAAATGTTAAATCTAAAGTCAAATATATTACCCCTGTCCCGGGCGGCATCGGTCCCATGACTATTGCTTTCTTACTTAAAAACACAGTACAGGCATTTAAGATATGTAACTAAGAATATTGTTGGAAGTCTTCTATGTTATTCCCGCATAAGGCTTACTTGCATAGATCGAGAGTCGTCTGAGCTATGCGAATGAAATGAGCGTGGCAATCCAAAAAAAATAATAAAAAATACTAATTTTATTAGTATTTTTAACTGGATCTAATTCATAAATCAATAGTACCGGACAGTTATTAAAAAAGCCCCGTCATTGCGAGAAGAAACTTTAAGTTTCAGCGAAGCAATCTCAGGTGGCTTAACGAGAGAGGGTGTCAGGAAGTTTGTGTAAGTTGTAAAAATAGTTAAGAATAAAAATAACATAAACAACGGCACCGTCAAGTTAAGTAAATTAGTGTCACAAAGTACTATATTTTTAGATTTCAGACAGCAAGAAGTCTTTGAGTAGCTTCATCCCAAATGGATTTAGCGGACGCAAATGCAATTCTTTGCTCAGATGCTGTTTTAGTATATCTTCCAACATTTACAGCAAATATATTTCTGACTTTTCCCATCAGTGATAATGTACATTGTGCTGAATTAGGATGCTTAAATTTAATCAGTATCTTCTCTTTTCTCCTAGTTGGCTGATGGGCATTCTCAATCCGATTATTTAGTCTTTTATCGGTACGATGCTTAGTCCTAGGACACATATACCTAACTGGTTTAATGTAGCTTTTTAGCTTATCAGTCACAATAACCCTTGGACATGGATAATGACCCAATAATCTTGATAAAAAGCGAATAGTTGATTTCTTGTTACGACGCTTCTGCAGTAATACTTCTAATTCATGTCCCTCAGAGTCAACAGCTCTCCATAATATGAATACTTCACCTTTGATCTTGATATTCATCTCATCCAAATGCCATTTATCAGTTGGCTTTCGCTCTCTCTTACTAATAACATCTTGAAAATAAACTACAAACTTATAACACCAAAACCTTACAGTCTCATGACTTAATATAATACCTCGATAAGCCATCTGCTCTTGAACATCTCGGTAACTATTATTAAAGCGATGATATAACCATACTGTATGGCTAATAATGCTTGCTGGAAAACGATGTCTATTCGGGGCTTGAGTAATATGCATAGCGGTAAAATCTAGGATAAATTGTTACTGCTATTCTATAAATCATTCCCTGTAATTGCTCAATACTTAATTTATACCTCCCTTAACTTGACGGTGCCGTTGGAAGATATACTAAAACAGCATCTGAGCAAAGAATTGCATTTGCGTCCGCTAAATCCATTTGGGATGAAGCTACTCAAAGACTTCTTGCTGTCTGAAATCTAAAAATATAGTACTTTGTGACACTAATTTACTTAACTTGACGGTGCCCTTATAACTAAGTATGGAATTTTTTGATAATGCTCGCTCAGCGAGTAACATTTCTAGGAATTGTGAAATAAATTCCATAAAATTTTTAATTTTAGATGGAGGCTAGGGTCGGAATCGAACCGACGAATAGAGGATTTGCAGTCCACGGCATTACCACTTTGCTACCCAGCCAATATTATTAATGTCATCCACGCATGGCATTGTTGCGTGATCATTTTCCTCTGTCATCCCGTGGACAAGCCACGGGATGACACCGATCACGTTTTTCGATTTACGCAACAATTCCTACACGGGATGACAGGATTAAATAACAAATCGCATATTACCAATAATAAAGAAAAAAAGCAAATAATATATTTACACAAACTCGCTAATCTGTGATTTTGCAAATAGTTTAATTTGGAAATCAATAAACTCTGCATTACCATTTGCACCTATTTCAGCAAACTTATTAGCTTTAAGTAACAGGTCATAATCTCTTGCTAAATCAGCAAAGAAAAAATCCATCTCACCGCTTTGCTTTACACCTAGAATCTCACCACTACCCCTTAGTTTTAAATCCTGCTCGGCAATATAAAATCCATCATTAGTTTGCTTCATTATCTCAAATCTACCACGCCCAACTTTACCAAGTCTTTTAGGGTTATATAGCAATATACAATATGATTGTAAACTACCACGCCCTACTCTACCTCTCAACTGATGGAGCTGAGCAAGCCCGAAACGCTCGGCATTTTCGATAATAATTAATGTTGCTTCAGGCACGTCTATCCCGACCTCAATAACAGTTGTTGCAACTAATATCTTAATTTTACCATCCTTAAATTGCTTCATTATAGCATCTTTCTGCTCATTTTTCATCTTACCATGGATAATACCAGTACACCCCTTATAAATATTCTCAATCGAATTAAAACGATTCATTACATCCATTAATAGGCTGTCCTCTTCCTCTGATGTCATCCCGTGGCTTGTACACGGGATCCAGTCAAAATTATTAGCATTATCAGTTGTTTTTTGGATATTGCGGTCGAGCTGCGGTATGACATCGGAGGTTTTTGCCTGCTCTATCAATGGACATATCCAATATATTCGCTCGCCTGCAACAAGCTTCTTATTTATTGCTTCTAAAATATGTTCGATTTTATTGATAGACATAGTATTTGTTGCAATAGGCACACGATTTTTTGGCTTTCCTTGGAACTTAGATATAGTCATATCCCCAAACATAGTAAGGGCAAGGCTTCTTGGAATCGGTGTTGCGGTCATAACTAAAACATCGGGATTTTTACCTTTATTTATTAGATCAAGTCTTTGCTGCACGCCAAATCTATGCTGCTCATCTATCACTATATAACCAAGTTTCTTAAAACTTACCTTTTCCTGAAATAAAGCATGAGTACCAATTAATATATCAATTTTACCATTTTCAAGTTGCATCATAATATTTTTTCTAGCCGAACCAAGTATTTTACCAGTAAGTAATCCAATTTTTATATCGGTATTTTTCAAAGCTCTAATAAAAAACTCATAATGCTGATTGGCAAGTAAGTCAGTCGGTGCCATTAATGTTGCCTGAAACCCTGAAACTGCTACATTCGTCATGGTAAGCAGTGCTACTAAAGTTTTACCTGATCCAACATCACCTTGTAGTAATCTCATCATCTCAATGCCGCTAGCCTGATCTTTCTCTATCTCTTCTATTACTTGCTGCTGATAAGAAGTTAACTCAAACCCTAGGCTATTTAATATATTAGCTTGAACCTGCTCCGCTTTAGGGTAAATATTACCATGCTTTCCTGCTATTTGCGTGCGGGCTTTAAATAAAGATATCTGGTTAGCGATGAGTTCTTTAGCGGCTAGATTACTCTTTATGTCATCCCTACTTCCTTTTATGTCATTCCCGCGTAGGCGGAAATCCAGTACTTTTCTTTCTAGATCCCCGCTTTCGCGGGGATGACACTGAGAGCCACGGGATGACAAATCCTTGCAATGACGAAGAGCATGCAACGCCTTTACACTCTCCAACACCTCCTCTAAATACTCCTTTATCCCCTTATTTTCTAAACTTTTACATTTCTCTTCAAACATATCTATTGCTTTTATGATATATGAATATAATTGCTTGTTACTAATTAAGTATGTCAAAGAATAAATAGGCTCTAGTTCCTTTGTAAGCTTAGGATTAACGATAAATTCAGGATGAGAAATTTGTAAGTGATGATCAAAAAACTGTACCTTACCACTGATAATATGCTTAGTTCCAACTTTCAGTTTATTAAAAATAAATGGTGGTGGTTTATGAAAAAATACTAATAGCAATGAACCAGTATCATTACTTGCTGTAATTCTTAGAGGTTGATGGCTTTTATTCGGTAGATTAACGCTTTCAATTATTACTTCTACTTGAATTAAATCTCCCTCTCTAACCTCTGTTAGATTAGGTGATAATGTTTTTGTTTGATAAGAAACAGGGGAATAAAATAGCAAATCACGAATATTACTAATACCAAGCCTTTTAAGGGCAGCTATAGTATCTTCACGAATATTAATAAAAGCTTTGATAGAGGAAAATAAAAATTTCTCTAGAATAGTTAGCATATATAATTATATATTATTATTTAATATTATGATTATATATACACTTAAGAATAATAAAAAATAATTATTTAATTTGTACCAGAGATGGAAACAGCTTTTCATCTCTGGTACTCATTATTTTAAGGCTTATAAATCCAGTTTTAGACCCGCTTTAATTATAGCTGAAGATTTTAAAGGCATACCCTCTATAAATCCTGCTGTTTTATAACCACCTGAACCAACTATTTTAAATGTATCATTTAAGCTAAGTTCAAAATTAACAGCTCCAAAGCCACCTTTTTTACATTTTTCCTTTAAAGGAGTAGCAGTTAGCATTTTAGGCTGGTTCCAATAAGCAGCTTCTAAACCTAAAGAAATAAAATCAAATTTTGCTAAGTTATTTGCCTTAATTCCAACACCATAAGACTTAAATTTTTGATTTTTTCCATAGTTAATATTAAGTTGTATATATTTATCATCAATAACAAAATGATTAACTAAACCACACTCTAAACCATATGGAGCAAGTATAGCTCTGGTAGCTGGTAAATATTTTACTCTTCCTAAATTAATCATTGGAATATTATCAAGATTAGTATTCATTACAAATGAATAAGCAGAATAGAATAAAAATGGATCAACTAAACAACCCTCAGCTATAAGCTGAGGGGTTATAAAGTGGAATCGATTAGAAATCGATCATCATTCACAGGTTCACCTTCCTGTTCATCAATATAGTGCTGTATCATTTCATCAGTTATATTACCTGAACTGACTGCCATATAGCCCCTAGCCCACAAATGATTGCCCCAAAATTGTTTTCGTAAATGAGTAAATTCTTGCAATAAAATTCTTGAGCTAATGCCTTTTAAATACTGTACTAACTTGCTAAGAGATATTTGCGGCTTATATGAGATAAACATATGTACGTGATCACATGATATTTTCCCTGAAATTATATGTACTTCATGTTCCATACAAATCTGCCTCAGTAAATCTCTAGTCCTTTCCGATACTTTGCCTATCAATATTCTCTTCCTATATTTTGGTATCCATATAAGATGCACTTTTAAATCATACTGACTATGACTATTCTTTCTATAACTTCTCATATTTCTTGATATAAATTCATTGCTAAAGCAATTTCATTATATCTTCCCTTCGCCTAAAGGCGAGGGATTTTTGATCCCCGAAGGGGGACATTAAATCTAAATAAGCATAAGAACGCATTTTGCTTTTGGTAATATAATTATTACCATATATACTATTCATCAGTTTTGTATAAGCATTAATATCATTGTCCTTTTTATCAGTTTCATTAAAATTAGTGTCAAAAATATAAGTTGCTTGATCTAATCTTGCTATAAAATAACCTATACCATAAGTAGGGTTAATTTTATTATTGTTCATATATCTATCTTTAATGTTTTCAGATAATAGATAACTTGCTTGCATTCCCCCAACATCTATAGCTGCTTTTTTATGAACCTGTAAAGAATCAAAATCTTTAGCTCTAAAATAAGTCGTACCGCTGAAAGGATCAACTTCATATTTAGTTACTTTTATGTCAAACTCTCTTGCTCTAGCTCCATGCCCACCTATTTCATGATTAGCAACCATACTCCATGAAGCAGCAGTAAATCTTGTTACATAGCTTAAAATATTCATAGCTATATTATCAGAATTAGCAAATATAGCATCGTCTAACGCACGATATCCTTCGAGCAATGACATAGCAGCATTACTACTTGATATAGAAGACATATCTTTATCATAAGTTACTACATAACTATATCCTTTTTTGGATGAGGTATTATCTATGCTTGATGCAGTTGCTGCTACTGACAAAATGCATGTAGCAAAGGCTAAACTTAATTTACTTATTTTCATAATTATTAATATTTGTTAATTTATCAGAAAGGCATTATATATTTATAAAATTAACAAGTAAATTTTTTAATAAGTTAAAGTTGTTAATATTCTTGACTTATTGTGAAAATCCCCATAATTTCTTAATAGTAAGTATTAAATAATAAAAAATTTATGAACAAAATCTATCCTTCAGCTGAAGCAGCCCTTGAAGGATTACTTTATGACGGCATGACTATCATGTCGGGCGGATTCGGTCTATGCGGTATCCCTGAAAATCTAATCAATGCTCTACTTAAGAGCAACGTCCAGAATCTCACTATTATTAGCAATAATTGCGGTGTTGATAATTTCGGTCTTGGTTTACTTCTTCAAACTAAACAAATCAAAAAAATGATCTCTTCTTATGTAGGGGAAAATAAAATTTTTGAACAACAATATCTTGATAAAGTATTAGAGCTTGAATTAAATCCACAAGGAACTCTTGCCGAGCGAATTAGAGCTGCTTGTGCTGGGATTCCCGCTTTCTATACTAAAACCGGTATAGGTACGATCGTAGAAGAAAATAAAGAAACTAAAGAATTTAACGGCGAAAAATATATAATGGATACAGCATTACAGGCTGATCTTGCTATTATTAAAGGCTATAAAGCTGATAAAAGCGGTAATGTTATTTATAATAAAACCGCTAGAAACTTCAACGCTGTAATGGCAGGTGCGGCAAAAGTCACCGTTTGCGAAGTAGAAGAAATAGTTGAAGTTGGTGAACTTAATCCTGATGATATTCACACTCCTAATATTTTTGTGCATAGGCTAATAGTCGGTGAAAAATACGAAAAACGCATTGAGCAACTAACAACAAGAGCAAAATAAATGGCTTGGAGCAAAGAACAAATTTATCAAATAACAGCAGAGCTTGAACTTACAGACGGCTTATATGTTAATCTTGGTATAGGTATGCCAACTAACGTGGCAAACTATATCCCTAAAGGCGTAACTATAACGCTTCATAGCGAAAACGGTATGCTTGGGATGGGACCTTTTCCTTATCTAGGTGATGAGGATCCTGACTTAATTAATGCCGGCAAGCAGACTATAACGGCTTTGCCAGAAAGTAGTTATTTTGACAGTAGTTTTTCTTTCGGGATGATTAGAGGTGGGCATATTGATCTGACTATTTTAGGAGCTATGCAAGTTTCAGAAAAAGGCGACCTTGCTAATTGGACTATTCCAGGTAAGATGGTTAAAGGCATGGGCGGAGCTATGGATTTGGTCGCCAACACCAAACGAGTAGTTGTTATAATGGAACATAATGCCAAAGATGGCGGTGCTAAATTATTAAAAGAATGTAACTTTCCGTTAACAGGTGCTAAAGTAGTTAATAGAGTAATTACCGACCTTGGAATTTTTGATATTGATAAAGATAAGATGATACTCTCTAAAAAAGCCGAAGACGTTACTGTTGAAGAAATAAAATCCAAAACAGAAGCTGAATTTGTAGTGAATTTATAGAACGTCCGTTGTTACCCCGTGGCTTGTTGCATGGGTCAGGGAGCGTTTTAGGTGTCATTCCCGCGTAGGCGGGAATCCAGAAAAAATTATAAATACAGCAAATTTTTAAAACTAAAAGCTCGATTTATGCTGGATTCTCGCGGCACCGTCAAGTTAAGTAAATTAGTGTCACAAAGTACTATATTTTTAGATTTCAGACAGCAAGAAGTCTTTGAGTAGCTTCATCCCAAATGGATTTAGCGGACGCAAATGCAATTCTTTGCTCAGATGCTGTTTTAGTATATCTTCCAACATTTACAGCAAATATATTTCTGACTTTTCCCATCAGTGATAATGTACATTGTGCTGAATTAGGATGCTTAAATTTAATCAGTATCTTCTCTTTTCTCCTAGTTGGCTGATGGGCATTCTCAATCCGATTATTTAGTCTTTTATCGGTACGATGCTTAGTCCTAGGACACATATACCTAACTGGTTTAATGTAGCTTTTTAGCTTATCAGTCACAATAACCCTTGGACATGGATAATGACCCAATAATCTTGATAAAAAGCGAATAGCTGATTTCTTGTTACGACGCTTCTGCAGTAATACTTCTAATTCATGTCCCTCAGAGTCAACAGCTCTCCATAATATGAATACTTCACCTTTGATCTTGATATTCATCTCATCCAAATGCCATTTATCAGTTGGCTTTCGCTCTCTCTTACTAATAACATCTTGAAAATAAACTACAAACTTATAACACCAAAACCTTACAGTCTCATGACTTAATATAATACCTCGATAAGCCATCTGCTCTTGAACATCTCGGTAACTATTATTAAAGCGATGATATAACCATACTGTATGGCTAATAATGCTTGCTGGAAAACGATGTCTATTCGGGGCTTGAGTAATATGCATAGCGGTAAAATCTAGGATAAATTGTTACTGCTATTCTATAAATCATTCCCTGTAATTGCTCAATACTTAATTTATACCTCCCTTAACTTGACGGTGCCGTTTTAAGTACTTAGGTTCTTATATCTTTAAAGTGTGATAGGATGGAAATTATAAAGTTATATTAGGAGTATAACGCTTAAATATCAGATTTATCCAGAATACATCCATGATTTTTAAGGTAGTTCAAAAATTGCAAAAAAAAAAAGGAATTTAGTAAACCTAGTATTCTCTAACCTTTCTTTAAATACCAAAAAACTTGATTTTAAGCTATGTTTGACGCTTGATGTGTTATAAAAAAATACCGAGAACTGGAGAATGGTGGGTTTGAGAAGACTTGAACTTCCGACCTCACGCTTATCAGGCGTGTGCTCTAACCAGCTGAGCTACAAACCCATAGTTAATTAATATTTTTGGTGTTTATCTTTTTACCTATTACTTATTAGGTTTTTCTCACACTTGTAACCAAATAGGGCTGAATTAACTATAGAATGCGAAGTTAGGATAAGAAATTATTTTAACTTCGGTAAAACGGTTAAATAATATGGTAAGCTCGCCGGGATTCGAACCCGGGACCCTTTGATTAAAAGTCAAATGCTCTACCAACTGAGCTACGAGCTCTTAAATATATTTATATACTCGCTTTATTTGAAAAATTGGCGACAATGTTATGGTACGAAACTATATTAAGTATACGCTTCGTTCCTCGTCTTATGAACCCCTTGCTCTTTTCCAAATAAAACTTCGTCTATATTACTTTTTAAATTTATACGTTAAAGTTTTATACTTAGTATAATAAATAATATTTAAAATTATGTTTTACTTTATCGCTGAAAAAGGCTAATCTGTCAACAATTATTTTCGGATTTAATTTAAATAAGGTAAATTCATGAAGCATCAAGACGTTGCTATAATCATCCCTTCCCGTCTTAGCTCAACTAGACTTACACGTAAACCTCTACAGCTAATCGGCTCATCTACTTTAATCGAACGTGTATTTAAACAAGTAAATCAAACTAATCTTGAACATATTTATGTTGCGACTGATTCACAGGATATAGCAAGCGTAATTGAAAAGCTCGGAGGGAAAGTTATATTTACCGACAGTGATATTCCAACTGGTACTGATCGTACTTATGAAGCTTTTAAGTTAATTCCAAATAATCATAATATTAATTATATAGTTAATGTGCAAGGTGATATGCCTTTCATTGAACCGGGATCAATTTTAAAAGTAATAGAAGATTTAAAAAATAGCAAATATGATATTGTAACTCCTGTAGTAAAAGTAGAGAAAGATTCAGTAGAAGCTGCAAGTAATGTTACTGTAGCTATTGACTCTCAGGGAAAAGCCATATATTTTTCACGTAGTCTTATTCCAAATGGTGCGGAAGAATTTTTATATCACGTGGGGATGTACGGATTTCGAAAAAGTGCTTTGGAAAAATTTGTGGTTCTTGAACCAACATTTTTAGAGAAAACAGAACGCTTAGAGCAATTACGACTTCTTGAAAATGGCATGGCAATCGGCACATGTTTAGTTAATAATGTCCCTATTTCGGTTGATACACCTGAAGATTTAAGTAAAGCAATAAAATTTTATGAAAAGAATCAATTAGTTTAAAGAATGATGCGTTTTATCTTTATTACAGGCGGAGTAGTTTCATCTTTAGGTAAAGGTCTAACTGCCGCCTCTCTTGCAATGCTTTTGCAAGCAAAAGGTTTTAAAGTTTGTTTACGGAAACTAGATCCTTATTCAAATGTCGACCCTCGAACAATGAATCCTCATCAACATGGTGAAGTATATGTTACCGATGACGGGGCTGAAACTGATCTTGATCTTGGGCATTATGAGCGTTTTACAGGGGTGCCTGCTTGTAAGTTTGATAATATCACAACAGGTGCTGTATACTCAAAACTACTTAAGGAGGAAAGATTAGGAAATTATACCAGTCTTACTGTACAGGTTATTCCACATGTTACAAATATAATAAAAGATTTTATACTTTCTAACACCAAAGGTTTTGATTTTGTACTTTGCGAAATAGGCGGTACAGTAGGTGATATTGAAGGGTTGCCTTTTTTTGAAGCTATAAGACAAATCGGAAATGAATTAAAAAGCAAACAATGTTTATTTATTCATCTAACTTTATTACCATATGTTAAAACTGCTCGTGAGCTAAAAACTAAACCTACTCAACATTCTGTAAAAGAACTCCGCACTATCGGTATTTCGCCGAATATTTTAGTGTGCCGAGCAGAACGCAAAATTGCTAAAAGCGAAATAGAAAAAATAGCTCTATTTTGTAATATAGACTCTGAGTATGTTATTCCGGCAATAGATCAAAAAAATATATATTCAGTACCTCTTGCTTACCATGATTATGGGCTTGACAATAAAGTATTAAAATTTTTTAATCTTACTATTGTACCTTCTAAATTAAATAGATGGCATGAGATAATTGAAAGATTAAAAGAATCTCATTCAAAAGTACGAATCGCTATTATAGCTAAATATCATAAATTAAAAGATGCTTATAAATCAGTAATCGAAGCTCTTGACCATGCTGGCATATATCATAAATATAAAGTTAATTTAGTATGGATAAATGCAGAAAATGTAACTAATAAAAATATTTCTAAAAAATTATTAGGTGTTGACGGAATATTAGTTCCAGGTGGATTTGGTGAGCGAGCAACAGAAGGAAAGATCTTAGCAGTAAATTATGCTCGAACTAATAATATACCTTTTTTTGGCATATGTCTTGGGATGCAGCTTGCTGCTATTGAAATAGCTCGTAATTTAATAGGTTTTAAAGATGCTATAACAGAAGAGTTTAAAACAGCTGGTACAAAAATTATTGAAAGAATAAGCAAAAATGATGAGGATTTTAATCCATCAGATATCACAATAGAAAATGTAAAAAAGACTATGCGTCTTGGTTCTTATACATGTAATTTAGTATCGGATAGTATTACTGCTAATGCATATGGAGAACTTAAAATAAGTGAACGACATCGTCATAGATACAAATTCAACAATGATTTTCAAGATATTTTTGAAAAAAATGGCGTAAAGTTTAGCGGATTTTTAGAAGATAAAAAGATTGTGGAAGTAATTGAATTACCAAAATTATTATGGTTTGTGGGAGTACAATTTCATCCAGAGTTTAAATCAAAACCTTTTGAAGCTCATCCTTTATTTATTGGATTTGTTGAAGCAGCGATTAAATATAACAATATACTATGACTTTATTTAAAAATCTTGACATAATTTTTATTATAGTCTAGGTTGCATTAGAGTTCTTTAACACTCTATAAAATAAGCTCATAGGTAAATTAATGGACGCCGTGAATTCTAACTTCACCTTTTGGAATAGAGCAAGAAATAGTAAATTTAGGCATATAGTTTGGCCGATTAGATCATATGAATTAACCAAATTCATACCTATGGCTTTGTTAATGTTTTTTATTTTGCTTAATCAAAACTTAGTTCGCAGTATTAAGGATAGTTTTGTTGTTACTTTAATTAGTACGGAGGTACTTAGTTTTATCAAGCTTTGGGGTGAAATGCCAATGGGTGTTTTATTCGTCATTCTTTATTCTAAGCTCTGTAATTTAATGACTACAGAGCAGGTTTTTAGAATAATTACCAGTACTTTTTTGCTTTTTTTCGCTATTTTCGGTTTTATTCTATTTCCATATAGAGAATTTTTTCATCCTGATCCTGAATTAGTCAAACATTACATAACATTACTTCCACATTTAAAATGGTTTATAATTATTTGGGGACAATGGAGCTTAGTATTATTCTATATTATGGGCGAGTTATGGCCTGTAATAGTCTTTACTCTCTTATATTGGCAGCTAGCAAATAAAATTACTAAGGTCGAAGAAGCTCCTAGGTTTTACTCATTTTTTACTTTATTTGGACAGACCAATCTACTAATTTCTGGAACAATAATTATCTATTTTGCTAAAAGCGAACATTTCCTATTGCCGTTATTTTCACATTTAAGCGACACCAATGAAATTCTTTTAAAATCTTTTGTTAGCGTTATTTTAGTCTCAGGATTAATTTGTTTAGCTCTGCATAAATTTATCGATAAAAAAATTGTAGAAGCCGATAAAAACATCAAATTTAAAAATCAAAGAACAGATATATTAAAATTAAGCTTAATTGAAAGTACAAAAATAATATTAACTTCTAAATATCTTGGTTTTATTTGTATTCTTTTGATTTCTTATTCGATGAGTATTAGCTTAATTGAAGGGCTATGGATGTCCAAAGTAAAACAACTATATCCTGATACAAAAGATTTTATTTCATATCACGGTAAGGTATTTTTTTGGACAGGTGTACTTACTTTAGTTAGTGCATTTTTAGGAAGCAGTTTAATTAGATTATGCGGTTGGTTCTGGGGAGCAATTATTACACCTATTATGATGTTTGGAGCGGGCGTGATGTTTTTCTCCTTTACAGTGTTCAAAAATCACTTAAAAAATATTATAGATACGCTGGGTTATAGCTCACCGCTTATTGTAATAGTTTTTATTGGCGGTTTGTGGCATGTGCTTGCTAAATCAATAAAATACTCACTTTTTGACGCTACTAAAGAAATGGTGTATATTCCGCTAGATAGCGAAATGAAAACCAAAGGTAAGGCTGCCGTCGATGTTATGGGAACTAAGATTGGTAAATCAATAGGTGCTATTATTCAATTCGTATCCTTTAGCATCTTCCCAAATGCTGTACATAATGATATAGCAGGCTTATTAATGTTCAGTTTTATTATAGTATGTTTAATATGGCTATACGGCGTAAAAATCTTAGCAGAGTACTATAACAAATTGGTAAAACGTTAAAAACATTTTCATTTTGTCACAGTTCTGCCTGCATGGATTAAAAAGCACCATTAGTGTCATCCCGTGGCGGCATTGTTGCGTGGATCGAAAAACGCCCTCGGTGTCATCCCGTGGCTTGACCACGGGATGACAGGGGAAAACGATCCACGCGGGCAATGCCCGCAAAAAATACTAATATCATTAAATCTAAATATTTACTTTAATCTAAAGGGCACCGTCAAGTTAAGTAAATTAGTGTCACAAAGTACTATATTTTTAGATTTCAGACAGCAAGAAGTCTTTGAGTAGCTTCATCCCAAATGGATTTAGCGGACGCAAATGCAATTCTTTGCTCAGATGCTGTTTTAGTATATCTTCCAACATTTACAGCAAATATATTTCTGACTTTTCCCATCAGTGATAATGTACATTGTGCTGAATTAGGATGCTTAAATTTAATCAGTATCTTCTCTTTTCTCCTAGTTGGCTGATGGGCATTCTCAATCCGATTATTTAGTCTTTTATCGGTACGATGCTTAGTCCTAGGACACATATACCTAACTGGTTTAATGTAGCTTTTTAGCTTATCAGTCACAATAACCCTTGGACATGGATAATGACCCAATAATCTTGATAAAAAGCGAATAGCTGATTTCTTGTTACGACGCTTCTGCAGTAATACTTCTAATTCATGTCCCTCAGAGTCAACAGCTCTCCATAATATGAATACTTCACCTTTGATCTTGATATTCATCTCATCCAAATGCCATTTATCAGTTGGCTTTCGCTCTCTCTTACTAATAACATCTTGAAAATAAACTACAAACTTATAACACCAAAACCTTACAGTCTCATGACTTAATATAATACCTCGATAAGCCATCTGCTCTTGAACATCTCGGTAACTATTATTAAAGCGATGATATAACCATACTGTATGGCTAATAATGCTTGCTGGAAAACGATGTCTATTCGGGGCTTGAGTAATATGCATAGCGGTAAAATCTAGGATAAATTGTTACTGCTATTCTATAAATCATTCCCTGTAATTGCTCAATACTTAATTTATACCTCCCTTAACTTGACGGTGCCTTTAATGGTCCCCCGTTTACATCTGTAAGATCTATAGAATTGTTTATTATTTGGCGTCTCATATATTTCTGCATTTCAAAATTGGCTTTTTCGTTGCTAGAAAATCTTTCTTTAAACTCTTTTGGGTAATTATTTACTCTTTCCTGTATTTCTTTAAGATCTTTTTGAGAGGCACCTTTACTTATTGCTTCATCTATGTATTTTTGAAAGGTATCTTTTTTGGTTATAGCACTTTCTTCAGTTTGAGAGGTAATAAGCTTTGTTAACCAAGACTTGGTTTGGAAAGTATCATCTTCTATGTCCAGTGGTTTTTTTGACTCATACATTGCTCGATCAAATATTAAAAAATTATAATCTTCAAAACTTCTTATTCCCGCAGTAACAGCTTCTATACCTTTCTGAGCTTTAGATAAATTTTGATCACTATCTTTTGACATATCAAAATTCCTCATTAAGTTTATTTAATTTAATGTCCCCCTTCGGGGATCAAAAATCCCTCGCCTTTAGGCGAAGGGAAGATATAATGAAATTGCTTTAGCAATGAATTTATATCAAGAAATGAGAAGTTATAGAAAGAATAGTCATAGTCAGTATGATTTAAAAGTGCATCTTATATGGATACCAAAATATAGGAAGAGAATATTGATAGGCAAAGTATCGGAAAGGACTAGAGATTTACTGAGGCAGATTTGTATGGAACATGAAGTACATATAATTTCAGGGAAAATATCATGTGATCACGTACATATGTTTATCTCATATAAGCCGCAAATATCTCTTAGCAAGTTAGTACAGTATTTAAAAGGCATTAGCTCAAGAATTTTATTGCAAGAATTTACTCATTTACGAAAACAATTTTGGGGCAATCATTTGTGGGCTAGGGGCTATATGGCAGTCAGTTCAGGTAATATAACTGATGAAATGATACAGCACTATATTGATGAACAGGAAGGTGAACCTGTGAATGATGATCGATTTCTAATCGATTCCACTTTATAACCCCTCAGCTTATAGCTGAGGGTTGTTTAGTTAAATCATTATTTAATAATACTAACAAGTTAATTAAAATTAATTTAAGTTAAAATATATTATAAATATAAAATTATTACCTAAATGACACTCTTGAATATTGACAATTTACTCAATATATACCAAACTGCGTGGTTTAATGGCTTTTGAAATTAATAATATGACTTTTATAGAAGAATTTATAAATAAAGGATATTTCCACCAATGTACCGATTTAGAGCGGTTAACTAGTATAACAAAAGAAGTTAAGATTGCTGCTTATATCGGTTTTGATTGTACAGCAACATCTTTGCATATCGGTAGTTTAATGCAGATAATGATATTGCGATTACTGCAAAAGCACGGACATAAGCCAATAGTGATTATCGGCGGTGGTACGAGTAAAATTGGTGATCCTTCAGGCAAAGATGAAGCACGTAAAACTATAACTAAAGAAGATATAGCAAAAAATGCTGAAGGTATCAAAAAATCTTTGTCAAAATTTATTAAATTTGGCGATGGTGAAAGCGATGCTATCATGCTCGATAATGCCGAGTGGTTAGATTCAATTTATTATTTAGATTTCCTACGAGATTTCGGCAGCCATTTTTCTGTCAACCGCATGCTAACTATGGATTCAGTGAAGTTAAGACTAGAGCGGGAGCAACATTTAAGCTTTTTGGAGTTTAACTATATGTTGCTGCAAGCCTATGATTTTTATTATTTAAGCAAGCATTATAATTGCAGTCTGCAACTCGGCGGTAGCGATCAATGGGGTAATATCGTAATGGGGGCGGATTTAACTCGCAAGATAAGTAGCAAAGAAGTGTTTGGTATGACAACGCCGTTACTTACAACTGCTTCAGGAGCTAAGATGGGTAAGACGGCTGCGGGTGCTGTATGGCTTAATGAAGATCTGCTAAGCCCTTATGATTATTACCAATATTGGCGTAACTGTGAAGATGCTGACATAGTTAGATTTGCTAAATTATATAGCGAACTAACAAACGAAGAGCTTGTAGTGTTTGAAAATTTAGCAGCTGAAGATATTAATGCCGCTAAAAAGCAACTCGCTTATGAATTGACTAAACTTTGTCATGGAGCGCAAGAAGCCAAGACCGCTTTAGAGACTTCAGTAAAAATATTTGAACAAGGACAAATTGACGAAAATTTAACTACAATAGTCCTAGAGCTGGAAATATTACAAGCAGGCATTACTGCGTTTGAACTATTTCATGAAGCTGGGCTTGCTACCTCTAAATCCGAAGCACGTAAGCTTATAAGAGGAAAAGGAGCTAAGATAAATGATGAATTAGTTGCAGATGAAAATATGGTAATTAATACTACTTTCTTACTTGAAAATAATTTTATTAAACTCTCTGCCGGTAAAAAAAGACATATATTAGTTAAGATTTAGAAAAAGGGCATTCTCGCATAGATTGAGAGTCGTCATTGCGAGGAAATTACGAAGTAATTGACGAAGCAATCTCAGGATATTTAATGAGATTGCCATGCTCCTTACAGTCGCGTAGCTCATGACGATTTGGTATCCACGCAATAAAGCCTATGCAGAAATGATATATGGATCTAGTTAGCAAGCAACTAGATGGCACTTTACATAATTATACTTTCATGTCCCATTAAATGCATCACA
This sequence comes from Rickettsia sp. MEAM1 (Bemisia tabaci), assembly GCF_002285905.1. Lineage (GTDB taxonomy): Bacteria > Pseudomonadota > Alphaproteobacteria > Rickettsiales > Rickettsiaceae > Rickettsia. Next base: position 1,354,903 of record NZ_CP016305.1, read on the forward strand.
TCTTCAGCAGTAACTTCAGACAACCCAGAATAGACCATACCCTCAGGCATAGCTAATTTTTTATTTCCAGAAGAAAAAGATATTTTACAAATATCATAACAGCTTGTTATTCTATCATTAACAACCATATCTTCTAATGATTCAACTTTAGTATATGATATATACTTATCCGTCATATCCTGTGTTTTTATATTTGGTTTTTAAAACTTCTAAAAATGTGAATAACTAAACTTATCCTTAAAATTAAATATAATCATATACCCTTTCCTGTTGTTTAATAAAAAGTTAATTATTTAATATAATGTCAATTTTTTAATTAATAATCAACTATAATTTGGAAAAATATTTCCAAACTTAATAATAATTATATCAATAATTAACAATAATTATATAAATTGCAAAAATACAATATATTTTCTATTAAAGTTTAAATTCAATTATTAATTTATTTTGATAAGGCGATAAATAATCTTAATATAAAATTTTATTTAAAAACAATTAATAGTTATGAAAGATAAACCAAATGAAGCCTGGGAAGTTACAGGAGTTGATACACTTAGCAAGGCAAAAGATTTAAGTAATGAAAAAACAGATACAGAAATTCCTACTATTATTAAAAATTCAGAAAATTCCGCTAGAACAACTGCTGAACATATAATACTAACAGGTACAAATGATTTAACAAGTGTAGACAGCTTACCAGCAACGCGTATGGCTAAATATGCCTCTCTTGCTATTATAAATACTAATTTACAGATAGAAAAAGAAGCAGATTTAAAACCTACTTTTGAAAAATTACATCCCTACATATTAGAATATAGTAACAGCAAGGAATTTGAAGAAAAGGTAAATAAGGTAAATCTAAACTCAAAATCTCAAGCCGAAGCTTTAGCTTCTAAAGTTATTAATAATACCGATACAACAACATTAAATAAAGAAGAACTAGACGCAAAAAATTTATATGAAACTATAAAAACAAATTATTCCAAATTACCTAAAGAACCACACTCAAAATCACCAGAACAATATTTGGAAAAAATATTATTTGATAAAACTAGAATGAAAGCTTTAGAAGATACAATAATATCTGATCTGGAACCAAAATTAGTAAAAGAAGCAGAAAGTCAAGGATTTAAAAAATTAACTGAACATAAAAGATAGAACTACTTATTGTTTTTATGGGGCACCGGCATCTGGAAAAGGGACATCTGTAGCAATGCGTAGATCAGAAGCAATCAAGGAAAGAAAAAATTGGGCTGATATAGTAAAAATTAACACTGATAGTCATAGAGATTTTATAGATGATAGCTCACCTACTAGTAAAATTGAGAATAGATCAGCTCTTAATCATGCAGAAGCAGGATTTATTTCTAATATGTCATATCGTTTATATGAGAAAAAAGTTAACGACAATAAAGCTCCTGATATGCTAGTTGATACTATAATGCCTAATCAATATATACTTGATATGGCAGTTAAAAATGGAGGAAAAACTTTAATTGATGTTATCTCAATTCCGACAGAAAAATGTGTAGAAAGAGCATATGAACGAGGAAAAGAAGAACAAAGATTTGTACCAACTGATTATATTATCAATGCAAATATTAATGTCCCAAAGAATTTTCATGATATTATGTCTAAGAATATTGGAAAAGATATTGAATATAAAATAGTAGACAATGATGTGGAAAGAGGTAAAAAACCGATATTAATAGAACAAGGTAATCTTAAAGAAAAAACAGTAGAGATACACGATAAAACTAGGTTAGATGAATTTTTACGTAAACAAAACTTAAATCCTAAAGCACAAAACCCACAGGAATTATATAGCGAAGATTATCATAAAAAAACTCCGACTTATAAATTTAATGATAGTAATTTAGGTATAAAAGTAAGCTATACAAAAGTTACAGATGAAACTCAAATGATTGGATCACAGTTAGGGAATCAATTACAATCTAATAACTCTAATCCATTGCCAAATACTAATAAAAATGTTATAATAAAGAAAAATAATCAAATAGGTAGGTAATAATATGTCCAAGAAACCAAACAATAAAGATAACGGCTTTTTATCACCTGAAGAACTTGCTTTTGCTGAAGAATATGATAAGCATCATGATAATACTGTTGTACATACTAATGATGATGCACAAGCGTGGGCAAAAAAATTGTTAGGTGAGTCTAATAACGAGTCAATCATAATTTTTGTGTAAATTGTTAAAATCGAGGGTGTCAGGAAGTTTGTGTAAGTTGTAAAAATAGTTAAGAATAAAAATAACATAAACAACTTACATGGAGCTAATATGAAGAACAATAACAAAGTATCAAATCCAGCTATAGAAAAATTAGTATCAGAAATACTATCACAAAGTGATCCATCTGAAATATTTGGTAAAGAAGGGATATTTCAGGGAATTAAAAAGCAGATAGTAAATAAGATTTTAGAGAAATAAATGGAATCTCATATAGGTTATGAGAAACATTCTAAAAATGAGAAATACTCAGATAACAGACGTAATGGTAATTATGAAAAGACTCTAATAGATCCAGAAGGTCGTAAATTAACAGTAGAAGTGCCAAGGGATCGGGATGGAGAATTTGAACCTCAACTAATTCCAAAAGGAGTGCGTAAATTTGAAGGATTTGATGATAAAGTAATATCCTTATATGCTCGGGGAATGACCATTAGGGAAATACAAGGGCACTTAGAAGAACTATATGCCACCAAGGTATCATCTGAGTTAATATCAAAGGTAACTGATGGTATTTTAGAGGAAGTAACTGCTTGGCAGAATAGAGCACTTGATAATGTATATCCTATAATGTACTTAGATTGTATTCATGTTAAGGCAAGAGATAATCATGTAATAATAAATAAAGCGGTTTATCTAGCTATTGGAGTGAATATGGAGGGCAAGAAAGAGCTATTAGGAATTTGGATAGGCAAGAATGAAGGGTGTAAATTTTGGATGCAGGTAGTAACAGAACTGAAGAATCGAGGAGTTGCACAAATATATGTTGCATGTGTTGATGGTCTTAAGGGTTTTCCAGAGGCGATAAATAGCATTTTTCCAAAGACGATAGTGCAGTTGTGTATTGTTCATATGGTAAGAAATTCTGTAAAATACGTATCATACAAAGATCTAAAAGCGGTAACAGCTGATTTAAAAGCAGTTTATTCTGCAATAAATGAAGCAGAGGGATTAAGAGAATTACAAAACTTTGCCAAAAAATGGGATGAAAAATATCCAGTTATTTTTGACATATGGCAACGAAATTGGTCTGACATAGCTCCATTTTTTAGCTTTCCGGAAGACATTAGGAAGGCGATTTACACTACTAATGCTATTGAATCCACTAACCGTCAAATTCGTAAAATTATTAAAAATAAAGGAGTATTTCCAGATGACAAATCGATTCAGAAAATAATCTTTTTGGCGTTGACAAATGCCTCTAAAAAATGGACAATGCCTATTAAGAATTGGGCGATGGCTTTAAATCAATTTGCTATACTTTGTGATACTAATTTACAAAATTGGGCAAATGGAGAAATCGTACTTACACAAAAAATCTGACAGACCCTAAAAATCATTTTCTAAATAGTATCTCAAATTGATTCAAAGCAAGAGACCATTCTTTAATAGGCATTGTCCACTTTTTTGCAGCATGTTTAAGAGCTAAGTAGACAATTTTTGTGATAGATTTATCATCTGGGAAAACCCCTGTATTTTTGATAATTTTACGGATTTGTCTATTTACCGATTCTATCGTACTGGTAGTATAGATTACCTTTCTAATCTCTTTAGGGAACGCAAAGAAAGGTACTATACCACTCCAATTACGTATCCATATATCAGAAATAACTGGGTATTTACTATCCCATTTTTTAGCAAACTCTTCTAATGCTAAATTAGCCATATTCTCATTATTTGCTGTATAGATTTGTTTTAAGTCAGCTGCTACTTCTTTAAGATTTTTGTAAGAAACGTACTTTAAAGAATTACGTACCATATGTACTATACAAAGTTGTACTATGGTATTTGGGAAAACACTGTTTATTGCATCTCTAAAACCTTTAAGACCGTCAACACATGCTACATAAATTTGTTCTACACCTCGGTTCTTTAATTCGCTTACAACCTGCATCCAAAACTTTGAACCCTCATTCTTGCTAATCCAAATACCCAAAAGCTCTTTCTTGCCTTCTATCACGGGATGACAGGGGAAAATGATCCACGCGGGCAATGCCTTCTCGCAATGACGGGAACTAAGTTATAACTGTTTTTTCTCTTGAATCAGCTCAAATACCTCGACTGTATCACCCTCTCTGATATCTTCGTAATTCTCAAATGCGATACCACACTCATAGCCTTCTCTGACTTCTTTAACTTCTTCTTTAAAGCGTTTTAAAGTCTTCAGCTTACCCTCATGAATTACTATATTATCACGTAATAAGCGTACTCCTGCTCCTTTCTTAATAATACCTCTAGTGACATAAGAACCAGCGATTTTACCAATCTTGGTAATATTAAATATCTGCCTAATTTCTACTGATCCAATATATTGTTCTCTAATAATCTGATCAAGCATTCCGCTCATAATTGCTTTCACGTCATCTAATAGATCGTATATTATGCTGTAATATCTAATTTCAACTTTTTCTTTCTCTGCAGCAGTTTTTGCGTTTGTACCTGCTCTAACATTAAAGCCAACAATAATAGCTGAAGAAGCATGAGCAAGTGATACATCCGATTCTGTTATAGGACCTACACCACTGTGAAGAATGCGGAGCTTAACTTCATCATTTGGTAATTTTAATAAACTACCAGCAATAGCTTCAACTGAACCATGAACATCACCTTTAATAATTAAAGGTAATTCTTTAATTTTACTACTACCAGAAGCTTTTAAGAATAAATCTTCTAGACTTGAACGTGGTGCTATAGATATTTTCTTTTCTTTAGCAACTCGCTCTCTATATTCTGCTATGTCTTTTGCTTGCTTTTCAGTTTGTACTACGTTAAACATGTCACCGGCATGAGGAACATGACTCAAGCCCTGAATTTCTATTGGAACGGATGGGGTAGCTTCTAAAACTTCTATTCCTTTATCGTTAGTCATTTTTTTGACTTTACCATACGCAGTTCCAGCTATTATAATATCGCCACTTTTTAAAGTACCACGCTGAACTAGCATGGTTGTTAACGCACCTCTTCCTTTTTCGATTTTTGATTCGATCACGACGCCGCTAGCTGATCCGAATGGACTTGCTTTTAAATTTTGCATTTCTGCAATTAATAAAATAGCTTCTTCAAGCTTGCCTAAATTAATTTTTTTAAGTGCCGAGATCGGAATAACCATAACGTCACCACCAGCTTCCTCACCGATAATTTCATACATATAGAGTTCGTTTTTTACACGCTCAATATCAATATCAGGTTTATCAATCTTATTAATGGCAACTATTATAGGAACATTTGCTGCTTTTGCATGGTTAATCGCTTCAACAGTTTGCGGTTTTATACCATCATCTGCTGCAACTACTATGATAACTATATCAGTGACACCTGCCCCTCTTGAACGCATTTCTGAGAAAGCTTCATGACCAGGAGTATCAATAAATGTAATAGCTCTACCATCAGCAAGCGTTACTCTATAAGCCCCGATATGCTGGGTAATTCCCCCTGTCTCACCGGATGCTACATCTGTAGATTTCAGAACATCAAGTAGAGAAGTTTTTCCGTGATCAACATGCCCCATAACTGTAACAACTGGTGCACGTGATCTTAAATCTTCTTCTTTATCATTGGTAATTAAGATATTTTCAACATCCGATTCTTGGACTCTTTTGACAGCATGACCTAGATGGGTAGCTACTAACTCTGCAGTATCTGCATCAATTGTTTGACTAGCATTAGCAAGAATGCCAAGCTTCATTAATTCTTTAATAACATCAGCCACACGCTCAGACATTGCGTTTGCAAAATCACCAACTCCAATAACTTCAGGTAGCGTTATTTCTCTATATACTTTTTCAGGTGCTTGTACTAATGATTTATGCTTTTCTTTTTCTCTTGCCCTTTTTATAGAAGCAAGACTTCTAGTTCTATTTCTATTGTCGTTTTCATCGTCACCAACCATATTAAAGAGGTCAGTCTTTTTAAACTTTCTTGATTCTTCAACTTTAGGTTTTGGTGCAGTTACCTTATTTTCGGTTACTTTATCTACAGTTTTTTCTGATTCTATACCGTAACGTGTTCTAGTTCCTACTAATGGAGACTTTACAAAAATATCCTCTTTCTTTTTAAGAGTTTGAAGTGCAGACTCCTCAGTATCTTTTACTTCTTCTATTTTTGGCTCTTCTTTAACTTTGTTAGTATCGCTGCTTTCTTCTTGCTCAATTTCTATAGGATCTTCTTGTGAAGCAATAGATTGATTAATACTTGCAAGTTTACTTAAAGTACTTATTTGTGAATTATCATTTAATTTTGATTGTTCTGCAGCTTTTTTTAGAATAGATAAGCGTCTGTTAAATTCTTCACTACCACTACTTGAACCAGTTTCTAAACTACCTTTCTCTTTATTTAATGAAAGGGTAGTAGTAGAACCACTAGAGCTTTTTCTAACCTCTACTAATGTTTTCGACTTAGCATTGACAAAATTTTGAGTACTCGCAAGAGAGTCAAAAGACTTGTTAAGTGACAATTTTGTATTGCTAAGTGTCAACTTTTTGGGTTTGTTTTCCTGGTTATCCGTCATATTTAAACCTTTGTGTTTAGTAATAGAACCCTTTGCTAGAGTAATATGGTGTCTTAACTGAAGACCGTCATTGCGAGGAGCGTAGCGACAAAGCAATCTCAGGACATTCTCACGAGATTGCCACACCACTTTCAGCGGCTCGCAATGACGAATATGACACCAAAATTTTTTTATTCTTCTTTTAGCTCGCTATGTTGTTTAGCAGTCTTAACTAAACAACCCTCAGCTATAAGCTGAGGGGTTATAAAGTGGAATCGATTAGAAATCGATCATCATTCACAGGTTCACCTTCCTGTTCATCAATATAGTGCTGTATCATTTCATCAGTTATATTACCTGAACTGACTGCCATATAGCCCCTAGCCCACAAATGATTGCCCCAAAATTGTTTTCATAAATGAGTAAATTCTTGCAATAAAATTCTTGAGCTAATGCCTTTTAAATACTGTACTAACTTGCTAAGAGATATTTGCGGCTTATATGAGATAAACATATGTACGTGATCACATGATATTTTCCCTGAAATTATATGTACTTCATGTTCCATACAAATCTGCCTCAGTAAATCTCTAGTCCTTTCCGATACTTTGCCTATCAATATTCTCTTCCTATATTTTGGTATCCATATAAGATGCACTTTTAAATCATACTGACTATGACTATTCTTTCTATAACTTCTCATATTTCTTGATATAAATTCATTGCTAAAGCAATTTCATTATATCTTCCCTTCGCCTAAAGGCGAGGGATTTTTGATCCCCGAAGGGGGACATTAATAATTTAATATTTTCATCTGTTATATTAGAATTTGGAGCTAAATTTTTAAATTCATTTACGCTCATTTCACCTAAATCTTCTATGGTCTTAATACCATATTCAGCAAATTTTAGTATTAATTCAGGTTGTATTTCTAATATGTCTATTAATTCTTGTTCAACTCCAAGCTCTTCAAGTTCTTTAACAATCTTTTCATTTTTGAGATTAACATAATTAATAGCTCTATTTCTAATCTCTACAGCAAGCTCCTCTTCAAAACCTTCAATATTCATTAAAGCATTAACATCACTATTTGCAATTTGTTCTACTGTATTAAATCCACTAACTGATAAAAGCTGCCCGATTACTTCTTCAACGTCTAAAGCTTCCATAAATAATTCTGTAGAAGTTACGAACTCTTCATTTCTTCGTTTTGACTCTTGCTCTTCAGTCATTATATCGATATTCCATCCTGTAAGTTTAGCAGCAAGTCTTACATTTTGTCCTCTTCTACCTATTGCAAGGCTTTGATTCTCTTGTGAAACTACTACCTCTACTTTTCTTTTATCTTCATCAATAAGAATTTTTAAAATTTCAGCAGGTGCAAGAGCATTGATTATAAACTGTGCAACATCCCTATTCCATAATATTATATCAATTTTTTCTCCATTTAGCTCATTTGTTATAGCTTTTACCCTATTGCCTCTAATACCAACACATGAACCTATCGGGTCTACACTACTATCTGAAGCAAATACAGCTATTTTGGCTTTTGAACCGGCATCACGTGCTACTGCTTTTATTTCGATCATTCCCTCATAAATTTCTGTAACTTCTAACTCAAATAGTTTAGCAAGCATCCTATCATCTGCTCTAGATAAAAAGATTTGTGGACCTTTTGTTTCGTGTCTTACATCTTGTACATATGCTTTAACACGATCACCAACTTTAAAATTTTCACCTTTAATCTGTTGTTCTCTCTTTATTATTGCCTCAGCACGGTTAAGTTCAACTATTATATCACCATATTCTATTCTTTTGACAACACCATTTATAACTTCACCTTTTCTATCTTTGAAATCATGATATTGTTTTTCACGCTCTGCTTCTATAACACGTTGTGTTATGACTTGCTTTGCGGCTTGAGCTGCTACTCTCGCATGATCAATAGAAGGTAAATATTCATATATTTCACCATCAATTTTAGCTTCAGGATCTTTTTGTAAAGCTTCGGTAAGTGAAATTTGTATTAAATAATCTTCTACATTTTCTACTACTTTAAGCACTCTTAAAAGATTTATTTCACCTGTCTTTCTATTTATTTGTGCTTTGATATTATATTCATTGCCATATTTTTTTCGCCCTGCTACTTGCACTGCTTGTTCTACAGTTGATATCAAAACTTCTTTTGATATTCCTTTCTCACGAGCTACAGAATCTATAATTTGTAAAATTTCTATGTTACCTATATTAGACATATATTACATTACCTTGTATTACTTTTATTCTCAGAACCTAATAATTTTTTAAACATTTCTTCTGTTAAAACTAGGTTAGCACTTTTAATTAAATCGTAATTAATTATTACTTCTTGGTTTTCCCATTTTAAATATACTTTATCGTCTTTAGCCTCAATTATCGTACCTTGATAACGGCTTCTACCATTTAACAACTCTTTAAGCTTAATTTTAACTTCTCGTCCTACAAATCTTTTATAATTTTCAAAATTTACTAATGGACGTTCAACACCACTCGATGAAACCTCTAAATAATATGCCTCCTCTATCAAATCTTCAACATCTAAAATAGCTGAAATAGTATTGCTTGCTTTAGTGCAATCTTCTACCGTTACTTTTTGATCATCAAGCCTATCTATCAATATCTCGACTACTTTAGAGCTTAGACCTTTAACACGCACAAGCACTAATTCAAACCCCATATCTCTTAAGGTTTCTTCTATCAGATCTGTTATTTGTTGTTCAATAGTTTGCATTTGTAAATTTGTAACAAAAAAGGTGGGATAACCCACCTTCATTTATTTTTATATTTGTTTCCCTTATAAGGGCAGGATACACTAGTAAATGTATATTGGCAATATTTATTTAACAATAAAAAGAACTATATATTTAATGAAACGGACAAACACCTATTAATGCTGAATCAAGAATTTCTGGTATCGAACCGAATCCCTCTATATGAATATTATCTTCTGCAACACCCCATCCCTTTAATGTCTGTTGTATAGCAGTACTAAAAGAGCTAGAAGTGCAAACTTCATAATGGCTATCATGATTTTCTAAAATATCGCTTAAAGATTCTTTAGTCATTCTACCACTACAATGAGTATAATGTTTATGATGAGAAACATTAATATTATGTGATTTTGCAACATTAATTACTTCATCTAATTGAAATGTATCACTATTTTCATTTTTAGTAGAATGAATAACATGGATGGATTGTGAGAACGGAATATCCTTTTTATTTATCATCTCATTTATTATAGAAATAGAATGACTTTCTCCTGATCCACCACTAATAAGGACAAGGTCTTTTGTGGTTTCTATATCTGACTCAATATATGAGGGTTGTACTTTTACTAGCTGATTTTTATCATTAAATAGATAATTTGTTACAGTTCCATTAGGGTTTTTCTTTATTAAACATTCATAATAATACCCCTCATCATCATGACCAGTTTTCATAACTGTAAATTCACTATACTTGCTTCCCACTTTAATAGTAATAATTTGTCCGTGTTTATGAGGTGTTACTTCCTGCTCATTTTGTCTATAAAATTTTATTTTTGCTGTATCTCCATCAGCGTTTTTCATTTCGATTTTTATTTTATGCTCTTCAAAATTTTCTATTTTGTATTCTTTCAACTTATTATATTGCTTCTCTTCAGTTTTTACAAAATATGCTCCTACTTCATTTAATATTTCTTTTACTAGCTCATTACCATTTCTTACATTTAATATAAGCTTTTCAGCAACGGGTGGATATAGATGTGCAGGAATATTACGCCCTACATGTATGCCAACAATTTTTGCTATCGCTTCATTAAATTTATTATCACTATCTAAAGCTGATTGTATAACTTCTGAAAGATTTACTTCATCTGTTTCATTATATGAATCTAAAACTTTTAAAATAGCATTTCCAGTAAGGTTTAAAAAATTTTTCATTAAATTTGGTTGCGTTCCTTTTTCTGGTTCTTTCAAATTGAAGCTACTACTATTAAAATATTCATCTACCACAGCTTTATAATTAGCTACCAAACTCCCATAAAATTTTAATGATTTAGTAATATCAAAATTTTTAAATAACTTAGCAGCATCTTTTATTTCTTTTGCTGTAATTACTTTAGACATAGTCACTCCTTGTTTACAATTATTAATATGTTATAATATGTATTTTAAATACATATTATAACATATAGACTTATATAAATATTTTTTTGTATATTCAAGATAAAAAATAAAATTTTTATGCAGTTAACAAGTTTTACAGATTATGGATTACGTAGTCTTATTATATCTTGCATCTAAACAAGAGAAAATTTGTAGTATAAAAGAAATAGCAGAATACTATAATATTTCGCTTAATCATTTAGTAAAAGTAATACACAAATTAGCACAATTAGGATATATAAGTAGTAGTAAAGGAAAAGGAGGTGGAATTAAACTTGCATTTAACCCCTCCTCTATGAAACTTGGAGATATAATAGAGAAGTTAGAGCCTAATATGGATATAGTAGAATGTTTTAATAAGGATACTAATCAATGCAGAATCAATAATTCGTGCCAATTTAAACATTTTATTAAGGAGGCAAGCAATGCATTTATAAAAACACTTAATAATTATACATTAGAGGATGCAATTAATAATAAATTGATTTAAAGTGTCTTTTTTCTCTGCCCGACTATTAAAAACTCCTTATTTCCTTTAGCTCCGAGTATTGGGCTTTCTACAATACCGAATATCTTAAAATGATGTTCCTGTTCAAGCCAAGCTTTAATTTTATTGCACACTTTTTGATGAAGTAACGGATTCTTAATGATTCCTCCCTCCTCTACCTCATGCTTTTCGACTTCAAATTGTGGTTTGATTAAAGCTATAAGCAAACAATTTTTCTTAGCTAAGGTAAATGAAGCAGGCAGAATAGTAGTTAAGCTGATAAAGCTTGCATCACAAACTATCAAATCAGGCTGAGTAGTTATTTGTTTTTCGGTTAAATATCGTGCATTAGTTTTCTCAAGCACTATAATTTGTGGATTGTCACGCAATCTATGATGCAGCTCGCCATAACCAACATCTACAGCAAAAACTAACTCTGCACCTTGCTCCAATAAAACTTCCGTAAAACCGCCAGTACTGCTTCCAAGATCAATGCAAACCATACCGCTTGGGTTAATCTTAAAATGATCTAAAGCCTTAACTAAACAACCCTCAGCTATAAGCTGAGGGGTTATAAAGTGGAATCGATTAGAAATCGATCATCATTCACAGGTTCACCTTCCTGTTCATCAATATAGTGCTGTATCATTTCATCAGTTATATTACCTGAACTGACTGCCATATAGCCCCTAGCCCACAAATGATTGCCCCAAAATTGTTTTCGTAAATGAGTAAATTCTTGCAATAAAATTCTTGAGCTAATGCCTTTTAAATACTGTACTAACTTGCTAAGAGATATTTGCGGCTTATATGAGATAAACATATGTACGTGATCACATGATATTTTCCCTGAAATTATATGTACTTCATGTTCCATACAAATCTGCCTCAGTAAATCTCTAGTCCTTTCCGATACTTTGCCTATCAATATTCTCTTCCTATATTTTGGTATCCATATAAGATGCACTTTTAAATCATACTGACTATGACTATTCTTTCTATAACTTCTCATATTTCTTGATATAAATTCATTGCTAAAGCAATTTCATTATATCTTCCCTTCGCCTAAAGGCGAGGGATTTTTGATCCCCGAAGGGGGACATTAACTTTAATGCTCCTCTTGAAACATAATTATGCTTCGGCAATTTTACCTTAATATCCTTATCATTTATATTAACTTGCGTTCCAGCTTTGGTTAGTTGCTCATGTTTATTATGCACTTTACCCTGCATAATTAGACTTTGTGCTACCTGAATATTTGGAGCAAAACCTTTTTGCAGTAAAAATTCATCAAGTCTTATTTTAGTCATTGCAAATTGAGTAATACTTGATTTTGTAGTTTAAACAATTCTGAAACACCAGCTTTTGCAAGTTTTAACATTTCTAAAAATTGCTCTTCAGAAAAAGGTTCTTTCTCTGCCGTTCCTTGAATTTCAATTAAGTTTCCATTACCTGCAAATACAAAATTACTATCTACTTCAGCGTCACTATCTTCTAAATAATCCAAATCTAATATAGGTTGACCTTTATATATACCGCAAGAAACGGCAGCAACTTGGTTAATTAATGGATTTACTTTCAGAATTCTTTTCTTCATTAATGATCTAATAGCTAAATGCAAAGCTACATAACTCCCTGTTATAGCGGCAGTTCTAGTACCTCCATCGGCATTAATCACATCACAATCTATGGTAATTTGTCGTTCACCAAGTTTTTGTAAGTCAATTATCGAACGCATCGTCCTCCCAATTAAACGCTGTATTTCTTGCGTTCTACCTGACTGCTTACCTTGAGCTGCTTCCCTTTTATTACGCTGAGATGTAGAACTTGGAAGCATACCATACTCTGCGGTAATCCATCCTCTGTTCTGATTACGCAAAAATGGTGGCACTGTCGTATCATAACTTGCACTACACATAACATGAGTGTTGCCTATTTTAATAAGACATGAGCCTTCTGCGTTAATAAGAGGATATAATTCTAATGAAATAGGACGTAATTGATTGCTTTTTCTGCCTGACTGCCTCATAATATAATATTTATACCTCTAATAGATGAAGAATAGATAGACAAAGTTTTATTTGGAAAAGATTTTAAATAAAACAAGTATACCCCATTGAAAATTTTAGATTTTTTATTATATCTTATACTATAAGTAAATCAATAATAGTTATACGATGACGGACAATAATATAGAAAACAAAGAAGAAGCAATAAATAATATTGTTGAAGAGGTAGAAAATACTGAAACTAATTCAGAAATAGCAGACTTAAAAGCCCAAATAGAAGAGCTAAAAGATAAGCTAATTAGAGCAAGTGCTGAAATAGATAATACAAGAAAGCGTTTAGAAAAAGCACGTGATGATGCAAGAGATTATGCGATTACTACATTTGCTAAAGAACTTTTAAACGTTAGCGATAATCTATCTAGAGCATTAGAACATAAGCCGCTAGATGCTTCAGTAGAAGTAACGAATATTATTGCTGGTGTTCAGATGACTAAAGATGAACTAGATAAAGTATTTCATAAGCATCATATAGAAGAAATAAAGCCAGAAATAGGATCATCATTTGATTATAATTTGCATAATGCAATTTCTCAAATAGAGCATCCTGATCATGAACCTAATAGCGTTATTAATATAATGCAAGTTGGCTATAAAATTAAAGATAGGTTACTTCGTCCTGCAACTGTTCAAGTAACTAAAAAACATAATATTTTTGAGTAAATACATATGAATAAAACCGCTATATTTTGGCTTCTTTTTATAGGAATTTTTATAAGCGGTTTTATGCTAATTTCAGAAGCAATAAGACCATTTTTTATTGCTTTTATAATTTCTTATTTACTACAACCTGCTATAGAATTTGTTGCGTCAAAATTTAAACTATCAAATAAAATTTCATCTATTGTAGTTTACTTAATATTTTTAAGTATATTTTTTACTGCACTTACTCTTTTAGTGCCGGTAATTTATGGGCAGATTTCTACTTTTGTCAATAATATCCCTAAATATAAGGATTATTTTCAAGCAGAAATATTACCGCCTATAATGACAAAAATTTATGCTGTAGAGCCTAATATCGCTGATAAGATACGGGATTCTTTAAGTAATTTCATAAATAGTATATTCACTATACTTGGCAGCCTTGCTAATAATTTTTGGCACTATACTCTCATTACAATTAATATATTTGTCTTGTTTTTACTTATACCTATAATATTATTTTATTTCTTACGTGATTGGACGAGAATTATCGAAAATATGAAATCATTATTACCGCTAAAAAGCAGGCATAAAATCCTTGGAATATTATCCTCTATTAATAGCCTGCTTGCTGCCTATATAAGAGGTCAGCTAAATATCTGCTTAATGTTATCGATTTATTATAGCATCTCATTTAGTGTAATAGGCATCGATCTTGCTCTTTTACTTGGAATTCTAACAGGTTTTTTAGTTATTATTCCTTTTATCGGCACTTTTATTTCTTTTCTTCTAACTCTAACTGTCGGATATTTAACCTTTGGTGCAACCACAAAACTGTTTTATATAATAGTGGTCTATTTAATCGGAAATATTTGTGAGTCATATATTCTAACACCTAAAATTATTGGTGATAAAATAGGTTTACATCCTCTTTGGATTATATTCTCAATTTTTGCCTGCGGTAGCTTATTCGGCTTTATTGGAATATTTTTCGCTATACCAATAGCTGGCGTCACAAAGATTTTACTTTTTAATATAATTAAATTCTATAAATCTAGTAGATTTTACCGCTTGGAGGGGTAATTAGTTACTATGTCATTCCCGCGGGGCATTGTTGCGTGGATTACTTATGTCATTCCCGCGGAGGCGGGAATCCAGAAAAAATTATAAATACAGCAAATTTTTAAAACTAAAAGCTCGATTTCTCTCGCTTTACACTAGATTCCCGCCTCCGCGGGAATGACATAGAAGCCACGGGGTGACCTACTGCTTTAATAAAACCCCTTATAGAAAAAAGGCTCAAATAAACTAATGGTGTGCAGCAGATGGTAAAAAATAATTTCCAGCTATAGCTATTAAATATTAATTTCCATATTTGTGCGACAGGAAAGATATTAAACATTGCCATAAAACTAATCACGATAGTAGTATCGATAAATAATGAGATACAAGTACTAACATTACTTCTTAACCAAAAATATTTTCCTTTAGTTAATTTGCGTATCCATAAATATAAATTAACATCAATTGCTTGAGCAATATAGCATGCGATAATAGATGAAAGGAATGCTACACTATAATAACTAAATACTTTATTAAATGTTTCATCATTGATTTTTGACCAATTAGTAGCTGGCAAATAACTTACAAACATTATAATTATAGTAACTAGGACATTCATACATATTGCTAATCTAATACAAAAATTAGCTTTTTCTTTTCCATATAGCTCAGTAATTATATCAGTAATTAAAAATGTTAAAGGGTATAATATTGCTCCTGCTGATAACTCAAACTTATAAAACGGTATTTGTAACATAACAAATTTTTGATATATTAAGTTACCAAGTATTATAAGAGTAGAGAATATTATACAAAGTCCTATATAAATTTTTTCACTGTTTGTCATAGTTAGCTATTTATCTCTCTGCTATTATCTATTATTATAAACCAAACTGTTAGGGTTCTATGTCATTCCCGCGGAGGCGGGAATCCAGAAAAAAAGCATAAACACAATAAGTTTCTAAAGCTAAAAGCTTGCTTTGTCTCGCTTTATGCTTGATCCCCGCCTTTAGCTAGGGATGACATTACAATAAACTAAACTGTTATAATAAATAATTTACAAAATAATGACAAACACTAAATATTACCCAGAAGTTAGCTCAAATGCTGATTTTGCTACCATAGAAAAAGAAATATTGAAATTTTGGCAGGATAATAACATATTCCAAAAATCTATTGATATTAGAGAGGGGGATGATGAGTTTATCTTTTACGATGGTCCGCCTTTTGCTAACGGGTTAACGCATTATGGACATTTACTAACCGGTTTTATTAAAGACGTATATGCTAGATATCAAACAGTTAGAGGTAAAAAAGTAGAACGCCGTTTTGGTTGGGATTGTCACGGACTACCTGCTGAAATGCAATCTGAAAAGGAACTCGGTATTTCAGGGCGTCTTGCTATTACTAATTTTGGGATAGAGAAGTTTAACGCTCATTGTAGAGATTCAGTAATGAAATATGCCGATGAGTGGGAGCAATATGTAACACGTCAAGCAAGATGGGTGGATTTTAAGAATTCTTATAAAACAATGGATAAGAATTTTATGGAATCTGTGCTTTGGGCATTTAAAGAGTTATATAATAAAGGATTATTGTACGAATCTATGCGAGTTATGCCATATTCTTGGGCATGCGAAACTCCGCTTTCTAACTTTGAAACAAGACTTGATAATTCATATAGAGAGCGAGCAGATAAAGCTGTAACAGTTAGTTTTGAATTATGTCATCCTGAAAATATAACCGATGTCATTCCCGCAAAAGCGGGAATCCAGGAAAAAGTGGATCCCCCCCTACGCGGGGATGACATAGAGTATCGTGTTTTAGCCTGGACGACTACCCCTTGGACATTGCCGTCAAATCTAGCCTTAGCAGTTGGTAGCGATATCGATTATGCGTTAGTTCCTAAAGGCGATGTCTGTTATATCATAGCTGCTTCATCTGTTTCTAAATACGCTAAAGAATTAGAGCTAAAAGGCGATGAGCAATTTACGATAATCAAAGGCTCAGAACTTCAAGGACTAAGTTACAAGCCGTTATTTGATTATTTCAAAGATCATCCGAATAGCTTTAAGATATTTGCCGGCGATTTTGTTGTTGAGGGTGATGGTACGGGCGTGGTACATATGGCTCCTGGGTTTGGTGAAGATGATCAAATACTTTGTGAATCGAAAGGCATAAAGCTCGTTTGCCCCGTGGATAATAGCGGTAAGTTTACCAAAGAAATACCTGATTTAGAGGGCTTACAAGTATTTGATGCAAATGACAAAATAATAATCAAGTTAAAAGAACAAGGAAATTGGCTAAAAACCGAGCAGTATATCCATAATTATCCGCATTGCTGGCGAACCGATACGCCTCTTATATATAAAGCTGTTCCGTCATGGTATGTAAAAGTTACCGAATTTAAAGACAGGATGGTAGAGCTGAATCAGCAAATTAATTGGATACCTTTCCACGTTAAGGACAATTTATTCGGTAAATGGCTTGAGAATGCTAGGGATTGGTCAATAAGCCGTAATAGATTCTGGGGGACGCCTTTGCCAGTATGGAAGTCTGACGATCCGCAATATCCACGCATAGATGTTTACGGCTCTATAGAAGAACTAGAAACAGATTTTGGTGTTAAAATTACTGATTTACATCGTCCATTTATTGATGAATTAACGCGGACCAATCCCAACGATCCAACCGGCAAATCAACAATGCGTAGAATAGAAGACGTATTTGACTGTTGGTTTGAAAGCGGCTCGATGCCTTACGGGCAAGCACACTACCCTTTTAAAAATAAGCAGTGGTTTGAGGATCATTTTCCGGCAGATTTTATAGTTGAGTATTCCGCACAAACACGTGGCTGGTTCTATACTTTAATGGTGTTATCTACTGCCCTATTCGATCGTCCGCCGTTTTTAAATTGTATATGCCATGGGGTAATTTTAGATGCTACGGGTCAAAAGCTTTCAAAGCGTCTAAATAACTATGCCGATCCACTGGAGCTATTCGATAAATATGGCTCTGATGCTTTAAGGGTAACAATGCTTTCTTCCAATGTAGTTAAAGGGCAAGAGCTACTGATTGATAAAGACGGCAAAATGGTATTTGATACGCTGCGTTTATTTATCAAGCCTATCTGGAACGCTTACCATTTCTTCACGATGTATGCTAACGCTGACCATATTAAAGGTGAGTTAAATTTTACATCTGAAAACGTTCTTGATGTATATATATTATCCAAGCTCAAAATAGCAGTAGAAAAGATTAAAGAAAGTTTAGACAATTTTGATACTCAAATAGCTTATCATGCTGTTTCAGAATTTTTTGAAGTACTAAACAACTGGTATATCAGACGAAGCAGAGCTAGATTTTGGAAAAGCGAAAAAGATCTAGACAAGCAAAATGCTTATAATACGTTATACACCTGCTTAGAGACTATGGCTATTGCGATGTCATCGCTCGTGCCGCTTATCTCGGAAGCGATATATTTGGGACTTCATTGTCATCCTCGCGAAAGCGGGGATCCAGAAAAATCTGTATTCCTGGATTCCCGCCTACGCGGGAATGACATAAAGGATGTACAAAATGACAGTTTATCCGTCCATCTTTGCAACTACCCTAATCTTTCAAAATTTGAAATAAACAGCGAGCTAGTGGATACTATGGATACTGTATTAGATATTTGCAGTAACAGCTTATTCATCAGAAGTAGTGAAAATGCACGTGTAAGACAACCGCTTAGCAGCATAACTATTATTAGCAAAAATAACGATAAATTGAAAGATTTTGAAGATTTAATTAAAGATGAAATCAATGTTAAATCTGTAATTTATCGTGATGATTTAGAGAATTATGCAGTTAAAAAATTATCGATTAATTTCCCAATGCTCGGTAAGCGTCTGCCAGCTAAAATGAAAGATATTATAGCTGCCTCTAAAAAGAATGAATGGGAAGCAACCTCTGGCGGCTTGAGGATCTGTAATGAGACTTTAAATAGCGATGAATATAAGCTAATCTTAGAACCACATTCGCATATTAAAGGTGCTAGCAGCTTTGCCCATAATAGCAGTCTGCTGATACTTGATTTAGAGCTGACCTCTGAGTTAATAGACGAAGGAATAGCTAGAGATATTGTGCGGTCTATACAACAAGCTCGAAAAAATGCCGATTTTGCTATAACGGATAGAATTTTAATTGATATAGATTTACCAAAAATAATCGATATTTATGGTGAGTTTATTAAAGAGCAAACCTTAGGTGAATTTGCTAAAGATTTTACTCCTGATCATATTAGTGAAATCGAGCTAGAAAACCACAAACTACAACTAAAGATTAAGAAAGTAAACTGATAGTTAATTCTTTAATATTTAGTTAATATTTTATATTGATAATTTACCTTTATTACTTTATAGTACGCCCGCTATAAATTAATTAAGGTAAATTATCATGAAAAAATCCTCCTCTTTAGCTCTAGGAAATTTTTTTAAAACTAAAAAACAAATTTTAAAAGCCGATATTCAAAAACTTATAAAAACCAATCAAATCAACTATGTTGATCCTAAACATGGAACAGCATTAAATAGAGCGATTAAGCTAAAAGATGAAAAAAATAATAACAGAGTTATTAGCAAAAAAAGTTGATATAAATGAAGCTATTTATTTTGCAATAGGTCATGAATATACCCTAGAAGAAATTAAAACATTAATTTCCTTATCTTCATCAGAACTTCCTGATGAGTATCTTTATAAAGCAGTTCATAAAGGTCGTTTAGATTTAGTTCAATATTTTATTGAAGAAAAAAATTTTGATGTTAATACTACAATTAATAATCCTTTACATGGAGGGGCTATATTAAGTATTGCCACCATGGGAGAACATATTGACGTAATAAATTATCTCCTAAAAAATGGTGCTATCGCATCTCAAGGTATTATATCCGCAATACTAAAAGGTAATGTAGAAATTTTAGAAAAGCTATTCGAATATGGTGCAACAGCTCACGATGATTATTCAGAAGATCTTGTTGCTTTATTAGTAAATGCTGCAATACCAGCTAATGATCCCACTTATTGCAAAAGTTCGAATTCTGAAACAAAAAAAGACTTATCTAATTATGTAGAAACACTTAAATTTTTATTAGAGCATGGCGGTAATCCTAATGCTGAATTTTTAGAAAGAGGCACAGTAATTCTTATAGCATTATCCGCACTTATGGATGAGCCCAAAAATGATACATATAAAGCTATATGCAAACTATTAATTCAATATGAAGCTGATACTTCAAAATTTAAAAGTTATACAGAAGCTATAAATAAACTGAAAGAAGAGATAATAGAAGATATGAAAGTAATTAATAAAAGTGATTTTAAAGATGAGGGGTATATTTCGGATTCTGCTGAAACTCATCAACCATCTAAAAAAGGTTCTAAATTAGTGGATACTTCTTCTAAATCGGGTCTGTCAGATTTTTTGTGTAAGTACGATTTCTCCATTTGCCCAATTTTGTAAATTAGTATCACAAAGTATAGCAAATTGATTTAAAGCCATCGCCCAATTCTTAATAGGCATTGTCCATTTTTTAGAGGCATTTGTCAACGCCAAAAAGATTATTTTCTGAATCGATTTGTCATCTGGAAATACTCCTTTATTTTTAATAATTTTACGAATTTGACGGTTAGTGGATTCAATAGCATTAGTAGTGTAAATCGCCTTCCTAATGTCTTCCGGAAAGCTAAAAAATGGAGCTATGCCAGACCAATTTCGTTGCCATATGTCAAAAATAACTGGATATTTTTCATCCCATTTTTTGGCAAAGTTTTGTAATTCTCTTAATCCCTCTGCTTCATTTATTGCAGAATAAACTGCTTTTAAATCAGCTGTTACCGCTTTTAGATCTTTGTATGATACGTATTTTACAGAATTTCTTACCATATGAACAATACACAACTGCACTATCGTCTTTGGAAAAATGCTATTTATCGCCTCTGGAAAACCCTTAAGACCATCAACACATGCAACATATATTTGTGCAACTCCTCGATTCTTCAGTTCTGTTACTACCTGCATCCAAAATTTACACCCTTCATTCTTGCCTATCCAAATTCCTAATAGCTCTTTCTTGCCCTCCATATTCACTCCAATAGCTAGATAAACCGCTTTATTTATTATTACATGATTATCTCTTGCCTTAACATGAATACAATCTAAGTACATTATAGGATATACATTATCAAGTGCTCTATTCTGCCAAGCAGTTACTTCCTCTAAAATACCATCAGTTACCTTTGATATTAACTCAGATGATACCTTGGTGGCATATAGTTCTTCTAAGTGCCCTTGTATTTCCCTAATGGTCATTCCCCGAGCATATAAGGATATTACTTTATCATCAAATCCTTCAAATTTACGCACTCCTTTTGGAATTAGTTGAGGTTCAAATTCTCCATCCCGATCCCTTGGCACTTCTACTGTCAATTTACGACCTTCTGGATCTATTAGAGTCTTTTCATAATTACCATTACGTCTGTTATCTGAGTATTTCTCATTTTTAGAATGTTTCTCATAACCTATATGAGATTCCATTTCTTTCTCTAAAATCTTATTTACTATCTGCTTTTTAATTCCCTGAAATATCCCTTCTTTACCAAATATTTCAGATGGATCACTTTGTGATAGTATTTCTGATACTAATTTTTCTATAGCTGGATTTGATACTTTGTTATTGTTCTTCATATTAGCTACATGTAAGTTGTTTATGTTATTTTTATTCTTAACTATTTTTACAACTTACACAAACTTCCTGACACCCTCTATTTTTTAATTGAATGTGCATGGCCTGTATCATTTTATTTTACTTATTCACATTGTAGTAACATATTAAAAAATACCTTTGGTTATACTAGTGAGCAGGTAATAAACAATAATTTTATCGTTTCAATGATAAATTTAGGATTATATAGACTCATCATATATAATATTAACTTATTTATGTTATAAAATATATCCTTTGGTGCTTATAAAATTTAGACTATTAATATTTTGGTTGTTTGCTTTTATATATCCTTATTTATTATCTCATGTAACTAGTCCTTTTGAAGTTCTCTTTATACAATCGTTTTTTATTATCTTTAGACCTGATGCTTTTCGTGCAGTACCTATATATATAAAACATTTTCCAATCTTTAAACGTTTTACTTATCCAAGTTGGTTATTTGCTTTATCAAGGGCTTTAATGCACATTATTACTTCTTTTGGTTTAGTTTTCTTAGTAAAATACTTTGACAATTGGGGTATACTATTTATATTAATTCCCGTAAGTATAGGTTTTACGTGGGGAATATTGTATTTTGAAAAGCTGGATAAAGTGGTTGAAAGTTATCCTCAAACTTCGTTAACACCTGTTTCAGTGAATAATCTTTAGCATAAAGATGTTTATAGCATAAAAATAAAAGCTTTTCTTTTATTTTTGGTGTTTTAAAGTATACAGCTAAAATTACAAAATTTATTAGTGTTTCCTCTATAATTTTTTTAGCTTTCTCAGGTGATTTAGCACCTAAGGTTTGTACGTTATGGATGCGGTCAAATAGCTTTATTAATACTGTGTCGTATCTTTTTTGTTTAACTAATATATTCAGACTTTCTTCAGCGGTAATTTTTCCGTATGGTTTAACTCTGGTCAAGCCTTCAACGTGCTTTGCCACTTCTTCCCCAAAGATTTTGGCAATCATTTCTTCAGTTAATGCCGTATCTTCGATAGTATCATGAAGTAGTGCCGCTTGTACCATTACAGATGTGTAAAGCTTAGGTACTTCTGCGGCTGTAAACTCTGCCACCATAATTGCCACTTCAATTGGATGAGAATAATATGGATCGCCTGACTTACGCATTTGCAAGCCGTGATATTTACGGGCATAATATATCCCTTTTTTTATTTCTTCTAAATTTATTGGATTTACTACTTTAGTATTTAAATAGCGAAGTTTATCTAGAAGTTTTTTAGCATAAATGCATTCTTCAAACCTTTCTTTCCAAGAGCTTAAATCTTCCATAAAAGTTTATTTTTAGTTAGTTAAAACAATTTTTGTAACAGCTTATATTCAAAGTTAAAAGTAAAAAGTTATAATAATAAATATTTTTTAAACTTTATATTGCAAAATTCAGTCATAACTTACTTACAGAAAAGAATTTAAAAAATACACTTCACTTAAAACTATAGTAAACTCAGTTGAATTTTGTGACAGGCGTGAGGGTAGAGCCTATAATAATAGGCGAGACGACGAGCAACCTGCTACATGCGTTCAAATCAGTTTACTATAATATAACAAAACTTGACAAAAGCCTTTCTTAAGTCTAATTTATACTCATGGGAAATTCATATTACGTATCCAAAAAAATAATAAAAAATACTATGCATTTTACTGGATTGCTTCGTCAAAACTTTCATTGTCTCCTCGCAATGACAGGAAAAAGCAATCTATGTGAGCAACGCATTACGTACCATTCTCCTCATTAATCAAGACCATTAGCTATTTAA